>CAZIZP010000017.1:0-89179 GCA_964543705.1 uncultured Chitinophagaceae bacterium
TTCCGAAGGCAAAACAAATTATTCATGAACATATTTTGCAGTATTATGCATGGCTGCATACTGTTCCGGCATTTTCTATAATAGAACAACTGGAAAGGCATTTTAAGGATACCGATGTAAACAAAATGGTTTCGTTGCTTGTAAAAAAGGGTATTATTACACAGGCTGATTTGAAGTTGAGCAATGATAAAATTTTAGGGATATACATCAAATACGTAAAACAGAATTATTATAAGAAAGAATTTCAGGATTGGATAATATCGGCTTCATCAGTAAGATGATTCTCTGTAATGATAAAACCCTTTTAATTAAAACTTTTTATCTCTTTTCACTTTGTATCTTTGCCACCGTTTATGGCACTATTTAGCAAGCAAAAACCCGAAGGCGATTCAGACATGCCTTTTTTAGAACACCTGGAGGTGTTGCGCTGGCACATAGTGCGCTCGGTATCTTTTATTCTGGTTTTTTTCTTTGTTGCTTTATTTGCCAAAGAATGGGTTTTTGATGTGTTTATTTTCGGACCAACAAAAGATTCTTTTATTACTTACCGTGCCTTGTGTGCGCTTTCTGAAAAGTTAGGCCTGGGCGATTTAATTTGTATGCAGGGCATTCAAATAGATTTTATTAATACTGAACTGGCCGGGCAATTTATGATGCACATTAAAATTTCTTTTTTGTGTGGCTTTATTGCTGCTTTTCCTTTAATTATTTATGAATTGTGGAAGTTTATTAAACCCGGCTTATACGATACCGAATCGCGCTATGCAGAAGTGGTGGCATTTTTTACTGCCCTGCTGTTTTTTATTGGGGTGGCTTTTGGCTACTTTGTGTTAATACCTTTCTCTATAAATTTCTTTGCAGCTTATTCTATTAGCGATAGCGTACAAAACATGTTTACGGTAACTAATTATATTTCGTTTATTACCATTTTCATGTTAAGTACCGGCCTAATGTTCGAGTTGCCAATGGCCGTATATTTTCTTTCAAAAATTGGTATTCTTTCGCCTGCATTTATGAGAGAATACCGAAGACATGCCATCGTGATTTTGGCGATAGTGGCAGCAATAATTACGCCTACTGCCGATGTAGGTACCATGTTGCTGGTATTTGTACCGCTGTATGTTTTATATGAAATAAGTATTTTTATTTCAGCAGCCGTTGAACGAAACCGGGAAAAAGAAATGCTTACTTAATATTCGTAACTCGTCAATCTAAATTCTTAAATCAATATGAGTCATTTAACCATTGCCATAGGAGCCGACCACGCAGGCTTTGAATACAAAGAATTGCTGAAAACATATTTAACCGAAAAAGGCTATACCGTTTTAGATTTCGGAACCGATAGTACTGCATCGGTAGATTATCCTGATTACGTGCATCCGCTGGCTGCCGAAGTTGCTTCGGGGCAAATTGAAATGGGTATTTTAATATGCGGCAGTGCCAATGGGGTGTGCATGACCGCCAATAAACACCGTGAAATTCGCGCAGCTTTGTGCTGGAACACTGAGGTTGCCAGGCTAGCCCGCCAACACAACAATGCTAATATTATTTGCTTGCCTGCCCGCTTTGTAACTATTGACGATGCACAACAAATGGTCGATGCCTTTTTAACCACCGAATTTGAAGGTGGCAGGCACCAAAACAGAGTAGATAAGATTGGGAATTGTTAAAGCAATAATTCATTTCTATGAAGAAAGCCATAATATCTCTTAAAGTCGAAACAGCAAAAAGAATTTCAATAGAAAAGTATAATCTTGAATTAAGAAATGCAGAGTTAAACATTGATAAAGGAGAATACTTTACTCAGCAAGAAGTGGAAGCATATTTTGAAAGATTGTCAAAGAAAAATTCCAAGAACTCTCAAAAATCTAACTTCTAACCTCCAGTCTCCAACATGAAATTCCACGCTAAAAATTTTTCAGAAGAAACCTTAAAGCAACTGTATAAAGCGATTCTGAAACCAAGATTGGTTGAAGAAAAAATGTTGATTTTATTGCGTCAGGGCAAGGTAAGCAAATGGTTCTCGGGAATTGGGCAAGAGGCTATTTCAGTAGGCGTTACTGAAGCATTAGAAAGCGATGAATATATTTTACCGTTGCACCGCAATCTGGGCATTTTCACTTCGCGCAATATTCCTTTATCGAAATTATTTCTGCAATGGCAAGGTAAAAATGGCGGCTTTTCTCAAGGCAGAGAACGCTCTTTTCACTTTGGCACTAACGAGTATCATATCGTGGGAATGATTTCGCATTTAGGGCCGCAACTATGTGTGGGCGATGGCATTGCACTGGCTGCCAAACTGAAAAAAGAAAATAAAATTACTGTTGCTTTTACAGGCGATGGCGGCACCAGCGAGGGCGATTTTCATGAAGCCTTAAATGTAGCTGCAGTGTGGGAGTTGCCCATCATTTTCATAATAGAAAACAACGGCTACGGGCTTTCAACGCCCACTAACGAGCAATACCGTTGCGAGCAATTAGCCGACCGCGCCAAAGGCTATGGCATGAAAAGCAAAGTGATTGATGGCAATAATATTTTGGAAGTGTATGAAACCATTCAGGAGGTTAAAGAAAAAATGCTGAAGAAGCCACAGCCTTATTTAATTGAATGCATGACCTTCCGTATGCGCGGACACGAAGAGGCTTCGGGCACTAAATATGTGCCGAAAGAGCTGTTTGAAATATGGGGGCAAAAAGACCCCGTTACCAATTTTGAAAAATTTCTGTTAGAAAGAAATATTATTGATGCAGCATTAATTGAGAAACTAAAAAATGAGATTAATGCTGAAATAGAATCGGGTTTAAATATTGCTTTCAGCGAGCCTGAAATTATTCCCGATACTGAAAAAGAATTGCAGGAAGTATATGCGCCTCATACTTATATTGAAGTAAACCCAGCTTCAGCAGACAAAACCAAAAAACGTTTGGTCGATGCGGTTTCTGATGCGCTGAAGTTATCGATGCGCAAGCACGATAATTTGGTACTAATGGGACAAGACATTGCCGAATATGGCGGGGTTTTTAAGATTACTGAAAACTTTGTGCAGGAATTTGGCAAAGAGCGGGTGCGCAACACGCCCCTTTGCGAAAGTGCTATTTTAAGTGCCGGCCTGGGCATGAGTGTAAAAGGCATGAAAAGTGTTATTGAAATGCAGTTTGCCGATTTTGTTTCTTCAGGGTTTAATGCCATTGTAAATAATCTGGCAAAATCTTATTGGCGCTGGGGGCAAAATGCCGATGTGGTGGTGCGCATGCCTACAGGTGCAGGTGTGGGTGCTGGGCCGTTTCATTCACAAAGTAACGAAGCATGGTTTACCCATGTGCCGGGCTTGAAAGTAGTGTTTCCCTCTAATCCTTACGATGCAAAAGGACTGTTGCTGGCAGCTATTGAAGACCCTAACCCCGTTATGTTTTTCGAGCATAAATTTTTATACCGCTCTTCGGTAGCTGAAATTCCTGATGATTATTATACTGAAGAAATTGGTAAAGCAAAACTTGTTGCCGCAGGCAATGAGGTTTCTATTATTACATATGGAGCAGGAGTATCGTGGGCATTGGAAACAATTAACTCCCTCCCTGAAGGGGAGGGCTGGGGAGGGGCTGATATTTTAGACTTAAGAACCTTGTTGCCTTTAGATTATGATGCTATTCGTGCCAGCGTTAAAAAAACAGGCAAAGTAATTATTCTGCATGAAGACACACTGTTTGGCGGCATTGGTGGCGAAATAGCCGCATGGATTTCGCAACATTGTTTTGAATATTTAGATGCACCTGTAATGCGTTGTGCTTCGTTAGATACGCCAGTGCCTTTTGCCATTCCATTAGAACAAAACTTTTTGGCAAAGGCAAGGTTTAAAGAGATGTTGGAGGAGTTGGTTGCTTACTAAACTTTTTACCTAGGCGCACACATATTGGCTATATTAGCACATAAATGAAAATTCTTCATATTTCTACAGCAACAACTTGGCGCGGTGGCGAGCAGCAATTGGCTTATTTATATGAAGAACTACACAAACAAAATATTGAGCAGCTTATTGTTTGTGCACGCAACAGTGCTTTGCACGATTTCTGTAAAAAAAATAATTTTCATTGTGCAACATTAACCAAACATTGGAACACTGATATTTTTTATGCGCAGCGACTTTCAAAAATCGTAAACACCTTTAATGCCGATATTGTACATGCACACGATGCACATGCACATACACTGGCACTAATAACAAAAAGTTTTTTCAATACTAAAGCAAAATTAGTAGTAAGCAGAAGAGTAGATTTTCCGGTAAAAAACAATTTTCTTTCTTCATGGAAATATAACAGCAAGCATATTTCTAAAATTATTTGTGTTTCTGAAGCTATTGAAAACATTTTGCTACAAACGGTTTCTAAAAATAAACTCGCAGTAGTGCACAGTGGTATAGATTGTAGCAAGTTTGAAAAATCAACCGGAACTTTACGCAAAGAATTCAGCCTTACTAACGATACATTGATTATTGCTAACGTTGCTGCACTTGCACCACATAAAGACTATTTTACTTTTCTGAAAACCGTGAAGCTGTTGAAAGAAAAATATGCACTGAACGCAAAATATTTTGCTATTGGCGATGGTGAGTTGAAGACATTATTACTTGAAGAAGCAGAAAAACTGAACCTGAAAAATGATGTAATATTCACCGGTTTCAGAAATGATTTAAATAAAATTTTCAGTGAAATAGAGGTACTGTTGTTTACCTCAGAAACAGAAGGGTTGGGCACTACGGTATTAGATGCGTTTTGTTGCGGAGTGCCTGTAGTGGCTACTAATGCAGGTGGTGTTTCAGAACTGGTAACACACGAAAAAACAGGCATGTTGTCGCCTGTAAAAAATGCTGAACAACTTGCTGAAAATGTGTATCAGTTAACTCAAAATGAAACCTTAAAAAATACTATTGTTGCTAATGCGAAAGAAAAAGCAGCTCACTTTTCAAAAGAACAAACTGCATTAAAAACGTTGCATATTTATAAAGAAGTTTTAATCTAAAACTGCTGCATGGCAACAAGCTTGTGGTAGATGCCATTCTTCGCCATTAGACTTATATGATTGCCGCGCTCTACAATATTACCTTCGTGCATTACCAAAATTTCATCGGCATATTGTATGGTTGATAAACGATGTGCAATAACCACAGAAGTACGGTTTTCCATTAAACGATAAATGGCATCTTGCACCAATTTTTCCGATTCGGTATCAAGTGATGAAGTAGCTTCATCTAAAATTAAAATAGGCGGGTCGCTTAATACGGCACGGGCAATAGTGAGCCTTTGTTTTTCGCCACCGCTCAGCTTATTGCCTCTGTCGCCAATAACAGTATCGTACCCGTTTTCCAGCTTCATAATATAATCGTGTGCATTGGCGATTTTTGCGGCTCGAATTACATCATCTTTCGAAACGTTTTTCAGGCCGAAAGAAATATTATTAAACACCGTGTCGTTAAACAAAATGGCCTCTTGCGATACTACGCCATACAATTGTCTTAAACTATTCAACGTGCAATCTTTTACGTTTACGCCATCAATTAAAATTTCACCTTTCTGCACATCATAAAAGCGTGGCAGCAAGTTTACCAATGTAGATTTTCCTGAACCCGACTGCCCGACCACAGCAATCATTTTCCCTTTTTTAACTTCAATGTTTATGTTTTTCAGAATTTGCTTTTCATCGAAATTATTATAGGCAAACGATACATTTTTTAGCACAATGCTTCGCTGAAAACTATTAAGTGTCACTGCATCGGGCTTTTCTGTAATAGTATTTTCAGCATCTAAAATTTTATAAATGCGCTCTGAAGAAGCCAGGCCTTTTTGAATATTATAAAATGCTGCCGAGAAACTTTTTGCAGGTGGAATGAGTTGCGAAAAAATCAACATAAAACCAATGAAGGATTCAGCAGGCAGGTTTTTAGTAGGGTCTAATACCAGCTTGCCTCCAAACCACAACACTGTTACTACAATACAAATACCCAAAAATTCTGAAAGCGGTGACGATAAATCTTTTCTTCGCTGCATTTTTGTCATTAAGCGGAAATAGGAAGTATTTTCTTTTTCAAATTTTTCTGTCTGAAAAGTTTCAGCAGTAAAGGCTTTAATGATGCGTAAACCTGAAATAGACTCTTCAATAATTTGCATTAACTCGCCCAGTTTACTTTGCCCTTTTATAGAAGTTCGTTTCAGGCTTTTACCAATGCGCCCCACAATAAAACCGGTAGCCAGCAACATACCCAACACAAATATGGTTAGCTGCGGACTCATAAAAATCATGGCTGATAAATATACCACTATGGTAATCGGCTCACGAAAAGTAACTTCTAATACGCTGATAATTCCGTATTCTACTTCTTGTACATCAGAAGTCATGCGGGTAATTACATCGCCTTTTTTCTCGTTGGCATAAAATGCCAATGGCAACGAAAGCAGCTTTTGAAACAGTTCGTTTCTAATATCTTTCACCACACCATTTCTTACCGGGGCCAGAAAAAATAATGAGGCATAACGAAAAGTATTTTTCAGTAAAAAAATAACCGCTACTAATAAACAGATAAATAGCAGCGCATCAATTTTTCCATAAGTAACTATTACTTTCAGAAAATAATGATTAAACAAGTCGATAAAATATTTCACTGAAAAATGAAATGCAGGCTGTGCAGGTATGGCTGTTTCAGCAGTAATATTTTTATCGAAAAGTAATTGCAAAAAAGGAATAATCATGGTAAGCGACACCAATGAGAATAAGATGGACATAAGGTTTGCACCTACGCTTAATAAAACCTGAAAAGTATATTTTTTCAGGTATGCTAAAATTCTGATGAAATGATTCATGCAGTCGCAAACTTACGAAATAGATGTTGTTTTGATTGTTATTAATAAAAGGTTTGAGGTGTTTTTATCGTTAAATTTGCTGCATGATTTCATATAACGATTTGGCTAATGAAGATACCATTGTGGCTTTGGCGACTCCTCAAGGCAAAGGCGCAATAGGTGTTATTAGATTATCAGGAAAAGAAGCTATAAATATTTGCCAGAAAGTTTGGAAAGGGAAAGATTTAACGCAACAACCATCGCACACTATACATTTTGGCTACATTAAAAACAACGATGAGGTAATAGATGAAGTGGTAGTGAGTTTGTTTAAAGAGCCCAAGTCATACACTAAAGAAAACGTGGTAGAAATTTCGTGTCATGGCTCGCAATTTATTCAGCAGAAAATTATTAATGCTTTAACCGATGCAGGTGCACGCCATGCCCAACCGGGAGAGTTTACCCTGCGTGCCTTTATGAATGGAAGATTTGATTTGTCGCAAGCCGAAGCTGTTTCCGATTTAATTGCTTCCGATTCAGCTTCATCGCATCAGGTGGCGTTGCAACAAATGCGCGGTGGTTTTTCTAATCAAATAAAATTATTGCGAGAGCAACTTATTAATTTCACAGCATTAATTGAATTAGAACTTGATTTTGGAGAAGAAGATGTAGAATTTGCCAATAGAAACGATTTAAAAAATCTGGTAGCCAGCCTTGTTCACCATGTATCAGAATTAATTAACTCATTTAAGTTGGGCAACGTAATTAAAAATGGCGTTAATACTGTAATTGCGGGCCGTCCTAATGCCGGAAAATCTACTTTGCTGAATGCACTGTTGCAAGAAGAACGTGCTATAGTTTCAGACATTCCGGGCACTACTCGCGATGTGATTGAAGAAGTACTGAATATTGATGGTATTAATTTCAGGCTTATTGATACTGCCGGCATAAGAGAAGCAACCGATACTATTGAGAAAATAGGAATTGAACGCACCATGCAAAAAATTCGTCAATCAGCACTGGTGGTTTATTTGTTTGATGTAAATAACATGACTGCAAAAGAAGTTGAAGCGGATTTAAAAATGTTGAATGCTCATGATATTCCATTAATTACTGTAGGCAATAAAATAGATTTAATAACTGAAGCTGAAGCACAACAAAAGTTTCAGGCTATAGAAAATATTATTTTCATTTCTTCTAAAAACCATTTGCATTTAGAAAACCTGAAAAACACTTTGGTACAAAAAGTAGTTGGCTCACAACTAAATCTTAACGACACTATAGTTACCAATGCACGCCACTATGAAGCATTGCAGCAGGCCAAAGCAGCTTTAGACGATGTTATGCAAGGCATAGACAATCACACTACCGGAGATTTACTTTCGCTTGATATTCGCAGAGCCCTAAGTGCATTAGGAGCCATTACCGGAGATATAGATGTGGACAGGGACATATTAGGCACCATCTTCGGAAAGTTCTGTATCGGAAAGTAAAGTAAACGCTTTGTCTTTAATGAATTACACAGTTATTTGCTTTTCTTGTGTTTAGCTTTTGCCGTAAACTTATATTGAAGGGCTACATAAAAATTTAAAGCATCAGAAGGAATAATACCCGGGCCGGGATAAGCATCGGCCCTACGAGTGAAATATTTATTATTGGTAAGGTTGTTAATACCTGCTTCAAACTGAAACCATTTTATAGGATATTGTGCTGAAAAATCCATAACAAAATAAGAAGGGATAATACCATTTACAGCGGTTGAAGTTCTAATAGCATTAGTAGCATCAGTAAAATGCTGTTTCACATAAGAATACTGTAACGATAGTTTCAGCTTATGTGCTGAAAAACCAATACCCGTTCTGATTAATACAGGCGGAACCAGTTCTACCTCGTTACCTTCAATAGCATTATCATCAGAGCGTATATAAGTAGCACGAATAAATGCACCATTGAAAAATAAATTCAGAGCATAGTTGTCATTTTTCATTCCAAACACCTGTAACAAATCACTTTCTAAAAACAATTCAGCTCCAAGTGTAATCGATTGGCCAATATTGGTACGGTAACGATAAGGTAAAAAAGGCGAAACCGTATCGTTTTTAAATACCTGCCCTATGCGATTGTTGTATGACAATAGAAACACACTTACGTCATAATTAATTAATCGCTTGTAAGAGCCTCTTGCGCCAAGGTCAGCATTGTAGCCTCTTTCATCTTGAATGTTAGGGTCAACGCTGAAATTGGGATTTTCAATTCTTAAATCACTGAAAGTAATTGAACGATAATTCTGCGAAAAATTAGCATAAGTTTCTACAAAAACAAGCGGCTTATAACTTGCTCCAATACCCATCAATATTAATCCTCTGGCGCGTTGCCTTTGCTCAGGAATAAGGGTATCGGTAATAATATTACCGGCAAAATCAGCAATTCTAATATTATAGTTGCCATCAGCAGCAGTGTAAATATATTCGCTGCGAATACCTGGGGTGAGTGTAAAATTTTTGGTGATGTTAAACACATTTTCAACAAACCATGAGAAATTAAACCCTGGGAAAACATAATCAGATTTTCCGGGGCGTTCAGGGTTCAAAAATCTGAAATTGGGTGCTGCACTATTATCGGCAAAGCCTTGTGCTCTTTCAGTGAAACCTTTATACACTCTAACACCTGTGAGTACAGTATGCGATTGCTTAAATAAATTGTAGCGATGAATAAAACGCGTTTCATTACCGAAATTCAAATAAGTATCTGAAATTAAATCACGATTTTGGCCACGGTCAATTTCATTAATGCGTTCTAAAATACCTAAAGCCTGCCTGCTTGAATACAAACCAAAATTGCGCACGTTAATTTTGCTTCTGTCATTAATCTTATAATCTAAAGTAACCGCCATTAAATTCCAGTTAACTTTAAACCAGTTTCGTTCGCGAAATGATTGGCGCGGGTCTTGTTCAAATTGTGCATCAGTTAAGCCGCCAGCTTGTTGAGCCAAATAATTTAAGTGGGTGTACTCAACCCCAATTTTTACTTTTTTGGAAACTTTAAAGTTGAACGTAGCAAAAGCTGTATGGTTTTCAAAACCTGAGTTAGGCCGCCAGCCATTGCCTCTTTTGTATTGATAGAAACCATAATAGTTTACTTTTTGAGTATTTCCGCCAATACTATTAAAGCTATTATATAATCCCCAAGAGCCTACAGTTTGTCTGGTTGTAATTTCTAAAGGCGTTGTTTCATTTCCTTTTTTCAGTACAAAGTTTACCAAGCCGCCAAATTGAGTGCCATACTGCAACGAGGCTGCGCCACGCACCACTTCAATTCTTTCCAAAGCCTCTACCGGTGGCGTATAATAACTTTCAGGATAACCCAGCGCATCAGCACTAATATCATATCCGTTTTGGCGCACATTGAAATTAGAATTTCGGTTAGGACTCAATCCTCTTCCTCCAATACCCATTTGCAAACCTGCGCCATCGCTCTCCCAAATGTTTAGACCCGGCACTTTAGCAAAAATCTGGCGGGCATTGTTTGTGGCTTTATTGGCTGCCATCAATTCAGGTAATATTACTTCTGTTTTTTTGCCTGCATAAATGGCACTGCCATCAATTGCTTTAAGTCTTATAATAGAAAAATCTTCATTGTTACGTTGTTGGGCAATTATTACTTCATTCAGCAACATATCAGAAGGCTCTAATGCAATTTTCAATGTTTCTTCAGTTTTGCTCAATCTTATTTTTTGCTGAAAAGGAACATAACCGATGCTCGAAATTTTCAGCCTGAAAGTATTAGTGGTAATACTATTAATGCTGAAATTGCCTTTCTCATCGGTCACTACACCTTTCTGAAAATCTTCAATGAGTATTTGTGCCAAAATAGGGTTGCCGGTTGATTTATCGGTTACAGTTCCTTTAATTGTGTAAGTCGCTTGGGCAAATGAGGTGAGCGTTAATAGTCCATAGACTACAGTCCAAAGAAATGTTGAAGTAATTTGAAAGGATTTCCAAAAAACTGATAACTGATAACCGATAACTGAAAACTTATTTTTCATACGGCATCAGCCACGTTTTAGGTTTCATGCTTTCTTGATAAGCTAATAAATTCACTTCAGGGTTTACTAATAGTTTGCTTCTGCTGCCATTCAAGGTTACATAAGCTTCTACTCTCACTCGTGGGTCGTCCATGCCCTTTTCTTTATAGTGCTTGCCTAAGAAGTGGGCAAATTCTAAAATCATATCGGGCTGCATGGCCATTTGCTTTTCCTGATGTTCATTCAAGAATTCTGAATTTATAACTATGCCTTCTTTTCCATTTTCTCCATCTTTTACATAGAAAGTAGCATAGCCTGCTTTTTCCATTAACATTACTCGCCAGCCAAAGCGATAGCCTTCTTCAGTCCAAAACATATTGCCGGGGTATAACACATGCCTCCAAGGAAAAACTATTTGAAATAACACATGAATTACTAGCGCAACAGCTAATGGTTTTAAAATAAATTTAGGATAGCTGTAGCATTTATGAATTATGTCCCGATAGCTATCGGGATTGGATTTATGATTTGTTGATTCTAGAATATCAGGAAGGCTAAGCCCCCCTTTTGAAGGGGGTAAGGGGGATGAAAATATTTCAGAAAAAAAAGAAAATATTTTTTGGTGTACTGCAACCGGAAAAAAAATGGGCACGCTACATATCATTATTATAGGGAACATACCTATCTGAAAAAAAATACCGGTGAGTGCATGAAACCCAATTACTGCAATAAAGCCCAAATACCAAAACCTTGAAAGTAAGATAAACAGAATAGTTAAATCGAACAAAGCCCCTGCCCAACTGAAAGCGTGGGGCATCCATGAAATTTCAAACAAGCTGCCAATTATGGGCAAATGACTTTGTGCCGGCAGCCATATTTTTAAAGGCATGGCATCAATTAACCAGCTATGATTCAGCTTAGCAATTCCCGCAAAAAAATACACTATGCCCAGTTGAAATTTTACGAGATTAATAGTCCATGCTGGCACATAATCAAAGGATGCAATTTTTCGCCATGAAACATCTAAAGAATATTTTCTTTCAGCAGGTAAAAAAATCATTAGCAAACTAACGATAGAAATAAAATAGTAATGATTGAGATAGTAAGTTTTATCAATCAGTTCGCAATAAGTAAAAGCAAAGAAAAAAAAGATGGCTGCAACACGATAAAACAAGCCGAGCATAATAAATAGCGATGCAATTATCATTAATGAGTATAAGACATACATGCCCGTGCTACCCATTGCTTGTACCCACTCAAAGCCATAATATTTAAAATGAAAGACTGAATTAAGATATTGATAATCTATCCAGCCCAGCGCCATAAAACGTATGGTGCTAATCAACATCATTAAACCAAACATAATACGGAAGAAAGCTAACGGCTCAATAAAAACAGGCTGAGAAGTAAGAAGTGAGAAATTAGATTTTAGAAGTGAGATTTTAGAAGTGAGATTGTTTTGATTATATAGCTTATTAGGCATTACAGATTCTTCTGTTGCACTAGTATTAAATAAGCCATCTTTCTGCATAACATCATTAATCAAACTTCCAATTTCTAACCTCTAAATTCTAGTCGCCATCACCGCTACTAAATGTAATGGATATACCTAACAACGAAGACATATCACTTTTTATGTAACGAGTTAGTTTTGCCATTTCGGTATGTGCTGCATCGGGTTTAGTAAAATCAGAAACAATAATGTCTGATAGTTTTCCTTGTGGAATATTATTCAGTGCATCTTTAACATTATTCATTTGAGCAAGCGTTTCACTAACCAGTATTTCTCCCCCTTCAATACTTTTCAAATAATCATCTAACCCCAAGCCTTCTTGATTTTCAAAATTGTTACCAAAATAAATCTGCATGGTACTTTCAAAATTCAGTTTTATTAACTCGGTTGAAATTCCACTGTAGTAGGCTTCAACTTTTTCGGGTTCAGTAGTAGTTTGCCCGGCACGCAAGCCAAGAGGCAGCCCAAGTTTAAAATTTTTATTGTTTTCATAACCAATTAAAAATTGATTAAACAATAAAGATGCACTGCTTCCTGCATCGGTACCATCGGCATTTATAAAGGTGTTTCTGTATTGTAGCCAATCATTGTTTATACTGTCAACTCTGCTTTTTATAACATTTACTATGGCAGCTAAATAATTTTTACGTTTTTCATCTGAAAAGTTAGCAATGGTGGTGTTTGCATCATTTTTAAAAATAAGGTATTCAATTCCGTATAAACCTCTGGTATCTCGTGAAAAATTATTCAGCGGATTAAACCCTACATTAGCCATTTGCGAAATGAAATCTTCAGTAAGCGTTTCGTTTATCGGAAAGGTGGCAATGTCAGTAGTTAAGGTTCCTGTTAATGTTTCTGCCGGACCAAAATCAAAACTATTACAAAACTGAAATGCCTTAGCTGCTTCTTTCCAGGCATCCTGAAGGTTCAATAGTGTAGCGTTGTCTGGGTTTTGAATAAAGTTATCAGAGGCAGTTTTAAGTAAGTTTATTTTTTGCTGTAATTGCAAATATGCAGGCATAATCAGGTTATCAGCATAATTTTCCAACATGGCTTTTCTGTTGTAACTGTTGCTGTTATTGTTCTTGTTTTTATCACAAGCAGAAAATACTACTATAGTAACTACTATAAAGCAAACCGATGATAATGTTTTCAAGTACTGCATAAGAGGTTGTAAAGATATTGATTTAGACTTGGTCTAAATAGTGATTTTTGTCATTGTATTTAAAAAGAAACGATTCCGCCTATTGACTATAAAAAAGACGGAATCGTTAAAAATTAAAAACTATCGTTGTTGTTCAGAAACCCAGTTTTTCTTGAAACTTTCTACTTCAGCATCAGAGAAACCATATTCTTGTTTCAGTAAATTAACAATCTCTTGTAAATCGGCAACTGACTGAACAGGATTTTTCACAAACTCGTGCATAGTTCCCGGGCCTCCATAAGGGTATTTCAATTTTGCCAAAACTGCATCTATAGTAGCATCTTTAATTTTTTTGCGCGCTATAAATTTTAAGCCTCCGGCAAAACCTACTGCTTCGCCTAAAGAGTGTAACGCTCCTGCTCTTGTTGCATCATCGGGCGTGGTGGATGAAAGTTTGCTAATTCCGTCAAAAGAATAGTTAATTACAGTTGCGGCAAGTGCTTTTTCCCAGTTTAATAAAATTTCATTAACAGCCTCGTCTCTTTCCTCATTGTAATCACTGCCTGCTTTAATTGCAGCTTGTGCTTTTATAAAATTCTTTTTTAATGAAAGGTAAACGCCATTTCCTGAATTATCATCTCTTCTTGCGGCATATACTGCGCCATAAACATCGGGCTTTTGATGTTTAGAGGCATCGCTGCTGTTTGGAAAAGTTGGGTTTGCACCAAATAAAGCCAAAGCCTTATCTAATTTAGCCTGGTCAACATCGCCAGTTAGTATTTGGGTAGCGGCATAGTTGTATAAGGCTGCACCAAACAATCCCTTTTCTACTAATTGTTCTAATTCAACACCATTTTCATCGAATAAATACTTGCTGCTGCCACCATAAGTGCCTCCTTGCCCGCTTACAGGTTGTGTTGCATCATAAGTGCCGCCACTTGCTGCTGCCAATTCGTTTAATAAAGTGGGAATTTGTGCATTATACTGGCTAATGGTAATGCTATTTAAAGATTTTGTTCCAGCATTGTATAAACTGTTTAATGTAGAGGCATCAACAGTTACCCCATTTACTCTGCCTTTTTTCATTTCATCGGTTAAAGTTTTTAGCTGTGCTCTTATTTCATACTCTTGCGCGGTGTTGGCATCAAAAGTACTTCCATCATAAGTGTCAGGAATTTGCAGTTCTTCTTTATCTTTTTTACATGCAACAAAGCTGGTAGCAATAATTAACGCTACGGTAATGTTTTTGAAAATGTTTTTCATTATTTAATTGGGTTTTTAGAATTCGGAAGCAAAGTTATCTTTATTTAGACTTGTTCCAAATAAATTGTTGCGAATGACAATATTTTTACAATTAAAGGGGAATTAAAACTTTGAAATAATTGAATTTTCTAAACAAATAACCTTTGGCATCAACACCTCATCTTCTACCAAAGCGTGAATATGAAGGTCTTTCTCAAAGGCAAAAAGCTGTTTTTTAAGAATAGAAACCGGGGATAAAAAATGAGTATCGGGATATAAATAATCCAATATTTCTAATAATTCAGCAAGCTGTTTTTCTGAATCATCGTTATGGTCGGAAATAAATTTTTGTACCGAAAAGTTTTTTAGTTTTCGCTTTGCTTCAATTGAGCAATAGCCTTTTTGGGCAACCTGTAAAAAGTTAATATGCGGAAACAAAAAATTTTCTTCTAACTCTATGTGTTCCCACAAATCGCTTTTAAATTCTGAAAAAAAATTATTTAGCAACCCTATAAGAAAAGCATCACTGGCTGCTTCATCATCGCAAACAGCCTGAACACTGTTTTCCAGCTCAAACAATCTTTTTTCAAGATAATACCGGTGTGTTCTTTTTAAATAATCTAAAACTACCGGAATATCGTATTGTATTAAATTGTCTTTTGAAAAAGGCTTTTCGCTATCAAAAAGGTTTAAAATTTCTACAAAGAAATCTATTTCAACGCCTTTGTTTGCTGCTATTACTTCTAATTTGTTTTCGCGCTCGTTAAACAAAATATCATACCGCTCCATTACCATTTCTAAGTAATGGTTATGATTTAAAACGTCTTTTACGGTATGAGTTTTTGTTATCATTGCAGTGGGTAAAAATAAAAAATACTTTTAGAAAAATTTGAACATTAAAGTTTGGCTTAAAACTATATTTCTTTTTGCTGAATAATCTTTTAAATTGCAGCAGAAGTAAACTATGCTGAATTATACTATCATTTATCGCTTTTTAGGGTTCTTATTAATGCTTTCTTTGGAGCACTTATGCTTCAATGTTTCAGCAAAACAAATTCAGCAAAAAATTTTTATAGATAATCTTCAGCCCGGACAGTTGGTTATTGACGAGGCGTCATATATTATCGATAAAACAGCAAAAAAAACTTTGGCCGATGTTTTAGCTACCCCCGATAGTTTTATTCTTAACGAGAAAGGATTTTTAAACTTTGGCTATTTCGACCAGCAGGTATGGCTGAAGTTTCCGGTGCAATCATCAAAAAAAGAATCGCTTGTAGTTGAGTTTCATCCTTACCATACCGACACTATAAAACTTTTTTGCGTACAAGATGGTGCAGTTACCTGCTCAGTGTTTACCGGAATTGATATGCTTAAAAGCAATGCAGCCAATAATGTTGCTAATGGCAGGTATTGTATATTTTTTGAAATAGACAGTGGGCACACTGATATTTATATGGATTTGAAATCGGAATACTCTTCCATAAGAGCCACTATAAAACTTTGGAAAGCAGCAGATTTTAAACAAAGAAATATTTCATTTTGGGAAAGCGAACCTTTTAAGTATGCTCTTTTTGGGTTTACTTCTTTTGCAGCATTTATAGGGCTTATTCTTTTTATTTACACACGCAATAAAGTTTACCTGGCCTATTCATTATTTGTTTTTTCAAACATTGCAATGGTATTTACCATAAAAGGCTGGATAATACCCTACCTTTCATGGCTGTCATTTTTTCATTACGATTTAAGAGGCTTAACAAACGGCCTGGTGGTAGCCACATCGGCATGGTATTTTTATTTATTAATTCCTAAACCCTACAGTAATATTTGGGTAAGAAAATTTTTCATTTTCTATGCCTTGTTAATCAGCTTAGCTGTTATTAGTGCCACTATTCTTCCCGAAAGCAAAACGTTTTACAAGATTTATTTTTATTTGCTGAAACCTGTTTACATACTTGCTGTACCTGTTTCCATGTTTCATTTTTATTATGCCGGAAAAAAAGGATACAAGTTATCGTGGGTGTTTTTTGTAAGCATTTTGCCTATTGCATTTAATTCGGTTTTGCATTTATTACAGCAGCTAAATTACATGAGCGTTTTTTATCCTAACTACTACTGGGAGTTTTCTATAATTTTTGAATTGCTGCTGTACACTTTTGCCATGAGTTATTTGTATAAAAAAATAGTTGACGAGAATACCGCTTTCAATAACTTTCTGGAAAAAAATAATATTCATTATATCAGCAACCTATATACCATTCAAGAAAATGAACGCATAAGAATTGCCCGAGATTTACATGATAGCTTAGGACAAAAATTATCGGTTATAAAAATGATGCTGTCATCAGTAACTGTTCAGGAGCAAGACAAGGCCTCGAAAGAAGAAATTGAACTTGCCAAAAAACTGGTTGATGAAACCATTCAGGAGGCCAGAAACATTTCTCATAACTTATTGCCAAATGAATTACGCTTTGGACTGGCAGATGCTATAATGCGTATTGCCAACGATATAAATATTGCCGGCACTACAGAGATTGAAGTAGATATACCAGAAGGGGTTAAGAAATTATCATTGCCAAAAGATAAAGAAATAGCCATATTCAGAATTATTCAGGAAATACTGAATAACGTTTTAAAACATGCTGCCGCAACAAAAATTATTTTCAGAATAGATTATAGAAATAACGCCCTGCACTTTCTGGTTAAAGACAATGGAAAAGGACTAAGCATGAAAACTGTAGAAAAATCTACCGGTATAGGCTGGCAAAATATTTTTGCACGTATAAAAATGATGAACGCCAGCTTCAATATTCAATCTGAAAGTATAACCGGCACTGTAATACAGTTTAGTATTCCGCTGTAAGAAAGTTAGCTCTTCTTTGCTTCAGAGGCTTCTATAAATTGCTCAATTATTTCTACGGTGTGTTGCGGGTTTACCATGTGGTATAAGTGCTCGCGAAACAAGTCTTTTTCTTCGTAGTTGGTAATATCAATTACATTTATTTCAGGATGATTATAAATTCTGGAAACATATTTTGCCACACCGTCTCTTTCACTTTTAATAATAGAAACCTGAATGCCATATTTCAACACATTTATAAGCCCCTGTTGCTTATCAAACTGAACGGATTGTTCTAAGGCTGAATGTGTTTGAATGGCAAATACTTTTGCGGGTAAACGGTTCAGGGCATTTTCAATAGGAATTCTGTTAAGGTGCGGCAAAGAATCCATTTTAGACATTAATTCTAAAATGCGGGTTTTGGCAGCGTTCCATATTCTGTCGCGCGTTGCCGAATCTTTTTTTATTAACCATTCCGAAAGCCAAATACCTCTTTTTCTTACCGAGCTTTTCGGGTCGAAAGGGATTACATTGCGCAGCGTAAATATTACAGGTTTGGCAGCAAAGTTTTTAAGGTATGAAAGGGCAGGTAATATCAGCGTGTCTAAAAAACCCAGTATCGCATGTTTAGATTCTTCGCCAAAAAACGGGTTGGCACCTATTCTGCCTTTTAAATACTTTTTTACGTGTTTATAATCATCAATATTCTTGTCTATCATTAAGAAGTATATGTTGCCCATTGAATGGTCGAGCAGATATACCGGATGCCCTTTTTTGCCAAAATGCCCTATAACGGCATCGATATTTTTGGCTACATGATGCGAATATCGTGAAGGCGGCATTTCACTTGGAATAGAGCCATAGTGCATAGCCGCTGCTATGTATTTATGAGAAGGTATAGCAGTTAGCAGTCCATCAAAAGAGTTCAAGCCTAAAAAGCCATGCACCATTACTATTACCGGCTTTTTCTCGGCAGCATCTTCATCATAAGGATTAGCCAAATCTACTCTAATGGTGCTGTTGCCGTAAGGTGTTTCTCTGTTAATTTCTATTTGTGGCCAGGTAAGCGCTTTGTCATCAATAAAAACTGTTAAGCGGTTTTGAACATCATCAATGTATCTTAAAAAACTGGGGCTTTCCTCTTTTTTACCTTCAACCGCATATAGCCATGCCAGGGGCCTTCTTTTATCGGCTTTGGTGGCTAAAAAAGCTATGCGTTTAGAGCGCAGCAGAAAATCGGGGGTAGCCGTTAATTCTTTTTCGCCTGCATCGTTAACTATTACAGCTATTTCAGAAGAATGAAAAGCTTCAGAAGTTCGGCCTATACCTGCTACACGGCCTGTTGGGTCTGATGCTAAAAACACATAATCTAAGCCTTGCTTTTTATGCTGTTTTAAGTAAACCGAAAGTTGCTCGTTAAACTTTGCCGTATAGGCTTCCAACGATTCGCGCTGTAATGAAGAGCCTAAAATTTGCGATTTATTGATGTAGCCAACCCTGAATAGTTTCTTTATAAAATTACCGGCATCGAAAATATTGGTAAGGTTACGCTGCCTTTCTAAAGGCGAGTTTACAAAGGTGTATAATATATTTTCAGGCTGAATAATTTCATCGTAATGCTGAAAAACATACTGGTAAGCACCTGATGGCGATTGCCCGTGCGACAGGCCCACTAAAAACTTTTCACCTTTCTTTAAAGCCTCGTTGGCGCGCTGAATAAAATCTTTTCCAACGGCTTCATCAAATGCCGCTTTATTTAAAAAGTATTTGGTATCGGGAGCAATAAAAGGCATGGGTTTAGCAGTTTTCTTTCTCTTTCCGGTTGCTGTAAGGGTGGCAGGCATAAAATATGTTAAAGTATATTGCTGTTACGTATTTATTAAAATAAAGTTGTGGTAAAATTACTTCAAATTAAATTCGACACATCACGCAATTTACCTAAGTAAATGCTTATTCTTTAAGCAACTTGCCCCAATGCGATTTTTGCCCGTTACGTATTAAAACTATATAAATGCCCGTTGGAAGATCTCCGGTTGCTACCTGCACGGTATCTTCTGTAACATTTTTAATGGTTTTAATTATTCGCCCTGCCGAAGTAGCAATAAAAACCGTATAGTTTTCTTTTTCTTTATTGCTGAAACTTATTTGCACTTTATCTTTTGCAGGGTTAGGAAAAATATTCAGCTGTTCATTTTTTATATCGGCCAAAAAAATACCTGTAGGATTACAAAATATAGAAGCCGTTGCCAGCGAATCGAACCAGAACTTGGTAAGCAAAATAGAAGGCTGTGCACACTCAAAATGGCCTAAGGTAGAAGAGCGGTTTACTATTTCTACATTAGTGGCACCCCTTGCCTGCATAGTGTCTCTGGCAACAAAGGCGTTTAAGAAACTCACTTCTTCATCCATTTCGCAATAGCTCATTCTTACAGGGGCTTCCGGCACCCAATCATACACATCGTTATCTTTCAAAGCCAATAAAGCAGGGTGTTGCGGGTCTGAGAAAAATGCCGCAGCATAGGCACTGTCTATAATTAATCGTGGTACCGATGGCATTACAGCATTCACTTCGCCAATTGTATAGTTGCCATCGAAAAGTGGAGGCAATATAGAATCGTATGGTTCAGCAAAAATTTCAGAAATATCGTTATACAAAGTGCCATAAACATCCTGATAGCCAATAATTAAAAAAGGCAAATAACCGGGCACTGAATAGGGGTCGAAAGAAGCCACCATATCGAACTGCACGCCCGACATATCGTAAGCCCCCGACAAAGGTGCCGATGCCGTAACGGTAAATTCGCCTGCAAGGTTTTGCTGAATTTCGCGGTGGGCCGCCATAGTAGCGTGGCCCCCCTGAGAGTAGCCTAATAAAAACAATTCTTCGCTTAAGTTTAAGCCTTCTCTAACGCCAATTTCTCTGGCAGCTCTTAATATATCTACAACGGCACGTGCCTCGGTTTCGGCATGCTGGTAGGGGTGAATACCCGGGCCAAAGCCTAAGCCGATATAATCGGGCAAGCAAGCCAAATAGCCCGTTGCAGCCCCTGCAACACCTACTATCCACTCGCCTTTTAAATAAGAAAACACCTGGTCTTTTTTAGATTGTGTGCCATGCTGATAACTGATAAAAGGCACCGGACAAGTATCGCCCACCGGCACCACAACCAGGCCCGAAGCAATGGTAGGCTGGTTTTTTCCATCGAGCGTATTGTAAATTACACGATGCACATTTACGGCATACTGTGTAGGAAATAAAAATGCCGGAACACCATTAGCGGTGTACAACGAATCTACATCGGCTTTGCTAAGTCTAAGCAGAATCGTGTCAGAAACTAAAGTTTGGGCAGAAAGACCCGTTGCAATAAAAAACAGCAACAGTAGCGAGTTAATTTTTTTCATACAGAAAAGGGAGTTAATTAGTTGGTTTTGAAATAATAACATGAAACTAACACAAAATTTTCTGAAAATTAAAATGTATAAATTAATGCTATTCTTTTAATATAAACGGGTGTTAGTCTTTGGGTTTATGTGATAAGTTATCAGTATTCAGTAATTAGGCATTGACAAACCTTCTTTGTCGAACAACACTTTGCCCAAAGCCGTTGTTCAAAATCTGTTTTTAATGGATTCTACGGTATTCGGGTTGTTTAAAGCTATTCTTAAAACTGTAGGCAGGTATAGTGGTAATGGCAGAAAAAAAGGAGGCATTAAAAGGAATACCGTGATAGAAAGCAGCTCATTGATGCCCTCTTTTATTCAATTCAGTGCAGCTGCTGAACACGACCAACAAGTGTATAAAACACTGTCGTTACCACAAGGCTCTTATATTGTGTTTGATAAAGCATATAACAATTACCACCAATTTGCAGCCTTTTGTGAACAAGGTATTCGTTTTGTTACCAAACAGAAAGAAAATGCTCTTTATCATCCTGAATATGAATGTTTACATGACGCTCATACGCCTTATCCGCATATAATAAAAGAAGAAAGTATTCTTCAAACCTATAAAGACGATAATGGTGAACTAAAAACACTTCGGCTTAGACGTATTGCTTGGTGGGATGATAAAAGTAGTATCACCTATGAGCTTATTACCAACGACTTTACATTAGAAGCTGATGTTATTGCTCAATTATACCAATATCGATGGCAAATTGAATTGTTCTTTAAAAAGCTAAAACAAAACTTTCCGCTTCAATACTTTGTAGATGACAATCAAAATGCTATTAAAATACAGATATGGTGTTCGCTTATTGCTTTACTACTATTATCTGTTATACATCAAAAAAACAAGTCTAAAATTGCTTTCACCGTGTTTGTTTCTATCATCAGGCTGCACCTGTTTAACTACATAGCATTAAATGAATTATTGCAAGAGTATCAATCAAAAAGAGCTAAGCCACCTCCTCAAAAAACACTCTCTCTT
This sequence comes from uncultured Chitinophagaceae bacterium, assembly GCA_964543705.1. Lineage (GTDB taxonomy): Bacteria > Bacteroidota > Bacteroidia > Chitinophagales > CAIOSU01 > CAYSGX01. The sequence continues at coordinate 22,019 of CAZIZP010000017.1, forward strand.
TTTTGAAAGGGTAGCCCCTGCTTTTTATCATACTAAATCAATATCAATATTTTCAAGGGTTAATCTAGCCTTTGTAGGCTATTTTTTACTTTTGTCGGACAATACAGAATTCTTACTGTTAATGCACCTTAGCAACTCTAATGGCAGACTCTTATCTGCAGATAAGATAATTTTAGTCAAATACTTTTAAATGAAGTCAGTATCTAATGCATAAATCCGAAATAGATAGATTCTATTCATGGACCAAGAATTACACCTGAAAATAATATACCAAATAGCTTGATGCGTAAAATTTGGTTTAACTCAAGCACAATGGGTTAGTGAAGATGTTGAAAGAGCGTTCTGGATTATATTATGTAAAAATTTTAACAACTGGTTCACACATAAACAAAAGTACTTGTTTCATCAATCTCGAAGAAACATCTTATCCTATCTATAATGCAGCCCAAGGAGATTAGTCTTTGATAAATATCCGAATAGAAATTTTCTCTAATTCTATCAATTCATTAGTTATAGTTGGTGAACTTGAAGCAGGTCTTCACTCCTATGTTTAAAAAAAGTTACAGTTCTTTTACTTATACACAGTACTTGGTGAAAATAAAAAAAGGATGACCTTTTGAAACAGCCTCTTTTTTATGATTTATTCAGAAACCGCTCGGTTTAAAAAATTATTAAACGGGTACATTTCTTTGAAAACTTTTCCGCAATATTTTACAAAATTTTTATCAGTAATAATTTCTCTGTCAATTTTATGAGAAACTATATAACTTTTGTATTTCAGCAAATTAATTTCCGGGTGTTCTTTGTCATATCCCTTTGGAGCAGTTTTTACTTGCTCACCGGAAATTTCGCCAAATGTTTTAATAAAGGATTTAGAAGAAATTATTTTTTTAAACTCATCAGTATTATAGTCAATCTCTTGTCTTATTTTGGCAAGCGTTGCTGTGTCGGGCACATATATGCCTCCTGCAAGAAATGAATTTCCACTGGGCTCAATATGCACATAATAGCCCGCATATATGCTCTTCTTCCCCCCGGGAGCTAAGTACGCGCCCATATTATTTTTATAAGGTTCTTTGTTTTTTGAAAAACGCACATCTCTGTTTATTCTAAAAGTACAATCTTTTGCTTTCAGAGTAGATATGCTGCTGTCAAATGAAGCCACCTCTTTGATTAAAGCATTTGTATATTGCTCCATGTCTTTTTTTGCCGCTTCATATAATGGTCGGTTTTTATCAAACCATTCCTTATGGTTGTTTTTGGCTAATTTACTAAGAAAGTCAAGGGTAGATTTTTGTAACATAATTTGAGTAATCAACAACCAACAAGCGCCAAAAAATGTTTTTGAAATTAACGAATAAGTGTTATTGTTCCGCTTCTGAAAAACCTATCGCCACTAATGGAAACGCCTTCAATATAATATTGAAACACTCCAATATCCTGAGGCTCGTCTTTGTAAGTTCCGTCCCACAATAAATTAGCATTATTAGTTTCAAAAACCAATTCGCCCCAGCGATTAAATATTTTTAATTCAAAAGATTGAATTCTTTGCAAGAAAATTCTTAAAAAATCATTGGTACCATCACCATTAGGCGAAAAAGCAGATGGAACTTTAACATAAAAACAATCTTCATTTTGTTCATCAATAAATACAGCATCCGAATTAGTACAGCCGTTAGCAGTAACCGTTAATGCTACTTCATTAGGCACCTCTCCAAATGTTATAAACTGGGTGGTTTCTCCTGTTGACCATTCATATTTTTCCATGACTGCCGGCCCTGTCAATACTACAACTTCTGAAAGACAAATAGCTGTGTCTTCGCCAAGGCTCAATTGCGGACGGTCTAAGACATTAAAGTTTAGCGTTGTAGTATCAGAACCACAAAAGGCATCAATAACCACGTGCGTTACATCATAACTTCCGCCACTTGGAAAAATAAACACCCCCACTGAGTCGGTGGAATTATTACCATTTCCAAAATCCCAAAAATAGGTTTGGTTTCCAGTTGTTGAGCTTCCTGCAAATCTAACCGGAAAGCCACTACAAATAGGGTCTGTATCTGAAGAAAAAAGCGCATCGGGCAATGGCTTTACAAAAACCAGTCCGCTTGTAGAATCTATACATCCCGGAACATTAGCATCGCTAATAGTTAATGAGACAACAAAACTTCCCGGTTGTGTATAAATATTGAATGGGTTTTCATCTCCGGAAATATTTCCGTCTCCAAATTGCCACAAATAATTGGTTGCAGTTCCGGGAGAACTGTCTGAAAAATAAACTGTATCTCCCAAACATGGATTATCATTACTAATAACAAATTCAGCTTTAAACGAACTGGTAACATTTATAGTTCTGGTAATAGAATTGCTACAATCAGCGGAGTTGGCTGTAAGCATAATGGTGTATTGTGTTGTGTCAGGAAATGTGTGAGTAGGGCTTTGCAGCGTTGACCCCTGGCTACCATCTCCAAAATCCCACGACCAAGAAACCGGGTTTCCAATAGTTTTGTCTTCAAAATAAAAGGTGTCTTTAGCACAACTTGCTTTTATGGTAAAATCGAAATCAGGGAAAACAATGTCAAGAGCAACTAAAGGGAAAGGAACATCGATAAGTTGATTGTTACAAAAGTCAGAAATAACAAGCCCTCCTGTTCCGGCTGTAGTATTTAAAACATAATTGCCGCCAACTAAAATCGGCTCAGATAAAGTAATGGAAACTTGATTAGTAAATGCACCTGCATTACAGTTAACGCCTTCAGCAGCAATTACGTTTATATTGGTTGGCCCTGTAATGTTAAACTGCCCCCCAGTAGTGTCAATACTGCTACAAAGTATGTTTTCTGACATGTTTAAAACGATTGTTCTAGTGGTGTCGCAGGTTAAATTGTCCACGCTAACAATTGAGGGTGGTGTAACATCTACAATACTTGCCGGATTAGGCATATTGGTAGTAAAATCTAAAATATACCCGCCACCTCCCGTATTAAAGTTGTCAACAACAAGCACATAGGTTTCTCCTGCCTGCACGGTTAGTGGCGCAAGAAACGTGGGGTCAGGAACGCCCGCAACAGAATCAACAAATCCGTCTTTTAAACCTGTTTGTCCAAGATTGGCAGAGTAGCTGCATCTGGTGGTTGGCAACGAGTCTTGTGTAATAGCATTGCAATCTTTGCCTGTTATATTGTATAAGGCAAAGTCATAGTCATCATTCTGCAATGGCGTTATAACCATTTCAAGATTTCCGGGTGTGTTCACGGTAAAGATGTACCACACAGAGTTGTTTTCTTCGTTAGTTAAACAACTAATATCATCAGGCAGGTCCTTTAATAGTCCGCCACCATTATAAGTTTGAGTTTGTTGGTATATAGTCTGACACACCGGCAAGGCAAACGGACAATCCTGCTCCGGACCGTTAATGCCTTGACTAAACAGGTTCAAAACATTAATTACAACTAAAGAAAAAACAAGCGAAATAGTACGAACCATTATTATTAGATAGCTGTCAAATTTAATAAATTATTAAGCATTGCAAAACCTTATTTTTAAAAGGCTTTATAACAATTTTTATTTTACTGGATCTACAACATATCCATTTTTTCTCAAAATATTTATTATGCCCTTATCGCCCGGTAAATGTCCTGCGCCTACGGCAACAAAGGTTGATTTTTCTTTCAATAGAGGCAATATTCTTTGAGCCATCGTAGCATTTCTGTCATCAATAAGTTTCTGGTAGGAAACTTTGCTTATACTTGATTCCTGAATTGTTTTCAGCATTTTATCTAAATCTTGTTTTACATAGGTTTTCAAAAGTTTTTGATATTCCTTTCGTTCTTTTTTCTGATGATTTATGCTTTGCAAAATCATTTCAAACTGTTCTTCTAAAGAAATATTATCTAAGGCCGCTACCTGCTCTTCAATAGTTTCCAGCCCAACTACTTCTTTACCTTTTGCTTCAGCTTCTTTGGCTAAGTATTCATCTAAAAAAGGCTCATTGTGCATGCCCACGCTAGCCTTGTTAGTCATTACATACAAAAAAATAGGTTTAATTTTTTCAAACATTTTTAGTTTAAATCCATATTCTTTTTTGAGCCAACTATCGAGTTTTGCATATTCAGCATCTGACAAATAGTTGTGAATATTATAGTTTTCATCGGCCATCATCATACTAAAAATGCCCGTGTACATTTCGTTACTTAAAGCTATTTCCATAGCAAATATTTCGGCTTTGTTAAAAGCATTATTGAAGTTTTCAGAAAAATTAAAAACCGTTTTATCTTTTGTGTGCATAGTGCCAAACAAGTACGAATCTTTAGCCAAGCCATTGCCCGAAATTTTCCATAGTAACGAATGGTAGTGGGTATTTTTTTGTGCTGAAATTTCCGCAGAAAAAAAGCAAAAAACCGATAGGCATAAAATGTATTTCAGAATACGAACCGTAACTTTGATTGTCATAAAATCAAAAATACGAAACTACGCTACATGATAGCCATAGATAATCTTTTAATAAGCGAAGAAATAATTGACCGCCAGTTTGTGTGCAACCTTACAGCCTGTAAAGGCGCTTGTTGCGTTGAGGGCGATGCAGGTGCACCTTTAGAAAAAGAAGAAGTAAAAATTCTGAAAAAAGAACTAAAAAACATTAAACCTTTTTTAACTAAAGAAGGCATTGAAGCTATTGAAAAACATGGTGTAAATGTAATAGATGAAGGTACTTTGAAAACACCCCTGATGAAAGGCGGGCCATGCGCTTTTGTAACGTTCGATGAAAAAGGCATTACCAAATGCGGCATTGAAAAAGCTTATGAAGCCGGAGCAACTACTTTTCATAAGCCCATATCGTGCCACTTATATCCTATAAGAGTTTCCAAAAGTGATGACATGGAGTTTTTAAATTATGACGAATGGTATATATGCAAAGCCGCTTGTACTTTGGGTAAAAAATTAAAAGTACCCGTTTATCAATTTTTGAAAGCGCCATTAATAAGAAAATATGGCGAAGAAATGTATGAGGCGTTAGAAGCAACGGCAAAGCATTTAAATTCTAAAAAACAATAACCAAACTTCTCATTTATTGTTACTCAACACAACCATTCATTTATGACATTGAAATATGATTTTTTAATTGTAGGCTCAGGTATTGCAGGGTTGACTTATGCCGTGAAAACAGCAGAAAAATTTCCGCAGAAAAAAATTGCCATTATTACCAAAGCCGATGCCGATGAAACCAACACCAAATATGCGCAAGGTGGTGTTGCAGCAGTATTTGACACCGAAAAAGATAGCTACGATAAACATATTGAAGATACGCTCGATGCAGGCGATGGCTTATGCAACAAACATATTGTAGATATAGTAGTGAAAGAAGGCCCGCAGCGTGTAAAAGACATTATTGAATGGGGCGCAGCCTTCGATAAAAATGAAGCAGGCGAATATGAATTGGGCAAAGAAGGCGGGCATACCGAAAACCGCATATTACATCATAAAGATTTCACCGGAAAAGAAATTGAACGATCGTTGTTGGCAAAAGTGCATGAGTTGCCCAACGTTGAAATTATTTCTCACCATTTTGTAATTGATTTAATTACGCAACATCATTTGGGTATGCAGGTAACCCGTGTAACGCCCGATATTACAGCCTATGGCGTATATGTGCTCGATTTGAATACCAAGAGAATTGAAAAAGTGTTGTCGAAAATTACGGTGTTTGCAACAGGCGGTGTGGGGCAAGTGTATAAGAGCACCACCAACCCTACCATTGCTACTGGCGATGGCATTGCGATGGTATATCGCGCTAAAGGCAGGGTAGAAAATATGGAGTTTATTCAGTTTCACCCAACGGCATTATATAACCCGGGCGAAAGCCCATCGTTTTTAATTACTGAAGCAGTGCGTGGCGATGGCGGCATTTTGCGCACTAAAGATGGCGAAGAGTTTATGCAGAAATATGATGCAAGAAAATCTTTAGCGCCAAGAGATATTGTGGCACGTGCCATAGATAACGAAATGAAAATGCGTGGCGATGATTTTGTGTATCTCGATGGCAGGCATATTGGCAAAGAGGCTTTTGTGCATCACTTCCCTAATATTTATGAAAAGTGTTTGTCGCTGGGTATAGACATTACCACAGACATGATTCCTGTGGTGCCTGCTGCACATTATTCTTGTGGCGGCATTAAAGTAGATGAACACGGACAAACTTCCATAAAAAATTTATTTGCCTGTGGCGAATGTTCGGCAACAGGCTTGCATGGCGCTAATCGTTTAGCTTCAAATTCGTTATTAGAAGCATTGGTATTTGCGCAGCGCATATTTTTAAAAACTTCGGAAATTGTAGAAACGCTTTCTTTCGAAGAAAATATTCCCGATTGGAATGCCGAAGGCACTACCGAGCCAAAAGAAATGGTATTGATTACCCAAAGTAAAAAAGAGTTACAAGACATTATGAGCAACTATGTGGGTATTGTGCGCTCTGATGTTCGTTTAAAGCGCGCCTTAGACCGCTTGTATTTGCTATATAACGAAACCGAAATGTTGTACGATACCACCACGCTTTCGCCACAATTATGTGAGCTGCGCAATATGATTACAATAGCTTATTTAATTTGCAGAAGTGCTGCCATGCGAAAAGAAAGTAGAGGCTTGCATTACACTACCGATTATCCTGAAAAGAAAATGGCATTGGAAAATACGTTGCTGTAGTTTTTTTGCTTTCAGAATATGCTTCCTGCTTTTCATGTAGGCGAATGGTTAAGAATAAACAATTTGTTAAAAAATAAAGCGTTTCGCTTTGTGTTAACAGCCTTTTTTTGCAATATTTGGGAGCCGTAAAACTAAAATGGGATTATTTAATTTTTTTAACAGCGAAATAGCGATTGACTTAGGTACAGCCAATACGCTCATTATACACGAGGATAAGGTAGTTGTGGACGAGCCGTCTATAGTTGCCATTGACAGAACTACTAATAAGGTAATTGCCGTAGGAAAAAAAGCCATGCAGATGCATGAAAAAACCCACGACAATATTAAAACCGTGCGACCACTTAAAGATGGTGTAATTGCTGATTTTCAGGCGGCAGAAAGCATGATAAGGGAAATGATAAAAATGATTTACAAAAAACCCCCAATGTTTTCGCCTTCTTACACTATGGTTATTTGCATTCCATCGGGTATTACTGAAGTAGAAAAACGTGCTGTTAAAGACAGTGCCGAACAAGCCGGAGCGCGTGAAGTATATATGATTCATGAGCCTATGGCGGCTGCAATAGGTATTGGTATTGACGTGGAAGAGCCAGTGGGCAATATGATTATTGATATTGGTGGTGGCACTACAGAAATTGCTGTTATTGCACTTTCGGGTATTGTTTGCGACCAATCTATTCGTGTGGCAGGCGATGAGTTTACAATGGACATTATTGATTTCATGCGCAGACAACACAATATGATGATTGGTGAGCGCACTGCTGAAAATATAAAAATCAATGTGGGGTCAGCGTTAACCGAATTAGAAAATGCTCCTGATGATTATGCAGTAAACGGTCGCGATTTAATGACCGGTATTCCGAAGCAAATAATGGTTTCTTATTCCGAAATAGCACATGCTATAGATAAGTCTATTTCTAAAATTGAAGAAGCAGTTTTAAAAGGTTTGGAAACTACCCCTCCGGAATTAGCTGCCGATATTTACAAAACCGGACTGTACTTAACCGGTGGTGGCGCATTAATTCGTGGCTTAGACAAGCGTATTGCTCAAAAAACCAAGTTGCCTGTGCATGTTGCTGAAGATCCGCTGCGCGCTGTAGTGCGTGGTACCGGAAAATCTTTAAAGAATATTGGCAGGTGGAGTTTCTTAATGTCTTAATTCAAAAGGTATTTATTGCAAACTTAAGTTTACGCCATCTCCACTTTTAATTTCAAACGAAAGTGTTTTAGTATTGTGCATGGTTTTGCTGTTTTTCATTCTATAAACAACAAAGTATTTGCCCGGCTGCAAAGCAATAGTTTCTGTAGAAACTCCGCTACCTAAATCATAAATTTTTTGCAATACTCTTTTTTCTTCTATAAAAATGCCCCCGGTTACTTCAAATCGTTTTTGAAGATTAAGTATTCCCGGACTAACAATTTCAATTTTGGTAGTGCTGTTACCCTCTACTTTGGTCTTGTTCATAATGGTTCGAGGCAACGTTAAAATTTCTATATCATAATTTCCGGCTAAATATTTTTCTCTGCTGTTTAGCGATTGCACATTAATTATTTTTTTTTCTGAACGTATCACACATTTTATTTTTTCTGCCAGTTCCTGACGAGGCAATACTCCCTGATGAGAAAAATCTATAAAACCCTGAGGGGCATTTACTTCAATAATCGTATGCTTATCGGCATTTATAACTACATTCCTTTTTTCAATATCCGGCAAAGTGTGAAAAGTAATGTTATAATCAGTAATAGGGTCAATAATCAATGTGTCGGGCTGACCTCTTCCATCTAAAGTTTGGTATAAATTGTACTTTAAGTTTTGATTGTAAGCATCATAAAAAGTCATGTTGATATCAGTTTCAGTCGGCTTGTTTTGCTTGTCTAAAATATATACCTGCGAAGAATTGTTGTTAGTTACTTTATTAATAATTCCGGTTAACACATTTTTAAAAGATTGCTGGTCACTAACATTGTAAAAGCTGCTAAAACACTGAAAGGTTTTGGCAGCATCTTCTGTAATGCCAATGCCTATGGCAAAGTGTTTTAATACAATACCCTTCTTTTCTAATTCATACGCTACCGCACAAGGATCTCCTTTACAAGACTCTTCGCCATCGGTCATTAAAATAATTATGTTACGTGTCTGGTTATCAGGAAAATCATTAGCACTTTGTTGCAATGAAAATGCAATAGGCGTAATGCCCCTTGGCGTAATGTTTTTCAGTTTACTTCTTATAAAAGAAATATTGTTTCTGCTGAAACCCGCTTCAAGTTTGGTGTCTTTACAGTCTTTTGCGCCCAGTGGCGATTGGTGTCCATAAACTCTAAGTGCCAATTCTACTTTGTTATTTTGCTCAAGGCTATCCATTATTTCATTCAATATTCTTTTTGCCGAAATTATTCTAGGCTCGTTGTTGGTGCCCCAAGGCTGGTGCATGCTTCCTGAAGCATCTAACAAAAAGAGTATTCGGGTTCTTTCGCTAACAGGAACGCTTTGGGCGTTAGCTTGAACGACACACAGGCCATAGGCCATAGCTGATAATAAAAAAGTAATTATATTTCTGCTTGCAGTTTTCAAATTTTAAAATCTTAATGTGGTGGTTGCTCCAGAATTAATTTCAAAAGTTGTTTTTCGAGTATAAATTGCTTCATATACATTACCCTGCCTGAATACAAACACATATTTTCCCGGTAACAATTGTATGGTTTCTTTGGGCTTTATGGGCTTAAACTCAAACACCCTTTCCAACTTACCATCCACCTCTTTAAAAATTCCACCTACACCGCCCAAAGCAGCATTTATATTTAATGTGCCTTGTAACGGCACTTCAATTTCTTTCATCGTACCCGAAGCCAGCTCTATATTGTTTACAATTATTCTTGGCAGCGTAAGCACCTGTACATCATACATTCCGGTTAAATATTTCATTTCAGCATTTGCCTCTTGAACATATATCGTCTCATTTGTTTTGCTGTCTTTTATTATTGCCTGAACCGCTGTTGCTCTTTTATCACTTACTATTTTAATAGTGCCCTGCGGAGTTTCAATGGGCACAATATTGTGTGTGCCTGCAATAAGTTCTACTTCATTTTTTCTTACTTGCGGAATTGTATGTGCTACAACATCATATTTTCCTTTAGGGTCTAAGCGTAGTGTATCGGGCAGGCCATTATTGTCTAGCGCGTGAATAAAATTATAAAGCAATTGCTTACTATAGCTGTCATAAACTGAAAGTGCAATGTCGGTTTCAACGGGCCTTCCGGCACCATTTAGTAAATTAATTTGAACCGTTGTAGGGTTTAGCGATTGGGAAATAGTGGCATTTAAAACTTCTCTAAACTGTGGAACATCTGCCACATCGAAATATTTACCTACACAATCGAAAAACTTTTGCTCATTAATCGCAAGGCCCAGACCTATAACATAAGGGCGCAAGGTAATGCGCTTATCGTGCAGGGCTTTTCCGGCTACACAAACATCGCCATTGCAGGTTTCCAGTCCATCAGTAATTAGTATAATTGCATTTTGAACATTTGGTTGCAGTAAAAAATCGCCTGCGGCCTGTTCTAAAGAATAAGCAATGGGAGTCCAGCCTTGCGGAGTAGTTGCATCTAATACCTCTTTTATTTTTTTAGCATTTAGTTTTGCAAAAGGCACTTCCAGTTTTGAGTCTTTACAATTTTTTTCGCTGTGTTTACTTTGATGCCCAAAAATTCTTACCCCAAACTCAACATTTTTATTAATGCGCTGAATACTATCGGTGGTTTTATACAATATTTCTTTAGCAGCTTCCCATCGGGTGGTTTCGCCCCATTTGTCTTTCATGCTGCCCGAGCCATCTAATACAATTAATATTCGGGTAGTTTGCGGGCGATAGGGTTCGTTGTATTGCGCAATAGCGTTTGCCACAACTAATAATTGTAAGCAAACAACTATAAAAGCACAGTATATTGTTTCAGGTTTTTTCAAAACTGTTATTTAAACGAACTATGGCAATACAAATTATCAATTTTTAGTCAAGCATCAAGAAAAAAGAAAAAAATTCAACTTTTTCATAAACAATGTTGCAACATTGATGTTTAAACGCTATATTTGTGAAATCAATTTTTTAAACATTTAAAAATCAAACAAAATGAAAAATTTACTATTATCTCTTACCGTTGCTGCGGCAACATTTACTGTACAAGCACAAACTACCTGGAAGGTAGATGCCTCTCACTCGAAAATAGGTTTTGCGGTTTCGCACCTTGTAATTTCTGAAACAGAAGGCTCTTTTGATGTGTATGACGGCACTATTGTTTCTAAAGCTGATGATTTTACCGGTGCTGAAATTAACTTTTCTGCCGATGCCGCTAGCATTAACACTGCTAATGCTGACAGAGACAAGCATTTGAAGAGTGCTGACTTTTTCGATGCTGAAAAATTTCCGAAGCTAACATTTAAAAGCACTTCGTTTAAAAAATTAAGCGGGAATAAATATGCTTTAGAAGGAGATTTAACCCTGAAAGGCGTTACTAAAAAAGTGAAGTTTGATGTTACTTATAACGGACAGGCTAAAAGCCCATGGGGACAAACTGCTGCAGGCTTTAAAGCTACCGGCACTATTAATCGTACCGACTTTGGCTTAACCTGGAACAAAGCTCTTGAAGCCGGTGGCGTATTGGTTGGCGAAAACGTAGATATTACTTTAAAGCTTGAGTTTATTAAACAATAACTACAGCATCTATTCTTTGTACCGCCAAAAAACGAAACTCTTTTTTGGCGGCATTTTTTTTAAAGACGGTTATTTGCATAATATTGAATAGGTATTTTAGCAATGGTAAATTCGTTTAGCATGGGTATAGAACAAGACATAAAACAAACCAAGTTTCGCAACGAGTGGCAAAAGGCAACAGTGAATATTATTTTCACCCATTCGTGGCTCGAACAAAAAATGAGAGATTTTTTAGGCAAAGAAGACCTTACCTCTCAACAGTTTAACGTGCTAAGAATTTTAAGAGGCAGCCACCCCAAGCCACTATCTACACAAGAAATAAGAAGCCGCATGCTCGATAAAATGAGTGATGCTTCGCGTATTGTAGATAGACTGCTTAAAAAAGCACTTGTGGAAAAATGTGTGTGTGCTACAGATAAAAGACTTGTGGATGTTACTATAAGTACAAAAGGTTTAAAGCTACTTGAAAAACTGGATGCGCGTAGCGAAGAAATGGATGCAGGTGTAAAAACCATTACCGAAACAGAAGCCAAAACTTTAAACAAAATTTTAGATAAAATGAGAAGTGAATAAACCTTTTGTAATTATCATAAACTTATTTAAACAATTTTTCTATTGGGTGGTCTTAGGTAATTTTTTGTTTTCTGCCTTCTGTTATTTGGTTATTGTTTCAGAAAATTTTAATGCAATGGAAGTGGCTAAAATAAAATTATTATTTGTTGTGCTTGTTTTAGCTTCAAAAATATTGTCTCTACTGTTTAGCCAACGCCCCTCTACTCTACATGCAATATTTTTAACTGGCGAATAGTCAATATTTAGAGAAAGTCCGGTTGTTTTAAAGCCGTTGGAGGTTCCCGTCAAAATAATTATTCCAGTCTTGTCTTGATAATATTCAGCCCTAACTGATGTTTTCCAAGATTTATTGATAGCCAATTGCGCTATAATTATCGTACTAAACCAAAAGTCATATTCTAAGCTATTTTTTGTTTTCTGTTGCATTCCTAAATCTAGACCTGCAATTAAACCAAATTTGTTAGTAAGCAAAAACTGTCCGTAAAAGTTATTAAAATACCGCCACCGCCTTAATGTGTCCGGGTCGTCAGTACCAATAAATGTGCTCCAGTTTAACTTGATTTTATCAGAGAAATTATAATATACCTGAGTGCCAAATGAAGGCATTGATGCGCCTTGTAAACGCTGTATGCGTTGCCAGCCATTTAATGTTAAAAACGTAATATCAAATTTTTTATTTGGGCTGAAAATTAATTTTGCCCCTGATAAAAAGTAAGGCGAGTTTTCTGCTAAAATTGAGCGAGTTAATGTCCAATTGTCAATTGACACAGCACTTTCAAAACCAATATGAGAAGGAAAAACCCCTGCCTCTAACCATATATTATTCTTCTTGTTTAGAGAAATACCAATATTGGCTTCAAAAATATTTTTTAACAGTCCGGGCTCTGCCACATAGTTGTCATTAGCATAGGTTCCGGTTTGCAAAGCTAGGTTAGCTTTATACTTTTTATGTAACAACCCAAATTTTATAAAGCCTAAATTCAAATTGAATTCATTGTGCCTGTTATGGTTAAATAAAAATGGCTGTCTGAACGTGCTTTGAGGTTTATTGAAATCATATACATAAAACACATCGGCAAATCCTAAAATATCTAATTTGGGCATTTGTTGCCACGAACTGTCCGCCTGTGCCGACAGGCTGATGTTAAACCCGAATAACAACATTATTTTAATTAATTGTTTAAAGCCTTTAAAACGCATCTATTTTTTATTCGAGTGAGCACTACATCTTAGTTGTTTTTTAAAAACAATCAATAATCATGATAATGTTAATACCTTATCGGTTTAGCATTTTCTAAAAGCCTTTTTGCTTCTTTCCATGACGGAAGTGTGTTTGTATCAATGGTAATGGTTCTTATCTCTTTTGCAATAGCTTTACTTTTTTTCATCGCCTCTAAATGGGCACCGCTTTTGGCAAATTCTTTAAGTTCAAATTCATTATTCCACAATGTCATAGTATAATGTTTTGTCCATATACCTCTTTTTTTAAACTCCCTACATTTTGTGGTTTTTAATTGTTTAATAATACTTAGTGCTTTTGCTGATAATGCAAAAAATTTAAGCGGCCCTTTTAATTCTATTGAGGTAATAGTAGCTTTCATATTGTTGGTCTTAGTTTTTCATTGTTTATTTCGTGCTAAATTATCAGTAGCATAAATCAATTACACCACAATTTCTTCATAATAATAAACAAAACTAAAAAACAATATTGCTTATTGGTTATAGCTACAAGTCGTTTTGTAACCAATAAGCTTAGGCCTTAAAACAAAAAACCGCAAAGCATTTAAGCTTTGCGGTTTTTATATTTATGCTTCTGGCAAAAGCCATTGTTTTAAAAAATATAACCCTATACATAAGGCTAGTGTTATTAGGGTAAAAAAAATTGCTGCAGTTGAACCGCCCCGAGTGCGTGGGGCTTTTTCTTCTTTATTTAAGTTTTCCATTTTGTTTTTTGTACTGGTAAATAATAATTATATTCCTTATGATTAAGGCACAACTATACCATCGTTATTTATTGTAAATTCATAATAAACAAATACAAAAAAATAGGCTCAAATAAGAAAGGAGCAATTTAAAACCACTAAAGCTTTGGCAGGTATTTGACTTAAACTTGTCCAAACATTTTTACCAAAGGTTTGAGCATAAAAGTAGCGTCCACTTTTTAAATACTTTTTTACATAAAAATTAAAGTTGGAAAAGTTATCTTTTAATGAAGTTGTTGCAGTTCTAGAGCAGGTTTGAAGCGAAAATGTGGTTGCCTCATTGCCCGGCCGTATAGCACTGTTGCTTATTTTTTCATTCTGCTCAGCTATAATAAAAAGATAGTTTGACGAGCACTCTGCCTTTTTATATTGCTGTAATGTAGCTATAGTAAAAAGCAATACCCATGCTGAACAAAGAGACCACAATGTATTTCTAAGTTTCATAGATAAGAGCGTTTTTACTACTATACAGATATTATAATACTATTTATTTTGATGTTTATGCTCGTGCTTATGCTCGTGGTCGTGATCATGATGGTGATCATCTTTATTGCAAAGCCCAATTATACGATGAAACACATCATGTAGCTTATTTAACTCTAAAGTTACTTTTTTATCATCGGCTTTGTTATTTATAATCTTTTGCAGTTTGATGCTGTCTTTCTTTAGCTTATTTACAGCAGCTACAACTTGTTTGCTATTAAACTCAACCGGAATGTTAGATTTTGCCAAAACATCAGCCTTTTCCACCATTTCGCTAATTCTACTTTTAATAGGTTCAAGATCACCTTTCTCGCTGGGGTGAAACGTTTGAGACATTACTTTGTGAAAGGCTTTTAGCTCATGCCATGAGTCGAATTTACCTTGTGCATTAGTATTGAATAATAGTCCTGCAATTGCAATAAACATAAGCAGTATTCTTTTCATCTATTTTGTTTTTTATTGTTTCTGTAAAGTTAATATCATAGTTTAAACTTCAGCTATTAAGTCTTCTTCATCTAAAGATTCATCTGCTTGCTTAAACTTATTTTGTACCCAGTGTGAAGAAATATCAAACAGCCAATACATTACCGGCACTACTATTAGTGTAAGAACAGTGGAAAACACCAGACCAAAAATAACCGTCCATGACAGCGGCCCCCAGAACATTACGTTGTCGCCACCTATATAAAACTGTGGATCCCAATTTTGTAAAAGAGTAATAAAGTTTATGTTTAAACCTATTGCCAAAGGAATAAGGCCTAATAAAGTAGTAACAGCTGTAAGTAGTACGGGTCTTAACCTTGTTTTGCCCCCTTCTATAATAGAAAGTCTAATATCTTCATTGCTTAAGCGAGACATTCTTAATTCGGAACGTTTACGCTGTCTTATCAGGTTCACACAATCCATTAATACTATAGCATTATTTACTACTATACCTGCCAATGAAATAATACCAATACCTGTCATAAGAATTACCACATCCATTTTAAAAATAGCCAAACCAAGAAACACACCAATGGTACTAAACAATACCGAAAGCATAATAATAATAGGTGCATAAAGATTATTAAACTGTGCTACTATAATTAAGAAAATAAGAAATACAGCTACCATAAATGCAGTGCCTAAAAATGCTTGTGCTTTTTGTTGCTCTTCCTGCTCGCCACCAAACTTTAACCCATAACCTTCAGGCATATCATAACCTGCAAGCAATTCTTTTATTTTATTATTTATTTCAGTAGCATTATACCCTTCTTTTACGTTAGAAGCTACCAATATCATGCGTTTTTGTTCTTTACGTTTAATTGAGCCTAATGAAGAAGTATATTCAAATGAAGCTACTGAAGCAATAGGTATAGTTACAATTCTTCCTGAAGCCTGATCTCTAAAAGTAATTTTCTGATTTATCAATGTTTGCAGGTCATAACGGGATTCAGGGTTAAAGCGCAACATAATTGGGTAGTTGTCTTCGCCTTCTTTGTATTTAGAAATTTCTTTTCCAAATAATGAAGTTCTTAATGCCATTGCCACCTGACCTGTTGTTAGTCCGTATCTTCCGGCTGCTTCTCGGTCAACTTTAACAATTAACTCAGGTTTACCTTTTTCAAGATCTAATTTTAACTCTTCAATGCCCGGAATATTAAAACTGTTAATGTATTTCTTTACGCCTTCAGCAAGCTCAGTAAGTTTAGCATAAGATTCTCCTGTTACTTCAAGGCTGATAGGTTTTCCCACCGGAGGGCCCGCTCTGTTTTTGCCTGCAGTAATGGTAGCTCCGGGAAAAATATCTATGTTATTGCGGATGTCTTCTAAAACAGCATTGGTACTAATTCCACCTCTCAATTCAAAATCAATAAAGCTTATTGTAATTCTTGATTTATGTGGCGTTCTGCCAAAGTTAGGCCCGTCCATAGGGTCGGCTGTACCTTCGCCTACATTAGTAATTACGGCTTCAACTATACCTTCATAAGGCTTCAGAATTTCTTCTAATTTATCCTGAATAAATAGCGTCTGTTCATTAGTTTTTTCAATATCGGTTCCCAATGGGTATTCAACAAACACATTGATGTATTGTGGTTCGTTTTCAGGAAAGAACGTTACCTTGGGCGAACGAATTGCCAAAAAAACAATTGAGAAAACAAGCAGGCCGAATGTACCCGCAAATATAAACCATGGGTTATTGCCCCTTAGTGAAAAAACTATTGATTTTTCATAAATGCTTTCTAGCTTGGTAAGCCATACACGTTGAAAATAATAAGAGAAAGGCACCAATACAAAAATATTGGCAAGCGTGATTATTATAAGCCAAATCATGAAATTACCCCATGCTGGCAATTGTGCTATGTGAAAGATTGCTGAAAGTATAGCTAAAACCACTAGTGTAGTTACTACTCTTTTTTTCTTTGGTTTTTTACTTTCATCTACCACTTTCATAAACATGTCTATCAACACCGGATTAACTACAAGTGCTACAAATAATGATGAGGATAGAACTATGATTAAGGTCATAGGCAAATACTTCATAAACTCGCCCATAATACTATCCCAAAATAATAAAGGCACAAAGGCTGCAAGCGTTGTTAAGGTAGAAGTAATAATAGGCACCGCTACTTCGCCTACACCTTCTTTGGCTGCTCGCGTGTTTTTATAGCCCTCTTGCATTAGCCGGTATGAGTTTTCTACCACCACTATACCATTATCTACCAACATACCTAATGCTAAAACCAATGAGAAAAGCACCATAGTATTTAAGGTAACTCCCATCATGCTTAGAATAATAAAAGAGATTAGCATTGACATTGGAATGGCTACGCCCACAAACATAGCATTGCGCAAACCCATAAATAACTGAAGAATTAACACCACCAGAATTACTCCAAAAACGATGTTGTTTACGAGATTATCTACGCTGCTTTTTGTTTGTTTAGATTGGTTGTTGGTAATGGTAATATTCAGATTTTTTGGAAATTTTTTGTCTTTAGCACTGGTAATGATTTTATCTATTTTTTCTGAAGCATTTATCAGGTTTTCGCCACTTCTCTTTTTAACATCTAACGATACTACAGGAAGCCTGCTTTGGCGCGCATAGCTTTTACGCTCTTCATAAGCAAAAGAAATTTCTGCTATGTCGCGCAAATACACTACTTTATTATTGTTGTGTTTTACAACAACATTTTTCAGTACTTCAGGCGACTTAAACTCGCCAACTACTCTTATGCTTCTTCTAAAACCATCAGTTAATAAATCTCCACCCGAAATAGTAACATTTTCGCCTTTAACTGCATTTTCAATATCACCAAAACTAATGTCAAGCGAATTCATTTTAAAAATGTCAACATCAATTTTCACCTCTTTATCCAATGCGCCTTTAATATCTACTGCTGAAATTTCCGGCAGTTTTTCAATTTCATCTTCAAGATATTCAGCATACTTTTTCAAGTTGCCCATAGAGATGTCTCCTGAAAGATTGATGTTCATTACCGGAAAATCAGAGAAATCCATTTCAAAAACATCTGGCTCGCGATCAAGGTCTGTAGGCAATTCAGATTTAGCTTTGTCTACCGCATCTTTTACTTCGCGTAAAGCTTTTTCTACGGGCACATTAGTATTAAACTCTGCCACTACTGTTGAACGGTCTTGAATAGAAGTGGAAGTAAGTTTTTTCAACCCGTTAATAGTAGAAATTTCTTCTTCTAATGGACGGGTAACTAAATTTTCAATATCAGAAGGCGAGTTGCCCGGATAGGTGGTGCCCACATAAATTGTAGGAATTACTATTTCCGGAAAATTTTCTCGTGGCATATCGTTAAAAGAGGCAACGCCACCTAAAAAAATCATAAATGCCAGAATTAATACGCTGGTGCGATTATTTACTGAAAAGCTTGAAATAGCAAATTCGCGTATAATACTTTTTGCTTTTTCTATATTGTTGCTCATGTGCTGTATCTTTTGTTCGCTGTTATGTATATAAGCAGTTGTACTTGGGTATCAAAAAAATTGATTTAGATTATTTTGTTCTCACGACTTCACTGTCAGTAACGTCTCTTGAGCCTTCGGTTATTAGTACATCGCCATTTAATATGCCCTCTAAAACCTCTGTTTCACCATTATAGCTTTTCCCTTTTTTTATTACTCTTTTTTTAGCTAATTGCTTACCATTTTCAGTAACAGCAACATAAATGAAATCTTCGCTTTGGTCTTGCTGAATCCATTTGGTAGGAACGGTTAAAGCCTTTTCATTTTCATAATCTGCTACTTTTAAAATTGCCATTAAATTGGCTTTAAGTGTTTTGTCGGCATTTTGCAATTTCACGTCAACACCAAAGGTTCGGCTTACCGGATTTATTACTTGGCCCACTGCATTTATGGTGGCTTGTTTTACAATGTTTATAGCCGGAAATGATACCTGAACGCTATCACCTTTTTTAATAGATCGAATATAATTTTCAGAAGCATCGGCATGAACCTGTACTTCATCAAGATTTACTACTCTAATCACTTGTCTGCTTGGGCCTGCCAGCTCTCCTGTATTAACCAATATTTCATCTATTGTTCCGTTTATGGGCGATTTTACTCTGGTTTTTTCTAATTGAGTATTTAAACGTTCTAGTGATTTCTCGGTAGATTCTTTTCTGTTTTTGGCCTCTAGGTATTGTACTTCAGAACCAATTTTTTGATCCCAAAGCGACTTTTGTTTTTCATAAATAATCTTTAATAAATCGTATTGTGTTTTTACTTCTTCAATTTGTTTTACAATCATTTCGTCATCAAGCACCATTAATATTTGTCCTTTCGATACGGCTTGCCCCTCACTAACCAATATTTGTTTTACTACTCCGCTTGCTTCGGGCAAAATCATAACGTTTTCTTTAGAAGTAGCCGTGCCTTGCATTTCTATATAGTGACGGAATGTTTTAGTTTGTATTAATTCTGTACTGATGAGTTTTCCTGTTTTTTGGCTATTGCTGTTTTCGTCTAGTGCGTCAATTTCTTGCTGCAGCTGAATAATTTGAGCAGTAAGTTCATCTTGTTTTTTCTGTAATTCGGCAAGTTGAGTTTTCTTAGCTTCCAACGAGGCATTTTCTTTTTTTGAATTGCATGATGCTATTGAAAATGCAACAACAATTACGGCAATAAAAAATGAAGTGTATTTCATAATGAGTATGTATATTATGTTTATTTAATTTTTCCTAGTGCTTTGTCTAAATCGGTTTTGGCAGTTAGCACATTATATATTGCCTGAATATAGCTTCCCTGTGCTTGTGAAAATGAAGATTCTGCATCTGCCAATTCAAAGCTGCTGCCAACACCATTTTTATATTTTGCCTGTACTTTTTTGTAAATTTTATCAGCTAAATCAAGATTTTGCTTTTGGTTTTTATAGTTTTCCAAAGCATTTTGATAATTCATTGAAGCATTATTAACCTGAACTTTAGAAGAGTTTTCAAAGTCTTTAAGACTGTTTTTTAATTGTTGTTGTTCAAGTTTTTTTTGCTGATACTGTGCGCCTTTTCTAAAGCTGTCAAATAATGGCACTACAACACTTACACCTAAAGAGCCATAAGGAAACCATTCTTTATTAAATACATTTGCTTCCTGACTAAATGAATTATACCCATAATTGAAATTGCCATATATAGATGGCATATAGCCCAGTGCAAAGCGCTTTTTGTCGTAACCTCTTAAATCTATTTGCGTTTGTTGCATTCTATACTCTATTCTTGACTTTGGGTCAAAAGATTCAACTTCATTAGATAGGTCTTCAGGGGTTAGCAACAATTCTAATTTATCTGTTAATTCAACAGGTTGCTCATAAGGCAAGCCCATTTGATATTTCAGCATGTTTTTCGTTACCATTGATTGCAAATCGGCATTCTTTAATTGTGATTCTAAATTGGTTAAAGAAAGTTTAAGCCTGTCAACATCTAACTCTTCTACAAAGCCCGCATTGTATAATGCTTCAGTTTCAGTTAATAACTGTTTAACTGTATTAAGATTCTTTTCAATAATTACTTTTGACTCATCTGCTACCAAACTTGAATAATAGGCTTTGGCTACTTGGTTTTTCAAATCAATTTCGTTCATTTCAATTTGATCTTCAGATATTGCTATGATGGCTTTATTGGCCTTAAGGCCTAAAAAATATCTTCCATCAACGATTAGTTGGTCAATATTAATTGCTGCAACTGAAGTAAAAGGGTTACCGAAGGTTACACGTAATTCATCCGGGCCAAAAATTCCGGCCGGAATTACATTTGTTTGAAGCTCAAAATTGTTTTGATAACCAAAAGTGCCTGTTACTTGAGGCAAGCCTTCTGTAATTATTTCAAGCGTTCTTTTTTTGCTAATTGCGCCATTAAGCTGTGCATTTTTTGCTGATGTTGCGTTTTGAACCGCATACTCTTGAGCAGCAGCCAAAGAAAATTTCAATACTTCAGTTTCTGTTTCGGCATTTACCTGAGCAGTTACTTTATGTAAAGTAGTAAATAAAACAATAATGGAAACTGCTAAAACTTGTAAAGTTTTCATTTTATTTTTTTGAGGTTTTCAGTTAAGTAGTCAATTCCTTTTTCAGAAGCTATACCTCTGATATGGTATATAAGCCCTTCACGATATACATCTATCCAGTTGTATTGTGATGGAGGAAAAAGCGTGGTTTCAAAAATTACATCAACACGTGCCACATAAAATTTGGCAATAATATCGGCATCAATATCTTTTCTGTATAAACCCTGCTTAACACCTCTTTTCAGGTTGTTCAGCATGGTTTCATAAATAAATGAAAATCGATAATCTTCCATTAATTTATATGCCTTGGGGTAGTATTTCTTTAAATCATACAATACCGCAGGGTTCATGTTGCGCATTTGTTCTATAATGTGCTTGGCGATAGAAAGCAGCTCTTCAATGGCATTAAAGCTTTCTTCAGAATAAGCACAACAGCGCGACATTTCTTCATGCAAATGAGTGCTTAAGGTTTTTACAACAAGTTCTTCTTTGTTTTTTGCAACGGTATAAATAGTTTTTTTCGACATGCCGAGTTCTTTAGCTAGGTCGTCCATAGTAACGCTCTTAACGCCATATTTCATGAAGAGCAGTTCGGCTGTAGATAATACTTTTTGTTCTAATTCTTCCATTTGCGGGGCAAAGTTAATGGCAAAAACCCCGGAAACGCAAAAATGTTTTGAAGTTTCCATTAATTTTTTTCGTTAAATGGTGTTAAGGAATTTTTTTGAGCGTTATGGTTCTGTTTTGGGCATGGTGCAGGTAATATTGTAATTTGCATTATCGTTTGAAAAAACATGATAAAATCCAACATCTTTCAAAGCATTTTTTCCGCCTTGCTCATTTATGTATTGCTGTTGTTTCGGTTTGGTTATGAATATGGCGGTGGCGACCAAATTGAAGTGCTGCCCTTTATGCTGTTTTTAAAGAATTCTGCACTTTTTCAAAATGACTTATACATACAAAGTGCTGCCGCTACTTTTCCAAATGAAAGGTTGTTTATTATTCTGCTTATTAGCATCGCACCTTTAAAGTTTACTTATTTGTGGACATTGTTTCTCCATGTTTTCTTTAGCATTTTACTTTTTACAGGACTTAAAAAAATAGCCTCTTTATATATTAATAACGAATGGCTTCAATGGCTGGCCGTTGCTACTAACCTTATAATACTTTACTTGTATGCGCCCGGAGGAAACGAATTGTACTATAATACCCTAATTGCATCGCTTGCAGCAAAGGGTATTGCTGCCTGGGCTGTTTATTGTTTTTTAAGCAACAGGTTTTTTGCCGGTGTTTTGTTACTTATTCCATCAACGTGGCTTCATGCCTTGGTGGGTTTACACTTAGCTGCTATATTTTTTTCGGTTTATTTATTACAAAATTTTGCTCAGATAAAAAATCATATGGGCATTCTGGCAAAAAGTTTTGTGTTGTATATTTTATTTGCGGTTTCTTTTGTGCTATTTATAAAATATAAGTCCGATACAATACAGCTTCATTCTCATTTTGATGATACAGATTTTTATGAAACACTTTTCAATTTCAGAAATCCACATCATTACAACCCGTTACAATTTTCAACAAAAGCATATTTGCTGTTTACTATTCTCTTGCCTATATCTATTTATGTTTTTAGAAAAAATAAATTATACCTGTACTTTATTATTTTAGGAATATTGCTTTTTTGCTTAGGAAGCATAAATGCCCTTTTTGTAAAAAACATCTCTATTGCTTCGTTGCAGTTTTTTAAGGTTGCCATTTGGCTGAAATTTTTTGGGGTGGTGGCAATAATAACGTTATTAAACAAGCAGGCTGAAAAAATTTTTGCCGGAAAATTATCAAACAAAATCAATCAAGCATTAATGCTGTTTTTATTGTTGGCAATTAGTGTATTTTATTTTTCATCTGAAAAATTTAATCTTCATTTCGATATGCCATGTCATGTTGTTAATAATGCTGAAACCGATATTTCGTTAAAAGCTAAACGTGTTTCTGAAAGAAATAACATATTTATTTACCCTATTCACTTTACCAAATTTCCATTTTACTCCCAAAGAAACAGCTACGTAAACTTTAAAGCCATTGTGCGCGAAAAAAATTATATAAAAGAATGGTCTGAAAGAATTTCAGAGGTTTATAACATAACGACAAAAAACAAACTAAGTGGCTTTGACATTAAACAAACAGCTAACGATAACTTTTTCAAAATTAATTTTGAAAAAGCGCAAGCCCTAAAAGAAAAAGGCATAACTCATATTATTACATTTAAAAGCCATAAGATTAAAAACCTGAAAGTAATTGCCGAAAATAGCGAATACAAAATCTACAAACTTTAAGAGCATTAACAGCCTGTGCATTGCTGCGCAATAATAATTTTAAGAGTACACTTATCTTTGGAAAAAACTTAACTATGCCTTCTGTAAAAGAATTGCAAAATATAGCATCACAAGTGCGCAGAGATATTATTCGCATGACCAATGGCGCAGCGTCCGGGCATCCCGGGGGCTCGTTAGGCTGTGCTGATTTTTTAACTGTGCTGTATTTTGAAGTAATGAATCACCGTCCGCAGTTTCACATGGATGCTGAAAACGAAGATGTGTTCTTTTTAAGCAACGGGCATATTTGCCCGGTTTGGTACAGTGTGCTGGCACATAGTGGCTATTTCGACAAAGCCGAACTGGCTACTTTCAGAAAACTAAACACTCGTTTACAAGGCCATCCAACAACAGCCGAACATTTGCCGGGAGTACGAATGGCATCAGGCTCTTTGGGCCAAGGCTTATCAGTAGCATTGGGCACCGCTTTAACTAAAAAACTAAATGGCGATACACACTTAGTATATACACTCCATGGCGATGGCGAATTACAAGAAGGGCAAATTTGGGAAGCGGCTATGTTTGCCACTCAACATAAAATAGATAATATTATTGCCACAGTTGACTGGAATGGCTTACAGATTGATGGTGCCAACGATGATGTAATTACTTTGGGCGATTTGCCTGGTAAATGGCGCACTTTCGGCTGGGAGGTATTGCTGATGAATGGCAACAATATGGAAGAAATTTTACAGGTAATGGCAGAAGCGAAATCAAAAACCGGACAAGGAAAGCCTATTGTAATTTTAATGAAAACAGTTATGGGCAAGGGCGTTGATTTTATGGAAAACGACCATGGCTGGCATGGGGTACCTCCTACCAACGAACAGGCCGAAAAAGCTTTAGCCCAATTAGAAGAAACTTTAGGCGACTATTAAGGCAGCCTAATATTTCACGGATATATTATTGAGTTTGTTTGCCTTGCATGTAGTATACTGAGGACAATAATCTTTATGTAACATTTGTCGCACAGTAAAGGCAATATTTAATGCACCTTTGCTTTTCAAAATATATACTTATGAAAAGTGTAAGCGTAATATTCTCATTTGTTTTATTGGCGTTTATTGGTTGTGGCAGTAGTAATAATTCTGGTGGTTATAAAAATATTGGCACAAAAGAATTTCAGCAAAAAATAAATGAAAAAAATGTAGTGGTATTAGATGTAAGAACGCCCCAAGAAGTAGCTGATGGATATATTAAAGGCACCGCATTATTCTTAGACATCAGCAACCCTGATTTTGAAAAAAATATTAATTCACTAGACAAAACCAAAACTTACTTGGTGTATTGTAGAAGCGGGGCAAGAAGTAGCCGTGCTGCAGGCTACATGACCAATAATGGCTTTGGAAACGTTTACAACCTTTCAGGTGGCATTTTAAGTTGGGATGGTACACTAGAAAAACCATAATTGATATATAATTTATGGTTTCATTAAAGAAAGAATTAAATGGTTTTTTGCTGGCAGCCCTTTTGGGGCTGTTGGCTTATTATACTGCTCCATTATTACCTTCTTTATTCAACAGCATTTTAGTTGCGCTCATCTTCGGAATGGTAATAGGCAATGCTGTTAAACCTCCTGCACCATTTCAATCGGGCATTACTTTTACCAGTGGAAAATTGTTAGAGCTTTCTATTTTATTTCTGGCTTTCAGTATAAACTATAACCATATAGCTGCGCTGGGCATTAATAGTTTTATTATTGTGCTTGCTACTATTATTGTCGTTTTACTATTCACTTTTTATTTAGCTAAGAAAGTTAATTGTCCCGGAGCAACAGGTTGGCTCGTAGGCTTTGGCACCGCCATTTGTGGCTCCTCTGCAATAGCAGCATTAGCACCAAGTGTTGCCAGAAATAAAGACGATGTAGGCATTGCTATGGCTGTAGTAAATTTATTCGGAACTATTGGCATGGTGCTGTTGCCTTTTGTACTTATTAAGTTCAATTTATCTGCGGCAGAAACAGGATTGTTAATTGGTGGCTCGCTTCATTCAGTAGGTAATGTTGCAGGCGCAGGTTATGGTATTAATAATGAAATTGGCGAAGCCGCCATTACCATTAAACTGGCAAGAGTAGCCATGCTTTCTCCCGCTTTAATTTTTTTTAATTATCTCGTTAATAGAAATGAAGCAAAAAACTGGAAAGAACATTTTTCATTACCCTGGTATTTGTGGGGCTTTATTGCAATTACCATCATAGCTTCATTAGTAAATATTCCAGAAAGCGTAACTCATGTCATGGACTTTGCAGGTAAAATTGTGCTTACTATTGCCATGGCTGCAATAGGGTTAAAAGTAAGTTTTAAGAACTTGTATCTCTCTGGCAGAAGAGGGCTAGGCTTCGGGCTTATTATTTTCGCAGCACAGCTTATTTTATTGACTCTTTTAATGCTGCTACTTGTGTAACAATTGTCGCAAAAAACAATTTTTACGAACTCTACCTTTGCTTTATTAAATTGATTAATTAACTCTTAAAATATAACATTATGAAAGTAGAACAAATTTACACCGGATGTATAGCTCATGCAGCTTACTATCTGGAAAGCAATGGTGAAGCCGCCATCTTCGACCCATTAAGAGAAGTGCAGCCTTATATTGACAAAACAACAAAAGACTACGCAAAAATTAAGTATGTTTTTGAAACACACTTTCATGCCGACTTTGTAAGTGGCCACTTAGACCTTGCACAAAAAACCGGTGCAGCAATTGTATATGGCCCTACTGCTAAGCCCGGCTTCGAAGCTATTGTTGCAGAAGACAACCAAGAATTTAAAGTAGGCCACTATACGGTGAAGGTTATTCATACTCCCGGACATACGATGGAGAGTACTACTTACCTTTTAATTGATGAAAACAGAAAAGAACATGGCATTATTACAGGCGATACTTTATTTATAGGAGATGTAGGTCGCCCGGATTTAGCACAACATGTTATTGCCGATTTAACTCAGGAAAAATTAGCCGCTCATTTATTCGATTCTTTAAGAAACAGAATTATGCCTTTAAGCGATGATTTAATTGTGTATCCTAATCACGGTGCGGGTAGTGCTTGTGGCAAAAAAATGAGCAAGGAAACTACCGATACATTAGGCAATCAGAAAAAGACAAACTATGCGCTTCGTGCTGATATGACAAAAGAAGAGTTTATTAAAGAATTGCTTACCGGCTTAACTACTCCGCCTGCATATTTTCCTAAAAATGTGTTAATGAATATTAAAGGCTATGAAAGTTTAGATACTATTATGGATAGAGGCAACACCCCGCTTTCGCCTGCTGCATTTGAAGCTGCTGCCAACGAAACCAGAGCTTTAGTATTAGATACTCGCGATGCGGAAACGTTTGCCAAAGGCTTTATTCCAAACAGTATTAATATTGGTATAGATGGCAACTTTGCTATGTGGGTTGGCGAAATGATTGCCGATATAAAACAACCAATTTTATTGGTTACTGAAGTAGGCCGAGAAGAAGAAGCAATTATTCGTTTATCGCGCGTGGGTTATGATAACACTATTGGGTATTTAGAAGGTGGCTTTGAAGCATGGAAAAATGCAGGCAAAGAAGTAGATACTATAAACAGAATTTCTGCGGAAGCATTTGCCGCACAATACAACAGCAACCCTATAATTATAGATGTTAGAAAGAAAAGTGAATTTGATTCGGAACATGTGGTTGGGGCCATTAATATTCCTTTAAATGAAATGAATCACCACCTGGCAGAAATACCTAAAGACAAACCTTTCTTGTTGCATTGTGCAGGCGGTTATCGTAGTATGATAGCAGCCGCTATGCTAAAACAAAGAGGCTGGGAAAATTTTGCCGATGTAAGAGGTGGCTTTGCCGATATTGCTAAAACCAATGTTGCCAAAACCGATTATGTGTGTCCAACAACATTATTGTAAATGACAACCCTCATTAAAAAACATTATCTCACGCTAATTGGCGTAGTAATAGGTGCAATTGCCGGATATTTTTATTGGCAGCAAACAGGCTGCCTTTCCGGCTCTTGCGCCATTACTTCAAGCCCGGTAAACAGCACTGCTTATGGGGCTTTAATGGGAGGCTTGTTGTTTAATACTTTTAAGAAAGAAGAAAAATAAAAAAACAGAATTATGAATATCGAACAACTTTTAAAAGACAAAAAAGGCACTATTGTAGATGTGCGTGCCGATTGGGAGTTTCAAGGCGGTCATGTGGTCGGCTCAGTAAACATTCCTTTACATGAATTACACATGCGTTTAGATGAATTGAAAGCATTGAGCGCACCATTAATTTTATGTTGTGCATCGGGCAACAGAAGCGGCATGGCTACACAGTTGTTGCAAAGAGAAGGCATTAACTGTGTTAATGGCGGCTCTTGGTTAGATATAAACTATTACCAATCGTTAGCAGCGTAAAACATGATAGCAACATTGTTTACAGGCTGGCACTTTATGCGTTGGCTGCGCTTGGTTTTGGGTATAGTTATTGGTATATCTGCATTTCAAACACACGACAACATTTCAGGTTTTGTGGCTGCATTTTTCTTATTTCAGGCAGTAACCAATGCCGGCTGTTGTGGTGTTAGCGGTTGTGCCACAACTAATATTTCTGAAAAACAAAATGCTACGACTTATGAAGTTGAATATGAAGAGATAAAGGGAAAGAAGTTTTTCATCTCTTCATTTTATTTTTTGCTTATGAATAGTGCAATAAAAAGGGGAAGTGCTTTCGCAACTTCCCCCCAACACTAAACAACTACTAAACTTGTTTGAATCTGTTAAAATTTAAAGCCAAAGCCTAGCTGAAACGATCTGCCAATTCTAAAACTTTCTGCAAAAAAGGTTTGCCCTCGAAATTCATGCGTTCTGGCATAATCAGGGTCTAATAGGTTTCTAGCCTGAAGCGATACGTTAAAATGTTTGGCAAAGTTTTTAACTATTTTAAAACTTAAAGCTGGTCTTGGCTCTTCATAAATGTCGGGTGTGCCTGAAAGAGAAATACTATATAAGGTTCTACCTGACACATTAAAATAACCCGTTACTTCAAGTCCTAACTTTTCGCTATCGTAACCTAAAATTAAATTAACAATATATGGTGGCTGTCCATTAAATGGTCGGGTAGTTTCATTGTATTCGGGGTCAACAATTTTTGAGGCATCAACTTCTTTCTGCGGAATATTATAGCGTGAATAGATGTAGGAAAAGTTTGCTCCGAAATTAAAATCCTTAAGCTTGCTCCACATAAAATCTAATTTCTTTCTAAACTCCAGCTCGGTGCCTACTACAAAAGCTTCATCGATATTAATAAATCGTAACTCAGGAATTGTTGCCACGTTATATTGCTTTACGATAGGGTTAAAGAACTTTTTATAGTATAAACTAACCGCTATCAACTCTCCAGAGCGGGGAAACATTTCCCATCTTAAATCAGCATTCCAAATAGAGGTTTGTTTCAAATTAGGATTACCTAATAAGAAGAAACCGTTTTTAGTGTCGAACTGCTCAAATGGAGCCAGCTCTCTTAAATTAGGTCGGGCTAAAGTTTTAGAACCTTGCACTCTAATATTCATTTTATCATTCAACTCAAATATCATCCCTAATGATGGTAGCCAGTCTTTTTGCGAAATATTTCCTACCGGCACAGCAGTATCTCTACTCACCGCAAGCATTTCAGTAGCTTCAAGCCTAATGCCTCCAATAATTTTCATCCAATCTGCAGCAGAGATAATGCCCATTATATAGCCCGCATGTATGCGTTGTTCACCGGTATAAAAGTTTCTGTCGCGAAAATCTTTTACGTAATAAAAACCGGTAGTGTATCTGTAAGCCGTGTCGGCTCTAACTTGTGTATCAATGATGCCAAAGTTGCTTTCATCAAAAAATGCATCAATATCGCCATTGTAACTATCTAAAGAAATTGAAGAGGGCGCATTTGTTCGTTCCCACTGAAAACGATATTCTTCAAAGTTACGATTCAGCCCTGTGTAGTAATATCCAGCTTTTATTTTATGCTTGCCATTTTCGCCAAAGGGCTGTGTATAGTCAAACTTTGCCTGATATTGTTTATCGGTTAAGTATCTGAAAAACTGAAAGGGATTGGAATATTCAGCATTATCTATTGAATATACAGTATCAAGTACAATATCTATCAATTCATCATTTTCATTATAAACACCAACAGAATCTTCTAATATAGAATATGCCATGTAGCGAAGATTTGGTTCGCGCTGAATGGAATTGGTAAAGCTGAAAGCCGTTTGAATTTCTGCATTTTTAGCTATTGGTATTACGTGCTTCGTAAATAATTGTGGCGTTATGGTTTGTCTTCTAATAAACTCTTGAGCTTTTACATTGAATACTTTGTCAAAGTTTGAAACCTGACCTTCAAAAGATCCACTTTGCTCACGAGACATTATTTCGCCATCGTTATTATATAACACATTGGCTGTTATTGTATTAAAATTATTAAGCTTATACGCTACGTTTAATAATGCGCCCAGATTGGCGGTTTCATTACTTCTATTTTCATTTAAGCCTTGATATAAAAATAAATCGGGCCTGCCTTGTTCTGCTCTGTAGGTGTTTATTGTTGCGTTGTTATAATTTTGAAACTCACGTATGTGGCTTAAAGAAAGAAAAACACCTAAATCTTTTTTAAATAACTTATATCGGTTTCCTACTGATGCGCTGATGTTGTAGCCCATCGGTGCTCTTTTTATTCTTGGCGTATAATTGGGGTTAAATGATTTCGAGGTTTGATGAAATATTTGTCTTAATGTATCATTAGCATCAAACTTGTTGTTATTGTCATCATATTTAATATTAACCCCGCGGGCTTTAATATACATGCCCGGTGTCATTTGATTAGTTACCGAATCATTTAAAAGAACTTCGGGTATTGCCCTTAAGCTGCCTTCATATCCTAAAAACTGTGCTTTGCTTTTTTCTTCTGTGGTTCTAAAATCTTTAAATGAGGTTTCAGTATTATAGGTGGTAGTTACGTTTACGGCTACTTCAAGTTTTTCGGGAAACGATCTGGTTGTAACATTCATGAGTCCGCCTGAAAAATTTCCGGGCATATCGGGTGTAAATGTTTTTAAAGTAATTAAGTTATCAATCATTCTTGCCGGAATAATGTCAAGGCTTGTGCTGTTTCTATACGGGTCGGTGCTTGCCATATTTAGTCCGTTTAGCTGTGTAAGCGAATAACGGTCGCCAAGGCCCCGCATAACCATGTACTTTCCATCTTCTACATTAGCACCTGTCATTTGCCTTAAGCTTTCAGCAGCGTTATTACTACCCACTTTGGCAAGTTGTTGTGCAGAAATTCCGTCTTGAATAACGTAAGCTTTCTTTTGTATAGAAATAATAGCAGCATCGGTATTGGTTTGTCTTTTTGCTTCAACTATTACTTCTTTGATTTCCTTGGCATCAGCCTCCATATCAAAATTCAGGGTAACAATTTCTCCTGCTTTTACTTCTACACCCGAAACTATTTTCTTTTGATAAGATAAATATTGTGCCGCTATATTGTAGGTTCCGGGGGTAAGGCTAAGCATATATTTTCCGTCTAAATCAGAAATAGTTCCGGTGGTGGTGCCATCAACTAATACGGCAACACCAATTAATAACTCTCCTGTTTTTTTATCTACTACCGTTCCGCTTATTTTGCCTTGTTGAGCTTTCAATGTAAAACCAAAAATTACACTGAATAATAATATTTTAATGAGTTTCATGTTGTTGTTAGTGTTGTGTGTTGTTGTGTTGTAGTTGTTTTTTAAAATGCGGAAAGCAAGGCCTTTCGGCCTTGCTTTTTTGCATATTTTTTATTTGATATTGCTATTAGTTGTTAACCGAAACTTTCTTAATTGAAACATTTCCATTGTTGTCTGCAATACGAACTAAATATAAACCTGTGCTAAAACCAGAAGTAGTTACTTCTACTTTTTCTTCACCTAAAGTATTATAAGTAGCAACCAATGCACCGTTGATATTAAATACTTCAACTTTTTCTACGACATTGTTTTTGAAATCTACCGTAAACACGCCTGAAGCAGGGTTAGGATAAACAGCTACAGTATTGTTTAATGTTTTTTCAGAAACACTGGTAATAATTTCTTCAAGATGATTATTAGCCCACAAAGCAGTCCAGCCGTTTAACCAAAAGTCATTAGCATCTGCAGAAAATGCTCCTCTGTAATTTACAGGAGTGAAAAACCCATCGTTAGGATAAGTTTCCAATGTTCCTGTATAAGCACTGCTGCTTGTTGATGATGGTCTTGGATCTAATATAGAGCTTTGGTCGCGGTCTAAATTATTTAATGATGGGTTTGCTACACGGTTATTGTTATTTGTTAAATGTGTAATTAATGCCGCACCTGTTGCATCATCACCATTGGCGGTAACTTTAATTACATCACTTAAAGTAGTGCCTGTTCCACAATCAAAGAAATCGTTACTCTTAAAGCTCAAATTACCTGCTTGTAATTGAGCATAAGCATCGGTAGTCGTGTTTCCGCCAGCGTCATTAACTTCTAAACAAGCGCCTCTGAAATCGCCAATTAAAGAATTAGCTAATTTACCTTTAATGCCTGCTCTCCAGTTCATACCAACACCGCCAAAAGATGCTGTTTTGCCAGTTCCAATCATGGTAACGTTGTAAACAGTAGTATTTGTTACATCTACAGTATCAGAAGCTGTATTGTTTGGAGTAGAACCATCAAATTCAAAGCCTGTATCTGGGTTAGGGTCGTTAGAAGTTTGAATACCAAACCAAAACTGTCCTTTACCGCTCCAGCCCTCATCTACATCATAAGTATCATCTTCAATAAAAGCACTTACAAAGTATTTAATGTTTACTGAGCCACCAAAAATTTCAATACCATCATCAGATGAAGCATAAGACTCTACATATTCAATTGTAGTGCCGCTGCCAACACCACCTAAGGTTAAACCTTGTAATTCATTACCTGAAGACAGTCCAAAACCTGTATGTCTTATAGAAACATATTTCAATGTTCCTGAATTGTCATTATCCACAAAATTATTCGGATTACCACCCATTGCGCCATATAAACCTCTTGGCTCTGTTGTTGGAATACCCTCTACGTTAACTTCATAAGCACCATCTTTCAATGTTTTAGCTTTGCCTAACAGTACTAAGCCTGCCCAAAGCTTAACATCTGTAGGCCCTAAATCTGTAGGGTCATTAACATCGTCAGCCTCAGCTGTAAAAATAATTGGCTCTGTTGGGGTGCCTATTGCAAATATTTGTGCGCCACGGGTAATAATAAGTGCCGAAGCGGGATCGCTATTAGTTGGTACTTCTTTAAACTTTACTACTGTTCCTTCTTCAATGTTTAATACACCACCCGATTCTAAAAATACCAGACCATCTAAAACATATTCATTGTTTTTGGTCCAGTTGTAAGTGCCGTTACCTAAGTCAGCATCTGTGATGTTCACAGTGGCAGCATTAGCTACAAAAGCAGTAGCGGTAAATCCGGCTGCTATTGCTAAATTTTTAAAATTCTTAATCAAATTCATTTTTATTGGTTTTTGGTTGGGCACAAAAGTAGAAGCGCAACCTTAACATAAATGCACTTTTGTGTTAAGAATGGTTTATGCTTAATCGTTCTTTACATTAAAGTAGTGTTACCAAATTATTAAGCCCCTTATTTTACTGGGCTTTTATAACTTTGGGTAAGTTGAAGTTTTAAATGGGGTCGGGGTTTATTTCTTAAATGTAATTTTCCACGCACCTCTGAAGTCGCCTAGGCTATAACCGGTTGCAAGGTCGTTAGGATATTTTTCTGCAATGGCTTTTAATATAGTTTCATCAATATCAATGTTTGGTTTTCCATGACACTTAAGGCATGTTGGCATACCTATCATAATTGGTTTGTAAAAAATCACATCGCTTTGGGTATTCACTGTTTTTGCTGATAGCATTTCACCTGCTGAATGTTTTTGTAAAAAGGTTTTCAGCATAATTTCATCTGTTTCGTTAATAGGCTTATCATTAATATTTCTATACTGTTCAGAAATTCGCTGAATAGTACAGTTATATTTTTCTGAAAGTGTTTTTTTAATGTCTTGTGCGTTTTCACTACAAAAAGAAATAGCATATGTAGTGCCCCCATCATTAATGGCTGTAGTTAGCTGTGAAACCAATGTAGTTTGCGCTGCCATTGCTATTGAATCGCCTAACGCAAGATAATCTGGCTTTTCTGCTGATTTGTTTTTTTCATTTTTTTGCTCACAAGAAAAAAATAGTGTTACAAACAGGAGCAGTTTTGCTATGATCTGAATTTTCATGGCATAGTATTTATTATAATGAAATTACAAATTACACTGTACTTTTATTTTTGTATAAACAAGAAATGATAACTGCCGATAAAAAAATATTAGCCAAACTGCAAAGGTTTTGTGTGTATCGCGAGCGTAGCGTTCAGGAAGTAAAAGAAAAAATGAATTTGCTGATGGTCCCTTATGCGCAGTATCAACTATATATAAGCTTGCTTGAGGAACAGAAATTTTTAGACGAACAGCGCTTTATTAAAGCTTTCATAAATGATAAATTTAAAATAAATCGTTGGGGAAAAAACAAAATAAAACAAGCATTGGCATTGCATAAAATTTCTGCTCATGAAGCAGATGAAGTTTTTGAATACTATATTGATGAACAACAATACTTGAAAACGCTTCAGCATATAATTACCCGTTTTAAACCCAAGACCAAAGGGCTGGAAAAATACAAAGCACAACAAAAAATTTTAGCACATTGCTATGCCAAGGGCTACGAGCCTGAATTAACAATAAAAGTACTGGAACAACTTAAAGGAGAATAATATTACAAAGCGTTTAGTGCGTGAATTTCCTCCTGAGAAAGTACCCTATTATAAATTTTAATGTCGTCTATTTTTCCATTAAAAAAATAGTTTTTGCTGTATCCCCCGCCATTGCCAATTACAAATGGCGCATTGGTGGCTGATAAATTAAAGCCTTCTTTTTTGTAGTCTATACCACCTTGTAAAAAACTGTTCCCGTAAACCTGCAGTTTATTACCATCGGCTACAAAAACTATATGCTGCCAATTGCCCGGCAGCAATGGTGCAGCAGCCTCCAGCGGGTCAATTCCATAAACGGTAGTTGTTCCGTTTTCTATCCAGTTATCAAATTTCAGCCTATTATTTCCAAAAAAATTATCAATGCTATACTCATAAGGGCCAAAAATGCCCCGCTTACTCAACACTGCCATTTTACTTATTGTATCGTTAATATTTATCCAGAAAGAAATGGAAAAAACATGATTAGGAAAAGACGCTGCCTGAAGATTATCGAAGCTGATATAAGCACTATCTGTTTTTACAAATTGCATGGCCTTGTTTGCATTCCCTTTTCTATCGGTGGCTGGTGAAGCATTATTAATATTTCCTTGTATTCCTGAAATAGCTTCAACTGCATTCCCGTCTAATGCAATATCAATTACCAATCCTTTTTCTAAATCGATATTGGTATTATTTTTCTTACAAGCTGAAAAACATAGTAGTGTGAAGTATGAAAAAAGCAGGTAGCGTAACATTAAAAAAATGGTTTGTGCATTAACGCTAAAAGTTGTTTATTGTTTTTCATAGGTTTCAGCAAAAAAACAAAACCCTTACCTAACCAGGGTAACATTGCCTTTCTCTACAATGGTTTCTCCATCGTAAGTAATGGCCTTTACATAAAACTGATATACTTCAACGGGTTGTGGCTCTCCGTTTCGGGTTCCATCCCACCCTGCTCTTAGGTCTCGTGTTTCAAACATCAATACACCCCAACGATTAAATACTCTGAATTCTACCATTCGCGCAATATTTAATAATCGCACAATTCTGAAAACATCATTTACCCCGTCATCGTTAGGAGAGAAAGCTGTGGGCAAAAGAATGAGTGTTGTGGTATCTACAAAAATGGTGACACTATCAAAATTTTTACAACCGTTTACATCAGTTACCTGCAACACATAGGTGGTTGTATTAAAAGGTCGTGCATAAGTAGTTTGCGATTGTGCATCGCTTAGTGCAATATCGGGTTGCCATAAATATTCAATACCACCATTGCCGATTAACAATACCGAATCGGCACGATAAACGGTAGTGTCTAAGCCTGCATTTGCCACCGGCAACTGATAAACTGTAATGGTAAAATTAGCCGAGTCGTTGAAACAGTCGTTTGCAATAACTACTGTGTAGGCAGTAGTGTTTTCAGGGCTTGCAAAGGGGCTTGAAATATTGGTTGCACTTAATCCTGCGGATGGCTTCCATTCGTAATAAATTCCTCCTGTAGCAAATAATTGTATGCTATCGTTTCTGCAAATAAATGTATCAGACGGGAAGGTTGCCACAATAGGTTTCTGCACATTAACAATAACTGTATCGCTATTGGGGCAGCCTTGCTGGCTAATCGTAGTTAAAACAAAAGTGGTTGTGTCTTGAATAGTTGCAACAGGATTCAGAATAGTAGCATTGCTTAAAACAGTATCGGGTTGCCACAAATAAGTAACACCACCTGCAGCACCATTTAGTTGATATGTATTTCCTAAACACACAAAATCATCATCGCCTGCATCTACAAAGGGCAAGTCAAAAACAGTAATGTTCATGCTGCCGGAAGATTGACATTCATTAGCATCGGTAACCGTTACAGTGTAAGTAGTAGTTGCAATAGTTGTAATTACAGGGTTTTGATTGTTGCTTATATTATCGCCTGAAGTAGAAGACCAATCATATATTACGCCCCCCGTTGCAAACAGCTGAATAGTATCTCCAAAACAAGTTTCTGTATCGGGCGAAAGTGTAATAACCGGCAAAGGAAATACCGTTATGTTTTTTGTAACGGTGTCTTTACAACCAAAATTACTGCTCACTATCAGCGACAATGTAAAGGTTTGTAATGAATTATAGGTGGAAGTAAAATTCTCGTTGTTGTTTACACTTACATTATTGGCACGCCAATCCCATGCAGTAATGTTGCCAAAAGCAATGGTGCTTTCGTCTGTAAAATCAATAGGCGTATTAATGCAAGTGGGTGTGTTTGAAAAATCGGCAACCGGATTAGGATGCTGCGTAACTGTTTGGGTTAATGTATCTCTGCATCCTCTTGAGGAGGTTGAAATTAGCCGTACAGAATATTGCCCTGCTTGTTGATACAAGTGGGTGGGGCTTTGTTGTGTGCTGGTAGTGCCATCGCCAAAACTCCAGGCCCAACTATTTACATCGTTAAAAGTAGAGGTGCTTAAATCGGTGAAACTAATGGCTGTTCCTTCACATTGTTCAACCGCAGAAAAATCAGTGTTGAATTCCGGAAAAATTCTTACTGTAACTAAAGTAGTATCGGCACAACTAAAGCCTTTGTTTACAATCAGGGTTACTCTATAAGTTCCTGTATCGGCATAAGTGTAAGTGGGCTCAAATGATATAGAAGTATCATTAGTTATGTTAGGCACGCCAAAATCCCAAAAGTAGGTGGTACCCAAAACGCTTTGGTTTCTGAAATTTACGCTGAAATTATTGCAGGCATAAGTGTAAATGCCTGCGGTGCCTGCTGCTGCAGGGTCGTTGGTGTTTATAGTGG
Organism: uncultured Chitinophagaceae bacterium; assembly: GCA_964543705.1. Classification (GTDB taxonomy): domain Bacteria; phylum Bacteroidota; class Bacteroidia; order Chitinophagales; family CAIOSU01; genus CAYSGX01. The sequence continues at coordinate 58,936 of CAZIZP010000017.1, forward strand.
GCACGCGTGCCTCTACTCCCGAAAGACATTGCGTAACATTAAACTGAAAATCTCTTCTGGTTTCAGCAATTAATACATTGCCTCTGAATTCTCTGACCAGCACACCCACTACATATTGTCCAATCTGATTAGGTGTTCCGGTTATAAGCCCTGTGTTTTGGTCTATAGAAAGTGGTGGCGCAGCTGCTAAAGGAAAATTGGCATTGTAACCACCATTCCAGTTTACCGGAATATAGGGTGGCGCACTTGGGTAATTGGCCGGATTGTTTTGGTCTAACCCAAAACCATTTTGATTCAAACTATTCAAAGGGGTATAAAAAGAATATTCTAATCTGTCGCCATCGGGGTCGGTGGCAGCATGGTCAAATATCAGCGCATCGTTAGCACATATAACTATGGGAGGAAACTCATTAAATGTAGGCGAGTTGTTGCAGGCAAGATTTCCGTTTGTATTTATAGTGGTGTAATAAGATGCCCCTGTGGCACCAGGTTGTGTAATATTTACAATAGTGCCATTTCTGCAACAACGCTGATATGTAATAGTATAAATGCCTGTGTTTTGAGGTAGTGTAACTATGAATCTGTAAACGCCTTCATTAACACAAATATTTGCAGGGGCCTGAAAACAAGGGTTTGAAGGAACAGGCGGAATGTTTCTTTCCGATTCTAGAAAAACATCAAACTGGTCTATAACATTATTATTATTATCAAAAACACCAATGAAAGCAGGGTCGTCAAAACTGGTTGCCACATTGGGTCCGCTGGCAAAACAATCGCGATACACTTTTAAAACCAGTTCGTATTGGTTGTTACCTAAACAAGTGTAATAAAACTCACCGCCCACTATGTGTCCGGCTTTCAGCATAAAAGATGAAAAAACAAAAAATAATATAATGCTGAAATGCTTCATTTTGTGGGGCTACGATTATAAAGTCATAAAGTTACAAATCATTTTGGCGGTTTGTTCAGGCAATTCTATCATGCCCATATGCCCTACGTTCTCCAAAATTTCTACCTGAGTTACATTTGCCAGTGAACACATGTTCAGGCTTTTTTCCGGCTCAATAGCTTTATCTTCTTTACCGATAATTAGTAAAATGGGCACTTGTAGCTGTTGCATCACTTGGCTACGGTCTTTTCGATTTATCATGGCATGGCAAGATGCTATTAATGTTTCTTTAGGATATTTTGCTGCCATTGTTTTTAACATATTCACCTTTTCAGGCTGAAGTTTCAGAAAGGCTTCAGCAAATAAGTTGTTATACAATTCTTCTACAAACATTTTGCTGCCAAATTTTTCTATAAACTTTATTGCCCTTTTGCGATTTTCTTTTTTATCGGCTTCATCTTCATAAGGATGAGAATGAAACAAGCACAATTTTTTTATTTGTTGCGGAAATATTTCTGCAAAAGCCAAAGCCGTATAGCCCCCCATTGAATGCCCAATAAAAGTAACCTGCCCTATTTGCTCTTGCTCTAAAATAGCTTTTATGTATTCTGCATAATATTCAATAGTTACATTTTCTATACTGAAAACTGATGACTGAAAACTGATAACTGTTTGCCCATATCCCGGCAAATCGGGCACAATTAATTTATATTGCTTCGGAAGAAATGCTATTAAATCGTTCCACACATTCCCTTCGCCACAAAACCCATGAAGCAATAAAATCGGCTCGCCCTCGCCCATTACCTTGTAGTAACCCTTTACGTTGTTAAACTGAATATGCTTTTCTGTAATCATACTTTTGTAAAACTACTCACAACATCGCTTATAAATCAGTATTTTCGGAATCTTTCAATTTTTTAGTATGATAAACAGCCATAAGCCTTTAGCCATTAGTAAAGCAATTAATAAACTGAAAACTATTTTTTTCCTTTCCTCTCGTCCCTCGTCTTTCGCCCCCATTCTAATTTTACTATGGACTATCGTCTATGGACTATGGACCGGCACTGCCCACGCCCAAGAATACCACCCTCAAACAGGCATTAAAGACAAGCGCACCGAAGTGTATGCATTTACCAACGCCACACTACATGTAGATTATAAAACAGTAATAGAGAACGCTACCTTAGTAATTACCGATGGCATAGTAACATCTTCAGGAACTAATATTGCTATTCCTAAAAATGCTGTGGTAACTAATGTAAATGGCGCACATATCTATCCTTCATTCATAGAGTTATACAGCGACTATGGTTTACCCGAAGTAACCAAAGCCAAAAAAGAAGGTTTTGCGCCACAATACGAAAGCAACAAAAAAGGTGCTTTCGGCTGGAATCAGGCTATTAAAACCGAACAGGAAGCTTACACAGAATTTTCGCCTAACGATGATAAAGCCAAAGCCCTGCTCGAAGCAGGTTTTGCCACCGTACTTACACATTTTAGAGATGGTATAGCACGCGGCAGCGGCTCGTTGGTATTGCTAGGCAACGAAGCAGCTAATAAATTAATTGTGGCTCCTGCTGCCGCAGCTTTTTATTCGTTTGATAAAGGAACCTCTACACAGGCTTATCCAAGTTCGTTAATGGGTGCTATTGCTTTGCTTCGCCAAACATATTACGATGCAAAATGGTATGCCACACAACAAGGAAAAACTGATAGAAATATTTCGTTGGAAAAATGGAACGAACTACAAGCCTTGCCACAATTTTTTGAAGCCAATGATGTGTTGAATATTTTGCGTGCCGATAAAGTAGGCGATGAATTTGGCATTCAATACATTATTAAAGGTAATGGTACTGAATATCAAAAGCCGGAAGATATTAAGGCTACCAATGCAAAGCTTTTAATTCCTTTAAACTTCCCCAAGCCCTTTGATGTAGAAGACCCCTTCGATGCCAATAATGTTTCTTTAGCTGAAATGAAGCACTGGGAAATGGCTCCGGCAAATGCATATTTATTGTTGCAGCAAAACATTGAGTTTGCTTTTACCTCAGCAGGTTTAGAAAAATTAACCGATGTAATGGCACAATTACAAAAGGTAGTACAATATGGCTTGCCCAAAGAAGCCGCATTGAAAGCGTTCACTTACAACCCTGCAAATTTTATAAATGAATACAATAAAGTAGGAAGTTTAGAAAAAGGAAAAATTGCCAATTTCTTTATTGCCACCAACGATATTTTTGAAAAGAAAACCAAGCTTACCCAACATTGGGTGCGTGGCAAACAACATGTGCTTAACGATTGGGATTTTAAAGATATAAGAGGCAACTATGAATTAAGCTTCAGCAATAAAAAATATAAAGTAGTCATTGAAGGCGAGTTGTTAGAACCTAAAATGAAATTGGCGCTTACTGATACTCCTAAAATAGATATTGCTTTTTCCAGAAAACAAGATTTAGTGTCGTTACAATTCAGTTTAGAGAAAGACAGCAGTAATAGTGTTATTCGTTTCAGCGGAATTATAGATAACAACACATGGAAAGGCAAAGGACAATTGCCCGATGGCACCTGGCAAAATTGGGAGCTGAAATATGTTTCAGCATTAGAGAAAAAAGAAGAGAAAAAAGATGAAGAAAAAACGCCTGAATGGGGTAAAGTAATTTTTCCGTTTTTAGCTTATGGTTATGAAGAAAAACCCAAGCAGGAAAATGTGTTGTTTAAAAATGCCACGGTGTGGACTAACGAGCAAGAAGGCATTTTACAACAAGCCGATGTCCTCATCAGCAACGGAAAAATTACTGCCGTTGGAAAAAATATCGATGGCAAGGGTGCTGCTGTTATAGATGCTACCAACAAGCATCTTACATCGGGCATTATAGATGAGCATTCGCATATTGCTATTAGCCGTGGCGTTAACGAAGCTACTAAAAGCAGTAGTGCTGAAGTGCGCATTGGCGATGTAGTAAACAGCGAAGACATTAATATTTACAGGCAACTGGCAGGCGGTGTAGTGGCTGCACAGCTATTGCACGGCAGTGCCAATGCTATTGGCGGTCAAAGTGCATTAGTAAAATTGCGTTGGGGATTTTCGCCCGAAAAAATGAAAATTGAAGGTGCCGATGGCTTTATAAAATTTGCGTTAGGCGAAAATGTGAAACAAGCCAACTGGGGCGATTTCAACAGCATCCGTTTTCCGCAAACCCGCATGGGGGTAGAGCAGGTGTATGTTGACCATTTTACCAGAGCAAAAGAATACGACCTGCTTTTAAGCACAACAAAAACCTTAAGCAAAGGGAAAGGTGCTACCAATGCTCCTGCTTTAAGAAGAGATTTAGAATTGGAAACCATTGCCGAAATTTTAAATAACCAACGTTTCATTACTTGCCACAGCTATGTACAAAGCGAAATCAATATGTTGATGCACGTTGCCGATTCGTTTGGCTTTAAAGTAAACACCTTTACCCATATTTTAGAAGGCTACAAATTGGCCGATAAAATGAAAGCGCATGGTGTAAGTGCGAGCACCTTTGCCGATTGGTGGGCCTATAAGTTTGAAGTAGCAGAAGCCATTCCGCAGAATGCAGGCATACTGGAAAAAGTTGGCGTAAACACCGCCATTAATTCCGATGATGCTGAAATGGGCAGAAGATTAAATCAGGAAGCTGCAAAGAGTATTAAGTATGCAGGTGTTAGCGAAGAAGAGGCCTGGAAAATGGTTACACTTAACCCTGCTAAAATGCTGCACTTAGATAACCGCATGGGTAGCATAAAACCCGGCAAAGATGCCGACTTGGTTTTGTGGAACACCAACCCATTAAGCATTTATGCCAAACCTGAAATGACCTTTGTAGATGGCTACCGTTTTTTCGATGCTGAAAAAGATAAACAACTTCGCAACGCCATTGCTGCCGAAAGAAACCGCCTGATGCAAAAAATGCTCGATGCTAAAAAAGGGGGCGCGCCCACTCAAAAGCCTGTGAAGAAAGAACAAAAAATTTGGCATTGCGAAGACCTTGGCGAAGAAGGCGAGCATGATGGGCATTGACAAGGTTGGTTGGGGAATTGTAAATCACTATCAGTAATAAAATATAAATGGTATGAGAAAGATCTTTTTTGGGTTTATACTTTTATTTAGTTTGCTTAATGTATTGGCACAGCCTATAAGTTTTGCACCTTATAAACTACTACCGTGGAGGGAAGCTGAGCCTGTATTAATAGGTGACATAAACAATGACAATTTAAACGATATTATTGTTGGTGTTGGTGTACATGGAATTTATGATTCATCGGTTCATCATAAGATTCTAGTTTACTTGCAAAATAAAAATGGAGGGTTAGATAGTGCTGTTGTGTACTCCTATTATGATACTTCTTCAGGTAATGTTAATGAGATAACTTCAATGGCTTTTGCTGATGTAAATAATGATGGCAGGACTGATTTGGTTTATAGCTTTGATGATAGTATAGGTATTTTTTTTCAAGATAGTTTAGGAAGTTTGACTCGTTCGATTGGATACAGAGTTGTGCAATCAGGTAGGGCTGTTGCATTAGATGCGGGAGATTTGAATAATGACGGATTAGATGATATAGCCATTTCTTATACGAATCTGCAAGCAAATGGAAATTTTATATCGGTATATTACAATAATGGAAATGGATACACAATAGTTAACTATCCAGTTAGCTTCAATGCTTTTTTTTCACAAGATAAAATTGAAATTATAGATGCTAATAATGATGGATTAAATGATGTGGTCATGAATAGCTCTCAAGAAGTGGTTTTGTTTACGCAAAATGTAAACGGAACGCTTGATAGTGCATTTTATTTTTCCTCCTTATTTGGAAATAGGGCTGGTAATGATGTGTCAATTGGTGATATTGATGGTGATGGTAAAAATGAAATTGCTTTGACGAGATCCATAAATGATAGTTTGATTTTGTTATTTCAAGATTCGGCAACAAGACAGTTTACAAGAAAATTATTTTTTAGTATACCAGAAAGTTTTACTTCTTTAGCAATAAATGATATTGACTGTGATGAAATAGATGATATTTTGATTGCATACATGGTCTTAGATAAATTAATTATTTATCAAAATGTAACTACAAACATATCAAGCGACTCGCTTCCAACTATATACATACAACACAACGGACCCTATAGTCTTGCTATAGGCGATATAAATAATGATGGGAAGAAAGATATTGTGCTGTCTGAGGAACAGTATGGTGTAATGCTATTTATAAATCAAACTGATTTTGGTAATCGTTTAGTTGTAGATTCAATATTCAGCTGTGACACGACTTCAATCTTATACGATGTTACTATTATTGATACATTTTACACTGAATATTCTGATACTTTAAACAACAACACTATTGTCTCAACGAAAAAAACATTTTTAATTGATTATGCTTATAAAATTTCTGATACTAATTGTAAAAGAATAATTAACAAAGTCGGGTGTGGAATAACAACCGTACCTGACACAACTATTATGATTATTAGCGATACTATCTCGGGAAATATTGATTCAACACTATTGTCGGTCGTTGAAGATTCCTTTTCCTACAATGGTATTAGGGACTCCAATATGCTCTCAACGATTCAGCTTTTTCCTAATCCAACAAAAGATGTATTATTTATTAGAACTGCTTCACCAAGTAACCAAGCTATTCATTATCGAATTATTAACACACTTGGTGAAACTATAATATCAAGTCAAGCCATTACCAGTGAATACAATGTTGATGTAAGTATTTTATCCGCAGGAATTTATTTTCTTCTTCTAATTGATAATAACAATACTGATGTAAAAAGATTTATAAAAAAATAAACCGTTTTTCGATGCTGAAAAAGACAAGCAACTGCGCAACAATAATGCTGCCGAAAGAAACCACCTGATGCAAAAAATGCTTGAAGCCAAAAAAGGGGGCGCGCCCACTCAAAAGCCTGTGAAGAAAGAACAAAAAATTTGGCATTGTGAAGACCTTGGCGAAGAAGGCGAGCATGAGCATGGTGGGCATTAGGAGATAATAGTGTTTTAGTTTATTTTTTGGATTGCAAATCCCTAACAGCAAGAGAATTTTGCCACCCCATAATTAATGCAAACCACCAATAATCATATACGCCTTGGACTTAAAGAAAACCGCAGACAATTTGCCTTGCTGGTTATAATAAACGCTTTTGTGGGCGGCATGGTGGGCATGGAGCGCACTATATTTCCGCAATTTGCCGAGGCCGAATTTGGCATTGCTTCTAAAACCGCAATACTTTCTTTTATAACAGCTTTTGGGCTTACAAAAGCCATAGCCAATTATTACACCGGAAGACTTGCCAATAAATATGGCCGAAAAAACCTGTTGCTGCTGGGCTGGGCAATGGCATTGCCGGTTCCGTTTATACTTATGTATGCTTCAGCGTGGAGCTGGGTTATAGTAGCCAACATGCTTCTAGGTATTAGCCAGGGCTTTGCGTGGAGCAGCACGGTAGTAATGAAAATAGACCTTGTTGGCGAAAAAGACCGGGGGCTGGCTATGGGCCTCAATGAGTTTGCAGGGTATTTTGCAGTTGGTGCCGTAGCCTTCTTTACGGGCTGGGTGGCCGAAAAATTTGGAGTAACGCCTTATCCCTTTTATATAGGCGTGGTTATTTCTATAATCGGGTTTTTACTATCTGCATTTTGGGTTCACGACACGCGAGCTTTTGTGCATAAAGAAAACGCTACCACCAAAGTGGCTGCATTAAAAAATGTGTTTGTTGAAACCACTTTTAAAAACAAAACCTTAAGCTCGGTTACACAGGCGGGGCTTGTAAATAACCTGAACGATGGCATGATATGGGGCTTGCTACCTATGGTGCTGGCATCGTTGCATTACAAGCAAAACAGTATAGGCATTATCACCGCCATTTATCCTACGGTTTGGGGGCTTGGGCAATTGTTTACCGGCAAAATGTCCGACCATTATTCAAAAAAAGCCATGTTGTTTTGGGGCATGTTGTTGCAGGGGGCGGCTATTATTGCCTTGCCCTTTGGCAAAAGCTTTTTTTTGCTGGCAACGCTTGCAGCAATACTGGGGTTGGGTACCGCATTAGTTTATCCTACGTTTCTTTCTACCATTGCACAGGCAACCGGCCCGCAACAGCGCGCTGAAAGTATTGGCACATTTAGATTATGGCGCGATTTAGGCTATGCCTTTGGTGCTGTTATTTCGGGCGTAACTGCCGATTTTTTTGGGGTTACCGCAGCCATAGTGCTTATTGGTATTGTAACCACTATTTCGGCTTTTATAATTAAACTGCGAATGCCCGAAAGAATATAATTCGTTGCCCGCTAACCTTATTAAGGCCACCCAATAGAAACTAAGCTGTTTTTAAACTACAAACCGAAACCAAAGGGTAGCCGAATTATGCTTTTTTTCTTTTTTAAGGCTATGCGTTTTTTCGTTTGCCCCTGTAATTAGTTTTAGGTAAATACTTTTAAAAGAATTGTGTAAAAAATAAATCCGCAGGCAATATTTTTAAAAATATTGGCTGCGGATAAAATTTCTAGTTAATATTTTTTGCAGAATTAAGGTTAGAATAAATCTGTAAAAAATATTTTTTACAGAATTAATTACAAATAAAATTTGAAAGCTGTTTTTTTAAAAGAATTATGTTCGGAAGAATTATCCAAGCAATATTTTTAGAAGAATTGACTACGGATAAAGTTTCTAAGCCCTGTTTTTAAAATTATTACGCTGAGAAAAAATTTAAAGGCATTGACAATAAAAATATGGCGCGCATATTTTGCAGCGATAAGTAATGGTTTTTATTAAAGGCTGAAGCGCATATTCTCCCGCTGTAGCAGAAACTAAGGCCAGATATTAGAATAGTTTAAACCCAAAAAGTTTTAAAAGTAAGCAAGGCAATATGTAAATTTTACAAACTTTATTATAGTTTAATTATTTTCATTAAATGGTTGTTTCAAAAAATAGTATTCTTATTAGATTAAGCGAAGAGCGTTGGGAGCATATTCTAATAGGTCATGTAGAATTGGCAACACATAAAAATAAAATACTGGAAGCAATATCAAACCCTGAAAAGATATATGACGGGAACGAAGGAGAGTTATTAGCTGTAGTTACATTTGATGAAAAAAGAAAATTAGTTGCAGTATATAGAGAAAATGAAACCGAGGGGTTTGTTATTACAGCCTTTGTTACCTCAAAAGTGAATAAACTTGAAAAACTTAAACAGCTATGGCCATAATTGAACTAGAAAAATTTAAAGGCATAATTCCTTTGCTTCTACAAAGTAAAGATGTTTGGACTCATTACGATGAAGAAGCCGATGTTTTGTATGTACATTTTGAAAAACCCAACAAGGCAGCCGATACAGAATTGATTGATGCCAATACTATTGTCCGCTATGATGAAAACGGGAAAATTATTGGTGTTACTTTTTTAAATGCGAGTAAGGTGTAGAAATTAAGTAGTTGAGGAATTGAAAATATAATAGTTAAACCTAGCTGCTCAGCATTTGCAATCCTGAGCCAAAGAGCGTAGAATTTATAATTCGGTTTCGCTCGCTTCCCCGCTATCTTTGTAACTTCGCCCCAGCTATTTATTAATGTCAGATATTATTCAGCTTTTACCCGATAACCTTGCCAACCAGATTGCTGCGGGCGAGGTAGTGCAACGCCCGGCTTCTGTAGTAAAAGAGCTTTTAGAAAATGCCGTTGATGCAGGGGCTACCGCCATTACTTTAATTATTCGCGATGCGGGCAAAACGCTTATTCAGGTTTTAGACAATGGCAGCGGCATGAGCGAAACCGATGCCCGCATGTGTTTTGAGCGCCATGCTACTTCAAAAATTAAAACTATTGAAGATTTATTTGCCATTCGCACAATGGGTTTTCGTGGCGAAGCCATGGCCTCTATTGCGGCAGTGGCACAGGTAGAATTAAAAACCCGAAAATGGGGCGATGAGCTGGGCACGTTGTTGCAAATAGAAGCCAGCGAAATAAAAAAGCAAGAGCCTTGCCAGTATAAAGAAGGCACGGGCATTAGCGTAAAAAACTTGTTTTACAATGTGCCTGCCCGCAGAAATTTTCTGAAATCGAATCAGGTAGAGTTAAGCCATATTATAGAAGAATTTAAAAGGGTGGCACTGGCCAATCCTGAAATTTTCTTCGCCATGTTTAATAACGATATTGAGTTGTTTCACCTGAAAGGCGGCAACCTGCGCCAGCGCATTGTGAGCGTGTTTGGCAATAACTACAACGAAAAGGTGGTGCCCGTAGAAGAGCAAACCGATATTATAAAAATATATGGCTATTGCGGCAAGCCCGAATTTGCCAAGAAAACCCGTGGCGAGCAGTTCTTTTTTGTAAACAACCGCTTTATAAAAAACAACTACCTTAACCATGCGGTTTTTGCCAATTATGAAGATTTAATGCCTTCGGGCAGCTTTCCGTTTTTTGTGTTGTTCATCGATATCAATCCGGCTAAAGTTGATATTAACGTGCACCCAACGAAGCAGGAAATAAAGTTTGATGAAGAAAAAATTGTGTACACATTTGTGCGGGTAGCGGTGAAACATGCTTTGGCAAAATTCAGTGTTACGCCTTCGTTAGATTTCGACAGCGAAACCAGTTTCAGCATGTTAGAGCGCAGCAATGCGCCCCTTCCGCAGGAAATAAAAAACACGTGGCAAGGCAATACCGATGAAGGCAGGCACTCGGCTTCTTCCATTATTCCGCAGGTGCAGGCCAAGCCTTCGTTAAGAAACTGGGAAAAGCTGTTTGATGTAGTAAAAAAAGAGCCTTCGGAAGATTCATTCACTATTCCCAGCGAATGGAAAGAACTGGAAAAAGCCGATACGCTTGAGGTGTTGGAAGAAGAAACCAAAGAGCCTTATCAGCTTCAGAATAAGTATATTATTTCGCCCATCAAATCGGGCTTTATATTAATAGACCAGCAAGCGGCACACGAGCGCATTTTGTATGAAGAAACACTTCATGCTATGAAGAATAATAAAATGCCTTCGCAGCAACAGCTGTTTCCGCAAACTATTAACCTGAATGTTTCTGATGCGGAATTGCTGAAAGAAATTATGCCCGATGTAAATGCGCTGGGTTTCGATATTCAGGAATTTGGCAACGATGCTTTTGTAATACACGGCATGCCTGCCGATATTCCCGCTGGCAACGAACAGGAAATTATAGAGAAGCTGATTGAAGATTATAAAAACAATTTGTCGGTATTGAAGTTGAGCAAGCGCGAGAGCTTGGCGCGCAGCATCGCGCAGCAAACCTCTATAAAAGCGGGGCAGCCGCTAAACATAAAAGAAATTCGCTCGTTAATAGACAGGCTGTTTGCCTGTGAGCAACCTTATGTTGCGCCTAACGGAAGGCTCACTTTTATTACCTTTGACCAAAATGAAATTGAAAAACGTTTTCAACAAAAATAGATAAAGGGACAAGTGTTAAGTTGCGAGTCGTTCTCACTCGTCACCCGACCCTCGCCCCTCGACCCAAAAATAAAGATGCAAGATTTCAGACCCAGAAGTTTTAACGTACTGCCCGATGTGATTAAGAATTTGCTAATCATTAACGGCTTAATGTTTTTAGCCACACTTACTGCCGAAGGCTTTGGCGTAAGGTTGTCTTCTATACTTGGTCTTCATTATATTAATTCTGAACAGTTTCGCCCGTTTCAGTTTATTACGCATTTATTTATGCATGGCAGCTTTATGCATTTATTTTCAAACATGTTTGCCTTATGGATGTTTGGCAGCACGTTAGAAAACGTTTGGGGGCCAAAAAGATTTTTGTTCTTTTATTTTTTCACCGGGCTGGGCGCTGCCTTAATTCACTCAGGGGTGTTGTATTACGAAATGAGCACGCTTGAAAATGCTTTAAATGTTTTTTTAAGTAACCCCACACCCGATAGCTTTACCTTTTTTATTAACGACAAAGCCTCGGGCTTTTATAATAACAATATTTACGATTTTATTAACGAGTGGTCGAAACAGCCCAACAATACATTGTTTATTTCTGAAGCAAAAATGTATGCCAACAAAGTGCTGTCATCATCAATAAATATTCCAACTGTGGGCGCATCGGGCGCAGTGTTTGGCGTGTTGTTGGCGTTTGGCATGTTGTTTCCTAATACTCTTTTATACATCTACTTTTTATTCCCCATTAAAGCCAAATATTTTGTAGCCATTTATGCCTTGTTTGAATTTTATACAGGCTACCAAAATCTTACGGGCAGCAGCAGTTCTAACATTGCGCACTTTGCCCATTTGGGCGGTATGTTGTTTGCCTTTATTTTAATTAAGTACTGGAAAAAAAGTAATCGCCACTTTTACTGAACCTTTCAAGCAACTGAATTATTTTAGTATTCGTCTTAGTACGCAATACCTTTTGTAATTTTAAACTGAAATGTCTTACGGCAACAGAAATATTATTGACGACATTCGCTACGAGGTGGCTAATGGGGGTATTATTACCCGCCTCATCTTTATTAATGTAGCAGTGTTTTTAGTGGCTAATTTATTTTTCGTTGGTACCGTGCTCTCTTTTGAAGACCGCAGCGCAGCCAATGATATGCTGAATAAAGTGCTGAGCTATATAATGCTTCCGGCAAGTATCTCTTCTTTGCTGAAAAAGCCGTGGACACTTATTACGCACATGTTTGCACACTTTAAATTTTTCCATTTGCTGTTTAATATGTTGTGGTTGTATTGGTTCGGAAAAATTGTTGAAGAATTTATTGGCAGCAAAAAAATTCTCCCTTTGTATTTGTTAGGCGGGCTAATGGGGGCAGCTATTTTAATTGCTTCTTACAATATTTTTCCCGGGTTGAAAGCTGGCGCGCCTTATGTGCAAGCGCTCGGGGCTTCGGCAGGGGTATTGGCTATTGTAGTGGCAGCGGCTACAATTGTTCCTGATTACACCGTGTTTCTTTTATTCTTTGGACCGGTAAAAATTAAATGGATTGCTGTAGTGTTGGTAATTATAGATTTGGTAAGTATTCCTGAGCAAAACACCGGTGGACATATTGCTCACCTTGGCGGTGCGCTTTTTGGTTTTATTTACATCAGGCAGTTACGCATGGGCACCGATTTGGCTGCGCCATTTGTAATTGTGTATGAAAAAGCAGTTAATGTTTTAAACCTTAACCCTAAGCCCAACCCCCGTTACGTAGTACATAAGCGCTCCACTGTGCCCCCCGATTTAAAAGTAAGAAAAAGCAACGCTGTACAAACTGAGAAACTAAGCAAGCAAGAGCGTATAGATGCTATCTTAGATAAAATTTCCCGCTCAGGTTACGATAGCCTAAACAAAGAAGAAAAAGATTTTTTATTCCGAGTTTCTAAAGAAGAATAAACTTTCGGTTCGTTTGCGTTTTTTCCGCAGCAAAAAACATCATGAATAAAACCAACAGCAATTCAAGGCATATTTTTTTTGTTGAACAACTGCTGCAATGGCAAAAAACCATTGAGCGGCCCATGCCGTGGAAGGGCGAAAAAAATCCATACCTTATCTGGCTTTCAGAAATTATTTTGCAACAAACCCGAGTAGAGCAAGGCTTGCCCTACTTTCTGCGATTTAAAGAAAAGTACCCCGCAATAATCGATTTGGCTAATGCGCCCGAAGATGAAGTAATGCGCCTTTGGCAAGGCCTGGGTTATTATTCTCGCGCCAGAAATCTTCATGCTACTGCAAAAAAAGTTCGAGATATTCATGGTGGTGTTTTCCCTTCAGAATATGACGAGGTGCTTGCCTTAAAGGGCGTGGGCGAATATACAGCCGCAGCCATTGTTTCGTTTGCTTATGAAATGCCATATCCTGTGGTTGATGGCAATGTGTATAGAGTGCTTTCGCGTTTTTTTGGCATTGAAACCGCCATAGACGGCCCGAAGGCAAAAAAAGAGTTTACCGCTTTGGCGCAAGCATTAATTCAGTATGCTGAAAAACCTTCTATATACAATCAGGCAATTATGGATTTTGGTGCTTTGCAATGCAAACCCGTTTCGCCCGATTGTAACCGCTGTGTGATGAAAAGCAAGTGCTTTGCTCTTAAGAGTAAGCTGGTAAATGAGCTTCCTAAAAAAGAAAAAAAATTAAAAGTAAAGGAGCGTTTCTTTCATTATTTGATTATAAAAACCGGAAAAAATATTGTGCTTCGAAAAAGGCCTGCGGGGGATATTTGGCACAACTTATACGATTTTCCTTTAATAGAAAGCGCCCAACCGCTTTCAGAAAAAGAATTGCTTCTGCATGAAAGTTTAAAAAGTTTTTTCGGAACGCTAAAACCGAAGAACATTTCATTTCAAGTTTCTGCCACACAAAAATTAACCCACCAAAAAATAAATGCCTTGTTTTTTGAAGTGCAGATTTCGCCCCGCGAAGCAGAAGTGTTTCTTGCGGAAAAAAACATGATTGTTATAGATGAAAAAAAATTGAATAATTTCGCCTTCCCAAAGATTATTGATTGGTATATTCAAAACAAACAATTAAATTTAACATTACAGTAATACAACTATCCAACCAAACGTAAACCATTAAACACAATTACTTATGAACAGCTTAAACAAGGCCATGCTTATTGGCAGATTGGGCAAAGACCCCGAAGTACGTTATTTAGAAGGCAATGTAGCAAAAGCAGCTTTTCCTTTGGCAACTTCTGAATCTTACAAAGACAAAAGCGGACAAAAAGTTGAGAATACTAACTGGCATAATATAGTTTGCTGGAGAGGGTTGGCAGAAATAGCCGAGAAATATTTAAAGAAAGGTGCTAACGTATATATTGAAGGCAAAATTACTACCCGCAGCTGGGACGATAAAGACGGCAATAAGCGCTACACTACTGAAATTGTTGCTGAAAACTTTATTATGCTCGACAGCAAAAGAAGCGAAGAGGGAGGCAGTCGTTCATATGAACAAGCCCCTCCTGCAGCTGAACCTAAAAGCGCACCATCGCCTGCTGCCGATAGCTATTCAGACGATTTGCCTTTCTAATTTTTCTTAACTAAACATTACAATATTGGAAGCAAGCAGTAGTCCCGACCCGTATCCTTCGAGTCCGCTTAATATGCTTTTTCTTTTAAGCGTCAACACGCCTACCGCAGAAGTGTATTGGGCCTTTGCAAGCATATTGGTTTTGATTACTGCTTCTGCTTTAATTTCTGCTTCTGAAGTAGCTTACTTTTCTTTATCGCCTAAAGAAATAGATGAGCTTTCTGAAAAAGATGAAGATGACGCGTCTAAAAGAGTGGTAGCATTGCTGAACAGGCCACGCTATCTTCTTTCAACCATCCTCATACTCAACAATTTTGTGAACGTGGGCATTACTATTATTTCTTACTTTGCCTTTAAATCAATTATAGATTTTAATATTCATCCTATTGTAGGGTTTGTGGTAAATGTTATAGGCGTTACATTTTTTATTGTAATTTTTGGCGAAGCTTTACCTAAAACCTATGCTACAAAACATCAAATTCAGGTAGCCCATTTTATGTCGCTGCCACTTTATTGGGCAAGGCAACTGTTTATGCCACTTAGCTATGTGCTGGTTTCTTCAACCAATATTATTGAAAAAAGACTGAAGCGAAACAGAAACAGCGATGTAAACCTTGAAGAACTGGAACACGCCATAGACCTTACTGCCAATGGAGAAAACGGCAGCGAAGAAATTAATATGCTGAAGGGTATTGTTAAGTTCAGCAACATTACAGTAAAGCAAATTATGCGTGCCCGTGTAGATGTTTTTTCAATTGAAGAAGATTTGCCGTTTAAAGAAATGCTGCAGAAAGTGAGAGAGGCCGGCTATTCAAGAATTCCGGTGCACAAAGACAACATAGACCAGATTATTGGCATATTATACACCAAAGATTTGCTGGGGCATTTAGAAGAAGATAATTTTAATTGGAATCAGCTACTAAGGCAGCCCAACTTTGTTCCCGAAACAAAAAAAATTAACGATTTACTTAAAGACATTCAAAAAAACAGAAGCCATCTTTCGGTAGTGGTCGATGAGTATGGGGGCGTTTCGGGAATTATTACTTTGGAAGATATTTTAGAAGAGGTAATTGGCGATATTAACGATGAGTATGACGAAACCACTCCTGAACTTTTCTATAAAAAAATAGACCCCTATAATTTTATTTTCGAGGGCAAAACAATAATTAAAGACGTGTGTGAGGCCTTGGAGATTAAAGACGATGCCTTTGATGAAGCAAAAGGAGAATCTGATACTGTGGCAGGCCTGGTTTTAGAACTGGCAGGAAAATTCCCAGTACGAAACGATGAATACCTGTTTGATAATTATGTGTTTCGGGTATTGGAAATAAATAAAAACCGAATTCAAAAAGTTAAAATAACCATAAAAGCAAAGGCTGAAAAAGAATAGGCTTATGAAACCTAAATGGATATTTTTTTTGGTAGTATGCTTTTTGGTTGCCTGCAACGATGAAGAGTACACGCCAAGGCCTCGTGCTTATTTCAGAATAGATTTGCCTGAAAAAAAATATCAGCTTTTTAGTCCTTCCGATTGCCCTTACGAGTTTGAATATCCTGTTTATGCCAAAGTGGAACGCGACACTACTTTTTTCGATGAAAAAACTGAAGACCCCTGCTGGCTGAATATTGAATTTGGCTCGCTGGGCGGCATGATACATGTAAGCTATAAACCTATAACTGCTACACAAACACTTTACAGCCTTACCGAAGATGCACACAAAATGAGTTTTAAGCATACCGTTAGGGCCGATTATATTGAAGAACGATACATTAACACCCCAAATGGTGCAAAAGGTGTACTATACGACATTGGCGGCAACGCTGCTTCAAACGTACAGTTTTTTGTTACCGATAGTATAAACCACTATATGCGTGGGGCTTTGTATTTTGATGCCGCGCCCAATGCCGATTCCTTAGAGCCGGTTGTAAAATTTGTTAGAGATGATATGGTGCATCTAATTGAAAGTTTCCGTTGGAAATAAAAAAGCAGCTACCTTTTAAATAGCTGCTTTATAATTTGGCGTCTTTATCCTTATTAAAAATACTTCATCACAAACTCAATCATTTTTTGCTTAAAGCCTGTGTATGGCGGGTACATATTTTCAACTGACGATTTCGGGTTCCATTGTTTCATAACAGCACGCTCGTGTGAAAATTCTTTAAAGCTGAAATAGCCATGTCCGCTACCAATACCGCTATTGTTTACGCCACCAAAAGGTAAGTTGGGGTGGCTGCAATGTATCAATGTGTCGTTAATAGCTGTGCCCCCAGCGGTAGTATTTTTCAACACCTTTTCAATATTGCTATTGCTGCTGCTGAAAATGTATAAAGCCAATGGCTTTTCTTTTTCGTTTATAATTTGAAACGCTTCTTCTATAGAATTGTATTTCAAAACGGGCAATACCGGACCAAAAATTTCTTCTTCTAATATTTTAGCATCTTTAGAAACGTTGGTTAAAACTGTTGGTGCAATAAAATTTTCTTTTTCATCAAACTTTGCGCCTGCTTCTACCGTTGCGCCCTTTTCAATGGCATCGTCAATCAATTGTTTTACACGAGCGTGATGCTTAGAGTTTACGATACGCGCAAAACTATCTGATTGCTGCTGAGCTGCTATATCGCTACCATAATATTCAGCAATTTGATTTTTAAATTCTTTTATAAAATCGTTGTATTTGCTGCTGTGTACCAAAGCATAATCGGGCGCAATGCAGGTTTGCCCAGCATTCACAAACTTTCCCCAGGCAATTCTTCTGGCAGCCATTTTCACGTTCACTGTTTCATCTACAATAGCAGGAGATTTTCCGCCTAATTCTAAAGTAACAGAAGTAAGATGTTCTGCCGCAGCTTTCATTACTACCTTGCCTACACCCGGGCTGCCGGTAAAGAAAATATGATCGAACTTCAGTTTTAATAATTCTGCCGAAACCGTATAATCGCCCTCTACTACAGCTACTTCATTTTCATCGAAAACAGTTTTCAGCAAATCTTTTACCACCTTAGAAGTATGTGGTGTATATTCTGAAGGTTTAACAATAGCTGTGTTTCCGGCTGCAATAGCACCTACCAAAGGAATAATACAAAGATTAAAAGGATAATTCCACGGAGAAATAATGAGCGTAGTGCCTTTGGGTTCGTAAATTAATTTTGAAGAGGTACCAAAATAAGAAAGTGGCGTATCTACATTTTTAGGGCGCATCCAAGTTGCCAAATCGGAAATGGCATGACGCACTTCAATTAGTGTAGGCGATAATTCTGTTAAATCAGTTTCGGGCCTTGGCTTTTTAAAATCGTTATAAATGGCATCGCCAATTTTTTCGCGGAATTGCAAAATTGCCTGCTCTAATTTTTTCAGCTTGGCCTTTCTTTGTGAGGCGGAGGTGTTTTTTATGTTTTGCCTGTTGGCCAGCTGTGCCTTATAAATTCTTTGAATATCGGCCGAAGGGGTGTTGGGGCTGATAGGAATAGATAAAGCAGATGAAGCGGTTGCCTGAGATTGAACAGTTGTTGTTTCCATAACTGATTGAATTTGAAATTAAATATAATGAATTAGTGCGCTTCAGCAGCACATTTGTTATTTCTTAACTCATTGCTAAAGCTAAATGTTCAGTATAGCCGGTTTATTATTCGCCTTTAAACTCGGGCCTGCGCTTTTCTAAAAACGCAGCTACGCCTTCTTTATAATCGTGCGAGGCGCCTGCAATATCCTGACAATAAGCTTCGTATTCAAGCATAGCTTCCAAATCGGCATTTAAAGATTTGTTAATCATTTTTTTCATTAAGCCAATAGCTTTGGTAGGCGCCCCTGCATAGTAAGTAGCAATTTCTAACGCAGCAGCATCTAATGCCTCGGGGGCAACTACTCGGTTTACCATGCCTACTTTTAAGGCTTCTTCAGCCGTAATTTTTGAAGCCATAGTAGCATATTCAAAAGCGCGCTGCGGGCCTACCAGTTTTGGCAAAAAGAAAGATGAGCCGGAATCCATCACCAAGCCAATATTTACAAACACCTGTATTAAACTAGCTTTTTCAGAAGCAATAATAAAATCGCAAGCCAGCGCAAGCGAAGCCCCCGCGCCTGCCGCCACTCCGTTCAGCTTACAAATAATAGGCTTAGGCATATTGCGCATGGTGCGAATTAGCGGGTTATATCTTTTATGAATAGAATCGGAAAAGCCTTTGAAATCATCGCCACGGGTGGCTTTTAAATCTTGCCCGCTACAAAAACCTTTGCCTGCACCGGTAAGTATAATAGCTCTAACATTTTTGTCTTTTCCGGCTTCTTTAAAAGCATCTTGCAATTCAAAAGTAAGTTCGTTGTTAAAAGCGTTTAGTGCCTCGGGGCGATTCATAGTAATGGTGGCAATATTATTCGCCACTTCGTAGGTTAAAAACTGAAATGCCATTTTATGTGGTTTTTATTGTTTTGCTGAAATAAAAACCGAAGCTATGAAAAAAGTGGTATTCGGGCTAACGGCTTAGCTTTGCAAAAAAATAACTACTGTGTTAGAAACACTTTTTTCTCACGAATATTTTATGAAAGAAGCGCTGAAAGAAGCGCGACTGGCTTATGAGGAAGATGAAGTGCCTATTGGCGCAGTGGTGGTAGCCAATAATAAAATTATTGCCAAGGGCCATAATCAGGTAGAAAGACTGAAAGACCCCACGGCACATGCCGAAATGATTGCGCTTACCGCAGCTACCCATGCCATAGGCAGCAAGTATTTAGAAAACTGCACTATATACATAACTGTAGAGCCTTGCTTAATGTGTGCCACTGCTTTATTCTGGAGCAAAATTCCACAGGTGATTTTTGGCGCTTCTGATAATCGCTATGGCTTTGCCAATTTAGCAGCCGATAATTTATTTCCGGCTTCAGTAAGTATTATTGGCGGTATAGAAAAAGAAGCTTGCAGCCAGTTAATGAAAGACTTTTTCAGAGAAAAACGAAAGTAGTTTTTATAATTTCTGTAGTTTAAAAAACCTTTATGTCTTTCAGCATAAAAACAAACATTAGTGGCATGTGTTTATATTTGCCCTTGCTATGCTGAACTATTTCACAGCGAAAACCTTTTTATTTCACATAAATCAAAACTTAAATTATTATGGCATTTACATTACCAAATTTACCTTATGCAAGCAATGCGCTTGAGCCGCATTTCGACCAACAAACTATGGAAATTCACCATGGCAAACACCACAATGCTTACGTTACTAACCTTAACGCAGCATTGGCGGGCACCGAGCATGAAAACACTTCGTTAGAAAATTTGTTGGCTAATATTTCTAAACATACTATGGCCGTGAGAAACAATGGTGGCGGTCACTGGAACCATACATTCTTCTGGAACATTTTGGCGCCAAATGCAGGTGGTACACCAACAGGTGCTTTAGCTACTGCAATAGAAAAAACCTTCGGCAGTTTCGATGCTTTTAAAGAAGAATTTGCTAAAGCTGGCGTTACTCGTTTTGGTTCAGGCTGGGCATGGTTAGTAGTATTGGCAGATGGAACATTGAAAGTTACTTCTACCCCTAACCAAGACAACCCGTTAATGGATATTGCTGAAGTAAAAGGCACTCCGGTTTTAGGTTTAGATGTGTGGGAACATGCTTACTATTTGAAGTACCAAAATCGCAGGCCTGATTTTATTGCTGCCTTCTGGAATGTAGTAAATTGGGCTGAAGCTAACCGCTTATTTGAAGTGGCTACTAAGTAATTTTTATACCGAATAATCTGAAGCGAGCTTGATTTTCATCGAGCTCGCTTTTTTGTTTTTTGAAATCTTATTCTGCCTTTTTAAAAAACTTAACCTCTTTGCTGAAAATGTTTTAGTTAAATATTTTTTTTATTACAAAAGCATATTTGACAATACAATACAAGTTGTGTAACTTTCTTGCTGAATATGAAGGCCTTAAAACAAATCATTTGCTTGTTTTTTTTGCTTAATACTGTTGAAACAGTATTGGCACAAACGCTTACAGATGGGCCTATTCAGCTTCAGGTAAGAACCCGAAGAATTAATACTACATTCAACGCTACCGATGAAGGTGTTTTTGGCGTGGGGTTCCGCCCTGATGAACTTACCTATTACATGTGGGCGCGCGATAACGCCAATTTAGATGGTGCGGGCTGGCAGGGGGGCGCATGTTTGCAGGCAAATTTTAATCCTCCTGCTTTGTCTCAGGACTTTAATTATTTAATGCTTAACTACACGTATCCCACGGCTAATGTGCCGCAGTTTTTCGATATAAGATTAAGCGCTTGGGAAGACGACAGAAACAGCGATGCCGCAATAGGGCTTACCTGTGGGGGCAACCGTTGTAATTTCGATGGAAATGCTTGTTGTGGGTTTACCTTATTTGGGAGATGTATTGGCTTTACCGAATCAGATGACTTTCCTTGTTTATCCGACCCCTTCAGAAACCAAATGAATTACAGGTTAGGGCCGCCCTGTCAGTGGTATAATCATGGATTTGTTACCTATAATGGAAGTGGCTGTGCCAATAACTTTTACCAGCCCGAAATAGAATCATTCTGGAGGTACACCAGAGGCACTTCATGTGCTAATGCTATACAGCTTGGCACCTTAACTGCCGGCCCCGGATTATCGCATTTCAACAGCAATGTTTGTTATAGCAACAACTTTTCGGCAAGCCCGGGAAACGATGTGTTTTACAGCTTTACAATTGCACAGCCCACCCGAATTATTGCTTCTGTTTGTGGTGCTGCCGGAGCACAATTCGACTCTTACCTGTATGTACTTAACAGTGGCTGTAGCGCAGTAGCTTCTAATGATAATGGCTGCGGAAATCAGTCGCGTGTTATTACCAAAGTATGTAGCCCGGGAACCTATTATGTGGTGGTAGATGGTGCCACAACTGCTGCTCAAGGCACTTTTACTTTATCGTTGCAAATAGACCCAACCTATAACTTTACAACCACTATAAACAGAACTAATGTTACTTGTAATGGTGCAGGCAACGGTACAGCAACTGCCAGCCCAACAGGAGGACAAACCCCATATACTTATGCATGGAGCAATGGCGGCAGCGGACAAACAATCAGCAATTTAACACCCGGAACTTACACCGTAACAGTTACCGATGCCGATGGCTGTACTTCAACAGCCAGCACAAGCGTTACACAGCCTACTGTATTAAATGCTACTATTTCAAAAACCGATGTTACCTGTAGTGGTGCAAACGATGGCACTGCAACAGTTGCTCCAAGCGGTGGCACACCCGGCTATACTTACCGCTGGAACTCGGTGCCTATTCAAACTACAGCTACGGCTATTTTTCTTCAGCCTACAAGCTACACGGTAACTGTAACTGATGCCAACAACTGCTCTATTACACGCAGCATTTCATTGAATACCAACTCAACAATAAATCTAACGCTGAACAGCCTTCAGCAAATAAATTGTAACGGACAAAACAACGGAGCTATAGACATCAATGTTAGTGGCGGCTTTTCGCCTTATACTTATTCGTGGAACAATGGGGCTGTATCGCAAGACGTCAACGGATTATCGCCTGGCAACTATACGGTTACTGTTAGAGATAATAGTCTGTGTTCTGTAACAGCATCGTATAGTATTACGCAACCACCAGTATTAACCGCCAGCGTTTCTTCGGTAACTGATGCTTTTTGCAACGGCAGCAGCGATGGCAGCGTTACAACTACGGTGTTAGGCGGTGTTCAGCCATATACTTATTTATGGAGTAACGGAGCAACCACGCAAAACCTGATAAATATAGCAGCCGGAAATTATAGTTCAACCATAACTGACGCTAACAGCTGTACCGTTTCAATAACAGCCAATGTTAATGAGCCTGCTATTTTAGATGCCAATTTGATAAGCACTAACCCAACATGCAATGGCGCAAGCAATGGCAGTATTGCGGTTACAACTTCCGGTGGCGCGCCTGCTTATACTTATTTGTGGAGCACGGGCGACAACACCTCTTCAATAAATAATCTTTCTGAAGGAAATTACAATGTGCTTATTTTAGATGCTAACGGCTGTTTTAGAAATTTAAATACCACACTGGTTGCGCCATCGCCTGTTTCAATTCAGAATACAACCAACAATATTATTTGCAACGGAGGCAACAATGGTAGTATTTCGCTAACAGTTTCAGGAGGTACGCCCACCTATACTTATGCATGGAGCAGCGGACAAAACACAGCAACCATTTCGCCTTTAACAGCCGGAACCTATACGGTTACCGTGAGCGATGCAAACTTATGTACTGCTTCAGAAACGTATACTATTTCTGAGCCACCGGTTTTATTGAGCAATATAGTAAGCGCAACAAATATTACCTGCAACGGCTATAGCGATGGCGCGGTTCAGGTAGCGGTTTCGGGCGGGGTGCAGCCATACAATTTCCTTTGGGGCAATGGCGCTACAACACAAAGCCTGGTGAATGTTGTAGCCGGAAATTATGAAGTAACTATTACTGATGCCAATGGCTGTTCAGCAGTATTAACACAACAGCTTACCGAGCCGGCAGGTGTTGCTGTTTCAGCCGCTACTACCAATGTTGCCTGTAATGGTTTTGCTGATGGGGAAATAACGCTTACCGTAACCGGTGGCGCAACGCCTTATACTTTCTTATGGAGCAATGGCGCAGTAACTCAAAACCTGCAAAATATTCCCGCAGGCAATTATGTGGTGGTGGTAACCGATGCTAATAATTGTGTTAGAACATTTTCGGCCACAATAACAGAGCTACAGCCTTTACAAATTACTGCTTCGCAAAATAATATTTTGTGTAATGGCCTTACTACCGGAAGCATTGATATTTCTGTAAGTGGCGGCACTACACCTAACTACAATTATCAGTGGAGCAACGGCAATAATGTTGAAGACTTAAACAATCTTTCTGCTGGCAATTATGATGTAACCGTAACTGATAATAATGGTTGTAGTTTGGTTAGCAACTATGTCATAACTGAGCCGCCTTTGTTGGGGGTAGTCATTGACAACAGTTCTGATGTAACCTGCAATGCCTTAAGCAACGGCAGCATTACCACTTCTGTTTCAGGCGGAACACAGCCTTATGGCTTTTTGTGGAGCAATGGAGGCAACACACAAAATCTTACTAATGTTTCAGGCGGCAATTATACGCTGACAGTAACAGACAACAACGGCTGTACAGCAACAGTAACTGACGTTATAAGCGAGCCTGCTGCCCTTGCGCTTCAACTTACCGCAACCTCGCCTTCTTGTTTTGGTTTTGCTGATGGCAGCATTAATGCACAGGTTAGTGGCGGAACTGCACCTTACAGCTACAACTGGAGCAACGGAGCTGCTTCCAATAATATTAATAGCCTTACTTCAGGAACATACACATTAATTGTAACTGATGCCAACAACTGCTTTGCACAACAAAGCACTACGCTTACTACCGCTACAGCAATAGTTGTTGCAGAAACGATTACTGATGCCGATTGTAACGGGGCTACAAATGCTGCCATACAATTAAATGTATCTGGCGGAAATGCGCCCTACTCTTATAGCTGGAATAACGGGGCCAATACTCCCAACCTTACAGGCATAACTGCCGGAAACTATGAAGTAACGGTAACCGATAACAGCAGTTGTAGTGTTGTAAGAACCTTTACAGTAAATGAACCTCCACTGTTGGCACTTAACTTAATTACCACTACCAATGTAACCTGTAATGGCTTTAGCAATGGCGTAGCAGCGGTGTCGGCTTCAGGCGGAAGGGTGCCTTATGCCTACCTTTGGAGCAACGGAGCAACACAACAAGTACAAACAAATCTTTCAGCAGGAAATTATACCGTTACGGTTTCTGACAATAACAACTGCACAGCTACATTATCAGTAGTGGTTAATGAGTCCGATGCTTTAACACTTCAACTTACCGAAAATAATCCTGATTGCTTTGGCGCAAGCAATGGCAGCATTAGCAGCGTGGTTGCGGGCGGAACAACGCCCTACAATTACCTTTGGAACAACGGCACTGCTACTTCAGCCATAAACAATGTAACAGCCGGAAATTATACGCTTATAGTTACCGATGCCAACAATTGTGTGGCGCAGCAAAGCACTACACTTACTTCGCCAACGGCAATTACTATTGCTGCCACTATTACCGATGCGCTTTGTAATGCAGACAGTAACGGGGCTATTGATTTAACGGTTTCGGGCGGAACAGCCCCTTACAATTTCTCGTGGAGCAATGGGGGCGCAACGCCAAGCTTAACGGCTGTTTCTGCGGGTAACTATGTTGTTACTATAACCGATGCTGCCCTGTGTAGTGTAACTGAAAATTATACTATTAATGAACCACAAACGCTAACTACCGCTATTGAAACATTAAGCGATATATCGTGTAATGGCTTTGCCGATGGATTTATAGCTACCGAAACAACAGGGGGAACGCCCCCTTACAGCTATAGCTGGAATAACGGCTTCAACGGCTCATCATTATACGGTGTTCTGGCGGGTAATTACACACTTGATGTTGTTGATGCCAACGGATGTATTACCAATACTGCCGCCACTATAAATGAACCTGCCGCAATCAGCATTCAGCTAACGGCTACCGATATATTGTGCCATGGCAATTCAACCGGTGCGGCTGATGCAGTGGTGTCGGGTGGAGTAGCGCCTTATACATACACCTGGAGCAATAATGCCAACAGCAGCAATATAAATAATTTACCTGCCGGCAATTATACTTTAATTGTTACCGATGGCAATAACTGTGTGGCAAGCGAAAGCATTACGCTAACCGAGCCGCCTTTGCTAAGTGTAACAGAAACGATTACCAATACCACCTGCGGAGCAAGTGTAGGAGCAATAGACCTAACCGTTTCAGGTGGCACTACGCCTTATGCTTTTGCATGGAGCAACGGCAGCGCAAGCGAAGATATTCAAAGCCTTTCGGCAGGAAGTTATACGGTAACCATTACCGATGCAAATAGTTGTGTTTTAATTCAATCTTATACAGTAAATAATATTGATGGTATTGTAGCCACCATTTCTCAAACCCGCGATGTAACCTGCGCGGGCGATGCCGATGGTTTTATCGTTACCAATATCACTTCTGGAACCCTGCCTTTTACTTATAGCTGGAGCAATAATATTTCAACTACTCAAAACGCTTTTGATTTGTCTGGCGGCACTTATGCTGTAACCATTACCGATGCCAACGACTGCACTATTGTGTTAAGCACTACCATTAACGAGCCTGCCCCTTTGGCTTTATCGGTAAATGCCACCCCGCCACAATGTAATGGTGGCAACAATGGCAGCATTTCGGTAAATGTGTCGGGCGGTTCATTGCCCAACACTTACCTGTGGAGCACCGGCAGCACCATTAACAATATTTCGGGGCTTACAGAGGGAATTTATACGGTTGTAATAACCGACCTGAACGGCTGTGTGCTTCAGGAAAATATTCCGCTGGTAGCCAATAATAATCCTGAATTGTCTTTAACAAAAACCGATGTTTTATGCGGTGGAGACAACACGGGTATTATAGATGTTACGGTTGTTTCGGGTACTGCCCCTTATACTTTCTTGTGGAACAACGGCATTGCAACGCAAAACCTAAACAATATTTCCGCAGGGAATTATGGCGTAACCGTAACCGATGCCAACGGCTGTGTAGATTCTGCAACCATTGAAATTAACGAGCCTATAGCCACAGAACTACAAATTATTACCCTGGATAATCTTTGCTACGGAAACGATAACGGTATTGCTTTCGCAGTAATAAACGGGGGCATTCCGCCTTATACCTATAACTGGTCTGCGCCTGTAAGCAGCACTACAGAAGTGGCTTCTGGCTTGTTTTCAGGAAACTACAGCGTTACTGTTGCCGATAGTAACAACTGTGAAGAAATTGCAACCTTTACCATTAACCAGCCCGACTCTATTGCGCTTATTGCATCGGGCATAATTAATACTACTTGCTATAATTCTGAAGATGGCAGCGTAGTGCTTGCGGCCAACGGTGGCAATGGCCCTTATGAATACTCGGTAAGCAATAATATTTACCAGAACGGCAACAGCTTTAGCGGCCTTGCGGCAGGAGATTATACTGCAATAGCATTAGATGTAAATGGCTGCTCGGCCACCACCACTTTTACTATAGAAGCCCCAGAAGCCATTGATGTAGTATTGCCGCCTGCTATTATTGTTTTTGCCGGCAGCACCACTGCTTTAACGCCCGAAGTAACCGGTGCCGATACCACTCAGGTTTCTTTTTCGTGGAGCCCCGCAACGTATTTAAACTGTACCGATTGCGCCACCCCCTTAACCACCCCGAGAGAAGAAATTACTTATACCGTTACCGCTACTGATGCCGCAGGTTGCAGCGATACCGCTTCTATTCTGGTATTTGTGAGAGACGATTTTGAATTGCACATGCCCAATATTTTCTCGCCTAATGGCGATGGTGTGAATGATTTTTATGGCCCGGTAGATTTTGGTGCCATTATCAGGCTTGAGTTTAGAATATTTAACCGCTGGGGGGCCGAGGTGTTTTACTCTAACAGCCCGCAACAGCCTTGGGATGGCAACTTTAAATCTCAGCCCGCTTCGGAAGGGGTATATGTTTACACCATTATGGGTACGTTTTTAAACAACGAAACCTTTAAAAAGAAAGGCAGCTTTACTTTGGTAAGGTAGGTTGCTGTTTGGGGCCGTTTTTTGCCCTTTTATCTCTTAAATGGTAGTGGTGCAACAGTTACGGCTGTTATAGTGTGTTTTTTATTTTTGTCTGTTCAGTCTCTGGGATGCTTTCCCAAATTGTCTTTTCATTTAACTTTAAGTCAATATTTAAACTGCTTCTCACAATATCTTTAATATGAAAATACCAATCTGAAACATTCCATTCCTTTAGTTCAGTCGATTTAAAACCTTTTTGTTTTTCGTCCCAATAAACACCGGCAGCTTCCCTGTAAACTTATTGATACATAGGCTCACCGTTGCTGTCCAATAGCAAAAGCAGTTCATTACTATCATTTAGAACAATTCTATTAATGGTTTCAGTCTTCATTTTTCAATTCTAATTTTAAGCACTTTTTTGTTGTCGGTCCGAAATTTGTAATCTTCACAAATAACACAAACTTTGCTAAGTATAATTTTTCAAAAAAATTGCTTTTAAAAAACATGAAACTGTTTTCTTTTTTAGTGTTGGCCTTTACAATAACTCTTTCTGCTGCGCAAACCCCAATTGATTGGGACGGGTATTACAAATTACAACTTTCAGATTTCTTGTCGCCCGCAACACAAATTGGCAATACCAATATTTACAGTCTTCATTCAGGCTCGAGTTTCGATTTTTTATTTTACATGAGCAGTGGCGAGTTTATGTTTACCAAAAATTTTAACTCAAGAGTAAACTGCTCTTTTAAACCCCATGCCGCTTCATTGGTTGCGCCCGACACCGCCACCGCATTAAGCCTGTTGGCCTTTGCCCAATATGATTTTGATTTGTCAGAATTATATGCCCGAAAATTCAGAAAGAAATTATACGAAGGGAAGGGCGCATTTTCTGATGTAAATTTTTATCAGCCCCTTTACAATGAGGTGCAAAAAGAATTTGTAGCGCGGCATTCTCTTGCCGCTAAAGAAACCGATTTAGGCAGAGATGCTGAAAAACTACAACTGCTGCATAAAGAGGTGCTTGCTGAAATTACATTGCTGCATGAATTTTGCAAAACCTGCAAGCCTGAAAAGAGAAAAAAATAAAGGCCGCAAAATTGCGGCCTTTTGTTGCTGTTTATTTTCCTTCCAGAATCTTAAATATTTTATCAAGGTTTGGCGACAATACAATTTCGGTTCTGCGGTTTTTGGCGCGGTCTTCTTTTGTGTCGTTAGACGCTACCGGCACAAACTCGCCCTTGCCGGCCGGCAACACTTGTTTAGGGTTAACTTTATTATCAACGGTAAGTATTCTTACAATTGAAGTGGCGCGCAGCACGCTTAAATCCCAGTTGTCTTTTATACAGGCGGTTTTAATAGGCACATTATCCGTATGCCCTTCAACCATTATAGTAATATCGTTTTGTTTTTCCAAAACCTTTGCCAACTTGCCAATAGCTTCTTTTCCTTTTTTATCTACTTCTGTGCTTCCCGACTGGAACAATAGTTTTTCAGAAAGCGACACGTAAATTTTGCCATCTTTCACGTTTACGCTAAGCTCGTTTTTATCGAAGCCCAGCAGCGCGTCTTCAATGTTTTTTCTAAGCGCATTTACGGCTGCATCTTTTTGTGCAATCAAATCTTCCAGTTCTTTTACGCGTTTTTCTTTTTCTGCCAAACGATTATTCAGCTTGTCTAAATCGCTTTTCTGATTGTCGAGTGCCTTCTCTTTGTCAAACAGTTCTTTTTGTTTGGTATCTAACTCTTTTAAAAGTTTTTGGCGCTCGCTCGAAGAGTTTGCCATTAAGGCTTTGTTTTGGTCAACCTGGTCGTCATACAGGTTTTTCAGTTGTTTGTTTTTCAGTTCCAGATCGCGCACTTTTTCGCCACAATCGGCTGTATCTTTTTTTAGTTGTGCGGCTTCGGCAGTTAACATTTGCTTGTCGTTTTCAAGAGCTGTTTTTTCTGCTTTCAGTTTATTCAGGTCTTCGCCCAATAGTTCGTTTTCTTTACGCAAGCTCATGTTGCGCAACTGCTCATCTTTAAATTTCTTTTTAGAAACCAAACATGATGACAGCGAAACGGCTATCATCAGCAATAATCCAATTTTCTTCATAACCCTGTTTATTTGTTTGTGGTGTAAAGTTATGGGCTTCTGTTGGCGACAACTTAATATTTACTCACCCTTTACAGTTTGTTTTTGGCTGCCTATATAGTTTTGTGTGCAATATTTGGTGCTGTTTTTCAAAAAAATGCTTTGTACTTTCATGTAGTATGAAAAAGTTTTTTTGGTCTTTCATTTATGCTTTTCGTGGTGTTTATTTCGCCATTTATTCACAGCGCAACATGAAAGTTCATTTGCTTGCAGTGCTGGTGGTTTCTTTAGCCGGAATATTTTTCAGCATTACTACTACTGAATGGCTGGCAATTATTTTATGTTTTTCGCTGGTTATTGGGCTGGAAATGGTTAATACTGCCGTTGAATTACTTGCAGACAAGCTTCACCCTGAAAAAGACGAGCAAATAGGCAAAGCGAAGGATGTGGCTGCCGGTGCGGTTTTAGTGGCGGCAATTTTTTCGGTGGTTGTTGCGGTGATTGTTTTTGAAAAATACATTGTTGCTTATTGGCATTATCTTTGAAAAACAACTGAAAATATTCTCTATGAAAAACTTTTGTTTCACGTGGCTCATTTTGTTTTTTTCTTTTTTTGCTT
>CAZIZP010000017.1:89279-99183 GCA_964543705.1 uncultured Chitinophagaceae bacterium
TCTATGAAAAACTTTTGTTTCACGTGGCTCATTTTGTTTTTTTCTTTTTTTGCTTTTGCACAAGATTTTGAAGGCACTTTAAATATTAAAACCACCTATAAAGAATCTGCCAAAGACACCACTCCTGATGGAGAAAACTTTAAGCTTTTTGTAAAGGGTAAGCGCGCCATGATAGACCATAAAGGATTTGGCAGAATGATTTTAAACACTGAAAAAAATGAACTGATGGCCGTTTTAGGAAGTGCTACTCAGCCAACGGTATGGAAAATAAACCTTTCTACACTAAACCAGCTGGGCGGCTTGCTTTCGTTAATGAAATCTATAACCGGGCAAGATGTTATGAGCGTAAACGCAAAGACAAAACTTGCTGCAACTACTGCCACTGCTTCGCTGGGAGGTTATAAGTGTACTAAATATATGACTACCGATGAAGGGCATACAGGAACCGTTTGGGTGGCTAACGATTTTCCTTTCGATCTTTCGCCTGTTTGGAGCGCACTAAATGTTCAGCCTGCTTTAACTAATGCCGGCATTAACAAAGGCATGATATTAAAGGCGGTTTCTAAAAGCACCAAAACCGGAGAAACCAATACTATGACTGTTACCCCTAAAGCACAACCGGTAGATGAAAAACTTTTTGAAATTCCCGCCAAAGGACAAATGATTGATATTACCCCGATGTTGGTTCAAATGCTGCAAAGCCAAAAACCCGAAGATGTTCAAAAGATGTTGCAGCAAATGATGCCTCAAAAGCAATAGTGCTTATTGGGCCACAATAAATCTTATTCTTTTACTGAAATTTTGGCTTTCAATATTTGCAATATAGTTTCCTGTAGCAAGCTTGCTTACATCTAATGATAATGCTTGCTTTTTTACAGAAGCAAATTTATTCACCAGCACATCTTGCCCCAGCGTGTTGGTTATAGTAACCAGTATATCTGTCGTAAAGGGCAAATTCATTTCAATATTTATAAATTCCTTTACCGGGTTGGGGTATAAACGAATATCTAAAAATGCTGCGTCATCAATCCATGTTGGGCCGCTTACGACAAAACTTCTTGAGGTTCGGCAACCGTAAAAGTCAGTAACCTGAACCAGATAGTTTCCTGTAGAAAGATTTTCAAGCGAATCTTCTGTTGAACCATTTATCCATGTATAATTGTATGGGGGCGTTCCTCCTGAAACATTCAGATAAATTGCGCCCTCTCCGTTACCTGAAAAATCAGGAATAACATCGGCCAAAACCTGAATGGGTGCCGGGCTGCCAACAGCAACACTGCCGGTTACCACACAACCTGCGCTATCTGTTACGGTATAAGCGTAATTTCCCGGGGCTAAACTATCTCTTGTTAGGCTGGTATTTCCGTTATTCCACGTGAAAACATAGGGCGGTATTCCTCCCTGAAGCAATACTTTTACGCTACCATTACTACTATTAGAACAGGTAGCTTCCGACACCACAAATGTTGCCTCAATCGGGCTCGGCTCGTTAATATCAACCGAATAATTTTTTTCGCAGCCGTTAGCATCGCTTATGGTTATATCATACATTCCGGCAGTTAACGATTGCGAACTGCTTGCTGACAAGCCGTTGCTCCATGTGAAGCTGTATGGTTGTTGGCCGCCCGATGCAAGCAGAAAAATTCGTCCGTTCGCTTCTCCGTTACACTTTGCATCAGCAGACACAAAGCTTGTGTTGAAAATCGGGGGCTCGCTTATTTCAATAATTGTTTGTTTTATACAGCCGTTATTGTCTTTCACGGCCGTATAATATTTTCCGGCAGGAAGGTTTTCAAATAATTCAGAGGTTTGATAATTATCGCCTGTTAAAGTGTAAGTATATGGAGGTGTTCCTCCACTGGCCGATATTGTAATGGTAGCATCATTATTTCCATTACAGGTAATATTGGTGGCCAATGCATTTATCTTCAGGCCACTTTGCTGACTGCAACTTTTTATGGTGTGTGTGGCAAATATGGTTCCGTTTACATCTATCAATTCCATGCGTAATGAATCGTCTCCAAAAACGGAAAGCTTTCCAAAAGATGTGTTGGTGTTATTAGTGCTTATTCCCTGCCCCCCTTTGTTCCACTCTAAACCAAATTGTAACAACGGCACTGTTGTAAATAGTGTTGAATTGCTTTGCGATAAACAGCCCGCCATAATTTCAGGCAACCCTCCTGCCCCGCCATCGTCCATTGCGGCAGTATGGGTATCTCCGCTTAACATCACCACTCCGTCAATTCCATTTTGATTAACTGCTTCTAAAATTGAGTCCTGATCGGCAGGAAAGCCGCTCCAGCAATCTATTACTGCTGACACGATCGGAAGCCCTGCGATATTTGGAAGATTTAATAACGGGTTAATAACATTTCTATAAGTTTTATTAAAGGCTGTGGCGGTAATTATCAGCTTCCAGGTGGCCGTAGATTTTTTTAAATTTTCCAATAACCATGTCCGCTGAATATCGCCAATTATCGTGTGCCCCGGTGGTGGAATAAATTGCCAGTTGCCATTAACATTTACCAGCGCATCGGTATTGGGCGTTCGGGCACTTCTGTCATCAAGCATAAACACTTCTACATTTCCGAAGATAAACTTATGAAAAATGCCCTCTGTAGAATCAACCGGGTCGTAAGCCGGAAATAAATCGTAATAGCCTTTAATGGTGTTTCTTCTGGTTTCAGGCAGAATGGGCACTTCGAGAATTTGTACCGGTATTCCAAAGTCGGTATAAGAGCCTGAGTTTCTTGAAGAATTATCGTTTACATAGTCATGGTCGTCCCAGGTATAATCCATGGTTACATTTTTCAGAAACTGTTTCATGTAAGTATAATCATACTTGTTTTTGAATGCCTGAATAACCCTGTTATAATCTACCGGAAAAAAGTCGGGGTCGTTGGGTAAATTATCAGTATCATCAGGATATCCCCAGTCGCCCACCTGTAAAAATAAATCGGGATTGTGGTTTTGCATTTCGGCATAAACCAAATCTTCTGTGCGGTCTTCATTCTGGCACGAACCAAACGTAATTACAAAATTATCGGCCACGGCTTTTGAAGGGTAAGTTTTAAATGAGCGCACATCGCCCGACACAAAAGCCCCGTTTATGGTGGGCCTGTAATAGTATCGTGTTTGCGGCTCAAGCCCTGTTACTTCTAATTTAACTGCGTTTCCGTTTGCTGAATTTGTTGATGCGCTTACCTGGGCCACCACCGGGTTGAAAAAAGGGTTTTTGGAAAGCTGAACACCAATGGTTGCGGGCGCATTTGTAAATGCCACCATACGAACAGATGTGTCTGTGGCACCACCGGCTATTGGACCGTGGGTAATTTGTTGTGCTTTAAGTTGAAAAGCTATAAGCACACACATAAATGTTATGATTCTGAACATATTACAAAGTTACACAGAATGCCATGATTTCTATTGATAGAATACAGACTTGTTTATGGTGTTTTTATTTAAACATTCTGATTACCTTTTCAGGGTAGTTGGTAATAATGCCGCTTACTTTTTGCTGAAGCAGTTTTTTTATGTCTTTTTCTTCGTTCACTGTCCACACATAGCACGACAAATTCTTCTCTTTTATTTTTTCATATAGTCGATTGCCCATCCATTTTACGTTTGGGTTAAGGCCTGTTGCACCTTCAATTCTTTTAAATACGCTGCCCGCATTCAGCACATAATCTATATAAAACGGAAACAGGTTGCCCACCATTAGTTTGTGTATAGGAATATTGGATTCTAATGCCAGCCAGTTTTTTACCACCGGGTCGTAAAAACTTTGAACTTCTACCCAGTTTTCTGCCTCCTGTTTTTTTATTTCATCAAATATTTTCTTTTCAATGTCGGTATAGAAGCCTGTTCCTTTTTTTATTTCTATCAGTAAAATGGCCTTGCCTTTGGTTATTGCCAAAACTTCTTCGAGTGTGGGTATTTTTTCTCCTCTGAACTGTTCGTTGAATTTTGCGCCTGCATCAAATCTTTTTAATTCCTCCAGTTTGTAAAAGGCCACCTGCCCCATATGATTGGTGGTTCTGTCTAAAGTAGCATCATGTATCACCACAACCTTTTCGTCTTTTGAAAGGTGCACATCTATTTCAACATAATTAGCGCCTAACGCTATAGCTTTTTTTACGGCAGCCAATGTATTTTCCGGAGCGTGTGCCGATGCCCCGCGATGAGCAATAACCTTAACGGGATATTTGTTTTTGATTTGTGTAGCGGTTTGTTGTGCTTTTATGCCGTTGAAAATTGACACCACAAAAATTAATACCACTGTATATCTTAGCATTATTATTATTCTCACATAAAGATACAATCATGCCGCTAATTTTACCTGTAAGGGGAATTTCTCCAAAGTTTGGAAACAATTGTTTTATTGCTGAAAACGCTACCGTGGTAGGCGATGTAACTATGGGCAACAATTGCAGCGTTTGGTTTAATGCTGTGGTAAGGGGCGATGTGCATTATATAAAAATTGGCAACAAAGTAAATATTCAAGACGGGGCCATAATACACTGTACCTATCAAAAAGCACCTACCGAAATTGGCGACAATGTGTCTATTGGCCATGCGGCTATTGTTCATGGCTGCACTGTAAAAGAAAATGTATTAATTGGTATGAGGGCGGTTGTAATGGACCATGTGGTAATAGAGCCCAACAGCATTATTGCTGCTGGTGCGGTGGTGCTGGAAAATACCATTGTAGAATCGGGAAGTATTTATGCGGGCGTGCCGGCAAAAAAGGTAAAAAATGTAAGCCCCGAAATTTTTAAAGATTTAGTTGAGCGCATTTCCAACAACTACGTGATGTACAGCGAATGGTTTAAGGAATAATTAATCTTCCGTTTCACTTGGGGGTGTATCTAATTTTGCTTTCGCTTTTGGCTTTTCTTTCATTTTAAACACCACTTCGTTTTCCCAATTGGCCCTTATTTCTATTTTCTCGGGAAATATGGTAATGTTTTCCGGTTGTTTTTGCTTAGAAAAGTTTCCGGTATCCCACTTTCCGTTTTGGTTTTCGTCATCAATAATTATCAGCTTGTAGGTTCCGGGCAATAGTTTTTTATATTTATAATTTACTGAATTTCTGTTGCTTATCTGTTCTTTTGCAATTATTTCGTCTTTATCGTTTTTAAACTCCAAAATATAACTTTTGGTATTCTCTATAGAGTCTATAGTAATTGTTATGCTTCCGTAATCTTCTTTTGAAGTGGTAATAAACTGTACGTTGATTTCAGGGTTTGTTAAACCATAATAGTCTTTAAGCGCGCCTTCGGCAAATTGAAGTGTGTAATTCGTTTTGGGCCTCAGGGGTTGTTCCACGTGAAACAGCAAGGTAGTTGGGTTGGGCTGTGTAACATTAAAGCGCAACATTTCTTCTGTAGAATCTTTGTTGATGCTGATTTTAGAAGTGTCAACATTCAATATCGGACGGTTAAATTTTATAAGAAAGGGTTGTTCAAAATCATGAGATTTCGGGCCGGTGGGCTTGTTAGTTGGTAGTTGTCTTTTCGCAGAACTGCTTACAAGCGGAGTAAAAAAACCCAATGGTGGTATTTTACTTTTTACAGAATCAATCTGGTTGTATTTAAAATTCAGTGAAAGGGTATCTATTGTTATGCCATCAACAACCGCCAAAAAGCTATCGGTAATATTTGTGCTGTGAGTATAGTAATATGAAAGGGTATCGTTGGTGGGGCTTAAAGCTTTTATCGCATTGTTTAAGTTTCCACCAATTCTCATTGGGATAAGCTCAAATGTTTCAATGGTTTTGTTAAAGGCAAACTGAATCACCCCCATATTTTTATCATTTACGTCTGTTATGCTTGTGGGCAGCTCTTCTGTAAAAGACTTTATAGTAATAGCCTTGAAAAGGGTATCAGCAACTGCTTTTTGGGCTGAAAAAGCCAATTTCTCAGTTGCTAAATCGCGGCTATAGGTAAAGTTTTCGTCTTTAAATGCCACCAAATAGTACTCGCCTGCTTTTAGGTTTTCTAAAAGAAAGCTTCCGTCTTTACCTGTTTTGGTGTAATAATCAGGCTTGCTGCTTTTTAAAATACTATCGTTAAGCACTTCATAAATACCTACTAAAAATTCTGTTTCCGGGGCATTTGTCTGGGCATCAATTATTAAACCCGAAATCATTAACGAATCTAAATAGGGGCCGGTAGAAAACACATATTTAAAGCTATCCTGAATATTACCCTCATTATTATCTTTTATTGCTGCACCAAAATTAAGGGTGTAGGTGGTGTTTTCTTTTAAGGTGGCTTCATCCGGAAACTCGATTTCCAGCTTTTTGCCCTTAATCACAAACTGCATTTGTCCCTCTACGGGTGGTGAAACAGAAATGTTTTGAGCAGGATTATCCAGAACAAAGTACTCATTAAATGCTAACTGAATTTTTTTAGGCCTGACACCTATGGATTTATTAGCCGGTGTGGCTGACAAAACTTTTGGCGGCACGGTGTCTTTTGGTCCGCCCGTTGGCGTCATAGGGTTGGCACAGGAAAACAACATCGCCATTCCGGTGAAGAAAAAAATCAGGTTATTGGTAATTATATTTTTCATTATGCTCTTCCTAAATAAATCATCAATACTGAAATGTCTGCCGGTGACACCCCGCTGATGCGGCTTGCCTGACCCAGTGTTTTTGGGCGCACCAAATTCAGCTTTGCGCGTGCTTCATTCGATAATGATTTTACTCTTGAGTAATCAAAACTATCATTTATTGCAATATCTTCCAGCTTGTTCATTTTTTCTACAAACTGTTGCTCTTTTTGTACATACCCTTCATATTTCATCTGAATAGACGCTTGTTCAATGTGTTCTTTTGCAAAATTTCCTAAGAATTCTGCCAATTCCGGAATACCGTTTTGAAGGTCTGAAATTTCTATTTGTGGGCGCAATAAAATATTGATATACTTTTGTTTTTGTGTAATATCTGAAGTTCCTTTAGAGGCTAAAATCGTATTAATTTCTTCAGGGTTTGCACTGTTATTTTTAAAGTATTGAATTATAGAAGCAACGGCATCATTTTTTGCATTTACCAAATTCATGCGCTCAACTTTTGCCAACCCCAGCTTATAGGCCATTTCGGTAAGCCTTAAATCGGCATTGTCTTGTCTTAAAAGTACGCGATACTCTGCCCGGCTGGTAAACATTCGGTAAGGTTCTTCGGTGCCCTTGTTAATCAGGTCGTCTATTAAAACCCCGATATAGGCTTCAGATCTTTTTAATACTACAGGGCTTAAATCGTTAACCCGCTGATGGGCGTTAATGCCCGCCATCAATCCCTGACAGGCGGCTTCTTCATACCCGGTAGTGCCATTAATTTGTCCGGCAAAAAATAATCCTTTCACCAGCTTTGTTTCCAGTGATGGGTTTAGTTGGGTAGGGGGGAAGTAGTCGTATTCGATGGCGTAACCCGGGCGGAACAATTTGGCATTTTCAAAGCCGGGAATTTTTTTAATGGCTTTCACCTGTACATCTTCGGGCAGGGAAGTTGAAAAGCCGTTGACATAAATTTCGATGGTGTTCCATCCTTCCGGTTCAACAAAAATCTGGTGGCGTTCTTTGTCGGCAAAGCGGTCAATTTTGTCTTCAACCGATGGGCAATATCTCGGGCCCAGCCCTTTTATTCTTCCGGTAAACATGGGCGACTTGTCGAAACCTGTTCGAAGAATATCATGAACCTCCTGATTGGTATAAGTGATAAAACAGCTGCGCTGCTCTTTCAGCGGACTGGTGATGGGTAAGTAAGAAAACTTGTCGGGGTTTTCATCGCCTTTTTGCTCTTCCATTTTCGAGTAGTCGAGGCTGCGGCCATCTACCCTGGGTGGGGTTCCGGTTTTCATACGGCCCGACTCGAAACCTAATTCAATAAGCTGTTCGGTAATTCCGAAGGCCGCCTTCTCTCCTGCCCTGCCGCCACCAAAATGTTTTTCGCCTATATGAATAAGCCCATTTAAAAACGTGCCGTTGGTAAGCACTACCGCCCTCGAACGAATTTCCAGCCCCATGCCGGTAACAATACCTTTCACCTCGCCTTTTTCTACCAAAAGGCCACTTACCATATCTTGCCAGAAATCAACATTCTGGGTTTCTTCGAGCATTTGTCGCCACTCGGCAGCAAACAACATGCGGTCGTTTTGGGTGCGGGGGCTCCACATGGCAGGCCCTTTTGAGCGGTTGAGCATACGAAACTGTATGGCAGAGCGGTCGGTAACGATGCCCGAATAGCCGCCCATTGCATCTATTTCTCTTACAATTTGGCCTTTAGCCACCCCACCCATGGCCGGGTTGCAGCTCATTTGGGCAATGGTTTGCATATTCATGGTTACCAACAGCACCGATGAGCCCAGGTTGGCTGCTGCTGCTGCTGCCTCACAACCGGCATGCCCGGCCCCTACCACTATAACATCATATTCTTTAAACATAGCTTTTATCTGGTTTTTGTTTCACGTGAAACAATATTTTTACGTTTTGAGTTGTGTTTGGTTAGCTGAATATTCAGTATTTCTAAGCACTTATTTTCGGCATTACGCATGGTTGCCTGTTCGGTTTTGGTTTTGTCTTTAAACCCTAATAAATGTAGTACCCCATGAACCATCACCCGATGGAGCTCGTCTTTTGGTTTCACGTGAAACAATTGAGCGTTTGAGGCTACGGTTTCTACAGAAATATAGATTTCGGCATTGAGGGTATTGCCTTCAGAATAATCAAAAGTGATAATATCGGTATAGTAATTATGCTTCAGAAAGGTGTTGTTGATGTGTAATATTTCGGCATCGGAACAAAAGATATATTGAATAGTGCCGACTTTTTTATGATGATTTCGGATAATTTGTTGCAGCCAGCCGGTAAGCTGTTCGCGATGATACAGCCGAAAGCCTTTTACCTGATTTTGATATGTTATCATGCCGGTTTTATATACCTGCAAGATTGAAACAAACCTTTATATATGCTAATTTTCAGCCTGAATATAACTAACAGGTAATATGACAATTGCCTGAAAATAAGACAGTTGGAGGTGAGGCGTTTTCGGTTGTAAGCTTATGGGGTAGCCGTTAGCTGGTGGGTTTAGGTTATAAGTTATCAGTCTTCAGTTATCAGTTTTGGTAGAGCCGTTAGCCCTTAGCTATTAGCCTTTAGTTGTTAGTTTTATGTTTTATGTTATCAGTTTTGGGGTTCAGTGTGTTTTTTGTCATGCCGGAGGCATCTTTCTATTGTGGGGGGTATTTATTGGAAAGTTTCTTCCAGAATGACCGTTTGTGGATTTTACTTTTTGAATTTTTAATTTGTTTAGCATTTAGAGTTTAGGGTTTTGAATTTTTTCATAATTCACACTTAAAACTATTTTTCCACGTGGAAAATTTATGGCTAAGCCAACCTTTAATATATATTTTTTTGTATTTCTTTTAGTTGTAGTGTTTTGCTGTAAACACTGCTGTTATTGAGCTGTGTGGATAATTTTAAAAATGTTTGTTTTTACATATTACTTTATTTATTTCGTTTCGTTATTCATTCTTTAACTTTTAAAACTTAATGCTTATGCCCATGCCGGATAAGATGGGTTTTGAAATTTCAGAACCCGACAAAACTACCATTTTAACTGCGCTGAACACTGCGCTAAGCACCCTGAATGCTATTAAGATTGTGCAACTAACGCCCGAAGAGCGCAAGGGCGCACAATCGGCTTCAGAAACCAGGTTGCCTTACATTCAAAATGCCATTAACAACCTGGCACCACAGTTTCCGGCTTTGCAGCCGCCTTTTTTGTCGCATGCTGAAGCGGAAAGAGACGTGGCAACTACCGTTACCCTGCGCGAAATTGACACTACAATTAAAGAAATTGTAGATCGTTTTACCGATTTCTCGCTGGCCAGCGAACACTTTG
>CAZIZP010000018.1:0-95376 GCA_964543705.1 uncultured Chitinophagaceae bacterium
AAACTGAACAAAAGATAAAAACAAAAAGCCCCTGGATATTTTTCAGGGGCTTTTTTATGTATTCTATATTAACTCAATTCTTGAAATAAGTTGATTACCTGCCAATTCAGGCCTATCAATAATATCTTTCAGCCTTCGGGCAACATCGGTTGCATTGTAAAGTTCGTTTTGTTCTTTCAGGTCAACAAACTTTTGCTTCCGCGAAAAATATTCGTCTCT
Organism: uncultured Chitinophagaceae bacterium; assembly: GCA_964543705.1. Lineage (GTDB taxonomy): Bacteria > Bacteroidota > Bacteroidia > Chitinophagales > CAIOSU01 > CAYSGX01. The sequence continues at coordinate 220 of CAZIZP010000018.1, forward strand.
AACTTTTCTTATTTGTGTTTGCATTTCAGTATCTACCACACCGGGGGCAATACCTAAAATCTTTATGGGGCTGCTACACTTTTGCTGCTCTTCGTGTGCTACTTTGGTAGCCATATCTAAAGCTGCTTTTGAAGCGCAATACATGCCCCAGCCATCGTAGGCACTATTGGCTGCGCCCGATGTAATATTAATTATCAATTTAGGTACTGCAGCGTATTGATATGCTTTAATGAAATCGTTCATAAATATTAGAGCAGCCGTAAGGTTTACGTTTACGGTTTTATGGATCATGTCGGCCGAGATATTTCCGAAGTGGGTAATTTCGCCTAACGTGCCGGCATTATTTACCAATACTACTTTTTTAGTGCCGGGCGGTGTTTTGAATTTGAAATTTTTTATCTGCTCAATATCAGCAAGGTCTATATTAAAATGTATGTAGTTATTATGTTTTATAGTTTGGTTGCGTGCAATTCCCACTACTTTGTTATCAGGATTTTTCAGCATTTCTAAAGCCAATGCTTGCCCAATACCTTTGCTCGTTCCGGTGATATAAATAAGATTCATTTTAATGAAAAAGTTTTAGCAAAAATAATGGTGAAAATTGGTTCTATTAAGAAAGCTGTCCTTCGCTTTTGGCAATTATAGTGGCACATACGGCATCGCTGGTAACATTCAGTGTAGTGCGACACATATCTAAAATTCTGTCAACACCAAAAATAAGTGCAATGCCGGCAGGATCAACTCCTACTGCTTCTAAAACAATAACCAACATTACCATGCCTGCGCCCGGTACTGCTGCCGAACCAATTGATGCTAATACAGAAGTAAGTATAATGGTTAGTTGTGCCGAAAATCCTAAATCCATTCCCATAGTTTGTGCAATAAACAATGCAGCTACTGCCTGATACAATGCTGTGCCATCCATATTAATGGTGGCACCCAATGGTAATACAAAACTCGATACTTCTTTAGATACTCCTAAATGATGCTCAACTCTTTCCATAGTTACAGGCAATGTTGCAGCGCTTGAACTCGTAGAAAAAGCCAACAATTGTGCGGGTGCCATAGCATCAAAAAATCGCTTAAATGATACTCCCGCAAAAAACTTCAAGAGTAACGGATAAAATACAAATCCTAAAATAGCTAAGCCCAAAACAACCGTAACACTGTATATAGCTAAGGCTTTTAGCAATTCTAAAGCATCTTTTGGGTCATCGCCTGCAAAGTCGGAAATTAATCCTGCTAATAAAGCAAAAACTCCATATGGTGCAGCACCCATAACAATATCAATTACTTTCAGTACAACAGCGTCCAGTCCAACAAAAAAATCTTTAACAGGTTGTGCTTGTTTGGGGTCTATCATTACCAATGAAATTCCAAGCAGCATAGCAAAGAAAATTACCTGCAACATTTTTGTGTTATCGGTAAAAGATTGAAATACGTTTTGTGGCACTATGTCTATTAAAAACTGTAAAGGTTTACTTTCAGCCTGAACTTTTGCAACGGTAGTTTTTTCGCCCACTGTATTGCCAAACTTATTTTGAAATATTTCTTTTTTTTCTGCGGAAAGATAATTACCCGGCTGAACAACATTTGCCAATATTAATCCTAATGAAATAGCCACCACTGTAGTAATAGTGTATATACCCAATGCCTTACCACCAATACGCGACAATTTTGAAATGTCTTTTAGGTTAGAAATTCCGTTTATAAGCGAAACCAAAATTAATGGCACTGCCATTAGCTTCAGCATGTTTATAAATATAGTTCCGAAAGGGCTTATATAATCCGCTGTAAAGTTTTGCCACTTAAAAACAGTTGCAGCAATACCAAATACTACACCTGCTAGCATACCTATAATAATTTTCCAATGCAAGGGTAGTTTGTTCATACTTATAGTTTTACAGTTTTGTTTCTTAAAAGATGGTCGGCAACTACTAATGCTGCCATAGCTTCTACAATAGGTACGGCACGTGGCAACACACAAGGGTCGTGCCTGCCTTTGCCTTCTAACATAATATTTTTTCCTGAAACATTAACACTTTGTTGCGACTGCATAATAGTAGCCACAGGCTTAAAAGCAACCCTAAAAAAAATATCCATACCATTAGAAATACCACCTTGAATACCTCCGGAATGATTGGTTTTTGTGACAATCCTTTCGTCTGGTTTTTCAAAAATATCGTTGTGCTGGCTGCCTTTTAGTTGTAGGCCTTCAAAACCACTGCCATATTCAAAACCTTTGGTAGCATTAATACTCATCATGGCTTTTGCAAGGTCGGCATGAAGTTTATCGAACACCGGCTCGCCCAAGCCTACAGGGCAACCTTTCACTATACAACTCACGGTTCCGCCAACGGTATCGCCCTCTTTTCTAACGGCTTCAATTAATGTAATCATTTGTTGCGCCACTGCTTCATCGGGGCAACGCACAATGTTGGTTTCGGTTTTTGATAAATCGAGTTCGGTATAATTTTTTGTAACAGCAATGTTATACACTGAAGAAACATAGCCATGCACCGAAATGCCATAATGTAGTAACAGTTTTTTGGCTACAGCCCCCGCTGCTACACGTGCTGCCGTTTCGCGTGCCGATGAACGACCACCGCCACGATAATCTCGGTTGCCATATTTTTCGGCATAAGTAAAATCGGCATGTGAAGGGCGAAAGGTTTCTTTTAAGTGGTTGTAATCTTTTGAGCGTTGGTCTTCGTTTTTAATTACCAGTGCAATGGGGGCACCCGTAGTTTTGCCTTCAAATATTCCTGAAAGTATTTCAACCCTATCGGCTTCTTTTCTTTGCGTAGTAATGTGCGATTGTCCAGGCTTTCTGCGGTCGAGTTCGGTTTGTATTTCTTCGGAAGTAATCTCAAGCCCTGCGGGGCAACCATCTATTACCACACCAATGGCGGCACCATGCGACTCTCCAAAAGTTGTTATGCTGAAAAGTGTTCCGAAACGATTACCTGCCATAGTGTAAAGTTATGAAATGCAGAATTGGGATTTATGTGGTGTGTGTTTGAATCTAGAGGTTGGAAGCTAAAATTTAGAAATTGGAATTTTGCAATATTTCAAAAAAAATCTGATTATTTTTTATATAAATGCGAAAGCCATGTTTTGCTAATGTTAAATTTTATAAAAAATGAAATTTTCTTAACACCAATGCAGCCTTTTTATCTACCTTTGCATCTAAGTAGAAAAACCGAATACAATAATCCCAAAAATTATCATTTTACTGTGAAAAGTCTTTACAATCTCTTTATTAACGTTATTACAGCCATCCTTACCTTAGTGGTCATGATTACCTTCATGATGTTGCCATCTAAGAAGTAATTTAGCATGTATTCAACCGCAATTGCATACAAAATAATTACACATTATAGTTTTCTGGCTAAAAAATGCCATTTTATCATTCTGAATTTTTTTCATTAAACTCCTAGCTAAGTAATTAAATATTACAGTTTGGGAATTTCCGAATAACATTTTTTTAGCATTATTAGTATTTTGCAAAGCTTTATAATAGTTGCATGATAACACTTGTATATAATATTGCTTTGCTGGCAGGCATTCGCCCTAAAGAAATGCTTTTGGTAAAAGGCAGCGACATGAAAATTTTTCCTGCCATAGAAAATGCATGGCTTCTTATTGAAAACGATTTAATTAAAGACTTCGGAAACGGCAAAACCCCAACAGAAGCCGATGAAAAAATAGATGCTCAGGGCGGTACAGTATTTCCCGCCTGGTGCGATTCGCATACGCATATAGTATATGCAGGGAGTCGCGAACAAGAATTTGTTGACAAAATAAACGGCTTAAGCTATGAAGAAATAGCTAAGCGTGGCGGGGGCATTCTTAATTCTGCTGAAAGACTGAATAATACTTCAGAAGAAACCTTAATTGTCAACGCATTGCAACGCTTGCAAGAAATACAGCAATATGGCACAGGCGCAGTGGAAATAAAAAGCGGATATGGCTTAAGTATTGAAGGTGAATTAAAAATGTTACGCGTAATTAAAAAGCTGAAAGCCCTTTCACCGCTAACTATTAAAGCCACTTTTTTAGGGGCGCACGCTATTCCGAAAGCATATAAAAACAACCGTGAGGCATATATTACATTACTTACCGAAACATTGCTGCCACAAATTGCCGAAGAAAATTTAGCCGATTATATAGATGTGTTTTGCGATACCGGATTTTTCACCGTTGAAGAAACAGCTACCATTTTACAAGCCGGAAAAAAATATGGTCTGCGCGGAAAAATACATGCCAACGAATTGGAAATCTCCGGTGGTGTACAAGTAGGTGTTGCCAACGATGCTCTTTCAGTTGACCATTTAGAGCGTATGGGGCAAGCAGAAATTGATGCGTTACTTAACAGTAACACCATGCCTACCTTGTTGCCTTCTACCGCATTTTATTTAAACATACCTTTTGCACCGGCAAGGCAAATGATAAATGCAGGCTTGCCCGTTGCCGTAGCTTCAGATTTTAACCCCGGCTCATCGCCATCGGGCAATATGAATTTTATTATTTCGCTTTCGTGTATAAAAATGAAAATGTTGCCCGAAGAAGCTTTAAATGCTGCCACGCTCAACAGCGCTTATGCTATGGGCATTGCCGAAACACATGGTAGTATTGCCATAGGCAAAAAAGCCAACCTCATTATTACAAAACCCATTTCCTCACTCGCATTTATACCTTATAGCTTCGGTAGTAATTTGGTGAAACATACTATTTTGAATGGAAACCTTACCTGTTAAATTTTCTACTAAAAAGCAAAATGATGTGTATTCTATATTTTTACAAAAAACACAGGCAATGAAAAATATTTTTACTATTCTGTTTAGTTTTTATGCTTTTTGTATTTCAGCACAAACCAAAACTATACAAGGCACACTAAAAGATTTTGAAGAAGGCAGTATTGTGTATTTAAAAAGTTTTACGGGTGCGACTATAAATACTATTGATTCTGCGGTATTAGATAAAGCAGGAAAGTTTGTTTTTACCAATGCTACTCGCCCCAAATTTGGGCTACACCAGTTGGTAGCAGGGCAATATACTGTGGCTTTTCCTATGCCTAAAAACGATTTAAAAATAGAATTAGAAGCTTCGCTTGAGAGTTTGAAAAATGGCAGTATAGTACTAAAAAATTCTTCTGAATTGTTGGCTTACCAAGAGCTAAACACTTTGGTAAAAACTATAAAAGAATGGAGAGAAAGTTACAACAACTCATTAAAACAACTCAACCGTTTCGATAGAAGATTTAAAGCCCTTACTGATTCGTTGCATTTAAAAAATGTGGCGCAGCTGAAGCAATTCAATAGCCAGTTAGATGCTTTTGCTAAAAAATATTTTGGCACTTATTCCGCAGAAATTTTAGCACCATTATATAAAAGCCCTGCCAAAGAATTTTTAGTAGCTACCGATAGCCTATACGATACACCTGCTGCTTATTATCACCAACATTTTTTCGATTTTATAAATGTAAAAGAAGAAGGTACTATTTACAATGCCGTTATAGAAGAAAAAATTTTAGACTACCTGAAACAGTATATTGCGCCTTCGCCCGAAGGTGTTAAAGAAGGCATGGATATTATCATTAGAAAATTTTCTGCCAATAACACTGTTAAAGAATTTGTGGTTAGCTATTTACTAGATTTAGCTTCTCAGAAAAACGATATGGAAATTTCAGAATATCTTTTTAAAAATTACTATTCTGAAGGGTGTGAAAGTAATTTAAAGCCACAAACTGCTGCATTGCTTGAGAATATTAAAAAGCTAATGCCCGGAATGCCTGCACCGGAAATTGAATTAATTAATACAGATAGTAAACGATTAAAACTTTCTGATGTAAAAGGTAAAAAAGCGGTGATGGTTTATTTCTGGTCATCGGGATGCGGTTATTGCAGAGAAGCTACGCCTAAACTGAAAAAATTGTACGATAACTACAAAGCAAAAGGTTTGGAAATTTTTGCAGTATCGTTAGACCAAGATTATGCAGCATGGACTGCTTACATAGAAGAAAATAAAATAAACTGGCTTAACGTAACAGAACTGAAAGGCTGGCAAACACGTGCCTTAGAAGCTTATTCTGTTACAGGCACACCTACCTATTTTTTATTAGATGGCAACCTGAAAATAGTTTCAAGACACGGCTCGTTTGATGGCGTAGAGAAAGCTGTCAGCGGGTTTTTAGATTAACCTATTTATTTCAACAATGTTTCTTTTGCATCTTTAAGAATATTCTGCACTTCAGCAGGTGTAGCTGCTTCAGCATATACACGCAATACCGGCTCGGTACCGCTGGCACGAATCATCAAGGTAGCTTCGTTAGGTAAGTAATACTTAAAGCCATCTATAGTTTCTACTTTTTCTACTGAATAGCTTCCGAAGTTTTTAAAACTATCGGATTTGCAAGCTGCCAATATGCTTTGCTTTTTTTCTTCGGTTAAATGCAAGTCGTTTCTATCGTATGAAAATGCACCTACTACTTCATATACTTCTTGTACCAATTCCGGTAAAGATTTTCCGGTTTTTGCCATAAATTCTAAAATAGTTAAGCCATCCCAAATACCATCGCGCTCAGGTATATGACCTTTTAGCGCAATACCGCCACTTTCTTCGCCACCCACCAACACATCTTCAGCAGCCATAATTTCGCTAATGTATTTAAAACCTATTTTGGTAATCTCTACTTCAATGCCATAGGCAGCACATAACTTTTTAATTTTTGGCGACACCGAAAATGCCACCACTACTTTTCCGCGGAAATTTTTGTACTTATATAAATAGTGAATAAATAATAACAGCAAATGGTGCGCATCTACAAAATTGCCGTTGGCATCGTACATGCCTATTCTGTCAGCATCGCCATCAATAGCCAATCCGGCATCAATATCGGTTGAGTTTTTAATAAGCGTTTCTAATTCTTGTAAGTTACGCGGCAATGGCTCAGGTGCTGTGTTGTTAAAGCCCGGATTGTGTTCGCAATGTAATGGTACTACATTTTCTAACAATTGCCCCACCACACGTTGGCCTGCCCCATACATAGCATCGAAAGCCAATACCAAACCTGAATCGTTAATAGCTTTTAAATCGAAATGATTGCGAACATGCTGTAAATACATGCTTTCTAAATCTACATATTCTAACAAGCCCTTTTCTTCCATTTCTTTTAAAGAGCCTTTTATTGCAGGCACTTCATCTTTAATTAAATCTTCTACCTGTTGAATAACTGCAGGCGATGCAGGACCACCATGATTGGCTTTCAGTTTATAACCATTATAGCTTAGCGGATTGTGGCTTGCAGTAATAATTACACCTAAAGTGGTTTGCAGTTTATAGGCACCCAGCGAAATCATAGGGGTAGAAACAAAACCTTTGGCCATAAATACTTTTATACCATTGGCAGCCATTACCAAAGCCGTTGTTTCGGCAAACAAAGTACCTCCAAAACGACAATCGTAACCCAACACTACTGTTGGGTTGGTGGCATCTTGGCTTTTTATCCATTGTGCAGTAGCCTGCGTAACTCTTGCAACATTATCTACAGTATAATCTTTAGCAATTATGGCTCTCCAGCCGTCAGTTCCGAATTTAATAGGTGTCATGTGCTATGTTTTAAGCGGGTGTAAAAATAGGTAATGAATATTTATTGGCGGTTAAGTTTTATGTCATTCAACAAAAGTAAGGTGCAAAAGCCCACATATTTTTTCTTCAGGCTGAATGTATTTTCGTGATTATGCTAGAAAACAGAAACTTAACCGATGAACCCATTATGCAAGGCAAGCGTAGAAAACTTGCTGAAACTTTGGCTTCAAAAGGTATTCAGGATAAAAGAGTTTTAGAAGTAATTGGCAAATTGCCGCGCCATTTTTTTATACCCGGAAAAGGTTGGGAATATGAACAGGCATATCAAGATAAAGCCTTGAAAATAAACGCAGGGCAAACTATTTCTCAACCTTACACGGTAGCTTACCAAACAGAACTGTTAGAAATTCAGCCTAACGATAAAGTATTGGAAATTGGTACAGGTTCAGGTTATCAAGCTTCGGTTTTGGCTATGTTAGGAGCAAAAGTATTTACAATTGAACGCCACAGACCTTTGCACGAAGAAACTACCGAATTGTTACACCTACTGAAATTGGACCAGCGCATAACCCAATTTTATGGCGATGGTTTTGAAGGCTTGCCACAACATGCGCCTTTCGATAAAATTTTAATTACGGCTGCTGCACCTGAAATTCCACCTAAGTTATTAGAGCAATTAAAAAATAACGGCATTATGGTATTGCCACTCGGTGAAGGTCAAGTGCAGCAAATGGTGCGTATTACCAAAACTGGCAGCAGGGAATACCGAACGGAAGTTTTTGACGACTTTGCTTTTGTGCCTATGCTAAAGGGTGTTGAATAACAACACAACGATAAACCATATATTTATCATTACAATCGTAAATCCTAAATCATAAATTGTATTTATTTATGTCGTCAACCACTAACCCCAAACTGCTGAATGCTGCTGTAATAGTAGCTGCATTAGGCTATTTTGTAGATATATATGATTTGTTGTTGTTTAGCATAGTGCGTATTCCCAGCTTAGAATCGTTAGGACAAAACACTTTAGATAACGGTATTTTTTTAATTAACATGCAAATGGCAGGCATGTTAATAGGCGGTATTTTGTGGGGAGTATTAGGTGATAAAAAGGGAAGACTTTCAGTTTTATTTGGTTCTATTTTCTTGTATTCTTTAGCCAATATTGCTAATGGCTTGGTACAGTCTATAGAAGCTTATGCTGCCTTGCGGTTTATTGCAGGTATTGGTTTGGCGGGAGAATTAGGTGCAGGCATTACATTAGTTGCTGAAATTCTTCCGAAGGAAAAACGAGGATTAGGCACAATGATAGTGGCATCTGTAGGTTTGTTGGGTGCAGTATTTGCCGGAATTTTAGCGAAGTTTTTCGATTGGCGTATTTGCTATTTTATTGGTGGCGGATTAGGTATGGCGTTGTTGTTGTTGCGCATTGGCGTAAGCGAAAGTGGTATGTTTAAGCAGGCGCAAGAAAAAGGTATTTCTAAAGGAAATTTCTTTGCGCTGTTTAATAATAGAAAACGATTTGTGCGCTATATGCGCTGCATTTTAATTGGCTTGCCTACTTGGTATGTTGTTGGTGTATTAGTTACTTTTTCTCCTGAATTTGCTAAAGCGTTAGGTGTAAAAGCAGAAATTGTTGCAGGCGATGCCGTGATGTATGCTTATATAGGTTTAGTGGTGGGCGACTTGGCAAGCGGCTTGTTAAGCCAAATGTTAAAAAGTAGAATAAAAGTGATGTTCACCTTTTTGTCATTAAGTGGACTTTTCTCCTTTATTTACTTAAACGCACATGGTGTTTCTGAAACCATGATTTACATTATGTGCTTTGCATTAGGTTTCTCAAATGGCTTTTGGGTAATTTTTGTAACCATAGCTGCCGAACAATTTGGCACTAATTTAAGGGCCACGGTTACTACTACAGTACCCAACTTTGTGCGCGGGGCACTAGTAATGATTACCATTATGTTTGAAACATTCAGAACACAATATGGCATATTAACAGGTGCAATGATTGTTGGCGGTATATGCCTTACTATTGCCTTTTTATTTTTAAATGGCATGAAAGAAACCTTTCATGAAGATTTGAATTATTTAGAGGAGATTTGATAGCTATTGAGAAATAATTACGGTTATTTTTACCCTTATGAAAAACACCAAACTTTTCTATTACAGCTTTGGCATTTTTGCCTTTCTTATTCCAGCCATTTTATTTTTAAGCAATGCATCTGACTCGCTGGGTTTTGCTGACGCAGGTGAGTTTGCATTAGTAACCAATATTTTAGGTATTGCCCATCCACCCGGCTTTCCTTCTTATGTGTTTACCGGCTGGTTGTTAGGTAAAGTGTTTGCCATGTTTAATCCCAATCATGTTCAAAACATGGTTTGGTATTCGGTGTTGTGTTCTAGTATTGGTTGTATGTTGTTGTATGCAACTATTGTAAAAATACTTTCGCAGCAAAGAAATGCCATAAATGAAATTTGGCAATACATAGTTGGTTTGTGTTGTGCCATAGGTTTTGCAAGTGGTGTAACTGTTTGGTATTGGAGTCATGGTGTGGAAGTATATGCACTACAGATTATGGCTTTCGCTATGTTATTGTATGGACTGGTTCATTATCAATTTCAGCAAAAAACAAGTTATATAGTTATTGCTTCAATAGGTGTTGCATTAGGCTTAGCAAATCACCACTTAACCATGATTTTATTTATTCCTTTTATAGCCTTATTTGTATGGAAACCAATTTTAGTAGCTCTTCCACTTCAGCAGAAAAACAAAAAAAACAAACCTGTTGCACAAGCAGATATCTGGAGCGTATTTATTAATAACAAACATTGGCTTTGGGCAATAATGCTAACTGCCGGTATTACGGCAGTTTTTTATTTTTTAATGATGTGGCGAGCGGCAGCAGACCTTCCCTTCAAATTTGGAAGCCCTGATACTGTTGACCGTTTTATTTATCATCTATCTGGTGGTGCATGGATAAAAAATACCAAACAGGAAGTTGAAGGTATTATTGGTATGCGTTTTCCATATTTTATGCAGTTAACTATCGAACAGCTAATGCTTTTGGGAGTATTTGTTTTGGCGGGAGTTTTGTTTGTTTTTAGAAATAATATAAAACTTCTCTTATTTCCCACCGTAGGTTTTTATCTAATAGTGTTGTTTTACCAATTACGCATTGACCAAACTTCTGATACTGACGCTTACATGGTATTGCCTTTTTATGCACTGTATTTATTGGTGCCTTATGGCATTATGCAGTTACAGCAAATTTCGAAGTATGCAATATTTGCATTGCCTTTTTTTACTTTGGTTTCACCCGTAATTAATTATGCAAAAACAAATAGTATTGATTATAATGTTAGCAAAAGCATTATGAATACACTCGATTATTCTACACCAAAAAACAGTGTGGTTATAATTGCCGATTGGACTACCGTAGCTCAATATTATTATTATCGTATTGCTGAAAATTTCAGGCCTGATTTAATTGTACTGAACTACGATTTAAAGTTCACGCACAAAGATATTTTGCCCAATATGTATCCTGAATTTTATGCTTACATAAAACCTGAATACGATAAGTTTATTCAGTTGCTTATTCAATACCACCCTGAACAAGCTTATAATACAGGCTGTACGCTCGATAATGTAGTGTTAAGCAATGCTTTTCGCGATTTAACTTTTAAAATTCAACAATATGCAAAAGTGAATAATGTGCCTTATTTGGTTGATCCCAAAACTTTTGTGTTTTCTTTAAGAGATAAATTAATGACTACTCAATCTACCGTTTCTGGAATGTTTGTTTCTCAGGGTACTAAGCCAACGGGCTTGGGTAGTCAGTTTTTAAATTTAGAAAATTATAACTGGCTGCAATCGTCACGTTTAATACGCGACCCAGCTGCAGGCGATAAAATGGTAGATTTAGAAGCCATGTTTGATTTTCACCGAAACTATTATAAAAGTGCGCGCGATACAGCAAATTATCAAAAAGCTGAAGCTTCCTACCAGCGCATTAAACGCCTGCAACGTGAAATGAAAGAAAATATGGAATTTTTATTCAGGCCACAAGGCAAGTAGTGCAAGACTATATTATCTCAACTCAAAACTGCCTTCACTTAAGAAGGTGTTTTTTTGATAAAGTTTTATTCGATATACGCCTTTGGTGTAATTAGTATTTTGTTGCCAAAACACACACACATTTTTTTGCGCTTGCTCATAATCAAATGCTGCCGCAATAGTGTATTGAATAGGTTCACCGGTTTCTGCTTCGGTAAAAACACCGGAACCATTACTTTCAATTGCTATTGTAGAACCATTAGGCGATATGATTTTTACATAAATTTCTTTTTGTCCTGTTTCAGCAATTTTATTTTCCGGTATATCGAAACATACTTTTAATTTTTCAGTTTTCTTTGCCACATTGGTTTCAGTAATTTGATTGCCCGAACGATACCTGACACCTATACCTGTAATGTTGAAGGGCTTAAGTAACGATGCTAAAGCAACTTTAGCATCTAACATATTTTTGTCTTCCAGTAATATTTCGTTTTCAGAAATTTTATTGTTTACAGCTTCTGTTAAGGAGTCTTTTTCATACTTAAGAAGTAACATTTCTTTATTAAGTTTAGCTAATTCTTCTATGTACTTATTGCTGTCCTCCCTCAAGGTATTTACAAGATTTCTGGCTTTTAAAATTTCTATTGCTGATAGTTCGTTTTTATTAAGCAAAGCAGTTATGTAATCTTGTTTTTCAATAAGCAACTTTTCTTTTTCAATCAGTTTTTTATCAAGCTCAGCATTTTTGCCTTTCATTAAATTCAGTTTTTCTTTGGCTTGTTCTATGTCGTATATAGCAAGTTTATACAAAGAATCTAATTCATTACGCTTACTTTCAGTATGTTGTATTTTTCTTTGCGTTCTGAAATGATTAAAAGCAAAAAATCCATTCAACAATACCAGTAATACAATAATTATCACCAGTATATTTCGCTTCTTATCTTGTCTTTTATCATCTTTTTCTAATTCCTGAGAAGCCATAAAGCTTTATTTTTGTTTAGCTTGAAAATTAAATATAGTTATCTTTTTAATAAATAATCATACTTTACTATGCTTGAAAATGTTGTTCCTGAAAATGCTTTATTTATAGATATTGAAACTGCCCCCGTAGCAGCTACATTCGAAGATTTGAATGATGATTTTAAATCGTTATGGACAGATAAGTTCACAAGGCAATTAAAAGAGCATGAAACTATAGAGGAACAATTTTTTAATAATGCAGGCATTTATGCCGAATTCGGTAAAGTAATTTGCATTTCTGTTGGGTATATTCATAAAGAAGGCGTTCATAAAACTTTACGAATTCGTTCATTTGCCGGAGATAATGAAAATGAAGTTTTAAGAGATTTTGCGGAAGTTTTGAATAAATATTATTTCAATGCTGATAAATTTTATTTCTGTGGTCATAATATCAACGAGTTCGATATTCCTTACTTGTGCAGGCGAATGTTAATTCACAATATTAAGTTGCCCAATATTTTAGATTTAAGCGGTAAAAAGCCCTGGGAAATAAAACATATAGATACCATGCAGCAATGGAAATTTGGCGACTATAAAAGCTATACTTCTTTAAAGCTATTGGCAGCACTTTTTAATATTCCTACTCCAAAAGACGATATAAGCGGCAAAGATGTGGGGGCAGTTTACTGGAAAGAAAAAAACCTGCAGCGTATTCAGATTTATTGCCAGAAAGATGTTTTAACAGTAGCGCAACTACTTATGAAATTTAAAGGTTTGCCACTGTTTACACCCGAGCAGGTTGTGTTTGTATAAAACTACTTACTGGTATAAAACGCAAGTGGCACTATCATTTCTTCAAGAGATATGCCACCATGCTGAAATGTATTTTTGAAAAAATTTACAAAGTGATTATAGTTGTTGGGATAAACCAGGTAAACATCTTCTTTTGCAAAAACATAGGTAGTGCTAACATTTGGTGCAGGTAAAAAAGCATCGGCAGGTCTCTTAATTTCAAAAACATCTCTTGGCTCGTAATTCAGATTTTTACCATTCTTATATCTGATGTTTGTTGTGGTTGTGCGGTCGGCAATAATTTTACTTGGGGTTTTTACTCTAATGGTACCATGGTCAGTTGTGAAAATTACATTCACCTTTTTATCGGCAATTTTTTTAAGGGCATTTAACAGAGGCGAATGGTCGAACCATGAAAGTGTAAGCGAACGATAAGCAGCCTCATCGCTAGCAAGTTCTTTTAACACTTCCATTTCTGTTCGGGCGTGAGAAAGCATATCAACGAAATTATACACAATTACTACCAAATCGTTTTTCATGTAATTCAGAATATTATCTTCTAACTGCTTGCCATCGTTGTGATTAGTAATCTTTATGTATTCTGTTTTTATATCGCCATGAACAGTACGTTTAATATTATCTTTCAGAAAATCGGCTTCAAACATATTTTTACCGCCTTCATCATCATCGTTGCGCCATTTGTCAGGATATTTCTTTTGGATTTCCAATGGCATCATGCCGGCAAAAATGGCGTTTCGTGCATATTGTGTAGCAGTAGGTAAAATACTGTAAAAGGTTTCTTCTTCCTGAAATCTGAAAAATTCATTTACTAATGGCTGAATTACTTTCCATTGGTCTAATCGTAAATTATCTATCACTACTAAAAATGTAGGCACATCTTTATTCAGCCTTGGAAATACTTTTTTTGCTAAAAGATTATGCGATAATACCGGTGTTTCATCATCGGGCTTCGATAGCCATTTAATGTAATTTTTCATTACAAACTTATTAAACTCGGTATTGGCTTCCTGCTTTTGCATTTGCAAAACATTTGCCATTTCGCCTGTGTCAGACTTGCCTAAATCTAATTCCCAGCGCACCAGGGTTTTATATACTTCAGCCCATTCTTTGTGATTGCTGCTGTCTTGTATGGTGGCAAAAATTTTCTGAAATTCTTTTTGATAATCGGAAGTAGTTTTGGCACTTACCAAACGTTTATTGTCAATTATTTTTTTTAGTGTTAACAGTATTTGATTGGGCTTAACGGGTTTAATCAGGTAATCGGCTATTTGCGAACCAATAGCTTCTTCCATAATGTCTTCTGCCTCATTTTTGGTAATCATAACTATGGGCAGGTTGCCATCTATGGCTTTAATTTCCATTAACGCCTGCAAACCTGATAGCCCCGGCATAGACTCGTCTAAAAAAACTACATCAAACTGATTTTCCTTACAGGCTTTTACGGCATCGGTGCCGTTGGTAACCGGAAATACGGTATAGCCTTTTTCTTTTAAAAACAACATTTGCGGTTTCAGCAAATCTATCTCATCATCGGCCCACAATATATTAATCGAGTTCATGGATATGCTTTAAATTTGAACAAAAATAGAATAATTTAATTTTCACTTTTTACACAACCACTCTTTGCAAAGTAAAAAACGAAAGATACTAAACGACCCTGTTTACGGTTTTATTTCAATTCCGGAAGGAATAATATTCAAACTTATTGAACATTCATATTTTCAAAGGCTTAGACGCATTGCACAACTCGGGCTTACCTATTATGTGTATCCCGGGGCGATGCACAATCGTTTTCAGCATACATTAGGTGCTTTGCATTTAATGGGGCAAGCGATTGAAGTATTAAGGCTGAAAGGTATAAGCATAACCGATGAAGAAGCCGAAGCAGTATCTATAGGAATTTTAATGCACGATATGGGGCATGGCCCATACTCTCACACGCTTGAAACGGTTTTAATAAAAGGTATTAACCACGAGTTTCTTTCTAATCTTTTTATGCTTCAGCTAAATAAAGAGTTTGAGGGCAAGCTTTCGCTGGCTATAGAAATTTTTAACGACCGCTACCATAAAAAGTTTCTGCATCAACTTATTTCCAGCCAGTTAGATGTTGACAGGCTGGATTATCTGAAGCGCGATAGTTTTTATACCGGGGTTTATGAAGGGGTTATTGCTTCAGACCGATTACTGAATGTTTTAAATGTAAAAGATGACCAGCTGGTTATTGAAGAAAAAGGTATTTATTCAGTTGAAAAGTTTTTGATTTCGCGCAGGCTAATGTATTGGCAGGTGTATTTGCACAAAACGGTGTTAAGTGCCGAATATTTGTTAATTAATATTCTGAAACGTGCCAAAGAACTTTCATTGAAAGGTATAAAGTTGCCCGCCTCTAAAGCCTTACAGTATTTTCTTCAGCATACTTTAGATAAAAATACTTTTGAGCAAAACCCCGATGCGCTGCATCATTTTGCTCAGCTCGATGATTACGATATGTTTTCAGCAGTAAAAATGTGGATACATGAAGAAGACAATGTGTTAAGCTCTTTGTGCAATATGCTGGTAAACCGAAATCTTTATAAAATTGAAATCAGTAACACTGAATTTGAAAGTGATAAAGTAAACATGCTAAAAATTAAAACAGCCAACCATTTGAATATTTCTTTTGAAGAAGCTGGTTACTTTGCTTTTGCCGAAACAGCCTTTAACAGTGCTTATAATAGTAAAGACGATAACATCAATATTCTTTATAAAGATGATACCATAAAAGATATTGCAGTGGCTTCAGACCAAATGAATATTAATGTGCTTTCTAAGCCTGTAATAAAATATTTCTTGTGCTACCCTAAAAACATAATTGCTTAATGGAATTAACAGCAGCCAAAATTGCCAAACTGGTAAATGGTGCCATAGTAGGTAACCCCGATATTACTGTTACTCAACCGGCTAAAATAGAAGAGGCCACTTTTACATCGGTAAGTTTTATTGCCAACCCTAAATATGAACAATATGCTGCCACCACAAAAGCAGGGGTTTTAATTGTCAACGATTCGTTTCAGTTTACCGATGATATTAATGCCACTTTAATTTTAGTGAAAGATGCCTATGCTGCCTTTACTAAAATTTTAGAAATGTTTGTTAAAGGCAGGTTTAGCAAAACAGGTATTGAAGAAAAGGCTTCTGTTGCTGCTTCGGCAAAAATTGGTAACGATGTTTATGTAGCCGGTTTTGCATATATTTCTGAAAGAGCAACCATTGGCAACAATGTAAAAATTATGCCTCATGTATTTATTGGCGAAGATGCTGTAATTGGCGATAACACTATTATCCATTCAGGTGTAAATATTTATCACGATTGTGTGGTGGGCAGCCATTGTATTTTGCATTCGGGCGTAGTTATTGGCAGCGATGGTTTTGGCTTTGCCCCGTTGGAAGATGGTTCTTACCAGAAAATTCCACAACTGGGCAATGTAGTTATTGAAGACCATGTAGAAATAGGAGCCAACACTACCATAGACCGTGCTACAATGGGCAGCACTATTATTCGCAAAGGGGTGAAGCTCGATAATTTAATTACCATAGCCCATAATGTAGAAATAGGAAGCAACACTGTAATTGCCGCACAAACTGGCGTTTCAGGAAGCACCAAGCTGGGTAACAACTGCATAGTGGCGGGGCAGGTAGGTTTTGTGGGGCATATTACGGTTGCCGATGGCTCGCGCTTTGGCGCACAAAGCGGCATAGGCAAATCTATTACCGAACCCAACAAAGCCTGGTTCGATTCGCCTGCTTTTGAATACCATCGCAGCCTGAAATCGAGAGCTGTTTACCGAAACCTGCCCGAACTGGAAAAGCGTGTAAGAGCCTTAGAAAAAAAATCAGACGGCTGATTTATTTTTTTTAAAATGGCGGTTTTTACCTATAAAAACCATAAGCCATAAAGAATACTTATTCTGAAAAAACTTTTCGCTAAGCAATAAAAAAAGGGTGGGAGCGTCTCGTGCTCCCAAACGCCCTTTGCCTTCGATTCCCTCTTATGCCAATTATTTATGTGAAGCCAGGGTTTAGGAAACATTTGCTTATGTCCGATGCGTCACAAATGAATCATCGAAGACCTTCAAACTTCACGGGTATGAAGTTGTTTTATGGCTTCATTTCAAGTGCTCAAATTTAAAAACATACTGTAATATTTTTATATGCTGAAAGATAAATTTATTTAAAATTAGCTGTAAAAAAACTGCCATACTTTAGAATGAAATTACACCTATAAAATAAAGTCATTTTGGCAGTTTTCAGGGTAGGTATTATTAAAGGAAGGCTTCTCTTCGAGAGAAGCCTTCCTTAATAGATTGGGGGTAAGTTTGTGGTCGTAGTGTTATTGTTAAAGGCAGAAGAATCTAACGCGCTTTGCCAGGCTACATTCTTGCGCCACTTCGGAAACAACAGGTTTGCGCTAGATTGGGAATATCAATATATTTATCAAATCGTTTTAATAAAATGAAATTAATTATGCTTAGAACCTACATTATTTTATTATTTATTTCAACATTAAGAATATCAGATTCAAAAGCACAATCAACAGTTGATTCTTATTTTCTTGAAATGGAAAGGTTTTTTATAAAACATTCAGAATTAATTTCTGAAAGGTATATTTATTTGAATGGCTCAGAAAAAATTATTGATATTACAGGTAGTCAAATACCACTAAATGAAGTCAAAGTAACTTACAGATTATATAATAATAGTAAGCATTTAGTTGATTTCTCTTGTAAAGAAGAAGGTGTGTCTTGTATAAAAAGTGAAGAAGAAAAAACAAGCATAAGCATTGGAATACCCTTTGATACAAAAAAGAGTTGCTACGATTTTATTAATATGATTTCGGAATTGAAGAAAAGGTTGAATTAAATTAGATAGATAGGAAAATTATTTTTTGGCAGCTTGCTTTCTTGTGGTTTCTAATTTTTTATCCCCTTGGTATCTCTTACGTCCTCATTTCTGATAGTTCCATTAGGAAGTCCATTCTTTTTTTCAAAAGTAGAAACTTTCATATCTGCTCTAGTTTTTTTTGCTTTAGACACATCTTTTAACTTTTTCGAACTCCAAATACATTCTTTCTTGTAGTTCTAACGGGATAGATATATTATTTGTGTCAATAACTAACTCAGAATTTGTTTTTCCATTTACACCATTTTCATATTTAATTGCCCAAAAACGTGTAAATCCATTAAAGTCATCACTAACGACTGATTTAATATTATCGATTGGATTATAGTTGTATTCCGAAAATAATATTTTAAATCTTGATTTTAATTGTTCTTTTAATTTTTTTTGCTCTTCTAAAAACATTGATTTATTATATAGCGATGCCATCCCTCGGACGGATGGCATCGCTGTTTATTTTATTAATTATTTAACCTCCTCATACTCTGCATCGGTAACATTATCGCCATTGCCACCTGCATTGCCAGCGTTTCCGGCATCGGCCTGTGCACCAACTTGCTCGCCAACACTTTAAACAGAATACCCTTGCTGGAAGCAGCTATATCACTTGCAGTATGAGGGCTGGTATATTTGTTTTCAGGTAGAAAACCTGCTGTACCTAACAGCAACAACTAATAGTAGTAAGCTAATTTTTTTTGTCTTTCACGCAGGTATAGCCTTGGTTTTCCAACAGTTCGGAATTTGCAATTTCTTGTTATTTCGAGTGTTTTCATCAAGCAATGAGCGTAGCTGCGGACATTCTGTACGTTTAATGAAATGGCAAGAATCCCGACTTACTTTAACCTACTCAAAATGGTAGTTTAGTTCATTCCTAAATTATTTTAGTTTATTACAAGTTTTATTTGGTTACATTCAATAATATCTTCCTTATAAAGAAACTATTGCAAGGGTCATTTTGTATTTTTAACTAACAATTGAATTTTTAGCCTCTATCAATCGCTATCATGAATAAATTAATAATGCTTTTTTCGTCAATAGTTATGTTTTATTGCAATGCCCAGGCACAGTTTCTTTTCAACAGAATAAATACCGTTGAAGTTAAAGACACTAATGATGTATTGTATAAATTTCCCTGGGTGGGAGGCCTAAATAACCCGCAGTTTTCTTCGGCCGATTTAAATAATGATGGCATAAAAGATTTGGTTGTGTTTAATAAAACCTATACGGTAAATAACGACCAGGTATTAACTTTTATTAATGGCTCTAATGGTTATGAATATGCTCCCGAATATCAGGCTGGCTTTCCTTATACCGAAATCGATTCTCCGAAAATTGAGTTTTTTATGCTGATGTATGATTACAACTGCGATGGTATAGAAGATGTTTTCTCATGTACGCCCGGCTACATTCAGGCTTATAAAGGCCGCTATGATGCCAACAATAAACTTACTTTCGATTACCAAACCTTTTTACAGTTTAATTCCTTTTCGGGCCTGCTGAATATTTTTGTTTCGTCTATTGATATTCCGGCCATAGTAGATGTAAATGGCGATGGAGATTTAGACGTGCTTACCTTTAATATTTTTGGTTTTGTTATTGAATACTACGAAAATCAGTCGGTAGAACTTACCGGCACTTGTGGCGATTCTCTTGTATATGAACTTGTTGATGATTGCTGGGGCGACATTTTTGAAGATGGCTTGCGCAAAGCCGTTCAGTTTAAAGATACCTGCGGAACTTTAACAGGCAAAGGGCAACCCCGCCATTCGGGTTCAACTGTTTTGTCGTTTGATGTTGATGCCGATGGAGATAAAGATGTGATGTTGGGAGATATTTCTTTTACCAACCTGAATATGGTAATTAATGGCGGTACTGCCGATTCGGCAAGAGGCGTTGCTCAGGATACTATTTTCCCATTCTACGACACTTCTATTAATGTTCCTATTTTTCCGGTGGGCTTTTATATAGATGTAACCAACGATGGCAGAAATGATTTAATTGTTGCACCCAATACTCCAAAAAATTCTGAAAATTATTATTGTGCCTGGTTATACGAAAACTATAGTTCCACAGCCGAAGATTCTTTCAGACTTGTAAAAAAGAATTTTCTGGTAGAAGATATGATTGATGTAGGAGAGGGGGCGCATCCTGTTTTTGTAGATATTAATCAAGATGGTTTAATGGATTTTGTAGTGGGCAATTATGGCTATTATACTACAGGTGTATTTTATAAATCGGGATTAGCCTATTTTCAGAATACAGGAACTGCTACCAACCCTTCCTTTAAACTAATCGACCGTGACTTATTCGGTCTTTCAACCCTAAACTTTGTAGCCCTGGCACCTGCCTTTGGCGATTTAGATGGCGATGGCGATTTAGATATGATTTTAGGTGAAGAAAGTGGCGAATTACATTATTTTACCAATACTGCCGGTGCAGGTAATTTTATGAATTTCACCTTAACTACGCCCACTTATTTCAGAATAGATATTGGGCAATACAGCACCCCTGTGCTTTATGATGTAAATGCTGATGGCTTGTTAGATTTAGTAGTGGGCGAGAGAAGTGGTAATCTGAATTATTTTGTTAACAAGGGTAGTAGTGGTGCAGCCACTTTCTCTCAAAATCCTGATAACAGTTTCTTTGGTGAAGTAGATGTTCGCGAGCCGGGCTTAATTACAGGTTTTAGTGCCCCGGTATTTTCAACCTTAGATAGTACGGGTAAAGTGTATTTGCTTTCCGGCAGCGAATCGAAAGGTATATTGGTATATGACTTTGATGTAAGCAAAGCCGATTCAGGTGTCTTTACCAAATTGTTTGAACGCTATTCAAACATAAGAGAAGGCGAAAGAACCAACCTTACCTTGGCTGATATTACCAATGATGGAAAACTGGAAATGCTTACCGGAAACTATAAAGGGGGTGTGGGTTTCTTTAGCCAAACCGATTCTATTGCCGAACCCCCGTCATCGGTAGCTAATACCGTTTTAAATTTTGTAGATATATATCCCAACCCAACCAGTCATAATTTATTTGTAAGGTTTAAAGATATTCCTCAACAAAACTGGGGCATTAATATGTATAATATTTTAGGTAGCGAGGTGTTTACACAAAAAGCTATTGTTACACCCGGAACTACTTTGGTAATTAATACTGAAACCTTTGAGAAAGGCATTTATTTCTTAGAGCTTAGCAGCAACAACTACAAAAAAACATACAAAGTCGTTTTGCAATAATTAATGTTAACAGACAAAAATTTTTTTTCAAGTTTTATACTGGAATTAGTTTTTTAAATAAACATTTAATTGTGCTTTTACTATTGGAATACTTTGGTCAATAAAACTTTATTCCCCACCAGCCAGTCTGTAGCTATACATTGAAACGTTCGCGATTAGTGCTATCTATCGAAAACGCTCATTTATTTAGTTTCAATTTTTTTGTAAACTGAAAATAGGACAAAAATCGTTTTTTGCTGCATTGCTAAAATTTATAATAAAGAAAAAATCGTTTTTTGGTGCATTGTTAAAACTTGCAACGTATTAAAAATAGGTTTTTGGTACATTCCAAAAATTCGGAATAGGGCAAAAATTGTTTTTTAGTGCATTCCAAAAATTCGGAATAGGGCAAAAATTGTTTTTTGGTACATTCCAAAAACTCGGAATGGGGTAAAAATCGTTTTTTGTTGCGTTCTGAAAACTCGGAATGGAATAAAAATCGTTTTTCGGTGTATTCCAAAAACTCGGAATGAGGTAAAAATTAGTTATTGGTTCGTTCTGAATAATAAGAAAAGGGTAGTGGCATACTTGTGGTAATGTGAGGTCTTGTTAAAAATAATAATTTTGGCAACGGACGATTCGACCAGTTAGGAGAAAGGCATTTATTTCTTAGCGTTTAGCGGCAATAACTACAGAAAAACATACAAAGTCGTTTTGCAATAATTAATGGTAAAATAATCAATCAGGTTTTTACTGTGCTTTTTCATACTCGGCACTGGCCGCTTCCCATTTTTCTATAGCGGCTGTTTGTTGTTTTTTCAGTGCTTCATATTTCTCGAAAAAATCGGGCTGCTGGGTTAGTTTTTGGTATTGTTCAGCATTTTTCAATTGCTCATCAATGGCAGCAATTTCTTTATCAATTTTGGCTACTTCTGCCTCTGCTTTTTCAACCGCATTTTTAAGGCGTTTCAGTTCTTTTTCGTCTTCTTTTTTCTTTTCGTATTCGGTATTATTTGCTGAAACTTTTTTAATGGTGTTTTTCTGTGCGGCTTCTTTTTCTAATTCTAATGCACGAAAACTTTCCATTTGTTTTTTATCTAAAAACTCATAAATATCGCCCAGATGTTCTTTAATTTCTCCGGGTAAAAATTCAAACACTTTATTGGTAAGCCCCTGTAAAAATTCACGGTCGTGCGATACTACTATAATAGTGCCTTCAAAGGCTTGCATCGCCTGCTTCAACACATCTTTAGCAATCATATCTAAGTGGTTGGTAGGTTCATCGAGAATTAAGAAGTTCAAGGGCTGCAATAATAATTTTGCCATTGCCAATCTCGATTTTTCACCACCCGAAAGCACTTTCACTTTTTTATACACATCATCGCCACTGAAAAGAAAAGCACCTAAAAGCGTTCTTAAATTACCTTCATAATCTGCTGGTGCCGAATGTTCCATTTCTTCCAAAACGGTATTGTTGGGGTGCAGGTTTTCGGTTTGGTGCTGTGCATAGTAACCCATTAAAACATTATGCCCCAGTTTAATGGTGCCATCATAGGTTAGGTCTCCCGCAATCATGCGCGAAAGGGTAGTTTTACCCATACCGTTTTTACCTACAAAAGCAATTTTATCGCCACGGTCTATTTCAAAATTGGCGTTATTAATTACATGCTTTTCGCCATAGCTTTTGTTTACGCCTGTTCCTGAAACTACCGTAACACCTGTTTGTGGCGCTTTCGGAAAACGAATTTTCATGGCTACTACATCTTCTTCCTCAATTTCAATTCTATCTATTTTATCGAGCTTTTTTATGAGCGATTGCGCAAAAGTGGCTTTCGATGCTTTTGCCCTAAATCGGTCTATATTTCTTTGCAGTTGTGCAATTTCACGCTCTTGGTTTTTTTGAGCGTTTTGCAACATTTCTTTTCTCTCTGCACGTTGCTCAATATATTTTGAATAAGAGGCGCGGTAGTCATCAATTTCCCCACGCGAAACTTCAATAGTGCGGTTGGTAATGGCATCTAAAAATGCTTTATCGTGCGATACCAGCATAATAGCCCCCGGGTATTCTTTCAAAAACGTTTCGAGCCATGTTACCGATTCAATATCTAAGTGGTTGGTAGGTTCGTCTAATAAAATAAGGTCGGGCTTTTGTAAAAGAATTTTTGCCAGTTCAATACGCATTTGCCAGCCCCCGCTAAATGCCTTTACCGATTTACTGAAATCGGCAGTGGTAAAACCTAAACCTCTCAACACTTTTTCAATTTGCTCATCGAGGCTGTAGCCACCTAAATGGCTCAATTGTGTCTCTTTCTCGCCAAAATCTTCAATCAGCTTCATGTAATCATCGCTCTCGTAATCGGTGCGGGTTTCCAGTTCATGTTGTAAGCGGGCAATTTCTTTTTCCAGTTCCAGCACTTTGTTAAAAGCGGTGCGGGTTTCTTCGTAAACCGTTTTATCTGAATTGGTAAACAATTCCTGCGGTAGATAACCTATGGTAGTGCCTTTCGGCATAGAAACATCAAATTCATCGGCTTTTTGTATGCCAATTAAAATTTTCAGAAGGGTAGATTTTCCGGCACCGTTTCTTCCGGTTAAGCCTATTTTATCGGTTTCGTTAATTCTGAAGGAAACATCGTTGAACATCGTGCGCCCGCCAAAATGCAGCGCCAGTTTATTAATCATTATCATGGCTGCAAAAATACGTGTATTGTTACGATTTTGAAGTATGAATATTGAATAGTTGTAATTGAGTTTTAGTATAAGCTGTTTATACTTATATCCATTCGGTAATTATGGCAAAAAACCTTAGCAATAATTCGGGCTTAAATAACAAGGGAAATACAAAACCAAATACAGCACCAAAAAAGTGAGCATCGTGTCCAATATTGTCAATATTTTGTTTCGACATGTATGCTGAATATGCCAGATACAATGGCCCGAAGATAAACGCAGGTATGCCTATGGGAATGAAAATAATATACAACTTGTTAGTAGGCTCAAATAGTATTGAAGCAAAAACAACAGCCGATACTGCACCTGATGCACCTAAGCTTGCATAACTATAATTGTCTTTATGCTTTATGAATGAAACCGTTTCTGAAATGGGAATTGCTAATATATACATGGCTATAAACAAAGCTGTTCCTGCCGGATAAAATACTCCTGAAAAATATTGCTCGGTTATATAACCAAACATCCATAGCACATACATGTTCAACAATAAGTGTATCCAACTACCATGAATTAAACCGCTGGTTAAAAATCTGAAATATTGAGAACTATCACGAGCAACGGTGTAAGGCGAGAAAATAAATTTCCTTAATAAATTTTCATTCTGAAACGCAGCGATGCTTATAATACAAGTGATAATAATTATAATAACGGTTATTGACATTGTTTTTTTATTGTGTAACAAATGTCATTTAAAAATAGATTTCAACATAACTATATTTTCAACAAATAATTTACTCTATTAACTATACTAATTTAATAGATTATCTATCTTCGCATTTTAAAATATTTAAAATGGGAATAGAAGCAATTATAACACTGGTAATAATAGTAATTGCAATAGTGTTATTTGCAACCGAAATACTTACCATAGATTTGGTAGCGTTGCTGATAATGGTGTCGTTGATTCTGTTCGGAATAATTACACCGGAAGAAGGAGTAGAAGGCTTCAGTAATAAGGCTACCATGACCGTGGCATTTATGTTTGTTTTAAGTGCAGCTTTATTAAAAACAGGTGCCCTGCAATTTGTTGCCTTCAGATTATCTAAAACCTTCAGAAATAATTTTAATATGGGAATGATATTTATGATGCTGCTTATTGCATTTATTTCAGCATTTATAAATAACACGCCCGTAGTGGCTGTGTTTATTCCTGTAATTATTCAAATTGCCAATGCATCGGGACAAAGCCCTTCTAAAATGCTCATTCCGTTATCGTTTGCATCTATTTTTGGTGGTACCTGTACACTCATAGGTACTTCTACTAACATTGTAGTAAGTGGTATTGCAGAAAAATCGGGTATAAATGCTATTGAAATGTTTGATATGACGCCTATGGGCTTATTGCTATTAGTTGCCGGAATTGTTTACATGGTGTATTTCGGAATTAAAATTTTGCCAAAAAGAAACGAACAAAAAGATTTAAAAGACAAATTCAGCATGAGAGGCTATTTGGCCGAAATTGAATTATTAGATAATGCTGCATCGGTTAATAAAAAAATAATGGATGCTGATATTGTGAAAGAACTGGAAATGGACGTAATTGAAGTAAGAAGAAATAATACCCGATTTACTTTGCCTGCCGGAGATTTTGTGCTTCAGACACACGATATTTTAAAAGTAAGGTGTGATGTAGAAAAAATTAAATCGTTAAAAGATAAAGCACGGATTGATATTCACCCCTCATTAAAAATAGGTGATGATGACTTAAAGGGCAGTAATTCCGTTTTAGTTGAAATGGTTATTACTTCTAATTCTGAATTCGATTCTTTAACGCTTCAGGAAATTGATTTTAGAAGAAGATTTAGAGGAGTGCCTTTGGCGGTAAGGCAAAGAGAAGAAGTAGTGCACGAAAATTTGTATAAAGTAAAATTAAAAGCAGGCGATGTTATTCTTGCTGAAGTAAAAGAACATTATGTTAAAGAATTGAAACGATTGGAGAAAGAGCAAGATGCCCCATTTGTTTTGCTTTCTGAAGATGTAATTGTAGATTTTAATAAAAAGCAATTTGCTATTGTTTTGTCGGTAATATTAGGAATAGTGGTGCTTGCTACACTAAATATTTTAGATATTATGGTGGGCACTATTGCAGGAGTTTCGCTACTGGTATTATTAAAAACACTAAGTATGAAAGAAGCCTATGAAGCCATTAACTGGAAAGTAGTTTTTCTGCTTGCAGGTGCACTTAGCATAGGCACAGCTATGAAAAATACACAACTAGACCTGTTTATTGCCGATGGTTTAATAAGTAATTTAGGAGGGTGGGGGCCTTTGGTAATTATTTCCGGATTGTATTTGATAACTTCTTTAATAACTGAGATAATGTCAAATACTGCTACCGCAGCACTTTTAACACCTATTGCTATTGCTACCGCACATAACTTAAATTTAAACCCAGAGCCATTTATAATGGCGGTTGCTTTTGCGGCTTCAGCAAGCTTTATGACTCCTGTTGGCTACCAAACCAATACAATGGTATATAGTGCGGGGCAGTATAAGTTTTTAGATTTTATTAAAGTAGGCACAGCACTCAATATTTTATTCTGGATATTGGCATCATTACTAATTCCTGTTATTTATCCATTTTAGTTTTCAGAATACAGAAACAAAATGGCAATGTGTTATTGCTACTTCATCGACCGGCATGTTTTTATATTTTTCAGAAAGGTTAACAGTGTTTAATATGTTAATGTCACCAGGCCTTAAATTTTCTTCTGAAACAGGAATATTTAGCTTGCTATATAAATCTTTGTATTCATTATATCTTAACCTGCTTTGCGGTTGAATAGCATTATCGATTAGTTGCCACTGTGAATCGGAAAATTTCAGAAAATTATAGATGTTAATGCTTTTATCGAAATGGGCAAAATGGTCGCTCATATCAATAAAATGCGATTGAATGCCTTTATTCTTTTTTACTATGCGATTAAATTCTTTTAAAATGCCCGATAATATTTCAGGATAAATATGTTCAAAGGTATTGTTAGAATTTACTAAATCAATTGAATTTTCTTTTAAAGAAAGTTTTCTGGCGTCTTCTATAAGATACTCCATGTTTAATTGTGAAATAATTTCTTCAAAAGAGTATTTGTCATAATTTTTATGAAGGGCTAGAAGTACTAAGTATCTTTCACTTTGCAGCGGTAATTTTTCTTGAAGAATTTTGTTATTATAGGCCTCTATAAATCGGTTAATAGTGGTTTTAAGTCGTTCTTTATTGGTGAGCATTGTAATATCTACCGTGTAAGTTTTTTTTACTCCGCATAAAAAAAAACTAATGGGCACAACCGGATACCAGCCGGTGCCTAATTCAAGACAAGTTTCAGGAATTGCTTTTTCAGTATGTTTTTTATAATAATGTAAATGTTCTTGTGCATGTTGAAGGCGATCGAAAAAATAGTCGTCATTTAAATAAACCCCTTTAGTTACATGCTTCTGAAAAAAGTAATTTATACGATTGCTGAAAGGTAAGTAGGAAATGGTTTTTTGTACAATTGCTTTTAAAATCCACTTTTTCATGGTGCTGTATGGTAATGCTGCTGAATTAAAGCCAAAAATCGTACAAATAATTTAATATGCTTTTATGCTGCTAATTTTAAATGTTTAGTTGTAAAAGCTAATCGAAAATTTAGAAGGTTTTTCTTAAAATGAAACAGTGGCTCAGTAACACTAAATAACATTGCTGATGCTAATTTATTTATGCTGTTTTTATTCTTAAGGTGTTCCCTGAAACTTCAACCGGAAAACTTTGTAAATCGGTTTTTGCAGGTCCATTAAGTACTTTTCCTTCTGTGGCAGTAAAGCGGCTGCCATGCAATGGGCATTTCAGTTCATTTCCTTCTACTTTTAATCCGGCACCTTTATGGGTACACTTCATTTTAAAAGCTTTGTAATTATCGTTTTCCTTAATTACAAAAACATTGTCGCTATAATTTGCTGATTTAATTACCTGAGCATTTTGTTCTTTGAAAAAGTCAACAGGAACAATAAGATAGCCATTTTCATAACTTGCAGTTAGGGCATTTTTAGCTGTTGAGCAACTTTCAAGTGTAAGAAAACTAGTGCTAATAAATGCTGCTCCGCAAGCCAAGCACGATTGTTCTAAAAAATCTCTTCTCTTCATAATTGTTTATTTCTGAAAAATTAATTGCAGTTATTATTTTCCCAATCTAAACCTTGATTTTTTCTTAGGCTTTTCTTGTTTTTCTGTAGGTTCTTCTTCTGTTTGAATGGTTTCAAAAACACTCATTTTATCAAACTTTTCTATTCTTTTAATAATGCGCTCTTCTGCTGTTTGCTTATTTAATTCAGCAAGTGTATTAATTAAAGTTTCTTTAAGTGTAGTAGCCATTTCTTCGGGTGCAGCATGGGCTCCACCAACGGGTTCCGAAATTATTTCATCTATTAAACCAAAATTAAGCATGTCTTGTGCTGTAAGTTTTAATGCTTCAGCAGCTTTTTCTTTAAAATCCCAACTACGCCATAATATAGATGAGCATGATTCAGGAGAAATAACTGAATACCAGGTGTTTTCAAGCATCATTACTTTGTCGCCTATTCCAATGCCTAATGCCCCGCCTGAAGCACCTTCGCCTATAACTACACATATAACCGGCACTTTCAGCTTTGTCATTTCGAATAGATTTCGAGCAATTGCTTCAGCTTGTCCGCGCTCTTCTGCTTCTATACCCGGATATGCACCTGGCGTGTCAATAAAAGTAATTATGGGCTTATTAAATTTTTCTGCAAGTTTCATTAATCTTAATGCTTTGCGATAGCCTTCAGGATTAGCCATTCCGAAATTTCTGTATTGGCGCATTTTTAAGTTTATGCCTTTCTGGTGGCCAATAAACATAACTGTTTCTCCGGCAAGTGAAGCAAAGCCGCCTACTATTGCTTTATCATCGCCAAACAAACGGTCGCCATGTTGTTCAATAAATTTTTCAGCAATTTGTGAAATGTAAAATAATGAATAAGGTCTTTCAGGATGTCTTGATATTTGAACTTTCTGCCAACCGGTTAAACTGGTGTAAACTTCTTTTTTCTTATCAAGAATTTTTAATTCCAATTCGGTTACAGCCTTGCTTACATCAACATTGCCTTTTTCACCAACCTGTTTAAGGTTTTCAAGTTGTTCATATAGTTCGGCAATAGGTTTTTCGAAATCTAGAAATACCATAATTATAATGGCTGTTTAATGAAACGCAAATTTAGTTTTTTAAATTTTTTGAAAACTATTTACTTAGAAAGAAAAACCTTTTATATTTGCACTCTCATTTCCAACCGAGGTTCGGTAGTTCAGTTGGTTAGAATGCCTGCCTGTCACGCAGGAGGTCGCGGGTTCGAGCCCCGTCCGAACCGCTCGGAATAAAGCCCTGATAGTTTTCTGTCAGGGTTTTTTATTTTGTGTCTATTTCATTTAGTAAAATATACTTTACTGTTTAGCTTGTGCGATTCATGCTGTGTAATTTATAATTGTCAAATTAAGGTCATTTCCTTAATACATTGTATTTTTGCGCTCTTAATTATCAAAATTATTTTCAAACCCATAAAAACTTTTTTACATCATGGCATTCGATATTGAAATGATTAAGAAGGTATATGCTAATTTCCCTTCTCGTGTTGCTAAAGCCCGCGAAGTAGTTGGCAAACCTTTAACCCTTTCAGAAAAAATTTTATACACACACCTTTGGGATGGCAATGCTACTACCGCTTATGAAAGGGGTAAGTCTTATGTAGATTTTGCTCCAGACAGAGTAGCCATGCAAGATGCTACTGCACAAATGGCGTTGTTGCAGTTTATGCAAGCCGGAAGAGCTAAAGTGGCAGTACCTTCTACAGTGCATTGCGACCACTTGATTACTGCTAAAACAGGTGCTGTTGAAGATTTAGATTTTGCCAATAAAGAAAGTAAAGAGGTTTACGATTTCTTAGCTTCAGTTTCTAATAAATATGGTATTGGTTTTTGGAAGCCGGGTGCAGGTATTATTCACCAAGTAGTTTTAGAAAACTATGCATTTCCTGGCGGAATGATGATTGGTACCGATTCGCATACAGTTAATGCTGGTGGCTTAGGTATGTTGGCTATTGGTGTAGGTGGTGCCGATGCTTGCGATGTAATGGCGGGCTTACCTTGGGAACTAAAATTTCCTAAATTAATTGGCGTAAAACTAACCGGAAAATTAAATGGTTGGGCTGCGCCTAAAGATGTTATTTTAAAAGTAGCGGGAATATTAACCGTTAAAGGTGGTACAGGTGCTATTGTTGAATATTTTGGTGAAGGTGCTACTTCAATGAGCTGTACCGGTAAAGGCACTATTTGTAATATGGGTGCTGAAATTGGTGCAACCACTTCAACTTTCGGTTATGATGAAAGCATGAGCCGTTACTTGGCTTCTACAGGCAGGGCCGATGTGGCTGCTTTAGCCGATGGTATTAAAGAACATTTAACTGCCGATGCAGAAGTGTATGCAAATCCTGAAAAATATTTCGATCAGGTAATTGAAATTAACCTTTCTGAATTAGAGCCACACTTGAACGGGCCGTTCACACCTGATTTGGCAACACCTATTTCTAAAATGAAAGAAGAAGCCGCTAAAAATGGCTGGCCTACAAAAGTTGAAGTAGGTTTAATTGGTAGCTGTACCAATTCTTCTTATGAAGATATTTCTCGTGCCGTTTCTTTAGCAAAACAAGTTGCTGAAAAGAATTTAAAAACTAAAGCTGAATTCACTATTACTCCGGGTTCTGAACAAGTGCGCTTCACCATTGAAAGAGACGGTTTCTTAGAAACTTTCGATAAAATTGGCGCTACGGTGTTTGCTAATGCTTGCGGACCTTGTATTGGTATGTGGGCAAGAGTGGGCGCTGAAAAAGCTGAAAAAAATACTATCGTTCACTCTTTCAACAGAAACTTTGCAAAGCGTGCCGATGGTAACCCGAACACTTATGCGTTTGTAGCTTCACCTGAATTAACTACAGCATTGGCTATTGCAGGCGACTTAACTTTCAATCCTATTACCGATACTTTAACTAACGAAAATGGCGAGCAGGTAAAATTAGACCCGCCAACCGGAAACGAATTGCCACCGAAAGGTTTTGCTGTTGAAGATGCCGGCTACCAAGCACCAGCTGAAGATGGCAGCAGCTTAGTAGTAAATGTTTCGCCAACTTCAGATCGTTTGCAATTATTAGATCCATTTGCCGCTTGGGAAGGAACCGATTTGAAAGGTTTAAAACTATTAATTAAAGCTAAAGGCAAGTGTACTACCGACCATATTTCTATGGCAGGGCCTTGGTTGAAATATCGCGGACACTTAGATAATATTTCTAACAACTTATTAATTGGTGCCGTAAACTACTTTAACGAGAAAACTAACTACGTTAAAAATCAGTTAGATGGCAGCTTTAACGAAGTGCCTAAAGTACAACGCGCTTACAAAGCAGCCGGTGTTGGTTCTATTGTAGTTGGCGATGAAAACTATGGTGAAGGCTCATCTCGCGAACACGCTGCTATGGAACCTCGTCATTTAGGTGTGCGTGCAGTATTGGTAAAATCTTTTGCTCGTATTCACGAAACCAACCTGAAAAAACAAGGTATGTTGGCGTTGAC
Source organism: uncultured Chitinophagaceae bacterium (assembly GCA_964543705.1). Taxonomy (GTDB): domain Bacteria; phylum Bacteroidota; class Bacteroidia; order Chitinophagales; family CAIOSU01; genus CAYSGX01. The sequence continues at coordinate 32,138 of CAZIZP010000018.1, forward strand.
TTTTGTAAATAAAGAAGATTACAACAAAATTCAGGAAGATGATACCATTGATATTTTAGGTTTAACTGAATTTTCAGCAGGCAAAAACCTTACAATTCAGTTAACACATAAAGATGGCACTGTTGAAAGCTTTGAAGTAGCACATACTTATAACGACCAGCAAATAGAGTGGTTTAAAGCAGGTGGTGCATTAAACATCATCAGAAAATCGCAAACTGCTTAATTTTTTTTGACTGAAATACTTATAACAAAAGCCCTAGCTATTTAGCTGGGGCTTTTTTTTTATCATATTGATAAAAATCATTTTCAATGGCAATTTTTGTCATAATACCATCACATAATAACAATCAACTTTGTCTTATAATTTTTTAAACTAAAAATCTCAACACATGAAAAAAACAATTTTATTCATTTTGCTGGGCGTTATAATACTTGGCAATGGTGCATGTAAAAAAGACAAAAACAACGGTCCTAATGATTTAGGTGGCGAAACAGACATCCCTTTAACTCAAGTAGGAAACGAATCATCAGTATATTTAACAATTGGTACTGGTGGGTCGTCTGTAAACGGAACTATGACCGTTAAGAAAAATGAAGATGGTGTAGTTACTTATGAACTTATAGCTGATTTAACGGGAAATCCTGATTCTGCTTTAATTGCTACTTTGGTACCGGCAGAATATAAAGATAGTCAAGGTCGAATTGTTGGTGAGTTTAAATTTAAAATTACTTCAGAAGGCATTCAGGATTATTTCCAAAGCGATAAGCCTTGGACTATAGTAAAATATGACGATGAAGTTGGCGACTCATATTCAATAACTACGGTTAATGGTGATGTATTAACAAGAACCGTTGTTGAGAAAACGGGTTTGGATGAATGGCCTTTGGGCTTCTTTAATATAAAAACCATTGCTGTAGAACAACAAGTGCCCGAAAGCGATGAATTACTGGAAAAAATTACATATCGTGCCAATCATCGTTTTGGGTTGGTTTACATTAAAGCAGATTTAAAAAATGGCCAAACAGTTGAGGCCGATATAGTACCTTGGTTTTTGCTGTAATTTATTTGTAGATATTTTGAAGCCTATGAGATTTTATTGAAATCTTATAGGTTTTTCTTTTTTCGAAACTTGAGCAGGTAAAAACTATTTAAAAAAAAAGAAATTCTGAAAAAAAATACTAAGCTTAAATAACACAAATTCGAAACTATTTCAGAATACTGATACTGCCTTTTTGTTCGGCAGTTTTACCGGTTAGGTATGATAACTGAACTTTATAAACATAAGTATCAGGGTTAAGCAACTTTCCCTTATAAGTACCGTCCCATACACGGGTAATGTCGTTGCTTTCAAATACTTTTTCACCCCACCGATTAAAAATTATCCAGTAAAAAGTTTTTACTCCTTTTGCAAAAACTCTAATATCATCATTAATACCATCACCATTAGGTGTAAACACATTTGGAATGTATAGTATATACTTTTCGTTTACCGTAACCAAAATTTCTTTTGATGTTGAGCAGCCATTTGAATCAATGGCAGTTACAATATAAGTAGTAGTTTGGTTGGGATATGCAAATACTGAATCGCAGTTTGTACAGTTTATATTGTAATCAGGTGAAATACTGTATGAAACACTATTTACTGAATTGCTTGATATAATGAAATTTATCGTATCGCCAAAAGGAATATCGAAAATATCTTCAGAAGCATTAATAATAAATGGACTTAAAGGCTGTGTAACGGTAGCTATACCCGAAACTGAACATCCGTTAGCATCTGTAACGGTTATTTCATAATCACCAGCAGACAAGTTAGTAGCTGTTGCAGCGTTTTGGTTATTCTGCCAGTTGTAATTGTAAGGGGCAATGCCACCATTAGGCAAAACGGTTGCAGTACCATTATCTTCACCAAAACAAGCGGGTGTTGATGAAAAGCTAATCATAGGATTTTCAAAAACCAATAAGTTGCGCTGAATAGTATCTATACAACCACTGGCCGAAATAACAGTTAATTTAACTGTGAAGTTACTTGTAGTGGTGTAGGTATTATTTGGATTTTGATTGTCGGCAGTATTACTATCACCAAAATCCCATTGCCAACTATTAATAACATCATTGGTTACCGAAGAAGCATCATTAAATTGTGCAGACAATCCTAAACAAACATTAGTAGTGCTGAAATCGGCTACAGGTTTATAGAAAACGGTAACAGGAATATTGGTAGAATTGGTACAGCCATTATCTGAAGTAACTGTTAAAGTTGCATTATAGTTACCACCCGATGTGTAATTATGAGTCGGATTGCTATTATTTGAAGTATTACCATCTCCAAAATCCCAAGCCCAATTTGCAATAGTACCCGAGGTAACATTTGAAGCATCAGTAAAAGCGGTAGCATTTCCCTCACATACCGAATCTACAGTTGCTGATGCAACAGGTAATTCATAAACACTTATGGTTTTTGTGGCAATATTGCTGCAATTATTGGCACTTACAGTAAGTGTTACATCATAATCTCCTGAATTAGCATAGTTATTAGTAGGATTTTGCAATGCTGAAGTACTGCCATCGCCAAAATCCCATTGCCAGGAAGTAATACCACCTACTGCAGAAGTTGATACATCTGTAAATGTTGCCACGGTGTTTAGGCAAACATTGCTAAAAACAAAATCGGCCAAAGGTGATTGATTAACAGAAACTTGTTTTTGAATAGTGGCAGAGCAGTTTGCTGCAGTAGCAACTGTTAATGTTACATCATAATTTCCCGCTGAAGCATAGCTGTGCGTTGGGTTTTGGTCGGTTGAAGAGTTGCCATCACCAAAATCCCATGTCCATTGTGTAACATTATTGCTTGAAGCATCAGTGAAAGGAGAAGGAAAGCCAACACAAACATTTTGTGCAGTAAAATCGGCCGTTGGTGGTGCACTTACAGTAATTTGTGCAGTAGTATTATCAGTACAGCCTGAAATAGATGTTACTGTTAATGATACTGTGTATGTGTTAGCGGCATTATAAGTGTATGATGGATTTTGTTGAGCCGAAGTACCAATACCATCGCCAAAGCTCCATGACCATTGTATAATATTGCCTACAGGTGCTGTTGTTGAGGCATCTGTAAAGCTTGCCAAAGTATTTAAGCAAACATTATTAAAATTAAAATTTGCCTGCGGAATACTTACCGGAACTTCAGCAGAATAGTTAATAGCTAAACCTTGTATTTGAGGCTGTGTAAATGTTCCGTTAGCACCATTCTGCTGACCACTTTGTCCGCCATTGCCACGAGCCCCACCGCTAACATCGGCAGTACCGGAAAAATTATTCTGAATAGTCCAAAGTAATTTAACTCTGCCCCCTGCACCACCACCTCCTCCTTCTTTGTCATCACTATTCTGGCCATTTCCGCCACGTGCGTTAACAGTGGCGTTTCCGCTTATATAATCACCCACCACTCTTACACCACCTCCGGCACCGCCACCGGCAGCTTCAGAAGAATTGCCACAACAACAAAGGTTTGTAATAGTTTGACCTGATACATTAGTGGTGCCATTAAACACAATTTCACACCCTCTTAGGGTAAATGCGCCACCACCTCTTGCAGAGGCAGGACAATCGGAACCACCACCACCACTTCCCATGTCAATATCGTCTCCGTTTGGTGTTCCATAAGCTGCACCACCTGAACCTGCGCCACATCCGCCTGTGCCACCTGCTCCGCCATAGCCTCCACCACCACCACCACAGCCCCCGCCATTATCAGTTCCGCCAGCACCAGGACCAGAAGCTGGCATATAGCCTAAGTTTGCACCGTTGTAGCTTCCGTTAAATATTATTTTTCTCGCAGATAAAATTACAGGCTGCATTGAAGCCATTGTAATAGCACCTCCGGGTTGAACTTCTATCCAGTCATAATTTACTGTACCTGAAAGGGGTGAAGGTGCGTTAATGGTAAGTACGTTAGGAAACATATTGTTAAAGGTAACAGCAGCTGCCGTAGCACTTGCATTGCCATAGTACATGTAAATTGTTATAGAACCACCCGCAGGAATTGCCGGCATTCTTACCCAAATGTTAGTTGCATTGGTGTTCAATCCATTTTCAATGTAGTAATCTAAATAGCTTCCGCAGGTATTATAAACGAAACGAATATCGTTGCCATTAGCCTGCATTTTTCCTTGAGAAATAGGTATTTGAGTATTTATTTTCAGCAAGGTTTGTAAATTGGCGGTGGTTGCTGCTGTTCCATTGTTGGTAATGGTTATTGGAACTATATAATTCCAGCCGTTAAACGGGCAACATACGCTTGCGCTTTGTGCTGTTGCATATTTAGTTGAGAAAACCTCAACAGCAATAAAAAGCAATATGAAATAGATGGTTCTTTTCATAGTAGTTGGTTTACGACAAATTTAGCTGATTACACTTAGATTACAACTTAGAATAACGTATCAATTTATTCACAAGAATTAGTTTTCATAATGCAGCTTGGTATAAAATATTATATTCGGAAATAGAAAGAGTTTATTGTTGTAGGAATGTTATTATTAAATAAATGCATTTTGATACTGAATAAATAATCCTCAAGCTAAAAATATGACTAAGCTTTATACTTAAATAAAAAGTAATGGCAAATCAAGAAAAACACCTGCACATTATATCGTTTAACATTCCTTTTCCTGCCAACTATGGAGGCGTAATTGATGTGTATTATAAAATAAAAGCGCTACACGAATTAGGTGTTAAAGTGCATCTTCATGCCTTTCATTATGGCAGAGAACAATCGCCCGAATTGGAAGCTATTTGTTATAAAGTGCATTATTATGCAAGAAAAACTTTTTTTCAGGCAATATATAGTAGCGTGCCTTATATAGTAGGTTCGCGCAAAAGCGATGACATGCTTTCGGTATTAGCACAAGATGACTACCCAATTTTGTTTGAAGGCTTACACACTTGTTTTTATTTGAATCACCCGACCCTAAAAAACAGATTAAAAATTGTGCGCATGCACAATGTTGAGTGGGACTATTACAACAGTTTAGGTAAAGCGGAAAAGAATTTTTTCATAAAGTTTTATTTGTATTCTGAATCATCAAAACTTAAAAAGTATGAAGAGATACTAAAAGGGGCTAATCTGATAATTGGTATTTCTTTAAAAGACACGGCTTACTTCGATGAGCGTTTTCAGAATGTACATTATGTGCCGGCATTTCATCCGCACGAAGTAATAAAAAGTAAAACCGGTACTGGCGATTATGCCTTGTATCATGGTAATTTAAAAGTGCAGGAAAATAATCAGGCTGCTGTGTATTTAATAAAAAAGATTTTCGATGAATTGCCTTATAAACTTACCATTGCAGGCACTTCGCCTTCAGATATGCTGAAGAAAGAAATGAAGAAACAAGAACGATATACTTTGGTTGATAGCCCTTACGATGCACAAATGCAAGAGCTAATTGAAAATGCTCAAATTAATGTGCTGCCTACTTTTCAGCCTACAGGTATAAAACTGAAATTAATTAATGCCTTATACAATGGCAGATGGGTTATTGCCAACCCATTTATGGTGCAAAATACTGGCTTGGAAGAGTTATGTATTGTTGCCAACACTGCCGATGAAATGATTCATGCTGTATTAGAATACATGAACAAACCTTTTCCTGAAGAAATTATTGAGCTGCGAAAAAGAGTGTTGCACGAAAAATTTTCTAACAATGCCAACGCACTGCAACTTATTAAATTGATATATGGGAATCTTCAATAAGATTGCCTTGTTGCACTTTTACAATTCGTGCAGGATATTTTTCTAATAACAAATAATTATGCGTTGCCATTAATACGGCTGTATTCAACTCGTTGTTTAGTTTTATCATCAGCCGCATAATTTCATCAGAAGTATCAGGATCAAGGTTTCCGGTGGGCTCATCGGCCAATATTAAAGCAGGCTCGTTTAATAAAGCACGTGCAATAACTACACGTTGTTGTTCACCGCCCGAAAGTTCATGTGGCATACGATAGCCTTTAGTTTGTAAACCTACTTTAGTTAAAACCTCATCAATACGCACATCCATATCTTTTTGGTTTTTCCATCCGGTTGCTTTCAGCACAAATTCTAAATTGTCTTTTACGCTTCTATCGGTAAGCAATTGAAAATCTTGAAAAACTATCCCCAACTTTCTTCTTAAAAACGGAACTTGTGCGGGTTTTAATTTTTGCAAATCAAATTCATCTACTCTTCCAAAACCATGAGCAATTTGTAAATCGCCATATAAGGTTTTTAGCAGACTACTTTTACCACTGCCAGTTTTACCAATTAAGAAAATAAATTCTCCTTTGTTTACAGTAAGGCTTACGCCATTTAACAAAAGAGATTTGCCCTTATATACAAAGGCATCTTTTAGTTCTATGAGTGGTTGTGTTTCCATGTTTTTTGCTACGAAGGCGCTAAGGCACAAAGTTTATTTTATAAGTTTACCTCTTTCAACTTGCTTGTTTGCGTATGTCAAGTTATAAAAAATCATTCCGCTAAAATCGTTTTTAAACAAAATTATTTCTTCACTATTGTATAAATGCTTTTTAAAAATTTCTTTTCCGGTGATATCGTAAAAAACAATTTCAGCAGGTAGTAATTGCTCATTTTTAAAAGCAATTTTCACTTCATTTTTTTCTATCGGATTAGGAAATATTTTAGCATTGCTGAAATCAGTTTCTACATAATCTGCAACAGAAGTAGTGTTGTATGTAGTGTCAAATCTTGCCACGTAAGCATCAGAAATAAAATTATCGCTTCTTAGCTTAAAGCCCGCTAAAACAAAGCTTCCCAATTCAGGTTGGGTAACTGTTCTTATTGTAGCCGGAAACACTTTGCTCCATAATTCATTGCCCGCAGTATCGGTTTTTATTAAGGTAGTTTCGCAGCCAATATCGCCACTTGTAATAAAGCTGAAAGCATACGCTTCATCTAAAGTATTATAGGCCTTGTAGTACGAGCTACCACAAGGAATACCTTTGTTTTTACTCCATAAAATATCGCCTTCAGCAGTAGTTTTCATAATTACAATTTCGCCACTGTTACGTGTGCCATTAATAATGAAATTTCCATCGGGTGTAGCATCCATACCATATCCTCTGAAATCGCCTGCAATATCAATAATAAATGAACTTATTGAGTCGCCATTAGCATTAAACTGTACTAAGAAATATTTACCCAAGTTACTTGTAGTATTGTTTGTCCAACCGAAAGCAGCAATATTGCCATTAGGCATTTCTTTTATCGAATAAAATTGCTGATTGCCTGTACCGCCTATAGGCGTTAGCCACACTTCATTTCCGTCTTTATCTAATTTTAATACAAAGGCATCGTATGAGGCATTTTGCTGGCAATCTTGTATAGAATAAAAACCAGTAAATAAATAGCCGTCATTTATTACTGCAACATCATACACCACATTATTACACACGCCAAGCGTATATTTTTTCTCCCAATCTTTGCTGAATAAATCGTTCACTTTTGAAAGTATGATGGTATCGTAAACTAATCCTGATTTTTCGCCACCTGCAAAAATAAATTTGTTTCCATTAGGCGAATTTTCAAAAGCATAAAAACCACTGCCCTTAAAATTTTGTATTGCTGAAACGCTGTCGCCATTAGTATCTAGTAATACAATACTGCCTTCATAATCTCCCGGAATTTGGCTGCAATTAGCATTGCTCGATACTACATACAGCGCATTGCCATACGCAGTAAAGGCTTCTTCATAGCAGTTAGGTTCGCCAAATGTAGTTTCAAAAACAATTTGAGAATAGTTTACAATATAGCAAAGCAGTAATAAAATAGTAGTGTAAAGCCTTTTCAAATTCAGCATATATTTTTTCAAAACTAAGTATTTTCAATGCTACCTTTTCAACAAAGAATCAGACTGTTGTCTGTTTTTGAATTTTGTAGATTTATTATGAAATAAGAATTACTATGACACCAAGAATACATTCATTAGAAGAATATCAAGCGGCATATAAAAAAAGCGTTAATGAGCCTGAAAATTTCTGGAGCGAAATAGGAGAAACCTTTACATGGAGAAAAAAATGGGATACTGTTTTGCAATGGGATTTTAAAAAGCCTGAAGTAAAATGGTTTTTAAACGGAAAGTTGAATATTACTGAAAATGTTTTAGACCGTCATTTAGCTGCAAGAGGCAATCAAACAGCAATAATTTGGGAAGGCAATAAGCCCGATGAAGCAACAAGAAAATTAACTTATGCTGAATTATATAAAGAGGTATGCAAATTCGCCAATGTGTTGCTTTCATTAGGCATTGAAAAAGGTGACAGAGTGTGCATTTATATGCCCATGATACCTGAACTTGTTGTCGCTATTCTGGCGACAGCACGAATTGGTGCAGTTCATTCCGTAGTTTTTGCAGGTTTTTCTTCTCGTGCATTAGCCGATAGAATTAATGATGCTGATGCAAAGTTGCTGATTACTTCCGATGGCTTTTTTAGGGGAGAAAAAAATGTAGCCTTAAAAGATATTGCCGATGAAGCTTTAAAAGATTGTGCAGGGGTGAAGAATGTTATTGTATATAGGCGCACATCGCAAAACATACAATGGAACAGCGAAAAAGATTTATGGTGGCATGAATTAATGCAAATTATTTCCGAAGAAAATACTGCCACTGAAATCGATGCTGAAGACCCTTTATTCATTCTTTACACTTCGGGTTCAACCGGAAAGCCAAAAGGTATCATGCACACTTGTGGTGGCTATATGGTTTATGCTGAATATTCTTTCAGAAATGTATTTCAGTATAATGAAGGAGATGTTTATTGGTGTACTGCCGATATTGGTTGGGTAACAGGTCATTCTTATATTGTCTATGGGCCATTGCTTGCAGGGGCCACTACCTTAATGTTTGAAGGTATTCCAACCTATCCCGATGCAGGAAGGTTTTGGGATGTAGTAGATAAACACCAAGTGAATATTTTTTATACAGCACCAACCGCCATTCGCTCGTTAGAATCGCAGGGCACCGAATATGTTTACAAAAGAAGTTTAAGTTCGCTAAAAGTATTAGGCACAGTTGGTGAGCCTATTAATGTTGAAGCTTGGGAATGGTATAATGAGCATGTGGGAAAAAAACAATGCCCTATTGTAGATACATGGTGGCAAACAGAAACCGGTGGCGTTATGATTTCGCCATTAGCAGGTATTACTGAAACCAAGCCGGGCTATGCTACTTTGCCGTTGCCGGGTATTCAGCCTTGTTTGTTAAATGAAAATGGAGAAGAAATTACCAATACAGTGGGCGAAGGAAGATTGTGTATCAAGTTTCCTTGGCCATCTATGGCCCGCAGTATTTGGGGCGACCATGAGCGTTTCAGACAAACCTATTTTTCAACATTTGAAAATAAATATTTTACAGGCGATGGCTGCCGAAGAGATAGCGATGGCTATTATAGAATTACCGGTAGGGTAGATGATATTATTATTGTTTCGGGGCACAACTTAGGAACAGCAGAGATTGAAAATGCTATAGACGAGCATGAAGCCGTTTGCGAAACTGCCGTAGTAGGCTATCCTCATGCAGTGAAAGGCTTTGCGGTATATGCTTATGTTCAATTGTATAGCCATGTGACTACTGATTCTGATGCGCTTCGAAAAGAAATAAACGATTTGGTTTCAAAAACCATTGGTGCAATTGCCAAGCCTGAAAAAATTCAGTTTGTAAATGGCTTACCGAAAACCCGTTCAGGAAAAATTATGCGTAGAATACTTCGTAAAATAGCTGAAGGTGATACTTCTAATTTAGGCGATACTTCTACATTGTTAGATCCCTCGGTAGTGGACGATATTAAAAAAGGAGTTTTGAATTAAACAATCTCTTGCTTTAAAAACTCTTCTATTGCATCATAAATTGTTTTTAATTCAATTTCATTAATACAATAAGGTGGCATTATATAAACGGTATTGCCTAACGGTCGAAGCAAAATATTTTTACTTAAAAAGAATTCGTAAATAGTATCTCTTTCAGAATGAAAATATGATTTGTCTTCACTAGTGAGATACTCGAAAGCTATTATTGTGCCTTTGCTTCTTGGGTTACCGACATTGTTGTAGGTTTTAAGTTTTGCTACAAACTGCTCGTGCATGGCTCTAATCATTGCAATGCCATTACAAGTTTCATCTTGCTTAAACAAATCGAGGCTTGCCAGCGCAGCAGCACAGGCTACAGGGTTGGCAGTGTAAGAATGTCCGTGAAAAAATGTTTTCAGTTTATCATCGCTCCAAAACATTTGGTATATAGCCTCGGTACAAGATGTTGCACCCAGTGCCATAGTGCCACCTGTAATGCCTTTCGACATGCAAATAATATCGGGCTTATGTGCTAAATAATCGCTGGCAAACATTCGTCCGGTGCGGGCAAATCCTGTCATTACTTCATCGGCAACACACAGTATATTGTTTTCTTTGCAAAGGGCAATTAAATTATCTAAAGCTTCAGGCTCGTACATAATCATGCCCTCGGCACCTTGCACCAGTGGTTCAAAAATAAATGCCGCTACTTTTTTATGCTGAATAATATTATTCAGTTGTTGCAATGCAATAGCTTCTTTACCTGTAACGGGTGTTTCAATAAAATTTACATCGAACAAATTTGGGCTGAACGGATGGGTATATGCTGAGCGTTGACTTACCGACATTGCTCCAAAAGTATCGCCATGATAGCTGTTTTGAAAAGCAACAATATCATACTTTTCAATACCTTGATTATACCAATACTGAAAAGCCATTTTCAAGGCTACTTCTACGGCTGTTGAACCGTTATCTGAATAGAATATTTTACTGTGCTTTTCGGGTAGCAGTTTCAACAGTCTTTCAGCAAGTCGCACGGCAGGCTCGTGGGTAAAGCCTGCAAAAATTACATGCTCTAAAGTGTTCAGTTGTTCAAAAACTTTTTGCGCAATATAGGGGTGTGCATGACCATGCGTATTTACCCACCACGATGAAATGCCATCAATATATTTCGTTCCATTTTCATCATACAAATAAACACCTTCACCTTTTACAATAGGAATGGCGTTGCTTTCTAATTTCATTTGTGTAAACGGATGCCACACCGATTGTAAATCTCTTTGCTGAAGATTGTTAGAATGATTCATGTGTTTTTATTGTTTCCCGCTAATCTCGCAGATTACCCTAATTATTTCTGCGTTATCTGTGCAATCTGCGGGAGATACTTTTTAAAATGTTCTATACAAACCAAACACCCAACGATTCGCAAAATTGTTTTGCCTCATTATTGTGCCATTGCTAACCCAAAACGGCATATCAAATCTTATGCTGAAAGGTTTAATAGTGCTATTCTTTCCCCAACGTTTAATATTGAAAACTATACCCGCACCTGCATCGGCTAAAAGTGTTTCTTCAAAGTTGGGAACATAAGGTAATTCAGGAAGTGCGGCCAAAGTATTCACACCTTGATTTCTTCCAATTCCTGCATCGGCAAATAAGTAGAAATCTATGTGCAGCCAGTTCTTAAATTTCTTAGGCTGCAATTTTATTAAGCCATCTAAATCTAATTCAGCATTTAACGCTGCACCACTTGATGCCAAAGCATAGCCTACACCATTATTTTGAAACGATAATGGTTGCATTCCTGCAGAACCTCTCAAATTCAATCCACCACTTTGCTGAAAGCTGAACATAGACTGATTATTAATTGAAGCAGGTGGTACATAACCTTTCGAACGCAACAAGGCATAATCCATCAATTCTTCATTATTAGCACCTGTATAGCTTAGTGCCGATTCATAAGGAATATTGTTGCCAAACCCATATCGCGCAAAAAAGCGGGTGCGCAATTCCAGTTTCCAGAATTTAGTGTAGTTAATTTTGGTAGCTTCTATAAAAGAGAAATCATAATCAGAAGCAATGCTGTTGCTGCGCAAAGTCATATTCAACTTACCGCTACCATGCTCATAATTGTATTTATGATTCCATTCTATATTAACGCTGTTATTTATTCTTTCAGTTAACCAAAGACCATTTACAACATAAAAATTGGCATTCACTTTTGGTCTGATCATCAACTTCATATAAGCTGAAATGCTGCTGTTGCGAATCTTTTGAGTAAAACCGGTTCTATAAAATTCTAAACCTTCTACATACCCTGAAGTATAAAATACCGATAGCCCTTTAATGATTTTATTTAGTCCTGTTTCATATTCGACCCTATAATTTATAACATCTGTAACGGTGTTGTACTCGTTAAATCTGTAATTATATCTTTCGGGGCTTCCTTGTGCCAATGTTGTTGGAAACCAAATACTCATGCTCACTTTGTGTTTGTATTGCATGTAGTCACCATTCAAATGCCAACCCACTCTGAAGCCGTCAATAGCATTCCACCACAATTCGGGGCGAGTGTAAACATGATATTTTCGCCAGTTTAACGGTTGGCGCAAACGTTTGTCCCAATGCCATTGCGTGTGTGAGCGAATGGAATTGTTGGTCATATCAATATCTGCCAAACGATTGCTGGGGTCTATAATAACCTCTTTAATTTTTGCTGAAGTTTGAATAGTGGCTGTGTAAGTAGGTTGGAGTTTTTGCCAGCCAATCCATCTTGGTAAAACTGTAGCAGTTGTTTGCTTTTCAAACCAAGTATTAGGAATATGATAATGAAGTGTATCGTTGTTTTTTAGCACCACTGCAAAATCAATAGGCATTTGCATTTCGCCTTTTCTTTTAAACACAATTTGCGATGTTCGGTTTGTAATATTAGACTTGTCATCCCCCGTCACTCGCCCTCCGTCACTCGTCCCTTTTTTAATTCGGCTTACTTTATAATCAATAGTCTTAGTAGTCTCCATCCATTGATCAAAAAACCAGTTTAAATCTACTTTGGTATATTGAGTGATACTGTTACGAAAATCTTCAGGATAAGGATGTGCCATTTTCCATTGGTTGAAATAATGTTTCATAGCATTTTGAAAAAGGGTATCACCTAAAACATATTGCAGGTTATAGAGCATAGTAGCCGTTTTGGAATATACATGTCGGTAACCGCCACCTTGCCTAATAGCACCATTAAACATATCGCTATGAGTATTCAAAGGCATATCGTCATATCTCACTGCATCTACCAAATAACCTAAATACCCACGAGTATCTCTTGCAGGAAGTTGTGGTACAGTATTCCATTTCTTTTCAGTTACTATTTCTGAAGAATCAGGCGGAATATTTTCTAACGCCCACACCGTAACAAACTGCGTGAAGCCTTCATCCATCATGGCTCTGTAAGTTTCGTTACTGCCAATCATACCATAAAACCAGTTGTGCCCCACTTCGTGTGCAATTAAACCTTTATTGCCCGGGTATAAACCGCCACAAAGCGTAAGCATTGGATATTCCATACCATCGCGCGCATCGGCAACAATCATTTTAGGGTAAGCATATCTTCCGAAATCTTTAGAGAACAACTCAATCACTTTTGCAGTATAATCGGCAACGGGCAACCAGTTGGCAGCATTTTGTTCTTGTACTAATGCAATGCACTGAACATCTTCCCAATAAGTTTCGCCAATACGGTAAGTTGGGTCGGCAGTGAAGGCAAAATTGTGTACGTTTTCAGCATGGTATTTCCATGTTTTACGGGCAGTGCTATCGTAAGGAATAATTACTGAAGGCTTAGAACCAATCGGCTTGTCTTTAAAATTGCTGATGTCTAATTTTTCCCGAAGAGAATCGGGTAATACTTCTTCTTTATTTTGCAACACTCCTGTGGCTTCTACTATAAAGTTCGATGCAAAAGTCAGCTCTACATCAAATGTTCCGAAGTTGGCATAAAACTCTCTGCCTAAGTGTTGGTCGGTGGTCCAGCCAAATTTGCTGTCATACACACACATAATCGGGTACCAGTGTGTGCCATCAAAATGCTTATTTCCGAAGGTTTTAAAAATTTTATTTCTTCTGCGCACATCGCCACTATCGTAATAAGTTTTAAAATTCACCTCAAAGTTGGTTGCAGTATTAGGCAGAATAGGTTTTTCTAATTTCACTTTGAAAATGGTATTGTCTAATTCCATTTTCATTTCTTTACCTTCATGCTTAAATGAAGCAACTTCAGTTCCTAAACACTGCGATTCATACTTTCCATATTTAGGATTTTGCTTATTATTTATATGTAAATCATGGTAGTAGCTGCAAGGCTGAAAAGCATTTTCATACAAATGAAAAAACACTTCATACAAAGTGTCGGGCGAGTTATTCCAATAAGTCAACTGCATTTCGCCTGAAAGAATATCGGTTTTCTCACTGATGTCGGCTTTAATTTTATAGTGCACATCTTGTTGCCAGTAAGCAGCATTTGGTTTGCGATTGCCCCAATAAAAAGGGTTTTCTTTACTGCGATAGAAATTATCTTGAGCTGTTAATAAAAGGTTAAATGCAGTAAATAAAAGAAGAAGTGTCGTTTTTTTCATGGCTCAAAAATCGTTAAAAGTATTGTATTGTTTCAGTTTGAAAATGGGCATAGTGCGAAAACAAAAATCCCCGCCTTTTCGGCAGGGATTCAAATTGTATTTTTCAGTTAGTAATTAAATAACCAACATAGCATCGCCATAGCTTAAAAACTTATACTTTTCTTTAATGGCAGTTTCGTAAGCCTTAATTAATAAATCGTATCCACAAAAAGCAGCTACCATAATCATTACGCTCGATTTTGGCTGATGAAAATTACTTATCATACAATTGGCTATGCTGAAATCGTAAGGTGGATGGATAAAGGTATTTGTCCAACCTTCAGAGGGTTTTAAATATTGCTGTGCAGAAACGGAAGTTTCAATAGCACGCATAACGGTAGTACCCACAGCACAAACTTTTTTGTTTTTGTCTTTTGAAGTATTTACAATTTTAGAAGCTTCTTCAGGTATTCTGTAGTATTCAGCATCCATTTTGTGCTTCGATAAATCTTCAACATCAATGGTTCTGAAAGTACCTAAGCCAACGTGTAAAGTAAGTTCTGCAAAGTTTACACCTTTAATTTCTAAACGCTTCAATAACTCTTCGCTAAAATGTAAACCAGATGTTGGCGCTGCCACAGCACCTTCTTCTTTCGCAAAAACCGTTTGATAGCGTTCCATGTCTTCAGGTTCAGTCTTGCGGGTAATGTATTTAGGTAAAGGACATTCACCCATGCTATATAATAAGCGCTTAAAATCTTCATACTTACTATCGTTTAAGAAGCGAATTGTTCTGCCTCTCGAAGTAGTATTGTCAACAACTTCGGCAACCAAATCATCATCGCCAAAGTATAGTTTATTTCCAACACGGATTTTTCTTGCAGGGTCAACCAAAACATCCCAAAGCTTCATTTCGGCATTTAATTCGCGCAATAAGAAAACCTCAATTTTTGCACCTGTTTTTTCTTTCTTCCCATACATGCGCGCAGGAAATACTTTCGTATTGTTCAGTATTAAAGAATCACCATCATCGAAGTAATTTAAAATATCTTTAAACTTTTTATGGTGTATTTTTCCGGTGCTTCTTTCAACAACCATCAATCTGCACTCGTCTCTTTTAGGGTTAGGATACTGTGCAATCAGTGCTTCGGGTAACTTGTAATCAAATTGGGATAATTTCATGCCCGTAAAAAGTTTTGGAGGGCGAAAATACAATAATTTGACTTTAAACAAGAAAATATTTTTTTCGGATAGAGCATTACTTTAAGCTCTAATAATATTTAAAGCCTGAAAAAAAGCTGTTTAAATTACATAGCCATGATAAATTCGAAAAAATAATTTTTAACACAATGCGGCTATAAACAACTAAAGAAACAAAGGCTTTCAATAATAACTAACAAGTGTTAACTAATAAATATTGTAACATTATTTGGCAGTATCAAAAATTCTGCTTTTTTTGCAAAAATTATAACTAGTAGTAACACTTAAATACATCTATCATATATATGGCAAAGTCAACAGCAAAAAAAACTGTAAAATCAGCTGCTACCAAAAAAATAGCTAAGCCTGAAAAACCGGCAACTAAAAAGGTAACAGCAAAAAAAGCTGTAAAGAAAGAGGAAAAGAAAACTGCTGTTTCTAAAAAAGCCTCAGCAAAAGTTTCTGAAAAAGAAACAGTAAAAAAGGACAAATTATTAAAAGCCGAAAAAGACACTGTTGCAAAGAAAGCAAAGGCAACCAAGGTTGAAAAGCCGACATTAAAAGTTGAAAAAACTAAAAAAGCAGATAAAGAAGTTTCAAAGAAAAAAGGCAAGTCTAAGAAAGACGATGATGAAGAAGTTGAACCCATTGAAGTTGATGTAGATGTTGATGCTGTTGCCGATACCGATGATGATGAAGATATTGCTCCTGTAAAAGAAGTTGCTAAGCCAAGCAAAAGAAATAAAGGTAAACAGCCTAAGGTGAAAACTTTAACTGCTGTTACTATGCCTACTAATTATGTTATAGATGAAAATCCGGTAATTGAACGTAGTATTAGCGGCAGAAAATCATACAAAGTTGAATACACCATTAAATCTTCACCAGCAATACTATTTGATTTTGTTACTACCCCTTCCGGCTTAGTATTATGGTTTGCCGATAAAGTGGATATAAATGGCGATGATATTACATTTACCTGGAATGGTGCAGAAGAAAATGCCATTATTTTAGAATGGATTGAAGAATATAGAGTAAGGTATCGCTGGGAATGGATGGAAGAAGATGAGTTTTTTCAGTTCAGGATTTACAAAAACGAAGTTACAAGAGATACAATTCTTGAGATTACCGATTTTGCTGATGAACGTGAAATTCCTGATCAAATTCGATTATGGGATAGCCAGATTAAACGCTTAATGCACTCTATTGGCAGCTAATTTAACAGATAAATGCAGATTTATTTATAAAAATGTTTTACCTATCCAAAAGTAATTGCTATTTTTGCACCTCTAAAGAAATAAAATAAAGATTGTATTAAAATGAGTCTTACAAAAGAAAGAAAGATTGAAATCTTTAAAGAATACGGTGGTAAAGATGTAAATACCGGTTCAACAGAAGCACAAATAGCCATGTTTAGTGAGCGTATTGCTCACATTACACAGCATCTTAAAGGAGCAAAGAAAGACTATTCATCTACTCGTGCGCTTATAATGCTGGTTGGAAAAAGAAGACGCTTATTGAATTATCTCGCCAAAAAAGATATCAATGCCTATCGCGCTTTAATAGCCAAGCTCGATTTGAGAAAATAAAAAAAGATAAAAGCCCAAAAGGGGCTTTTTCTTTTTTATCACATTTGTAAAAATTACCTTAGAAATTATGAGTATTAATTTAGGAATAAAAAAGTCGTTCGACTTAGGTGACGGTCGTATGGTTGAAATTGAAACCGGAAAACTTGCAAAACAGGCTGATGGTTCGGTTGTTTTAAAAGTGGGTAACACAATGTTATTAGCTACAGCTGTTTCGGCAAAAGACGCAAAAGATGGCGTGGATTTTATGCCACTTACGGTTGAGTACCAAGAGAAATATGCTTCATCCGGAAAATTTCCGGGTGGTTTCTTTAAAAGAGAAGCCCGTCCTTCAGAATATGAGATTTTAATCTCTCGTTTAATTGATAGAGCATTAAGACCTTTATTTCCAGATGATTATCATGCCGATACTCAAGTAATAGTTACACTTATTTCAGCAGAAAAAAACATAATGCCCGATGCTTATGCTTGTTTAGCAGCCTCGGCAGCATTAGCAGTTTCTGATATTCCTTTTAACGGGCCGGTTTCTGAGGTTAGGGTAGGACGTGTTGATGGTAAGTTTAAAATAAACCCTACCATTTCAGAAATGGAGCAATCTGATATAGATATGATCGTTGCTGGCTCTATAGAAAACATTGTAATGGTAGAAGGGGAAATGAAAGAAGTATCTGAAGAAGATATGGTAGAAGCCATTAAATATGCACATGAAGCCATTAGGGTTCAGTGTAATTTTCAATTAGAACTAGCTGAAGCCGTTGGAAAAAAAGATGTTTTCAGAGAATACAGCCACGAGAATAATGATGAAGAATTAAGAGCAAGAGTGAATGCTGAAACTTCTCAAAAATTTTTTGAGGTTGCAGCTAAAGGCATTGCATCAAAATCTCAACGTAAAGAATTATTTGCCAAAGTAGAAGAAGAGTTTTTAGCATCATTAACAGAAGAAGAATTAGCAGAAAAAGGTGGTTTGGCCAAAAAATATTTACACGATGCCCAAAACCAAGCCTGCAGAAATGCAATTTTAGAAACCGGAGTAAGATTAGACGGTAGAAAAACAAAAGATATTAGACCCATTTGGTGCGAGGTTAACTATTTACCTTCAGCCCACGGTTCGGCAATTTTTACACGTGGAGAAACACAATCGCTTACTACTGTTACCTTAGGAACCAAGTTAGATGAGCAATTAATTGATGGGGTAATTTTCGAGGGCACTAACAAGTTTATGTTACACTATAATTTTCCGCCATTTTCAACAGGAGAGGCTAAGCCTTTAAGAGGAACGGGCAGAAGAGAAGTAGGACATGGTAATCTTGCGCTGAGAGCACTTAAAAATATGATTCCAGAAACCCCCTATACTATTAGAGTAGTTTCTGATATTTTAGAATCAAACGGCTCTTCATCTATGGCAACTGTTTGTGCCGGAACTTTAGCTTTAATGGATGCAGGTGTTCAAATTAAAAAGCCTGTTTCAGGTATTGCAATGGGGTTGATTACTGATGAAAAAAGTGGAAAATATGCTGTGTTATCTGATATTTTAGGCGATGAAGACCACTTAGGCGATATGGATTTTAAAGTGTGCGGTACTGATAAAGGTGTCACTGCCACACAAATGGATTTAAAAATTAACGGGCTTTCATTCGAAACACTTACTGAAGCATTGCATCAGGCAAAAGAAGGCCGCTTACATATTTTAAGTAAGCTTACTGAGACTATTGCACAGCCTAATCCTGATTATAAACCACATGCGCCAAGAATTATCTCTTTCAAAATTGATAAAGAATTTATTGGTGCTGTAATTGGTCCGGGCGGAAAAGTTATTCAGGAAATTCAAAGAGAAACGGGTACTGTTATAACCATTGAAGAAGAAGGGAATTATGGTAATGTTTCGGTTTCTGCAGATAACAAACCTTCAATTGATAAAGCAGTTTCTTGGATTAAAGGTATAGTTGCACAGCCTGAAGTTGGCGAAACTTATGAAGGAAAAGTAAAGAGCATTCAGCCTTTTGGCGCTTTTGTAGAATTTATGCCAGGCAAACAAGGTTTGTTGCACATTTCTGAAGTTTCTTGGAGTCGTTTGGAAAATTTGGATGGAGTGTTAAGCGAAAATGATACCGTTAAAGTTAAGCTACTTGAAATTGACAAGAAAACAGGTAAGTTTCGCTTGTCAAGAAAAGTATTAATGCCAAAACCAGAAAAACCACAGGCATAATAATAATTTGTGCTGAATACATTAAAGCCGTAGTTGTTTAGCTACGGCTTTTGTTTTTTCATAAAAATCCGAAAGCCCCTAGTTGCAAGCAATGTCGGGGCTTTCTTCACAATCAACCAACTTCTTCGTTGCTGTTGGGGAAGGGTTCGAACCTTCACGAGGCGGTTAGACCATATTTGGCTTTGTCCCAAGCTCCTCACCCTCGAGACCGGAGGGCATGTCTGCCTGTTTCATCACCCAACAGTATGTTTAACTATTGATACGACAAAGGTAAAAATAGGATGCATTTTTTGCAAATAATTTATTGATTATACTTAAAAAATACAGTATTTATAATTTATCTTTGTTTTTTTTAAAAACTATTTAAAAAATGAGTTTAAAACAACCTGAAAATTTCCAAATTGATAATGTTGACAGGCAAATAATTGCTTTACTAATGGAAGATGCGATGATGCCTTACACAGAAATAGCCAAAAAACTGTTTGTTTCAAGTGGAACAGTACATGTTAGAATGCGTAAAATGCATGAGATGGGTGTTATAAAGCGTTCAGAATTAATTATTAACCCTACTGCGTTAGGTTATGATATTACCGCGTTTCTGGGTATTTATCTGCAAAAAAGTTCTTTATACAATCAAGTAGTAAAGGCTTTGCAAAAAATTCCGGAAGTAGTAGAATGTAATTACACAACCGGCAATTACAGTATGTTTGCCAAAATTATTTGCAGAGATACAGCCCATTTAAAAGAAGTGCTGTCAGATAAAATTCAAGGTATTAATGGCATTGAACGCACTGAAACTTTTATTTCTTTAGAAGAAAGTTTTGACCGACCGTTGAAAATTACTGATTGATAACGATAGTAAGTAAACTACTTTCTTGCTTGTATTCGTGCTAAAGCAGCTACAATATTTTTTTCAATTCGCTCGTTGATGTTGGTATTATCCTCTTTAATAAATTTTCTGCCTGTAACCTGTTCATACAGTTCGATATATCTGTTAGTAATGCTATCTACTACCTCATCTGTCATTTCTGGCACGGTTTGTCCTTCTTTACCCTGAAAATTATTTTCTATTAACCACTCTCTTACAAATTCTTTCGATAAATGTTTTTGTGGTTCACCTTTCGCCTGGCGTTCTTCATAGCCTTCAGCATAAAAGTAGCGCGATGAATCGGGTGTATGTATTTCATCCATTAAATAAATTAAACCATTTCTTCTTCCGAATTCATATTTTGTATCAACTAATATTAACCCTCTTTCAGCAGCCATTTCGGTGCCTCTTTTAAATAAAGCACGAGTATTTCTTTCCAATTCTTCCCACTCTTTTTCAGTAACAATTCCTTTGGCTAAAATATCTTCTTTGCTAATGTCTTCATCGTGGCCTTCATCGGCTTTTACGGCAGGCGTAATTATTGGCTGCGGAAATTTATCATGTTCTTTCATGCCTTCGGGCAGTGCTACGCCACATAGTTCTCTTAACCCGCTTTTATAAGTGCGCCATGCATGACCGGTTAAATATCCTCTAATTACCATTTCAATTCTGATAGGTTCGCAACGATAACCAATAGCCACATTCGGATCGGGTGAGTCAATAAGCCAGTTTGGGCAAATATCTACACAAGCTTTCAAAAATTTTGCTGCAATCTGATTTAGTACCTGCCCTTTATAAGGAATTGGGCGCGGAAGAATTACGTCAAAAGCTGAAATTCTGTCGCTGGCAATCATAACCAACAAATCGTCATTTATGGTATACACATCGCGCACTTTTCCATGATACACACTCTTTTGACCCGGAAAATTGAAGTTGGTTTTGTAAATACTCATTGCTGAAAAAGTTATATTGCAAATTTAAGCCTAATTCTAGCAGAAATTTTATTCAGCGCTGTTAGCTTGTGAATATCATAATTTAATTACAAAGCAGAAAAATATTTCTTTATTAAGACAATTGTCCTCTATTTTTCTTCCACTTGGAAATACTCGGTGATGAAGCGTTAAAATTGTTACTGATGTTTTTTTCATTACTATTATCAAACAACTGGGAAGCAATTAAAGCTGCAATTATGGCTTCGTCTTCGTGGTAATTCTGTAAATATTCAGGCTTAAAATACTTGGCTATGAAACCGGTGTCTAAATTTCCTTTCAAAAATTCTGGATGCTGCATTACCCATTTGCCAAAATCTAAAGTAGTTTTTATGCCTTTAATATCATACTCATTTATTGCTCTCACCATTTTTTGAGCAGCTTCTTCTCTGGTAGCAGCATGAACAATTAGCTTGGCAATCATTGAGTCGTAAAAAACGGGTACGGGCATTCCTTGTTCAAAACCATCATCAACTCTTACGCCTGCGCCTAATGGTGGTTGATACACATTTAGCGTTCCGGTATCGGGTAAAAAATTATTTAACGGGTCTTCGGCACAAATGCGCAATTCAATGGCATGTCCATTAATTTTTAAATCGTCTTGTGTAAAAGCAAGTTTTTCACCACGGGCTACATTAATTTGCTCACGTACTAAATCTATACCTGTAATTAATTCTGAAACCGGATGTTCTACCTGCAAGCGAGTATTCATTTCCAAAAAATAGAAGTTCAGATTTTCATCTACCAAAAACTCTACAGTACCTGCGCCACTATATTTTGCTGCCTTAGCAACATTTACAGCAGCTTCGCCCATTTTTTTTCTTACTTCAGGTGTTAACACTGCAGAAGGCGCTTCTTCAACTAATTTCTGATGTCTTCTCTGAATAGAACATTCTCTTTCAAACAAATACACACTGTTACCATGGTTATCGGCCAGCACCTGTATTTCAATATGTCTTGGGGCAGCAATATACTTTTCAATAAATACTGAACCATCGCCAAAAGCAGCCAATGCTTCGCTTGAAGCACGTTCCATCTGCGATTCAAAATCTTCGGCTTTATCTACCACGCGCATACCTTTACCGCCACCGCCTGCAGCCGCTTTTAACAAAATAGGGAAGCCAATTTCAATAGCAATTTTTTTAGCAGCCGGAACATCGCTAATAGCTTCAGCTGTGCCAGGTACTAAAGGAATATCAAAATCTTTCACTGCTTCTTTGGCAGTAATTTTATTGCCCATTACTTTTATAGAAAATGGCGATGGGCCAATAAACGTAATACCTGCTTCGGTTACTTTTTTAGCGAAAGTTTGGTTTTCAGAAAGAAAGCCATAACCCGGATGAATACCATCTACACCCAATTTCAAGGCTTCTTCAATTATTTTATCGCCTAATAAATAAGATTGGTTAGAAGGAGGCGGGCCTAAGAATATAGCTTCATCTGCAAAACGTACATGTGGCGATTTTCTATCGGCTTCAGAATAAACGGCAACTGTTTTTATACCCATTTCTTTAGCTGTGCGCATTACTCTTAATGCAATTTCTCCTCTATTAGCAACTAGTATTTTTTTCATAGTATAAGCCTTTAGCTTTTAGCAGTTAGCTATTAGTTTATTTTGTCCCGATAGCTATCGGGATTGAGTTTACTTATTCTTAAACTCCGGTCTTCTTTTTTCAATAAAGGAATTCATGCCTTCTTTTTGGTCTTCGGAAGCAAATAACATATAGAAGTTTTTACGCTCGTTTATTAAACCCTCATCTAAACTGCTGTTAAATGCATTTAAAACAGATTCTTTCGCTAATCTTACTGCCAATGGCGATTGCACAGCTATTTCTCTCGCAAATTTTATAGCCTCAACAAGATAAATTTCTTCGGGTACAATACGATTAACTAAACCTGCTTTTAAAGCTTCTTCTGCTGAAATGAATTTTCCGGTAAGCACCATTTCCATAGCTAATGCTTTACCTACAGCACGGGTTAAACGTTGTGTACCACCTGCACCCGGCATAACGCCAATTTTAATTTCAGGCTGCCCAAATTTTGCTGTTTCAGAAGCAATAATCATATCGCAGGTCATAGCTAATTCGCAACCACCGCCCAATGCAAAACCCGAAACAGCAGCAATAATAGGCTTCTTGGTTTTCTTTATTTGATCCCAGGTAGAAAACTGGTCTATCTTCAACATGTCTATTGCCGTTCTGCCTGCCATTTCTTTAATATCGGCACCTGCTGCAAAGGCTCTTTCATTTCCGGTAAGAATAATTACACGCACATTTTCGTCTTCATCTAATGCTTTTAATGCATCGCGTAGTTCTTGCATTAATTTCAGGTTAAGGGCATTAAGTTCTTTGGGACGGTTTAAGCGAATAAGCGCAATATGCTTGGCAACTTGTGGCTCTACTAATATGTTTTCAAAGTTCATTGAGAAATTATTTTATTGAGAGTTAAATACAAAAATTAAACACCCCATTTATCGGGTGCAACACGCCATGTCTTTAATACTTCCAAGTCGTTTTCAGCAACATAGCCCGAAGCTACTGCCGCTACTAAAAGATTATCGTAATCTGAAAGTGAAAAGAAAGGACAATTGGCAGCCGCAAAATTATCGGCAGCATTCTGAAATCCGTAATTGAAAATTGCAGCAACACCTAATACTTCACAACCCAATTCTCTAACCGGTGTTACAGCTTTTAAACAACTGCCACCAGTTGAAATAAGGTCTTCTATCATTACTATTTTTTGTCCGGCTTCCAATTTTCCTTCTATTTGGTTACCCATGCCATGTTTTTTAGGCTCGGGGCGCACATAAGCAAAAGGAAGGTTTAAATATTCGGCCACCAAGGCTCCTTGTGCAATGCCCGCAGTAGCAATTCCGGCTATGGCTTCAACTTCAGGATATTGCTTTGAAATAGTTTTAGCCAAGTGTTCTTTTACAAAAGTTCTAATGTGCGGATATGACAACGAAACCCTGTTGTCGCAATAAATGGGCGATTTCCAACCCGATGCCCACGTAAAGGGGTTTTGTGGTTGTAGCTTAATTGCCTTAATTTGCAGTAGGTAAGCAGCCACTTTTCGGGCTATTTCAACATCTAATATCATGGTTCAAAACTATACATTTTTTATAGAAGGCAGGTTGTTGAAGCTTGTGAAAAACCCCAAATACAAGCATACTGTGTTTGCTGAAACCGATAGTACCTCTAAAGACCTTCATTTATTCGATATAGTTCATGAATTAAAAAAGCTGATTGTTGCGCTACAAAATGGAAAAATTGAAACACTAACCCTGCATTTCAATGAACCCGATAATCTGCTTCAATATGTTGTAAAATGTTTTAAGAAACATATTGTAGCAGCCGGTGGGGTAGTGCGCAATAGTAACAACGATATGCTTTTTATATTTCGCAATGGCTTTTGGGATTTACCAAAAGGTAAAGTAGAGCCTGGTGAAGATATTGCAAACACCGCAGTAAGAGAGGTTATTGAGGAAACCGGTATTAATAATATAGAGTTAAAGAAAACACTCAAAACCACGTTTCACACCTATAAAGAATTCAATATTTTGGTTTTAAAAGAAACACGTTGGTTTGAAATGTTTTCTGACGATACCAACCTGCAGCCCCAGACAGAAGAAGGTATTACCGAACTAAAATGGGTGGCAGCAAACGAAATAAATAATTATTGCAATAAAAGCTACCCCAATATACAGGTATTGCTTTATGATTATTTGATGCAAAACAACTAAATACATATTCCCGATTTGAAGCCCGCTATTAAAATTTTAGTAGTAAGTAATTACACTTTTTTTTCTTCAACCCGTCCTGAAGCTTCTATTTTTCTCGGTTTAAAACAAATGGGGGTTGATATTACCATTATGACCAACGGCTCGTGCGAACATGCTGAAAATTTCAGAAAGGCAGGAATCAATGTTATAGATTTTATGCCCGATAAAAAGTTTAGCAACTCAGCAACTCAAGCTATTAAAAATGAATTGCTGAATGGTAATTATGATGCATTATTGCTTTTTAATAGCAAAGCCATTATTAACGGAATTAATGCTGCAAAGCATTTGCCCGTAAAGGTAATTTTATACAGAGGCTATACAGGAAATATTCATTGGTGGGACCCTACGGCATATTTTAAATACCTGCATCCGCGAGTAGATAAAATTGTATGCAACTCAAAGGCTATTGAAGAGTTATTGCACAGGCAATTATTTTTCAAAAAAGAAAAGGCCATTACCATTCATAAAGGACACGATTTGCAATGGTATAAAAACATAGAACCATTAGACTTATCGGAATTTGGTGTGCCGAAAAATGCTTTTGTTGCCGTATGTGTTGCCAATGCCCGCACCATGAAAGGCATAAAATATTTGTTACAGGCCACACATTATGTACCTAATGATTTGCCTATTTATTGGTTGTTGGTTGGGAGAGGTTTAGATGACGCAGAAGCCAAAAAAATACAAGCCAATAGCCCCAATAAAAACAAAATAATTTTCACAGGTTTTCGCCCCGATGGGTTGCGTATTGTAAAAGCGTCACAAACATTTGTGCTTGCATCTATAAAAGGCGAGTCTATAACTAAATCGGTAATGGAAGCCATGTCTTTAGGTGTTGCCCCGGTTATTACCAATATTCCCGGAAACCGAGAACTGGTAGTTCATGAAGAATCGGGTTTGGTAGTGCCTTATAAAAACCCAAAGGCTATTGCCGATGCCGTTATAAGGTTATATGATAACGCTGAAATACGCTGCACTTATGCAGAAAATGCATGTAAGCGTATCCATCAACATTTTAATACCTCTAAAACTGTTTCAGAATATTTTAATATGCTGATTAATTTATAGGCATTATGCCATTATAACCTCACATCTGTTTAAAATGCTTTTTTATAAAATCATTATTTTGCAGCCAAATTTAATTTTCTCTTTATGAATTATGATGTAATTGTTATTGGCAGTGGCCCCGGTGGCTATGTTGCCGCTATACGTGCCGCGCAATTAGGCTTAAAAACTGCTGTGGTTGAAAAAGCTGAACTAGGGGGTATTTGTCTTAACTGGGGTTGTATTCCTACCAAAGCTTTATTGAAAAGTGCACAAGTGTTTGAATATATTCAGCATGCAGAAGAATATGGTATTAAAGTAGATAAAGCAAAGCCCGATTTTGCCAAAATGATTTCGCGTAGCAGAGAAGTGGCAGGCGGCATGAGCAAAGGCATTCAGTTTTTAATGAAGAAAAATAAAATTGATGTTATTACAGGGCATGGCCAGTTAAAGGCAGGAAAAAAAGTAGCCGTTACCGATGCAACAGGAAAAGTTGCTGAATATTCAGCAAAACATATAATACTGGCAACCGGTGGCAGAAGTCGTGAGGTGGGCGCACTAAAACAAGACGGCAAAAAAATTATTGGCTATCGCGAAGCTATGACATTGCCCAAGCAACCTGAAAGCATGATTATTGTAGGTGCAGGTGCAATAGGGGTGGAATTTGCTTATTTCTATAATTCTATTGGCACTCGTGTTACTATTATTGAATATCAAAACCGTTTGGTACCGGTTGAAGACGAAGACATTTCTAAAGAATTAGGCAGGCTGTATCGTAAAAACGGTATTGAAGTGTTAACTGAAACATCTGTTGAAGCCGTAAATACTACGGGTAAGTTGTGTAAAGTAACTATTAAAACAGAAAAAGGCACACAAGAGCTAGAGGCCGAAGTGGTGCTTTCTGCGGTGGGTTACACACCCAATTTAGAAAATTTAGGGCTGGAAACTTTAGGTGTAAAAGTTGAAAACAACAGGGTAGTGGTAGATGAATTTTACCGTACTAATATAGAAGGTGTTTATGCCATAGGCGATATAGTAAAAGGGCCTGCACTGGCACACGTTGCTTCTGCCGAAGGTATTACTTGCGTTGAAAAAATTGCAGGCATGCATGTTGAGCCTATCGATTATAACAATATTCCGGGCTGCACTTACTGCCAGCCCGAAATAGCCTCAGTAGGCTACACCGAAGCACAAGCAAAAGCCGCAGGCTACGAAATTAAGGTAGGCAAGTTTCCGTTTACCGCTTCAGGCAAAGCTTCTGCCGCAGGTGCAAAAGCAGGCTTTGTAAAAGTTATTTTCGATGCCAAATATGGTGAGTGGTTAGGCGCACACTTTATTGGTGCCAATGTTACCGAAATGATTGCCGAAGTAGTGGCTGCCCGCAAACTGGAAACTACCGGACATGAAATTATTAAGTCTATACATCCACATCCTACCATGAGCGAAGCCGTAATGGAAGCTACTGCTGCCGCCTATGGTGAGGTGATACATTTGTAACCACTATTTAAGTCTGATTTCCGGAATTATATTTTTACAGCTTAAGCTTACCATTATGGAGACTGAAAATATTAATATTGATAAAGAAAATTATCAGGAACAAATTGAATCTTTATCAGATTTTAAAGTATTAAATTAAAAACAATATATAGAAATCTTACCCGGCAGGAGGAGTCATTTTTTGTGTGCCTGGCGAATAGCCAGTTCGCGCGAAAGGTTGCTTTTCGGTAATCTTCTGTTAATACTTGATATAATTGGTTTGTTTTAGAGTTAAGGAATAAATTTATTTATAAATGTTTGTTTATCATTCTGGAAGGGCATCCCCGCTATAGCCTGAAAGGGTTGTCTTGTCCTAAATTAAAAGTCTTTTAGCTTTTTAAATTTCAGTTGCTAAAGCTTAAACTTAATGCACATAGCAACTCCTTCTTACTTCAAAAACTTTACCCTGCCAAGCAATTCATCTTTATAACTTTTTCCTATGGGCAAACTTTGTTTGTTAATTATCACATTTGAGGCGTCTATACCTTCAATATGTTGCCAGTTTACCGCATAGCTTCTGTGAATTTGAATAAAGTTGCTGTTAGAGAGTTCATTTAAAAATTCTTCTATTTTGGCTCTTATAACAAAGCGTTTATCTGTTGAAGTATAAATATTGAGGTACACATTTTCACATTCTATGTACAGTATCTTTTCGGTTTCTACTTTCTCAAACAAATCTCCATTTTTTATAAAAATGGTTTTATTAGAATCAATGGGTTGAGTTGTTTTATGTCTCTTTTGAGCATTAAAATTAGTTAAAGCCACTTCTATGGTAGCATACAAATCGCCTTCACTGAAGGGCTTTACCAAATAGGCATAGGGATTGGCTTTTTTAGCTTTATCAATAGTGGCACTATCGCTGAAAGCTGTAAGAAAAATAAATGGTAGTTGATAATTTTCGTGTATATGTATGCCCACATCTATTCCGGTTTTTTCTCCATGTATTTCAATGTCTAACAAAACCAAATCGGGCGATTGTGTTTCTATCATTTGCAAAGCATCATCAAAGGTTCTTACCGGTTCGGTAGTGTCGTAACCAATTTGCGTTAAGGTTTCTACCAAACTTTCAGCAATTAAAAAGTCGTCTTCTACTATACCTATTTTTAAGTTTTGCATAAATGTTGGGTTTTCTGTTTCAGTATTTAAGTTAGCTAAATATTAAGGTTAAATGTAAAGGTGTATTCACTTCTTTTAGCATTATTATATTCCAAACTTGCCCCAATTTGCTTCGATAAAACGTGTATAAGCCTTAGCCCTAATGTGGTGGGTTTTTCTTTTGAAAAAGCATAACCTTTCCCATTATCAGAATATTTCAGTACCATATTTTTAATTGTTGCCTGGCTATTCAATTCCTTTAGTTCAATGATTATCTCTCCATTTTCTACTTCATTAAAAGCATATTTATAAGAATTGGTCAGTAACTCATTTAATATTAAACCCAAAGGAATGGCAATGTCAATTAATAAATGGGTTTCAGGAATATTAATGTGAATGGTTACCTGTTGTTTTTGCCTGTTAAACAACGATTTTATTTGAACCGTTAAGTCTTTTACAAAAGCATTTAATTCTACCTTTTCAATACCTTCATTTTGATATAATTTTTGATGTACCAAGGCAATTGAACTTACCCTGCTTTGGCTTTCCTTAATGGCTTTTTTAGCTTCTTCATCTTTCAATCCGCTGCTTTGCAGCATTAAAATACTCGAGATGGTTTGTAAGTTATTTTTTACTCTATGATGAATTTCTTTCAACAGTATTTCTTTCTCTTGCAACAGCACTTCTTTTTCTTCCAGCGTTTTTTCTACTACTGCTTTTTGTTGTGCAATTTCCTGTGTGCGCAGTTGCACCGTTTTCTCAAGCTTCAGGTTTTGTGTTTTTAATATTTGTTCTCTTCTTTTTATGTAAATAATTAATGCTGAAAAAACTGAAACAATCATAAGTAATCTAAACCACCAGGTATTCCACCATGCGGGTTTAATATTGAAGTTGTATTGAATAATATCATTACTGAAATTGCCCTCGTTATCTATTGCCTTAGCCAAAAAAGCATAGCTTCTTCCGGGCTCAATATTGCTGAAAGTTATTTCCTGATTGGTAGTGGGCGAAGACCACACATTGTCTTGCCCTTCCAGTTTAAAAACATACTGAACCGGGCGTGTAGTTAATGCCTGTATATCGAATGTTAAATGATTTTTGTGGTAGGGTAGGGTAAGCTGTTGAGGCAATTCATTTTTATTGCTTTTTGCATATTTGCTCCAATCGGTTTTTTGATAAAACAGCCTTATATCTTTAAGATGAAGGCGAGGCGATATGTTTTCATTTCGGAAATATTGATAATTAAAGTTCCATAAGCCATTTACCGTTCCCAGCCATACACTGTTTTCTAAAGTATCAATATAAATGGCATGTTGGTTTATACCTTTGGGGGTAAAGCCATTGTTTTCATTAAAAACCTCAAGTTTTTCTATTTCATTTTTTTCTGAAAGCTGAACAAGTTGCAAGTGCGATTCGTTGCCTGCCCATAAATAATTGCGTGTTGCATCGTAAGCTAAAGAAGTAATGTTATCGGGCAGTTTTTTTTCTTTGCTGGTAATAGTTTTAATGTTAGTTCCATTATAAGTCATTAACCCTTTTTCTCCGCTGCCAAAAAATATTTGGCCTTGCTTGCCTTCGGCAATACTCCATACCGAAATGTTTTCAGCAATTAGCTTAAAGGCATTGTTTTGTATAACGCCAATGCCATTATCATAAGCCCCGATAAAAATTCGGTTTAGATGGTCTTCATATACGGTAAGCAATTTGGTGCTTAATAAAGGGTATTGGCGGTTCAGGTTTTCAGCTTTATTGTTTTGTATTTTAAACAAACCCGAACCAAATGTAGTAAGCCAAATTTCGCCATTACGGGTACAAATTATTTTGGTAGGGCTTATAATTTTTTCCTGTTCACTTTTTAAGAGTGCTTCATTTAAAATAAAACCCTTTTGTGTTTTGCTGAGTGTGTAAATACCTTCGAGGGCAGCCAGCCATAATTGGCTTTCAGCATCTATGGCAACCGATACAATATTTAGGTTTAATGTTTCATCTACCGGGGCTATTTTTTTATCAGTTTTATTTAAAAAATATAAGCCGTTGTTGGTAGCAATATAATACAGGTTATTTTTCTGGTCGAAAGTAATATCGGTTACTTTTTTGTTGTACAGCCCGCTTTTCTCATTATAACTTACAAATGCTTCGTTGGTTAAAACATCTACGCCACCACCTAACGAACCCGACCATATATTTCCTTCATAATCGCACATTACGGTTTGCACCATATCTACCGAAAGCCCTTCTTTTTCAGAATACAATTTAAAATTGCCTTGCTTATATTTTAGCAGCCCATGGTCGGTAGCCAGCCAGTAATACCCATTATGGTCTAAGGCTATACCACCTATAAAATCATTTTGACATTTTGAAGGCAAGGGTATTTCGGTTACTTTTTGCAAGCTGTCTATTTTTATAAAACGGCCCGAAGTGGAGCCAAAGAATAACGCTCCCCGTTTATTATTCAGGCATGAGAAATAGGTTTCGTTTGTCGCCTCGTTGCTAAGTGTAAATTTTTCTAAATAGCCCTGCTGTAAAATGTAAATGCCTTCTGAAGTGCCTGCCCATAATTTCCCCTTGTTGTCTTCTGCCAAACAAAAAGTTTCAACCACATTTTTTTGTTCTTTTGAAGTAATCCTGTGGAAATGTTTCCCGTTGAAAAAAAACAAGCCACTATTGCCCGCAGCAAAGTAAATACTATCGTCAGCAGCAATATAAATACTATAAACTGCACTGTTGGTAAAGCCTTGTTTTTGGTTGTAATTTGTAAACGTATTGTTTTTCAGCAACGAGACTCCGCTCGCAGTAGCTATCCATTTATCGCCTTTACTGTTTTCGGCAATGTAGGTTACATCATTATCTATTAGGCCATTCTGTTTAGTGTAGGTGGTAAAGGTTTTTCCATCAAATTTTGAAACACCACCCCCTTGTGTGGCCAGCCAGATAAAGCCTTTTTTATCCTGAAAAATGTGATTGATATTGGCACTACCTACGCCTTCTGAAACAGAATAATTTCTGAAGCTGTATTGTTGAGCTATTACCGATACAGATAAGAGCACTGTTGCTGCAAGAAATGCTATAAACTTTATCTGCTTCAAGAAAGATTTTTGTGAATTTAAAATTATTCAGCGTTACTGAACAATAAACCTTTTTTGAACCGTGCCTGCTTTGCCTGCTTCAATCGTTAAAATATAAACCCCTTTTGCATATGGGCTTACATTTATCGGTTTAGCATATTTACCTGCTTCTTTTTCTAAAACCTCATGGGTTATGGTTTCGCCTAGTATATTGGTTATTTTAAGTGAAACCGGTTCTTTCAGGTCGGGTAAATACACTTCAGCTTTTAACACACTACTGGCAGGGTTAGGATACAACATTACCGATGAAGCATTTAGTAAATTATCTGATGGCTCTGAAGTAATTAGCGCATTGGGTTTTCTAATGTTAGAACGGGTAGTATTTACCGTTGCTCTTACAGGCGAGCAGGAAATGCCCCAGTTTACATCTACTACATATTCTGCATCGGGAAAAGAACTATAAGATATATCGGAGAAAGTAGCGTTGGTGCCCGGAATATTGCCAATAGGGAAGAAGTCGCCATTGGCAAAAGCATCTCTATTCATATTAAAGGATATAACCGGATTAGGCTGACCTTCTATTTGGTAAAAAGTCCATTGAAAATTACCATTACCTAAGTTTTGCAGGTGTATGGTATTATGAAAAGGGCTTAATGCCGATTCAGCACCGCAGGTATCTATAATAGACATTTTGTAGCGATAAGAAGTAGTGTTGGGGTTAGCGTCATAATCGTGATACTCGCTTAAAGAATCGAAAGGAATAGTGGCAATTTTGGTATAGATATTAGAAGTGGTTTCGCGATAAATACAAAAGCTGTCTATTAAGCTGGTGGGCTGCTTTTCCCAGATAATGATGTTGTGGGTGGAAGCAGTATCAACTGTTACTAAGCAAATATCAATACCCGGTGGTTGCAAGGTGGCAATAGTAAGGGTGGTAGCATAGCTAAAACCACATTGTGGGGTAAATGCTTTTACCGAAATAGTGCCTCCGCTGCCATCAGATACTACAGTAATAGAAGTGCTATCGCTGCTGCCGGTCCACCCGCTGGGCAATGTCCATTCATATTTTGTCGCTCCGGGTATGGGGGTAATAGTATAGGTTTGCAAGGTGCCCCTGCATTCGGCATAGGGTAAACCTAAAATAGTATCGGGTTGTGGGGAAAGGCAGTTGTAAAGGCGGGCAATGCGGTTTCTCGCTACGCCATCGAAAGAAGTAAATCTTCCGCCTACCAAAACTTTATCATCGTTTTGTAAGGTTATGGCTAAAATATCATCATCGGCTCCGCTACCGGGATTAAAAACAGTATCTACATATCCATCGGCAGTTATTTTAGCCAATCTGTTTCTCGGAATATTATAATACTGCGTAAAGCTGCCTCCCGCAAAAAAACTGCTGTCTTCCAGTAGTTTTAAAGCATAAACCGGCAGGTTGGCACCGGGGTTTTGGCGAAAAGTAAAATCTATAGTGCCGTTAGCTCTGGTACGCACTACATAGCCTACCGTAGAGCCATTGTAAAAGGTAAATTCACCGCCTAGCATTATTTTACCATTAGGCAATAACTGAGAGGTGTAAATATTAGAGCCTGCGCCCCCAATGCCGGGGTTTAGGGTTACATCGGGCGAGCCATCGGTATTGGCCCTTGCAAGCCGAAAACCCTGCACCCCAAAAAACGAAGTAAATGAGCCGGCAAGTAGCACTTTTCCATCGGGTTGTAGCGAAATCGTTTCAACCGAACCGTTTAAGCCATTCAGTGTGTTAAAAGTGGTGTCAATATCGCCATTGCTATGCAGGCGGGTTAAGTGTCCGTAAGGCAGGTTGTTTATGGTGGTATGATTACCTCCAATAATTAATTTACCATCGGGCTGTAGTATTACATTTTTAAGACCCCCAAAAAAGTCGGGTTGTTTAAAAGTGGTATCTCTTAATCCATTAGGTAACAAGCGCATTAAATAATATAAAGTGTCATTATTACCATCTATAAAACCATAATCACCGGCTATTAATATCTTGTTATCGGGCTGAACCAATATTTTATAGAGTCTGTTTTCAAAATCTCTAAATTGGTAATTAAAGGCATTAAATAAGAAACTGGTATCTGTAGAGCCGTCAGGGTTAAGTCTGGTAAGAAGGTTGGCAGGTGTGCCATTAAAATTAAAAAAATCTCCGCCCACTAAAATTTTTCCATCGGGTTGTACTGCAATCGCTCTTATGTTGTTATCAGCCCCTGTGCCAATATCGAAACTTAAATCTAAAGCTCCCGGCTGGGCTTTTAGTTGTAAAAAAAGGCAACTACATATAATCGCCAAAAAAATATTTCTCATAGATAAATGGTTGCTGAAATACGATTAATAAAACCGTTGCGGAAATTAACAACTTTTAGCACAAGATAAAATACTTACGTTATCGGGTAAGTATTATCACCGTTTTCGGGGGGGGTAGAAGTGAAATCTTAAATTCTAAGTCCTAAACAAATTCAAAACACAAAACTCTAAATCCTAAACCCTAAATCCTAAACAAATTCAAAAATCGAAATTCAAAATTCAAAAACTATTACCCCTCTCTGTCATTCTGTCCACGATAGCTAATGGGAGAAACTTTCCAATAAATATCCCCAACAAAACAAAGATGCCTACGGCATGACAAAATACTCTAAACAAATTCAAAAATCGAAATTCAAAATTCAAAAATCTAAACATTAAAACCATAGAAACAATATAACTACTCAAACAAAATCACATTTCCTCGAATATTATGCACTGTAACCCCGGAATTTTAGCAAAAGCTTTGTCTGCTGTAAGAAGAGGTATGTTTTGAGTAATTGCAGTGGCAGCTATAATAGCATCGGGTATTTTTATTTTACGATGTTGCTTAATCGAAATCGCACAATCGCCAATAGTTTGGTCATACATTACTTTTCTTTGAAATGAAAGAATTTCTTTCACCAAATTCTGTTGTTTTCGGTCAATCAAATTGTTTCCCAACAGTTCAATTTCAGTAATAAAAGAGTAAATAATTTCTTTATTAAAAATAGCCTCAGCTGCACTTCGCTTGCCTTCAAGTAAATAAACAAACAAGTTAGTATCTAGCATTATTCTATCAATCCCATTCATTTCTTACTTTTTTTTGGTAGGCTAAACCATCGCCATAAACACCCTTTAATTTGCCTAAATACTTAAATGGGTCGAATTGTTTTTTTGTTTTTCTGTTAGCATTCAGCACCTTATCTATTTTACGCTTTATTTCTTCTGCCGAATCAGTTTTTTTAATGTAAACTGTCATATTTTAAATGTTTAAGCTAAGATAAACAAAATCCAAAACCCCAAACTTAAAACTCTAAACCCAAAACCCAAAACCCAAAACCCTAAACTCTAAATCCTAAACAAATTCAAAATTCAAAAATCGAAATTCAAAAACCATTACCCCTCTCTGTCATTCTGTCCACGATAGCTATAGGGAGAAACTTTCCAATAAATATCCCCAATAAAACAAAGATGCCTCCGGCATGACAAAATACTCTAAACCCAAAACTCCAAACTCTAAACTCTAAACTCCAAACTAATGGCTAACGGCTCTGCCAAAAACTGAAAACTGATGACTGATTACTGAAAACTTTTTACAAAAACCACCATTTTTCAGAAGGGCAAAATTACGTTCACAACATCCTGAGGCACTTTCACAACATCCTGGGGCACTTTCACAACATTTTCCATTTTCGAAACGCCCGCTATACTACTTTTAAAACCGAAATACTATTGAAACAACCGTTTTCGGGGGTTTTTAAGCGCAAGCTAATTTCCACCGTTTTCGGGGTTACATAGTAAACTATTAATTAACATTTTTGACCTACTTAAAAATGATTAAGAAAAACAAGAAACCTAAAATGATTTCTGTTAGCGGCATCCAATCGTTTCAGCCTGTAAATCTTAAAAAACTTGCCAATTCAGTTAATGGCAAAAATTCGCCCCTGTCGCAGCGCCAGGCCGAAATACTGCAACTGGCAGCCAATGGCTATACCAGCCCTAAAATTGCCGCCCATATTTATTTAAGTAAAGACACCATAGAAGGCTACCGGAAAGATATTTTGCGTAAGCTGAAAGCCGCCAACATAACCCATGCCGTAGCCATTGCCCTTAGAAATAAATGGATTGAATAACCCCAAGCCCCTGTAACCATGCAACCCACAAAAAAGCATATAAACCCCACTTCGGTAGCCTTTACGCTTACCTGCGCGGTATTGCTGTTGCTCATTACCTTTTTTGGGCTGTACAGCATGAAACAAGTAAAAAAATACGATTACACTAATATAAAAACCACAAAAACTAAACCCTGAAACAAAACCCATGACCTGCCACGGCTTCGACATACCGCCTCATTTAATAATGGTGGCCCTGCACACCAGCAAAACCGCTGCCGTGGTGGGTAGTTTTTCTTCGGAAGGGGATGAAACAGCCTTCCCAAAAACGGGAATACAAGCGGAACAAGTTTCGGAGGCCTTCCCAAAAACGGGAATAGGAGCGGAACACGTTTCGGAAGCCTTCCCAAAAACGGGAATAGGAGCGGAACACGTTTCGGAGGCCTTCCCAAAATCGGGAACCCGGGCGGAACACGTTTCGGAGGCCTTCCCAAAATCGGGAACCCGGGCGGAACACGTTTCGGAGGCCTTCCCAAAACCAGGAACCCGAGCGGAACACGTTTCGGAAGCCTTCCCAAAAACGGGAACCCAAGCGGAACACGTTTCGGGGGCCTTCCCAAAATCGGAAACACTATTCAGTTACTTATTTTTTCACCCAATAAAATCAAAACACTATGTTCAACCTTGAAAAATTAGTCGAAGATTTTTTTGATGATAAAAATCTTTCTGACACCAACCTGCAAGCTTTTACCGATGATGCCTTACTGCGCTTATCTATACCCGATAACAATCCCGGAGGGATTTACAGCCAGTTAATAACCGATACCCTTACAAAATACAGTGCTTTTTTTGGTAAAATGACCAATTTGGCTTCTAAAAAAGCCATTAGCGAAGGCTTAACCATTACTATGGAAGCCACTAAAAAAGACGTTATAGATTATTTAAGCGATTTGCAAAACCTGGTGAAGTTTAAGTTTAATGAAACCTCGGCTACCTACCAGGAGTTTTATCCGCAAGGCATGAGCGAATACCACGATGCCAACCTGCCACAGTTGCCCACCTTGCTGCAACGGTATGTAACAGCCGCTACTGCCCATTTGGTAAGCAGCAATGCTGCCGAAGTAACCGCCTTAACCGATAAAGTAGGGGCATTTAATACCGCCCGAACAGCACAACTTACCGCATTTGGCGAGGTAGAAAACCTGCAAACCGGCAGGCGACAAGACCGCAAGGCACTTACCCTGCAACTAACTACCAACCTGCTTACCATAGCTATTAATAACCTCGAAAACCCCGATAACTTTAATAACTACTACAACCCCAGCTACCTGCCGCTTACCGATAAAGCATTTAGCGTAAATGGCGTTATTGCGCCCGGTGCTATTATAAGTGCCGTAGCCGAAGGCACCATAATCCGCAGCAGCACGCTTACCCTGTATAACCAAGGCACCGATGAATTAATATTTGCCATAAGCGACCGCCCCGAATTTATAGATGAAGTAAACCGGCTAACCATAGCCCCCGGCAACAGCCAGCGTATAGAAGGCACCCTGCCCGTGTTTGAACAATATTTCCTGAACATCCAAAACCCACACCCCACCCAAAACGGCAAGTGGAAGGTGGTAGTGGGGTAGATAATATAAACTAAATAAACAACCATGAAAAACATAGTTTTATTCTTTTTGGTAATTGTTATTTCAACTTTTACTATTAAATCACAAGAAAGAGATTATTTAAATGATACGTTAGGATTTGTAATTGAAAAAGGAGGGACTAATTTGATTATCTACTTTCATGATGCTACAAAAGACATTCCAGATACCATTAGATACAAGTCATTTGATTCTAAATACTATTTTCAAAAAACAGGAAAAACACTTATCATAAATGAAACCAAGTTCATTCAAATTATTATTCCAGGTGAGCCGAACCTGAATAATCTAAATGAACAAATTAAAAAAGATTCTTTAAGAGGTAGTAATGATGGTAGTGCGTTGATAGTTTCAATTCGCGATTGGGGAAAGTTATACTGGATTAAGGAAAGTGATTTTAAAGATAAAACCAAACCACGCTATTACAGTTTCAAAAATGATTACACTTCAGGATTGTTAACAGCACCATTCAAATTCAGGCCCAATACAAAAAATACAGATGGTACTATTGTTGAAGGTGATTTAAATCTAGGTGCTTTTGTCGGCTGGAAAATGCGCCTTTCAAAAGTACAACCATACTTTATAAGTTTAAATGGTTTTTTATCCTTTGGGAGTGTAGAACTTAATAGCACAAATGATAAAAGTATAACTGACCCCAAGGAAAGTAATAATGCATTTGCTTTTAACTATGGAAGTGGCTTAGTATTTGAATTCCATAACTTTCAAAGTGGCGTAATAGTTGGGTTTGATGGTGCCACAGGTAATAATGCAAAAAACTACCTGTTTCAAAATAAACCCTGGCTGAGTTTCTCACTCAATTACAATTTTGTTAAACCTAAACAATCTGAAAATTCTAATCAATAGTTCAATGCTAAAGTATCATTACGTAACTTTTATAATAATAAATTATTTATCATGAAAAATTTAATATTTGCAATCACAACTATTCTATTTTGTGCATCAGCCTGCACCAAAACACGAGATAGCTACTGCGCTTCTTGCATTGGCGAAATTGGCGGGGTAATTCAAAACCACCGGGTGCAGTGCAGCGATTTAAAATCAACCACCGACAACTTTGCTGCCGATTTTATTAAAGATGCCACCCTCAAAGGGCAATCTTCCACCTGCTCAAAATACATAGTAGAAGATAAGTATTAAGCATAAACAATTTTATATAGAAAGTAAAACAACTCAATATGAATAAGCTAACACTGTTTATACACCGCAATAGAAAAAGCATTTTTATCCTGCTTTTATGCACACTGCTCAGCAGCATGGGTATTGCCCAGCCAGGTGCTATTGATCTATCTTTTAACCCAGGCTCAGGGGCGAATGATGAAGTAAAGTCAATAAGCCTACAGCAAGACGGGAAAATCATTATTGCAGGCTATTTTACTTCGTATAGAGGGGTTGGGCGAAATCGTGTTGCACGAGTTAATAATGATGGAACAATTGATAACACCTTTAATCTAGGGACAGGTGCAAATAGCAATATTTGGTCTACATCAATACAACCTGATGGGAAAATCCTTATCGGGGGGGAGTTCACTAGTTACAACGGCACAGCACGAAATTATATCGCTCGTTTAAATGCTGACGGTAGCATTGACCCTTCATTTAATACTGGTAGCGGTCCAGGCAACTTTGTAACTAGTATTTCCTTACAATCTGATGGTAAAATTATTATTGTAGGAGGATTTTCTAGTTTTAATGGTACATCCCGAAACGGCATAGCCCGATTAAATTCTGATGGAAGTTTAGATGCAACTTTTAATCCAGGTACTGGTGTAAATTTCACTATTTGGACTTCATCAATACAGGCTGATGGGAAAATCATAATCGGGGGAAGTTTCACTTCATTCAATGGTGTTGGAAGAATTCGAGTTGCTCGGCTTAATACGAATGGTAGTCTTGATAATACATTTAATCCTGGTTTAGGAGCAGAACATTCTTTCAACCCAGCTTATATTTTAACAACTTTAATACAACCGGATGGAAAAATAATAATAGGAGGCTATTTTAACAGCTACAACGGTACGGCACGCAATTATATC
This sequence comes from uncultured Chitinophagaceae bacterium, assembly GCA_964543705.1. Taxonomy (GTDB): domain Bacteria; phylum Bacteroidota; class Bacteroidia; order Chitinophagales; family CAIOSU01; genus CAYSGX01. The sequence goes on from CAZIZP010000018.1 coordinate 71,796, forward strand.
ACACGCTTGAATGCAAATGGCAGTCTCGATGCCACTTTCAATACAGGTACCGGGACGGATTGGCAAGTTAATACCACCGCCCTGCAGCCCGATGGTAAGATCATTATTGGAGGACAGTTTACCAGCTACAACGGCACAGCACGCAGCCGCATAGCCCGCCTGAATGCCAATGGCACCCTTGATGCCACATTCAACTCAACAGGGACGGGTTTTATTAATGCAACTGCGCTACAGCCCGATGGGAAAATCCTTATCGGAGGCTCTTTCACCAGCTACAACGGCACAGCACGTAACCGTGTTGCCAGAGTGCTAAACCCTCCCCCCTACCAAGCCACTTTCACCGCCATGAGCACCGGCAGCGCCACCTGGTGTGCCGGAGAAACCCGCACCGTAAGCGTAACCGTAACCAACATCGGCAGCGCCACTTGGACCAACAGCGGGCCCGATGTAAACATTGGTGCTACCTGGAGCAATGATTTAAGCTACCCATGGCGCGTAAATGCCAATAACCTGGCACCCGGCCAAAGCCAAACCTACAACATTACCGTAACTGCCCCGGCAAGCCCCGGCAGCTACACCCTGCAATTTGATGTAGTAAAAGAAGGCGATTGCTGGTTTGGCAATAACAACGGCAGTTGCGGCCCCGGCAATGCAGCTTATGTAAGCGCAGCGCAAACCGTAAGCGGTAGCATCGCCACCGCCACCCTCACAGGCGGCAGCATCTGCCCACCCGCCACTGGGGCTGATGTTACCTTGGCTGCTTCAGAAACAGGCGCAAACTACCAACTCTACAAAACCATTTTTAAAGACGATTTTGAAACCTACACGGGCTGGAGCACCTATGGCACAGGCGTGGTGGCGCAATCCTCAGCACAGGCGCAGCAGGGCACTTTCTCCCTCCACAAAACCACCAACGGAGACCCCAACGGAGGCATCAAAGCCATTGGGCAAACGGTGGGCAATACCTTTTTGTTTGAGGGGTGGATGTTACAGGCTTCAGGCACACAAAGCAACCGCATAGCCTTTCTTGATGGCAGCGGCAATGGTTATAGTTTAAGGGTTACCAATACAACCATAGGAGTAGAAAGAAGAAATGCAGGCGTTGCCACCGTTATCAGCAGCAATGTAGCATGGGCACGTCCTGCAGGTGTTTGGTTCCGCTTTGTGTTCACCGGCAATGGCAACGGCACCTACACTTTAAATATTTATGATATTGCAGGCACTTTACAAGCCAGCGTAACCAGCAATACCGATAATACATTCAATAGCTTTACCCAAATTGCGGTAGTAGGCGGCAACGATTATCATGTAGATAATATCCGTTTATCTATACCACAAGGCGGTGCCGTTGCAGGCACAGGCAGCCCTTTGGTGTGGAGCAATATACCTGTAGGCGAGTATCAGGTGTATAGTGGGGTTACAAGCAATTGCTCAAGAGTATTAAGCAGTGTGGCTACCGTAGAACAACTTACCGCCAGCACCTGGTATTTAGATGCCGATAATGATAACTACTATACAACCACCCAAAGTGCCTGCACCAGCCCGGGCGCGGGTTGGACCAGCACCTTACCCGCTGGCGGCAGTGGCGATTGCGATGATAACAATGCAGCCATTAACCCCGGGGCTACAGAAATTTGCGGCAACAGCATAGATGAAGATTGCAGTGGCAGCGATTTAACCTGCCCAACCTTCACCTGGACCGGCAACTCCAATACCCTTTGGAATGAAAGCGGCAACTGGAGTGGCGGCAATATACCCACCGCTACCGATAATGCCATTATACCCGATGTAAGCGGGGGCAGTGGTAATTTCCCAACCATTAATACCGCAGTAAGCATTGCCGATATTACCATAGCAACCAACGCCACCTTAGATATTTCTGCTAACCAGTCGCTTACCGTAAGCGGAGTATTAACCAATAATGGCACCATAACGGTAGCCAGCGGAGGCAGCTTAGTACAGGAAGATGGCAGCACTTTGGCAGGTAGCGGCACTTATATAGTAGAAAGAGCCATTACTGCAGGGCAACGCTTCATCGGCTCGCCCATAGAAAGCCACAGTGTAAACGGCTTTGGCATAGCACCTAGTGGCACCAACGGAGGGCAAATAATACCTGTAACCAACCCGCTATACCGTTGTAATGTAGATTCTGTATCGGCCACCTCGCCTTATGGCAACATATTAGAACTAATAGAAAATGCTGCGGTAATAGATAATTGTGCCCAATCACTATGGCATGTAAAATCTACCGGCAACCTTACCGATGCCAGAGGCTATGCCGTAAACGCAGCCGCCAACACTACCTTAACCTTTACCGGCACGGTAAACAACGATGATAAAACCTATGGCCCATTAGGCCGCCAGACAGGCAGCTTAGACCAATGGAATGGTAACAACACCACTACAAGAGGCTGGCACTTGGTAAGCAACCCCTACCCAAGCCCCATTACCTTTACCAATGGCAGCTTAGGCGGCAGCTTCGATAATCAAATACAATTATTCGATGGCAGCAGCTTTACACCGTTTACTTTAAACAGCGGACCGGTAACCGTAGCCGTAGGGCAGGGCTTTCAGATAAGAGTAGCTACTGAAGGCGGCAGCGGCACCTTCTCGGTAAACAATAATATGCGTGTAGCGGGCAACCCTACTTTTTATCGTCAGCAATCGCCATTCAGCCAATATGTAGATATAACGCTAAGCAATAGCCAATACAGCGATAAATCTACTGTGTACTTTGAAGACGATGCTACTACAGCATTCGATTCAAAATACGATGCCAACCGATTGTTTGGTGCAAAACACATTCCATTGCTCTACACTAAGGAAACCAATGGAGAATACCTGGCCTATAATGCTTTGCCGTTATTAGAAGCGGGCAATACACAAACCGTACCTGTAGGCATATATGATGGCAGTACCCCGGGCGAGTTCACTTTAAGCTTTGATGGTATTACTACCTTAAATGCAACGGTAATGTTAGAAGACTTAAAGCTAAATACCCTACAACAAGTAACCGAAGGCAGCACTTACACCTTCACTACCGAAGCAGGTGATAGCAGAGACAGATTCTTGTTACACTTTGAAGCCAATTTGGCTACAGGAATAGCATTCTCAACTAAAGAAGGGGTAAGGCTATTCCCTAATCCTACCACAGGCGAAACCAATTTAATATTGAATGAAAACCACGGTTACAGCAAAGCAGTAATTGTAGATATTTCAGGCAGAATGGTTCAAACCTACGAGTTGAATAAAACCAACACTAAAGAGACCTTGAACACTGCATCATTGAATAATGGTATTTATTTTATTCAGCTAACAGGCAGCAATAGTAACCAAACGTTGAAACTGATTAAGCAGTAAACCCAGACACACAAACCCGCAAGGTTTTCAAAACCTTGCGGGTTTGTTTAAAATAATTGAAAACTAATCCCGATAGCTATCAGGACTGATTACTGAAAACTTAGCATAATGAAAAATATACTTTTTAAAATAGCCCTAACCATCATAGTTGCAATATGCAGCATTACTATAGCACAGGCACAAATATTTCCACCACCACAGCCCCCGCAACAAAATAATAATGTACCCTTAGACCCCTTAAGCTGGACATTACTGGCAGCCGGAGGTGGCGTAGCAGCTAAAAGGTATTATGATAAAAAGAACAACAGAAAAGAAAACGATAAGAATACAGAAGAATAAATTCATTCTCAGTTTTTGCGGCTATTAAATTGAGAACCAACAGGCAGCGAGCAGTACTACTGCTCGTTGCTACTTTTTAAATGGGTAATTAATGCAACAAATAGGCACCTACTACGGAACCGTAAAACATAAAAAGAAAGTAAAAGACCGCTGGTATCATAAAGCAAGGCGTGTATTATATTCAGCATTAATTTTTACAGTATGCTACATAGCGGTAGTAGTGTTATATCAGCAGTTATTAAAAACCTTTTTTGTAATGTATGGCTATACCGAAGCCGAAGCCACTTACAATCAGTTAAACAACCTTCCTGTAGATCCCTTTCAGTGGAACAGAAAAGTAGTTACGCTCATATTTGGTGGGGTTCCTTCTATATTTTTCATTTTAGGAATTGTTTTTGTTTCGGTATTATGGTGGATGGAAGAAGTATATAATAATATAAGGCTGGTAATATTGTGGCTGGCTGTCTTAAGTTTCAACTTATTTTACACTTCGGTAATTATTGCACCGGCAGGAAATGCCAGTTATATAACCGGCTTATACAATGGCTTTGCAGTGGTAGCAGCATGGTGGTATGTAAAAAATATATTTCTAATACCGGCTGTAGTTTTTTTTATAGCACTCACCTTGTTTACAGGTTTTTTAATAAGCTTTGAGTTTTTAAAATTTTCCCATTCCAAAAGTTTATTGGAAAATGTAAAGGGTAGAAACCTGTTTCTTACGCAAACTTTTTTGCTGCCGGTATTGGTAGGGGCTATTCCGTTAATAATGCTTACCAACAAATACTCTTTTGTATTACATGCAGTATTTATTGCCAATTTGCTGCTAATGGGGGCAGGCATGTATATTAGAAATGAAATAGACAGGCGAGGAGCACAAACTGTGCGCACTAATACCTTAAACAGAATACCCTTGCTGGAAGCAGCTATAGCACTTGCAGTATGGGGGCTGGTGTATTGGTTTTTCAGGTAATGGGTTTATTTAAAAAAGTTTTGAGTTAGTTTATACTTGCCAAACATACCCTGTAAACCTTATATAAACACTATCTTTGCGCCCTAATTTTGCTACATGGCTTTAACAGATGAAATTAAGATTCGCAGAACTTTTGGCATTATAAGTCACCCCGATGCCGGTAAAACTACTTTAACCGAAAAGTTGCTTTTATATGGAGGTGCTATACAGGTGGCAGGTGCTGTAAAATCAAATAAAATAAACAAATCGGCTACTTCCGATTTTATGGAAATAGAAAAGCAGCGGGGTATTTCGGTGGCTACTTCGGTAATGAGTTTCCATTACAAAGGGTTGAAAATTAATATTCTTGATACTCCCGGCCACAAAGATTTTGCGGAAGATACCTATAGAACACTTACCGCAGTAGATAGCGTAATATTGGTGGTAGATTGTGTAAAAGGTGTGGAAGAACAAACCAAAAAACTAATGGAGGTTTGTCGCATGAGAAAAACCCCCGTAATTGTTTTTATAAACAAGCTCGACCGTGAAGGCAAAGACCCTTTTGATTTAATAGATGAAATAGAAGGCGAGCTGAATATAAAACTGCAACCTTTAAGCTGGCCTATAAACATTGGCAGTAATTTTAAAGGGGTTTATAATTTGTTTGAAAAAAACCTGAATCTTTTTACACCCGGTCGTTTCAGGCTCGATGAAGAAGAACTAATTAAAATTGAAGACCTAAACGATAAACAAGTAGATAAAAAACTGGGTGAAAGAGATGCTGCGCAAATAAGACAAGATATAGAACTTATAGAAGGCGTTTATGAACCTTTTGATATTAATAAATATCTGTCTGGCGATTTATCGCCCGTGTTTTTTGGCAGCGCGGTAAATAATTTCGGAGTAAGAGAACTGTTAGATGCCTTTATAACCTTTGCTCCCACACCACTTCCCAGAGATACAGATGTGCGCACTGTGATGCCCGATGAAAAAAAAATGACCGGCTTTGTATTTAAAATTCATGCCAACCTCGATCCAAAGCATCGCGACAGAATTGCCTTTTTAAGAGTAGTATCGGGAACCTTTGAGCGCAATAAGTTTTACAGGCACAATCGATTGGAAAAAGAAGTGCGCTTCAGCAATCCCACCAGCTTTTTGGCACAAGACAAAACCGTTATCGATGAAGCCTTTCCGGGCGATGTAGTGGGGCTTTACGATACCGGAAACTTTAAAATTGGCGACACCTTAACCGAAGGCGAACACCTTAATTTTACCGGTATTCCAAGCTTTTCGCCTGAAATATTTAAAGAACTGATAAATGCTGACCCTATGAAAACCAAGCAACTGGAAAAAGGTATTCGCCAGTTGACTGATGAAGGAGTAGCACAATTGTTTTTCTACCGAATCGGTAACCGTAAAATTGTAGGTACAGTAGGTGAATTACAGTTTGAAGTAATTCAATATCGTTTACAGCACGAATACAGTGCCTCGTGTCGTTTTCAGCCTATGAACTTATATAAAGCCTGCTGGATTACCACCGATGACAAAGCGGCATTAGATAAATTTCTGAAATACAAAGCCAACGATGTGGTAGAAGATAAAGATGGAAATCTGGTTTTTTTAGCCCAATCGGAATGGATGCTGAAAGTTGCAAAAGACGATTATCCTGAAATAACCTTTCACTTTAATTCAGAATTTAAAACAGCAAAAGCTGTAAGTTAAGCTTTGCTACTGTTAAGGCTGAAATGTGTAAAAACATCTGGGGGCAATAAGTTACTGCTAAAACATTTTTTCTATCTTTGGCAACACCTGCAAAACTGATGAAGCCTCGCATAATCTTAGATAATCAAAAGTTTGCGCTTACCATAGAGCGGCTTTGCCATCAGTTAATAGAAAACCACAAAGATTTTTCCAGAACAGCTATAATAGGCATTCAGCCAAGAGGCATTTATTTATCGAAAAGAATTTGCCAGCGATTAAAAGCCATAAACCCCAAGCTTAATTTTGAAAGCGGTGTAATGGATATTACTTTTTATCGCGATGATTTCAGAAGAAGAGAAAACCCACTAAAGCCAAGTGCTACAGAAATAGAGTTTTCAATAGAAGGTAAAAAAGTGGTGTTGATAGACGATGTGTTGTTTACCGGAAGAACCATTCGTGCAGCAATGGATGCCCTGCTCGATTTTGGCAGGCCCGAACATGTTGAATTATTAGTTTTAATAGACAGAAGATTTTCAAGAGACCTGCCTATTCAAGCCGATTATGTAGGGAAAACTATAGATAGTATTGAATCGGAACATGTAAAAGTAGAATGGGCTGAAACAGATAAAACCGATTCGGTTTGGATATTAACCACAAACGAAAAACAAAAATGAGTTCATTAAGTGTCAATCATTTATTAGGCATTAAAGACATTACCAAACAAGATATTGACCTTATTTTTCAAACAGCCGACCAGTTTAAAGAAGTACTCAACCGCCCTATAAAGAAAGTTCCTTCGCTTCGCGATATTACCATTGCCAATGTATTTTTCGAAAATTCTACTCGCACTCGCATTTCGTTTGAATTAGCCGAGAAACGCCTTTCAGCCGATATTGTAAATTTTTCTGCATCGGGTTCTTCTGTGAAAAAAGGCGAAACACTGGTAGATACCGTAAAGAACATTTTGGCAATGAAAGTAGATATGATTGTGATGCGCCATGCCAGCCCCGGAGCTTGCGTGTTTCTTTCAAAACATATCGATGCTCAGATAATCAATGCCGGTGATGGCACACACGAGCACCCTACACAAGCCCTATTAGATGCCTATTCAATTCGTGAAAAATTAGGTAAAGACCTTAAAGGCATTAAGGTGGCTATTATTGGAGATATTACACATTCGCGCGTAGCACTTTCAAATATTTTTTGTCTTAAAAAATTAGGCGCTGAAGTTATGTTGGCAGGGCCTCCTACTTTAATACCCCGCCACCATGAAGATTTGGGAATAAAAGTTACCTATAATGTACAAGAGGCTTTAGAGTGGTGCGATGTTGCTAATGTGTTACGCATACAATTAGAGCGTCAGGATATAAAATACTTTCCTTCGCTTAGAGAATACTCGCTTTACTTCGGAATAAATAAAGAAACTTTAGACCGTCTGAAAAAGAAAATTGTAGTTATGCACCCAGGACCTATAAATAGGGGAGTAGAACTTTCTTCTGATGCAGCAGATTCTGACCAGTCTATTATTCTTCAACAGGTAGAAAATGGTGTAGCTATAAGAATGGCAGTTTTATACTTACTTGCTGATAAAAGCAAAGTGCTGAAATAAGAAGAAGGCACTTATAATAAAAAAAACTCCGGAATAACTTCCGGAGTTTTTTTTATTTCTGAAATCTTCTGAATTATTTTTTGGCTTTTGTTTTTCTGCCTAACATATCAACTACTATAGGAGAGGCAATGAATATTGAAGAATAAGTACCAACAACTATACCTACCAACAATGCAAAAGAGAAACCTCTTATTGCTTCACCACCGAAAATAAACAATACCAACACTACCAGTAATGTAGTAAACGATGTCATAAAGGTTCTGCTTAGTGTGGTGTTAATAGCACCGTTAACGTTATCGGTTAATGATTTGGTAGGGTGCAGGTTTAAAAATTCGCGCACACGGTCAAACACAATTACAGTATCGTTTACAGAATAACCAATAATGGTAAGAATGGCTGCAATTAATGCCTGGTCTATTTCTGTAGAGAAAGGTAAAACACCTTTAAGCAATGAGAATAATGTTAATATCATAAACACATCATGGAAGGTTGCAATAATAGCACCTACCCCAAATTCCCATCTGCGGAAACGAATAGCCAAGTAAATGAAAATGCCAATTAATGAAAGTATTGAGGCCAACAACGAGCTTGATTTAATATCATCGGCAATGGTAGGTCCTACTTTCATAGAGCTTAAACGATAATTAGTTTTAAAATCTTCAAAGTCAGGTGCATTGTTGTAAAATCCTTTTACACCATTGTATAACTTAGCTTCCACTATACTGTCTATGGCAATATCAGTTTCGTCTATTTTATAAGAAGTGGTAATTTTAACTTGGTTACCACCACCATAAGTTCTTACTAAAGGTGCTTTTTCAAATTCGGCAGTTAATGCAGAGGTAATCTGCGTGGCACTTACTTCTTTATCGAAACGAACCACATAAGTTCTGCCGCCTTCAAAATCAACCCCTAAATCGAAGCCTCTTGTAGCCATAGAAACAAGCCCAACTAAAAACAGTACGCCCGAAATTGCATAAGCCATTTTTCTTTTTTCAATAAACTTGAAATCGAAATTGCTTAAAAGGTTGGTAGTGAAAGTTGTTCCGAAACCTATTTTTCTGTCTTTGTTACTTAAAAAGCCTTCAAAAATTATTCTTGAAACTAAAACGGCAGTAATAAATGATGTAAATAAACCAATAACAAATACAGTAGCAAAACCTTTTACTGGGCCTAAACCAATAACTAAAAGAATAAATCCGGTAATCAATGAGGTTACGTTAGAGTCAATAATGGCTGAATAAGAATTTGAAAAACCATCGGTTACAGCCAATCGCAAACTCTTGCCTTTTTGAAGTTCTTCTCTGATACGCTCAAAGATAATTACGTTGGCATCTACCGCCATACCAATGGTAAGTACAATACCTGCCATGCCCGGTAAAGTAAGAGATGCCTGAAACGAAGCCAAAACACCCATAATCAGAAACATATTCAGCAGTAAAGAAAGTATTGCTAAAATGCCTGCACCGGTATAGTAGAAAATCATAAACAGAATAACAATTCCGAAACCTAAAGCAAGAGAAAATAAACCGGCTCTAATAGATTCTTTACCCAAAGAAGGCCCAACTACTTCTTCTTCAACAATGTTTGCCGGTGCAGGTAATTTACCTGCTTTAATAATGTTAGCTAAATCTTGAGCTTCTTTAACTGAGAAGTTTCCGGTTATTTGCGAACGTCCGCCACTAATTTCACCCTGAACGGTAGGAGCAGTATATACAACATTATCTAAAACTACTGCTACTGATTTGCCAATGTTTTCTTTAGTAAGTCTTCTCCATATTTTGGCACCTTCCGAATTCATGGTCATATCAACATCAGGTTTGCCGTTACTGTCAAAATCCTGACGTGCATCAACAATAGCATCACCTTCTAAAGGGGCTTTATCATCGTTAGGTCTTGTTTTTAAGGCATATAGCGCATAAATATTTCCTGAAGTGCCCACAGGGGTTGCACTCCATGCAAATTTTATATTCTTTGGAAATACAGCACGCACCTTTTCTAAAGCCAGATAATCAGTAATTTTTGTTCTGTTTTGAGCAAATGCATAACCAACAACCGGACCTTGCATTACACTAAATTGCCCGTTTTCATCTTGTCCTGTAGCAGGCATTAAAATAGAACCATTAGAAAATAGCGGAAATTTTTTCAGAATTTCTTCATCAGCTAACTCTCCTGCTTTTGTTGTGTCATCTTTAGATTCACTTAACAATGAATTTAAGTCACTATCTTCTACTTTTGTAGCAGCAGTGTCCTGATTAGTATTTGCTAAAATATCTGATACAGTTGTATCTTCTGTATTTTCTGTTGATTCTTCATTTAGCAAAGTAGAATCAGTTTCTTCAGTTTGAGTTTCTTCAGTATTTAAAATAGTTACTAAAACATCGTTTGCACTAACGAAGTAATTAAATACTTCCTGATTATCCCAAGTTTCCCAGAATTCTAATTGTGCAGTTGCCTGTAAAAGATTTCTGGCTCTTTCAGCATTATCAACACCCGGAAGTTCTACTATAATTCTGCCTGTAGTTTCCTGAAGATTGATGTTAGGTTGAGTAACACCAAATTCATCAATACGAGAGCGAATAATATTAAAGGTTCTTTCTACAGCACCTTCCGATTCTTTTCTTAGTACAGCTAATACCTGCTCGTTGGTAGAGTTGAAGTTGATTTTATCTTTATTTTCAGGAGTAGCAAAAATGGCAGCCAACTTAGCACCATTATCTAACTTTTGAAATTCTTGCCCGAAAAGGGTCACAAAATTTTCCTGTGTTTCTACCTGACGTTTTTTTGCATTTTCCAATGCCTTTAAGAAGGTTGGATCTTGGCTGTTATTAGCCATAGACTTAATAAGGTCTTCCAGAGATACTTGTAACACAACACTCATACCACCTTGTAAATCAAGACCTAAACTGATTTGCTTGCTTTTAACCTCATTGTAGGTAAACTTGGCAAACCCAAGATTTAATGCTGTTTCGTTTGAAACTGAATCGAGATATAAGTTTTTGTTGTAGCGTAATTCTTTACTTACAGAATCTATATATGCAGCTTGTTCTGTTGGATTAAGTCCACCGGGAACAATAATTTCCTGATTAGTACCTAGTACTTTGCTTTTTGCATAAGCATCAGCTGCATTTTCTACATGGTTTGCTGAAAACGTAAATAATAGTTGGTAAGCGCACACTGCTATGAGTGCCGAAACAAATGTGATAATTAGACCTCTTGCCTGCATGTTTTTATTTATATGATAGGTTTTTCAAAAGTGCCTGCAAATTTAAAATATTTATTGAATGAAAGCGGGTTGAAATACATTTAATATCAACAGTGTTGCAGCAATAACTTAAAAATGCAGAAAATACTTTGCAAAAATTAAAAAAGCCCCTGTAAAACAAGGGCTTTATTCATTTTTACTTAAATTTTATAGTGCACCAATTTCTTTTAAAACATTATTCATGTTTCTAACAGCATCGGCACTCTTACTAAATGCTTCTTGTTCTTCGGCATTTAATTTATAATCAATAACTTTTTCCCAGCCATTTCTGCCAACTACCACAGGAACACCTAAGCAAATATCACTTTGCCCGTATTCGCCTTCTAATGCAACTGAACAAGGAATAACGCGTTTTTGGTCGCGAACGATACTTTCAACTACCAATGCTGAAGCTGCGCCCGGTGCATACCATGCAGATGTACCTAATAACTTTGTTAATGTAGCACCGCCTACCATAGTGTCGGCAGCAATTTGTTTTAACTGTTCGGCACTTAAAAATTCTGAAACAGGAATACCATTTAATGTTGCTAATCTGGTTAAAGGTATCATGGTGGTATCGCCATGTCCGCCAATTACTGTGCCTTGAACATCGGCAGCAGGAGCATTAAGTGCCAGGCCTAAGTAGCCTTTAAAACGGGCACTATCTAAAGCACCACCCATACCAATAATTTGGTTTTTCGGTAAGCCTAATGCTTTATAAGCAAGATAAGTCATCGTATCCATTGGGTTAGATACGATAATAATAATAGCTTTAGGAGAGTGTTTTAATACATTTTCAGCAACAGATTTTACGATATTGGCGTTAACACCAATTAATTCTTCGCGAGTCATACCCGGTTTACGAGGCATGCCTGAAGTAACCACCACCACATCAGAATTAGCAGTTTTAGCGTAGTCGTTGGTGGTTCCTGAAATTTTTGTTTTAATGTCTAAAAGCGAGGTAGTTTGATAAATATCAAGGGCTTTACCTTCAGCAAAACCTTCTTTAACATCAAGTAAAACTACTTCATCTGCAATTTGTCTGAATGTTAGTACATCTGCGGTTGTTGCGCCCACAGCACCTGCGCCTATAACTGATACTTTCATAATGATTTTATGGTGTTTTTTAAATTTCGCGAACAAAAGTAGATAAAAATTGTGTTACACGTTATTAAAAATGTTATTTGTACAGCATTTGTTAAATAGATATTTTCGTCAGCTTAAATTCTAATTATTAATGAAAAATTTCTTTGTATTACTTCTTTGTTTTGTTTCTTTTTCAGCTTATTCACAAGTGCCATGTGCTACAGAAATGCCACAGGAACAAATGGATTGGCTTAGAGAATATAAAACCAATCCTTTTGGAACGCTTAAAGCAAGCAGATCACAAAATTATTATTACGTGCCTGTGAAAGTGCACATAGTTGGCGATGACAACGGCAACGGGTATTACCGCCCACGCTTTTTATTAAACACTTTTTGTATTCTAAGAGAACAGTTTTCTCAGGTTGGATTTCACTTTTATATTAAAGGCGAAATAAACTACATCAATAACTCATCATTGTATGAGCATCAGGGTGGTATAGGCAATATTATTGCGGCTAATAATGATAGAAATGCTGTGAACATGTATTTTGTTGAGGACCCTGCGGGTGCATGTGGTTATTATTCAGGTTTTGGAGGAAATCCGTTTATAGCCATTAGAAAAAGCTGCGGAGGTATTAATAATTCAACGGTTGCTCATGAGTTGGGGCATTATTTTTCTTTGCCACATACTTTTTCAGGATGGGAAGGTAGAAGCTCTAATGCCAATGCCTCTAGTAATGACGAAAGAGTAGATGGCAGCAACTGTTCTTTCAGAGGAGATTTATTTTGTGATACTCCTGCTGATTTTATCTCTGATAGATGGAATTGTCCGTATAACGGAACTAAAGTTGATTTTGCAGGTGACCCTTACGAGCCAGATGGCTCACTTTTTATGTCATATGCTAATGACGCCTGCCAAAATAAATTCAGCCCTGAGCAAATTGATGCTATGATTGAATTTTTAACTGATAACAGATCTTTTCTCCTAAACCAGGCCGTTCCAGATACAGCAGTTGGCAGTTTAAATGAATTATTACTACCTGCAAATGAAGCTACTAATGTTCCTTCAAACTATGTTCAGCTTAAATGGAACAAAGTTTTTAATGCAACACACTACTATGTGATTGGTACAAGATTCACCAATCCTAATGCCTTTGCATTTGAGTTTATTACAACCGATACTACTTTGCTTTTAGATAATTTAACTCCCGGGTTCCGTTATCGCTGGAGAGTTCAACCATTTAACGGGGCAAATACATGTACTGCACTGTCTGATGAATTTGCATTTACGACTACCGATCCTTCAGATATTCTGCCGGGTGTTTTAGTTAATAAAATTTCATGTAATGGTTTTAACGATGGCTCAATTTCTTTAAATCCAATCGGAGGAAATCCACCTTATACATATTTCTGGAATAACACTGCTACAACAGGTTCATTAACCAATCTTTCACCGGGCAATTATGCAGCTACTGTGTATGATGCAGATAATAAAGAAATTTCAGTAGATATTGATATTGTAAATGCTGCACCAATTAATATTGATTTTACACAGGCGGGCTCCATAGTAACTGCTGTGCCTTCAGGTGGCACACCTCCTTATTCTTACTTATGGCATAATGGGGTTACAGGTGTAAGCGTTTCTGTTCCGGGTGGTGGTTATTATTGGGTTAGTATTACCGATGCTAATGGATGTAATTCTTTCAGAGATAGTAATGGAATAACTACTGTAGAAGAAGAACAACAGCCTTCTGTTTTAAGAGTGTATCCTAATCCTGTTGATGCATCAGGTAAACTGGTTGTTGAATTTTCTGCAACAAAAATTGATGATTTAAAAATCTCTCTTTTTGATTTTTCAGGTAGAATAGTTTTTGAAAATTATCAAAGTAACCTGAATACTACAAACACTAAGGAACTAATAGATATAGCAACTTTTTCAAAAGGTTTATATATGCTGAAAATTACTTCTGGCAGTGAATCTTTGATGAGAAAGATTGTAGTTCAATAGTTAGAAAATAAATCACTTATCTTAACCACTCAATTAATGCATTTGCAATATTTGAGTGGTTTGTTTTTTCTATAGGATGAGGTGTTTCGGGAATAATACTAAAGTTACCATTCGGTAACAAAGATGCTGTTTCTTCGCTTTCTTCTTTTGTTACCATATCGTCTTTATCCCCAATAGTTATCAATACAGGTGTTTTTATTGCAGGAATATTGGCAGAACTGAGTAATGGGTTTCTGCCTAAATCTTTCATCATTTCTGCTGTAAGCCTTACAACATTTCTCCAGTCGTTTAATTGGTGTTTGTTTTCAAGATATTCAGCAAATGAAGGAATCTTTTCCTTAATTTTCTCGGCATTCAAAAAACCAGCTTGCTTGTTTGCAAAATCTTCATTCCAGTGAAATTTTGTACCAAGTGTAAATATTTTATTAATTTGTTCAGGATAATTCATAGCAAAATACAAAGCAACATAACCGCCCATGCTGTATCCAAAAAGCGATGTGCTTTTTAAGTTATTATCATCCAGAAATGTTTTTAAATCTTCTGAAAAGCTTTTAATTCCAAATGATTTATTGTTGTTAAGCAGGGCATCGCCATGTCCGTTAAAATTAAAACTGAAAACATTATATCTCGTTTGCAATATGTTTTTAATTGGAAGCAAATCGTTTTTGGTACCTAATGCTCCGTGAAGTAACACAACATTTTTAAATTCAGAATTCACTATCATTGCTTAAAATATTCTACGCTATGAAAACTATTATTTTTTATTTAACCTGCATTGTTTTAATACACTCTAATTTACTTATTGCTCAAAGTATTTCTTTAAATATTAATGAAGAAACATTATCAATGTCTAAAGGCAATAATAATGCATTTACTGTAGAAATACCGCAAACAAAAGCTTCAGATATAAAAAAAGCGTGGGAAAGTTATGTGAAGAAAAGTAGCAAAAAGCCCGATGCAGGATATTCTAAATCGGAATATTACGCATTACAAGTTCAAATTGAGGCTATTGCTGAATACTATTTTAATATTTACGGAACTTTTACACAAACCATTACCGGTACTAAGTTGGCTGTATGGTTTCAGTTACAAGATACTTTTGTAAGTAGTAACAATAATGCTTTAACCTCTAAAAGTATTAAGGCTTATTTACACAGTTTTGCAAAAGAAAATTATTTAAATGCGGCAGAAAGCGAATTGAAAATTGAGCAAAAAATACTAAATAAATTAAACGATGAATTGGATGATTTATACAAGGATAAAGACAAACTTACCAATGAGATTACCGATAACAAAAACGATATTGTAAAAGCGCAAAGCAATATAAAGGTGAAGATTAATGAGCAAAAATTGAAAGATAAAGAGATACTAATGCAGCGTGAAAAAATGATTGGTGTAAGTCTTAATCCTGCTGAAAAGAAACTTCAAGACAAAATAATTAAAGACCTGAATAAGGAAAAACAGGGTTTTGTAAAAGAAGAGCAAAAGCTAAGAAAAAGTATTCAAAAATGTGAATCGAATATTAAGAAAAACGAGCGAGAAATATTAAAATTTGATACAGACATTTCAAATAAACAAGCTGAAATAAATACACAGAAGAAACGCATAGTAACTATTGAAACTAAAATTTCTGAAATTACCCGTTTGTAATTAAGGTAGCTTTTCAGGTATTACTTTTAATAAAAAGCCATCGAAAACCTGTGCAATATAGAGCGTGTCTTTATAGATTAGTCCGGTAGAATTAGCGCTTATTGCTTTTCCATCAGTAGCATAAATATGAATTACGGTATCTTTCTCAGTGTGAAATAAAGAAATCACTCCGGGCGATTTGTTCTCTGAAGATTTTACGTGCTTCATGAATTTCATAAAATCGGTGTGCGATGCAATTACCAGATAATCTTTATAAAAGGTAATATTATCCATGCCCTTAATGCCACTAAGTTTTTTGGTGAGTTTTAAAGTGCCATCGGGCAATTTTTCATACTCGTTTAAAACAGATTTGAAAGTGCAAGAAATATATACTTTGTTTCCCTTCACTGCCACACCATTGGCATAAGGTAATTTCTGCGTGGCAATCAGAAATTCATTTTCGGCATTTTTGAAAATAATGGTTGAGCGTTTGGTTTGAAATAGTTTTTCAAACAACAGCCCCAAGCCTTTAGTTTGTTTTGAATCGTTGGTAACATAAAAACTTCCATCGGGCAAAGCCGCTACATCGTTAGGCGAAACAATTAATTTATTCGTGAAATTATTCTGAAAAATTAGCGAATCGTTTTTCACTTCATATTGCACAACCGAATGAATGGTTTTCTCATTTTTATTTTTCTGATGATTTACAGCATACAACATAATTTTTCCGTTGTTATTTGCCACAATATCTACTCCATGTGGGTTGCAAACAAAATCTTTGGGTTCATTATATCTCTTTATTTCTTTGCTCTCACCTGTTTTAAAGTTTAAAATATAAAACACACCTTTTTCAGGCTCATCTTTTCTTCTGGCGCTACAACTTATTATTAATCTTTCATTACCATTAAAGGTGTCTAACACAAAATCTTCCGGTCCTAAGGCAGTTTCAATAGTGCCTGCAACAGTTGCGTTGGTTTGTGGTAGTTGTGTTTTACATGCTAAAAAAAGCGTTGCTATTATTCCGAAGAAGATAAATGAAAAACGATACATAGAAGATTTTTCCGAAAGATAATTATATAACTTTCCAAAAGTTAAACAACTTTAGGAAAGATTTATCTCTAAATATATTGACTTATGTTTCTTGTAGGAATTACAGGTGGGATTGGCAGCGGAAAAACTACCGTTTGCAAAATTTTTGAAGCATTGGGTGTGCCGGTTTATTATTCCGATGAAAGAGCTAAATGGTTGTTGAACAACGATGATAATGTGAAAAGCAAAGTGGTGGCTTTGTTAGGAAATAATGCTTACATAAATGGTACATTAAACAGAAGTTTTATTGCTGAAAAAGTTTTTGCCAATAAATCTTTGTTAGAACAGTATAATGAAATTGTACACCCTGCTGTTGCAGAAGATACTCTAAACTGGACTACCCAACATCTTGACGAACCCTATGTTTTAAAAGAAGCTGCACTGTTGGTAGAAACAGGCTCTTATCTGAATTTAGATAAGCTAATAGTAGTTACTGCGCCTGAAAATATTCGTATTGCAAGAGTAATGCAGCGCGATAGATTAACTCAAGCAGAAGTAACAGCGCGAATTAAAAATCAAATGCCTGAAAGTGAAAAAGTAAAACTAGCCGATTACGTAATAATAAACGATGGCACACACTCATTAATAGAACAGGTGAAAAAGACACATCAAGAAATAATGATAATGGCGTATTAATTTTTACCTGAAGTAAATTAAAAATACCACGTAAGCAATATAACCTGCGGTTAATACTGCGCCTTCAATTCTGCTAATTTTTCCACCTGTAATCATAAACGGAAAAATAATTAATGAAGAAGCAATACAAATAATAAAGTCGAACGATAAAATTTGTTCTGATACAGGAATTGGGAATGCCATACCTGCAAAGCCAATAATCATTAGTATATTGAAAATGTTAGAGCCAATTATATTTCCAACGGCTATATCGGTTTCTTTTCTGAATGCTGCAACCAGATTAGTAACTAATTCGGGCGCTGATGTACCAACTGAAATAATAGTTAATGCAATTATTCTTTCCGAAACATTCCAAGCTTGGGCAATACTAACCGCACTGCTTACCATATACTTACTTCCGAATGCTAAACCTGTACCCCCTGCAATAATGAGCAAAACATTAATAAGTGTTGTTCTTTTTTGCGCTTCATTATCTTCTTCATTTGCATCTTCACTTTTATTTGTTTGATACATGAAGTACAAAAACAATACAAAGCTTGCAGCAAAAAATGCAGCTTCTAATCTGTCTATTTCGCCATCTCGGGCAAATAAGAAAAACAATATAGTAGCAGCAAACATTAATGGCCATTCTAACTTTACCGATAAGCTTCTAATAGCTAAAGGAAAAATCACGGCAGTAGGTCCTAATATTGCCATGATATTAAAAATGTTAGAACCTACTACGTTTCCAATAGTAATATCTGGACTTTCTTCCATGGCAGCTACCAACGATACAAAAAATTCGGGCAAACTTGTGCCTGCTGAAACTATTGTAAGCCCTACAAATCCTTTAGATAAACCAAAGTTATTAGCAATGCCTAAAGCACCTTTTACTAATACATCAGCAGCATACATTAATGCAATAAGTGCTACAACGAATATGATATAATCCATGACTTATCTGGTGTTTCGAGTGCAAATAGACACATTTTTAAACAAACGTAAATAATGTTTATCCACCACAAACGCATAATTATGGCACAATAGAATTTTATATTTACAGCTATGAAAAGAGAAGCATTAGTTCATCAGATAAAAAAGAAAAAATCATTTTTAATTGTGGGTTTAGATACTGATTTGTCTAAAATTCCGCAGCATCTTTTGCAAGCTGAAGACCCTGTTTTTGAATTTAACAAAGCTATTATTGAAGCCACAAAAGATTATTGTGTTGGGTATAAACCTAATTTGGCTTTTTACGAATCTATGGGTTTAAAAGGCTGGCAATCGTTAGAAAAAACTTTGAAAATTATTCCTGAAGATTGTTTCACTATTGCCGATGCCAAGCGTGGTGATATTGGCAATACTTCCGAGCAATATGCTAAAGCATTTTTACATACACTGAATTTTAGCAGCATTACAGTTGCGCCATATATGGGCGAAGATTCTGTAAAGCCTTTTATTCAAGAAGCAGATAAATGGGTTATTGTGTTGGCTTTAACTTCAAACAAAGGCAGCAACGATTTTCAGATGTTGGAAGTGAATGGCAAAAAGCTGTATGAAGTAGTTACCGAAAAAGTAGCCACATGGGGAACGTCTGAAAATACTATGTTTGTGGTAGGGGCTACGCATCCTGAAAAATTTGCTTCACTTCGGAAAATTGTGCCGCAACATTTCTTTTTAGTTCCTGGTGTAGGCGCACAAGGTGGAGATTTGCAAAGTATTTGCGAAGCAGGATTAAATTCAGATTGTGGCTTGTTGGTGAATTCATCAAGAGGTATTATATATGCTTCAAACGGTGAAGATTTCGCTGAAAGAGCAAAAGCAGAAGCACACAAACTTCAGGCTGAAATGGAAATTATTCTGAAACAAAAAGGCATAATTTAAACAATGGATGTTTCTTATATTCTAAATCACTTGGGTGAAGAAGACAAACAATGTGGTGCTATGGTGCCGCCCATTGTGCAAACCAGCAATTTTGCTTTTAACACCGTTGCCGATTTCAGAAATGCGCTAAAGGAAGAACAGCAACATTATATTTATACAAGAGGCAATAACCCCACTGTTGAAATTTTAAGAAAGAAAATTGCAGCGCTCGAAAAAACTGATGATGCCTTGGTTACAGCCAGTGGCAGCTCGGCTATTGCTACGGCTGTTATGGCGTTTGTGCAAAAAGGCGACCATATTATTTGTGTTCAAAAACCTTACAGTTGGGCTAAAAACCTTATGGAATATTTTATGCCTCGCTTTGGTGTTGAAGTTACTTTTATTGATGGCACGGTAAACGAAAATTTTGACAAAGCTATACGTCCAAACACCAAACTAATTTATCTTGAAAGCCCTAATTCTATTACACTCGAATTGCAAGACTTGGCTTATGTAGCTGCGTTGGCAAAGAGTAAAAATATTATTACTGTTATAGACAACACCTATTGCTCGCCATTGTATCAAAATCCTTTCGAGTTGGGAATTGATATTGTAATTCATTCGGCAAGTAAATACTTTGGCGGGCATAGCGATATTGTAGCCGGAGCTATTTGTGGTAGCAAAGCACACATCGCAAAAATATTTAGCACCACATTTATGGCTTTTGGCGGTATTGTTTCGCCCAACGATGCTTGGCTCATGATTCGCAGTATGAGAACTTTAGAATTGCGTGTGCAGAAATCTAACGAGAGTGCTGCAAAAGTTGCCAACTATTTAAGCACTCATACTAAAGTAGAGAAACTTATCTTCCCGTTTCATCCATTATTCAGCCAATATAATTTGGCAAAGAAACAAATGCGAGGTACAGGTGGTATTTTATCTTTTTTGCTTAAAGCTGAAAGCGTTGCACAAATTGAAAAATTTGCTGATAGCCTAAAACATTTTTTATTAGCAGTGTCGTGGGGTGGACACGAATCTTTAGTATTACCTGTTGCAGCTTTAACCAACGATTTAAACACGCTTCATCCCACTATACCATGGAATTTAGTAAGGCTTTATGTTGGCTTAGATGATGTTGAGGTGTTGATTGGCGATTTGCAACAAGCCTTTGAGGTATATGATAAATAGAACTTTATAAAGCTATGACCAATTGCCCCCTTTGCAGAAACATCGAAAACCATACACTTGTAAAAGGTGCTGATACAAGAAAATATTTTCATTGCAATAATTGCCATTTAATATTTGTTGCGCCCGACTTTTATTTATCTGCTGAAGCCGAGCAAGCACGCTATCAATTTCATCAAAATAATATTGAAGATGCAGGGTATGTTGCTTTTCTTAATAAAGCTATACAGCCTGCGTTGCCTTTTTTGAATACAACAATGAAAGGTTTAGATTATGGTTGTGGACCTATGCCGACTTTATCGAAACTGTTGCAACAACAAGGTTTTGCTTGTGCTGATTACGACCCCTATTTTTTTCCTGAATTAAATACCAATCATCAATATGAATTCATTTTTGCTACCGAATGTTTTGAGCATTTTTTTCAGCCTGAAAAAGAATTGAAAACCATTTTGTCATTGTTGAATGATAATGGCTTATTGATTATTATGACCGAGCAATGGCAAACCGTTGAGCACTTTGCCACATGGTATTACCCTAAAGACCCTACACACGTTTGTTTTTATCATAACAATACTTTCAATTTTATTGCAGAAAAATTTCAATTTGAAATTTTACACAACGATAAGAAGAGGGTAGTAGTGCTTAGGAAGAACAATAAACCTGTTCCAATTTAAAACTGCGAAACCCTAACTAACCTATACGATTTAGGCTTCTTATTGGTGTAAATGCTTAGTATGTAAACGCCCGAACTAAAGTCGTTGCTGTTAATAGTAAAAATGCCGCTTGCTTCATTTTTTTCTAATAATATTTTTCCGCTTACATCACTTAGTTTAATAGCAACTTTTACATTTGGCGGAATAATAATTTTTAATGGTGAATTGCCATCTTTAAAACCTGCTGTATTCATTATAGAAATTTCGCAGAAACTAACATTTACTTTAACAGAATCTATATTAAACTTACCTTCGGTGGTGGTACGTCTTAAATAATAAGTTGCATTTTCTTCAGGAGCTAAAGTAAGTGAAGTTGCATTACTTAAAGGAGTGTTGTTGGCATCAGTCCACAAATAGTTGCTGCCATCATTGTTATTAGTTTTGTTTAATATAATGCTGTCGCCATAGCAAATGGTTGTATCGTTACCTGCATTCACCAATAAGTTAGCATCATATAGTTCGCACACATTAACGGTGAGACTATCTACCAAACCTTTTCGAAGCAAAGGATAATAAATATCGCAGAAGTGAATACCATTAAACAATAAAGTATCGCTTCTTAAAAATTCATTGGCGGCATTTTTAAAAGTCATGTTGCTCGATAGTGCATACAAAGTTTGCAACATTAATTTGTCAGTGGTTTCTCTGCCTAAATTATCCCACACCTCCATAATTGCACTGCTCCAAATTTCGCCATTGGCATGTATGCTGTTAGTTAAATCAGCAGGATACTTTTTTGTGGTGGCAGCATCTCTGCCATTCCAAAATTCGTTGTGGCCATCCCATGTAAACATATCGGCCCAGCGAAAAGTATCTATAGCTTTAGAATAAGAAGTCGCAAAGTAATCGCCAATGCCCTCGTCTAAAGCGCGTCTTTCGTTACCAAAATTGCTGCTGTTAGCTGCATCGCTAAGCGCATGCCCATATTCGTGCACTACCACATCAGCATCTTCTGCATCGGCTACGCCACCTGTGCCAAAAAATAATCTTGGCGGAAATGTTGCTGTTGAAAATAATGAGTTATCATCGCCATTCAAGGCATGAGCATCTACCTGAATTTGATAACCCGGTAAATTACTGAACGCTAAACTTTGCAGGTACTTCTGGTATTCGGTGATATGATAAAAAGCATTTACCTGTTCAAACCCTGGCTGTGAACGGTCGAAAATAAACTCAGGAATATTACTTTGTGGTGGTGCAAAAAATGGCGCATCAAAATCTTTAATAGCTACGTAATCGTTTTCTAAAACATAGGTGCCATTTATTTCTGTAACCTCTAACAATACAGCTACTCGCTGTGCATTCAGCGGAGCATTTGTGGTGTTGTTTGCATCTACAAAAGGCGGTGTGTAAATGCTTTGTGCACGAGTTACAGGGTCGGGTAAATGTACCAGCGCATCAGCAACAGCATTGCTGCGGTGGTTACAGTTTAAGTTTATGGAAAGTAATGTTTTACCATTGGCATTTACTAAATATTCTCTAAAATGATGTTTAGTTTCATTGTGAATTCTATAGCGAAAAACAGCATCAGTATTATTTTCTATAACTGCAATATTTACTTCTTTAAGCAGAATATTTTCATCTGAGAATTTGCTTTCAAAAGTTTTAATTGCTTCACTGTTTTTCAAATTATCAATTTCATACTGAATGGTATTGTGATTCCAATTTTCAGTATTAAATGAATTATCGTATAACGAAAGCACCCTGCCATTGTCTTCAATATTAATTTTAAGTGTGGCGTTGTAAACAGGAATGTTATTGTAGCGTTGCTGAAATAAATAATGCCTTGCTACGGGACTTTTAGAATATTTTACAAGCTGAATGCTATTCTGTTCTGTTTTTAAATTTTTTACTTCTTTTCTAAATAGCAATAAAATTTCACTATTTATATTTTCTGAAACAGGCAAAAATGCTTTTGGAAACAACACAGCAGCTTTCCTTTCAGCAAAAGGATTTATTTCTTCAGGCTTAGTATTCTTATTGTGTGCCAATGCCCCTAGATGCAGTGCAACAAAAAGCAAGCTCAAAAAAGTATTCAAAAAAAAATGAGAATATGCTTTCACGCAGGTAAATATACAGCAGTAATAACTTTGTTTGTACCATAAAGTTCTTATAGAAGGAACAATGGTATAAAAAATTAAAATAGTGGAGGTGGTGGGTTTCGAACCCACGTCCGGACAAGGCATGTGCTTAC
>CAZIZP010000019.1:0-33832 GCA_964543705.1 uncultured Chitinophagaceae bacterium
TCGTTGGATCTTCATCATCGGTAATCGTTACCGTGAATGAGCAGGTAGTGCTGTTACCATGGATATCCGTTACCGTGTATACTACGGTGGTGGTTCCTACAGGGTATATGTCTGAGGCATTGTCTGTATTGTTGTAGTTATTCACTACGGATGCTACACCACAGTTATCTCCTGTATTCGGTACTGGTATCGTTACTGATGCATCACAACGTCCTGCATCTGCTGTCTGATTGATAGCATCTGAACAGGTAATCGTTGGGTTTTCATTATCTAAAACTGTTATGCTGAACTCGCAAGTATCCTTATTACCAGATGGGTCCTCAACAACAAATTCGTTGATGGTTATTCCTACTGGGAATAATGAACCACTTGGAAGACCTCTAGTTTGAGTTACTGTAGATGGTGTGTTACCTTGACAGTTGTCACCAAAAGAAGGTGGGTTAAATGATATAATTGCTCCACATACACCATTATCATTATTTACAGTAATATCACCTGGACAAAGAATACCAGGGCCTTCATTGTCATTAACCGTAACATCAAATGAGCAGGTTGCTGTATTGCCTGCTGCATCGGTTACTACGAAAGTATTTGTAGTCGTACCCACAGGGAAGGCCGAGCCTGAGGCTAAGCCTGCAGTTTGTTGGATCGTTGCACCTAAGCAGTTGTCTGAGAATGGTACATTGTAAGTTACCACTGCTGAACACAAGCCCTGGTCGTTGTTTACAGTAATATCACCTGGACAGCTTACGGTCGGGTTCTCATTATCATTTACGGTTACATCAAATGAGCAGGTTGCTGTATTGCCTGCTGCATCGGTTACTACGAAAGTATTTGTAGTCGTACCCACAGGGAAGGCCGAGCCTGAGGCTAAGCCTGCAGTTTGTTGGATACTAGCATTCGGACAATTATCATCATAAGTTACTGTATAGTTCACTGTAGCAGTACATGATCCCGTACTAGTTGTAGCGTTTATATTCGCTGGGCATGTAATGGTTGGAGGTATAACATCAGGAACAGTACTAACAGTAAAATTCTTTATGGTTGTATTACCATAAAACTCAGTTACAGTAACTGAGTAAGGGCCTGCAGCGAGACCACTGATATCTTCGGTAGTAGCACCATTTGACCAAGCAAAGGTAAATGGACCAATACCACAAGTAACGGTAATATCTACAGAACCATCATTAACACCAATACAAGATGCACTTGTAGTAGTACCTGATACACATGGTGCTATAGGTAATACAATAACAGTGGCTGTATCAGCATCTGACACAAGTGTTGAATTACCTGTACCTGAAGTGTTAACAATGTTTTTTACAGAGCCAATTATTAAATCATTTGTAGTAATTGTGTAAGTAGATGTGTAAACAACAGAGTCTCCATCATCTAATAATGGAAGAAATACATTAAGACCTGTTAAAGGGTCAATAGTAGTTATATTAGCTAAATTAACATTACCTGTATTTTTTACTGTAATTGTATAAGTGATAACTTGATTAGCTGAGTTATAAGTTGTAGGGTTCGCTATTTTGGTTACTGAAATTTCAGGATTCGGGCAAAATATATTGTCTAAATCAACTGGAAGTATAGAAGATGCCTTTGTACCTGAACCATCAGTTACTGTTAAAGTAACCGTAAAAACACCACTTACAGCATTGTATGTATGACAAGGTGCATCGCCAGTAGCAATTGGGCTACCATCTCCAAAATCCCAAGCGTAAGTATAAGGTGGATTTCCACCCGTAGTTATATCATTAAAACATATTTGTGTGGTATTTGCAGTAATTGTTCCGCAGTTATAAACAAAATTTGGAACCAATACCTGTAAAGAACAAAAATTCTTAGAACACTTAGATGATGCATATTGACCACATCTGAAGTTATAATTATTGCCTAATGGATTAGTACATTGTGCGCCATTTTGAGTCTCCCAACCTACCCAAGTATTTCTTAATTCAAAATTTTGCCCAAAAACAAAATTAATTGGACCTAGTAATCTCGAATTTGATATTCCCGGAGTTAATGTGTTGAAAGAACAATCATTTATTTCATTTTGAAAGTTTCCGTTTAAGAATATTTCTGTTGAAGTCCTTACAGCATATCTACTTGAGTTTGTATTATTACTAAACTGTGCCCATAAATAAACTTGAACTGTATCACCTGCATTAAATATGGGTAATGGATTACCGTTAACATCAGCAGTATATACACCCAATACCCTAACATCATTAGCTGTACATACTGTTGGTATTGTGCAGTCATTATTTAAATAACATTCGTCTGACCAAAGATCAGTATTTGAATTCTTAGCTGGGGCAACACAATTTGAGGATTGCGAAGAATTTCCAAAAGGAGAAATAGTAGTTGAAGATGTAGAACTACAATTATTGGCATCTGTAATTGTAGCAGTATAACTACCCGCTCCAAGATTTAGCAATGATTGTGTTGCAGCTCCATTGCTCCATAAATAGAAATATGGCTCAGTTCCTCCTGTACCAAATACAGATGCTGTTCCAGAGTTATTCCCATCACATAATCCTGTTGAAACAGCTTGTGCGATTAATGTATCTGGTTGATTTAATACATTTTGAGCAATTGTGAAACAGCCCTTGCTATCAGTAATAGTAACTGTAAAAGTTCCTGTAGATAAGCCCGTTCTGCTTGCTGTTGTAACTCCCCCACCCCAATTGTAAGAGTAAGGCGGATTTCCGCCTGTTGCACTAGCTAAAATGGCACCATCATTTATTCCAAAACAAGATATCCCTTGAGTAATGTTAACACTGCCAATTAAAACCGGAGGCTGGGTAACACTTACATTGCCTGTAGCAGAACAACCATTGCTTCCCGTTACAGTAACAAAATAATTACCAAAAGTTAATCCTATAGCTATTGCAGTATTTTGTGCAGGTGTAGTGCTCCAAGAGTATTGATATGGTGTTGCTCCATTTGAAACAGCAACTGTGGCAGTACCATCATTTCTTCCAGAACATGAAACAGGAGTAGAAGAAATTGAACTGATAATAGGAACAGGCTTAATGGTTGGGGTAAATAATTGAGTACAGGTTTTGCCATCACTTGTAACTGATAAAACAACGTTTACTGTAATGTCAGTACTACCATTATTAACAGGTGCATAACTAAAATTATTACCTGAACCCGATGTAGTTGGATTAGTGGCGTCCCATTGTATATTAAAAGTTCCATTTCCACCTGCTGGAGCAGCTGTAAAGTTTAAGGTTGTGCCGCCACATTGTGCACCGGTTGGAGCCAATCTACTGCCATTAGTTGCTAAAACACCCACCGTTAAAGGGACTCTGTTATTACTAATACATGTTGCTGAAGGGCCTTGAGCAACCCAGTAAATAACAGTGCCAGCAGTAGCAGTACTAGGTATAATTGATGTTGAAGGAGTTCCTCCGGTTTGTGTTGTGTAATAGTAAATATTATAACCCGGAACACTCGGAGTAGCAGATAATGCCACAGCAGTTTCATTTAAACAATATTTTTGATTTTGTACTGTAGGAGTAGTAGTAGGTGGATTTGCGGCTACCACTAATGAAAATGGAAAATAACATAAGTTATTTCCTCCGGGCGGATATGCGTAATAAGTAATTGTTCCTATAGTAGCCGGGAATGGATTACTGTTAGTATATTCAATAGAACTGGTAGTAATTGGGAAAGTATTGAAAAAACGAGTCCCTACAGGAAATGAACCGGCAACCTGCGAAGTCGGTATAGTTGTGGCACCATTCAGATTACAAAAGTTAAAAGAGAATGAGGTTGGGGTATTTTGACAATTAGCTGCAACGTATGCAGTTCCATCTATCATAGCCTGAACCGGAGCAGTAATAGGCTCACCGGTACAAGCACCTGATTGCTGAAAACCTTTAATAAATGATTCAGTAAAATTGGTATTACTGGTTGCTCCTCTACCTTTAATTTCACCATTTACGCTAATTAATTGATCGCAATTAGAATTATTAAGAATAATACAGTTTTCAGTGGCTTTTAATCGGTAAGTGAGTTTTGCAAGTAACGTATTTGGGTCAGCAGGCAAAGGAATATTTCCAATGTTCCAAACAATTGAGCCATTTCCACCTAATGAAGCATCGAAAAATGGAACTGCACCGGCATTTGGAGTATAAAAATATTGCCCGCTAACACTTACAAATGAAGCGTTATAAGGAACCGGTATAATTATCTGACCATTGTTAACCGCCTCTGTGCCTTTGTTTCTAATATCTAATTCATAATCTAAAGTTTGTCCGGGTTGCACTGTTGGAGTGGGCGGAGAAGGTGGTGCAGGAGAATTATTTATTTGAGTTAAAGTATTTAACCCTTCAATATCGGGTTGGTATGCGTCTACCGCAAATACAATACTGAAGATTATATAAGTGTCTTGTGTAGTACCATATCTAAAGGTTGTTGAATCTTGGTTGTTTGCAATAATAGTATTTGTAGTATTAGGGATGTCGAACATACAAACGTCCATACCTAAATTATTTAACCTATTTAGGTTTCTGGTATTTCCACCTGTAAAAATTGAGCCGTTAAAAAAGTTATTTGTCGCATTTCCACCGTGGCTTAATCTAACCCAGTTATTATTAGCAGCATTTCTAATTTCAAAATAATCACCGGAAATATCTCTATCTCCTTCACCGGCCATCATACCCATTTTAATATTTACATTTCCATTCTGAACCGCTTTAAAACCTGATAATGGAATATTATAATTAGCCGTTATATTCCCTGCTACATAAGCATGACCATCAAAAACGGAAATATCTCTTAGTTTCATTTTTGAATTCCCATACACTACAACCATACCCCAACCGCCATAAAAACCGGTATTTCCACCAGAACCTTCTCTTAATGCTATATCCGCAACGGTATATGTTCCTAAAACACCATTATTTCTAACATAATCAGTTACCTCAGCATAAGCTGAATACATTGACCCTTGAGTATTAGTTGGATAATAAATATTAGAAGAAGTTGCTGTAATTTCTGTATAACTAGGAGCAGATGGTCCTTTTAATTTAACTTTCTGTTTATCAAAATTAACAGTTACTCCATTTTTAGTAACTGAAAAAGTATTAGGGCTTGTGCCATCATGTGCCCTACCTGTCCAATATAAACCGGCATAAACAATTTCAGAACATTGAGGTATTGCACCATTTTCCGTAGAAAATGTTAAATCTGCAGAAGATGAGTTTAAAGTAGAAGATATGCCATCAATATCTACATAAACCATGCTGTTAGAATTATTTCCACCATCAGAATAGTTTTGTAAAGTAAGGTTTGAATT
This sequence comes from uncultured Chitinophagaceae bacterium, assembly GCA_964543705.1. Classification (GTDB taxonomy): domain Bacteria; phylum Bacteroidota; class Bacteroidia; order Chitinophagales; family CAIOSU01; genus CAYSGX01. The sequence goes on from CAZIZP010000019.1 coordinate 5,315, forward strand.
ACCAATCATGGTAAAATCACCTTTCAGGTTATAAATAGTTGTGCCTGGTGAAAATTGTGAGGTTCTTTGAGTAAAAGGCTTTATTAATTGGGCATTCACAAAACTGAAAGAAGCCATAACAAGAGTTACGGCTACAAAAAGGATTCTTAACATAGATATATTTTTTCTGAATAGTTGGGTAGAATTCATATAGAGGTTTTACTGATTATGGAAACTATTACTTTACTCTAGGATAAAAATTTCATACATGGGTATAATACCGTACTTTTTTGCATAAGAAAACAATGCTTCGAGTTTTTGCTTGTCTATATTATACTCTGCTCTTATAAGTAAATGTTTCAGGTTAGGGAAATTTTTAAACACACTAGCATCTAAAGCAAGATTACCTTCATCGCCCTTGTTTTTCAACCTAACTTCCATAAATTCAACAGTGCTGTATTTTGGATTTGAAACAGTTAAAGATTTAATTGTGGCAATATCTGTTTTTATATAGGTAGGTGAGCCATCGCCAATAATATTTATTTTACCATCTTCTGCATACAAGGTAGTTTGCAAATCTTGCATGTATGCCTGCAAACGCTGTGCTTTAGTTTTTTCTAAGTTGTTAATTGTTTCTTGTGCTGAAAGAACATTTTTTTGGGCAAAGGCATTATTTATTGAAAGAGAGTAAACAAATACTAAATTCAACAATAAAAGCACATAGTTTTTGAAAAATGTTTCTGATTTGCAAACTTTTAGGACGAGTGTTTGTTTCATAGTTTTGAACAATTATTATAGGTGTTTTGGTGTATGTATTCTCTTTTCCGATAATTCAGGGAAGCAAAAATACGTAGTATGTAGCGTAATGTAAACTCTCCACACTTAAAAGTCAATTATTTTTTCGTTATTTATACAAGAAATAATTCTAAGTAAAAAATTAAACTTCATAACCTTTTGATTATCAATAAATATTAAGCATATTGTTAACCATTACGAATATTTACGTAGTTTAACTTTGTTATTTGAAAAATTAATATGATTAAAAGAGCAAAAAGTTACTTAAAACAGTAACTAAAAAAATAAATGTGAATTGTAATTTTTAATATTTCAGGAAACTTCAGAGTAAAACTATTTCTCCAACATTTGGCATATTCAGGTGCCCATTTATTTGATTATTTTTTTGCAATTCTTTTAGCAAGTGATATGGCTCGCTTAATGGCTCATCGGCCAAATCGAAAGTGCCATAATGCATTGGAATAAGTGTTTTTGCTTTTAAATCGTGGAATAACCGTACAGCTTCCTTCGGGTTTGTATGTACATCTTTCATCATAAATGGCGGATGATATGCGCCTACACCTAAAATAGCTACGTCTATGTTTGGAAATAAATTGCCAATTTCTTTATGGTAATTGCAATACCCTGAGTCACCACCGAAGAAAATATTTATGCCATCTGCCTCAATCATAAAACTTCCCCAAAGTGTTTCATTAGTATCCCAACCATAACGGTTACTCCAGTGCTGAGTAGGCAAAAATGTAATATTAAAATTTTGCTGTGGTAGGTTATATTGTTGATACCAGCCTGCTTCCTGATAAGATAAACTATCTAACCAACCTGAAACAAGTTTGCCGGTATTTAGTGAAGTAAGCAAGGTAAAATTATTCTTTGCAGCTAATTTTTTCAATGAAGCTGCATCGCAGTGGTCGCGATGAGCATGAGATATTAAAACATAATCTATATTTTCAAAATCGCTATCAGCACAAGGCAATTTGCTATACCGAGGCACAACTCCTGATATTCTGCCAAAAACAGGGTCGGTAATAATTCTTATTCCATTGAGCTGTATATAAAAACTGGCATGGCCGAGCCACACTAAGCAGTTATTTTTGGTATTCAGAAAATCATTTCCTTCAATTACATTTAGCCTCCAGTTATCTTGTTTTTTTGCTTTCCCTTTGTCATTACTTGAAAATCTCCATTTTAAAAATTTTGAAAAACTTCCGCTAAACCTTTTATTCGGATCAAAAAATTTACCCTTAGCAAATGGATTGCCTTCCCAATCATTCAGAATAGTTTTAAGCTGAGGATTCTTTACATAGGTTACATTCGCCATAATGTCAAAATTCATTTATTGAACCAGTTTAACCGGTACATACCACTTATGCTTAATCAATAATTTATAAATAGGATTAAGCAAAATCAGAAAAAAAACAGCAATAATTAAATTAAAAATTAAGTGTGCATAAGCAACTTGAATGGTGGGCGTATCACTTAAATATAAAGCTGCATATTCAAGCAATTTCATAAACGGAAAGATTAAAACTACACCTGATAAATTGAAAATAAAGTTAGCAAGTGCAGTAAGTTTTGCAGTAGTGGAAAGCTTAAGAGCAGCTATGAATGCTGTTGAGGTAGTGCCAATATTTGCTCCAATTACAATGGGAATTGCCGCATCAATAGTTAACAACCCCTGGCTGATAAGTATAATGCTAAGGCCCGAAACTACTGAACTAGATTGCACGATAACTGTAACTGCCGTTCCATAAAGTATTCCAAGAAACGGATTTTTTGCTTGTATTAAAAAATTGATTAGGTGTGGATTGTTCTTTAAAGGCAGTATTGCATTGCTAACTAAATCGAGCGAAAAGAAAATAAAACCAAAGTAAAAAATAGATTTTCCTATTGTAGAAATTCTGGTAGGAATAACACTTATTAATGTGCCAAGCACTATAAAAAACGGACCTATTAATTCAGAATTTAAAGTTACAATCCATGCTGTAGCAGTTGTACCGACATTAGTTCCTAATAAAATTGCCAGGCTTTCCCAAAATGTTATAACCCCTGAATCTACTAACGACACAGTTATTGAAGATACTGCACTGCTCGATTGTATAATTGCTGTGGTAATGCCTCCTAAAAAAAAGCCTCCAATTCTTGTTTGTGTTATTTTACCAATCCATTGTCTTAACTTTTCAGCACCTATATGCTGAATTTCTTTACTAAAATTTTGCAAGCCATGAATAAATAAAACAATGGCTGATATTATAATAATAACTGTTTGCAATATTTCCATAAAGTACATTAAATGTGCAAAAGCAACGCAACCACTAGTAAATGCTAAAGTTACAATAATCATTAATAATTATAAACTTAAAAGGCTGTCTTGTATAGTTAAGACAGCCTTATTAAGAAATCATCTGTTGCCGATTAGTTTAGCCTTGCTTTATCTTCTGAAATCTTTTTACCTTTTGCTGAAGTCCTTGCTGTAGCAGCATTCGACTTTTCGTTTTTGAAGAATATAACGCCATCAATAACGTCAATTAAAATATCTTCATCGTTGCGCACTTCGCCAGCAATTATTTTCTTCGAAAGCAGATTTACCAATTCTTTCTGAATTAAGCGCTTTAGAGGTCGTGCGCCATATTGCGGGTCGAAGCCTTCTTTTGCCAGCCAAGCCACAGCATCTTCGGTAACTTCAACTTTAATGTTATTTTTGGCTAACAAGTTGCTCAATTCTTTTAACTGAATTTTTACAATGCCCTTAATATCGCTTTGACTTAATGGGTTAAACATTATTACCTCATCAATACGATTTATAAACTCAGGTTTTAATGCTTTTTTCAATAATTCCATAACCTCTACTTTTGTTTTGGCAGCAACCAATGGAATTTCAACTTCTGTAATATTTTCAAAATTGTCTCTAATAACTTCGCTACCCATGTTAGAGGTCATAATAATGATGGTATTTTTAAAATTCACCACTCTGCCTTTGTTATCGGTAAGCCTTCCATCATCAAGTACTTGTAACAACACGTTAAATACATCAGGATGTGCTTTTTCAATTTCATCTAAAAGAATTACTGAATAAGGTCTTCTGCGCACCGCTTCGGTTAACTGCCCGCCTTCATCATAACCTACATAACCCGGAGGCGCACCAATTAAACGGCTTACCGCATGACGTTCCTGATATTCACTCATATCAATTCGGGTAATGGCATTTCTGTCATCAAATAACAATTCAGCTAAAGCTTTTGCCAATTCAGTTTTACCAACGCCAGTAGTGCCCAAGAATATAAACGAACCTATTGGCTTTTTAGGGTCTTGCAAGCCTGCACGACTTCTTCTTATAGCATCGGAAATAGCTTCAACGGCTTCATGTTGTCCTACTACGCTTTGATGCAATTCATCTTCTAACGAAAGTAATTTTTGCGCTTCGCTTTGCAACATTTTATTTACCGGAATACCTGTCCACTTTGAAACAGCTTGTGCAATGTCTTCTGCATCTACTTCTTCTTTCATTAGGCGCTTGTCAGCATCCATTTTTTTTAGTTCAGCATCTAATTGCTGTATAGCTTTTTCTGCTTCCTGAATTTTACCATAGCGCAACTCTGCTACTTTGCCATAATCTCCAGAACGCTCTGCTTGTTCAGCCTGAAGTTTGTATTCTTCAATTTCAATTTTTCGGGTTTGAATTTTATCAACCAAATCTTTTTCAGCTTTCCATTTTGCCATTAACGAATTTTTTTGTTCGTTCAATTCGGCAATTTGTTTGTTAAGTGCCTCTAATTTGGCTTCATCTTTTTCACGCTTTATTGCTTCACGCTCAATTTCAAGCTGGCGTATTCTACGTTCGGCTTCATCTAATTCTTCAGGCAACGAATCCATTTCTAAACGCAATTTGGCAGCAGATTCATCAATTAAATCAATTGCCTTATCGGGCAAAAATCTATCGGTAATATATCGTGTAGAAAGTTCTACCGCAGCAATAATAGCTTCATCTTTAATTTTTACTTTATGGTGTGTTTCATACTTTTCCTTTAAGCCTCGCAAAATTGAAATAGCATCTTCTTCGTTGGGTTCTTCAATCATTACTTTCTGAAAACGTCTTTCCAACGCCTTATCTTTTTCAAAATATTTCTGAAATTCATTTAAAGTTGTTGCACCAATAGAGCGCAATTCACCACGTGCCAAAGCAGGTTTTAAAATGTTGGCAGCATCCATAGCGCCTTCTCCCCCACCCGCGCCAACAAGCGTGTGTATTTCATCAATAAACAGAATTATACTGCCTTCCGAATCGGTTACTTCCTTCACTACGGCTTTCAGCCTTTCTTCAAATTCGCCTTTATATTTTGCGCCTGCAATTAATGCCCCCATATCTAAAGAATAAATAGTTTTTGACTTTAGATTTTCAGGTACATCTCCATTAACAATTCGGTGTGCAATACCTTCGGCAATAGCAGTTTTACCAACGCCCGGTTCACCCACCAAAACCGGGTTGTTTTTAGTTCTGCGCGAAAGAATATGTAACACTCTTCTAATTTCTTCATCGCGACCAATAACCGGGTCGAGTTTACCAGATTGTGCCTGACGGTTCAGGTTAACTGCATATTTATCTAAGGCATTATATTTTGCTTCAGCATTTTGATCGGTTACTTTGCTGCCTTTACGCAAATCGGCAATGGCTGTTTTTAAATCTTTTTCTGAAACGCCAACTTCTTTCAGTAGCTTGGCAACGTTATCACTACCTTTAACTAAGGCTAGCAGAATATGCTCTACTGAAACAAATTCGTCTTTATATTCTTTCAATAAATTATTGGCAGAAAGTAAAGTGTTATTAGCATCGCGAGAAAGATATTGTCCGCCTTCTCCTGATACTTTTGGAAGCTTATTGATTATTTCTTCCAGTTTGGTTTTTAGAATGTTTTGATTTACGTTGAGCTTTTTAAATAAATACGCCACCACGTTTTCATCTACTTCTAAAAGTGCTTTCAGAAGGTGTGCATTTTCAATGCTTCCATGCTGATTGCCAAAAGCAATTTGCTGTGCTTTTTGAACTGCTTCTTGTGCTTTAATGGTAAAGTTGTTTATGTTCATTGTTGTAAGTTTTCTTTTTTGATAATGATAACATCACTTCTCAAAAGAAATACCAGTGCTTAAAACATGAAATTTTGTCTTAATAAATATAATATTAATGACAAAAGGTGTGATGCAACATAAATATTGTGTCAAAGTTTCAGTATAAAACAAAAAAAGCCACTTAATTAAGTAGCTTTTTATTTGCATAAGAAGGCAATATATAAATACTAGTCGATATCAATTTCTGCAAAAGAAGGGGGATTAATGATTGGATTAAATTCAAAAGAACTTAATAATGATTCAAAATCTGTTTTATTCTCGGAAATAACAGTTTCATCATCGGCCAACATGGTAATAACAACTAAACTATTTTTAACTGGAATAAATGCCACCAGTTGCTCGCCATCAGCACTGCCTGAAACACGAATTAATTGTGCTTGCATTTTTTTATCTAACTCAACAGGATAGAGAGTATGAACAACCGATGGGGTTACATTATACATTAATTTTTCTCGTTCAATTAATGCTTCAACGGTTTTATAGGTATCATCAAAACCAATAGTCTGAATTAATATTGAACTATTTGAACTTTCATTTTTGGTTAATAATTGTCCATGATTCGTGTTTGATTTTTCAGCAATTTGCTGTACCCAACCTTGAGGAACCTCTACTGAAACAATATCTTTTTTACCAGTTATTGGCTTTAACGATTGATAAATTCTTTGAGCATTTACAGCACCACCAAAAGCAAGCACCAAAGTAATTGAGAATAGAATGTTTTTCATAACCAAAATATTTAGGTTATGTTTTACGTAAGAATTAAATTAAGGTTGCATTTAATTATTAACCCTATCGCACATCAACTAAACCAATATCAAAAATTAATACTTCATTAGCCGGAATTCCACTGGGCGGATTATTACCATATGCTAATTTTGAAGGAATTAATAAGGTTCCGCTTCCACCCTCTCTGAAATATTGTAATCCTTCTGTCCAACCTTTTATAACTGCATCGAGCCTAAAACTTACGGTTTGGCCACTTGGTGTTTCCTCAAAAACTGTATTATCTAAAAAATAGCCTTTGTAAGTAACTTCTACAATAGATTGCTTAACAGGTTTTATGCCTGTTCCTTCAGTATTTATAATGTAGTGTAATCCTGATTCAGTTTTATTGGCGGTAAGGTTATTGTCAATTAAATATTGTTCTATTTTTTGAATATCTCTTTCAAGATAATCTTCTCCAACTTTATTGCACGACACGTAACAAAAGGCTAAAAAAACAAAAAATAATTTTACTAGCGAGGTCATAAAAAAATTATAAAAACTAAAGGAATTAATAGAAAAAAGTAGCGTGGGGGAGGCTCGAACTCCCGACCTCAGCATTATGAGTGCTGCGCTCTAACCAGCTGAGCTACCACGCCATGAAATAAAGAACCTCTTTCTTTTCTAAGGGAGTGCAAATATAGAGGTTTATCTTATTTCTGCCAATATCATATTTCTGATAATTTGAAAGCCTCTTTTTGCCTGATACCCTTTTCAGTTTGTTGCAAACTAACACATTCAGTCTTGGGGTCGTGTTCAAAAAATAATATGAAGTTGTTATCTAATGCATTTTGTAAAAAGGACTTTTTTTCTTTCATAGTATCAAGTGGGCGCACATCATAACCCATCACGTAAGGAATCGGAATATGAGCAGCAGACGGAATTAAATCGGCCATGTAGGCAATTTTATTTCCGTTACATTCTATAATCGGAATAATCATAGACTCGGTATGTCCATCTGATAATTCAAATGAGAAGCCTTCAAAAAGATTGGTGTTATGTGTAAGAAAATTTAGCTGACCATTTTCTTGTAGTGGCATAAAATTCTCTTTCAGAAATGAAGCTTTTTCACGATCGTTAGGGTATATTGCCCACTGCCAATGGCTTTCATGGCTCCAGTAAGTTGCGTTTTTAAAGGTCGGCAACAGCCTGCCTTCTTTATTTCTTTCTACTGCCCCACCAACATGGTCGAAATGCAGATGAGTAAGTATAACATCTGTAATATCTTCATTTTTAAAACCTAAAGCGTTTAAGGATTTTTCGAGAGTATTTTCACCATGCAGATAATAATAGCTGAAAAACTTATCGTCTTGTTTATTACCAATACCTGTATCAATTAAAACTAATTTATTACCCGTTTCTATAAGCATACAACGCATTGCCCATGTACACATATTGTTATTATCGGCAGGATTTAATTTGTGCCAGATTGATTTTGGCACTACGCCAAACATAGCACCACCATCGAGTTTAAAAAATCCGGTATCTATTGTGTGAAGTTTCATTCCGAAAAGGTTGATAATCCGTAAATATAAAAACTTGAATAATAAGATTTACCTCAACACCGTTACATTTCCTTTTATCAGCTTGCTTTGCCCATTGGTACAAATTCCTTCTGCATAATAAACATACACATCGGCATTTACAATTTTGCCTTTATAATAACCATCCCAACATTTATCTAAATCGGTAGTTTCAAAAACCAGCTCACCCCAACGATTGAATACTCTGAAAATTTTTATACCCTCTAATTCTAAGGAGCGAATACATAGCTTATCGTTTATTTCATCACCATTGGGCGAAAATGCATTAGGAACAAAAATATTATCGCCACAATGGTCAATAACCTTTACCATTCTGAATTGGGTAGCACTGCAATTGTTTTCATCGGTAACTTTTACAGCAAACACAGTGGGCTGAATAATGCTTGTAGTAATTTCCGAATTTTCAGAAACTGTACTAATGGTGTCGTACTGCCAATGATAGGTTTCAGCACCTTGAGCTTCCGCTGTAACATTGAATACTTCATTTGCAATTACATATTCAGGTGCTGTTAATGCTACACTAGGTCCTTGTAACACGTTAATGTAAAACGATTGGGTATCAGGAATACAATTTCCACTTGAAATTATCAATTGATAGCTTTCTGAAAAGCGCGGTAACAAATCTTGAGAAGTAGCATGTGCATCGTCAAATCTGCTTTCAGGAAGCCATTGATAATGTATATGTGAATCATTAGATGCAGAAATTACAGGTGTTAAAGTAACCATTTCTCCTTTACATACTTGAAGTATAGAATCTAAATGAAACTGAACTTTATTAAACACTTCTATATAAACTGAATCGGTATTAACACAACCATTGGAGTCTGTAATACTTGCAGTATATAAGGTATTTTGGCTTGGTGAAGCCTGCACTATTCTTGTATTTATATTACTTAAACCTTCATTTGGAAACCAAAGAATATTGGTAGCTGTGGGCGCGTCTGCTGTAATATTCACAATATCTCCATTACAAATTTTTCTGGAAGTACCTATTTCTATTTCAGGCAATGGAAATACATTGAGTACTATGGTATCGGAAAAATTACAGCCATTTGCAGCAGCATAGGAAACCACATAAAATCTACTGTTATTTGCTGAAATCACAGGGTTTGGGCAGTTGCTACAACTTAACCCTTCTGAAGGTTGCCAAATATAATTCAATGTAGAATCCAATTGAATGAAATAACTTTCACCTGAGCAATATTTAACCGTATCTTCTATATTCAATAAAGGCTTTGGTAATACAGTTACAGTAATACTATCTACTCTGCTACAACCAAAATTGGTAGTACTCGTTAAAATAAATGTGGTCGTTTCTTTTGGATTTACTTTTACATTAGGATTGTTAGGATTATTAACCAAACTATCGGGTTGCCAATAGTATTCGGTATTTGATTGAGGGAAAGCCCTTAGGCTTACTTCTGAATTTTCACAAGTAGAAAAACTTTGTGTAAGTATCCCAGCAGGCATTGGTACGATAAATACTTTTACAGAATCGCTCACAGGGCAGCCATTTACATCTATTGCGTTTACTACAAAAACGGTTGTAGTATCTGCAAATGCGATTGTTTCGTTGCAAGTATCGCAACTTAGATATATTTCATTATTCCATTGATAAGAAACTGCACCTTCAGCTTTTATTAAAGTAGAAGTTCCAGAACAAAGCAAAGTATCGTTACTAATTTCCAAAGGTAAAATAGTATGTAATAAAACCCTTACGCTATCATTGTTTACACAGCCATTAGAGTCTGTTCCCATAACATAATAAATGCTGTTTGTTTCAGGAGATGTACGAATTAATGCATCTGTAATCTGAATAAAATCTGCTGATGAATTCCAAGTATAATTTGCTGCACCCTTGGCTTCGAGCATGGTATTATTTCCTGGGCAAATAAACACATCGTTTCCAGCATCTACATTGGGCAATCCATTCACAATAATGGGTAATGTTGCATTCATAAAACAACCGTTGGTAAACTGCAAGCTAACCGAAGCACTATGGTTTCCTACATTATTAAAATCTTTTGTTACTTCGGGCAACATTGAAGTAAAGCCATCATCATTAAACATCCAGAAATAAGTTTGAATTGTTGAGCCTATAGCATTTACATTGAAAGTAGCACTATCTCCCACACAAACTTCATTATCATTCGCTTGAATATTGGCATCATACTGATATTCATCTATCGTAAAGTTGGATTGAATACTACAATTGTTGGCGTCTGTAACAGTTACTTCATATATGCCCATGCCAAGATTACTTATTTGTGAAGACTGATTACCATTATTCCAAATAAATTGATAGCTCGGTTTGCCACCAGAAGCTTGAGCAGTAATTTGTCCGTTAGTTGCATTAATACAAATTAATTCAGTACCACTTATTTGTAAATCAAGTGGTGAAGGTTGTGACACATAATAACTTTCTGTTTTAATACAATTATTGGCATCAGTAATTGTAAGAATATAGTTTCCTTCAGAAATATTTCTATTGAATTCAAAAAACCAATTGTTAGACCACGCATAAGTATAAGGTGCTGTGCCACCTGAAGCATTCGCACGAATAGAACCATCACTTCCTCCATGACACAATACATTTTCTATAATAGTATGAATACTTATAGAATCAGGTTGTTGAATAGTAACTATAGAGTCAGACACACAAGCATTATTATCAGTTACAGACAATTGGTAAGTAGAAGCTGATAATCCTGAAATATTATTAGAGATTGAACCATTACTCCATAAATAAGTATAGGGTGCAATTCCGCCATACACAGAAGTTTGTACACTTCCATCACTTCCACCATAACAACTTACTTCTGATACATTGAAAGTAAACAATAAAGCATCGGGTTGCGTAATTGTAATATCTTTTGCTTCACTACAATTATTAGCATCGGAAACTGTAATGGTATAAACCCCTGCTAATAAACTATCATTTTGATTTCCATTCGCTCCATTAGACCAGCTGTAAGTATAAGGCATAATTCCTCCTATTGCTACTACATTAGCACTTCCATTATTTCCTCCAAAACAAGTAACATGTTGAACAGTATCAGAAATAATGATTGGATCTGGCTCAGTAAGTTGAATAGAGATTATTTCACTACAGCCGTTTGCATCGGTAACAGTTGCCATATAATTACCAGCAGATAGCTGACTTCTATTTGGCAAAATATTTCCATCGCTCCAGTTGAAACTATAAGGAGGTGTTGCGCCAGAAACTTGTGTATTTATAGTGCCATTATTCCCACCACTACAGCTTATATCTGTTTTACTGAAACTAATATTTAAAGCCGTTGGCTCTGTTAATATATAATCATCGCTGACTGTACAACCAATTGCATCGGTAATACTAACATTGTAAGTTCCCACAGAAAGATTAGAAATATTTGGGGAATTACTTCCATTGCTCCAAATATATGTATAGGGTGCAACACCTTCTTCAACTATAATAGATATAGTACCATCTTGATTACCAAAACATGAAATATTCAGTAAAGTAGCATTTGTAATTTGAGGATTGGAAACTGTAATTAACAAATCATCTGTTGCAGTACAGCCTGTTGCATCTGTAACGGTAACTGTGTATTGTGTATTGTTAATAGGTATTGCTAATGGGTTAGAAAGCTGGCTATTGTTTAAAGTAGTGCTGTTATTCCATAGAAATTGGTAAGGTGCAGTTCCGCCTGTTGCTACCGTAGTTGCCCCTAATGTTACACTATCGCCAATACAAATAGCAGCATTGTTTCCAGCAAAAGCATTGGGCGAAGGGCGCACACTTACTAACGATGGTGGTCCGATGGCATAGCAGTAGCTATTATTGTTTATTAAACTTAATGAATCGTTTGAAACCATAACTCTATATTGGTTTCCATCCATTGCTAAAGTAGCTGTTAAAGGGCCAAATGTTGCATTGTAAATGGTAGGCGATTGACTTTCTCCTATTACACCAGAAGCATCATTCCATGTGTTGCCATTATCGGTGCTTAACTGCCATTTATAAAACGAATAATCTGTAGTTCCGGTTGAGTTGATGTTTTGTGTAATCGTAAAATTTTCGCCAACACATATGGCCCTATTAGGATTGTTATCGATAATTATTGGACCGCAAACGCTAAATACTATATCATCTATCCCCAAATCATTTCCGGTAGCAATAACCGTAGCATTATCTATTCTAATATTGGCATAATTGGCATTACCAGAATTCCATACGCCTCCTTCTTTCAGCCAATCGTTTAATACTTGACCAGGATTGTTTGGAATAGGACCGGAAGTTGCAACAATAACATTATTAATATAGAAACTTATGTTTGGAAATTGATGAGATGGTTGATTATATAAACCCGATAAAATATTGGTAACAAAAGCAGAAAACTCATAATTGGTATTGGGGCAAACCGGAATAGAATCTAATCTGAAAAAGGTATTTCCATATTGGGCTAAATCTGGCGAGCCATTTACAGCCATGAAATAACCTCCATCTCCAGTATGGTCAACTGCATGAAAGCGCGTATGAAAACAAGAAGCACCCGTGCTATCGCCCAGGTTTTTTACAAAAGTGTACCTGCCTTCAGGAAACAAACCACCACTAGCTGCGGTATAAGTATAAGTAGTTTGTTGTGGTTTTGGTAAAGCTATATTATTTACCTGCGAAAAAGTATTCAAACCATTTCTTAAACAATTAGCGGCTGCGGTATTGGGCTGCATGTAAGGTTCAGAAAAAGAGCCTATTGCGCCTAGCATATTAGGGCCTTTAGCAGAAGTACATATTTCATCGCATCTTCCTAAAATAACTACTACTGTATCGGTAGCGCTACAACCATTTGCATCTGTAACCAATACACTATAATTTGCTGATTGGGTAACTACTACCACCGGATTAGATATATTGCCGTTATTCAATCCTGTTAATGGTTGCCATTGATAAGAATAAGGTGTCTGACCATTTATAGCAGTGGGGTTTCCACCTATAGTCACAAAATTTCCTGCACACACGGAAGTATCGTTGCCTGCTTTTGCTATTGGTGAAGGCAATATATTAACATGAATATTTTCTGTTAAAGTACAGTTACTATTACTAATGGTAACATTGTATAAGCCCGAATGCAATATTGATGCATTACTTCTGGTTACATTGTTTCCATTAGCAGAAAAACCATTTGGTCCACTCCAAGTATAATTAGTAGCACCATTAGCAAAAGCAGTAAGTTCAATAGTATTTCCAACACAAACAGGAGCATTTACATTAATATTGGCGTTCATACTCAAAGGTGAATTTATAACGGCTGAAACTGTGGTTTCGCACCCGGCAACATCACGAACTGTAATAGTGTAATTGCCTTCTCCAAGATTGGTAAATAAATTAGATGTTTGAAAATTAATTCCATCTATTGAATATTCATAAGGCGCAGCACCACCTGAAACAGTAAGTGTAATATTTGCATCATTAGTAGCATTACAGCTTATTTGATTTACGTATGCTTGAACAAGTAAAGGGGATAAAATTGTATAAACCACAGTATCTCTCACCGCAGGACAAACTGTATCACCAACAGACCTTAAAATAAACTGAACGCTACCAGTATTAATATCTTGTTGGGTAATATTATATTCGTTATTTAAGGTAGTATTTGAATAATTTAAAGGTGCGCTGCCTCCACTCCATATTCCTGAGGGCGCATATTCTACAATTCCTAATAAAGATATCGAAGTAGTAGTTGAACAAAGCATAGCATCATTTCCGGCATCTACTACAGCAGGTAAATCTTCTATAACTATTATTGAAACACTTTGTGGAGGGCAATGCTGAAAATCATCATTAACATTCAGCATATAAATTCCTTTTGAAGCAAAAAATGCTGAAGTATTTGACACAATATTTCCCAAAGTATTTGTCCATTGATACGTATAATTCCCCGTACCACCCGTAATAGTTGGGCTTAATAATACTCCACCTGATGTTTGGCAATATCTATGTATAGGAGCGATGTTAATTTCAATTTCAGAATAAATACCAACGGTTACCGTATCGCAAATAGGATAATAATTATTACAAACTGTATCTAAAACAGAACCACATACTTCATATTGAATTTGTGATGGCACACCAGCAACAGGCGTAAAAACAGTTTCATTGCAACCAGAAATACAAGAAAGTAAAGAATCATAAATTCCTCCGCCTGTTATATCTTTCCAAATAGCTGTAGCAGGGCTCAACCCCTTACCCATTAAAGGAACAGAACAGTTTACTCTGGTTATCGTATCTCTAATTTCATATTCAGCAGGAATAGCTTCTATGAAGTAGGCATTAGGATTGTTGCCGGGTTTACAAAAAGTAAGTACATGCGGGCCTTGCCCTGCCAAACAAACCGACTGACCAACGGGAATTTCAGGTCCGCAATTAATCTGGTAATACATTGCCCCCGGGGGTACTGCGCCCGAATAAATATCAAACTTAATTCCTGTGGAAGATGGGTGTAAATAAATTTCGAACTCGACACATCTGTCGGGAAATGAAGTACCACAGCAGTTATTTGCTCTGGAATCGCTTGGCGAAATAAAAGTGGCCGAAGAATTATGACTTAAATCAACTTGGTAAAAAGGTACACCAGCATCGCATAAACCTGATTGAGCCGACAATCTGAAGCTTGCAAAGCATATCATTACTATTACCACCAAAGATGGAGTGATATATCCTTGGGTCAGTGATTTTTTGATTTTTTTGTAAAAATGTTCCATCGTGTGGGATTTAGCTGCTTGCGACAACTATTATTTCTTACGAAAAAAAAATACTATAGTTACTATGTAGTTGATGGTATTTCTGAATAGGTGTAAAACCTTAAAAAGCGTTAATAATCATCTTACTGAAATGTAACAAAAACAACATTTTTAAGTATAATGACACGAATGCATTATTTTAGCACGGTATTTGCAAAAGCAAAATCAAACTTTTTATTATGAAAAAAATCATCTCTGTTTTATTCACATTAGTAATTACTTTTTCTCTTTTTGCACAAGCTGATAAAACCTATAAAGCGCATAACGAGGGTTGGCTTGTAAGTGTAGATGAAGCTTATGAAATTTCTAAGAAAACAGGCAAACCAATTATGGCAAATTTTACCGGTAGCGATTGGTGTGGATGGTGCATAAGATTAACCAATGATGTTTTCAGCAAACCCGAGTTTAAGCAATGGGCAGCAAAAAACGTTGTATTACTTGAATTAGATTTCCCAAGAAGAAAGCAATTGCCTGAAAATATCCAGCAACAAAATGCTGGTTTACAACAGGCTTTTGGCGTAACGGGTTACCCAACAGTTTGGGTGTTTCATTTAAATAAAGATGCTAAAACCAATCAGTTTAATATTAACGGTCTTGGGAAAACAGGATATATGCCCGATGTGAATGCCTTTATAAAAGGTGTGGAAGATATGATTAAACAAGGAAAAAACTAGTTCTCTCGATTTTTTATTTTTTTTACTGAAGCAACTTTATTATTTAAGTCAACTTACTTTATTTCTTATTAGCTTCCTCAGAAATCTTCTTAGCCATTTTATTACAAAATGTCTTCATTTCTTCAACAATGAAATTATTATTTGTGGCTCTTTTATAGGTTTCAGAGAGTGTAATTAATGTTTGAAAAAAGTGCTGATCCATTTCATCTACTTTAAAATCTTTAGTCCACAAATCAATTCTCATGGTATTATTTTCTAAATGATCCCAAAGAGAAAGCATAATGCTTTTTGATTCATTCCACTGTTCTTCATTTAAATCAGTTGCTTTCCATTCAATTTTTTCCGGAAGGTTTTTATTGTCTAAGGTTACTTTTATTACTATTTCAGAAGTTTTCATATTAAAAAAGAATTAAAAAGGTATTGTATAAAAATTATTAAAACCATTTTTTTCTGTAAAAATACAATGCTGCGCCACCCGATATGCCCAATGAAAGAAAGAATATTAAAGCAAAAGCCCAGGGTTTATCTTGTGCAGGCAAAACTACATTCATACCATAAAAACCTGCAAAAATATTTGGCACCATTAGTAATATGGTAAAAGAGGTTAATCGCTTCATTACCATATTCAGGTTATTAGAAATAATTGAGGCAAAGGCATCCATAGTGCCATTCAAAATGTTTGTATAAATATTACTCATTTCTAATGCCTGACTATTATCTACTATTACGTCTTCAAGAAAATCACTTACTTCAGGCTGCTCTTTTAACTCAAGGAAATTTGTTCGCTGAATTTTCATCATAGTCAGCTCATTCGAACGTAAGTCAGTAACAAAATAAACCAAGCTTTTTTGCAGATTCATTAATTGCGAAAGCTCTTTATTTCTTGAAGAATTAAATAATTCTTCTTCATATAAATTTCTCTTATTGTTAATCTGCTTTAGGTAATGTAAAAAATAAAATACGTTTCTATCGAATATTTTAACGATAAAATGACCTTTGTTTGCTGGGTCGAAATATTTAACGCGTTTATTTATAAAGCAATCTATTACCGGATTATGATAAGGACTTATAGTCAAAATCATATCGCGTAACACAATAATACCAATCGGGATCGTAATATACAGCGCGCTGTTTTCAATTAACAAATCTTCTTCGTTAATAATAGGCGTATTTATTACAATTAGTTTAATTTCTCCTTCCTGTTCAAAACGGGTTCTTTCATCAACGTCTAATGAATCGGTAAGGTAATCTAGAGGAATGTTAAATTGGGTACTGATAGATTCTAAATTTTCATGACTAAACGGAGGATAAATATTAATCCAGCAATCCTTTTCGGGCTGCTCAATTTTTACAAGCTCTCCATTTATTTTTTTGAAAATTTCGACCATCTTCCATAGTAGTGTTAAAAACGATGTTGGGCAAAGGTAATGCTACCTTTTTGAAATACGAAAATGTAGTTGCAAATAGTGTAGTAGTTTATATAAGGTTAACTCTTACTAGTGTGTAAATAAACTACTGAAGGTTAATAAATATTCAATAAGGTTTTTACATTTGCGAATTAGAAAAAAATTACTTGAAAAGGAAATTTCAAATATTATTAGGCAAATTACCTTCTTATATTAAAAACAGATATACAATTACCATTTTGCTGTTTATTATTTGGATGCTTTTTTTTGATAGAAATGATTTTATTTCAGCTATTAAAATGAAACTCGAATTATCAAGACTAGAAGAACAGCAAGAGTATTACAAACAAGAACTACAAAATACTAAGCAAATACAAAAAGCCATTTTCGAACATAATGAAAATCTAGAGAAATTTGCCCGGGAAAAATTTTATATGAAAAAAGATGATGAGTTACTTTATGTAATAGTTGAAGAATAACTATGACCTTTTATTCCTCTTCTTCCCAGTTTTCCCACCAGTCTTCAGTTGCTTGTTTTAATAAATCTATCTCTCTTCTGTTTCTTTTTGTGGGCCTACCTTCACCTTTTGCTCTGCTTTCAAAACCAATAAACGCTGAGGGTAAAGCTTGTTTTTGTTTTTCTTCAATAGGTGTTAAGTCTTCATAGCATAGTTGTGCAACAGGAGCACCAACACGCTTTTCAATTAATTTTAAAACCTTGTAAGTAAAAGTGCTTGAACGCTTTTTTAAAACAATCGTTTCTCCTATTTCTATAAGCCTTGAGGGCTTAACAGCTACACCATTAATTTTTACTTTTCCTCCATCGCAAGCATCTGTAGCGTTAGTACGCGACTTATATAGTCTTACGGCATGAAGCCATTTATCAATTCTTACTTTATCGGGCATTTTAAGTTTTGTTTATGCATCTAATGATGTTTATCGGTAAGTTTTTGAATGAAAGGAATATGACCAAAAAACTCAGCAGCAATAATTCTTAAAATTGTATAGGCAGGAACTGCTATTACCATACCAGTAATACCTGCAATAGTTGCTGCAACTATTATTACAATAAATATTTCTAAAGGATGTGCATTGGTGCTCTTAGAAAAAATATATGGTTGTAGAAAGTTATTATCTAAAAACTGCATAGATATAAATACACCCGTAATTTTCAATAATAAATTAAATATCTCTGAATATTCACCCGTATGTAAATGAGAAATAGTTCCTAAAATAAGTGCTACTATAAGCCCAATAGCAGGACCTACGTATGGCACAAGATTAAGCAGGCCGGCAAGCAAGCCAATAAGCAAAGCGTTTTGAATATCAAAAAAATAAAGAAACATAGTAACATAAACTGAAATTAACATAACTTGAAAAACCAATGCTACAAAATATCTGAAAAGCATATCTCTAACTTTTTCAAAAGTAGAAGCTATCTTGGCTTCTTGGTTTCCCGGAGTAAAAAAGGTAATGATATTTAAAAAAAGCTTTTCATCTTTTAGAAAAAAGAATAGAATAAACAATGTTGATAAGGTATAAAAAAAGAAATTGCCTGCCACTTCAAAAATATTTCCCAGAAATACCGATATATCGACAACACTTATCAGTTTTGTTAAATATTCCTGAACATAGGTTTTAAGTGATTGAGAGCCTTCTTGCAGAAGGTTATATTTAAAAAGCAAATTTTCAAATTGTGTAATTGGCCCTCTCAGGTCATTTATTACTTTATCTAAGTCTATATTACTTATTGCATTTCCCTGTTGTATTATTAATGGTACCAGCAACGCAAATAGCATAAGAAAAAAACCTAAATAACTTAGTATGGTTAATACCGATGCAGTAGATGCGGGCATTTGAAATCTTCCTAATTTTATTTTTCTGAAAAAATTAAAAATTGGCTTCGTAATAAGCGAAAGCAAGCCAGCTAAAACAATGCAAATAACAATGTTTGAGAAATACCAAAGCCCAAACAAACCTAGTACTGTTAACACTAATATTATTAACCATTTTGGAAAAGCATCCATGTAGCTTATATTTGAATTTGTTATTACAAAATAAATGAAATTTCTTGCCATAGTATTACTATTATTCATTCAAGAGCAGCAAATACCCAATGCTGCTGAAATATTTTTTAAAAAAGGTCTTGAACTTAGCCAGAACAATGAATATGAAGCAGCATTAAAAGAATTTTCGAAAGCTATTGCCTTAAAAAAAGATTATGCAGAAGCTTACTATAACAGAGGTATTTTATATTTTGAAATGAAACAAAATGAAAAGGGCTTTTCTGATTTTGATAAAGCCATAAGCTTACAGCCCGATAATGGCATATTCTATTTTCAGCGGGGAAATAAAAAATGGCTCATATTAGATAAGGAAGGTGCTTGTATGGACTGGGCCAAATCTAAAGAACATGATTTTCCTTTAGCAGAAGAAATATTAAAAACCAAATGCTCTAATAACCAAAAATAATTAGCCCCCATTTTTATAACCTAAATTTTAGCTATGAAATCTATAAACCACATTTTGTTACTTGTTTCAATATTTATCTCTTCAACAGGTTTAGCACAGGAAACTTTAAAAATTCAAGAAGGTGTGCGCCCTATGAGCAAGGGCAGTAATAATGCTTTTACGCTTGAAATTCCGCAAACAAAATCTGAAGATTTACAAAAATCATGGTCGGGCTATTTAAAAGATAAAACCAAAGCAAAAGTTATTAATGAAAAAGGTGAAATTTATTTACTTGGCGTAATTGTAAACAGCATTACCGACCGTTCAATAAATATATATTCAAGATTTCAGGAAACTACTGTAGGCGCTGTGATTAGCGTGTTTTATCAAATAGATGATGTTTTTGTTAGTTCTGAAAACAACCCTACAGTAGCCGTTTCAGCTAAAACTTTTTTGTATGATTTTGGAAAATTGGCCTATACCAATGCTGTTCAGGCTGAACTGGAACTAGAACAAAAAGTATTGAAAGACTTAGAAAAGGAACTTGAAAGTTTACATAAAGAAGAAGATAAAGAATTGAAAAGCATTGATAAAGAAAAAAGAGAAATTGAGAAGGCTGAAGACCTAATAAAAGTGAAGAAAAATGAACAGGATTTAAAGCAAAAAGAAATTACTGCTCAAAAAGAAAAAATGATAGGCGTTAATCTGAATGCTGAAGAAAAAAAGCTTCAAGATAAGTTGCTGAAAGATTTGGAAGGCGATAAGAAAAGTCTTATAAAAGAGCAAGATAATTCCAGAAAGGATATTATTAAAAGCGAATCGAGCATAAAAAATTCTGAAAGAAATTTAGCCAATATAAAGAGCGATATTAATGCTAAAAACACTGCTATTTCAAAACAAAAGGAACTAATTACAAAAGTTGAAGAAAAGCTAAACAGAGTAAAAAGATTATAATCTGTAGAAAACACTTACAAACTGCCTCTTGTAATAAGAGGCAGTTTTATTTTAGCTAAATTCAATTTATTAATTTTCAAAAATGAAACAGATACATCAAAAACCACTTTCAGAAAAAAATACCGATGGTTTGTTGGTAATTGAAGCAGAAACTATTGCCACAAAAGATTCTTTAAAACAATATATTCAGAATAATAAAGAGCAACTGCAACAATTGCTTACTAAACATGGCGCATTACTGTTCAGAAATTTTGATGTACAAACTGCACAGGATTTTGAGGATATATCGCACGAAATTGACGATGAATTAAAAAACAACTATTTAGGTACCTCGCCACGAAACAGCATTACCAAATACACTTTTTCAGCAAGCGAATTGCCCCACTTCTACCCTATTCCACAGCACTGTGAAATGAGTTTTCTTAAATTTCCACCAAGAAAATTATTTTTCTATTGCCATGTTGCTCCTGCTGTAAATGGCGAAACACCTGTTTGCGATTTCAGAAAAGTATATGCACAACTGGATAATGAAGTGAGAACTGCTTTTGAAAAAAAAGGGGTAAAAACTATAAGAAATTATGACGGCCCAAATGCAAAAGCCAAATTTGATTTATGGAAACTAAAACGGTGGGACGAAGTTTTTAATACTACCGACAAATCTAAAGTGGAAGCTACCTGCAACGAATATGAAATTGATTTTGAATGGCTTGAAAATGACAAGCTAAGGCTATTTAACAAACAAGAAGCTTTTATAAAACACCCGGTTACCCATGAAGGGGTATGGTTTAATCACACACAGGTTTTTCATCGCGATGCAGCAGCAATAGAATACAGCCACATCGCTAAACGCCAGAAAACATTAAGCGCCTCTTTTTATTCAGCATTAACCTCTTTCTTAACTTTTACTAAGAAAATTTCAGTACCTACTCTTTCACTCGGAACACATTCAGTATTTAACGATGGCAGCGAAATACCTACAAGCTATGTAGAGTATTTGCAACAAACTATATGGAACAATATGCAGTTTTTTCCATGGCAAAAAGGCGATGTACTGGCAATTGATAATTTCAGCACTTCTCATGGAAGAATGCCTTATAAAGGTGCCCGCGAAATATATGTTTGCTGGGCAGCCAATCATTAATCTTTTTACCGGGCACTACCAATATGGTTCAATTTTCTGAAGATGGTTTGGTATTATTAAACTTTGCGCTGGGCTTTATTATGTTTAGCATTGCGCTAAGCATAAACCGAAAAGATTTCAGCGAATTAATAACGCGCCCAAAATCGGTTATAGCAGGCTTGTTATCGCAATTTATTTTTTTACCGCTGGTTACTTTTTTATTGATTTTAATATTAAAACCAAACGAAGGTTTTGCATTAGGTATGTTGCTGGTTGCAGCTTGTCCGGGGGGTAACATTTCAAACTATGTAACATTTTTATCGAATGGAAATACCGCCCTCTCTATTACACTTACCAGTGCTGCTACACTATTGGCCGTAATATTTACCCCATTTAATTTTTCTTTTTATGCTGAATGGTATGCCGGCAATACTATGCAAGAAAATGCCATACAGCTAAGCATGTTTAGTATGGTAAAAAGCATTGCTACACTTATAGCCATACCATTATTCGCAGGATTGTTACTAAAAGAATATTTCCCGAAATGGGCGGGTTATATTGAAAAACCTGCCAAACTGCTTTCTATGCTAATATTTTTAGCATTTGTAGCTGTAGCATTTGTTTCAAACTATAAAGTTTTTATAGCCGAAATTGAAAATATTTTTCTAATTGTTTTGCTGCATAATGCATTGGCATTTGCTACTGGTTTTGCTACGGCAATATTATTTGGGGTGCCGGTTGAAGATAAAAAAACCATAACGGTAGAAACGGGCATTCAAAACTCGGGCTTAGGTTTAATATTGATATTCAGCTACTTTAATGGCAACAGCAATATGGCACTAATTGCTGCGTGGTGGGGTGTATGGCATATTATATCGGGCTTTGCCCTTTCAAAAGTTTTGAGGTTGATAAAATAATTGGCGGTAATAGTAAATACGGCTGCTCGAATAATAAATTATTTTAAAGTACACAAAAAATCTGCGCACAAAAAGTTGCATTTAATTGCACTTTTTTGCGTTTTTCGGGAAAATCCTCTAAAACAAAAAAAGCCCAAAAACACTAATGTTTTCGGGCTTTGTAGCTTCTTTTCGCAAAATTGCAAAAACTACCAGCGGAGAGAGAGGAAAGTGAACCCTTTTCCCTATCCCTTTTAAACATTAGCTTCTGTATGCTTTTAAAAAATCTGCGCACTAATTTGCGCACACTTCAATGAACACGACCTAAAAATAATAGATTATTTCTTTCATAACAAATACCTTTAGGATTGTAAACTAATTTTAACCCAATAAAACTCTCTTTCATGGAAAATATACTTTTATACGATTCTAAACAGTTGCCTGCTGAAAACATTAAAATATTTAGAGATGAAGTACATCTTGCTAACTATGAATTATTTAAAGATGAATTAAATGGCAACATAGAATATCTGCAAAACAAATGGAAAAACGATGTTCATCTTAGAGATATTGTATCTAAGTTTCAAATAGAATTTCAAGAGCATCTACAATACTTGAGCATTAATGAAACTAACACCTTTAATTATGTAGAACATTTAGAGACTTGCAAGCAACTATTAAAGAATATACTATTAGATGTTTCTCCTAGTTATCAAAATGTTTTAATTATTAGTAAAATTGATTTACAGGATAATCAACCATCTCAACTGAAATTATTTGAGGATCTCAACCCCGATTTACAAAAACAAATTATGATCTGTCATGAAATTTTACAAAAGTTTTTTGAATCTCTCAAAGAAATAGTTACCGATGAAATTCTTTACTGTGCCAGAGTAGCTATTAGTAAGGCAAATGCATCTTTTATATGGCAGAGAAGTAAAGTAGATTTTAGCGAGTTGATATTGTTTTTAATCAGTACAAATTCTTTAAAAATGAAAGATGGTTCTATTTTAAACAAAACAACTCTAATCAAAGAGTTAAGTGCATTATTCGGAATTGAAAAAAATGGCTATAATCAAGATATAGACAAGATACTATATAAGTACCGTGAAAAAAGTGAAGAAACTTTTCTTCATCAGGGTACTATAGAAATAATTAATCGTGCTAAACAAAAGTACGAATAACGTTTTTTTGCCATGACTCTTTTTTTGTCATTTTGAGGCCCGTCCAAGTGGATTAATTTCGCCAGCAAAGTTCGGGAAATGAAAGAAAATAATACTCAACGTATTTGGGCCACCAAAAAAGATGTGGCACAACACCTTAAATGCAGCTTACGTACTGTAGAGAATTGGATATCTCAAGGATTACTGGTTTCTTACCGATTCGGGGGAAGGATATTTCTTGATCTAAACGAAGTTGACCAAGCAGTCTATAGGTCAAATAAAGGAGGATGTAACATATGAACACCAAAAAATGCCTCCATTGCAATGAACAGCTACCTCTTATGGCCAGGGCAGACGCCAAATTTTGCCCGGATAAACATGGCTCAAAAAACTTTTGTAAAAATGCTTATCATAATAAAATAAATCTATTTAACTACAGGTTAGTTACGCAAAATAATAAAGTATTATTAGGCAATAGAAGAATACTAAAACACCTGCTAGGTAATGTGCAAAGCCGATATACTACTATTGAGGAGCTAGATAAATATTCATTTAAAATGTCAACCGTATCAGGAGTTGCAACTACCACAACCGGACAGAAAGTTTATCATTATCTAGATATTTCACTAATCATTTTTCCAGATAATAAATTATTCATACAACCACTATGATAACAAGAAAATTTGAAATAAAAAGCTTAACTAATAAGGAGCTTATCGAAGCCAGTAAGACAAAAGAAACTGTAGTAATCAGAAATGTACCGGCTAAAATTCCAACTTCATATATTGTAGGTGGAATAATTAGTTTTGCGGGTATTCTCTTCTTAGCGGCTAAACTAAAAAAAGAAACAAATAATGTTTTTGATATGCTTAAAAATGTTGAGCAATTAAAAAAACAGAATAGACTTGCAGCTGTTTAGTTTTCTCACCATCGCTTTTATTATACAGCCACCATTTAGGCTCTTAACTATTACTCTTCTTTAATGATTTCATATCATATATCTTTACGCATAAGTGCTGTAAAGCTTATAGTTTATGATCACAGGAGAATTAAAATCGCAGATAGATAAAGTTTGGGAAGCCTTTTGGACAGGCGGACTATCGAACCCATTAACCGTTATTGAGCAAATGACCTATTTGCTTTTTATACGCAGGTTGGATGAATTGCAAACCGCTAAAGAGCAAAAGGCAAACTTATTAAAGAAGCCTATCGAGGAACCTATCTATGATGAGTCTAACCAGGAATTACGCTGGAGCCGTTTTAAAAACATGGATCCAGAGGTGATGCATAAACTGTTTACCAAACAGGATGGTGTGTTTGACTTTTTAAAAAATGTGGGTAGTAAAAGTGCATCGTTTTCAAAGTTCATGAAGGGTGCAACCTTTATGATTCCTACCCCACGTTTATTGGCGCAGGTGGTAGAGATGATTTCACACATCCCCATGCAAGACAGAGATACCAAGGGCGATGTATATGAATACCTATTGGGTAAGATAGCCTCAGCCGGACAAAACGGACAGTTCCGCACCCCACGTCATATTATCCGTATGATGATTGATATGGTTCAACCGACTATTGAAGACGTGATATGTGATCCGAGCGCAGGAAGCTCTGGGTTTTTAGTGGGTTCAAGCGAATATATTCGGGAGCACTATGAAAAAGAATTGTTTGATGCCAAGGTGCAGGAGCATTTTCAAAACAAGATGTTCATGGGAATGGAGTTCGATCCAACGATGATTCGTATTGGTGCGATGAACTTAATTCTACATGGTATTGAGAATCCGCAATTAATTGATGTGGATGCTTTGAGTGAAGCCAATACCAGTTTTACTGAGAAAGCCACATTGGTATTGGCAAATCCCCCATTTAAAGGAAGCCTAGATCGTGAAGCGGTTGATGGAAAAATTTTGAGTGTGGTGGACAGTAAAAAGACTGAGCTATTGTTTTTAGCCCTTATTCTTAAAGGATTGAAACTGGGTGGACGAGCTGCGGTAATTATTCCTGATGGTGTATTGTTTGGTAGCAGTAAAGCTCACCAACAAATTCGTAAAGAGATTATTGATAACCAAAAGTTGCAAGCGGTGATCAGTATGCCAAGTGGAGTTTTTAAACCTTATGCTGGAGTAAGCACGGCTGTTTTGATTTTTACCAAAACTAATAGCGGTGGAACCGACAATGTTTGGTTCTACGATATGCAAGCCGATGGGTATAGCTTGGATGACAAGCGCAACCCCATTGAAGCAAACGATATTCCCGACATCGTTAATCGTTTCCATAATCTGAAAGATGAAACCAAGCGTAAGCGCACCGAAAAAAGCTTCATGGTTCCTGTTAAAGAAATTCAGGATAATAAATATGACCTAAGTATTAACCGATACAAAGAGGTTGTTTATGAAGAGAAGGTGTACGAAAAGCCAACGGTTATTATTGAACAGATTGAAACACTTGACAGAGAGCGTGCTGATTTATTGAAACAACTAAAAGCAATGCTGGCATGAGCAACAAGTCATTGAATTTTGAATCCTTGGTTACAGTTATTGAGCAAACGCATCTGCACTTTCAACAGCAAGCGGTTAAGGCGATAAATGTATCGCTTACGGTTAGAAATTGGCTGATAGGGTTTTATATTGTGGAGTTTGAATTAAACGGTGAAGATAGAGCACAATATGGCGAAAATCTATTTACTGATCTTGCAAAAAAATTCAACCACATTAAAGGGATTGACAGACGCTCTTTATATCGTTTTAAAGACTTTTACAAACTATATCCTCATTTACAAAGCGAAATTGCACCTCTTACTCATTTTTTATCGAATAATGAATCAAATGCAATTGTGGGGATAGCATCCCCACAATTAGAAGTAGCAGAAAAAGTGGGGATAGCAACCCCACAATCTGAAAATAAATTACTGGTGCCAGCCGATAAAATACTCAATAGTTTATCCTACTCGCACATTGAGTTGCTGTTGCAAATAGATGATACACTCAAAAGAACCTATTATGAAATAGCCTGTATTAAAGGAACTTGGTCGGTAAGTGAACTCAAACGCCAAATCCATACTTTGGCCTTTGAGCGCGTGGGATTATCTGCCAATCAAGAATTGGCACAAGAACAGTTGTTAAGTAAAATTACCCCCGACCTGCCTCAAAATGCCATTAAAAATATTTATGCTTTTGACTTTCTGGGCTTAAAAAGTGATGGACTTATAGAAGAAAAAGACTTGGAAACCGCCTTGCTCAATCATTTGCAAAATTTTATACAAGAGTTGGGCTTGGGCTTTTGCTTTGAATACCGCCAAAAACGCATTTTGATTGATGATGAATACTTTTTTGCCGACTTGGTATTTTACCACCGCATTTTAAAATGCCATGTGATTATTGAACTGAAAGTAGATGCTTTTAAACACGAATACCTTGCTCAATTAAATACGTATGTAGCGTATTACAACGCAGAAGTGAAACGCCCGGACGACAACCCTGCTATTGGGATTTTACTATGCACCGAAAAAGGAAAAAAAATGGTAGAATACGCCACAGCTGGCATGGACAACCAACTCTTTGTATCGAAATACTTGTTAGAACTACCCAAGAAAGAAGACCTGGAAAAATTTATTCAAAAGGAAATGGAAACATGGAAGTAGAAACAATTAAAAGCAATGTTGGCATGAGTTGGAAAACGGTAAAACTTGAAAAACTTTGCAAGATGAATAGTGGAGGTACTCCAAGTAGGAGTATTAAAGAATACTATTCAGGAGATATTCCTTGGGCAAAAATTTCTGACATTGAGGCTGCTGATGGTGGAATTGTTTATTCAACAGAAGAGCGCATAAGTAAAGACGGGTTAAATGCGATTAACAATCGAATTTTTGAAAAGGGAACGCTGCTACTAGCAATGTATGGTTCTGTCGGCAAAGTGGCTTTTACAGGAGTTGACATGTCAACCAATCAAGCTATACTTGGTATCAGAATAATTGATGAAACCGTTTTAGATTATTCATACCTTAAATATTGGTTCCAAACAATAAAAACTAAATTATTAGATAGGGCTGTTGGTGGAACTTTACAGAACATTTCATTAGGTATTGTTAAAGATCTCGAAATCCCACTCCCACCTCTTGCCACCCAAAAACGCATAGCTGAAATTTTGGATGCTGCGGATGCATTAAGGCGCAAAGACCAAGAGCTTCTAAAAAAGTACGATGAACTGGCTCAAGCCATTTTTATTGACATGTTTGGTGATCCTGTGAAGAATGAGAAGGGTTGGGAGAAAATGCCCGTAATTAATTATTGTGACTGTATAGTTCCTGGGAGAGATAAACCAAAGTCTTTTACTGGAAACATCCCATGGGTTACAACAGAAGATTTAATGCATTTGTCCAAAACAAGTCATTCAAAAAAGAAAATCGGGTTGTCTAAAAATGAGATTGAATTCGTGAGTGCCAAGATTATACCTAAAAATAGCGTTATAATGACTTGTGTCGGTGACCTTGGTGTAGTAACTACTAATACACAAGAAATAGTAATCAATCAACAATTGCATGCTTTTCAATGCAAGACAAAAATCAACCCTACGTTTTTAATGTATAATTTAAGCCATCAAAAAGAATATATGTACAAAATGTCTAGTTCTACAACTGTTCCATACATGAACAAGACTGTTTGTAACTCGATACCTACAATTTGTCCCCCAATTAATTTACAAAATTTATTCAATGAAAGAATCAATTTAATTTTGGAACAAAAGAATAAAATTGGCAATGTAAAGTCAGTTGAACTATTTGAAACTTTAATTCAAAAAGCCTTCAAAGGCGAACTAGTATAACAGTAACAATTAAAACCAATGATAGATAAGGCATACAAAGATTGGTTGG
>CAZIZP010000019.1:33932-93543 GCA_964543705.1 uncultured Chitinophagaceae bacterium
GTATAACAGTAACAATTAAAACCAATGATAGATAAGGCATACAAAGATTGGTTGGTTGACTTGAAAAATAAGGTGCGCACTGCACAGCTAAAAGCAGCTGTGGCGGTAAATACCGAACTGATTCTATTGTATTGGGAGCTTGGTAAAATGATTACCGAGAAACAAACCGCCTGGGGTTCAAAATTTATACCGCAATTGTCTAAAGATTTAACTTCAGAATTTCCCAATATGCAAGGTTTTTCAGAAACCAATTTAAAGTATTGCCGCCTGTTCTATCAATACACCGTAAAAAGTCCCCAAGTTGAGGACCATTTACCCTCTACAATTCGTCCCCAAGCTGAGGACGAATTATTGCTTCCTGTTTTTAAACAAATACCTTGGGGGCATATTAAATTAATTATCAATAAAATAAAGCATCCTAAAGAGGCTTTGTTCTATGCACAATCAACCATAGAAAACGGCTGGAGCAGAAATATACTTAGCCTACAAATAGAAGCAAACTTGTTTCAACGCCAGGGCAAGGCCATCAACAATTTCAAAAACACCTTGCCTGAAACTTCTTCTGATTTGGCACAACAATTATTGAAAGACCCTTACCAGTTCGATTTTTTAACTTTAACAGAAACCTATAAAGAACGTGAGTTAGAAAATGCCTTGGTTGATAACATCACCAAATTTTTGCTGGAGCTGGGCAGTGGCTTTGCTTATGTGGGCAAACAAGTACCGCTTAAAATAGGCGATCATGAATATTTTATTGACTTGCTATTTTACCACTTAAAGCTCCGAGCATTTGTAGTAATTGAACTAAAAGCTACCGATTTTCAGCCTGAATATGCAGGCAAACTAAGTTTCTACTTGTCGGCAGCAAACGATATGATTAAACATGCAAGCGATAATCCAACTATTGGCTTATTGATTTGTAAAAACAAAAGCAATTTAGTGGCAGAATATGCTTTGGCCAATATCAATCATCCCATTGGGGTTTCTGAATATGAATTAACTAAACTTTTTCCGGAAGAATATAAAAGCAGCTTACCCACTATTGAAGAAATTGAAAATGAATTAAACCATGAGCTCTAACTTCTCATTCATACCCAGCCATTGGGCGAACATAGCTAAAACGCCACAAGAAGCAGAGCAACATGTGTATGGCGCACCCTTGTATGCTGCCATGCTATGCCGTAAGAGTTTGGAAGAATGGGTACGTTGGATGTATGAACACGATGAAGATTTAACCCTACCCTACGACACCTCATTAAGCTCATTAATACACGAGCAATGTTTTAAAAATGTGGTGGCTCCCATGCAGTTTAATCACATTAACCTCATTCGTAAGTTGGGGAACGCTGCGGTGCATACCAATGCCAAAATAAAGCCACAGGAAGCCTTATATGCGCTTCAATTGTTGCATGGTTTCATTGGTTGGATAACCTTGGTTTATGGCGAAGAAAAGCCTCAAATTAAGCCCTTTGATGAATCATTATTACCCAAAGAAGCCAGTAAGGATAAAAGCAAAGAAGAGCTTCAAAAATTAGAACAGGCATTTCATAGCCAACAGTCGGAACTTAAAAAGTTACAAGATGAATTGGCTAGCATTAAGGCGTTAAAAACATATAACTGCGCTTTTATACCACCACCCATTGACCCGAACGAAGACCTCACCCGTAAAATATACATTGATACTTTGTTACGGGAAGCGGGCTGGGATCCATTTGGAATTAATGTTCCCGAATATCTCGTTAAAAATTGTATGCCTCAAGCCAATGGCAGCAATGGCGATGGTAAGGTAGATTATGTATTGTGGGGTGATGATGGTAAACCTGTTGCAGTGGTAGAAGCCAAACGTACCAGCAGAGATCCACGTGTTGGTCAGCACCAAGCCAAATGCTACGCAGACTGCTTACAGAAAGAATACGGTCAACGCCCCGTTATCTTTTACACCAATGGTTTTCAAACGTGGATGTGGGACGATTTAAACTACGCACCTAGAGAAGTATTTGGTTTTTACACCAAGGATGAATTACAAACACTCATACAGCGCAGAATATTTAAAAAGCCATTAGCTAGCCAGAAAATAAACGATGCCATAACGGATAGATACTATCAACACGAAGCCATCCGTAAAATCGCTGAAGCATTAGAAAAGAATCACCGTGAAGGCTTATTGGTAATGGCTACGGGTGTGGGTAAAACAAGGGTTGCAGCTTCGTTGATTGACTTCCTAAGTAAAGCAAATTGGGCAAAACGTATTTTGTTTTTAGCAGATAGAAATGCATTAATACATCAGGCTAAAACCAGCTTAAATGATTATTTACCACACTTACCTGCGGTAGATTTAACCAAAGAAAAAGAAGATGAAAGTAGCCGTATTGTTTTCTCTACCTATCAAACCATGATTAACATGATTGATGGAGAAGCCGATGGAGACAATCGTTTTTACAGTGTAGGGCATTTCGACCTAATTATTTTTGACGAAATTCACAGATCTGTTTACAACCGATACAAAGCCATTTTTAAATATTTTGATGGCATACGTATTGGATTAACTGCAACACCAAAGAGTGAAGCAGACAGAGATACCTATGCACTTTTTAACCTGGAACCCAATAATCCAACCTATGCTTATGAGTTAGATCAAGCAGTGAACGATGGATTTTTGGTTCCACCGAAAGCCATATCTGTTCCCATTAAGTTTCAACGAAGCGGTATAAAATATGCCGAGCTTAGTGAAGAAGAAAAACTGAAATACGAAGAGCAATTCACCGATCCCATTACGGGTGAATTTCCGGAAGAGATAGATGCCGCTGCCTTAAACAAATGGCTTTTTAATACCGATACCGTTGATAAAGTAATTGGTCATTTAATGGCCAATGGTATTAAAGTAGAGGGCGGAGATAAGCTGGGTAAGACCATGATTTTTGCTCGGTCGCACAAACATGCCAAGTTTATTGAGGAGCGTTTCAACAAACAATATCCCGAATACAAAGGGGAATTTTTGAAGGTGATTGATTACCATGAGGAGTATAAATATGACCTGCTAAACAAGTTTAAGGTTAAAGATAAAATGCCTCAAATAGCTGTATCGGTAGATATGCTCGATACGGGTATAGATGTGCCTGAAGTATGTAACTTGGTATTTTTTAAACCCGTTAGAAGTAGTGCCAAGTTTTGGCAAATGATTGGCAGGGGAACACGTTTATGCAAAGACTTATTTGGTTTTGGAGATGATAAAGAAGAGTTTGTGATTTTTGATTTTTGTGAAAATTTTGAGTTTTTTAATAATAAACCCAAAGGCTTTGAAGGAACATCGGGCAAATCTATAAGTCAACGATTGTTTGAATTAAGACTGCGCTTATCTTTTGTTTTACAAAACTGCGAGCAACAAGAACTTCAACTATACGGCAATGAAATTTTAAAAGGTCTTGTAGCGCAAACGCAAAATTTAAATACCGATAGTTTTATAGTACGCCAACATTGGAAGGTGGTTGAAAAATACAAAGACCCGAATGCATGGAATGCCCTAACCGATTTAGACATAAAGGAGCTGTTTGACCATATAGCACCATTGATGACAGAAACCGATCAGGATGAAATGGCGAAGCGTTTTGATGCGTTGATGTTGGATATACAGCTGTCCATTTTAAACGGTGAAAAAAAACAAACTGGCTTAATTCAAAAGGTTGTAAAAACAGCCGGTAAGCTTTCTAAAAAAGCGAGCATACCATCCGTAGCAGCTAAAATGGATTTCATAAAAGATGCACAGGATAAAACCTTTTGGCAAGCAGGTGATATACCAGCAATCGAAAGGCTAAGAATTGAGTTAAGAGACTTAATTAAGTTTTTAGATTTTGAGGAGACTCCAATTTACTATACTTCATTTACAGATGAGTTTGAACCAAATATTGTAGAGCATCAATTGGTCTATGGTTTTAACGATTTAGAAACCTATAAACGAAAAGTTGAACAGTATCTGAAACAACATAGCAGCCATCTTACCATACACAAACTGAGGAACAATGTTCAAATTACCAAAGCGGAGTTAGAGGCATTAGAATTGATGTTATTTGAACAAGGTGAGATTGGAACGAAAGAAGAGTTTAAGAAAGCATTTGGCGAACAACCTTTGGGTAAATTTATAAGAAGCATTGTTGGCTTGGAAACCAATGCTGCAAAAGAAGCATTTGGTAAAATACTAGCTGGTCAAACAATCAACTCACAGCAAATTCGCTTCATGGACATGATTATAAACTTCTTTAGCGTAAAAGGAATAATAGAGCCGGCCATGCTATTTGAACCACCCTTTACAGATATTAACACAAGCGGTATTATGGGTGTGTTTGATGCCGAGATTTCTACAAAGATTATCCAGTTAATTGAAGAAATTAATCTTAGGGCAGTAGCCTAGTTTTTAATCGTTTAAAACGTGTATAATCATTTATAAATGTTTAAAGCGATTGAAGTGTTTATAAACTTCATTTGAAAGCATTAATGGATAGGTTTATGCCTATTTAAAATTGATAACATCCTGTTAGTGTACTTCTAAAAAAGTCAAATATGACTTTTTTATTCACTTACATGATTGTGTGGTGGCGTATAAGTAGTAGCAACATTTCACTACCTCCAAAAAAAGAAAATTGCAGCCCATAACAATACAGATAGTGGCAATAGTACTTTAGGTATTTTATTTAATACATCTGCTTTAGATACACTTTCTACACATATTTCATAATTTAAATATACTACCATATTTATACCACTAAAATATAAATCTAAAACAGCAAACAAGAGCTTTAAAACATAATGATATTAATTTTTAATTCCATAATGTAAATACAACTAAAAGAATAGAAATAAAAGAATTATTATTTAAATTTCGACTTACTAAAACCGTAATTTTGCTATAAAGAAATTTTGAAAGAATGAGTACCACTTCTATAAAAAAGTTACTGGTTGCCAACAGAGGCGAAATTGCCATAAGAATATTGCGTTCGGCAGCAGAATTAGGCATAAAAACTATTGCTGTTTATACATTTGAAGATCGCTATTCATTGCACCGCTATAAAGCTGATGAATCATATCAGATAGGGGTAGATGAAGAACCATTAAAGCCTTATTTAGATATTGATGCAATTATTAAGGTTGCCAAACAATATGGTGCTAATGCCATTCATCCCGGTTATGGCTTTTTAGCTGAAAATGTTTTGTTTGCGCAAAAATGCCACGAAGCAGGAATTATTTTTGTTGGTCCACGTCCTGAAGTTATGAGTATGCTGGGTGATAAAGTTTCGGCTAAAACTGTTGCCCGTGAAGCTCAAATTCCTCTAATACCCGATAGTAATGCAAAACTTACCAGCCTTGCCATTGCTGCACAAGAAGCAGCAAATGTAGGTTACCCTATAATACTTAAAGCTGCTGCAGGCGGTGGTGGCAGAGGTATGCGTGTAGTGCATAACGAAGAAGAATTAAGTAAAGCATTTTTCGATGCAAGAAATGAAGCGGCCAAGGCTTTTGGAGACGATACTGTGTTTATTGAAAAATATATCGATAGCCCCAAGCATATTGAAGTTCAAATACTGGCCGATAATCATGGTAATATAGTTCACTTGTTTGAAAGAGATTGTTCTATACAGCGCAGGTTTCAAAAAATTATAGAAATTGCCCCTAGCATACTTTCACAACAAGCACGCGAAAAATTATTTGAATATGCGTTCCGCATAGCAAAACAAGTAAATTATAATAATGCGGGCACAGTTGAGTTTTTGGTAGATAAAGATGAAAATATTTATTTCATTGAAGTTAACCCACGCATTCAGGTAGAACATACTATTACCGAAGAAATTACCGGGATAGATATTGTGAGAGCACAAATACTTATTGCTGAAGGGCATCCGCTTTCTCATCAGCAAATAGCCATTCATGCACAGGAAAGTGTGCAATGTAATGGTTTTGCTATTCAGTGCAGAATAACCACTGAAGACCCTGAAAACGATTTTAAACCCGATTATGGTACCATAATAGCTTATAGAAATGCAGGTGGTTTTGGAATCAGATTAGATGAAGGCAGTTCTTATGCAGGCGTAAAAGTTTCACCTTATTTCGATTCTATGTTGGTAAAAGTTTCAGCATGGAGCCGCTCTTTGAAAGGTGCTTCACAAAAAATGATAAGAACTCTTCAGGAATTTAGAATAAGAGGCGTAAAAACCAATATTCAGTTTTTGGTAAACGTAATGGAAGACGAAACCTTTCATTCCGGAAAAGCCACTGTGGGGTTTATTGCTCAAAACCAGCAATTGCTGGTTCCTAAATGGGGGCACGATAAAGATAGAGGCACAAAAATTATTCGTTATCTGGCCGAATTAAAAGTAAATGGCCATCCCGATGTTAAAAAATATGAAGCCGATAAAAAATTTCGCCAACCGGTGGTGCCGGCTTACGATATGCAAGGCCCGTTTCCAAAAGGCACCAAAGATTTGTTGAACGAGCTGGGGCGAGAAACATTTGTAAAACATATTCTTAACGATAAAAAAATACATTATACTGATACTACTTTTAGAGATGCACACCAGTCGCTTTTTGCTACACGGCTAAGAAATGCCGATATGCTAAAAGTGGCCGAAGGTATTGCAAAAAATCATCCTGAAATATTTTCGATGGAAATATGGGGTGGTGCAACCTTCGATGTGTGTATGCGCTTTTTACATGAAGATCCATGGGAGCGTTTGCGCCTTATTAGAAAAGCCATGCCCAATATTTTATTACAAATGCTTTTTAGAGGAAGTAATGCCGTTGGCTATGCAGCTTACCCCGATAATCTTATTGGTAAGTTTATTGAAAAAAGTGCCGAAAATGGTATCGATATTTTCAGAATATTCGATTCGTTGAATTGGATAGAAGGCATGAAGTACAGTATAAAAGCTGTAAGAGAAAAAACCAATTCACTTGCAGAAGCCTGTATTTGCTATACCGGAGACATACTAGATCCTGAAAGGCAAAAATTTAATTTGAATTACTATGTAGAGCTTGCCAAGCAACTTGAAGGAGAAGGGGCTCACTTACTATGTATTAAAGATATGGCGGGATTGCTGAAACCTTTTGCCGCAGAAGTACTTATTGGCGAACTGAAAAAGCATATTCAAATACCAATTCATTTACACACACATGACACTTCATCATTGCAGGCAGCAACTTATTTAAAGGCAATAGAAGCTGGTGTAGATGTGGTTGATGTTGCTTTGGCTTCTATGAGCGGGTTAACGTCCCAGCCCAATTTCAATTCACTGGTTGCCATGATGAAAGGCCACCAAAGAGAAAATACTATCGATCTTAAAACCCTCAACGCTTACTCTAATTATTTTGAAGTAGTAAGAGAATATTACTATCCGTTTGAAAGCGAATTGAAGGCCGGCACAGCAGAGGTTTATGATCATGAAATTCCCGGAGGACAATACTCTAACCTATTACCACAAGCACGTTCCCTTGGGCTTGAAGATAAGTTTGACACCATAAAAAACAACTACAAAGTAGTAAACCATTTATTTGGCGATATTGTAAAAGTTACGCCTTCTTCAAAGGTGGTGGGCGATATGGCTTTGTTTATGACTACCAATCAACTAACTCCTGAAGAAATTTTTAAAAAGGGCGATACGCTTTCTTTTCCCGATTCGGTGAAGCAGCTTTTCAGAGGCGATTTAGGACAAACACATGGTGGCTGGCCTGCAGCACTTCAAAAAATTATTTTAAAAGACACCCCACCTTATACCGATAAACCCAATGCTCATATTGCGCCTGTAGATTTCGAAAGAGAACTGGCAGCTTTCAAAAATCAATATGATGAGAATGTTTCGGAAGAAGACTTTTTATCATACAAAATGTACCCAAAAGTATTTGATGAGTTTTATAAGTTTAAAAAGTTTTTTGGCGATGTTTGGGTATTGCCTACTACTGCATTTTATTATCCTTTAAATGCCAATGAAGAAATTATTATTACGCTCGACAGAGGGAAAAATTTGTTGGTAAGGTTTCTATATATTTCTGAACCTAACGATGAAGGTATTCGTGATGTATTTTTTAAAATTAACGGACAAACACGTTCTGTTGCAGTAAAAGATGCAAGCATTCAGGTAAAAAAAGAGCTGCATTACAAAGTACAATCTGAAAAAGAAATTGGTGCAACACTTCAGGGTAAATTAATTGCTGTTTTAGTAAATGAAGGCGATGAAGTAAAGAAAAACCAGCCGTTATTTACCGTTGAAGCTATGAAAATGGAATCTACTATAACAGCACCACATCAAGGCATAATAAGCAAAGTGTATCTTAAAAGTGGCGTGTTAGTAGAACAAGATGATTGTGTGGTGGCGTATAAGTAGTAGCACTATTTCACTACCTCCAAAAAAAGAAAATTACAGCCCATAACAATACAGATAATAGCAATAGAACTTTTGGAGTCTTGTTTAATATATCTGCCTTATAGGCCTTTTCTACCCACCTGTCATATTCCATTCTTACAACCATGCCTATGCCTGTGTATAACAAACCTAAAAAAATAAAAAAGTTTATAATTATACTGTACTGTCTTGTTAATGGTATTATGGTTAAAAACAATAGTATTAATGGTATAAAATACACCTGTACTAAAAAAAATATTCTGTTCCTTCTATTAGCATTTATTCGGCTGGTAAATGAAAACTTCAAAAATTCATTACCTATTTTATATCCAAATACAAACATTGTTATTAAGGCTATTACTAACAAGGGCACCAGCAATATACCATTAAATCTATACCAGGTAAATACTACAGATAACCCTTGATACAAACCTAAGTTTCTGGTAATAGTACCTATTGGACTTGTTACTAATTGTATCATGGTGAAATTTAAAAAAACTATTAGCCCTAATAATAAAAAGTATCTTATGTTATCTATTTCATCTTTCTTCTTTATATACTGATATAGCATTACTGTAAACATAATAAGGCTTACAAAAAATCCTGCTGAAAATACTGCCGTTACTCTTTTAATACTCCAGTTTACTAATGAGTTGTCAAGTTCTGTGAAACCATTATAATTAAACTTGTTGTGTATTTCGAATATGTCGCAAAATAGCGCTGTAGTACTATGGTAAATTACTACTGAAAGCACATAGCAAATAAATAAGGCTGTGTATGATGTTAGCATTCGCCTTATCTTATTACTTAAAGGCTCTGTTATTTTTGTATTTGTGTCATAGAAATACACATCATGTTGCTCATATGAATATTCATGCATTATAATCTTAGTTATTTTTTGTTTAAAACACGTACGGAGGGCTCAACCTCCCTCCGCACGCTCGCATTCTACCAAACACTGCTCCCAAAAAATTAAAAAAATATTTTAAACTTCTTTATCGCTCTTATTTTTTTTATTGTCATAATATTTCTTCCCGGCAACTCCTGCTCCAGCTGCTAACACTACCCACGATACCGGGTCAAGTGGTATGCCACTGGGGTTTTCAGGTGGTTCTGGTGGTAAAGGCCCTCCTCCACCCTGTGAATAGGCATATAAACTCATGCTTGTTATTGCTACAATAAGAAATATTTTTGCGATGATATTTTTCATTTTTGTTTACTTCAGTTTACCTGTTTATTAAAAATTTTGTTTGTACTTCTGTTCCGTTACTTAATACTACATGCAAATAATATATTCCGCTCGAAGCATTTACATTTATTTGTTGTTTAGCTCCATAGTTCAACTCGCTTATTTTTTCTTGTTGTATTATCTGGCCTAAGGTATTGTAAACTGTTAAATCAGCATTTACTAACTCTTTGCTTACATATTGCTCTACAAAAACGGTGTTGCCTGATGCA
Source organism: uncultured Chitinophagaceae bacterium (assembly GCA_964543705.1). Taxonomy (GTDB): domain Bacteria; phylum Bacteroidota; class Bacteroidia; order Chitinophagales; family CAIOSU01; genus CAYSGX01. The sequence continues at coordinate 43,775 of CAZIZP010000019.1, forward strand.
TATACTTTTAATGTTTTATCATTGTTAGCTGCTATTCCTGTTACCAGGTTTTCTTCAACCGTAATATCTATTGTTTTTGTATCGTTACAATTATCATTAGCGGCTGTTGCGCTTACTGTATAGTTGCCTGCACCTGTATAGCTGTGTGTTACTGTTTCTGTGTTATTATACACGGTGCCATCTCCCATATCCCAGTTCGTAGTGCCGTTGCTGCTTAAAATGGCATTTACCGTTACAGGCTCATTCACAAATATGGTATTGGCGGTGGCATTCACTGTAAGTGAAATATTTTCTGTGGCTATAACTGTAATATTTTCTGTTGCAGTATAACCACTTTCGTGAACTAACGCTATTGTATAATTACCTGCGGCTAATTGTACAAACTCCATATAGCCTGTTAAGTTACTACCACTATATACGGTTGTATTTTGCTCGTCTTTTATCTCATAATCCCACGTTATGCCACCGTCTTGCTGTATGCTAATAATACCGGTATTGTTTTCGCAACCTGAGGCAGTTGCATTAAACACTGCTGCAGGGGTAAAATGTAATACAAAACGAGCTGAATTATCGCCAGCAGTAGCATTAAAGCTGTAGCTATTGTTAATTCTTAAATTATGCCATACGCCTGTGGTTTTATCTTCTAAGAATACCATTGCAGTAGCAGGAAAACTTTGTAAATCAAAAGTAAGCTCATGTACATCTGTATAGCGTATATCTATATTTAATGGCACAGAAGCTGTAGCTGTATTCTCAGGCAATGCTAATATGGCGCTGCGTTGTGCTGTTGCATCTAGCGTATAAATATTTGCTACATTAAAATCGTTATCTAATTTCAATGCATCATAGCCATTATCGTGGGCTGTTGAAAAGCGATTATCGAAGGCTATTAGGGTATGGTCTGTTGTATTGTGTGCATTTACAGTAATTTTTACCCCATAAGCATAAGGTAACCCGCTTCTTAAGAAGGTATTATTCTCTCCTGTTGTTCTTGCTGATGCAGGGAAGTTAATACTAAAGGTGCTGTTGCCATCGTTTACTGTTGCCCAGTTGCCTCTTACAAAAAATGCTTCATTGGTACTTATTTCCATTGGAGCTGTAATATTATTGTATGCTCCATAGCTTCCTGTATTGGGGTCATATCTGTAAGCGGTGCCATACAGGTTGGTGCCTGTTACACCACTCCATAATATTGGTGCCCAAAACGGGTTTGATACAAAATGGAAACCTTTTGAGGTAGCATCTGTATTGGCTCCTGTTACCGATAGACCAGAAAGTAGAACATCAGTCTTAGCATAAGTACCTGTTTCTGTTAATACTGTAGTACTTGGTACTCTGCCGGCAAAGCCTCTGCCTCTATCTGTAGTTGCACTGGTATTTCTTACCCTCCACCCTGCAAGAAAGCAGTTGGTTACCAATGTTTCATCATAGGTAAGTAAGTTGCCATAGGCTGAACCTACTGCTAAAGCTGTTGGGCCGCATGGTTTTAATGGATCTAGGGTTACAGGGGTATTGTCTGCTGCATTTGATGTAATGGTATAATCATCGTTCCATTTGCTTGCTGTTCCACTTGTTAATGCTCCAAAGTAGTGGAACTTATTACCACTTCCGGGTACATAGCGTTCTATGCTTAGGTTTCCTGTAACTGTACCGTTAAAGCCACTGCTAAAGTCATCTACAAATGCTGTTTTAGCTGCGCTTGATTTTAGGGTAAGTTTATTGTTGGTATTTAACTGGCCACTTTGTAGTTCTAACTTATCTAATACATTTACTTGGCCACCTGCATCTATAGCAGTATTGCCTTGTATATTTAAAACGCCTAAGGTAAAGTTGCCGTTTAATATTTTATTGGTGCCTTTCATTTGTAGCTCGCCTGTCTCAAAATTGGCTGTACCATTATTAGTAAAGTCTCCGTTTACTTCTAAAGTTGATGCGTTTGAAAACGTTATTGTAGCTGATGTTTCTATAGTAATATTATTAACTAGTGCTGACTGCAAACCATTTACAATTGGAAAAAAACTACCTCCACTTGGAGAGGTAGGGATTACTACATCTACTCCGGAAGTAGGAACTATACCGCAACTCCAGTTAGCATCATTAAACCAATTGATTAAATCTCCTGATGCTCCTGATGTCCAAGTGTTGTTGGTGCAAACATCACCTGCAATTCTTAAAGAAGGTACATTTGTACCTGAACAAATAGCTGTTGAAACACCTTGAGTGCAACCTGTTATATTTTGACCACCTGCAGAACGCACATAGCCCGTAGTATTGGTAGCAAAACCGGCAACAATGATGTTATTATTGCCTACAGGACTTCCATTAGGATTATCATAACAAGTTTCAACATAGAGGTAATCGCCTGCATTCCAAATAAAAGGTGTGGCTAAAACAAACTCAAGCCATGCCTCCTGAGGATTGGAGCTATTAATAGTAACTGTTGCCGAAGTGCTCACAGTTGTTGTGCCTGTTTGAAAAGCACCTGTACATGCCTGAGAAGTGCTTTTTAACTTAATATTGAAATTCTGATAGTTGCCTACCAATCCTGTTGCTTGTTTAATGAACCAGCCGATTCTATCAACTTTAATTGTGCCATTGATACCAAACTGTGCCTGAGTGTACCACGAGCCAACTCTATAATCTTCCAAAGTGCCCGCTGAATTGAAAAAAGGATTGGTTTGAGGAGTACCTAAATTAGTAGTAATGGTACCTGCTTGAAAGTACTCAATTGGGACAACCGATACTTCCACTCCATTGCTCCACGTGGTGCCTTTGCGAGTAAATACTTTGATAAAATAAGTACTGCCGTTGGTTAAGCCTGTTATAGTTTGTGATGAAGCACTGCCTTTATACATTACGTTTCCGCCACCAAAAGCTGTACCATTGCCAAAGACAAGGTTATCTGTGTAGGCACTACCGTTACCTGTTGGTGTACCACTTACAGAAGATCCTAATTTAGCAACAATCATCACTTCATCGTAGCAGGCAGAATTGGTCCAACTTATAGTTGACTGCTGATTATCTACTGTAGCAGTTAATCCTGTAATATTTACAGGTGTATTACAATCAGTAATAAACGAACCGACTAAGGGGCTGGTTGAATAGCAAGTGCCTGCACTATTGTACTCATATATGGCAAAATGATAGGTTGTTTGGGCAGATAATCCACTTATAGGGATATTACCAGAAGCAGTATTAATTCCTGCAGCCGAACCATTATAAACCACAAAATTTCCTGTGCCGATTTCATCACCACTGCCAAAGGAGCTGTTAGCAGTATAAGAAGTTCCAGGATCAGGATCGGCATTTACTGCTCCCCCTGATCTTGCTACCACTAATACACCCCCATCGCCATCCCCTCTCGTAAAACTCACATTTCCGGAAGAAGACCCTACGGAGTTACTTGAAAAATTTGTGGCGTTTATAGTAGGCTCTGAACAGCCACTTGGAGCAAGAGCAATCTTCAATGCAGGTACAGCTGTAGCACTAGAACCTGTCGAAAAACCTTGAGAACAACCTGTTTGATTTGTACCACCTGCACTTCTTCCATAGTAATAATTAACACCCGTTCTGGCTACTAAAATTGAATTATTTCCTACAGGTGAGCCATTAGGATTGTCATAACAAGTTTCTACATAAAGAAATTCTCCTGCATTCCATGTTAAAGGTGGGTCAATAACAAATTCTAACCACGTTCCATCTGAGGTTGTAGAAGGATTTATTTCCACTGTTCCAATTGAGTAATTAGTAGTGCCGGTTTGAAATGAAGTACCAAGTGTTGGAGTACTTTTCAGTTTTATATTGAAATTTTGGTAAGTTCCAGCAGGGCTTGAACCAGCTGTGCTTCTTACATACCATGCTATTCTGCTTAAATCAACTGTTCCAGGATTACCAAGCTGTGCCTGAGTGTAAGTGCTGTTAAATCTGAAATCTTCCCAAGTCCCCGCTGAATTAAAAAAGGGGTGAGAAGTGGGTGATAATGTAGTTTGAATAGCAGTTTGAATATATTCAAACGGTGTAACCTGAATTTCAACCCCACTACTCCAATTGCTACCGAGGCGGCTAAATACTTTAAAGTAATAAGTTGTTCCATTGGCTAATCCAGTTATGGTTTGAGGAGAAGTAAGCCCCTTATACACCACAAAGCCGGACCCAAAAGCTGTGCCACTTCCAAAGTTTAAATTAGCGGTATAAGCCGAACCATCACCACTTGGCGTTGCCACTACCGGGCTTCCTGCCTGAGCCACTACCAATACCTCATCATTAAAGCAACCCGGAGTTGCCCATGACAAATTGGCAATGGTATTATCACCTGTTCCGCTTAAACTAGTAACGTTAGTAGGAATTGCACATGGACCAGGAGTAATTAAGCGAATAGATGACTTTGATGTTAAAGTTCCCTCTGTGGGACTACTCGAACAATTGGTTAATGCACCACTTGTTCTACCACGGCATGCGCTGGTTCCTACGAATGACCTAATAGCAGGTGCTGTTGTTCCTGTTTGAGGTGCAGAAAAACAAATTGTAACTTCCAAAAAATTACCAGTATTTGACCAAGTAAATATATTGTCAAGTGTAATATCTTGCCAACCAGTTCCGCTGATTGTAAAATTTCCCGAATAAACTAATGTACCACCAGAACCAATAAAGCAATTACTAGATGCAACTTCACGTAATTGAACAGTAAAATTCTGAAAAGTATAAGTTGAAGGATTTGCAGCAGTACAAATATCAAAACCTAATTGATTAATTAGTACTGAAGAAGGCAATCCTCCGCCAAAATCGGCATTAGAATATCGAGCGAAAAATCTTTGCCCTCCACTGACAGTTTGAATTATATTCCAACTATTACCAGCAGCAGAACAACTGGAGGTAGCAGTTGAGTAAGTGGTTTGCCCCAACACATTGTTGAATGCATATAACAATAAAACAGCCAAAGTTAAAAATAACCGCGTTTGTTTTAATGCCATAAAAGCGTTTAATAATAATACCCTTTTTGTGCTTGCTGCTGCTGTGTTTACAAAATGTGCCATACGCTTCAATTTTTATTTTATTGTAAAATTTTTAACAAATATTGGTTGTTATATTTTTAGAATCAAGTCTAATTTTTTCATTAATTATGTTTCGAAATGGCACTTTTATGCTCATTTCTATCTATAAAAAAATGAAAGAAAAACTGCTTCATAGTTTATAATTTCTTGAAAATTCTGATAAACAACTTAGGCATTTGTACCTTTTTCTTATTGTTTTTTTGGTTGTTAATACAGTAATTATTTTATCGAATAAGGTGCGTTTAATTCTAACCAAATCGTAGCTTTTACAATGTATGCAGGTTGTAATATGGGTAGTATTTTCATTCACCTAAAATATTTTTATTTAAAAATAGCAGGGGGACAACCTAACCCCCTGCCTCACTACACCAACTAACAGCCAATATTGACGAAATATTGAAGTTTGGTTGTTTTATCTTCACATTACTGGTGTGTTTTTTATAAAAAAAATTGTTTCATTTTTAATCTATTAGTTAATAATACGTGGTGATTTTATAATAGTTGTTTTTGGTTTTTTAGTGCTAAAAGTTCCAATAAGTGTTAATTCATGAGATCCACTTTGATTGCTACTTAAGGTGCCAAAATCGAAATCGAAAGAATAACTAACCATAAATTTTCCGAAATGCACGCCCAGCAGCATTCCAATATCATCGGTAGTTCTATAAAACGTGCCAACGGTGAGCCTTTTATTAAAGGTGGCATTTACTGCAATATCGGCTTGTGTAATAAATGCACTGCTTCTTATAAAAAGAGCAGGCTGTAGTTGGGTTTTATTGTTTATACTCCAATTGTATTTAGTGTAGGCAAAGAAATGTCGAGGCACGTTAAATACAGTAGCATTTTTTAAAGATTTATTAATGTGTGTAGCAGATGCGCCAACTATAAAACCTTTTCCTGAAAATTCTAATCCAAAGCCTAAATCGGGTTTAATAAAATTTTCTGCTGCATTAATTGCATTTTGATCGCCATCGTCAACAAGACTTAAATTATTACCATTTACAGCACGATTTACAATACCAGCGCTTATACCTGCAGAAAGGTACATATCATCGCCAACGCGTTGGCGGTAGGCATAAGACAATCGGGCGGTGAAACTTTTTTCGTTGCCCAGCATATCATTTATTAAAACCATGCCTACACCACCTTTTAATTTATCTATATATGCATTGGTGTTTAATAATTGAGTAGAGGGCGAGCCTTTAAAACCAACCCATTGTTGCCTTGCTAATAAACCTACATTTATGGTTTTAGTGTTACCTGCATTAGCAGGGTTATACACGTGCTCGTGATACATAAAATGATTTATTAACGGATCGTTTTGTGATTTTACACTTACAAAAGCCAGTGTAACAATAACAGTTAAAACAATTTTTTTAAGATGTGGTATATTCATAACAATTAGTTTTTTAAAACAATATGTTGGGGCTATATATTAATTATTAATTACTGTAAAAGTGGTTCGTCTGTTTAGTTGGTGTTGTTCTTCGGTTTTGGCATTTTTAATAATAGTGTTGGTTGCCCCCCAGCCTTTAAAACTTAGTCTATTTCCATTTATACCTTTAGAAATAAGATAATCTACTACTGCTTTGGCTCTGTTTCTTGAAAGCTCCATATTATAAGCATATTTACCACGGGCATCGGTATGTGAGTTTATTTGTATTATAGCTTCCGGTGTATCTTCAAGAAGTTTTACCAAAATATCTAAATTGGCTTTAGAGTCTTCACGAATATTATAGCTATCATAGTCGTAATAAATATCTTCAATATTAATTTCTTCTTTAGGTATTCTTTTAATTACAAAATCGTAGTTATAACCGTTTTGCTTTGAAAAATCTTTTGAAACAACTTGGCCCTGTGTACTAAGTTTTTTAGAATCGCCAAAATAACCTTGTGCTGCAATATTTATTTTGTAATCTTTATTCTTATCAAGTTTAAAAACATATTCGCCATTACTATTGGTATAAACTGAATCTAAAACCATATTGGCAGTGCTTAATATAACTAGTTTATTAGCTAAAGGAAGTTTAGTTTCTGTATCTAAAACAAGCCCTTTAACGGTAATATTAATGGGTGTTAGATAAAATGTATATAGATCGTCAGAGCCTCTTCCACTTGTTCTATTAGATGAAAAATACCCTTCTGATTTTTCTTGGTTAATAAATACTAAATAAAAATCATCAGCAGCACTGTTAAATGGAGCATTTAAATTCTCGGGTTTAGACCAAGTACCAGCTTTTAATACAGAAAAGAAAATATCTAAGCCACCAAAACCGGGATGCCCTTCAGATGAAAAATACAATATGGTATCTTGAAAAATATAGGGAAACATTTCGTTGTAAGAAGAATTAATAGCTTCGTTTAGATTGGTAAGATTACCCCATTTAGTACCCTTCTTTTTTAATGACCATATATCGCTACCGCCTTTGCCATTAGGCATAGATGAAACAAAATAAAGTGTTTGTCCATCGGCTGAAATAGATGGATGCTGCAAATCATTCACTACATCAAAATCGACCACAATAGGTTTTGGAGCGGACCAAAAACCTTTGCTGTTTAAAGTACTTTCGAATATTTGGCATAATTCATCTTTACCTGTTTTACCATTGCATTGAGTAAAATAGGCAGTTTTTGTTTTTTCGCAATAGGTAATAGCCCCATCATTAAAAGGTGAGCTTATAGCTTCTATTTTTACAGGTTTTTGCCATGTTTTTTCATTTATGTTATATGTGCTTTCATATAAGCTTGAATAACCTTGATTATTATAAGAAAACCTTTTATTAGCAGCATCGGCAACATCTATTCTTGATGAGGTAAAAATCACTTTATTGTTAACCGGTACAATACCATAATCGCTGTAAACTGAATTTAATGCTGTAATACTTTGAGTAGTGTAAATGGAGGTTTGCTTGTCTTGGCTTTGAGCAAATTTTATATTTTCAAGCATTCTTAAAGCTTCTTTATCGTTTGCCTGAAATTGTAAAAACTCATTTAGGTTGTTTTGTGCCTGTGCATAATCTTCTAATAAAATTGATGTTTTTGCAATTTTAAAAAATAAGTTAGGCTGACTATAGCCCTCTTTTTTGGCATTTTCATACCATTTTAAAGCTTCGGTATAATTCTCTTGAAATCTATAACATTCAGCAATTTTAAACGAAACTTCACTTCGATTTTTTAGCTTTCCACTAAGCACTTTTTTGAAGCTTTCTAAAGCAATATTATATTGCCTGTTATTGAAAGCTTCTTCAGCTATTTCAAGTTTTGTTTGAGTGTAACCAATTAAAACATTTAGCACAATTGCCAATAGAATAAATATTTTTTTCATATTTAATGTACTCTTTTAGTGTTTATAAATTGCCATTTAACTTAAATTAATTAACCATTGCCCGGATATTAATATTAGTATGGCATTAATCTTTAATTAATAAAACGGTACCTTTTACTACTTTTTCATTTCCTTGAGCATTGTTGAGTGTAAGAACATAGAAATAGGTTCCTGGTGAAACTTTTCTGCCTTTATAAGTACCATCCCACCCATTATTGCCTTTATATAACTCCTGCCCCCAACGGTTTAAAACAACAAGGTCATACCCTTTTAGGAAAAAATCATTTTTACCATCATTGTTAGGTGTAAAGGCATTGGGGTAATCTTTTATGCTTACAACTATATATGCTGTATCGCCTACACACAAATTTTCGGTAGCAATAACAAAAATAGTATCGCCATTAGCTAGTTCTGTGGCTGTGAAAGTATTTAATGGGCTATTTTGTACAGATACATTATTTACTAAAAACTCATAGTTATCATAATTGTCAGGGGTGGCAGTGAACACTACTTCATCATCAGGCAATATGATATTGTTTTGACTGCTACCGGTAATAGAAACAATGGGCAGGTTGGTTACTGAAACATTTACTTCTTGTCTATCAGTTACATTATTACATCCATTGGTTGACTCTGCTTCAATATATATTATAGTATTATCTGTAACATTACTTAATGTGTAGTTAGTGCCCGTGTTTAATAAATCACCTGCAACTAATTCGCTCCACCATGTAACAATTGAGTTTTCAGGCAAAACATTAACTGTAATTGTAGCTGATGCACCGAAGCAAACAAGAACTTCATTTGTAGTTATAACCGGAGCATAATTTACTGTTATAGTTGTTGGAATTCTTCCACTGCTATTTAAACAGCCGAAAGAATTTTGTACCTCTAAATAATAAGTAACCGTAGAATCGGGAACAGCTATAAGTGGATTTTGTGATATTATACTTCCTCCAACAGGAGCAGTATAATAATTATAAGACACTAAAGTACCCGTTGTATCTGAAGCAGTAATAATTACAGTATCTCCCTTACATATAACAGCATTTGAAACGGATATAATCGGTATTGCAGCACCAGGCACTACCGTAAGAGTAACAGGGGTTCTCGAGTTGCTAATGCATGTAGCTGATGCTTCAGATTGAACATAATAAGTAGTGGTTAACTCAGGCGAAACTGTTAATGGCGTTGTGCCAATTGAAGATCCACCTGACGCTGTTAAAAATACATTATTAACAACTCCAGAAGGAGCACCTGTAACGGTAATTATTGCAGAACTACCTTCACATATTGTATCAGATGAGATATTTACCAAAGGTGAATCGGGTTTGTTAAGTACAGTAATTGTAGCTGAATCAGTGCCATTACAACTTCCTGAAGAACCAACAACCGTGTATGTTGTAGTTGAGTTAGGCTTGGCAATTACCGTTTCTCCAGAAATTGTATTTAAACCATCAGCAGGCGACCAATCGTAACTTGAAGCTCCTGATGCGGTTAAGACAACACTATCTCCGCTACAAAGCACTGAATTGGGTGGAGAAATACTTACGGTTAAAGAAGCGTTAACGGTGACTGTAACTGAAGAAGTATCGGCACAATTACCTGATATTCCAATAACAGTATAGGTTGTTGTTGCTGTTGGATTGGCTGAAGGATTTGCACAATTGGTACAACTTAAACCTGTGGCAGGCGACCAAACATATGAAGTTGCACCACTTGCTGTTAATGAAACACTTTCTCCCGGACATATAACCGGAGTAGAAGGAGTAATAAAAATTATTGGTTTTGGCTCTACAGTAATGTTTACAGTAGCTGTATCTGAACAGCCTGCAGTAGTACCAATTACCTCATAAACAGTAGTGCTTAGTGGTGTTGCTACCGGATTAGGACAATTAGTACAACTTAAACCTGTAGCTGGCGACCAAGTATAGGACGTTGCTCCCGAAACTGAAAGTTGTAATGAGGCTCCTTCACAAATGGTTTCATTAACAGGTGAGGCATTAACTACAGGGGCATTAACTACAGTTATTGAAACTGAAGCCGTATCGGCACAATTGCCCGCAATACCTATTACTTGATAGGTAGTATTAGTTGTTGGTGTTGCAGTAGGGTTAGGGCAATTAGTACAACTTAAACCTGTAGCGGGGGACCAAGTATAAGACGTTGCTCCACTAGCTGTTAATGATATACTCTCACCACTACAAATAGTATCTGAAGATGGAGTTACAGCCACTTGAATGTTTGGCTGTGCAAACTCAAATTTTGCCCAAGGCCTGTTGGGATGTGCTCCTCCAAAAGCAGTTCCACAGCCAACATCAGGTATAGGCCACCCTGCTTGATTTTCGTGGAAAACAGACTGTAATAATCCTGTTTGTGAATAATTGATACTTGAGTTACCTGTGCCAGCTGTTCCATTTGTCCAACATATTTCAACTAATAAATTCGAATTACCATCCCATTGAAATGGAGTTTGAAAATTAATCATATTCCATCCCGTGCCTGTAACAGTATAACTACCAGTATAAACATTAGTCATACCCGATTCGAAAGATTGCATGTTAAACCCTAAACTCCATGGAACATTTTTAACTGAAACATTGAAAAAGTTCATAGGTGTATTATCAGCTTGAGTTACATCAAAGCCAATTGCTATTAGTTCGGCAGGGCCGTTTGCACCACCTGCTAATAACTCACAAGCCGAATAAATATATTGTATTCGTTGATCAGGAGTTGAGGTTCTGAAAGGAGTTCTAAAATTGCTGCCTGTTGATCCAGATGAAGCCGAACTTACAAAAACACAAGAATTTGTGTTTGTTGGGGTTGTGGAAATTACACTTAAAGTGCCACAATCGCAAGGTGAAACCGAAACAGTTACTGTAGTAGTATCGGAACAACTACCGGAAGTGCCTATTACCGTATAGGATGTAGTTGAAGAAGGATTTGCCGTTGGATTAGCACAATTAGTACAACTTAAACCTGTAGCAGGAGACCAGGTATAAGACGTTGCTCCGCTAGCCGTAAATGAAATACTTTCGCCAGTGCAAATATTTTGTGCAGTAGGTGTTACATTAACTGACAAAGAATTACTTAAAGTAACTGTAATAGAAGCAGTGCTTGAGCAACCATTTTCGGCACCTATTACTGTATAGGTTGTAGTAGAAGAAGGATTTGCCGTTGGATTAGCACAATTAGTACAACTTAGCCCCGTAGCTGGAGACCAAGTATATGACGTTGCACCACTGGCTGTTAATGATACACTTTCACCATTACATATTGTTGCAGAAGATGGCGATATATTTGTATTGGGATTAGAATTTACTGTCACCGTAGTTGTGGCCGTGCTTGAGCATCCGTTGGTAGTACCCGTTACTGTATAAGTAGTAGTAACTGTAGGATTAGCAGTTGGATTAGCACAATTGGTACAACTTAAATCTGTAGCAGGAGACCAAGTGTAAGAGGTTGCGCCACTAGCTGTTAATGATACACTTTCTCCTATACAAATGGCAGCAGTTGAAGGAGAAATGTTTACAGTAGGTGATATGCCTACTGTAACCGTTACTGTTGAAGTATCGGCACAACTTCCTGATGTACCAATTACAGTATATGTGGTTGTAGAAGCCGGATTAGCAGTAGGATTAGCACAATTGGTACAACTTAAACCTGTAGCAGGAGACCAAGTGTAAGAAGTAGCACCACTGGCTGTTAATGATACACTCTGTCCGCTACACACAGTGGGTGAAGAAGGCGATACATTTACTGATAAATTAGAAGCAACTGTAACAGTTACTGTTGAAGTATCGGTACAGCTTCCTGATGTACCAATTACAGTATATGTGGTTGTAGAAGCCGGATTAGCAGTAGGATTAGCACAATTGGTACAACTTAAACCTGTAGCAGGAGACCAAGTGTAAGAAGTAGCACCACTAGCTGTTAATGATACACTCTGTCCGCTACAAATGGTAGCTAATGTTGGAGAAATATTTATATCAGGCTTAGCGTTTACTGTTATTGTCGTTGTGGCAGTGCTTGAGCAACCGTTGGCAATACCTGTTACTGTATAGGTAGTAGTAATTGTGGGATTAGCTGTGGGATTAGCACAATTAGTACAACTTAATCCTGTAGCAGGAGACCAAGTGTAAGAAGTAGCACCACTGGCTGTTAATGATACACTCTGTCCGCTACACACAGTGGGTGAAGAAGGCGATACATTTACTGATAAATTAGAAGCAACTGTAACAGTTACTGTTGAAGTATCGGTACAGCTTCCTGATGTACCAATTACAGTATATGTGGTTGTAGAAGCCGGATTAGCAGTAGGATTAGCACAATTAGTACAACTTAAACCTGTAGCAGGAGACCAAGTGTAAGACGTTGCTCCACTGGCTGTTAATGATACACTTTGTCCGCTACAAATGGAGGGCGTAGCAGGTGTTACTGTTGTTGTAAGATTGCCTTTAGCAGAATCAAATCTAATTCTTGGCCTATTTTGATTACAACCACCAAATGCCACACCGCAACCTACATCTGGAGTGAACCATAACCCTTGGTTATCATAATTTACCGAGCAAAATTGTGTTATGTCATATTCTACACCAGAATTTGCAGAACCTGCAACACCATTGGTCCAACAAATTTCCACCATAATATTTGATACTCCATCCCAGGCAAATCCCCCTTGATTAAAATATATCATATTCCAACCTGTAGAGGTAACTTGATAGGTACCCGAATAACACAAAGTAGCGCCATTTTCATACTCGCCATTAGAAGCAGGACAAGATAATTGCCCAGACGAACACGGTGTGTTTTTGAGTGATACATTAAAAAAGTTCATAACTGTATTATCTACAGAAGTAACATTAAATCCAATGCCAAAAATAGAATCACCTATTCCAACACAACCTGATGATCCAAGTTCTGTGGCTGAATAATAATACTGAAATCTGGCATCAGGAGTAGAGGTTCTAAATGGTGTGCGAAAATTACTTGTTGTTGGTCCTGCCGATCCTGTTCCAATAAATCCTGAACAGAAACTACATGCTGAAGTACCTGATAATTCTGGTAATTTATAGCAAGGCCCTGTATTAAACTCAAAAACCGAAAAGAAATAGTTTTTAGTAGTATTTAACCCTGTAATCGTTATGTTACCTGATGGATTGTTAATACCATTAGCTGTGCCACTAAATACTACAAAATTTCCTGTACCTAACTGTGTGCCACTACCAAAATTTGCATTTGCAGTATAAGTTACACCATCAACAGGCACTGCATTTACCGGACTACCCTCTTTAGCAATTACCATAACTCCCCCACTTCCATTTCCACGAGTAAAACTGATATTAATTGTTGAAGCATTAACAACATCAGCAGAAAATGATGATGCTTGAGTTGATGCATAATTACAAGCAGCAGAGGCTGAAATTCTTAAAGATGGCTTTCCGGTTTGAGCAGAACCAGAACCCGAAGGACTTGCGCAATCGGGATTGCCACTACTAGAAAATCTTTGAGCACTTGCACCATTAAAGAAAAAAGAAGCCCCATCTGCAACAGAACCATGACAGGTATAAACCAATAACCAATCATTGGTATTCCAAGTAAATGTATTATTTAGCGTAATTTCCTGCCAACCAATTGATGTAGGATTATATGTCCCCGAATAAACAAGAGTATTGCCGGTGGCAGGATTGCCGGATAAAGCAGGCGGTGTGCCGCTCACTGTTCTAATGTAAATTCTATAATCTGAAATACTACCAGCAGGTAATGTACTTACATCCCATGCCATTTTAGAAATGGTAAGTGTTTGCCCTGTTGCGAGTCCTGCAAAATCTGTATTTCTATACCAAACACCAATTTTAGATCGCAAAGGTGTAAGCCCTGTAGTAGCTGTTGTTGAGGGAGTGGAATAGTTTACCTGACCATAACTATCAGCTAAAAAAATGTTAAGCAACATTATTAATAATAAAGTGCTCTTTTTAATAATTGAAAAGACTGTGCTATGCATATTTATTGTTTTATTTCTATTTTATTAATGTAAAACTTCCTTTAAATTGATTCAATGTATTGTTTACTAGAACTACGTTTATGCTATATACATAAACACCAGGAGGCATATCTTTTCCCTTGAAGGTTCCGTCCCAACCTTCATTATAATCGTCTGTTTGGAATATTTTTTCCCCCCATCTATCAAATACTTGAATATTGGCACTTTTTATTGATGAACCGAATATTTTAAAGTAATCATTATTGCCATCATTATTTGGAGTAAATGCATTGGGTATATACACATTTTGTACAGGAAGCACAAACACATATATACTGTCAACTGAAGTGCAACCAAAATCATCAGTATAAAATAGTCTATAAAGTATTGTATCACTAGGGTTAGCAAATGTAGAAGAACAGGAGTTACAGCTAAGTCCAATATTGGGCTGCCAATTAAATGTTCCGTCACCACTAATGTTTGAATTTAATTCTACAGATTCGCCTAAATAAATAGTTATGTCCGAACCAAGATCAATTTCAACAGGATTTATGAAAGTAACATTTATAAAATCACTTGCAGAACAACCCGAGAGATTGCTTACAGTTACCCCATAAGATGAGGTTGTAGTTGGGCTAATAGTTTGTGTTTGTTCTCCCGAACTCCAGTTGTAAGTTTGGAATCCTGCACCTGCATCAAGTACGGCACTTGTCTCCTCACAAATAGTTAAATCATTACCCAAATTAACATTGAGTTGAGCTGGCTCACTTACTATACCGGAAACTGAAGCGGTGCAACCATCTATATCAGTAATTGTTATAGAGTAGTTACCTGGCGAAAGCGATTGTATAGTTGATGTGGTTTGTGAATTGTTCCACAGCAAATTAAGCGAACCATTGCCACCGCTGAACGTAGCTGTTGCAGTGCCATCAGTAAAACCATAGCATGTAACATCAGTAGTTGAAACATTTATCTGCAAGGTATTAGAACTGGAAGCAACAACTGCTAATAATGTATCACTACAACTATTTGTATCAATGGTAACAATAGTATAGTTGCCATCCATTAATCCGCTAAATACATTATTAGATTGAGGAATACCCCCGTTGATACTATAGTAATAGCCGGGCTGACCACCATTAATAATGGTAACGAGTAGAGAACCATTGCTCAATCCGCAGGTTGTGCCTGTTGATGTTATTGCAGTTTGAAGATTACAGCAAAAACCACTTTGCAAAGTAGCATTTCCAATAACCTCGCAATTATTTGCATCGGTAATCGTAAAGCTATAATTGTCTGCACCCAAATTAGATGCAGTAGCAGAGTTACCTGTATTTGCATTTGAACTCCAGCTATAAACATATAATCCATTTCCACCTGAAGCGTTAATAGTAATACTTCCATCTAGAGATCCTGTACAAGTTTCGTCTGTAACACTTACTAAATTTATAATAGGAGCATTGGGATTAGAAAGTGTAAATAAAGTATCAATTAAACAATTTGGGTAAGCATTGTCAGTAACAGTAAGCAGGTATGTACCTACAGCAAGATTAACAGCATTAGAAGAGTTACCAATGTTTGCATTGGCACTCCAGCTATAACTATAATTTCCAGAGCCATTTGAAACTATAATATTAATACTACCATCATTTAATCCACAATTTGGTGCAGATACAGTAGTATTTATAAAAAATGTACAGCATGTTGAAGGTAAGGATAATGTAACATTAGCATTTGATTGACAGCCTTGAGCATCAGTAACAATAATACTTACAGTCCCACTTGAAAGATTGTTTATTAGTTGAGAAGTAGGCCCGGGTAAATTAATTGTACTTGACACACCTCCTGTATCAATAATAACGGTGTAAGGGGCAGTTCCACCATTAACATTGAAAGTAACTTCACCATCTGCACCTAAGCAAGTTGGATTTACCTCATTACTTAAATTTGCAACTAAACTGCTACTAGAATTAAGAGATATTAAGGTGTCTTTACTACACCCATTTTGACTTACTGTTACTGAATAAGTCCCAGCCGGTAAATTTATAGCCTGATTTGAATTACTTGTATTAGCATTGGCACTCCATGCAAATGTTGTAGGGCCTTGTGATGTAACATTCAAAGAAATATTGCCATTGTTATTGCCACAAGTTGGATTTAAAAGTGAAATGGCAAATATAGGATTAGTGCTGGTAGTAATATTAATGGTGGTATCACGAGAACAACCATTTTGTGAAACAGTAACTGCATAAGTTCCTGCGGGAAGATTAAAAGCGGAATTGCTATTTCCCGTATTTGTATTTGAACTCCATGTATAACTAGCAATACCAGATGAAGTAACATTGAGGCTGATGCTCCCATTTGCCTGACTACATGTTGCGTTAATTGCAGATGTGTTAAAAACTGGTAAAGAAGAAGATACTAAATTAAACGTGGTATCCTTGTTACAACCATTTTGTGTTATGGTAACAGAATAGTTCCCTCCGCTAAGATTTATTGCCTGACTAGCATTGCTTGTATTAGTGTTAGCACTCCAAGTGAAGTTAGGTGTTCCAGTCGTTGAAACATTAATTCTGATGCTTCCGTTTTGTTGGCCACATGTTGGATTTGTTATAGTGCTAGTAAATTGAGGCGGAGATGAACCTGTTAGCTGAATAGTTGTATCTCTACTACATCCATTCTGTGTTATTGTTACTGAATATGTTCCTGAAGGTAAATTTATAGCCTGGCTTGAGTTACTTGTATTTGCATTTGCGCTCCAAGAAAAGGTAGTAGAGCCTGCTGAAGACACATTAAATGTAATTCTACCATTATTTTGATTACAAGTAGGATTGACAATTGAGGTAGTAAAATTAATTGTGCAACAAGATTGTACACGTATTGGAACACTTAATGTATTCTGACCAATTCTAGGACACGCATCATCTGAGGCATTAAAGGTTAAAACATTTAAGCCTATATCTGAAAATGTTGGAGTCCATATTACATTTGCAGTAGTAGGATTTCCAGGGTTATTTGAATAAGTAACTGATGAAGAAGGAATACTTTGAGTATGATTATCGCTCAAGGAAACTATCTGTCCTGCATTAGCATCAGTGCTATTTACATTAAAAGACAAGGTTTCACCAGCGCATATTGTTATAATATTGTTTTGAAGCTGTCCACCGGAAATTGAATTATTGTTAAGTGTAATTGTAGGAATATTATTATTACAGTTTAAAACTACTATTTGAATATCTCTCATTACAGAACCAACAAGTACACCATTTCTATATTCTTCAATTACTACAGCAACTACAGACTGCTGCTGACCAATAGCATTAAAACTCATTTGACCAGTATTGTTATTGAAGGAAAATGGAACCGCTAATACAGGTAAATTAATTGTATATCCTGCAACATAAGGTATTGGAGCACCTCCAACAGTCATTGGATTAACAAGTATATATCTTAATGAATCTCCCTCTGCATCAACAGTACCATGATTATAATTGACCGGTTGCCCAACACACACAAAAGGGACAGGTATATTAACAAAAGTTGGAGAACTATTACATAAACCATTAGTATTATTAATTAATGCCCGAATAAACATTTCTTGTGCTGCAGGTGCTTGTAAATTATTTATTGCTCCATTTCTACAACAATACTCCGTATCACCTTCTAAAGAAACAATCCAATCAGGACAACTCATAGAGAGATTAATTGTAGCTTGAAATACATTCATTTGTACTCCTGGTATACTGAAATTTCCTGAGCATGATGAAATTTGTCCAGGACAAAGTGGAGTTACTTCCACAGTGGGTTGAATCTGATTAAAAACAACAAATCTGTCTTGATTACATGATGTAGAAAATAATCTTAAAGTAAGCGATGGTGGAATAGGAAAGGCACTAGAACAATCTCTGTATGTTTTTAAAGTAACCCTATAATTGTTATTTTGTAAACATTCATATGTCAACTCTGCTCCCATTATGTGACTAGCTTTAATTGTTTTAATTGAAAGCATCATACTTATTATAACAAAACCTAAGAACCTTAAAATAATTTTATTTTTATAAAGTATAGAGTTGTAGTACTTGGGAAGCATAAACAAATTATTTTCTTCTTTTTACTTGTATTCAATATTTCTACTTCCGAAAATACCGATATGTATCTTTCAAAATAATTTTTTTATTTTCTAAAATTATGTTTTGACTATGATTATATTAGTATATAAATCAAGAAAAAACAATCTTTTAAAATATCTATAAATCATGTTTTGACTAAATTTTATGATTTTTAATAGGTTTTAATAGTAAATTATATTTAACATGTGTATACTTAAACTTTTAAAATGAAAAAAAGTACTAGTGAATTGTTTGATTTAATAAAAAGTTTGACAAAAACCGAAAAAGGATATTTTAAAAAATATTGTAAGGCATTTATTTCAGAAAAAGAAACAGAGTATTTGTTACTTTTTGACTTTATTGATAAAATGTCAAATTATGATGAAGAATTGATAAAGGCTAAATTCAAAGGAACCTCAGTAGAAAAACACTTCCCAGCTAAAAAAAACTATTTGCAAAACGTAATTTACAAGGTTTTAAATCAATATCATTCATCATTATCTATTGATATTGAGTTACGAAATCAACTAAATATTTCTGAAATATTAGCCGCAAAAGGTTTAAAAAAACAATCATTAGCGCTATTACATCGTTCGGAAAAAATAGCATGTAAATACGAGAAGGACTTATATCATCTTGAAATTTTTGATAAAAAGGTAAGGAATGCTATACTGAGTACAGATGTTAAAGAAATTGAAAGTTATAAAGAGATTTACAATCAATTTCAAGAATCTACTATAAACCGATACTCTAAAAAAATAAGTTTAAGAAGTGTTTATTTAAATATAGTTTATGACTATCAAAAATATGGGAGTGGAAAGTTTCATCAAGAAAAAGCAAATGAATACGAAAAAAAACTTCTCTTAATTAAAAATGATAACTCATCTGATATAGAAAAAATTTTTTGGCTTCAGGCAGTAGCCCTACTTTATCAAAATACAGATAACATCGAAAAACAAATTGAGGTTAGAGAAGAACAAATAAAAGTATTTACAAAAAACAAATCTTTAGTTTATAGCGAAAGTATTAACTACCTATCCTGTCTTTCGGATTTAGCTCAACTCTATAAAGCAAATGCAAGATATGAAGATGCATTAAATACTCTGATAAAATTAAAAGAGGAAATTGGTTCAATTCCATTGACAAATACTAATTATTATCAGGGTATATATAAAATGTTCTATTGCCAAATATTGTTAAATCTTTATCAAATAGCTGGCTTATACAATGATGCTATTGTTTTAATAAAAAATATTGACTCTTTACTAGAATCATATAGAGGGTTAATTAGGTATGAGTTTGAAATAGTTTTGCAACTTCAGTTTGCGTCAATATATGCTGTTGCAAGTAAGTTTGAGGAAGCACAAATATGTTTACATAAAATCTTAAATGAAAATAAAGAAATAAGAAAAGATCTATTAGTATCATCAAGCCTACTTAGTGCAATCATTCACAACGAACAGGGTAACAATTATTATGCACACTACATACTAAGCCATACAGCTAAAAAATATAAAAACTCAGAAATGAAAACAAGATTTTTTTCTGATTTTTTAATAACATTGGATAAATTTCTTTTAGAAATATCTTCAGGCAGTGGAAAGAAAAAAAGTAAAGATAATGTTGGATGGGAAAAGATAATTAACCTTTTAAACTCAATTGAAAATGATGATACCAAAAGCCACGTACTTAGAGGCTTTGATTATGTATCGTGGGCAGAATCAAAAAAATATAACAAAAATGTAGCCAGTATAATACAAGAGAAAAATAAGAAGTTGGTGGTAATTCTTAATAAATACAATACTAAGCTTAAAAATTTATTTTAAATTTTATAATATATAATGGATTTTTGCTAACATCATATTAACCGTCTTACATTACGTTTGTATGAAATATAGTATTGCCCATGTTCTTTTGTTAAAAAATCTTCTTCAAGTCGGATTTGAATTTGTATTAAAATATAACCTAAAATTAAAAAGAGCATTGTGAAGACATTAGGTGTAGTTAAAAAAAGTCCGAGTAAACATAAAATCATTCCAAAGAATATTGGGTTTCGTGAAAGACCAAAAAGTCCAGTTGTAACAAGCTCAGTTTTAGTTTCTGTGTCAATACCGATTCTCCAAGAGTTTTTCATGTTGCCCTGTGCAATAACTGTCCAAATAAGAGCTGCTGCTAAAAGACCTAATCCGATATATTTTATAGACAGTCTATTTAATGAAATTATTGGTAAAAAATTATCGTACCAACTCGGAAAAAAAGCGAAAGCAATAACATAAGTAAATATTGCTAATAATATTATTTTAAAGTAAAGTCCTATAAGCCCGTAAGCACTATCGTCTTTTGGCAAAACTAGCGGATTCTTTCCTATTCGCTTTGCAACAATGACGCTTTTAAAAGCGAACACAAATCCGAAGTACACAATAAAATAAATTGGTAAGAATATCCTTAAAATTTCGTTCATTTCTGTCTATCATTTTTTTAATTACAACGTTATTGCAGTATGTTCATCTTTAAGGGTTACAATAGTTGCAATACATTGGAATTTCTGATTTCCTATTATTAGGATACATAACTTCATTTTGGAATTTACAATGTTGGCATTCATAAATATAACTTAGTATTGAATTAGTCGGTGAACCGCATAAACTACAAATAAGCCCCTTTTTAGCTTCTTTTATTCCAAAACCCGGCATTTCACATCTTGGACAGGTTGATTTAATTTTTTGTACCAATTTTTGCGTTGCATTTTTAATTACATGCATTCGGGTAGGATTATACATTGCCCTCATGTCTGTTTCAGCATATGCTGAACTGTACTTTGAGTATAGCCCTTCAAATAATTTCTTTAAAGTATCGATATTGGTTATTCCTTTATGAATTTCCGTCTTTTCGTCTTTTGATTTACGAAGTATTAAACCATGTTTAGGAAAACCAATTTCTTTAGCAAATTCTAATAATTCACTTTCTGAATAAATTACCTTACAATTAAAATTAGTTGAAGTACTTAATTCCCTAACGATAACTTCTAAATTATTTTTTGTATCAATAAAAATTAAAAATTCATCATCAGCATTTATAAAAAACATAGATGGGTGTGCCCCAAACGAACCTTCGCTTGCAATTCCTAAATCACAGTTATTTGCTTTCATTGCACGCAAACATTTTTCTCTGGCTGTTGAAATTGGGTCAAGTTCTCTTTCTATCTCACCTGTAAATGTTCCCAAAGCATCTGTATCAAAAGTTTCATCTACAAAACAATTTACGCCTAATTCTTTTTCAAGAATTGGCGCAATTACTTTCTCTTTTTTGTGCTTGGTTGCAATAATAATCTTTCTACCTTGAAACACTTTTATTTTATACAGTTTTGATTTAGATAGTAATTATTATCTTTTGTTTTAACAAATTTATCAGTTATTAAAAGCTTAATAAGCACTTACAAAGTGTAAGCTATTTTGTTTAAAGAAGTTTAACCATATTAACCTGCTACTTTGTTTTTGGCTACTATTTGTTTAAATCTTTTTGATGGTTTAAAAACAGGTATATGGTGTTCGGGTATTGCTACTGCAACATTATTTTTAATGTCGCGCCCTGTTTTTTGGGCCCTCTTTTTTATCATAAATGTTCCAAAGCCTCTTATGTAAATATTCTCCCCATTTTTTAATGTACTTTTTACCTGTTCAAAAAATGCTTATAAAATAATCTGAATATTATTTTTATTTATTCCTGTTCTCTCAGAAATATTTGTTGCCACTTCTCTTTTTTGCATGTTTAATCATTTACTGTTTTATATGTTTTTATTAGCCCCTTCCACGAACATGTTTTACATTGGTATAGCTGCCATTCGGTATTGCTACTACTTATCAAATAGCTCCATATTTTTTGCATAAGGCTTCTTCTCTTTCTTTTAATGCTGCTGCTTCCACATCTTTTGCATAGTTTCATTGCACAAAAAAGTCAACATTTTGTAGTCCTTGTTGGCGTTTCACTTAAGAAATATTTTTTAATTATTTATAATCGTTGCAGATAACACAACGATTACACATTAAAAAACAATAAGAACTATTTAGCATAAACACAACGGTAAGGTCCCGGTATATTTGCTGTTCTATCATCAAGATCGTTATTTCCTCCGCTTCCAATTACAGTTATAAAAACATTATTGCCAAACCCACTACCAATATTAGTATTAGAAGACCATTCGTAATTACCTGTCATATTTAATATTCCCGGAATACCTTTTTGGGCTGCATAATAAAATTGGTCAACTGTAGGTAAGCTGCCATTTAAATCACCACATGTTCTTGATGCATCCCAAAATGTTGCACTTGCCCGTTCATTAGCATCAATGTAAAATGGTCCTGCATCAACTGTTCCTGGTGGAGGTGTATTTATTGTTAAAATACCACTGGCATCGGCATAAACTTTTCTATTTCCTATGCCTGCCAAATTGTTAACCCTAACATTTCCTGAAGCTGCTATAGTCATTACTTCAGCATTATTGTTTCCATGAAAAAAATAAGCAGCATTAGGAAAATTAGTATCAGTAAAAAAATTGAAGCTGCCTAAACCCGAAGCAGGTGTAAATGCTCTTAAGTTAATTGAAGAAGCAACTTCAATTCTTAATGCATTATCGGTATTACCATCTTGGATTTCTATATCATTTCCATCAATAGGAGGTTTAAACCATAGCTTATTTCCATCACTACCTATTATTCTGGCATTAATATCATTTCTTCCAATATAAAATTGGTTGGCATTAGCACCATCTACATCTATTTTGCCTAAAGGGGTATTTGTGCCAATTCCAATATTACCTATACTTGTTAATCTTGCATATTCTGTATTATTAGTTCTAAAAACTAAATCGGTGTTATCTATAGTTCCTAAAAAATTAATGTTGGCATCGGTATTTGAATTTCCGGTTAGCTTCCAATCATCAGAAATTAAAGACGATAAATCGGTATTAATAGTACCCCCATTATCGGTTAATGATAATAAGCCAGAATTAGTATCGAAGTTTAATGCAATATTGTTGCCGGCACCTTGTTGCGGAAAAGACACCCACTGTACACTGTTCCAGAAATAAAACAAGCTGTCATTAGTATCATATACCAATAAAGCAGCATCGGTATTGCCTGTGGGGTTTATAGCTATTCTTTGAGTAGTAGTTACCCTTGGCACCAGTAGACCTTTATCGTTAGCAGTTAAATCTAACAAAGCTTTGGCATTTGGAGTTAAAGTACCTATACCAATATTGTTTTGGGCTTGTAGATATGAGGGTTGAGATATAAAATATAAGATAATAATTAATGAGCTAAAATGATTTTTCACTTTGGTTGATTTTTTTTAAAGTTATTGGATTAAAAAATATTCATTAAGTCAAAACATAGCAGAGGATATATTTCCTGAAAACTGTTAATTTTTTCTTGCGACTGCTTATTTTTTCTTTCATTTTTTAGTGATTTGGCAGCTAATTTTTTTCTGCCGCTAGGCTTAGCAATAGCTTTTTTAAGGTTTTGTTGAGTGTATATTTTCATTGTATTTATTATAATAGGTTTTAAAAAACAAGGCAAAATATGCTGCCATAAAACAGCATATCTTGCCAAGGTTGATTGATTATAGTAATCACAGCTTCTTTGTTTGATGCCTTATTGTATTTTTACTGTTACACCTGTTTGTTGTTGATAATACCAAAAAAGGCAAAAAACTATTTTTTAATTAAAGTTGATAACACCAACGATTAATAAGAAACCCTTTATTATTTTGCTGCTTTAAACAAGGCATCTTTTAAGTATTGTATTTCCGCTTTTATTGCATTAAACTCATTTGCTGAATGAGCCTTCAAATCATTATTTTCAGTTTGTAACTTTTCTATAATTTTTTGTTGTTCTTGAATTGCCTTTATTAATACAGGGGTTAATCCAATGTAATTCACACCTAAAAATTCTTTGCCTTCATTAGTTGATTTATGAACTAGTTCAGGTATTATCTCATTTAATTCTTGAGCGATAACACCTAGCTCTACATTTCCAGTTCTTAGTATCAATTCACCATTTTCGTTTTTATCAGCTATGTGTTTAGTGTAGATCATTGGTTTTATTTTTAGCACAGCATCTAAACCATATTCAATATCTTTAATGTTACTTTTCAGCCTTCTATCAGAAGTTAAAACAATATCTCCATTAACGTATGTAGCACCTTGAGTAATTCTAAGAGCAGGTGTTGTAGTATTGTAAGTCCCCCAATTAGTAGAAATTGCTATATTAAGACTTGCTTGACCCCAAGCACAAGGCATAGTAGAATACATTAACGCTCCCGTATGATCAGTGCAAGCCTCACCAACGGTACTAACAAACTGTATGGAATTTCTTTCACTCCATGTAGTATTGATTGCGTCTCCACCTGCATTATTTCCTAAAGCTATACCTCCCATTACGCCAAGCCTTGCTCTTGGAGTTACAGTTCCAATACCCACGTTTCCATTAGATAATAATGTCATTACGGTTGGCGCATCTGTTAAGAAGAAATTATTAGCTAATTGAATATCTAATCTAGTTCTAGACCATGGATTTGAAGCCTCATGTCTTGATAAATTAAATGAAGCAGCAGCACCAAAAGCAACGCCACTAAGCCCTTGCCTGGCAAGAATAAGAGAGGTTTTGGGATCATTTAATGTATTTCCAGTAGGTGTAGGATGAACAACCATTAATGCATTATTATCGTATATAATACTATTATCATCAATTACCTTAGGATTTACTTGTAGCTTGGTTGATGGATTAGTTGTTCCAATACCCACATTGCCATCCCAATTAATTCTTAATCTGTCTTTTTGATTCCAAACATCTCTAATAGCAAATGTGCCATCAGAAACTGCGACTGCATCTGGATATCCATTGCCTGCTCCATCTGCTCTACCAGCACCTATTGTCCATTCTCTACTTCCATCAAACAATCCAATTCTACCTGAAGTATGTAAGGGAACTTGTGGCGTTTGATAACCAATACCTACATTGCCAGCATTTGTAATTCTCATATGTTCAGCGTAACCAAAACCTTGGCTTGCTTCTGTGCCAAATCTTAAAGCAGATGTATTGTCCCAAATTAAAGAGTGATCAGAAGTTCCGAAAGAACCATGTAGATATAACCAACGAGATGCTTCAGCAGAAACACCAAGTGCGGGAAGATTATAAGGCCCATTAGTACCCGACACCTGCAATGTTAATCCCGGTATAGTTGTAGTTGCAGAATTACCCACAATTACTTTCCCGTTATTATAAGCCCTTATTGGTGTTGGTTTATCAAAAAATCCTAAACCTAAATAACTGGCATCGCTATTTGAACCTTCATATTGAAAAAATATATCAGCAGCGTTACCTGTAGATAGTTCTTTTCCAATTTTTAAATATGAGCCATGCCCACTGTTTAAGTTGGGTTGCAACATCATTGATAAATTATTAGATGTTGTTGCAGTAGAATCATTTACATGTAGCTTTGCTACAGGTGTGGAAGTACCAACGCCCACGTTTTGAGCAGCAACGTGCAAATAAAATGCTTGTGAAATTAAAATAAGTAAATACTTTCTCATTGTTTTGTTTTTAATTGTGAAACAGTAAACGATTAATTAAATTGTAAGTTACGTTTGCGTTATCCTAATGTAAAGGACATTTATTGCTACTATTAGCTTTCAATTACCAGAGAGCTTTATACTATTACATTTGCATGAGTATTACTAATTCAAAAACGGAAACCGTTATGAAGCCCTATGGCGATATATTTGAACTAATAAAAGCGCTTACAAAAACAGAAAAAAGATATTTTAAACTATTTGGCACAGTAGTAGGAGGAAAAGACGATAGCATTTACTTAAAATTGTTTGATGCTATTGAAAAAATGGATTTTTATGACGAAGCCTCACTAAAAAAAAGATTTAAAAAAGAATTGCATGTTAATCAGTTTGGGGTATTAAAAAACTATTTGCAAAATGCAATTATAAATAGTTTAGTGCAGTGTAATTATGAAAATTTTCCTGCATCGAAACTACACTATGATTTAGCAGTTATTGAAATATTATTTGAGAAAGGCTTACATCATTTATGTAGCAGATATATAAGTAAGTGTAAGGCGGCTGCATATTTACAACAAGACTATGGTATTATAGATAAAGTTTGTGATTGGGAGTGCAGATTAGCACTTTGCAATCTAGACGATGAAACTGCAAGAAACGCAATAAACGAGCAAATAGAAGTAACTGAGAAAAGACTTGCAGATTTGAGAATGAAAAAAAATGCTTTTGAAATTTTTCAAACCTCACTACAAAATGATGCAGTTTTTCAAGTTAATAAATATGATTATCTGCTAGATGAAAGCTCAACCTTAACAAAACAAGACAATAGCATTTTAGTAAATTATTACCTACACAGCGCATTAAGTATTTATTACAGCATATTAAAAAATAGCACCAAAAGAATTGAAAATATTAAGTTGGCACTATTTCACTTAGAAGAAAATCCACATTTTATTGAAGCTAACTTTAGAATGTATATTGCGTTAATGAATAACTGCATTAATGCTCTGCATGAAAATAATGACATTGTTTTATTACAAGAACTCGTAAACAAAACAAAAACCGTTATAGACTCATTAAAATCATCGCTTCATAATGCTTCAAAAATAAATGGGCAATTAATTTTACTAAAAACAGAATTGTTATTATTTATTAATAAGAAATCAAATAAATTTCCTGAAAAGGCAAATATTGAAGCAAAAGATTTAATTAAAAATGCAGATTCATTTATAGACCAGTTTAATTTGTTTGAATTGTACCGACTAATTGTACATGCAAATTTTATAAAAAAAGATTTTTCAAATGCTATTTATTTTATAAACGAAATACTAAAGAATAATAAAGTAAAAAACAGGCCTGATATATATTATTCAGCAAGAATTTGGGAGCTTATTATACATTATGAAATGAAAAACTTTATGTTTTTAGAAACCTTTTTAGATTCAACATACCGATTTTTAAAAAGAAACAATAAATTGTTTTCATTTGACAGAGAGCTTATTTTATTTCTAAAAGCAGAAAATATAAATAAAAAGCAAATGCATCTTAACTATATGCTAAACTTTATTCAAAATATAGATGATGAAAAAAGCATGTATTCATTGTTGCAAGATAATTTCAACTTTGAAGATTGGCTGAAGGAAAAATTGTAAAATATACTAGTTTACAATATTACTTAATTAGAAACATTACTAAATAAATAATTATAAAATTCGGGGAAAGACTTATTAATTGCATTAGCATTATTAATAGTGGTAGTGCCTTTACATTTCAACGCCATAATAGAACAAGCCATTGCAATTCTATGATCGTTATGAGAGTTTATATTGCAACCAACATAATTACTAGTAGGATAAATTTCCATTTTATCATTATTAAGTTGAATTATGGCTCCCATTTTCTCTAACTCTGACTTTATGGTATAGGCTCTATTGCTTTCTTTATTAATTAAACGGTTTAAACCATAAATTACAGATGGTCTATTACCAAAACAAGCAAGTACTGCCAGTGCAGGAAATAAATCGGGACAATGGGTTGCATCGAAAATAAATGATTCCATTTTATTTTGTGTAACGGTAATAGTGTTTTCAGCAATTAAAATATCTGCACCAAATTCTTTTAATGCAGCAATAATTTTTATGTCTGCCTGCGATGAGTTTATATTTAAATTATTAACCTTGCATTTACCCAATATTGCTCCTGCAACTAAAAAAAATGATGCACTGCTCCAATCACCTTCTACCATTACTTCACATGGCTTAAACTCATAAGGGCCATTAAAATAAATTATTTCATCATGAAATTCTATATCTACATTAAAATGCTTTAGCACTTCAATTGTCATGTTTATATAAGGGGTACTAACAGCATTTCTTATTATAAGTTGTTGTTGTTTTAAAAATGGAGAAGCTGCATAAGCAAGTATTAAACCTGTAATGTATTGTGAGCTAAGGTTTCCGGGCACAGTAATTGACTTTGGCAGTAAGGGACCTTTTAGTTCAAAAGGTAGATATCCATTATTTGATATAAACTGTACATCTAGCAAAGGAAAAATTTCGTCAAATAAATTCAAAGGCCTATTCAATAAACTTCCTGTACCAGCAAGAAATAAACTATTATTTAGATTAGCAACAACTGGTGTCATCATTCGTGCAGCTAAACCTGATTCATGAAAATTAATACTGTTTGAAAAGTATGAATTATTAAATATGCCATTTGAACGAACCTCTAAATAAGACTTATTATCAATAACTTGCACACCTAAGTTTCGTATAATTTGTAAAAGAGCGAGTTCATCATTCGATTTTCCGGCACCCTTTATTAATGATACACCTTCACATATATATGCACATGCTAAAATTCTTTGTGTAAAGCTTTTAGAGGCAGGGATATCAATATTAATATCTATACTATTTAAGTTTCCTTTTATTAAAACAGAATCAATCATACATGGAAAGCATTTAACTATTAAAGGTTAACCGTTGACTTTAAAAAATTTGCTTTGTAAACTAATTGCCTGAATTCTTCAAAATTTAAGTTCTGCTGTCCGTCAGAAAAAGCTTTTTCGGGTTCAAAATGCATTTCTACAATAGCGCCATCTGCACCTGCTGCCAAACTTGCCAAAGTAATTTTTTCTACATGTTTACGTATGCCTATGCCATGTGATGGATCTGCAATTACAGGTAAATGACTTTTTTCTTTTAATATAGGTATGGCATTAATATCAAACGTATTTCGATATGCATTCTCAAATGTTCTGATGCCGCGTTCGCATAACATCAATTTTTCATTTCCAGCGGAAAAAATATACTCAGCAGATTGCAACAACTCGTCAATTGTACCCGAAATACCACGCTTTATCATTACTGGTTTATCTATTTCCCCTAAAGCATCAAGTAGGTTAAAGTTTTGTGTATTGCGTGCACCTACTTGGAAAATATCTACATAATCTGCCATCTCCTTAATTTGAGAAACCTGCATTACTTCAGTAATGATTTTTATATCGTGTGCTTTACATTGTGTATGAAACATTTTTAAACCATCAATACCTAAACCTCTAAATGAATAAGGCGAACTACGTGGCTTATAAACTCCACCACGCATAATTTTGACATTATTTTTTACCAATTCTTTTACTATGCGTTCTACTTGCGCTTCGCTTTCAATAGAGCAAGGGCCAGCCATTAGAGTAAAATCTCCTTCTTGAATAACTACCCCATCGCCCAAATCAATTTTGGTGGGGTTTACTTTCCATTGGCGAGAAACCAATTTATAGCTATCTGTAACACGATGTACATCTTTTACACAAGCCAAATTTCCGATGTGTCTTATATCAAATTCTTTTGTAAGAATGCATACCAGATAATGATTGAATTGCGTGTTTATTTCAACGGTTTTTATGTTGTTTTGTGCTAGCAGTTCGTCTAATGCTACGCGCTCTTGAGCGGTGCAATTATTATGAAGTTGAATAATCATTTACGTATGTTTTTAATAAATGTTTGAATACTTTCTTTTGCTATTCCGTATTGTTTTAAATGCTGAATAAATGCAGTACCGATAATTGCTCCATTGCTATATTTACAAGCATTTTCATAGGTTTCTTTGTCTTTAATACCAAAACCAATAATCGTTGGGTTCTTCAAATTCATGCCTTTTATTCTATTGAAGTAATCGGTTTGTAAATCCATTGTTTTGTTGCCTCCCGTAATACTGTTTGATGACACCATATACACAAAACCCTTTGATAAATTGTCAATCTGGTGAATACGTTCTGTGCTTGTTTCGGGTGTGATAAGCAAAATATTAGCGATGTTATTTTCCTCAACCATCGTTTTTAATTTATGCTCAAAATAATCTAAAGGCATATCAGGTATAATAACACCATCAATACCAGTTTCTCTACATTTAGTAAAAAATTCCTTTTCACCAAATTGTAATATAGGATTCAGGTAACCCATTAAAATTAACGGTAGTTGCGTATGCTGTCTAACCTCTTTAAGTTGTTCAAATAACACAGACAATGTCATACCATTTTGTATGGCTTGTCCGCTGCTTTGCTGAATTACTGGCCCGTCTGCCAAAGGGTCGGAAAATGGAAAACCAATTTCTATCATATCAACGCCTGCTTCATCTAGATATTTAATGGTGCTCAGTGTATCGTTTAAATTAGGGAAACCTGCAGTAAAATAAATCGAAAGCAAATTGTTTTTGTTTTGTTGAAAGCTCATATCAATTCTGTTCATCTCACATAAATTTTTGATAGGTTAACATGTCTTTATCACCTCTACCCGAAAGATTAATCACCACAACGTCACTTGGTATTAGTTTCATTTTATGCAAATAAGCTAAAGCATGTGCACTTTCTAAAGCAGGAATAATACCATCTACTTTAGATAAATGAAAGGCAGCATCTAATGCTTCTTGGTCGGTTACATTTACCACTTGAGCTTTGCCGGTATCATATAAATAGGAATGCGCAGGACCAATACCCGGATAATCTAATCCTGCTGAGATGGAATGTGGCTCAACAATTTGCCCATCATCGGTTTGTATTAAATAGGTTTTACTACCATGAATAATTCCTTTTTTTCCTAAAGCAATGGTAGCTGCTGTTTTCCCTGAATTTACGCCTTCTCCACCTGCTTCAACGGCAATCAATTTAGTTTTTCTGTTATCAATAAAATGATAGAATGCACCGATAGCATTGCTGCCTCCACCCAAACACGCAATAACAAAATCAGGATTTTCATTTCCTGTTTTTTCTTTCAGTTGTATTTTTATTTCTTCGCTAATTACCGACTGAAACTGAGTTACCAAATCAGGATAAGGATGAGGCCCCACAACAGAACCAATAATGTAATGTGTATCCACGGGATTGTTTATCCACTCGCGGATGGCTTCGTTGGTAGCATCTTTTAGCGTTTTACTTCCACTAGTAGCTGCTACTACTTTTGCCCTTAAAATACGCATACGGTCAACGTTGGGTTTTTGGCGTTCAATATCAATTTCGCCCATAAAAATGGTGCAGTCAATGTTCATTAATGCACAAGCCGTTGCAGTTGCTACACCGTGCTGACCAGCCCCTGTTTCGGCTATAATTCTTTTTTTGTTTAAACGCTTTGCTAACAACACCTGACCAATAGCATTATTAATTTTATGTGCACCTGTATGATTTAAATCTTCTCTTTTTAAAAAAATTTGTGCGCCAAATTGTGCCGATAAATTTTTAGAAAAAAACAAAGGGGTTGGTCGGCCAACATAATCACGTAATAAGTTTTTAAATTCTTTTTGAAACGAATCAGATTGAATGATTTGCTCGTATTGTTCTTGCAATTCTTTTACGTTGGGATAAAGCATTTCCGGAACGAACGCCCCACCAAACTCTCCGTAATAGCCGTATTTATCTGGTTTTGTATGGTTCATAATTCTTTATTTTAGTGGTTAAAATGTGTGCTAATTCGAATGATTTTGATGCTGGTTCTAATTCAATTTTACTGTTGATATCGAACCCAAAAAGTTGTGGATGCGTAATGGAAAGTGCATCATCAATATTTTCTACCCCAATGCCACCACTTAGCAAAAAAGGCGTATCG
This sequence comes from uncultured Chitinophagaceae bacterium, assembly GCA_964543705.1. Taxonomy (GTDB): domain Bacteria; phylum Bacteroidota; class Bacteroidia; order Chitinophagales; family CAIOSU01; genus CAYSGX01. Next base: position 75,899 of record CAZIZP010000019.1, read on the forward strand.
AGTTGGTAATTATTAAGTACACTCCAATTAAACGAAATGCCATTTCCTCCCTTTTCTTTGCCTTTCGTATCGAATAAAAAATAATCGCAAACATTTTGGTAAGAGGTTAGCTGATTAAAATCAAAGTCATCATCTACTTGAAATGCCTTTATAATATTAATTTTATTTTCTTTTAATTTCTGACAATATAGTGCCGATTCGTTGCCATGCAATTGCACAACATCTAAACCATAATCTTCAATTTTTTTCAATATCATTTTTTCATCTTCATCCACAAAAACACCTACTTTACGAATGGATTTAGGTAATGATTGAATAACTCTTCTATCTAAATGTCCTCCTACAAAGCGTGGAGATTTTTCGTAAAAAATAAAACCCATCATGTCAATGTTTAGCGTAGCTAATTCATTGATGTTAGTAGGTATTTTTAAACCACATATTTTAATTAGCATCGTGAAGTTGTTTTATCAATTCTTTACATTTTTCAGGCGGATTGCTATGGCGCATAAAGTATTCGCCAATTAAAAAGCCGTTGAAACCGTTTTGTTTTAGTTGTTGCATCGTTTGTGCCGAATCAATACCACTTTCTGCAATTTTTAGCACTTCTTTCGGGAGCAAATTTGCCAAGCGAATGCTGTTTTCAATATCAACTTCAAAAGAGTTTAAATTACGGTTGTTGATGCCCGCTAAATCAATTACTGCTTGTTCGTTTTGCCTTATTTCTTCTTCGTTGTGAAACTCTAAAAACACTTCTAATCCTAAGCTTTTGGCAAAATATGAAAACTGAGAAATTTCTTTTGGCGAAAGCATTTTAGCAATCAACAGCACCACATCGGCACCCATCGATTTGGCTTCTACAATTTGGTATTCATCAACAATAAAATCTTTGCGTAAAATGGGGCAATAATTAAATTTTCGGGCGGTTTGCAAATCATCTTTTTTCGCACCAAAAAAATGTTCATCGGTAATTACAGACAATGCCGAAGCGCCCGATTGCATATACCCTAGCGTAACTTCCTGCACATTGGCATATTTATTTATATCGCCTTTGGAGGGCGATTTACGTTTAAACTCTGCGATAATACCACTTCGTGAACTATCGGAAATGTATTTTTTCATTGAGACACACGCTGATGAAAAGTAAGGCGATTGTTCTAGTAATTTTGGAGGATATAGCTCTTTTTTAGCGGCAACCTCCAAAAGTTTATGTTGTTTTATTTGTTCTAAAATAGTCATGATAATTGTTTTAATTCGTTGAATGATTGCAATGCTTTTAAACCAAAAAGGGAGTCTTTCGCTCTTTCAATGGCTTCTGTAATTTCTGTTTTTTGATGGGTTTTAATGGCTAAAGCGGCATTTGCCAACACCACTTCGTTTTGGGCTTTTGTGCCTTCTCCCTTAAGAATCGTCATAAAATTTTTTGCTGCTTCTTCTACCGTATCGCCACCATGAATTTCCACAAGTGAAACTGCATTAAACCCAAAATAATTGGGTTTAATGATATGCTCTTCGTTTTCAGAAATAAGTTTGCATTCATCGGTTAAAGACACTTCATCAAACCCATCTAAGGCATGAATAATGGTGTATTGCATCTGTTCCTCTTGAAACAAATACTGATACATCCGCGCCAATTCTAAGCTAAACACACCTACCAATTGCACTTTTGGTTGTGCGGGATTTACCAGTGGCCCTAACATATTAAAGAATGTTTTTACGCCCAATTCTTTGCGCACAGGTGCAACAAATTTCATGGCAGGATGGAATTGTGGGGCATGCAAAAAGCAGATGTTGGCTTTGTCTAATTGCTGTTTTAGTTTGCTTTCTTCAGTATTAAAACGAATACCCAATTGCTCTAACACGTTTGAAGAACCAGACACCGAAGAAACTCCATAGTTACCGTGTTTTGCCACAGGAACATTTGCCCCAGCCACAACAAACGATGATAAGGTAGAAATATTAAACGTATTTTTTCCATCGCCACCCGTGCCACATACATCCATAGCATTGTATTCTGATAGATTTACAGTGTGACACAAACCTAATAGGGCCTCTCTGAATCCCTTTAGCTCATCAAGAGTAATATTACGCATGATAAAAGCGGTGAGAAATGATGCAATTTGATAATGGTTGTACTTGCCCGAAGCAATATCAATTAATATCGTTTTTGCTTCTGCTTTCGATAAGGTTTTGTGTTGATATAAATGCTCTAAAATTTCCTTCATAACAATCAATGTTTAATCCAATTGGCAATAATTTGTTTTCCATTTTCTGTCAAAACTGATTCCGGATGAAACTGAACACCTCGCACATCATAGGTTTTATGAGCAATAGACATGATATTACCCTTTTCATCTTTTGCTAAGACTTCAAGGTTACCTCCCAATGTTTTTTCTTCCACTACCCACGAATGGTAATGACCGATATTAAATTCACTTGGAGTATTTTCAAATAAATAATCTTCTTTTAAAAAATTAATTTTTGATTTAACACCATGTAATGGTTCTTCTAAGTTTTTTAGTGTGGCACCAAAAATTTCTGCAATGGCCTGATGACCTAAACACACACCCAATATGCTTTTTGAAGGTGCAAAACATGTTATTATTTCGGGCATTAAACCTGCATCTTTTGGTATTCCCGGTCCGGGAGAAAGCAGTATTTTATCGTACGATTCAATTTCATCTAAAGAAATTTTATCGTTTTTAACAACGGTGATGTCATCTACCCCTAAGTTGTAGAGCATGTGCACCAAATTGAATACAAACGAATCGTAGTTATCTATTACTAATATTTTCATAGCTCTAAATTGTTTTTGCTAATTCGATAGCTTTTCTTAAAGCGGATAATTTATTATTTACTTCATTTAATTCACTTTCAGGATTCGATTTGGCTACAATTCCACAACCCGCCTGATAATGCAACTCATTTTTAAAACTTAAAAATGAACGAATAAAAATGGCATGATTAAAAACTCCACTGAAACCCATATAACCAACTGCTCCACCATAATGCCCTCTGCTATTGGGCTCATTATCGTCAATAATTTGCATAGCTCTGTGCTTAGGTGCACCCGATAATGTACCAGCTGGGTAAGTATTTCCTAAGATTTCTACAGGATTATAATCCTCTTCCAAAACTGCACTTACTTTAGATACCAAGTGAATGACATGCGAATAATATTCAACTTGCTTAAAACTTTCCACTTTTACATTCTTACTGTTTATACTCAAGTCATTACGCGCTAAATCTACCAGCATAATATGCTCAGCATTTTCTTTCGGATCGTTGCTAAGCTGAATGGCTAATTGTTCATCTTCTTTTACATTTCCTGTACGTTTAAATGTTCCTGCAATAGGATTTATGGTTGCTTTTTGCTGAGCAATGGTCAATTGTGCCTCGGGCGATGAACCAAAAATTTTGAAGTTTCCGTAATCGAAATAAAACAAATAAGGCGAAGGATTGATAGATCGCAACGCACGATATACATTGAACTCATCTCCTTTAAAGCAAGTTTTAAATTTTCGGGATAAAACTACTTGAAACACATCACCCAAATAGCAATGCTGAATGCCTTTTTTTATTCCGGTCAAAAATGCTTCGTCAGTAAAATTGGAGGTTTCTTTTTCGGTTTGATAAAACTTAAATTGGTTCACAGCCCTGCGTTGAACAATATCATTTAATTCTTCAATGGCTGATGTTTCACCATCTAAAAGATGCTCTATAATATACAACTCATTGTTAAAGTGATTAAACACTATAAGGTATTTAAACACATGGTACTGAATAAGCGGCAATGTAAAGTCTTGTTTCGAAAATTCAATATTCTCAAATAAAGGAATGGCATCATAAGATGTATAACCAAATAGACCGTTACTCACAAAATCAAACGGTAAATCATCAGCTTTAAAGCGTTTGCTAAAAGCATACAATTCAGCAGAAATAGAAATTTCATTGGTTTTTAGTTGCCGATTTCCGTTGGGCAGTGTAATTTCTGTTTCATCTCTATTTACCACAAAAGATGCAATTGGCTTCAAACACATGTAAGAATAGCTGTTTTCTTTGCTTTTGTAATCTGAACTTTCAAGCAAAAAACTGTGTGGAAATTTATCTCTTATTTTTAGGTATAGCTCAACAGGCGTGTGTGTATCACTGAGTGTTTTTATGTAATTGGTTTTAAAATGTATGTTCATATTTTGTTCAATTTTAAAATTTTGCAAATAAAAAAAGCCCGCTAGATTCAGCGGGCTTTTAAATATTTTGTTTAAAAATAACAAATGCTACCAACAGAATCCTATACGGTATTTTGTTAGCCACCACCAATCATTATTTAGTTGAAAATTCATATCTCTAACTACTATTGTAATTCTATATGCAATAATATTGAGTAATTCTTTATTTAGCAAATTGTTTACAAATTTCCTTTTTTGAATTATCAAATAGCATTATTTTTATCTAAAATACTTTTCAATTTACACATATCCTCTCCCACCCTCTTATCTAAGAGTTTGGCATAGTGCTGAGTGGTAGTAATATGTTTATGCCCAAGCATGGATGAAACACTTTCAATAGGTACTCCATTATTTAATGTAATGGTAGTAGCAAATGTATGTCTTGCTAAGTGAAAGGTTAGATGTTTATTTATTTTACACATTTTAGCAATTAACTTCAGCTTCTCATTTATCTTTTGATTACTTATAACTCTTAATAATGGCGCATCAAGATTATTCTCGTTATCATAATCAGGGCAATATTTTTTAATAATTTGAATTGGGAAATCAAGTAATGGAATATTTGACTTAATACCTGTTTTTTCTCTTTTAGTTTTAATCCAATACATGTTGCTATCAAATACTAAGTGTTTGGTTTTCAAATTTGCCATATCTATATAAGATAAACCAGTATAACATGAAAACAGAAATAAATCTCTAACATTTAGTAAGCTGGGCATTTTCACACAATCAAATTGAATAAGCCTTTTAATTTCATCTTCACTTAAAAACATTCTATTTACCTCTTCCATTCTAATCTTAAAATTTAAAAATGGATCGTGTTGAGTATAACCATATGCTAAAGCCATTTTGTAAATGGTTTTGAATGTTTGAATATATTTCATGGTGGTATTATTACAACACATTCCTTTTGTTTTCAAATACAATTCAAAATCTTCTATAAACCTAAGGTCTATTTTATTACAATCTATATCTTCTGTTTTATAGTATAATTTCATGAAGTTGATGATATGTACTTTACAACGATTGTATTTACATACGGTTGCTTTAGAATTATTTTTTCCTGAAAGGGCCTTTTTACGTTCTAGTGCTCTATCGAAAAGCTCTATAAGAGTAGGATAGACAGATACGAAGCTATTGGAGTTTGTAGCAAGTCGTTGTTTAATATTATCAAGAGTACAATTAATGCCTCTTTGCAAATAATGCTGATATATATCTAATGCCTGCTTTCTATAACTATTTGTTAGGTTTAACACATATGATTTATCAGCATGCTTATTTTTAAGCATTTGATTTTTCTGACTCCAATCTTCTTTACTACATGAATAACCTAGCGAAATATCTGCTTTATTACCCGACATAGACAGCCTCATAAACAGCACATATTTCTCGCATTTTGTACGGGCTTTTTTCATAAAAAAATTAACATGCAGCGACTGTAATTCCATAGCAATATTATCGAGTGTAAAATTCGTGCTATTGAAAGTGAAGCAAAAGCGAATAATAATGCAGATTTATGAAAAATAACAGATGACTTTTTGAGCTAAAAAGTGTTTAAAAGCTCCCTTAAAAATCTGCGCACCAATCTGCGCACCAAAAGTTGCATTTTATTGCACTTTTTTGCGTTTTTCGGGAAAAGCCTCTAAAACAAAAAAGCCCAAAAACACAAATGTTTTCAGGCTTTATAGCTTCTTTTCGCAAAATTGCAAAAACTACCAGCGGAGAGAGAGGGATTCGAACCCCCGGACCGCTCTCACGGTCAACTGTTTTCAAGACAGCCGCATTCGACCACTCTGCCATCTCTCCGCTGCGAAAATACAAATACAAGGCGATTCTAAAAATTTCTTGGAACAATTTTTTAAAAAATTATTCTTCGGCTATAATATCTGCTAATTGCTCATGACTTTGTTTTATACTGATGTTCAGTTCATAGCCAATAAGCAGGGCAAAAGAATTGAGATAAATAAATATCTGCAGTGCGATTACTGTTCCTAAAGAACCATAAATTTCATTAAACCTTCCGAAGTTATTTACGAAAAAAGAAAAACCTATAGATATGGCTATTGTAAGAAATGTAGCCAATGTTGAACCTGCAGAGGTAATGTTCCAGTTTTTTTTATTTGAAGGCCCTATGTAATAAATTGATGAGATAGCTGAAAAAAACAGTACAATTAATGCCATCCATTTTAAAGTGCTAAAAAAAATGTAATTAAACTGATTAAGTATGTGAAATTCATTTAAAACAAACTCTATTAAAATATTGCCCGAAACAATAAGTAATAATGATAGTATAAGCAATACAACAACAATCATAGTTAATAAAAAGGCTACTGCTCTTTGCTGATAACCTTTTCTTCTTCTTTTAACATTTTCTGAACGATCAAAACTATCCATCATACCCATCATTGCATTAGTTGAAAGCATTACAGCAGCAAAAAGGCCTACTGATAATAATCCGCCTTTCTTTTTATCTAGCATTTCGATAATGGTTTGATCTAAAAAATTATATACATCAAGCGGTAGAAATTCTAACAATACCATTAGGATATGTTCCTTTAGCCCCGCAACAGGTAAATAGGGTATTAACGTAAAAACAAAAATTATTGATGGAAATAATGCCAAAAAGAATGTAAATGCCACAGCTTTAGCCTGAATAGTAATATTGCCTTTTTGAATTTCGTGTATAAAAAAGCTTATAACATGATAAATTGGGGCACCTTCAAAACCGGGTAAGGAAGTAGTTTTAGCACGGTTTAATACTTTTTGTACAATACTGCTGTTTTCTATTTTGTTTTGTAATTTCAATTAAAATAAGGTTTAAGTAATTTCAACAGGTTTTCGGGTGCTGAAACAACTTTATTTAATTTTTTATCGAAAAATAATAAGGATACATATCCTGAATTAATTAAAATTTCTTCTTTGTAAACTTCTGAAAAAAAAGTCATTTTTCTTGTAGGCATTTCTTTTAACATGGTTTTCACAGTTAAAACATCATCATATTTTGCCGACTTCTGGTATTTACAATTCATTTCAATTACTGGCATTATTATACCATTATCTTCCATTTCTTTGTAAGAAAAACCAAGATTTTTCATAGCTTCTGTTCTGCCTTGCTCATAGTATAAAGCATAGTTGCCATAATACACTACTCCCATTTGGTCAGTTTCACCATATCTAACAGTTATTTGAGTAGTGTGAATATACATTTCGCTAAAATACTTTATAAAACTGAAGTGGTGTCTTCAATATATTTTCTTGCGTTTAATGCCTGATGATATTTACTTGCATTTATTATATGTTCAGCGTGTGTTTCGGCAAAATTATGGGTGCCAGAAAAATCTTCTTTTGCACAGAAATAGTAATAATTATGTGACTTAGGATTTAAAACACTTTCAATAGAAACCGGTGTTGGAGTACATATTGGCCCGGGTGGTAACCCTTCATACATATAGGTATTAAACCTTGAATCGATTGATAAATGAATAAGCTTTATTCGTTTAATTTTAAAATTGCCGATAGCAAACCTAACGGTAGGGTCAGCCTGAAGTTTCATGCCTTTTTTCAAACGATTTAAATATACTCCTGCAATTATCGGCTTTTCACTTTTCATATTGGTTTCTTCTTCTACAATAGATGCCAACGTAATTACCTGTTCAGGAGTAAGTCCAAGCTTTTCTGCTTTTTGTATTCTATCATTGTTCCAATAACGCTTATACTCTTTATTCATTCTTTCAAAAAAAGCTTCGGCATTGGTGTTCCAGTAAAACTCATAGGTATTATGCAGAAAAACGCTCATTACGTTATCAATTGTCCAGCCATATTGAGCAACATAAACGGGATTATTTAGCAGTTGAACAATTGAAATAGAATCAGCTTCTAATTTTTTAGAAATGAAGCCTGCAAGAGCTTCTTTAGTTCTGAATTTATTAATAGTAACCTTTACAGGTACCTGAGCTCCGGAACGAAGCAGCGTTACCAACTGTCTATTAGTAAGGTTAGGCTGAATTAAATATCGCCCTGAACTTACATGTGCATCATAATTCATTCTGTTAGCTACCCAAACAAAACTGTTTATATCATTAACTCTTCCGCTTTGTTTTAATGCCTCTACAACTTTATTAAAATCGGCATTTGAAGGAATAAAAAACTCATACGGCTCGTTGCCTTCATTTATGTTAACAGCAAAAATTTTATTATAAAAATCGTAGCCAAACCAACCTGAAGTTATAAGCGTAAGTAATACAAAAACAATTATCCACTTTTTAATTTTCACGCTTAAATACTTTTAATTTTTTGAGATAACTGTTGAGCAGTAACGTTATCAGGATTCAGTTTTAAAATTAGGTTTATTAATGCATTACACTCTTTAATTTCTTTAAGCTGAAAGTGTAAAATGGCTTTATTCATCATAGCTTGCTCGTAATCGGGATATAAACTTAAAGTGTAACTTAAATAATATTTTGCTTTGCTGAAATTATTTTCTGTAATATAAATATAACCCAAATTGGCATTAGCTTCTTTGTGTTTAGGTTGCAACTTAATAATTTTTTCATAAGCCGTTTTTGCTTTTGTACTATTACCTAAATTGAAATAAGTGGCAGCTAACTTATTTAAAAAATCGAGATTAAAAGGGCTTATGTTTACAGCTTTCTCGAATAAAGCCAAGCTGCTTACAAAGTTTTGGTTTCTATAATATGCTTCGCCTATGCGGTAAAGTGTCCAACTATCTTTTATTACATTATTTTGTTGCTTGTGTAGATTAACAATGGCATTAAAATCGTTATTCAGAAAATGATAATGTACCCAACTATTAAAGGCATCTGTTTTACTTTCGACTTTGTTTAGATAATGCACCACACTATCTAAATACACTTTTTTACTACTGAATTTTTCATAGAAAGCCAAGAAGGCTTTAGCTTTTAATAATGCATTGGGGGTGTCGGTGGTATAACATTTCAGTTCTACAAATTTTTGAATTTTTTCAATTTCTTCTAAAGGCAATTGCTTACCTGCATCTAAGTTTTCTTTTCTTATATAGTGGTCGTGAATAGATACGTGCGGAATATCTACCGCAACCGATCTTGGCATGTGGCAACCACTACAATCGTTGCCGTTCAATTGTCTTTCTTTTTCAGGCACAGAACAATTTGAGTTTTTAGTTTTAAGTTTTGTATTTGATTGATGACATTCCTGACACTTTTTATTAAAGGTTTCTTTAGGTGTGTTTTTAACGCTCACATGTGGGTTATGGCAAGTAATACAGGTCATTTCCGATTGCTGATAGCATTTGCTTAATCGTAATCTTTCAGCCTGTGATGCCATTAAAAAGTTTTGTTGCCTGCTCTCAAAAACTGGTAAAAACACATGAAATATATCTCCCAAATTCATTCCGGGTTTAAAGGCATCAAAGGTTTTGCCTTCGCCTAAAACTGAAACACCTTGCAAATGGCAACGCTGGCACAAGCTCATTTGCATATCTTTTGAAAGCCTTCTGGGATTTACTATGGTGTAATCGGGTTGCTTTGAAGTATCTACTATATTACCTGCCAGTTTTTCTTTTACATGCAAACTGCCTGCACCATGACAACGTTCACAATCAATTCCATTTGGAACAGTTTTGTATAAATTTTCTGAACCTGCAACAAAATCGGGCAAGCCGTTGTGACAAGTCATACATTCATGAGCAATAATTCTTTCGAAGCGGGAATTAAAACCTTTTTCAAAACCGGGTGCTAAATCCCACTGTTGTTTTTGCGTGTAAAAAGTAATGGGTGCCTGATATACAAATCCATTAAAATTTACTAAATGAGAATTGGTATGATTACCCGAGCCAATAATATAGCTTACATATTCTCTTCTGCTGTGAATGGTATCTTTTCCTTCAAGTCTGAATTCATGAATAAATAAGGAATCGTTGCTGAAATAAGGCTTGTAATATAAATTACTTGTAGTATCGTACACTATTGCATGATGATTGAAAAACGCATCGCTTTTTTGTGGTGTGGCATTATCGAAAGATTTACCCATGCCTGTTTGTATGTAAGTATCGTAAATTGCTGCATGACAGCTTCTGCAAGTTTGCATACCAACATACTGAACTGAATCGTGGTGGTTTAGGTAAGGGTTTGGGTTATTAGTAATAACATTTTTATCAGTATTACAATTGTAAAAAAGAATTAAAACTACAAGTGAAGAAATTAAACTGAATAAAATATTTTTAGTTGTAAGCATAGCGTAGCATCAAAAAATCAGTCAACCCAATTTTCGACATTAATATTACTTATTCTACTTAATTCAGAAATATTTCGGGTAACCATAATTAGGTCAAATGCTACGGCAGTGCTTCCAATAAACGAATCTAAATCGCTGATTATTCTGCCTTCTTTTCTTAACCTTGCTTTTTCTTTTCCATAAACATGAATGGCTTCAAAAACAGGCAAAATGGTTAATGCTGAAGCTAATTGTTCAACTACGTTTATATTATTATCTCTTTGTACACTGTTTTCAGCGCCAAAAATAAGTTCAGCATAAGTAATTTCAGAAATTGAGCAATTTTCAAAACCAATTTCAAGTATTTTACTTGAAACTTTCTTATCTCCTTTTAAAAAGTAAATGCAAATATTTGTATCGAGTAAGTACTTCATTAAAGCAAGTCTTGGTTATTATTGTTTACCCTCGACTTTCTTATATCTTCTGCAATTTCGCTTGCACTTCTATCATCAATCCAACTTCCCGATAAATTTTTAACGTTAGCATTAATTTCAGATTCAGCTTTTATAGAGTCTGATAATTTGCTTACTAATTTCTTTTTAGAAGCCAAATCAATATTTCTGAATAGCCTGAAATATTTATCGAGCATTTTGTTAGAAAGAGACAATTGCGACATAGGAAGTCTTTTAGATTCAATAAAATTACAAAATCATTTTTTAGAACTTACTCCAAAAACTTGCTTTTCAGTTCCTTAGTAGGAATCATACACTGGTCTTTTTTGCCAAACCAACTGTAACGATTGCGGGCCACAAAGTCGTAAACAGCATCTCTTATAAACTTCGGAATAAAAATATAATAATAGGCTAATTTCCAAATGCCGGAAAGCTCTTTGGCAATATGTAAAGCTGCTGTTGATTTTATGTAGGCGTTATCGTTTTTAACTAACACAATAGAGTCAATGTTTTTATGCTGTAACTGATGAATAGCTAATAGTTTTTGCCCTGTTTCAGATTGTAACGATGCGAAACGAAAAGAGTCTTTTTCATCGCGCTTAATAATAAACTGAACTGCATTATTGCATAAATTACACACTCCATCGAAAAGTATAATATAGTGTGTTGCCGCTTTCATAAAAGAGCATTAATTCAGCTTAACAAATCGTTGAGAGCGATAATTTGTTCCTGCATTATCTTTCAAATGCACAATATAAGTGCCTGTAGGTAATTGGCTAATATCAATAGTATCGTTCTCAGCATTAAACACACTACCCACAACTTTCTTTCCGCTTAAATCAAAAACTTCTATCAGCATATTTCTGAACTCTGAACTCTTAATTCTTAACTTCAACAACTCATTTGCCGGATTAGGATACACCACAAAAGTTTCTTCCTGAATATCTTTTACTGAAGTATTAATAAACTGAACTTCTTTACCTAACACAGGCCTAATCATAGGGGCAGCATCTACGCTCGATGTAAACCAATTACCGTTGGCAAAAATGTTCATTTTACTTTTGGCTGAATTATGAATATCCAAACCTATTTGAATATTATCTTCTTCGGGCTGCTGCCAGCCTACAAAAAATCTTCCGGCCTCAATGTACACCGGTTCATCTAACACGTAAGTGGCAAAACCATTAATACTATCTACATAAACAGGCTTTAAAAAATCTTTTTGATACAAGGTATCTTCTTCACCGGTATTAAAATCAATATCATTCCACACAAAAAGACTGAACAAAAAATTACTCATGTTTTTGTTTATTTGCGTAAAATGAATTTGAACGGCTCTTAAACTATCGCCTTTATTTAAATTGAATTCGTAAGCAAATTTCTTTAACCCCGGCCCTTCCAATCCGTAAGCTTTTTCGGCTGTGCCATCGTCATAAGCCAAATAATTATAAAAAGGCACTTGTAAATAAGAAGTATCATTGTTAATAAACGAAGGTGTTGAAGGCACCTCATCTAAATATTGTTTTACGGTAAGCAAAACACTATCGCCTGTGGCATTAAATGGAATAAAACCAGTAGTTGGGTAATCTTTCTGAAAATAAGTAAATGGAGGAAAGGGAGAAAAAGATAAAGCAGCATTATCTAACAAGGTTGATGAAAAGCTTTCTTCTACTTCATAAATAAATTGCATGTTTCTGTCAACGTTCCAATTGTTTCTGTAAAAAATCAGAAAATCGGTTTCGGTTTCATCTAATTGATTGTCAACAAACTGATTCCAGGGCATTGAAGTGTAATTCTTCAATATTCGGGTAGGCTTGCCAATAACCGAAATATCACTCATTACAGTATCGGTTGCAAATCTGTTGGCATTCAAATAAATATAGTCTATGTGCCAATGGTCGTTATTACCTGAAGTGGCAAAATTTCTGAAACGAAACTGAAAGTCGTTTACGAAATAGAAAGGGTCATCAAGTCTTAAAATTACAGATTGAAAGAAGATACTGTCGGGTCGGGCAGAAAAACCTGCTGTTCCCCAAACCTGAATCCAGTTATTTCCAAGTGTTTTAAATTCAAGAATTAATGAATCTTCTTCATTAGGCCAGTCGCCCACTCCCATAGGTTCGTAATAAAAACTGAAAAAAATTGTGGTATCGTCACTGGTGTAAACTGACAAATCTATTGGTTGTGAAGTAAGTGTATCGGCAGCTACGTAAGCATTTGGAGTAGTAACATCATATGCTAATCCAAATTGATTTAAGCCATCAAAAGTTGCTACCCCATAGCTAATAGCGTTGGCTTGTAAATTATCGTTAACATACACAAAAGAGTCAACCCACAAATTTCCATCGGGGTATAATTGTTTATAGGCAAAATCATCGAAAAAAGGTAAACTCAGCGAGTTTCTTTTATTAGAAGATACAGTTTTACTTGTTACTGCATTGTTTTTAAAAATTAATGCAGAATTGTAATTTATAGGTGAAACAACTTCCTGTGCTATAGCAGTTGAAATAACACAAAAAGAAACAATGCTGAATATGAATTCTCTCATTTAAAAATCCTCGTCTTCTGTTTGGGGTAAATTATTATTAATGTTTAGTTCTAACAAATATTTAAGTGAATCAGGAAATTGCTGTGCCAGAAAAATATCTATTGATTCGCCCATAGTAAGCATACGTGGCGATGATACATCGGGAATTTGCCTGACTACTACTGCCCTTGAAGTATCGGAAATATTGCCGCTAAAGACCAATGCACCAATATTTAAAGATGACCCTGTTAACACAAATTTTGCTTCATTCAAAGTTAAGTTCAATAGAAACGGCACTTCTACCTGAGTATTGCCCAGCCCATCGCCTAAAACCAAGTCAACAGCAGTGCCTTTGGCAATTAAATCACCCGGCTTTATTTCTTTGCCATTAACCAATTGTTTTAAAACTGCATTTTGCGCCATGTCAGGTACGTAGGTCAACTGTCCTACTATTAAACCATAACTTTCTAATTCTATTTGGGCCTGACGTAACGACTTATCAATCAGTTTCGGCATTTTAAATTTAGGAGGATTGTAGGCGTTAATGGTAATATATATTGTTCGGTTTTCTTTAACCTTAGCTTCTGGTTTAGGATTTTGGTCTAAAACCGAATTAGGTTTCATATTCTTATCATACAACGAGTCCCAAACTGCGTATTGAAGATTTTTGCTTTTTAGCTGGCGTTCTACTTGTTGTAAACTCATACCTTTTAAATCGGGAACAGTAATGGTTTCGCCATGTTGGGTGTAACTATCGAGCCAGTTCATGGTAATAGTAACAACAATAAAAAACACTGCCGCTGCAATAGCAGTATTAATCCAGAATATTTTCGATTTAAAAAAGTTAAGCAGTTTCAAAAACTAAATTTTACCAGTAAATATCAATTAATTCTTTATAGTTGCTGAACTTTTCATCAGCGGTAATTACTATTAATTTTTCTTCAATAGCAGTTGCAATCAGTAATCTATCAAAAGGGTCTCTATGATTTTCAAGTAACGGAACATTTTGATACTGAAACAAATGTTGATTCAAAAGCGGCAAAAATGTAAATAAATCTGATACTGCTTGTTCATGAATATCCGATAAGCTTACTTTAAAATCAGGTAGTTTTCCAATTTTCTGTTTTATGGCAATTTCAAACAAACTAATCTGACTAAAGTAAATTTCATTTTCAGTGTTTTTTAAAACATCCATAACTTTTTCAGGTATGTCTTTATTATTTTCCTGAAACCAAAGCAAACAATGAGTATCAAGCAAGTATTTATTCATACTCATCACATGTAATCTTTTAAATCATCTAAAGGCTCATTAAAATCGGCAGGAACATGAATTTTACCTTTCAAACCTCCGGGCACTCTTAGCTTTGCTTTACTTTTAGACTCTTCAGTAAGGAACGTAACAATTACCTGTGTTTTGTCTGAAATTTTCGGAATTTCACTCAAAACTATTTTGCCTTTTTCAAAATATCCTTTTACTGTGGTAAGCATAACTTTTATTTACAAACAAAAATAACTAATTCGCCATCTTAGTTCCCGCTTCTTGCCTTTTAAAACCAAACTCTAAAATACTATCAATAAAATTATAAGGCTTATACCCGTTTATAGCTGCCTGATGAAAAATGCATGTAGCAGGGGTCATGCCCGGCAACGAGTTCACTTCTATTACAATAGTTTCAACATCCAAGTTTTCAGCAATCCTTACAAAAGCATCTATGCGGCAATAGCCTTGTACATTCAACACTTTGGCGGCTTTTTCCAAATCTGCTTTTACTTTTGCTGAAATTACTTCATACTCGTGTGCTGTTTTGCCAAAACGAGCGGGCGTAATATTTTGCCCCTCGCCTGCCAGAAACTTCTCTTCTAACGAAAGCACTTCATCGGCCACCAAAGTTTCACTCGGTTCAAAAACTTCATATATCAACTCGCCTGCTTCGTTTACTTTGGTTAACATGCCTCCGGTAATTTCCAGAAAGTATTTTGCGCCTTCTTTGCTAATAAAATTTTCAATGAGCACCAGTGGCTTTCTCGGAAATTCTTCTTTGGCTTTTAATTTTAAAACTGAAGCATACTGCATATCTAAATCTTCCTCATTTCTGAAAAGCAGATAGAGAAACGCTGTAAGTTCTTCTTTAGTCTTTATTTTCTTTACTGCCGAACTGCAACCATCGTCAACCGGCTTGGCAATTACAGGCAATTGATATTCTTTAAGTATTTCGTTTACAACACTTTCTGCATTGCTATCAAATTCTTCTTTATAGTATAATTTCTGATTGGCTACTTTAAAACCTGCTTGCTTTAATCGTTGTAAAGTATCGTACTTGTTAATGGTAATTTGCGAAGAATCGGTGCCCGAACCATTATAAGGCAAGCCCACTTTCTCCAATTCTACTTGCAGCGCACCATCTTCGCCCGGACGACCATGCAAGGCAATAAACACTCCATCAACCATTTCAGCTAAATCGTGATAAGTAATTTTCTTTGGCTCGAAAACCACATTAGCAGATGCATATTTAGAAGTAACATCGCTGCACTGAACTTTAATGTTCTCTATTATTTCGTGCTTGGCAAAGTGCTGAATCTTGTCTTTAATATCATCGGCATTGTCTTTCAGCAAAATATTAATGGGTATTTGATATAGCTCTATATTTTCGCTGCTGCCCGTTAAAAACACCGGAACGGGTTCATATTTTTCAGAAGAAGATAATTTCTCAAAAATATTTCTGCCGCTTTCTACTGAAATATGTCTCTCAGACGAATATCCCCCTAAGATTACCGCAATTTTCTTTCTCGAAATATTTTGCGTTTTGAAATCGTTAATGGCACTATCAAGTTGGTGAAGTAGTGCATTGGTTTTTGCCGAACGATAAGTATTTTTCAGCCTTTCAACTAAAGAGGTTCTGATAATATAAGTCAAGAATTGAGAAGGATTTAACCCAATTTCAGCAGCCTGATGAAAGAAAAACGAAGAAGGCAACATACCCGAAGTAGTATTGGGGTCGTTGAGGTAAATAGTACCATCTTCCTGAATAAAACCATCGATGCGGGCATATACATGAAAGCCAAAAAACTGAAACAGCTTTTCACAATCTCTCCTGATGGCTTCAATTTTATCGTTAGCAATTTTTATGGGCGTAACTTTTCGAGATAGCCCTGCCAAATATTTTGAGCGATAATCGAACACTTCTTTGCCTTTCACAATTTCGGTGGGTGGCAAGGCAACCGGATCGCCATTTTCATTGCGAATAACTATGCACGAAAATTCTTTGCCTTCTATAAACGATTCTACAATTACTTCCTGCTCGCTATCGAAAGCTTCTAGGGTGATATTTTCGGCAGAAACTGCAAAATGATTTTTTACAAAAGCCAGAAAATCTTCGGGGTGGTGAATCAATTTTCCGTTTACTAAAGCGGGCAAGCCAACATGCTCGCGTATATCGCTCAACTCACGAATGAAAGAAACTTGCTGTTCTTCATTCAGTGATTTCCATTCTGCTGCGGTAATGGTTTCTATAAAAAATGCTTTGTTGACTGCCTGCTGGAAATCGCCAAATGTTTTATTCAGCAGAATGCTGACGCCAATGGACGAGCCTTGATTAGCAGGGCGCACCACCAGCTTCTCTCCCACTGCTTTTACCGATTCAGTATATAAATATTGCTGATTGCCTTGCAACCATTGCTGGCGGCTAAACGATAAAAACTTAGGCGTGGGCCAGCCACTTGATTGCATGGTTTGTTTTTGATAAGCCTTGTTCATGCCGATGGCCGAAGGCAAAATGCCCGAGCCGCTGTAAGGTATTTCGAGCGATTCTAGAATGCCTTGTATTACACCATCTTCGCCAAATGCGCCATGCAGACACAAAAAAGCAAAGTCGATATATTGGGGCAACTCGTGGGGTTGAATTTTTCGGCCTACTTTATTGGCAATCGTATTTATTTCTTCGGAAGAAAGATTTTGAAGGCTTTCGATATAAATCTGGTAGTTGTGGGGGCTATCGGGCAGGCTGGAAATGGGCGGATAAAAATCGCGGATGCTGCCTTTGTAAATATATTGCCAGTCTAATAAAATAAAGTTGCGCAGCGAATCGATAAAAACCGGAACAGGCTCAAACAACGACTTGTTTAAATTATCGTAAACCGTTCTGCCACCGGCAAAAGAAATTTCACGCTCGCGCGAGGGGCCACCAAATAAAATGCCTACTTTAATCATATTGCAACAAAGTTATGATTATG
>CAZIZP010000020.1:0-41240 GCA_964543705.1 uncultured Chitinophagaceae bacterium
AAGTAGAAAATTCGCGCAGTAAAGTAGTTGTTGCGCTGGCTCGAGTCTTTAAGATTACTAAGCCCATATTTTTCTTTGCCAATATCGTTTAATGAATAGGCAAAACGCAGGTTCATGCCCACTTTTTTACTAAAATGAAACGACACACTTGCCATGCCTTCTACGGCTACCTGTTTGTAAATAAAATCGGGATACAGTGCCACATTAAAGCCTCTTTCTTCCCGGGTTCTGGCCAGGTTATTTACTATTACCCCCAGGCTGAAAATAGCACGCTCTTTATCGTGGTAGCTAATCATAATAGGCACATCTAAATAGTCGATATTCAGCTTAAAAAAATCGAACTGTGGCGAGCGGGTGTTTTTGGTAGTTATAGCCCCTTTTTGAGAATACAGCAATTCAAAACCAACCGAAAAGTTTTTGGGCAGCATTATATAAGTGCCTATGCCGCCATTAAAGCCCAGCTTGGTATAGCCGGCTATATCATCGCCATCTACCTGTGCCGCATTTATGCCGGCCACTGCAAAAGGCCTGAAAAGCGATTTTTTTACTTTGTTTTCAGGATTGGCACTTTGCTGCCCGCACAAAACGCTTATAAATACTATGTGGAATAAAAATAACGAGAGTAATTTTTTCATTTTCTATTTTAGCAGGGTTCAACGAAATAAAACAGGTATTATTTTCAGCCTGAAAGAAATCGTATGAATATTTGAATGCAAAACGAAAATACCAATGTTAAAATACACCACCAACAATCTTAGCAAAGTAGAAGAAATATTTAAAAGCCGTGGCTATATACTGCGCTACGAAAAAGGCAATTTTAACTCGGGCTATTGTTTGCTGGAAAATAAGAAGGTAATTATTATAAACAAGTATTTCGATAACGAAGCGAAAATTAATTGCCTGGTAGATATATTCAATCAGGTAGAGATAGATTTTCATGAACTGAACGATACCGAACGCCATTTGTTAGAGCAATTTGAAACCCGAACCATTTAAGTGAAAGTAACTTTTCTTGGCACTGGCACATCTACAGGCGTACCCATGGTTGCCTGCAATTGCGAGGTATGCCTTTCTAACGATGCCCGCGATAAAAGGCTAAGAAGTTCAGTATTAATTCAGGTAAATAATAAAAATATAGTTATCGATTGCGGGCCCGATTTCAGGCAGCAAATGCTGCGCGAAAAAGTACAAAACCTTCACGCTATTTTAATGACCCACGGCCACCGCGACCACACCGGAGGCATAGATGATATAAGGGCTTACAACTTTGCCCTGAAAAAAGACGTAGATTTTTACCTGAACGAAAGCACCGAAGAAACACTGTTGCGCCATTTCGATTATGCTTTCGATGTACACAATAAATACCCCGCCAAGCCCCGCTTAAAACTAAACCTGATTGATAGCGAACCATTTTACATAGACGATGTAAAAATTATTCCCATTCAGGTAATGCATGGCAGTATGCCGGTTTTGGGTTTCAGAATAAACAACTTTACCTATATTACCGATGCTAATTATATTTCAGAAACTGAAAAAGAAAAAATTAAAGGCACCGAAGTTTTAGTATTAAATGCACTCAGGTGGTATGAGCATCCATCGCACTTTACGGCACAGGAAGCCATAGCCCTTGCCGCTGAGTTAAAAGCCAATACTACTTATTTTTCACACATCAGTCACCACTTAGGCCTGCATGCTGAAGTAGAAAAAAGCAAATTGCAAAGCAATATGTATTTAGCCTACGATGGCTTGCAAATTGAGCTTTAGCGAAGTACACTTTTATGCAGTAAGTTGCTTATTTAATATTTTTTTACATTTTTGTTAACTGCAAATAATAAGTAAACAAATATTTATAACAACAACTTAACCCTTCTATGAGTAATACACAGGCTTGGGGAACAAGAGTAGGATTAATTTTAGCTATGGCGGGCAACGCTGTAGGTTTAGGAAATTTCTTACGGTTTCCGGTTCAGGCAATAAACAATGGCGGAGGCGCATTTATAATTCCATACTTAGTATGCTTTTTACTTATGGGTATTCCCCTGCTTTGGATAGAATGGAGCATGGGCCGTTTTGGCGGCAGAATGGGCAACCACTCCACCCCATTTATTCTCGACTCTATGGATAAGCGCAGGCTGTGGAAGTATTTCGGGGTGTTTGGCATTTTTACCAATATAGCCGTAGCAGCATACTATTGTTATATAGAATCGTGGACAATGTCTTATGTATATCATTCGCTTGTAGGTACATTCGATGGGTTATCGCAAACACAGGTAGCGCAGTTTTTCAGCAGTTATGTAGATATCGGAAAATCTACCACCGGTATTCCTTATGAGGCGGTAATATTTTACCTGGTATGTCTTACACTGAATACCTACATACTTTCAACAGGCATTAACGGGGTAGAAAAAGTTGCCAAAATAGGAATGCCATTACTTATTTTATTTGGATTTTTTCTGGCATTAAGAGGTTTAACCTTAGGCGATTCAGGCGCATCGGCAGAAGTACCCGATGCCAGTGCCATAGCAGGCTTAAACTTTTTATGGACACCGCAATTCGATTCCTTAACCAATCCTAAAGTGTGGCTGGCAGCAGCAGGTCAAATATTTTTTACACTATCGGTAGGCATGGGCACCATACAATGCTATGCTTCTTACGTAAAAGCAAATGAAGACATTGCGCTTAACTCGCTTTCGGCAGGTTTTATGAACGAGTTTGTTGAAATTGTGTTGGGCAGTTTAATTGTTATACCTATCGCAGCAGGCTATTTGGGTTTAGATTGGGTAAAAGAAAATGCAGGCTTCGGAATGGCTTTTCAAACCATGCCTTTTTTGTTTGAAAAATGGGGGCCTATACTTTCGGCAGTTGCAGGGGTAATGTGGTTTGGTTTATTATTTTTTGCCGGAATAACCTCTTCATTAGCTATGGGAACTCCGCTTATGGGTTTTATGCAAGATGAATTTAAATGGGACAGAAAAAAATCGGCATGGCTATTTGGAAGCATTGTTTTAATTATGGGTATGCCTACAGTAATTTATTTTAACCAGGGTGTTTTTGATGAATATGATTACTGGGCAGGAACGGTTTCGTTGGTAGTGTTTGCTTTAGGCGAAACCATTTTGTTTTCGTGGATTTTTGGAGTAAACAGAGGTTGGAATGAATTGAAAATGGGTGCTGATATTAATCTGCCCGATTTTTATAAATACATAATTCTTTATGTAACCCCGTTATTGCTGTTGTTTGTGTTTTTAGGTTCGTTAATTACGCCAGTGGGCAACGATTGGTCGGGGCAAATAAACAGTTTGTTATCGGGTAATGGCTGGGCATTAGACAATTCTTCTTTAATAAAACAAATTACCAACGCTGGGCTAAAAGAGCAATTAGCCAATACTACCGATCCCGACCAGTTCAGAATTCTGAAAGACAAAATATTATACATTAATGGTGCAAGGGCATTGTTAACTGCATTGTTTTTAGGAATATGTCTGTTAGTTTATGCAGCTTATGTAAACCGTCAGAAAAAATAACACAATATGAATACTTCAGCTTTAATACTTATGATAACAGTTCAGGTAACAGTTACCCTTGTTACTGCTTATTTCTTTTGGCGTGTATTAAACACCCCTATGAAAAAAGAAGATGGCGATATTATGAACTAAGTGTTTTTCATGTAAAGGTTTTGTTGTATGATACGCAACCCACTAAAAGAGCTGTTTTCTTTTACCAAAGGTGAACAACAGGGAATTTTTGTGTTATTGCTTATTATCGCTTTGCTGCTTCTTGCAAATATTTTACTGCCTCACTTATTGCAAAAAGAGCATAATTCTGAATTTGAAAAATTTGTAGAAGAAATTAAAGCCTTCGAGAAGCAGTATCAAAGCGATACAGCAAAAGCATATAACTACTATTACAAAAAGCAACCCAAAGTTTCAGAAGAAAACTTAGCTATTTATAACAGCGAAACCAATGAACAGGAGCAACCATTTAAAAAACAATATGAGTACAAAGCATATACTAAAGAATACACTAAAAAAGAGTATTCAGTAAAAAAGCTAAACATAAACCTAAATATTGCCGATACTACAGAGCTTATGCAACTTAGAGGCATTGGCAGCACTTTTGCCAACAGAATAGTTAAATACCGAGAAAAACTTGGAGGCTATTTTACTACCGAGCAGTTATTAGAAGTATATGGATTTGATTCGGTAAGGTATAATACAATTAAAGAGCAAATATTTATTGAAGACGGCAGTCTTAGAAAATTTAATATTAATTCTGCAGAAGTAAAAGAATTAGTTAAGCACCCATACATAGATTATAAATTAGCAAATGCCATTAGTAAACAACGGTTTAAAAAGAAGTTTGAAAGTGTAGATGAATTGAAAAATGTTTATTTGGTAAACGATTCATTGTTCCGTAAACTTGCACCTTATTTTAGTACAGAATAATGATTGAATTCGAGATTAAAAAAGCCATTCGCAATATTCCCGATTTTCCTAAAAAAGGAATAGACTTCAAAGATATTACCCCCATATTACTCGATGCAGAATTGTGCAATGATATTTTGAATGAATTTGTGGAAAGGTTGAAAGGTCAAAAATTTGACTACTTATGTGCTATAGAAAGCCGTGGTTTTTTCTTCGGAACATTGCTGGCAAACAAACTGCAAATTCCGTTTGTTCCTATTCGCAAAGAAGGAAAATTGCCCGGTGATACTGCACGTTTTCATTACGATTTAGAATATGGCAGTGCTACTATAGAAATTCATAAAGATGTTATTAGAAAGGGAGCCAATATTTTGTTGCACGATGATTTGCTGGCCACCGGAGGAACAGCACATGCTGCGGTTGAATTAATTAAAAGTCTTGGTGCAAATGTAAGCGCAGTATCCTTTTTAGTGAATTTGAGTTTTTTAGACGGAAAGAAAAAACTGGAAGGCATAACAGATAACATTATTTACTTAGCTGAATACTGAAAAAGAAGATCATGAAATATAGAAAATTGGATAATTAGTGTTATTCCTTTTTTCTTAAAAATTCTAACAATAAAGAAAACTTAACACTGATAACAGAAAACTGATAACTTTTACAATATGTCAACAAACAACACAACAGGTTTCGATTTTGCTTTAAGCGAAAATCAAAAAATGATTCAGCAAATGGTGCGCGATTTTGCTGAAAAAGAAATTAAACCCAATTTAATGCATTGGGATGAGGAGCAAATTTTACCCATAGAAACCCTTAAAAAATTAGGCGAATTGGGCTTGTTAGGTATTTTAGTACCCACTGAATATGGCGGGGCAGGTTTCGGCTATTTTGAATATGTAACCGCTTTAACTGAAATAGGTAAAGTTTGTGGTTCGTTGGGCTTATCGGTAGCAGCACACAATTCGCTTTGCACCGGTCACATTAAAGATTTTGGCAACGAGGAGCAAAAGAAAAAATGGTTGCCTAAGTTGGCTACAGGCGAATGGTTAGGGGCTTGGGCTTTAACCGAAGCTAATACCGGTAGCGATGCTATGCGTATGAAATGTACTGCTGTGCAAGATGGCGACTATTGGGTAATTAATGGTGCCAAAAACTGGATTACCCACGGCAAAAGCAGCGATATTGTTGTAGCAATTGTGCGCACAGGTGACTTATTAGATTCTCACGGTATGACAGCTTTTGCCGTAGAGCGTGGCACACCGGGCTTAAAAGCAGGTAAAAAAGAAAACAAATTGGGTATGCGAGCTTCAGAAACTGCTGAAGTAATTTTTGAAAATTGCCGTGTACATAAAGACAATATTTTAGGCAAAGTAGGCGATGGCTTTATTCAAGCTATGAAGATTTTAGATGGTGGCAGAATTTCAATTGCAGCACTTTCGCTGGGTATTGCTAAAGGCGCGTTAGAAGCTTCTATAAATTATGCTAAGCAGCGCGAGCAGTTTGGTCAACCCATTGCAAATTTTCAGGCTATTGCTTTTAAATTAGCCGATATGGCTACCGAATTTGAAGCTGCGGAATTACTAACCTTTCAGGCTGCCGATTTAAAGAACAGAGGTTTAAAAGTTACTACCCAAAGCGCTATGGCTAAATACTATGCTTCAGAAGTGGCGGTGAAAAACAGTACCGAAGCTGTTCAAATATTTGGTGGTTATGGTTACACAAAAGAGTTTCCGGTAGAAAAATTTTATCGCGACAGCAAATTGTGTACAATTGGTGAAGGCACTTCTGAAATTCAAAAACTGGTTATTTCAAGGGAAATCTTGAGGTAAGTGTTCAGCACTAAAAATAAATTTTGAAATATTAAATCAAAAAAACTATTTTTGCAGTCCTAAAATAAGTAAACAGTATGCTAATTATTGATGCAAGAGAATCTGATTCAATCGACAAGGCTTTAAAAAAGTATAAAAAGAAATTTGAAAAGTCTGGCACCTTAAAACAATTAAGAGCGCGCCAGTCTTTTACTAAGCCTTCTGTTGCGAGAAGAACAACAGTACTTAAAGCTGCGTATCGTCAGCAAATGATGTTGGCAGAATCTGAAGATTAAATTATACTTTACATAATTTATTAAGCCGTTTTGTTTTGTCAAGACGGCTTTTGTTGTTTTAGGGCTGTTCAACTTTACTATATATATATTCTAATAACTGTTTTGAAAGTTCAGAGTGATTTTGTATATTCATACAGCCATGTATATAGAAAATTTTCTTTCGTTTTTACAGTATGAAAAAAGGTATTCTGAAAAGACATTGGTTGCATATAAAACCGATTTAATTCAGTTTTTAGACTTTTTACAAGTTCAGTATCAGATTAGTAATCCTGCAGACGCAGGCCATTTGTTTATCAGAGGCTTTATTATTCAATTAATAGATAATGGGGTTACTCCTCGTTCGGTAAACCGAAAAATTTCAACATTAAAATCTTTTTATAAGTTTTTAGTTAAGCGGCAATTGGTTAAAGCAAATCCAATGCTTAAAGTAGTTTCGCCTAAAACCTCAAAAAGATTGCCGGTTTATGTAGAAACAACAGCAATGAACACACTATTAAATCACGATTTTTTTTCTGATGACTTTGAAGGGCAACGCGACAGGCTAATGATAGAATTGTTTTACAATGCCGGCATAAGAAGGGCAGAACTTATTAGCTTAAAAATTTCAGATATTAGCATTAGTCAACAAACGTTAAAAGTTACAGGCAAAGGAAATAAGCAGCGAATTATTCCGTTTAGTGCTGAGTTGGCAAATATTATTCAGCATTATATGAACTTTAGAAAAGAAGTTGCACCAGAAGCAGTAAATAACTTACTACTTACAAAAAACGGAAAACCTTTAAACGAATCGCTCGTATATAAAACAGTTAAACACTACCTTTCAATGGTAACAACAATAGAAAAGAAAAGTCCGCATGTACTTAGGCATACCTTTGCCACTCATTTAACCAATCAAGGAGCAGAGTTAAATGCTGTTAAAGAATTATTAGGGCACAACAGTTTGGCAGCTACACAAGTTTATACTCATAACAATATTCAAAAGTTAAAAGACATTTATAAATTATCTCACCCAAAAGCGTAATAATTATGGAAACAAGAATTCAAACTATCCATTTCGATGCCGATGTAAAATTGATTGATTTTGCAAAGAAAAAGCTTAGTAAGCTGGAAACTTTTCATGATAAGATTATTGATGTAGATATGTATTTAAAGTTCACAGCAGCCAGTAGTACTATTAAAGAAAAGGCCGTGGAAATAAAAGTAAATGTTCCGGGCAATACATTGTTTGCTGAAGAGCGCGCTACTACATTTGAAGAAGCTATAGATATAGTAGTAGATACAATGAAGCGCCAATTGAAGAAAACAAAAGAAAAGGTTCAGGCATAATTTTTTTAATCAAATATTTGCTGTTCTGTTTTGCAGAATAGATACAACTAATTACATTTGCACTCCGTTCAGAAATTTAATGAACGGAGTGTTCTTTTTTATTCTGAAATTATAGTTTAATAAATATTAAGCCGATGTAGCTCAGTTGGCCAGAGCTACTGATTTGTAATCAGTGGGTCGGGGGTTCGAATCCCTCCATCGGCTCGTGCCAAAGTTCTTTGTTTACGGGGAGATACCAGAGTGGCCAAATGGGACGGACTGTAAATCCGTTGCGAAAGCTTCGAAGGTTCGAATCCTTCTCTCCCCACTCTTTAAGTATCAGTTTTATTTCTAAGTAAATATTTAGTTGAATAAATCCTGAAAATTTAACAAGCGGGAGTAGCTCAGTTGGTAGAGCGACAGCCTTCCAAGCTGTAGGTCGCGGGTTCGAGCCTCGTCTCCCGCTCATTTAATACCAGCCGTTGTAGCTCAGTGGTAGAGCACTTCCTTGGTAAGGAAGAGGTCGACAGTTCAATTCTGTTCAACGGCTCTGTTAAATCGCTTTGCATTCTCCTTTTCCTGTAATACTTTTAAGCAAAAACTTTTTTTAAATATTTTTTTCAATTTTTATTAGCAACTTTTTTTGCAACTTTCCGAAACTCTATCTACATTTGCGTTCCCATTTTAAAGGGTGTACACTTTTTTAGTACAGTTTTTCGGTAAAAATTAGCTGAAAATCAGTTGTTTAAGAAAATTAAAGTGTACATATTAAATTGGCTACAATTCTTAAAATAATTATTAAAAACAAAAAAAATGGCTAAAGAGCAATTTATCAAAACCAAACCACACGTAAACATTGGTACTATTGGGCACGTTGACCATGGTAAAACTACCTTAACTGCTGCTATTACTACAGTATTGGCAAACAAAGGTCTCGCACAAAAGAAAGATTACGATTCAATCGATTCAGCTCCTGAAGAGAAAGAAAGAGGTATCACAATCAACACAGCTCACGTTGAATACGAAACAGCTGCTCGTCACTATGCGCACGTTGATTGTCCTGGTCACGCTGATTACATTAAAAACATGGTTACTGGTGCTGCCCAAATGGATGGTGCTATATTAGTGTGTGCTGCTACAGATGGTCCTATGCCACAAACTCGTGAACATATATTATTAGCACGTCAGGTAGGTGTGCCTTCTTTGGTGGTGTTTTTAAATAAAGTTGATTTAGTTGAAGATCCTGAATTGTTAGAGCTAGTTGAAATGGAAGTTCGTGAACTTTTGAGTTTTTATGAGTATCCTGGAGATACCATTTCAATCATTAAAGGTTCTGCTTTGAAAGGCTTGAACGGTGACCCTGAAGGTGTTGCTGCTATTGAAGCTCTTATGGATGCAGTAGATAAAGATATTCCTGTGCCTCCACGTGCAGTAGATAAGCCTTTCTTGATGCCAGTGGAAGATGTATTCTCTATCACAGGTCGTGGTACAGTTGCTACAGGTCGTATTGAAAGAGGTGTTATAAAGACCGGTGAGTCAGTTGATATTATCGGTTTAGGTGCTGAAAATTTAAAATCTACTTGCACTGGGGTTGAAATGTTCCGTAAAATATTAGATACTGGTGAGGCAGGTGATAACGTAGGTTTATTGTTGCGCGGTGTAGATAAAGAACAAATTAAGCGTGGTATGGTTATTTGCGCTCCAAACTCAGTAAAACCTCATACAGAATTTAAATGCGAAGTTTACGTACTTTCTAAAGAAGAAGGTGGTCGCCATACTCCATTCTTTAATCAATACCGTCCTCAGTTCTATATGAGAACTACTGACGTTACAGGTGAAATTACTTTGCCTGAAGGTGTTGAAATGGTTATGCCTGGTGATAACGTAACTTTAACTGTGAAGTTAATTTATCCGGTTGCTATGGAAAAAGGTCTTCGTTTCGCTATTCGCGAAGGTGGAAGAACTGTAGGTGCTGGTCAGGTAACTGAAATTATTAAATAATTTTTTGTTGATAGCAATGCCATCGTTTTATTCGGTGGCATTGCTGTCAATAATTATAAAATCCACAGGCGTAGTTCAGGTAAAAGATTTAAGTAGTTGAGAACTATGCAATAATTAATACAGGGGCATAGTTCAGTGGTAGAATAGCGGTCTCCAAAACCGTTGACGTCAGTTCGAATCTGGCTGCCCCTGCAAAGTAAAACAAAACCATGAATAAAATTAATTCATATTTCAAAGAAGCATATGATGAGCTGATGCATAAGGTATCTTGGCCATCATGGGATGAATTACAAGAAAGTGCTGTAATTGTATTAATTGCTTCTTTAATTATTGCAATTTTGGTTTTGGCAATGGATCAGGCTTCTAGCCAATTATTGAAAATTGTTTATAAAACTATTACCGGGTAACTAAAATAAAGGGTTGATGTCAGCAGGAACAAATACAGTTGCCGAAAGTAAATGGTACGCTTTAAGAGTGGTTAGTGGCAAGGAGCGTAAGATTAGAGACTATATTGAAAATGAAGTTAAACGCTCTAATTGGGATACTTTTATATCACAAATATTGGTTCCTACTGAGAAGATTTATAAAGTGGTAAACGGGAAAAAAACTATAAAGGAAAAGAATTTCTTTCCAGGATATGTTTTGATTGAGGCGATTGAAGGCAAGTTGAATGGCGATGTAATTCAAACTTTAAGAAATATTACAGGTGTTATCCATTTTTTAGGAAAAGAAACACCGACACCTTTGAGAAAATCTGAAGTTAACAGAATTTTAGGCAAGGTAGATGAACAACAAGAATCGGGTGAAACATTAAATGAACCATTCTTGGTGGGTGAAAAAGTTAGAATAACCGATGGACCTTTTAATGATTTTAAAGGTACTATTGAAGAAATAAACGAAGAGAAGAAAAAACTGAAAGTGGTGGTTATGATATTTGGAAGAAGAACACCAGTGGAAGTTAATTTTATGCAAGTAGAAAAAGCACAATAAAATGGCTAAGGAAATAGAAGGTTTCGTAAAGTTACAAGTTAAAGGTGGTCAGGCTAATCCTGCACCGCCAATTGGTCCGGCACTTGGTGCTAAGGGTATCAACATTATGGAGTTCTGTAAGCAATTCAATGCCAGAACTCAAGACAAACAAGGAAAGATTCTTCCGGTAGTAATCACTTATTACAAAGACAAGTCTTTCGAATTTGTTATTAAAACTCCTCCTGCTAACGCATTGTTGTTAGAAGCTGCTAAAATAAAAGGTGGTTCAGCACAATCTAACAGGCAAAAGGTAGGTAGCGTTACCTGGGATCAGGTTCGTGCTATTGCACAGGAAAAAATGCCTGACCTTAATTGTTTCACTATTGAATCTGCAATGAGTATGATAGCAGGTTCAGCGAGAAGCATGGGCGTAACTGTTACTGGTGAAAGCCCTTTGAAGAAATAATTTTTTAACGTGGGAGTTGCGGTTGAGAAACCGAAACGCCATAACCACAATAAAGTATATGAAACTAACAAAAAACAGAAAAGCAGTTCAATCTAAAGTAGATGCATCTAAGTTGTACAATTTAGAACAAGCATCGGCTCTTGTAAAAGAAGTTACCCGTCTTAAATTTGACGCATCGGTTGATTTACATGTTCGCTTAGGTGTTGACCCTAAGAAAGCCGACCAAGCCATTCGTGGAACAGTATCATTGCCTCACGGTACAGGAAAAACCAAAAGAGTTATTGTATTATGTACTCCTGATAAAGTAGATGAAGCCTTAGCTTCAGGAGCAGACTTTGCTGGTTTAGACGAATATGTTGAAAAGATTACTGGAGGATGGATGGACTTTGATGTGGTAATTGCAACACCAAGCGTAATGCCTAAAATTGCGCGTTTAGGTAAAGTATTAGGACCTAGAAACTTAATGCCAAACCCAAAATCCGGTACTGTAACTACAGAAGTAGGTGCAGCGGTTCAAGAAGTAAAGAAAGGTAAAATTGCTTTCAAAGTAGATAAAGCCGGTATCGTACACGCCTCTGTGGCAAGGGTATCTTTTGATGCCGGAAAAATACATGATAATGCAAAAGAACTATTAAGTACTCTTGTTAAATTAAAGCCTTCTTCTGCAAAAGGCACCTATATTAAAAGTGTTACTTTGGCCAGCACCATGAGTCCGGGTATTCACATTGATCCTAAAACTGTTTCAAACGCATAACAAGTCATGAGAAAGGAAGAAAAAAATCAGGTAATAGAAGAATTGAAAGCAGAATTCAGCAAAGTGCCGAATTTTTATTTCGCTGACACTACCTCCATGACTGTGGAGCAAGTGAATAAATTCAGAAGAATATGTTTTGAAAAAGGCGTTAAAGTAAAACTTGCAAAGAATACTTTAATTACAAAAGCATTAGAAGCTAATAACATTGATGTTGATGCCCTTGGAGTAGCTCTTAAAGGACAAACGGTTTTAATGTTTAGCGAAACTGCAAATGAGCCGGCAAAATTGATTAAGGCTTTCAGAAAAGATGGCGAAAAACCATTATTGAAAGCAGCATATATCGATACAGCAATTTTTATTGGGGACAACCAGTTAGAAGCATTGTCACAATTGAAATCTAAAGCTGAATTGATTGGCGAAATCATTGGCTTATTACAATCTCCTGCTAAAAACGTTATCAGTGCTTTACAAAGCAGTGGTCAAAAACTTTCAGGAATTGTTAAAACTTTATCAGAAAGACCCGAATAATTATTTATTGAATATTTAAAAACCCAATTAAAATGGCAGAATTAAAAGAATTCGCAGAACAATTAGTGAATTTATCTGTGAAAGAAGTTAACGAACTTGCAAAAATCCTTAAAGAAGAGTATGGCATTGAGCCTGCCGCTGCTGCAGTTGCAGTTGCTGCTGGTGGTGCTGTAGGTGGTGGCGCTGCTGCTGCTGAAGAAAAAACAGCCTTCGATGTGATTCTTAAAAATGCTGGCGCTAACAAATTACAGGTAGTGAAAGTAGTTAAAGAACTTACAGGATTAGGTTTGAAAGAAGCCAAAGATTTAGTAGATGGTGCTCCAAAACCAGTTAAGGAAGGCACCTCTAAAGAAGACGCTGAGTCTA
Organism: uncultured Chitinophagaceae bacterium; assembly: GCA_964543705.1. Lineage (GTDB taxonomy): Bacteria > Bacteroidota > Bacteroidia > Chitinophagales > CAIOSU01 > CAYSGX01. The sequence continues at coordinate 12,918 of CAZIZP010000020.1, forward strand.
TCAAAGCTAAGCTTGTAGAAGCTGGTGCTGAGGTAGAAGTGAAGTAATCTTACTTTAGTATTACTATATCTTCAAACAATATAGACAGGCTTGGTGTATCTGTACATCGAGCCTGTTTGTGGCTTTTTTAAACCAATCTTCTTTATGGCAAAAAACGTAACCGCTTCAAGACACAACTTCAGCAAGATTAAAAATAAGCCTGAATATCCTGACTTACTTGAAATTCAGGTTGAATCGTTCAGAGAATTTTTTCAATTAGAAACAGCTTCTGAAAACCGTACCAACGAAGGGTTATTCCGAGTATTTAAAGAGAACTTTCCTATCTCTGATGCTCGTAATATTTTCGTATTGGAATTTTTAGATTATTTCATTGACCCTCCAAGATATTCTATGGAAGAATGTATAGAGAGAGGTTTAACTTATAGTGTACCGTTAAAGGCAAAACTAAAATTGTCTTGTAATGACGAAGAACACGTAGATTTCGAAACAATTGTTCAAGATGTTTTCTTGGGCAATTTGCCGTATATGACTCCCAAAGGCACATTTATTATTAATGGGGCTGAAAGGGTAGTGGTATCTCAGTTGCACCGCTCACCGGGCGTATTCTTCGGACAATCTTTCCATCCAAACGGAACAAAAATTTATTCTGCCAGAGTAATACCTTTTAAAGGAGCCTGGATGGAATTTGCTACTGACATTAACAATGTTATGTATGCATATATCGACAGAAAGAAGAAATTCCCTGTGACTACATTGTTGCGTGCCATTGGTTTCGATAATGATAAAGACATTTTAAATTTATTTGGTCTTGCTGATGAGATAAAAATCACCAAGTCTAACGTTGATAAATTAAAGGGAAGAAAATTAGCGGCAAGAGTGTTGAAAAGCTGGAGAGAAGATTTCGTTGATGAAGATTCAGGCGAGGTAGTTTCTTTAGAAAGAAATGAAGTTATTCTTGAGCGTGATACAATTATCAGCGATGAAGATGTTGACAAAATTTTAGAAACTGGTGTTGAATCTGTAATTGTACAAAAAGAAGGTATCGGTAACGATTTTGCCATTATCTATAATACTTTACAAAAAGACACTGCCAACTCAGAATTAGAAGCAGTTCAGCATATTTATCGCCAGCTGAGAGGTTCTGATGCTCCAGATGATGATACAGCACGCGGTATTATTGAAAAATTATTTTTCTCTGATAAAAGATATGATTTAGGTGAAGTTGGTCGTTACAAAATCAATAAAAAACTTAACCTGAATACTTCAGTTGAAACCAAAGTTTTAACCAAAGAAGATATTATTGAAATAGTAAAATATCTTGTTCACTTGGTGAATGCCAAGGCTGAAATTGATGATATTGACCACTTAAGCAACAGAAGAGTTAGAACTGTTGGAGAACAATTATACGCTCAATTTGGTGTAGGTTTAGCCCGTATGGCAAGAACCATTCGTGAGCGTATGAACGTACGCGATAACGAAGTATTTACCCCAATTGATTTGATTAATGCCAGAACACTATCTTCTGTAATTAATTCATTCTTTGGAACATCTCAGTTGTCACAATTCCTTGATCAAACCAATCCGCTATCTGAAATTACTCACAAGAGAAGAATTTCAGCGTTAGGACCTGGTGGGTTATCAAGAGAGCGTGCCGGTTTTGAAGTTCGTGACGTGCACTATTCGCACTATGGACGTTTGTGCACTATTGAAACTCCTGAAGGACCAAATATCGGTTTGATTTCTACACTATGTGTTCATGCGAAGATTAACAAAATGGGCTTTATTGAAACACCATACCGCAAGGTGAAAAATGGTGTAGTAGATATTAAATCTGAACCATTATATCTTTCTGCTGAAGAAGAAGACGACAATAAAATAGCACAATCTAAAGTTGATGTTGATGACAAAGGAAAAGTAATTACGGAAAGAGTTCCTACTCGTCAACATGGCGAATTTATTATAATGCAGCCTGAGGAATTGGAATATATGGATGTAGCACCTAACCAAATTGTTGGGGTATCTGCTTCATTGATTCCATTCTTGGAAAATGATGATGCTAACCGTGCATTAATGGGCTCAAACATGCAGCGTCAGGCTGTACCATTACTGCGTCCTCAGGCCCCTATTGTGGGAACAGGTTTAGAAAAAACCGTAGCTCAGGATTCAAGAATGCTCATTAATGCTGAAGGTGCCGGAGAAGTAGTATATGCCGATTCCAATGAAATTCACATTAAGTATGAACGCAGTGAAGAAGATGATTTAGTGAGTTTTGAATCGGCTGTTAAAATTTATAACCTAACCAAGTTTACTAAAACCAACCAAAGCACTTGCATTAATTTAAAGCCTATTGTTAAAAAAGGTGATAAGGTTGTTAAAGGTCAGTTGCTTTGTGAAGGCTATGCTACTGAAAAAGGCGAGCTAGCCTTAGGCAGGAACATGAAAGTAGCATTTATGCCCTGGAAAGGCTTCAACTTTGAAGATGCTATTGTACTTTCTGAGCGCGTTGTAAAAGAAGATATTTTTACTTCTATACACATTGACCAGTATGAATTACAGGTTAGAGACACTAAGCTTGGTGAAGAAGAATTAACTTCTGATATTCCTAACGTAAGTGAAGACATGACTAAAAACCTTGATGAAAATGGTATCATCAGAGTAGGTGCTCATGTAAAAGAAGGCGATATTCTTATTGGAAAAATTACTCCTAAAGGTGAATCAGACCCAACACCTGAAGAAAAACTTTTAAGAGCCATTTTTGGTGATAAAGCCGGGGATGTAAAAGATGCCTCTATGAAAGCACCGCCATCAACAGAAGGGGTGGTTATTGGTACTAAATTGTTTGCTCGTGCTAAGAAAGATAAAGGTGCCAAGTCTCGCGAAAAAGTAGCTTTAGATAAAATAGAGAAGGATTATAAGAAAATTTCTGATGATTTGAACAATCTTTTAGTAGATAAAATGTATCGTTTGCTGAAAGATAAAACTTCGAACAATATCATCAACAATTACAACGAAGAAGTGCTTCCTAAAGGTGTCAAATTCACACAAAAAGTATTGGCCGATTTAGATTTTGCTAATGTTGATCCTAACAACTTTACAAAAGACGAAGAAACTAATGTATTGGTAAAAAAACTGTTACACAATTACAGACTTCGTTTAGGTGAAGAAACTGCTAAATACAAGCGCGATAAGTTCAATGTTACTATTGGTGACGAACTTCCAACCGGTGTATTAAAATTAGCAAAAGTTTATATTGCTAAAAAACGTAAGTTAAGAGTAGGTGATAAAATGGCTGGTCGTCACGGTAACAAAGGTATTGTGGCAAGAATCGTTCGCGATGAAGACATGCCGTTCTTGGAAGACGGAACACCGGTTGACTTAGTGTTAAACCCATTAGGTGTACCTTCTCGTATGAACTTAGGTCAGATTTACGAAACGGTATTAGGTTGGGCAGGTCAAAAGTTGGGTACTAAATATGCGACCCCAATTTTCGATGGTGCTACTCTTGCCGAAATTGAAGGTGAAATTGAAAAAGCTGGTTTACCGGCTTATGGACAAACCTATCTTTATGATGGAGAAACCGGTGAACGTTTCCACCAAAAAGCTACTGTAGGGGTTATTTACTACATCAAACTTTCACACATGGTTGATGATAAGATGCACGCGCGTTCTATCGGCCCATATTCACTTATTACACAACAGCCATTGGGTGGTAAAGCCCAGTTTGGTGGTCAACGTTTGGGTGAAATGGAAGTGTGGGCACTTGAAGCCTATGGCGCATCTAATATTCTTCAGGAATTGTTAACTGTTAAATCTGATGATATTGTGGGCAGGGCCAAAACCTACGAAGCAATTGTGAAAGGTGAAAACCTTCCTAAGCCGGGAACTCCTGAATCATTTAATGTATTGGTTCATGAATTACGCGGACTAGGTCTAGAACTGAAGTTTGAATAAATTTTTTCAATCCTGTAAGGTTTAACAAACCTTACAGGATTTTATTTGTGTTGTTCATTTAATAATTTTTATCCTCAAAAAAGGAACTTACAATATGGCTTTTACAAGGCAAAACAAAATCAAAAGCAGCTTCTCTAAACTTACCATCTGCTTGTCTTCTCCCGATGATGTTCTGGAAAGATCTTACGGTGAAGTTAAAAAACCCGAAACCATTAATTATAGAACTTATAAACCTGAAATGGAAGGTTTGTTCTGCGAGAGAATTTTCGGACCAACGAAAGATTTTGAATGTTACTGCGGAAAATATAAGCGCATTCGCTACAAAGGTATCGTTTGCGACAGATGTGGTGTTGAAGTAACCGAAAAGAAAGTCAGACGCGAAAGAATGGGGCACATCAAATTGGTGGTGCCTATTGTGCATATATGGTATTTCAAGTCGTTACCCAACAAAATTGGTTACTTGTTAGGACTTTCATCTAAGAAATTAGAAAGCATAATTTATTACGAAAGATTTGCTGTAATTCAGGCAGGTGAAGCTTCAGCCTTTGCCGATCAAAAAGGCGACCCAATTCAATATCTCTCTTTACTTACTGAAGAAGAGTATTTAGATACTTTAGATAAGCTTCCGAAAGAAAATCAGCTATTGCCCGATGAAGACCCGAACAAGTTTATTGCCAAAATGGGAGCAGAGGCAGTAAGAGACTTATTGTCGAGATTACAATTAGATGATCTATCATATAGCTTACGTGATCAGGCAGCTAATGAGACTTCACAACAACGTAAAGCAGAAGCTTTAAAGCGTTTATCAGTAGTTGAAGCTTTTCGTGATGCTAACCAAAGAATTGAAAACAAACCTGAATGGATGGTACTTCAGTACCTTCCGGTTATTCCGCCTGAATTGCGCCCGTTGGTGCCTTTAGATGGCGGTCGTTTCGCTTCGTCAGATTTGAATGATTTATACAGAAGAGTAATTATTCGTAATAACCGCTTAAAGCGTTTAATTGAAATTAAAGCTCCTGAGGTAATCTTACGTAACGAAAAGCGTATGTTACAAGAAGCAGTAGATTCATTGTTTGATAACTCTCGTAAATCTAATGCCGTTAAAGCTGAAGGTGGTCGTGCATTAAAATCACTTTCAGATGTTTTGAAAGGTAAACAAGGTCGCTTCCGTCAAAACTTATTAGGTAAGCGTGTTGACTATTCAGGCCGTTCGGTAATTGTGGTAGGGCCTGAACTTAAACTACACGAATGTGGTATTCCGAAAGATATGGCTGCTGAATTGTTTAAGCCATTTATTATTCGTAAGTTAATTGAAAGAGGCATTGTTAAAACTGTAAAATCGGCTAAAAAATTAGTTGATAGAAAAGAGCCGGTAGTTTGGGATATTCTTGAAAATATTCTGAAGGGTCATCCGGTGTTATTAAACCGTGCCCCAACATTACACCGTTTATCAATTCAGGCGTTTCAGCCTAAAATGGTAGAAGGTAAAGCAATACAATTACACCCCTTAGTTTGTTCTGCGTTTAATGCTGACTTTGATGGTGACCAAATGGCTGTTCACGTTCCTTTAAGTAATGCTGCTATTCTAGAAGCACAAATGTTAATGTTGTCTTCTCATAATATTTTGAACCCACAAAATGGTACTCCGGTAACCCTTCCATCGCAGGACATGGTATTGGGCTTATACTACATGACCAAGGGTAAAAAATCAACTGCGACTGAAAAAGTTGCCGGTGAAGGAAAAACATTCTATTCTCCTGAAGAAGTAAATATTGCATACAACGAAAAGAAAGTTGATTTACACGCTCACATTAAAGTAAGAGCTAAGGTTAAAGATGCTAAAGGTAATTTTGAATATAAAATAATTGAGACTACTGTGGGCAGGGTTATCTTTAATCAGGTAGTGCCCGAAAAAGTTGGCTTTGTAAACGTATTGTTAACTAAGAAAAATCTTAGAGACGTAATAGGTAATATTGTTAAAGAAACTGATATTCCTACTACTGCTCACTTCTTAGATGAAATTAAGCGTTTAGGGTTCTTGTGGGCGTTTAAAGGTGGCTTGTCTTTCAATATTAGTGATTTAGTAGTGCCTGATGTAAAGACTCAAATGTTAGAAAGAGCACAGTCTGAAGTAGATGAGATAAACATGAATTACAACATGGGTATCTTAACTGAAAACGAGCGTCACAACCAGGTAATTGACGTTTGGACTCGTGTAAATAACCGCTTAACCCAAACTTTATTGGATAGTTTAACTGTAGATAAGCAAGGGTTCAATTCTGTGTTTATGATGCTTGACTCTGGTGCTCGTGGTTCTAAAGAGCAAATTAAACAGTTGAGTGGCATGAGAGGTTTGATGGCTAAACCTCGTAAATCTGGTTCTACTGGTTCTGAATTGATTGAAAACCCAATTCTTTCTAACTTGAAAGAAGGTCTTTCAGTATTAGAATACTTTATTTCTACCCACGGTGCACGTAAAGGTTTGGCTGATACAGCTTTGAAAACTGCCGATGCTGGTTACTTAACGAGAAGATTAGTTGATGTGGCTCAGGATGTGGTTATTACAGAAGAAGATTGTGGTACCTTAAGAGGCATTGCTACTTCAGCCCTGAAAGATAATGAAGATGTTGTAGAGCCATTGTATGACCGTATTTTAGGTCGTGTAAGCCTTCATGATGTATATCATCCATCTACTGGCGAATTATTGGTGGCTGCCGGTGATGAAATTATTGAAGATAAAGCAGCAGCGATTCAGGCAGCAGGTATAGATACAGTTGAAATTCGTTCAGTATTAACCTGTGAAACTAAAAATGGCGTGTGCGTGAAGTGCTACGGACGTAACCTTACTAATAACCGCCTTGCACAAAAAGGTGATGCAGTAGGTATCATTGCAGCACAATCAATTGGTGAGCCAGGTACACAGCTTACATTGCGTACTTTCCACACAGGTGGTGCGGCTTCTACAATTGCAACCGAATCTAAAATTGTTTCTAAAGTAGATGGTGTTGTAGAGTTTGATAGTATAAGAACTGTAACTTTCGTTAATGAGCAAGGTGAGAAACAAGTAAAGGTAATGGGTCGTACAGGTGAAATTAAAATTAAAGACACCGATGGCAGAGATTTAACTAGCTACAATATCCCTTATGCTTCTATTTTAACAGTTAAAGACAAGCAAAAGGTTAAAGCGGGAGATTCTCTTTGCTCTATTGACCCATGGAATGCTCAAATGCTTTCTGAAATTGCCGGTACTGTTGAATTTGAAAACTTAATTGAAGGTATTACTTATCGAGAAGTAATTGATGACCAAACCGGACACAAGGAGATGGTTATTATTGAATCGCGCGATAAGAAAAAATTACCAGGGTTAAAAGTGGTGGGTAAAGGTGAAGAAAAAACATACAACACACCTGTAGGTGCTCATATTGTGGTGCCCGATGGTGCTAAGGTTCAAACGGGTGAAATTCTTGTTAAAATACCAAGAGCTTTAGGTAAGGTTAGAGATATCACCGGGGGTCTTCCAAGAGTAACTGAGTTGTTTGAGGCTAGAAGCCCGGCAAACCCAGCAGTTGTTTCTGAAATTGATGGTGTAGTTTCTTTTGGTGCTGTTAAACGTGGTAATCGCGAAATTGCCATCGAATCTAAAGACGGGCAAATTAAGAAATATCTTGTGCCATTAACCCGCCAGATTCTCGTTCAGGAAAATGACTTTATTAAGTCAGGTACTGCCTTGTCTGATGGCTCTATTAGCCCAACCGATATTTTAAATATTAAAGGACCATTTGCTGTACAATCTTATTTGGTAAATGAAGTTCAGGAAGTATATCGTTTACAAGGGGTGAAAATTAATGATAAGCACATTGAAACTATTGTGCGCAGAATGATGCGTAAAGTGGTAGTGCTTGACCCGGGAGATACTATTTTCTTGGAAGGTGAAGCTGTAGATAAGTTTGAATTTACTGAAGAAAACGATCGTTTATTTGATAAGAAAGTAGTTACTGATTCTGGTGATTCTGAGACTTTCAAATCGGGACAGATAGTTACTCTGCGTCAGTTGCGTGAAGAGAATTCAACGTTACGCAGAAAAGATAAAAAACTTGTTGAGGTACGCGATACGGTTTCTGCTACTTCAGAGCCATTGTTGCAAGGTATTACCAAGGCATCTTTAGGAACTAAGAGCTGGATTTCTGCTGCTTCGTTCCAGGAAACTACCAAGGTGTTAAGTACTTCTGCAATAGCTGGTAAAGAAGATTTGATGACAGGCTTGAAAGAGAATGTTATCGTAGGACACTTAATCCCTGCAGGTACAGGTATGCGCGAGTTTGAACGTATACTAGTAGGCTCTAAAGAAGAAATGGAGCGCTTAGCAGCCAGAAAAGCCGCTGCTGCAGCTGCTGAAGAAGAGGTAGAAGTTGAATAATTATTCCAGCCATACTCTCGGCTAAATAATAAAAGGCTGTTTCTTAATTGAAGCAGCCTTTTTAGTTGAAATTATTGAGATGTTAAATCTTTTCTTTATAATTCTTCTTATTTTTGAAAAATACACCCTACAACGTAACTGAAAAATTATTTCTTTCTAGCCTTAAACGACCATGTGAAATGAAACTTAGCTACTACTATGCCATCTTCTGAAATGCCTTCGGTATAAACCCTTGCAGTAACTACTTCCCCCGTGGCTTTGGCTTTTTCAACAGCTTCAAACAATGCTGCGCCATCGTTACAGGTAAAAGTGGTTATGTTTTTAGCCATTTTAATAAATTGGGCTTCCATGTTTACAATAATTACGGCTACACTAGTACCCTCTACTGCCATAAGCGCAAGTGCACCATTAGAAAGTTCAGCTGCCATGCTTAATGCAGCAAAGTAGGTTGAGGCAAAGGGGTTTCTTGTCATCCAACCGTAAGGAACTGTTGCAATACATTGTTCGGCTGATAATTTTTTTATTTTCATACCCGAAAGAAATCCTAAAGGAAGTTTCAACAATAAAAAAAACCTAAAAAGAAATCCGTTACTCAATCTTTCTGAAAACTTTTGTTGCCTGGGATTAAGTACAATTGCGGGTGAAGTAGCTGTTGCTGACATAAAAATTAATTTGGTTAAAGATAAAACAAATCAGTTGTTTACCATTTCAGAAAATTACAAATACTTAAGATTTTTGTTCTGCTTTAGGACTATAACATTGGTAAATGTTAAAAAAGACAGAAAGAGTTTTTGCCTTCTGCCTTTTAATAATTTCTCAATATTCAATTAAGCTTCCAGCTTTACAAATTCGGTACTGTATTCGTTGTTTTTCAGTTTATTTGAAACCGCTTCAAAAGCATTTAAAGTGTCTTGAATATCTTTTTCAGTATGCACTGCTGTTGGTATTAAACGCAACAACAAAATACCTTTAGGTACTACCGGGTACACTACAGCCGAGCAGAATATTTTGTAAGTATTTCTTAAATCGAAAATTACCTGCGATGAAACTTCAACTGGAACGTGCATATATACAGGGGTAACACAGCTATTGGTATCGCCAATATCGAAGCCTCTTTCTTTTAAACCATTTTGTAAAGCCCTTACATTTTGCCACAATTTTTCTTTCAACTCAGGGTGCTTGCGTAACAATTCTAAACGCTTCAAATTGCCAATAACAATAGGCATGGGCAACGACTTGGCATAAATTTGCGAGCGCAAGTTGTATTTTAAATATTTAATCACTCTTTCATCGCCTGCTGCAAATGCACCAATACTTGCCATGCTTTTGGCAAAGGTTGAAAAATATACATCAATATCGTCTTGAACGCCTAACTCTTCTCCTGTTCCGGCACTCGTAGCACCTTCGCTTCCAAAACCGTGTGCATCATCTACCAAAATGCGGAAACCATATTTTTCTTTCAACGCACAAATTTCTCTTAGCTTACCTTTGTCGCCACGCATACCAAAAACACCTTCGGTAATAACTAAAATACCACCAGTAGTATTTTCTACTAATTTTTGTGCGCGTTGTAGTTGCTTTTCAAAATCGGCAATATCGTTATGCTTAAATACAAAGCGATTTCCGAAGTGTAATTGCAAACCATCTATAATGCAAGCATGGCTTTCAGAATCATACACAATAACATCATGACGATTTACCAAAGCCTGAATAATAGACACCATACCTTGATAACCGTAGTTGAGCAACAGGGTTTTTTCTTTCTTGACAAAAGCAGCCAACTCATTTTCTAATTTATCGTGATAATCTGAAGCACCTGTTAAAGCACGCGCACCCATAGGATATGCCAAACCAAAATCTTTTGCCGCCTGTGCATCGGTAGCTCTAACTTCAGGATGGTTGGCTAAGCCTAAGTAATTATTCAAACTCCAAACAATTACTTCTTCGCCATTAAATTTCATGCGGCTTGAAATTTCTCCTTCCAACTTCGGAAAAATATAATAGCCTTCTACGGGAGCGAATTGCCCAAGCGGAGTTTTCTCTATCTGCAATTTTTCAAATAAATCTCTCATAAACTATAGGGGTTTTCTATTTTTCAGAATAGTATTATATAACCAATGAAATCATGTTCAGCTCTTCATCGGTAGTTTCAAAATAACCTTTGGCTTTCATCCACTCGTGGTCGTAAACTTTATCTAAGTATTTACAGCCGTGGTCGGCAAAAATAAGTACCACTGTATCTTTTTCTGTGAGTTCGTCTTTTATTTTTTTCAGCACATCAAGAGTAGCACCACTTGAATAGCCCATCATTAAACCTTCTTTGTTGCACAACTCATGTAAAGATAATGCGCTCGTACCATCATCGGCAGTAATAACTTTATCTATCAGGCTGAAATCTACATTGCGTGCAATAATTTTTTTGCCAACACCTTCCATAGAAGTAGAGCCTTTTACCTGCTCAGGAATTCTTCCAGATTCGAAATAACTTTTCAGAATAGAGCCATTAGAATCTACGCCAATAATTTTAACAATATTATTTTTTTCTTTCAAAAAACGAGCAGTACCCGATATAGTGCCGCCTGTGCTGAAGGCAGTTATTAGATGCGTTACCCTGCCTTCTGTTTGTTCCCAAATTTCAGGGCCTGTTGTAAGATAGTGCGCTTCGCTATTGGCTAAATTATCGTTCTGGTTTAAATAAAAAGCATTGGGAATATCTAAAGCTAAACGCTTGGCTTTATTCATGTAAAAAGCAGGCTGGTCTGGCTTTGCAGTAGCCGGGCACATAATTACCTGTGCGCCAAAAGCTTCCATTAAAGCCACCTTAGGGCGCGAAATGGTATCTTTCACCGTAACCACACATTTGTAGCCTTTTTTAGCGGCAATCATTGCCAAACTGTAACCTGTATTTCCCGAGGTGGCTTCAACGATAGTTGCGCCCGGTTTCAATTGCCCGCTTTGTTCAGCACGGTAAATCATGTGTTTTACTATGCGGTCTTTAATAGAAAGACCGGGATTGAAACATTCTAATTTTGCAAATACTTTAGCTCGGGTATATTCTTGCAAATATTTCAATGGTACCAGTGGCGTATTGCCAATACCGATACTAACTTGTGGTTTGGTTAGATTTTTTAGCATAGGTTTTTTTTAAGAGGAACTTACTAAACATTCAACTCTAATACATTCTTAAAAAAACAATCAACTAATGATATTTTTAAACAAACAACACTTTGAATAACCCAAAGCCTATGAGTTTGTTTATAGTGCAAATATAACTTATTTACCTATTAAAAAAATTATGTAGTTATTCACAGGAATAACCCTATAGAATTCGTGGAAATTAAAAATCTTTATAAATATTAAGAAGTTTTTGCTTTTCAACCTGCCAGTTAAATGTTTTTTTTGCCTCTTTGCATTGCGCCTTTAATTTATAATACAATGCTGAGTTATTTTGTAAATGTTGTACAGCGTTGACTATTGTTTGGGCTGTTAAATCATTCAGTAAAATACTTACTTCATATTGTTGGTTTATAGTAGCGTATTCAGGAAAATTCATGTTTACCGAAGGAACTTCAGCTTGTATATAATCAAAGAATTTATTGGCTAACGAGTAGTAATAGCTTTTTCCTTTATTTTCTAATAAATTGAAGCCTAAAAAGGCATTTTTGGTTAAAGCAGGCAAATCTTCAGGCTTAACGAAACCTAAAAATTCTATTTTATGCTGAAGATTTTTTTCAGCAACTGTGGTTCTTAATTGTTTCGATAAATCGCCTTCACCGGCAATTTTTAATGGCATATCTATTTGTGTCATTGCGGCAATAAGTGCCTCTAAACCTCTGCCTTCATTTAAGGCACCTTGATATAAAAGATATTTGCCTTCGGCATTATTTTCCTCTGAAATATAATCAGGCATATTTCTAATTACTTCAAATGATTTTTTGTATTTTATATTAAAGATGTTTGCTAAGCTTTCGCCCACAGTGTAGCACTTGTGAAATAAAGGAATATAAATGCTTGCTATGGTTTTCCAAGCCCATTGTACTGCTTTTCTATTTACTACCTCGGGTACTTCTTCAAAATACTCATGCGCATCGAAATAACGTTTTTTGCCTTTTAATGCAGATGCCCAGTAAACAGGGGCAATAGTATCTAAATCAATAGCTGTATATATGTCGGCATCGAAAAAAAGTAAATACCAAACTAAGCGAGTATTGTATTCTAAATAAAATAACTTGCCTTTATTAAAGAAACATTTTAGTCGTATTTGATTGTAGTTTTCTTTTTTCAGTGCAATAGAATTTGGTAATTCTCTTCCAATTATACTTACCTGAAGGCCTTCGTCTGAAAGCGTTTGACAAATGCGTTTTATGCGTCTGTCGTAAGTAATATCGTTGGTAACGGTAAAAACTATATGCTTTAATGCAGCCAAACCAGTTCGTTTTTTTCGTTGTAAACCAACTGCCCGTTGTCGAACAGCCATTTGGTAATACTTAAAATATTTTCTTTTGAAAACTCTTTTATATTAAGGACTAAGTTATCTAATGTTTGGGGCTTTATATTTAATTGCTTTTGAACCTCATGATGAAGTTGTTCAAATTTCAATTCGGAAAACTGCATTTTATTTAGTTCTAAGCATACATCGCAAACCCCGCAGCGGCTTCCCTCTTCACCAAAATATTCTAAAATTATTTTACTTCTGCAATATTGTTTGTTAGCTGCATAGCTAAGCATGCTTCGCAATTGCGTTTCAAAAATATGTTTTCTCGACTCTATAAATTTCTTATCGAGTTGAAGATATTTTGAGAAATTTCTGGGTTGAATAAATGTTATGGTGGGCATATCGGTAGCCGGAATAAAATCTGCAATACCTAACTGTTTCAGGTAGTGTAGTTGTTGTTTTATTTCGGTAGGCGATGTTTGTAATATTTTAGCCAGGTCGCGTTCTTTTAGTGAAGAATATTCGGTCATTACTCCGGGCAGCATACGAAGCAATACTTTTATTAAAGCATCGTATTTAGGGTTGCGTAATTGAAAGTCGTAAAGGTTGGTTCTGTCGGCAACAAATCTTATTCTTGAAGGAATATAAACGGCTTCGGAAACGGTTATAAGCTCTTGTTGTTCAAGAATTTTAAAAGCAATAATTATTTTTTGAATGGCTAATTTAAAATTAGCTGCAAATGCTGTAATATCAAATTCAAAAGTTTCGCCTGCACCAGAACCTACAGCGAGCCTGAAAAAATTACCTAAAGCATCGTAAATGTCTAATATTTCTTGATAGGTAGGATAATGACTTTTTAATTTTTGTTCAATATTTAATTTATCAGAAACATTAAACAACAGTACAGCAAAAGATTTTTGTTCATCGCGACCTGCTCTGCCTGCTTCCTGATAATAAGCTTCCATGCTTTCGGGTAAATCCATGTGTATTACGGTGCGAACATCAGGCTTATCTATACCCATTCCAAAGGCATTAGTGCTTACAATTACTCTTATTTTGTTGTTTACCCAATCGTCTTGTTTTGCCGCCCTTATATGCTGTTCTAAGCCTGCATGATAATAATCGGCACTGAGTTTATTTTTTTTCAGATACTCGGCAATTTCAACAGTTCTTTTTCTGGTTGCGGCATATACAATGGCCGTGCCGTTTATCTTAGTTAAAATTTCTTTCAGTTTAGAAAATTTATCATCTACCTGCCTCACAACATAGCTAATATTTTTTCGCTCAAAACTACCTTGAAATTGTTTGGTGTTTTTAAAGGCAAGTCTTTCACAAATATCATCTTGAACTCGTTTTGTTGCAGTGGCCGTAAGCGCAATTACGGGAACATTTTTCAGCACTTCTCGGCAAGCAGCTATTTTTAAATAGGAGGGGCGAAAATCATAACCCCACTGCGATATACAATGCGCTTCATCTACAGCCAGCAAACCAACTTTCATTTTTTTTAACCGAGCCTGAAATATATCGGTTTCCAGTCTTTCGGGCGATATGTAGAGGAACTTCAGGTTTTTATCATTTACACAATTGTCTAAGGCTATATCTATTTCAAAATGATTCATCCCTGAAAAAACGGCTACTGCTTTTATTCCTCTTTTATTCAGGTTTTGCACCTGGTCTTTCATTAAAGCAATTAAAGGTGAAATTACAATGGTAATGCCTTCGAGCAACATGCCCGGAACCTGATAACAAATAGACTTGCCCCCACCGGTTGGCAGCAAAGCAAGCGTATCGTTACCATTTAAAACTGATTGTATAATATCTTCCTGCAGCGGGCGAAACTTTGCATAACCCCAATATTGTTTTAATATTTCTGCAGGTAGTGGCATTTTTAATTTCTAAATGTTAATCAAAATACTGAAATGAATTGACAGATTCTAGTTTTTGCAAATTTCAAAAAAAGAAAAACCTTCAGGTATATTGCCTGAAGGTTTTAAATAATTTTTTGTGAAAAATTATTATCTGTTATCGGCAGCTACAACATTGCTGTTTATAAACATAACATCAATAAACTGCAAATTGTCTGTTTGGTTTCTATTGTCATAACGAATCCACCAGGTACCGCTTTGTTTAAACATATATGAGCGTAAGCCATCTACAGTATCGCCATCACCATCAGTATTTACGCCTGCAATTATAGCAGAAAATTGTATTGCTGAAATTCCCGTGTTGAATGAAATGTTATCAGCATTACTAAAATTGTATCTGGTAATAGTAATAAACGGATTGTTGTTATTTATAACAAACGAGTTGACATTGTTGGTAGTAACAAATTCACTCCATGCTTGCGATGGGTTGTTGTTAGTTTTCCTGTAGTAAATTCTTTGGTCGAAAAAGCTACCTGCAATTTGCATAGCAAAGTTATTACTGGCATTAGCATGTCTGGTATCAATTAAATGCCACCAATTAGTTGCACCTGCCGGGAAATTTACAGGGTTATTAGTTTCAAAAAAGCCCGATTGCGCACCGGCATTACCCTGCAAGCCGGCATTGTCTCTGGTTTCTGTTCTGGAATCGGCATTACCATAAAATAACCCGCCTGTAACTTGCAAGCCCATACCGCCACCTGAAAGACCTTGTGTACCTAATCGTAACCTTATAGCCGGAATATTTAGGCCTGTATTGCTGGCTACTAAAGACAATTGCCCTTCTGCCTGACTGCCATTATGAAATGATATGCTGGATACTCTGTTGGTTACCGATGTGTTTTCTGCCAAAGCTAATGTAGCATCGTTGTTACAGCATTCAGTTATATTATCCCTTGAAACGGTTAGCTTCCCCCAAATATTGGTATTGCCATTGTTTACATTGGTTCTTAAATACCAGTTGCCTAAACCACCACCAAAAAAACCTAAAGTATTATCATCAAGCATACCTATAAATGCGCGGTTATTAGCATTAGCTAAATCTGTTAGCCACAAACCTGCTGAGCTTCCTCCGGCACCGCTTCTAAGCCTAATTCTGTCTGCAACGTCTAAAATAAATGCAGGCGCAGTGGTGCCAATGCCTACAAAGCCTGTATTGGCTGTAATTCTTATTCTTTCAGTAGCATTGGTTCTTATTGAAAGTCCTGTGGCATCAGAAGTGCCTATATAGTTATTGGTTACGTTTGTGCCAGCATTTCCGGTTAGTTTCCAGTCATCGCTTGGGGGAGAAACAATTCCGCTTAAATCTACACTTAAAGTGCCTCCTGCATCAGTAATGTTTAAAGTATTGCCACTAAGATTAAAGGCAGTATTTAATTCATTTTGTGGGTCGCTGTCGGCATCATTTACGTTTATGGTTGTTGACCATGAGTTACCGCCTTCTTCAATTGTAAGAATATTGCCTTGGCCAAAAACTACATTCGTAATAAGTTCATTATTCGGATCGCTATCGGCATCGTTTACATTCAAGTTTAATGTGGTAGATAAGGTGCCTCCGTTATCGGTTATGGAAATTGTGTTGGTATTCGGGTCAAAATTTAAAGAAGTGTTAAATGCATTGTCTCCGGGTAGTTGAACCCATTGAGTGCCATCCCAATAGAAATAATATTTCAGGTCAGAATCGAAAACTAATAGTGCTTCTTCTGTAGCTGCAGGAGCTATAGCAAGACGTTGAGCGGTTGACATTCTTGGTGCCAAAAAACCTTTATCGTTTGCCGATAAATCTAAAATTGATTTTAAGTTGGGGGTTAAAGTGCCTATACCTACATTATCTTGAGCATACAAGGCTGCTGCATGAAGAAAAGCAATTGAAAGAATTATTTTTTTCATTTCTCCTAAATTTTTTTTACAAATATAGATTTTCGTTACTCCATTATTAAAAATTTATCCACAACATTATTATAGTTCAAATACCGAACCTCACAATAAATCATGCCACTGTAATTCTGTATCTTTGCAGCCCTTAAAATAGTTTACAGTTATGATTTCAGTACAAAATGTTTCGTTGCAATTTGGTAAAAGAGTATTATTTGATGATGTGAATATAAAATTCACGGAAGGCAATTGTTATGGTGTTATTGGTGCTAACGGAGCAGGCAAATCTACTTTCTTAAAAATACTTTCAGGAGAAATTGACCCTACTACCGGAAGAATTGAAATTACACCCGGACAAAGAATGAGTGTGTTGAAACAGAACCACTTTGAATTTGATGAGGTTACCGTTTTGAATTCTGTATTAATGGGTAACAAAGTGCTTTGGGGCATTATGGAGGAAAAAGATGCCCTATACGCCAAGCCCGATTTTACCGATGAAGACGGAATAAGAGTTGGAGAACTGGAAGAAAAGTTTTCTGAAATGAATGGTTGGGATGCAGAAAGCGATGCAGCCAAATTTTTAAGCGATTTAGGTGTTGCTGAAGAACATCATTACAAATTAATGAAAGAGCTGAACGGTAACCAAAAAGTAAGGGTATTATTAGCTCAGGCATTATTCGGAAATCCTGATATTTTGTTAATGGATGAACCTACCAACGATTTAGACATTGAAACTATTTCGTGGCTGGAGGATTTTTTAGCCGATTATAAAAACATTGTAATTGTGGTGTCGCACGACAGGCACTTTTTAGACATGGTGTGTACACATGTGGTAGATATAGATTTCAAAAAGGCACAGCTTTATACAGGTAACTATTCTTTTTGGTATGAAAGTAGCCAGTTAGCTGCCCGTCAACGTGCCGATAAGAATAAGAAAACCGAAGACAAGCGTAAAGAATTAATGGACTTTATTGCTCGTTTCAGTGCTAATGCTTCAAAGTCGAGACAAGCTACCAGTCGCAAAAAAGCATTGGAAAAGCTGAATATAGATGATATTAAACCTTCAAGTAGAAAATATCCGGGTATTGGTTTTACGCAAGAGCGCGAAGCCGGAAACGATATTTTGCATGTTGAGCATTTATCAAAATCACTGGAAGGTAAAAAACTATTTGCCGATGTAAACTTTACCCTGAACAGAGGCGACAAAGTGGTAATTTATTCAAAAGACAGTTTGGCAATAACATCATTTTTTCAAGTGCTTGCCGGTGAAGAAACAGCCGATAAAGGTCATGTAAAATGGGGAGTAACCATTAACCATGCCTACCTGCCTAACGATAATTCTAAATATTTTAAATCATCTGATAATCTTATTGACTGGTTGCGCCAGTTTTCTAAAGAAAAAGATGAAACATTTATTCGCGGATTTTTAGGCAGAATGTTGTTTTCGGGCGAAGAAACTTTAAAGCAGGTAAATGTGCTTTCAGGTGGTGAAAAAGTGCGTTGTATGCTTAGTAAACTAATGCTGCAGCAACCCAATGCTTTAATTTTAGACGAGCCCACCAACCACTTAGATTTAGAAAGTATTACTGCATTCAACAACGCATTGAAAGATTATAAAGGCACAGTACTATTTGCTACTCATGACCATGAATTTGCTCAAACTGTAGCCAATCGTGTAATAGAAATTACCCCTAATGGCAGCATTGACAGGCTTATGACCTTCGATGAATATATTGCTGATGAAAAGGTGAAAGAAATAAGAACAGCTATGTATGGTGTTGCTTTGAAATCTTAAATAGCTTAAGGCAGTTGTTTGTTTAAGTTTGTCGGATACTGCATATTCAGTTTTTCCAGGCGTTCAACAATAGTTTTTGCAATAATGTAATTGCGATACCAGTTTTGGTCGGCAGGTACAATATGCCAAGGTATTTCAGGGCTGCAATGCTCAAAAATATCTTCAAAAGCTTCAAGATATTCTTTCCAAAATTTACTTTCTCTTAAATCGGCATCTTGGTATTTCCACATTTTTTCAGGAACATTTAAACGCTCTTCAAAACGTGCCTTTTGCTCTTCGGGCGAAATGTGTAAATAAAATTTTAGAATAATAGTGCCACCGTCTTGCAACAGGCTTTCAAAAGCATTAATATAGCCGAAACGCCTCTTTACCATATTCATGTCAATCCAATTGTGTACGCGTGGCACTAAAACATCTTCATAATGCGAACGATTAAAAATTTGAATCATGCCTTTTTTGGGCGTATGCTTATGTATGCGCCATAAAAAGTCATAAGACAGTTCTTCTTCAGTGGGTTTTTTAAAAGCTTCCACTCTGCAACCCATGGGGTTTACCCCGCCAAAAACATTTTTCACGGCACCATCTTTTCCCGAGGCATCCATGCCCTGCAATACTATTAAAACACTATGCTTATTTTCAGCAAACAATACCGATTGTAAATCTTGCAATCGCTTTTGCAACACTTGTGTTTCCAGCTTGGTCTTTTCTTTTTCAAATTCTTTCGGAGCGCGGGTATCAATATTTTCAAGTAGTGGCATAAACAATATTTATTGAATTATAAAATGTGTTCAGTAGGTATTAGCATTAATTTTGAACATTACGAATGCTATATTCTGTTATCAAAATAAACAGAAAATCTATTAATACCGGATTTCAGAATAATTTACTAATTATCAACAGCCATTAAGATTACAGTAGATTAAATGAACTTAATCAATACAACACTATTTTCTTTGTACTGATACCACTACCACTTTTCAAAATAACAAAATAAATACCGCTTTTAAAATTTGCAGTAGAAATATGAATAGTATTATCGCTTAGGTAATGAAATGAAGTATCTATAATTTCCTTACCCATACAATCATGCATGTGTAATGATACATCCTTGTTTGAGATAGTATTATTGATAAGAACATACAAATTACCTTTAGCCGGATTAGGATAAACTGAAAAATTTATTGTGGCGGCTTGCTTATTAATACCTACGTTATTATCAGTTACCTTCCACAGCTCACCACCATTAGTGTTGTATTTGGCTGCATAATAAAGCGAATTGTTATAAGCGATTAAGCTTATAGTGCTACCCAACGGATTATTTAACGGTGCTACATCAGGTTGAATCATCATAGTTCCTGAATCAGTGCCATCAGTTACCCATAATTGATAATCAGCTGCGTCAACGGCTGCTCTGAAAAACATCTTATTATTTAGAATAGTGAAAATAGAGGCAGATGAATTGCCGTTTCCCGGATTAATATCTTTAAAAAGTACAGTGCCACTTGTTGTGCCGTCTGTAACCCAAACTTCATAACCATTGGCATCATCTCGTGCTCTAAAATATAATTTCCCGTTGAATTCTGTGAAAAATTTTGGACTACTACTACTTGAAGAGCTAATATTTTTTAGCATTTGAGTGCCTGAGGCAGTACCATCACTAACCCAAAGCTCTTCCCCATTAATGCCGTCATCGGCACTGAAATATAATTTACTATTATATACTGTTAACTCTGATGGTCCGGCATCTCCCGTGGGGTTAATTTCTTTAACCTTTTGTGTGCCTAAAGTGGTGCCATCGGTTGTAAATAATTCATAATTAAATGCCCCGGATTCAGTGGCTCTGAAATACAATTTATTGTTATAAACTGTGAAAAGTGCAGGATTAGAATCTCCTGAACCTGGAAAAATATCTTTTAACATTAGAGTACCTGAAGCAGTACCGTCACTAACCCAAAGTTCTACACCATTAGTGCCGTCATCGGCTCTGAAATACAATTTACTATTATAAACTGTAAGGTATTCGGGAGAACTGCTGCCAAATGGGTTAATGTCTTTTAGCATTTTAGTTCCTAACGTAGTGCCATCGGTTACCCATAATTCCTTGTTATTATCTGCATCTCTGGCAGAAAAGTATAATTTTCCGTTATACTCAACAAATTCACCAGGCGATGAATCTCCGGTTGGATGAATGTTTTTCAACAATTGCGTACCTACCGGTGTTCCATCTGTTACCCATAACTCACGTTCGTTGGTGCCGTCATCGGCCCTAAAATAAAGTTTTCCGTTAAATACTATTTGCGGTAAAGCAAATGAATTTCCTGAAGTATTAATGTCTTTCACTAATTGCGTTCCGATAATGCTTCCATCAGTTGCCCATAGCTCTCTGCCATTTATTTCATCATAAGCAGAAAAATACAATTTGCCATTATATTCTAAAAAACCATGTGGGTCAGAATTTCCATCTGGATTAATATCGAATTCAGTAAATGTAAACTGTGCATTCAATTTAAGTAAACTGAAAAAAGACAGCAATATTAGAACAGTAATATTTTTCATTGCAAAACATCAATTTGTTACAAAGTAAATCTATTCTATCTCAACTGTTAATGACTTTAATCATCTTTCTAAATAGATGAAAAATACTACTCTAACTTTCATGAATACCCTACCAGATATAGTGGCAACACCAAACTCAAGTTTATGCTTTTGATACTACAAATACAACATTAAAACTGACTGAAATTATTAATTTGTTGCTTGCGCGATAGCTTTAATTCTTGCAGCACCGGAGATTTTACATTTATTTGAATATTGTAACTCACAAACTCTTTAGGGTAGGGCACAAACTGAAAACGCAATTCCCAGCAATGTAAATTTCTGATAACATTTAGCTGGGTATAAGCCGGCAATCTGGTAGCAAAATTATAGCCCGAGGCCATATTTACTTTCCAGTTGGGAGTTACATTAACATCAAAATCTAAACGTAAGGTAGCAGCCGTAAAAGCAAGGGTATCTTTATTGTTTGCCAACCCTTTGTTTACACTTAAATCGAAATTCAGGTTTATAGACCACGGAATATTAAAGTCGTAATAACCCTGTAAATTATTTATAACAAATTCTCTTTCCTGTTCGCTACCACGTGTAGGGTTTGGGGTGTTTGCGTTTCTAGGCCTAATACTTCCGGCTAAAGAAAAAGCTGCTTGCGAAAAGCGGGTTAATCGTTTTTCGCTTTGCCACATAAAAGTGTTTATTTTTCTGAATGTTGAGTCGGTATCGTAGGGGTCGAAAACGGCATTAAAGTTTATAGCCATAGCACCATTCAGAAAAGAATTTCGGCCATTAATGGTTATAGGGTTTAGCCGCAGCGAATCGGCAGCAAAGTTGTAAAGAGTAGAAATGGTAAGGTTATCGAGAATTTTAATTTTCTTCTCGTTTTTAACCGTATCTTTTTTAGAAAACACTTTCATATCTAAAATATTAGAAAGCTGAAAGCCTATTCCGCCAATTCGGCCTTGCCGTGGCAAGCCCGGAAAATTGCCATTAGCTTCAAAAATGCTGTAGCGTTGCGCTGCACTTATAACGGTATCGGTAGGCACGTTTCGGTAATAGCCCCATTGTGCCGAACCAAAGTCGGGTTGGTATTGAAGGCTAATACGTGGAGTTATTACATGCCTTATGGCTTTTAGCTTCCCTTTAAACTGCATCATTCCATAAATAATAGTCGATAAGTTTATAGAAGCATCAAAATCGCGGGCAGTTTTAAACCCGTAAGTAGTATCAGAAATTACTCTTCCAAAACCAATAACCGAATCGGTAACCACCGGGTCGTAAATCAATTCTTCAGAAAAACGTTTTTCGGTAGTTTTAAAATACCAGTATTCGTTATAGTTTACAGCAGGGTTTACGTTTAAATATTTCAGAATTTTAAATGTAGTGTTTATAGGTAGGTTGTGCCTTATTCCGAATGAAGCATTTTTAAGTGTTTCTTTTTTTAGAAAAACAGAATCGACACCGCTTAACTGATTTTGAAACTGCATATTGTAGCTGAAGCCAATGTCTTCATACCATTTGTTTTTTGGGGGTGTTTTTTTAGGCTTAAATGGTGTAATGCGAGAAACGCCAAACACAATACTTGGCAATGTTAAATCTACTCTTCTGGAAGCTAAACTTTGCGCATGGCTGCCGTTCATGCTGAAATTAAAAGGCTTGTTGAGCCATGTTTTAGAATAAGAAATATTAGAGTTGAAATTGGAATTAAAGTTGGCAGTTTGGTTATAGCTGAAATTTCTATCGAATGTTACTGAACCGAAATTTACCTGACCGCCAAAGGAAGTTCCGGGGCGGGCTTTTACATCTTGCCTATGATTCCAGTTTACTTTAAAATCGTTTACAATAGAAAAGTCGGGGTCTAATCTTTCGCCTATTCGGTTTCTGCCATATTGCAGGGCAATATTTCCGTTATACTTGTATCGCTTGGCATAATTGGTTGCAGCCCTAAGCCCATAGCTGGCATTTGAATATATATCGCCTGTTACAGCCAAATCTACGTTGTCGTTGATATACACATAATAGCCGCCATTGCGCAGAAAAAATCCCCGTCCATTAGGTTCATCGCCATATTCTGGAAATATTACGCCCGTTTTTCTTTCTTTCTGAATAGGAAACATTCCGAAGGGAACATAAAAGGGCGTAGGAATATCGGCAATAACCAAGTTGGCCGGTCCTGAAACTATTACTTTATCGGGTACCAGTTTCATTTTTCTTGCGCTAATGTAAAAGTGGGGGTGTTCTAAATCGCAGGTTGTGTATTTGCCTTTATAACCAAACCATTCTTCATATTCGTTTCTTTTCACAGCTTCTGCGTGCATGTATCCATCGCCCTCTTTGGTGCGCACTTGATAAACTTTGCCTTTTTGTGTGCTGAAGTTGTAAGAGAGTTTTTTAGCTTTATACTCGCTGCCATTATCAGTAAATATTACATCTTCAATCGGGTTTCCAATCGAATCTTTATCAGTTTCGGCAGTTGCGGTGTTGGTTGTCCAGTCCAGTTCTACAAAATATGCTTTTAAATCTACTTGTTCATATTGCAGTTCAGCGTTTCCAAATAGATATACCTTGCTGTTGGCAATATCATATATCATAGAATCACGTGCTTTATAAGTAACCGGAAAGCTTAAAGTATCTCTTGAAAAAACTATTACCGAATCGGGGTTTACACGGGTAGTATCTGCTTTTAATGCTGTTGAAACGGTGTCGGATATATTTGTAACAGTATCAGTAGTAAATGATAATGAATCAGCAGCAGCGTTTATTTCAATTTTGAGTCGTTTTTTATCTAAGGGTGTTGTTTCGCTATTGCTTTGGCTTTGTTTTTGCGCAAACAGCACAAAACACCAAACAAGTAACAAAAACGTGAGGATAAACGACCGAATGTTCAACGGTATTTTAAATTATTTTAGCAAAAATTTATTAGCAATTAATAGCAAAGCCAAAAATAGCATTTTATTCAGCGCCATTTTTCCGCATATCAACGTGCTTGTATGGCTTTTGGTATTTGCTGTACAGTGTAATTTTTTATTTGCTTTACCTGATGAATACAAAATAAAAACAGTGGTTATAGACCCCGGTCATGGCGGAAAAGACCCAGGAGCTATTGGCTATTCAAAAACCTATGAGAAAGACATTGTGTTGGCAGTAGGCTTAAAATTGGGCGAGTTTATTAAAAAAAATTATCCTGATATAAAAGTAGTTTACACTCGCGATAAAGATGTATTTGTAGAATTGCAAGAGCGCGCAGCTATTGCCAATAAAGCCAATGCCGATTTATTTATTTCAATACACTGCAACGCGAATAACGACAGAAATGCTTATGGTGCAGAAACGTATTGTTTAGGTTTGCACCGTTCTGAAGCCAATTTGGAAGTGGCTAAAAGAGAAAACTCGGTAATCTTACTCGAAGATAATTACGTTGAAAAGTATGATGGCTTTGACCCTAACGCACCAGAAGCGCACATAATATTTTCTTTGTTTCAGTATGCTTTTTTAAATCAAAGTGTATCGTTTGCTTCTAAGGTAGATAATCAACTGGTAGTTACTGCCAGCCGTAAAAGCAGAGGGGTGAAACAAGCAGGTTTTTTGGTATTGTATAAAACTACTATGCCGGGTGTATTAATAGAATTAGGTTTCATTAGTAATAAAAATGAAGAAACTTTTATGAAATCTGCCGAAGGGCAAGCCACATTGGCTAAAGGTATTTTCAATGCTTTTTCAGCATATAAAAAAGAATTACAAAACGAAAGTGGCATTATAAATCAGAATATTGAAATAAATAACAATACCCCGTCACCAACTAATAATAACGCTACTGAAAAAAAAGAAATAGAAAAAACTGAAGCTGTAAAAGAATTACCGGTTGTAAATAAGGTTGAAGAACCTGTTTCTAAAAATACTAATGCCAATAATACTTCAACAAATAATACCGTTGCAAAAGAAAATATACCAAGTGACAACCCCACTGTTAGCTACACATTTAAAGTACAGTTTGCTGCTTCAAAAGTAAAATTACCTGCTGATGAGCCCCGATTAAAAAAGGTATTGGAGTATGAAATTGAAAAAGCAGATAATGGTTATTTACGTTACTTGTCGGGTAATTTTATTTCATTAAAAACAGCCGAGTCGCAACGCGATGTTTTAAAGCAAATTGGTTACAGTGATGCTTTTATTGTTCCTTATGAAAATGGGGTAAAGCGAATTACCATGAAAGAGTATCTGGAAAAGCAACCATAGTCCCCCGGTTATTTTTTACTCATCAATAATTCTTTTAGTTTTAGGCAAATGTCAATATCAGAAATAAAATATTTATGCCTTCTTATAATAATTGCCTTGCATTCTTACTCATGTAAGCAGTATGACGATAATACCACTATTGATATTCTTCAAGATACTACTGCAATTAATACTGAAACCGAAGCTGACTCTATTTCTGAAATAACTAATCACTATGTGTTTTCAGATACTGTTCCTGAAAATCTTTCAGTAAGAAAATTTTTCACTTATATAGATAGTCTGGTTTGCAAATATCAACAGCAACTCCATTATCCTATTTCAGAACATATAATGGTTAGAGCGAACCCGTGGATTATTGATTCATTGGCAGCTTTAGACTACTATACTGCAAAGCTGCAAAACAGAAATATTCTGCAACAAGATACTTTTACCATTCTAAAAAAAGGTGCTATTGTCTTTATACCCGATAGCATATTGGCTTCAGCAATAAACGATACTTTACATAATACCCTTATTGATGTGAACCTGCCTGAATTTAAATTGCGCATTTATGAGTTCGGAATACTGAAACGTGAATGTTTGGTTAGAATAGGTAGAAATGAAAAAAAGTATTTAGAACTTGCCAAGCGTAAAGTAGATTTAAAAACACCCACAGGAAAAGGCAAGATTGTGAGATTGGTTCGTGACCCATATTATATAAATCCTACCACAGGAAAACGTTATTATCAAACCCGAAGAGATGATAATGTTTATACAAAAATGCCTGTAATACCGTGGATAGAGCCGGAAATAAACGGAATAAGGTATGGCACGCTTATTCATCCTACTACCAATGAAACTACTTTAGGTAAAGCTTACAGCAGTGGATGCGTAGGCACAAAAGAAGCCGATGCCTGGTATATCTATTACCATGCACCTATAGGCACACAAGTTGTTTTCAGGTATGATTTAACTACATTAACATTTGAAGGAGATACTGTGTATCATGCCGATGTGTATAACTTAAAGAGGCAAAAGAAGTAGTTAAAACTCAACGGTTTCATTTACTTTAATACAACCAGCTACTGCCTTAGCAACTTCCCGAAGGTAGTTAATATCAGTGCCGGGCTTATCATAAGCTAAAGCAACACCCATTCTTCTGTAAGGTCGTGTAGTTGGCTTGCCAAATATTCTAAAATTTGTTTTAGGCACTTGTGCTGCTAACTCCATACCTGAGTATTGTGGCATTTCAGTATTATAATCTTTTGCAAGAATTACGGCACTTACGGCATATCGCTCTAAAGTAACTTCAGGAATAGGCAATCCTAAAACGGCTCTGGCGTGCAATTCAAACTCATTAAAATTTTGCGAGTCGGCCAATGTAACCATGCCGGTATCGTGTGGACGTGGCGATAATTCAGAGAAATATACTCCATCATTTGCCAGAAAAAACTCAACTCCCCAAATGCCGCTTCCGGTAAGTTCTTTAGTAACCAAATCGGCCATTCTTTTAGCTTCGTTTAAATGGGTTTCTGAAATTAAAGCAGGTTGCCAGCTTTCCATATAGTCACCACGTTCTTGCCTGTGACCAATTGGCGGGCAAAAAAGGGTAGGCCCATCTTTCTGGGTAATGGTTAGTAAAGTAATTTCAGTATGAAAGTTTACAAATGCTTCAACTATTACTTCGCCTAAATCGCCACGGGCGTTAGACGAAGCATAATCCCAGGCTTTTTTAATATCGGCTTCAGTTTTTACTACTGATTGTCCTTTTCCTGATGAAGACATTAAGGGCTTTACCACACAAGGCATTCCTATTCTTACAATAGCTTCTTGCAATTCATCTAAAGTTAAAGCATATGCGTATCGGGCAGTTTTTAAGCCTAATTGTTTTGCCGCCAAATCGCGAATTGCTTTACGGTTCATAGTAAAGTTGGCAGCTTTTGCGCTAGGTACTACCTGTATTCCGGCTTTTTCATAATCATAAAAGCGTTCGGTTCTTATGGCTTCTATTTCAGGTACAATTATATCGGGCTGAAATTTTTGCACCACTTCATCTAGCTGATAGCCATCGAGCATGTTAATAATGGCGCGTTCATCGGCAACCTGCATAGCGGGGGCATTATCGTAAGAATCTACCGCAATAACATATTGGCCGTAGCGTTTTGCGGCAAATACAAATTCTTTACCCAACTCGCCAGAGCCGAGCAACATAATTTTTTTAACCATACTATAACTATTAGCTTTTGGCTATAAAAAATTTTATAGCTTATCGGCAATTTTATCTACAATACCATATTTTACAGCTTCCTCGGCATTCATCCAATAATCACGGTCGAAGTCTTTCATTACTTTTTCAAAAGTTTGTCCGCAATTTTCAGCCAAAATTCTTGCTCCCAGTTCTTTGGTGCGTATAATTTCACGAGCTGTTATTTCTAAATCGGCAGCAGTACCCTGTGCACCGCCAATACTTGGCTGATGAATCATTACTCTACCGTTAGGCCAAATAGAGCGACTGCCTTTTTCGCCATTAGATAATAATAAAGAACCCATAGAAGCTGCCAAGCCCATGCATATGGTATGTACGGGAGAAGTAATCAATTTCATGGTATCCATCATTACCATTCCTGAAGTAACAACACCGCCCGGGCTATTGATGTAGAAATAGATAGGCTTTCCAGGGTCAATGGCTTCTAAATATAATAAGCGGTTTACTACTTGTTCGGCAGATTTATCAGTTACCACGCCCCATAAAAACACCTTTCGCTGCTCTAAAAATTTTTTTTCAAATCGGGCAAAATCTGAAAACGACTTGGCAATATCTGCGCCCGGCATATCAGGCTCATCATTCATTATTGATTTGTTTTGAATAATCATGACTGGTAAATATTTTTTGTTGTGTGTAAATCTAATAAGAAATTGAGTGATTAAAATACGGAAGTCATGTAAAAACAGATATAGTTACTACATTTAAGCTGCTATTATACTTCACGAGACTAAATTTAAACTGACAAATATTTTTTACTTTTGTCGCCCGTTTCGGGGCGTAGCTCAGCCTGGTTAGAGTACACGTCTGGGGGGCGTGTGGTCGGACGTTCGAATCGTCTCGCCCCGACTTAACAACAGCAAGGGTTTCAGCGTTTTTTCGTTGAAGCCCTTTTTAGTT
>CAZIZP010000020.1:41340-85217 GCA_964543705.1 uncultured Chitinophagaceae bacterium
CCGACTTAACAACAGCAAGGGTTTCAGCGTTTTTTCGTTGAAGCCCTTTTTAGTTTGGTATAAACATGGTGTAAACAATTATAATAACCCTAAGTTAATTCTTTTAGCTAAAGCAGGGCCTTCATATATAAAGCCTGTGTAAACTTGTACTAAAGATGCACCTGCATTTATTTTTTCTTTTGCGTCATCGGCATTCATAATACCGCCTACACCGATAACAGGAAAGCTTCCCCCGGATTTTTTATGTAGATAATGAATAACGCGGGCAGATTTTTTTGTTAAAGGCTTGCCACTTAAACCACCTGCCCCAATGGCTGCAACTTCGTTTTCCATAGTGGTTAAATGGTTTCGGTCTATGGTAGTATTGGTGGCAATAATACCGTCAATTTTGGTAGTTGCTACAATTTCTACAATATCATCTAATTGCGATTCGGTAAGGTCGGGTGCAATTTTTAAAAGAATTGGTTTGCGTTTAGGTTTAGTATGGTTAATCTTTTGTAGTTCATTCAGCAGTTCCATTAAAGGTTCTTTGTCTTGTAAAGCACGTAAGCCGGGCGTATTGGGAGAACTGACATTTACCGTAAAATAATCTACATCGTTAAACAATGTATTGAAGCACTTGATGTAATCGTTGGTGGCTTCTTCATTAGGGGTTATTTTATTTTTTCCAATATTGCCGCCCACAATTAAATTTTCAGGTCTGTTTTTTAAACGTTTAACAATGGCTTGCATGCCATCGTTATTAAAGCCCATGCGATTAATAATGGCTTTATCTTTTACTAATCTGAACAACCTTGGTTTTTCATTGCCTTCTTGCGGAAGTGGCGTTACCGTGCCTATTTCTATATGCCCAAAGCCTAAACAAGCCAGCTCATGTAAATACTTTGCGTTTTTATCGAAACCTGCAGCAAGCCCTACTTTATTTGGAAATTCCAAACCAAAAAGGTTGGTTTTTAAAGCATTATTATTGGTAGAAAAAATTGCCCTGCAAATACTTTTTGCAAAAGGAAGTTTCAGTAAAAAAGAAAAAACATTTAAGGTGAAATAATGGGCTGTTTCGGCATCGAATAAAAAGAAAAACGGACGAATAATAAATTTATACAAGGGCAAATATTTTTAGCAAAAGTATATCAAAACGAG
This sequence comes from uncultured Chitinophagaceae bacterium, assembly GCA_964543705.1. GTDB lineage: Bacteria > Bacteroidota > Bacteroidia > Chitinophagales > CAIOSU01 > CAYSGX01. Next base: position 42,481 of record CAZIZP010000020.1, read on the forward strand.
GTTCAATTTATACAGGGTGACTAATGTTATTGGCTAACAAAACAAAACTACCTAAATTGGCTGCGCATTAAAACACAATCAACATGTCGCATTATTATACATTGGGTAGCATTCCTCATAAACGCCATACCCAGTTCAGAAAACCAGATGGTTCTTTGTATTCCGAGCAGTTAATTTCTACTGAAGGGTTTTCAGATATTTATTCGTTGTGTTATCATTTGAATGCCCCTACCTTAGTTTCAAAAATTGGCGAACCCTATTCAGTAAAACCTGAAGCAGGTATTGATGTAAATATGCAACATCGCTCGTTTGAAGGCTTTAATATTCAGCCTGAAGATGATTATTTGAAAAGCAGAAAAACTGTATTATTTAATAACGATTGCTATGTTTCGCTGGCAGCACCTAAAAAAGGAAATGCTGATTATTTTTTTAAAAACTCTCAGGCTGATGAAATGATTTTTATACATCAGGGTTCGGGCAGTTTAAAAACTATGTATGGAAATATTGCTTTTGCTTATGGCGATTATTTAATTATTCCGAGAGGCACCACTTACCAGTTAGCGTTTGCAGATGAAAATAACCGGTTGCTGATTGTGGAGTCTTTCAGCCCCATAAGAACACCCAAGAGATATAGAAATGATTTTGGGCAATTGCTGGAACATTCGCCTTTTTGCGAGCGCGATATTCGCAAACCACAAGATTTAAAAACGCATGATGAGAAAGGTGAGTTTCTCACTTATATTAAAAAGCAAGATTTTATTTTCCCATACTATTATGCCAATCATCCGTTTGATGTGGTAGGGTGGGATGGCAACCTGTATCCTTATGCCTTTTCTATTCACGATTTTGAACCCATAACCGGAAGAGTACACCAGCCGCCTCCGGTGCATCAAACATTTGAAGCGCGCAATTTTGTTATTTGTTCTTTTGTGCCACGCTTATATGATTATCATCCCGATGCTATTCCTGCGCCTTATAACCATGTAAATGTAGATTCTGATGAAGTGTTGTACTATGTTGATGGTGATTTTATGAGCCGAAAACATGTAACGAAGGGTATGATAACGCTGCATCCTATTGGTATTCCACATGGGCCACACCCGGGCACGGTAGAAAAAAGCATAGGTAAAAAAGAAACACTTGAGCTTGCGGTAATGATAGATACTTTTTATCCGCTGAAAATTACTAAAGAAGCTTTAGCCATTGAACATAAAGACTATTTTAAAAGCTGGATGGTATAACCGGTAACTACTTTTATTGCGCCAATGATTGTTGTTTTCTGAAATAAAAAACCAGATAGGTAACCCAGCCTAAAAAAGCACAAAGTGCGCCAAGCAGCATAGGTGCATAAAGTGTTTGTTTCATTAAAAAACCACCGGCTAATGGTGGTATTGCCATTGCCAGCGACTGTACCGATTGATTGATACCAATTACTTCACCCTGAACATTATCGGCCGAACTGTTTGATAAAATTGCCAAAGTATTGGGGTAGGTTAGTCCCTGAAAAGTGGTTAATACCGGAACAAACACATACAGCCAAATATGATTTTCAGGAATTATCATTAAACAATAGCTTAAAGCAAATAAAGGAATAGAAAACAACAACACATTATTGGGTACAATATACAAGCTTACCTTTCTTAAAACTATTGCCTGACTTAGCGCTACACACACGGCAAAGTAGGCTACAAAAATGCCCAACTGAAATTCGGTATAATTAAACTTACTTATTAAATGCACCTGCATAAACTGAAGGAAAAATGAAAACCCGATAGTCATTATAAAAATCATTAAAAACAGCAAGCGCAGGTTTTTATGATTGTAAGCTTTTTGTATATTCTGAAAACCACTTAAAAACTGAATATGGTGTGGGTTTGTTGCTTTTAATGTTTCAGGCAGCTTGAAATAGATGAAACTATAATTCACCAAATTCATAATGGCTACAAACAGAAATGGCGTGGTGAAATTAAACCAGGGCATAATTTCAGGATTAGATAATATACCGCTAATAATTGCACCCACTAAAAACCCCGAACCAAACCCAATGCCCACCAAACTAAAGTTTCGCACTTTGTTTTCTTCAGTACTTACATCGGCTAAAGCAGATTGTACCACAGGCAATGTGCTGCCCAAAAAGCCCGAAAGTATTCTGGAAAAGAAAAGCAACTGAACACTTTTGAAATGAATACCTGCGGCAAAAAGCAAGAAGCCTATGGTGTTTACAAGGCTTGCAAAGGTTAATACTTTTCTTCGGCCCAGCCTGTCGGAATAGGCACCTAAAAGAGGCGCGCCTAAAAACTGAGCAATTGAAAACACGCCCAGCAAATAGCCATACATAGCCGTGCGGTCGTCTATAGGGGTTGTGTGATCGAACAGGGTTGAATTAACGCCTACAAATAAAGGGGCAATTACGGGCAATGCCACGCCCAGCCCCATAAAATCTATGAATACGGTAATAAATATGAGCAGTAAAGGGTTTTTAACATGCTTTTCCCGATTCATTCAGTTTACTTTTCATGTTAAAGTAATAAAAATTGTGGCAATTTAAGGAAACACTACCTGAGTTACAGATGACATTTTTGTAAATAGTTTAATCGAATCCTGAGTTTCACGAGCAATTTCCGAAGCCGGAAAGCACTCGTGAAATGGCGGAAAGAGCCCGTGAAACCCCGGAAAGCACTCGTGAAATAGCGGAAAGAGGTCGTGAAAGGGCGGAAAGCACTCGTGAAACCCCGGAAAAAGGTCGTGAAAGGGCGGAAAGACCCTGTGAAACCTCGGAAAGAGTCTGTGAAATGGCGGAAAGCACTCGTGAAATGACGGAAAGGGGTTATGAAAAGAGTCTATTCAAAAAAAATGGGTGAAGTAAATATTTTAGAAAATACTTATCTTGAAACAAGATGAAAAATATAAGCGGATGCTTTAGGGTTTTGGGTAGTAGCGGATGCTACTACAGTAGGGGGATTTATAGTTTTAAATGTAAAGAAGTCAGAGACTTCTTTTTTCATAAAAGCTTCCAAGTCGCCCCAGCTTCAGCACTAGGCTATGCGGGAAGACTTGGAAGAACAGGTGATGCACCTGATGCAAGTGGCGTACTAATAAGGGCACATAACTTAAAAACTAATGAAACTATAACCCATTCTCCAATTTCATCCAATGCAGAAGTTACTCCACAAAAAACAATTACTGAAAAATTCTTTGAAACAACAGGAAAGTTAGATAAGATTCAACAGTCTTACACGGGAGATGAAGGCTTTAAAAATGCCGGAGAAGATTTAAGTAAAACAAGTACATTAGTTAAAGCAACAGGGATAGTATTAACTGTTATTGGATTGCCGGAAGTTGGTATACCTATTTATGAAGCTGGCTCTGTTATAGATAATGCTGCTGATGTTATGACTATAACCAGTGAAATAAATGAAGGTAACTCAAATGATGCAATAATGACAGGTGTGAAAATTGGTTTAGGATTTGGGGCAGGAAGATATATTGATAATTCAGGAGGTGCTGATAATGTTAGAGATTTTGCAAAAAAAAGCTGCAATAGATCAATACATAGACAAAACAGTTAATTATCAAAAAGAGGTTAATAATGAGTAATTTATTTTTGGGAATATTATTTATTTGTTTGTCAATAGCATTTTTTTATATGTTATGCAAAGATATTAATAATGAAAAAATATCGTTTATGATAAATTTTCGTGCATTCGCTGGAGTAATTGCGTTTTTATTGCTAGGTATTCATTTTTTATGTAAGTTTTTCTCATAATTATATTTAGTTATGTATTAGAAAGAAGAATATTACTCTTATGGCGAAAGCTCATTAAGAACCCCTGTTGTTCCAAGTGTTCGCACGTAGCATAGTGCGTACCCCCTGTTGTTCCAAGTGTTCGCACAAAGCAATGAGCACCAGTTGTTCCAAGTCTTCCCGCATAGCCTTGTGCTGAGCTGGGGCGACTTGGAACGATTGATGAAACAGCAAGTTTTATAACTTGCAACATCACCAACTAATATAAAAAGCTAAGAGGTAAAGAACACTTTTCACCGCCATAAGCGGCTGCACTAGAATATTTATAGTCTTCTGCTTTGTAAACAATATTGGCTCTCACCGGATTTTCATGTAAGTAGTTCAATTTCTGCATCATAAATTCATTGGTAAATAATTCTTCAGGATGGCTTTCTTGTTGCCATAATTGATAGCTTGTATTGTTAGGATTTCTTTTTCCTGCACTGCTAAATATCCATAACAACCAATTACGCCTGCTTTCAGGTTCTTCTTTAATGCTTTTAATTATTTGTGAAGCGGTAAATTTTTTGAAATCTCTAACTATATCAGATAAAGAAGAAGTTCCATTTCTTGAAATTATAAGATGTAAATGATTACTCATAACAACATAAGCATGCAGTTGTAATCCTTTTTCTTCAATGCAATGTTTAAGGCTATTAATAACAATATCGGCATATCTGCTGCGTGTGAAAATATCTACCCACTCTACTACCGTAAATGTTACAAAATATACCCCCTCTGCATTGGCAAATGTGTAAGAAAAACCCATGAAATAAAATTAGTATTTTCAAATTTAATTTTGATGATGTATAGTTTTAAATATAAAGAAGTCAGAGACTTCTTTTTTCATAAAAGCTTCCAAGTCGCCCCAGCTTCAGCACTAGGCTATGCGGGAAGACTTGGAAGAACAGAGGACAGGGGAGAACAGGGCAAAGCGGGTGGTGAAAGAATAGCGAAATAATATTCAATACTGCCTGTTAAGCAAAAGATATACCGAGGTATAATTTACATTGCAAAATTAAAGCTTTAAAAATATTTTGATTTCTGCATTAAAAACATCATTTTTGCAGTCCGATTTTGAAAAATATATAGAAATGGCACGTTTTTGTGATTTAACAGGTAAGGGTCCATTAACCGGAAATAAGGTTTCGCACTCAAACCGTAAGAGTAAAAGAAAGTTCTATCCGAACTTGCAGAAAAAGAGTTTTTTCGTTCCTGAATTGAATGAATGGATTGATTTGAAAGTTTCAACTTCTGCATTAAGAACTATTAATAAAAAAGGTCTTTACAACTACTTGAAAGAGTTAGAGAAGAAAGGCGAAATCATCATCGATTAAAATTTGTTGAGCAATGGCTAAGAAGAGCAAAGAAAACCGCATTCAGGTTATTTTAGAATGCACCGAACATAAAGAAAGCGGTGTGGCAGGTACGTCTCGTTACATTACCACCAAAAACAGAAAAAATACACCTGACCGTTTGGAGTTAAAAAAATTTAACCCAATTTTGAAAAGAGTAACCGTTCACAAAGAAATTAAATAATCATGGCTAAAGTATCAAAAAACGCTAAAACCGACAGGGGTAAAAACGTTCAGGAAAAAAATATGGTGAAAGTAATCAAGGCGGTGAAATCATCTAAATCGGGTGCATATACTTTTAAAGAAAAAGTAATGCACAAAGATTTGGTTTCACAGTTTATGAAAGATTAATACTTTCTTACCGAAAACTATTAAGCTTCTCTTTTACCGAAGAGAGGCTTTTTTTTTGGCATTACCTTCTATATTTATCACCGTTTCATTAGTGAGAATTGTATATATTTAACACTACGCATTATTTCAGTATAAAAACTTAACCTATGGGAATTTTCAGTTGGTTTAATAAAGAGAAGAAAGAAGATTTAGATAAAAGTCTGGAAAAAACCAAAGAAGGTTTTTTCTCAAAAATTGCTAAGGCCGTTGCCGGAAGATCTACGGTAGATGAATCTTTTTTAGATGAACTGGAAGAGATTTTAGTTTCTTCAGATGTAGGCGTGGCAACCACCGTAAAAATTATTCAGAAGCTGGAAGAAAGAGTAGCCAGAGACAAATACATAAACACCAACGAGCTAAACCAGTTATTGAAAGATGAAGTTGCCTATTTGCTGGCAGCCGATAAGCCCACTGACCTGAAAAGTTTTTCAGAAATTTTGAATAAGAAACCTTATATCTATATGGTGGTAGGGGTAAACGGTGTGGGGAAAACTACTACCATTGGCAAGCTGGCCCATGCATTTAAAAGCGAAGGCAAATCGGTAATGTTGGGTGCAGGCGATACGTTTCGTGCCGCTGCTGTTGACCAGCTAACCATTTGGAGCGAGAGAAACGGTGTGGAAATTGTGAAGCGCGAAATGGGTTCAGACCCGGCTGCTGTTGCTTTCGATACGGTACAATCTGCCGTTGCAAAAGGTGTTGATGTAGCAATTATTGATACGGCAGGAAGGCTGCACAACAAAGTAAACCTGATGAACGAGTTGACCAAAATAAGAAACGTAATGAAGAAGGTAGTGCCCGATGCGCCACACGAGGTGTTGCTGGTGTTAGATGGCTCTACCGGACAAAACGCTATTGAACAAGCTAAAGAATTTACTAAAGCTACCGAAGTAAACTCATTATGTATTACTAAGCTCGATGGCACTGCCAAAGGCGGTGTGGTGATTGGTATAGTTGACCAATTTAAAATTCCGGTAAAATATATTGGCTTAGGCGAAAAGAAAGAAGATTTACAATTATTCAACCGCCAGGAATTTGTAGATTCTTTGTTTAAGGGGTAGAATATGTTGATTACTGAAATATATGATGAAGGAAGTTACTCAAAGGCATTAGAAAGAGTCGACTTAATTTTTAATGCTGAACTGAATTCAGAACAAGGTAAAGAATTGTCTGAATTACTTTCCCTGATTAAAAAATATGAGGATGAAAAATATCCTATACTGAAAAGCAAGTAATGCAAAACATAATTTCTTTATTTTCTAATAATTTTATCTGCACCATCAGCGAAATTTGCTGGAACAATAATCACATGGCTATATAATTTTTCAGCATAAATATGAAAACAAAATCACTCACCAAGAATAAAGTAAACGTAATTACATTAGGCTGCTCGAAAAACTTAGTTGATAGCGAGGTAATGATGGCGCAGTTGCGTGCCAACGATTTTGAAGTAGCGCACCAAAGCACTAAGCGCGATAATAATATTGTTATCATCAACACTTGCGGCTTTATTGATAGAGCCAAAGAAGAATCGGTAAATACCATTTTAGAATATGCCGAAGCCAAAGGCAAGGGTAAAATAGAGAAGTTGTATGTAACGGGCTGTTTGTCGCAACGCTATAAAGATAATCTGGAGGCTGAAATTCCTGAAGTAGATGCCTATTTCGGCACGTTAGAGTTGCCCATGTTGCTCGAAAAATTAGGTGCAGATTATAAGCACGAATTAATTGGCGAGCGAGTATTAACCACTGCTTCGCATTATGCCTACATGAAAATTTCTGAAGGCTGCAACCGTACCTGTTCTTTTTGTGCCATTCCTTTAATGCGTGGCAAGCATGTTTCGCGACCTATTGAAGAAGTGGTGCAGGAAGCAAAAAATCTGGTACGTAATGGCGTAAAAGAAATTATGCTGATTGCCCAAGAGCTTACCTATTATGGTTTAGATATTTACAAAAAGCGCAGGCTCGATGATTTGTTGCGTGCTTTAAGCGATGTAGAAGGGCTGGAGTGGATTCGTTTACACTATGCTTATCCTAGCAAGTTTCCTTTAGAAATATTAGCCGTAATGCGCGAGCGTAGCAATATTTGCAACTACTTAGATATTCCGTTGCAACATGCTAACGATAATATTCTGAATGCCATGAAAAGGCAAATCACCCAACAAGAAACGCGCGAACTCATCAACGCCATAAGAGCACAAGTACCGGGTATTGCTATTAGAACCACCATGTTGGTGGGTTTTCCGGGAGAAACGGAGGAAGATTTTCAGGATATGGTAAACTTTGTGGAAGAAATGCGCTTTGAACGTTTAGGGGTGTTTCAATATTCGCATGAAGAAAATACCAGTGCCCACGATTTTGAAGATAATGTACCGGAAGAAGTGAAAGCACAACGCGCAGCCGATTTAATGGATGTGCAGCAACAAATTTCTTTAGATCTGAATCTTGATAAAGTGGGTAAAACCTTTAAGGTATTATTCGATAGAAAAGAAGGCGGTTATTTTATTGGCAGAACCGAATATGATTCGCCTGAAGTAGATAATGAAGTATTGGTAAAGGCCGATAAACAATATGCCCGCATTGGCGATTTTGCCAACGTAAAAATTATTTCAGCAACCGAATTTGATTTGATTGGGGAGATAGTATAAATGTAACTAAACAAATCTGCCGTCTTTCATGGCCAGCTTTCTGTCGGCCATATCGGCTAATTCTTCGTTATGAGTAACAATAATAAATGTTTGCTTAAACTCATCTCTCAGGTCGAAAAACAGCTTGTGTAATTCGCGGGCATTCTGCGAATCTAAATTGCCCGAAGGCTCATCAGCCAATACTACTAATGGATTATTTATGAGTGCACGTGCCACAGCCACCCGTTGTTGCTCGCCCCCCGAAAGTTCACTGGGCTTATGTTGCATTCTTGAGCTTAGTCCTAATTTATTCAGCAAATAAGTAGCGCGCTCGTTGGCTTCTTTTGTTTTAATGCCGTTTAGAAATAAAGGAATACAAACGTTTTCTATGGCAGTAAATTCAGGTAATAAATGATGAAACTGAAACACAAAGCCAATTTTTTCATTTCTGAATTTTGAAAGCAAAGTATCATTCAGGCTGAAAGGATTTTTACCATCTAATATCAACTCGCCTTTATCGGGCTTATCTATGGTGCCAATAATATGTAGCAAAGTGCTTTTGCCTGCACCCGAAGAACCAACAATAGAAACTACTTCACCATGTTTAACCGTTAGGTTTACGCCTTTCAACACTTGCAGGTTTCCGTAGGCTTTATGAATATCTTTAACTTCGAGCAACATTAGCAGTTATGGTTTTTCCTCAGTATAGAAAATACAGCAATGGTCAAAGTTATTTTAAAATTGTTTCTGAAACAGAATTGATTGAATTAAAAATATTTGGCAGCATGTTTGAAATACACCACATTATTGCAAAAATTTTACCTGAAAGAGTAATGATTTCCGATATGCTTAACGATTATAAAAACTTTGCAGAAGCTATAAACGAGCAAGAGTATAAAACGAAACTGGCTTATTGTAAAGAGCATCTTAAACAAATATGAAGCACCTTTTAGTATTATAAATTGAATAAAACACAGTTTTATGTTTGCGATTAAACCATGTTATTTTTTGTTTTTGAATTTAGAGTTTTGAATTTTACAGTTAACGCAACATGAACCCGAAGCTTAAATTTTATTACATTCTTTCTATTTTGTTTCTGCTTCCTTTGGGGTTGTTGGCTCAAAGTCCTTTTCAGCAAAACACTTCTCAGTTTACCCAGCAAAATGCAGTTACCTTCAATGATTCCATAAATAAATGGCAGCCTTTTAAGGTGCAGGAAGTAAAATATACTTTAGGCGTTAATGGTATAGATTATAAAACTATTGATACTTCATTAAATAATTTTCAGATTTACGACCCTGCATTACAGGCTGATTTTAATTTCAGAACCATTGGTAATATTGGCTTAGCAGCTTATCCGGTTTTTTTTCAGCCTCACCATAATTTTGGTTTCGATTTAGGTTATAATGCTTTCGATTTATACAGGCTGAATAGAAACAATATTAGAAAATACAAAACACCAACGCCTTTCACCGAGTTTAATTTAATGATTGGCCCAAAGCGCGAACAGCTGGTAAATGTATATCATTCACAAACTATCAAAAATCGTTTTAGTTTCAATTTTGAATATAACAGGGTAGCGGGTACAGGTATATTTCGCAATCAACGCAGTGCCAACAATAATTTTGCTGTAAATACTTTTTACACTACCAAAAAACAACGCTACAGCATTGGTGCATTGTTTATTTATGATAATGTTACCGCAAGAGAAAACGGGGGCTTTAGTGTTGAACAGTTGTTGTATAAAGACACCACAATTCTGAATAAAGAAATTTTTCCTGTAAAGCTTGCCGATGCCCAAACCGAAATGCGCGACCGTGATTTTTCTATCAACCAACAATTAGCCTTCGGAAAAACCATTACCAAGCAGTTGAACGATACTATAACAGTAACTGAATTAGCGCCTGTGTTTAAAATTTATCATAACGTTGGTTACAATACAGCAAGGCTCAATTATATAGATAGAACCCCCGACACTTTATACTACGGAAACTTCTTTATAAAAAACGAAAACGATACGCTTGCTGCTACCGATTCTATATTTAATGCAGTAAGTCAGCAGCAGTTTTATAACGCAGCCGGAATAATATTACAGTTTGTTGATAGTCATGATTCTTCGGCAGTGAAATACAAAAACTTTTTGGTTGATTTGAATTTAACGCACAGTGTTTTCAGTGTTAAAAATTTCAATCAGAATACTAATCTGCAAAATCTAAATTTCAGTGGTACGCTTAGCAATCATCCAACTTCAAACAGTAGTTTTATTTATAGTGGAAAAGCTGCACTGAGTTTTATTAGTTACAATGCAGGCGATTTATTACTTGAAGCAAAATTAGGTTATCGTTCAGCAAAAATCGGAAGGGTAGAAGCAGTAGTGAGTCAGCAGTTGTATGAGCCTTCATGGATGCACCAAAACTTTATGATTAGAGATTTTTCGTGGAATAATAATTTCAGAAAAGTAAATCAGTTTTCGTTGGGTGCAGATTACAGTTTGCCAAAATATCATGTATTGGTTTCAGCACGATTATACAATATTACTAACTTACTTTATTTTGATGAAGTGCAACTGCCACAACAATACACAGGCAACACACAAGCATGGACAGTTAGTGCTATGAAAAATTTCAGGCTGAAAGGTTTTGGCTTAGATAACATGGTGCGCTTTCAGTTTTTTAGTGGCAGCGATTTAATTAGAATGCCGCAAACCTGGCTTCGTCATAGTGCATTTATTGAAGGTATGTTGTTTAAAGGTGCTTTGCAATCGCGCTTCGGAATAGATATGACTTACAATACCGACTACTTTGCTAATGGTTACTTTCCGTTAACAGGTCAGTTTTTTATTCAGAATACTCAGCAAACAAAATTCTACCCGGTATTCGATGTTTGGTTTTCATTTAAAATTAAAACCTTCAGAATATTCCTAAAAATGGATCACGTGAATGAAGGCTTATTTAAGCAACCCAACTATTACAATTTTTATAACTACCCTGCCATGCAACGCACCTTTAGAATTGGCTTGAGTTGGCGGTTTTATGATTAATGCTTTGAAAAAAATATTTTTTGCATCAAGGTATTTTCGTGAAATACACTCCCGTTGAAAACATAAAATTCATTTTACATAATAACCAAAAACTTTTTCTGAACTTTGTACAAAATAATTTCATCTGCTGATTTTGTAGTTCAGTAGAAAAAACAAAAAAATAAATGATAAATATTACATTCCCTGATGGTGCAGTAAAACAGTTTAATGAAGGAATAACTGCCCTCGAAATTGCAAGCAGGCTTAGCAACAGTTTAGCAAAAAAAGTTTTATCGGCTGAAATTAACGGAGAAGTATGGGATGCTACCCGTGCAATAAACACTGATGTTTCTCTTAAGCTTTTAACATGGGACGATAAAGGCGGTAAGCAAGCCTTTTGGCATTCATCGGCACACTTAATGGCTGAAGCGTTAGAAGCGTTGTTTCCCGGTGTAAAGTTTGGTATTGGCCCACCAATAGATAATGGTTTCTACTACGATATAGATTTAGGCGGAAGAAATTTAACGCCTGAAGAGTTGGTGAAAGTAGAACAAAAGATGAACGAGCTGGCAAAGCAAAAAAATCCTTTCGTAAGAAAAGAAGTTGCTAAAGCCGATGCCATTGCCTATTTCACCGAAAAAGGCGATCAGTACAAATTAGAGTTGCTGCAAGATTTAAATGATGGCGAAATTACTTTCTATACTCAAGGTAACTTTGTTGACTTGTGTCGTGGGCCACACATTCCCGATACCGGCTATATTAAATCTATAAAGTTATTGAGTATTGCTGGTGCCTACTGGCGTGGCGATGAGAAAAACAAACAGCTTACCCGTATCTACGGCATCACTTTTCCAAAGCAGGAATTGTTAGATGAATATCTGACTATGCTTGAAGAAGCCAAGAAGCGTGATCATCGCAAGCTTGGCAAAGAATTAGAAATGTTTGCTTTCGATGATGACGTGGGTCCGGGCTTACCATTATGGTTGCCTAATGGTGCGGCAGTTATAGAAATTCTGGAAAGCTTTGCTAAGAAAACTGAAAGTGATGCAGGATATGTGCGCGTAAAATCTCCACATATTGCAAAAGAAAGCATGTACATTAAGAGCGGGCACTTGCCATATTATCAAGATAGTATGTTTCCGCCTATGGAATTAGATGGCGAGAAGTATTACCTGAAGGCAATGAACTGTCCACACCACCATAAAATATTTGCAGCTACGCCAAAATCGTATCGTGATTTGCCTTTGCGTGTTGCTGAATATGGTACTTGCTATCGTTACGAGCAAAGTGGCGAATTGTTTGGCTTAATGCGTGTGCGTTCGTTGCAAATGAACGATGCACATATTTATTGCACCGAAGCACAATTTGAAGAAGAATTTAGAGGAGTGAATGCTTTGTATTTAAAGTATTTTAAAGTCTTCGGAATAGATAAGTATGTAATGCGTTTTAGCAAACACGACCCTAAAAAATTAGGTCAGAAGTATATTAACGAGCCTGAAAAATGGAAGAAAACTGAAGACATGGTACGCAGGGTTTTAATAAACTCAGGTATTCAGTTTGTTGAAGTTGAAGATGAAGCTGCTTTCTACGGGCCTAAAATTGATATTCAAATTTGGAGCGCAATTGGCAGAGAGTTTACATTAGCTACCAACCAGGTAGATTTTGCGCAAGCCGATAGATTCGATTTATCTTTCACCAACGAGAGCAACGAAAAAGAACGCCCTATAATTATTCATCGTGCGCCACTAAGCACCCATGAAAGATTTATTGGTTTCTTGTTAGAGCATTATGCAGGTAATTTTCCGGTTTGGTTAGCGCCAAACCAAGTAAGCGTATTGCCTATTAGCGATAAGTTTTTGCCTTATGCTAAAGAAGTTTTGCAGTTTTTGAAAAATCACGAAATTCGTGCAACTTTAGACGAGCGTGGCGAAAAAATTGGCAGAAAAATTCGCGATGCAGAAATGAAGAAAGTACCTTACATGTTAATTATTGGAGAGAAGGAAGTTGAAACACAAAACGTTTCAATACGTAAACATGGCGAAGGCGATAAAGGAACAGTTTCTCAAATTGAATTTGTAAAACTGGTTCAGGATGAAATTAAAACCGTATTATCATAATTATTTTTTCACAAAACCCAATTGATTGAAAACACCATTCGGAAGCAGCAACAGAAGATTTGACAGGAGATTGCCTGTAAAAGAAGCAGAACACAAAATTAACCGTTACATCAGGGTGCCACAGGTAAGGCTTGTTGGCGAAAATGTAGAAGTAGGCGTGTATGACACCCGCACTGCTATTGCTATGGCAGAAGAGCAAGGGTTAGATTTAGTAGAAATTTCTCCAAATGCCGACCCACCGGTTTGTAAAATTATAGATTACAACAAGTTTCTTTACGAAAAGAAGAAGAAAGAGAAAGAAATTAAAGCTAAAACCGCTAAAACGGTTTTAAAAGAGGTGCGCTTTACTTCCGAAACCGATGAGCACGATTTTGAATTTAAATCGAAACATGCCATTAAGTTTTTAGAAGAAGGTGCGAAAGTGAAAGCCTACGTTCAGTTTAAAGGGCGCGGAATTATTTTTGCAGAAAGGGGCGAATTGTTGCTACTGAAATTAGCTGAAAAATTAGCTGAAATTGGTACCATTGAGCAAATGCCAAAATTAGAGGGTAAACGCATGAGTATGTTGGTAACGCCAAAAGGTAAGAAAAAGTAGGTTTATTACCATATATATTAAAGGCTGTAGGTTATTTACGCTTACAGTCTTTTTGTTTTATTAGCCTTTATTCTATTAAGTTTTATAAGGGTTCAAATTAATTTTTCTTTATTGAATCTTTTTTTCTACCTTTGCCTTCCCAAATTTTGCAAGTATGCCTAAGATGAAGACCAATTCGAGCGCAAAGAAGCGTTTTAGTTTAACAGGAACCGGAAAGGTAAAGCGCTCTCATGCCTTTAAAAACCATATTCTTACTAAAAAAAGCAAGAAAAGAAAATTGCGTTTAACCAAAACAGGATATGTTGATGCAACTCAGGAAGCAGCATTAAAAAGAATGATGCCTTACGCTTAAAATAAATTTTAAAAAACTCTTAAAGATTATATACAATGCCACGTTCAGTTAATCATGTAGCATCTCGCAGAAGAAGAAAAAAAGTTTTAAAACTTGCCAGTGGATATTTTGGCAGAAGAAAAAACGTTTGGACAGTTGCTAAAAACGCAGTAGAAAAAGCATTAGTTTATGCTTACCGCGATAGAAAAAATAAGAAGCGTAATTTCCGTAGTTTGTGGATTGCCCGTATTAATGCAGCCGTTCGCGAAGAAGGCATGAGCTATTCTGTGTTTATTAATAAGTTGGCACAAAAAAATATTAATTTGAATCGCAAAGCTTTGGCAGATTTAGCTTTGCACAACCCTGATAGCTTCAAAAAGTTAGTAGCTGAGGTTAAATAAAAATTAAAAGGTTTTAGTGGTTTTATAAGTTAAACGCCCTGAGTTTTCAGGGCGTTTTTGTTATAAATAAATTTTGATATTGTAGCCTAATTAATTAGCTGCTTAATCTTTATAAATTTGAACTGAAAATAAATTCAATGAAAATTAAAGATATAACTAGCTGCCTGGAACTTTTAGCACCTCTGAGTTTACAAGAGAATTATGACAATTCCGGACTCATAGTTGGTGATTTTGAACAAAAGGTTACTAAGGCTTTGCTTTGCTTAGATACAACTGAAGCAGTAATAGATGAAGCCATTGAGTTGGGTTGTGAATTAGTCATTGCTCATCATCCTATTGTTTTTTCAGGCTTGAAAAAGCTTAATGGAAAAAATTATATTGAACGTGTGGTAATGAAAGCCATAAAGCACGATTTAGCTATTTATGCCATCCATACTAACTTAGATAATGTGCTGAATGGTGTAAATAAAAAAATAGCTGAGAAACTAGATTTACTTAACCTTAAAGTTTTATTACCTAAAAAACAACTTTTGAAAAAATTGGTAACCTATGTGCCGTTATCTGATATTGAAAAAGTTAAAAGTGCACTATTTGAAGCAGGTGCAGGAAATATTGGAAATTATTCCGATTGCAGTTTTAGCACTACAGGTATAGGCACGTTTAAAGGAGATGTTAATTCTAATCCTGTTATTGGCAAGCAGGGTTTAATTGAAAGTGTTGAAGAACATAGACTTGAAACAATTTTCCCCTCTTATTTAGAATCTTCATTGTTAAAGGCTCTAAAAGCCTCACACCCTTACGAAGAGGTGGCATATGATATATATAATTTAGAAAATGCTTGGCAGGAAACCGGCTCAGGAGTTACAGGAGAATTGAAAATTGCTGTTTCTGAAGAAGAATTTCTGAATAAAGTAAAACAAAATCTGAATGTTTCTATCATTCGACACACTACTTTGTTAAATAAAAAAGTTAGTAAAGTCGCAATATGTGGTGGCTCAGGCAGTTTTCTTTTACAAGATGCTATAAAAACCAAGGCTGATATTTTTATTACTGCCGATTTTAAATATCACCAATTTTTCGATGCAGAAAGTAAAATAGTGATAGCTGATATAGGGCATTATGAAAGCGAGCAATTTACTCCCGAGATAATACAGCAGTATTTATCAGAAAAATTGCCTACTTTTGCAACACTTTTCTCAAAAATAAATACAAACCCCATAAAATATTTTTAAATGGCAGCAGTAAAAGAACTTACCGTAGAAGAAAAACTAAAAGCACTCTACGAATTACAAAAGATTGATTCGGAAATTGACCGTATTCAGGTTTTAAAGGGTGAGTTGCCTATAGAGGTGCAAGATTTGGAAGATGAGCTTTCAGGATTACAAACACGCACTGAAAAAATTAAAGACGAAGTAAAAGAAACTGAAACTTACATTGAAGAAAAGAAGCTTAGTATAAAAGAATCTGAGTCTTTAATTAAGAAATACAATAAACAATTAGATTCGGTTAAAAACAACCGTGAATATGAAGCTTTAACAAAGGAAATAGAGTTGCAAAAACTTGAAATTCAATTAAGTGAAAAGCGAATTCGCGAAGCCCACGAGCAAATTAAGCAGAAAAACGAATACTTAGACCAAACCAAAAAAGCAGTAAATGCAAAAAAGAAAGAGCTTGAAGCTAAGAAAGAAGAGTTAGAGAAGATTGTAGCTGAAACTGAAAAAGAAGAGAAAGATTTATTAAAAAAATCTAAGAAAGCACAAGGTGAAATTGATGAACGTCTGTTATCAGGCTATAACAGAATAAGAAGCGGCTATAAAAATGGTTTAGCCGTAGTAAAAATTGACCGTGATTCATGTGGTGGTTGTTACAGCAAAATTCCTGCTCAACGTCAATATGAAATTGCTCAGCGTAAAAAAGTTATTGTGTGTGAAAACTGTGGCAGAGTATTGGTAGATACTGCCATTGATGTTGAGTAGTTGCTAGAAGTAATTTTCAATAAAAAAAAGCCGTTCATTTTTTTGAACGGCTTTTTTATTGCAGATGAAGTTAATCTTCTTTAAAAATCATAAGATAACTGAACCGTGTAATTTCTTGGTTGCTCTATAAACGCAGGTCGAATCATATACTGTGTATTCATGATGTTTTTAGCCAGCAGCATCAGCTTAAAATGCTTACTTATATCATATCCTATTCTAACATCGAATATGGCTTGCCCTTTACTATGTTTATTTCTGAATTCTGCTATGCCGCTTACTGAGGCGATATTAGGGTCAAGATTGGTTACAAAACTTGCATAAGTTCCGGTAAGGCCGAGCGAAACCTTTTGGTAAGTTGCCGAAATATCTCCTTTAGCCGTATGCCTAGAACGATAGTTTAAAACATTTTTTCTTGTCGTGTCGCTTTTTGCAGCTAAAGTTAATTCTACAGGGTCGATAAAAGTATAACCAATTAAAAAATTAAAAGGAATACCAAATAACTTTCCTTGAGCTATAGTGGAAACCTCAAAGCCGGCAATTTGAGCAGTATCTAAAAGGTTTTGGGCTTGAAAAGCAAATTCACCCGTGTTGGCAAAGGCAAAATCAATCATATCATAATATCTAGAAAGAAAGCCAGCCACGTCTAAATATCCATACCAGTTAGAAATTTTAAAAGCTTGCTTTATACCTAGTTCAGTGCTCCATCCAGTTTCTTCCCTCAATGCAGGGTTTGGAATTACTCTTATGCCATTTCTAACTGTAGTGGTAAATACTTCAGAAATACTTGGATATCTGAAGCCTTGCCCTGCTGAAGCTCTAATATAAGTGCCTTCAGTAGCCTGAATATTAAATCCGCCTCTGAAAATAGGTTTGTAAAAAGATTTTAAGGTATCTAGTTTTATGTATTCAAATCTTCCTCCAAAAGTTAAGCTTAACCTATCCCAAAACTTTTTATCAACCTGAAGAAACACAGCAGCATTTTCGCTTTTAGGAGTACCTGTAATTTTACTTGTAACATATGAGTGGGTAGCCGCAGCTCCGGTTACAAAATCAAGTCCTAATTTTTTTAAAGAACTGTGAAAGGTATATTCACCATAAAATGAACCTGCATCGGTGTCTTCACCATTGCTTTGGCGCTGACGAATAAAGAAATATCTGCCTTTCAAGCTGTGCATGTTGTTTTTCTTATCGAAATAGGTTACATATGGGTCGAGTATAACTGGAATTGTAGTTGCGGTTAGTTGTTCACGTGGCACATAAGCTAAACTGTCTAAGCACTGGCATTTTTCATTAACCAAAGTCTTTTTTGAAGCAGGTAGTATTCTGCCTGTTGTATCTCCAAAGTCGTTCCATAAAAAGAAGAAACTACCACCGGTTGAGGAAAGATTAGCATTGAGTCCTAAAGTTAAATTTTCAACTTTTTCCGGTCTCCACCTTGTTTTTATTAAACCCCTAACTCTTCTGATATCAGAAGCAAATAAATAGCCTTGGTCTTCGCTGTAACTGCCGCCAACTACAAAATCAAAATTTTTATATTTCTTTCTGTGAGCGAAATTCATGCCCCCAAACATGGGTCTGTTTTCCCACCATACTAAATGTTTCTTGCCTTTTGGGTGAGGATTGCTGTATGTTCCAAAAAACATGGTGAGTTTAGAATAGGGTTCGGCTTTAGGCCATGCGGTTCTAACGTTAATTAACCCATTCAGTGCCGAGGAACCATACATAGAAGATGCAGCACCTTTGATTACCTCAATTTGCTCTAAGTTTTCCATTGGCAAAGAATTCAAGTCTGCTGCACCTGATTGGGCAGCAAGGTAAGGCAAGCCATCTAACAACATTAACACTCTGCTACCTGCACCACCTGAATAACCTGAGCCACCTCGAATATTAATTTGCTCACCAACTAAATTTACACCCGGAATTCTGGCTAAAGCTTTATCGGCTGTAACAGCGTTATAGTTTTCTACAAAGTCTTGTTTCATTACTTCCATAGAAACTATTTCCTCATCAATCTTCTTTTCGTATTTACTTGAACTTACTACTACTAATCCCAGATTTTGCGATTCCTGAAACATGTTAACGTCTTGAATATGCGTTTGCCCATCCTCAACCTTAACTTTTCTGTTAACTGAAGAATAACCTACAAATTTATATTCCAGTTGCTGTTGCCCAACAGGAAGTTTTAACTCATACTTTCCATCTAAGTCTGTTACTGTTCCTGTACCATTTTCAGAAACAATATTTACACCTATCATGGGTTCTTTTGTTTCGGCATCTTTTATTAAACCTTTCACAATTCCTTCCTGAGCAATAGCACAATAATTAACAGAAATAAAAAGAATAAGAATTTTAATAAACTTCATCTATATCAATTTGGTTGTCGCAAAAATATTAGAATTCAATACAAGTGGCACTTTGATTTTAGCACATTTAGACTTGCAAGTGTTGAAAAATAAAAGAGTTGCCTAACAGGCAACTCTTTTATGCAACTAAAGATTTTGATTATCAGAAAGTTAAATCTAACTGAATATTGTAGTTTCTCGGAATGCCTAAGTAAGCAGGGCGTTCCATAATTTGTTGATTTAAGGCATTTTTACACACAAAAGTAAGTTTGGCTTTATCGCTGAATTTATATGAAATACGTGGGTCTAACCAAGTATTACCTCTTTCGTTATTGGCTCTAAATGCTGCAAGAGCCGAGAAAGCTTGTGTGCCAGAAAGTAGCACCCCTTCAAGTTGAGCAAAATCCTGAACAAACACCCGGTCGAGATTTAGCATAAAGCTGGTGTATTGTATGCTAAGCCCTAAGCCTATTTTTTCTTTGTAAAAACCTAACTCCATATCGAATTTAAAAGTATGGTTGCTTCTGTACTTAAGAGTATTTTCAGTAGCAGAAGATGTTTCAGCATACGTTCCGCTTGTAAAGCCATTTCCAAACCTGTCATATACAAATAGGGTATCTTCCCAGTTTAAATTTTTAGGGTTTACGTAGGTATAGCCTGCTAAAATGGTCATAGGTATTTTGTCAAATAATTTACCTGTTCCTACTATTGTAAATTCACCACCAAGTATTCTTGTATTACCTACGTTTTGAGACGCAAAGCCAAGTCCTAAAAGTGGGTCAACAGGAAAGTTAGGATTGTATCTTGGGCCGTTAACAGGGCTGTTTCCGAAAGCACCAAAGGTAAACTCCATCATGTTTCTGTACTGATTAATAAATGCAGCAGCATCTACATATCCTAACCAACTGCCTAATTTAACACCTTGCTTTATCGCAATTTCAGCACTCCAACCGGTTTCAGGCTCAAGCAAAGGATTTGGATATATACCTACCACACCCACGTTGGTGTTTACAAACTTTTCAGCAATAGTTGGGAAACGATAACCTTGCCCAATTGATGCTCTTATATAAGTTGCTTCTGCTGCCTGATAATTTAAACCTAACCTTAGCACTGCCGGTATTTTGGCATCTCCAATATAGGCAATTGAGTAATCTGCAAATGAGTCAATAGTAAAGTATTCCCATCTTACGCCAAATGCAACTGATAATTTATCCCAGAATTTTTTATCAATCTGAAAATAGGCCGAAACGTTTGAAGCGTTTGTACTTGATTTATCACCAAGAATAGAGGTAGTGTCTCCTTTCGGTGGTCTAATCCAAGAATAGTAACCGGAAACACCGGCAACAATATTCAGGTTAGAAGGAACAAATTTTCTTTGAAACTGAAATTCTCCAAAGTATTGCTGTGGTACCGAACCCTGGCCTGTATTATTAGTATTGGTAGAGTTGAAATATCTTGTTTTTAAACTGTATTGGTTATCGTGTTTGTCGAAGTAAGTAACCCAGTTATCAATATTAATTCTTAAAGTTCTGTATTCAGAAACTGAACTTGGAAAAGGAGTATATGATAGACTATCTAAACCATTCCACAAAAAGAAAGTGCTACCCACATTATTATTAATGTTGTAAGAAGTACCCATTGATAAACCTCTAACATTTTTTGGTCTGTATCTAATTTTTCCGCTTAATCTGGTTTCGGTAACACCATCGCCAAGTAAATGACTTGTTCTTCCGTTATATGCCCCACCTAAAACTAAGTCGAATGATTTTATTTTTCTTTTATGAGAAACTAAAATACCTCCCATTTTAGGTTGGTCTCTTCCATACCAAACATTTTCACTTACAGTATCAGTAAGGCTGGTATAGCTTGGATTTTGTGCCACTCCTGATGTCATGGTAATTTTTGTTTCAGGTTCGTTTTTGGCCCAAGCAGTTCTAAGGTTAATAATTCCGTTTAATGCAGACGAGCCATACAAAGCGGAAGCAGCACCCTTAATAACTTCCACCTGCTCTATCAACTCTACAGGCATCGCACTCCATTTTGCATCAGCAGCATCAGCAGACATAAAAGGCATGTCATCTACCAATACTGCTACACGGCTACCTGCACCATAGCTCCAGCCACTACCTCCACGAATACTTGCTTGCCCGTCAACTACTGTCACTCCGGGCACTTTCTCCATAGCTTCATCTGCTTGAAGTGAGTTTGAGTTCTTAATTAAATCAGAACCCAACACATCAATAGAAACCGTTTCTTCAGAAAGTTTCTTTTCATATTTTGAGGCTGAGATTACTGTTGTACCTAATTCAATAGTGCTTGATTCTAACTTCTCATTTAAAGTTATTACTTGTCCAGCCTCCAGAGTTACGCTTTTTTTAATGTCTTTGTAACTCACAAAAGAAATTTTTATCTCGTAAGTTCCAGGGTCTAATTTTAGTTGAAAATCTCCGTCAAAATCTGTAGTAGTACCTTGTCCTTTTGCAGTGTAAACGTTAACACCATAAAGGGGTTCACCTGTTTTTGCATCTTTAACGTTACCTTTAATTGTGGCTTTTTCTTGTGCAAAGGCAGTTGAAAAAATTGTCAGCAACAATACCGACAAGTAAGATTTCAAATAGCGCATGTGTTGGAATGATTTTTTAGTTTTTTGAATGATAATTTGCTTAACCTATTTTAACAAAGCGTGTCAAATTTAATAGCGTTTTTCAGAAAACAAAATTTTGAAATCATTTAATCTTCATTGAACACATTTATATTATAAATCTTTTTCAGCCAATAAGTTGTGAAAGTATATATGTAAAAATGCGTATTGTTATTCGGAAATTTATTTTTAGCTTTCCAGCCGTTTATTAAAAAAATATTATGAAGAAAATTTTCTTATTTCCTCTTGTGTTGCTTTATGTAAATCTTTATGCACAAGTTTGTCCATCTTCTCAAATCTGTGGAACGTGTACCCCTGATCAATCTCAGGTACCTAATCCCACACCAACTTCTTTGGGAATTTTTCCTGATTCACTTGCAATTTTTCAGGGACAAGCTGTAGATACCGTTATTAGTTTTTTAATGCCTTTAGAATTAGTTACTTCCGGGGTAACGGCACAAGTAAATAATATTCAGGTTTCTTCTTTAAACAACTGCGTTAGCGGTTTTCAATGGACTTGCGACCAGTTTGCCAATAATTGCAGTTACAGCCCTCAGCAAAACAGATGGGGTTGTATTCGGCTATGCGGCTCAACTTTTGATGCGCCTGGTACAAAAACTGTTAACGTATTGTTATTTGGAACCGGTTGTGCAAGCGGTATTTGCCAAACACAACCTGAAGTAATACCTTTTAAAATAACTGTACTCTCTGCTGGCGGCAATCCATTTTTTAGCTTTACACCAACTGAAGGTTGCGATACTGTATGTGTAGATTTTGATGCTAATGAAATAACGCCAAATGCTGCTGTTAACCCGAATGAGTTTGAATGGGATTTTGGAAATGGTAATACTTCTGCTTTAAAATCACCACCTACTGAATGCTATATTGGAGAGGGAGAATACTATCCTACACTTATTACTAAAACCATGGAGTTTGTAGTGACTGATGTTACGGGTGTTGTAGTAGGCAACTGGTTTTGTGGAGATATTGAAGAACCGGATTTGCCTTTATTAGGCTGTTCTGCAAATCCTGACCCCTATTTTACATTAGCATCAGGCTCAGGTTCAATTAGTCCTTCAAGAAGAGACGATACCAGAAATGTTTCTTGGAGTGGTTTAGACTTTGTTTTACAAGATCAATCTTTCGCTATTCAGTTTTTCGATTACGACCCTACCTCTAATGATGACAATGGTGGTTTAGCAACTGTTTCAATAAATCAAAACAACGGCAATGGCGGTGCGGGTATTTATAATTTTTCAACATCATCACCCTTTGGAGGAGGTGTGAATGGATCTATTACCATTATTAAAAGAGAAAAGTCTAGAATTGAAACAACTGATACAGTTAGCGTATTTGATAGCCCTGCGAAACCAACAGTAGTATTTGCCGCTGGAAAAGATACTGTATGTGTGGGTGACAGTGTTTTGTTAGTGGCCTCTAACTCAGCAACCTATCAATGGTTTCAGGATTCTTTAGCTCTAACTGAGGTAGATTCATTTATTTACATTAAACAAAACGGTAGTCGTCCTTCATCAAAAGTTTGGGTTGAAATTACCCAACCTTCAAATTATTGTTCTGCCATTTCTGACACTGTTGAAGTGTATTTTCAAAGTTTTCCGGGCTCGCCAATTATTCAGTCTTCAGGTGCTGATTTAGCAGTAAATAATCCACAAGGCTACACTGTAAATTGGTATGATAACGGAGTATTAGTTCCTGGTGCAAATGGAGACATTTTACAAGCCCCATCAGGCTCAGGGCCATTTACTGCTGAGTTTATTTCAAGTGCCGGATGTGCGACTCTTTCACAGCCGTTTGCTGCTTGTGTAGCAGGCAGTGCCGATGTTATTCAGGTTGATACCATTACTTGTTGTACTGAAACACCAAATGGGTTTACAGCAACTGCATCGGGTTTTGCATTTGGAAACCAAAGTGCTTTAGCGTGGGGTATTACCAAACAAGCAGATGGCCCTATAGCTGATGAAATAGACGCTACATTTGCCCAAAGAGAAGAATTGGTATTCTTGTCGCCTGATAATAATTCTTTTGATTTTTCTTCTTGTGTAAAAGAACTTGAAGAAGGCTGGTATTACGTTACACCATTTGTAATTGATAATCCGGTAGTAGATACCCTTATTTACGACACTTTAAATTTTTGTCGTCCTGAGGCGCAGCTTTGTCCCGATATTCAAGGTACAGGCTGGGTTATTAATCCTTTGGAATTTACTTTTCCTGATGGCAGCAGTTTTAACGTAAACCAAGAATTTTTAGGTGGTGCAGATATAACCGAGAACCTTTGGAATACATTAACTGCTCAAGGTCCATTCTGTTTAGCATTGTCTAGTTTGTTTGCCGGAAATCCTAATGGAACATGGATAATTTCCGTTACCAATACCAGTTCAAATAATTTAAGCATAAGCGTTCCGGCATTTCAGGTTGAAGTTGATGCAGACAGTTGTTTGGCTCTCAATGGAGTAGATCAGGTGGTAATTGTTCCTCCGGTTTCTGCTTCTGTTCCTGCAGGGCAAACTAAATCAGTAACAATTGAAATTCCACCTTTACCATCAGACTTCCCTTCAATCAATCCATCTTGCAATGCTTTTGGCAGTCCAATTCAGTTTTACTATAAGCCTTGCCCTATTGGAATTAATGAAGTGACAAATATTGCTGATTTTAACATTTATCCGAATCCTAACACTGGTAAATTTATTGTTCAGTTTGAATTTACAGAAGCGCAATCGGCAGATTTGATTATTTACAACAATATTGGACAAATAGCTTTATCTAAAAAGATTGCTAATAATCTTGGAAAACAAAAAACTAAAATAGATATGACCGGTTTTGCTTCGGGTATTTATCATGTAAATTTGGTTACTAAGAATGGGGTTGTAAGCCGCAGATTGTTGATTGAATAATACACATGGTACTGTTTATTGCACAAATGTGGATTAATAAAAAATCGAGTCAATGTTTTTTTTGACTTAAAATAATTTAAGTTTGTAGTAAATAATTTTTAACAATAACTAAACCCACAACTAAAATGAAAAAAGTAAAAATGTTTTTCGCTACATTGTTTGTAGCAGGTGCTATGTTTACAGCACAATTTGCTAATGCAGCTTGTACTCCAACTGTTTTAGATTCATCTGGTCTTGACCCTGATTGGCAAGATTTACCATGTATAGTTCAAGGTACTGCTTATGACGAAGTAATTAATTTAAAAAACTTTGGTACTGTTAGTGGTATTACTGTTGAATGGTTAAGAGTTGATAGTATTACTGGTGCTCCTGCCGGTATTAGCTGGGCTATGACTGTTCCTGCAGGTAATGACCCTAACACGCTTTTAACCGAAGAAGATGGTTGCATCGAAGTTACAGGAACTACTTCTGCTCCTGCGGGTAACTATTTATTAGGTTTATATGTGTGTGTTAAAGTTACATTGTCTCCATCTCCTTTGTGCGATGAGGCAAACTCTTTAATTCAAACTATTGGTGCATTAAGCCCTGGTGCTGAATTACCTGATTTTTCTTATTACTTAAGAGTAATTGAAAATGGTGGTACTTGCCCAGATTCACTGGTTTCTGGTGTTAATGAACTTACTGCTGTTTCAGGTTTAAATGTTTATCCAAATCCATTCAGCAGCAAAGCAGTTATTACTTTCAATAGCGATGTTAATGCTAAATACACTGCTCGTTTAGTAGATGTTATGGGAAGAGAAGTTTATGCTGAAACTATTAATGCCAATGTTGGTAGAAATTCAGTAGAGATGAACCGTAACAATATTTCTACCGGTGTTTACTTCTTCACTTTATCTGATGGTAAAGCAACCACAACTAAAAGAGTTATCGTAGAATAATTTATTATCCACAATTTTTGTGAAGAGTCTCGTCAAAATTTCTTGACGAGACTTTTTTATTTTTGAGCCAACTAAACAATAACTTATGAAAAAACTATTTGCACTTTTTGTTTCAGCATTTGCAACAGCAAATATTTACGCAGCATGTACACCGGCAACTACTGCTCCGCCTATTGATGGTGGATTTTTTCCGGCAGCTAATACACAGCCTTGCGTGGTTAAAGGAACAGCATTAACAGACTATGTTATTCAGCTGAAAAACTTTGGAAATATTACCAACGATGTATTTGTAGTTTACACAAGAATTGATACTGTTGTGGGCTTGCCTTCAGGCTTAACCTGGAGCATGACAGCACCTGCTGCCAATGCTGCCAATACATTGTTATTAGGCGAAATTGGTTGTATTGAAATATCAGGAACTACTAATGACCCTACAGGAACCTACGATTTAGATTTTGCGGTAACTGTTGAGGTGAGTCTTAGCGGCAGCATTCAAACTGTAAGTGGCAGGACAAGTGAACTGGTTACTGTTTTTAACAATCAATTTGGTACAGAAGCAGATTTCAGTTATTTCATTAATGTAGTGAATACACAAAGCGAGTGCACTAATACTGTGGGAATTAGAGAACTCACTCAGGTTTCTTCTTTAAACGTATATCCTAATCCTGTAACTGATAAAACTGCAATTACTTTCTATAATACAGAAAATGCAGTTTACACAGCCAAAGTATTAGATGTTATGGGAAAAGAAGTTTATGCTGAAAATATTAACAGCGTTTTAGGAATGAATCGTGCTGAGTTTAATTTAAATGGAATTTCAAGTGGTGTTTATTTCTTTGTTTTGAGCAACGGAAAGGCAACAGCTACGAGAAGACTAATTGTTGAGTAATTTTTTGTAGTTATTATTTCAATAAAAAAACTCTGTCGGTGTAGGCAGAGTTTTTTTATGTAATGAATAAATAATAAATTCGTTAGAACAAAAACATCGTTTTATGAAAACAATGCAACAATGGCTAGATGAGTATGGCGACAGCCATAAAAATGCCACCAATAAACTTATACATTTCATTTGCGTGCCTACAATTTTTTTTACAGTGGTAGGGCTTCTTCATGGTATTAAATTGCCAATGGAACTTTCCTTTTTAGGAGGGATGCAATTAAGTGTTGCAATGATTGCTTTGGTATTAGTTTTCATTTATTATGTAATATTATCGTTGCCCATATCTGTGGGTATGTTTTTTTATTCTATTGCTTGTGTAGCATTAAGCGAATATATTGAACAACTGAACTTTATGCCTCTTTGGTTATTTTGCTTAATTGTTTTTGTATTGGCGTGGATAGGGCAGTTTTATGGCCACAAAGTTGAAGGAAAAAAACCTTCATTCTTTAAAGACTTGCAGTTTTTAATGATTGGTCCTGCCTGGATTATGAGTTTTATTCTTTCTAAAGCGGGCATTAAGTACTAATTGAAAAATATTTTTTATCGAAAGCCATCAGATTGTGTCTGATGGCTTTATTTTTGATACAGCATACAGCAAAATCATAAACATGAAAAAAATTATCCTCTCTTCCCTAGTAGTTTTCTTTATTGCCACCGCATTTAACAGGCCAACCAATGAGGCTAAAGTTATTATTGAAAAAATGTTGGTTTCAATTGATAAAATTAAAACCTTATCATACAGTATGAAAGGTTGGGAACGTCTTACTGACGGAAAAGACCAATACAGTGAAATTGACGCAAAACTGAATGTAAAGCCACAAAAAATTTACATTCATAGCAAAGCAGAACCAAACAAAGGCGTACAGATTATTTATAATGAAGAATTCTATGGAAAGAAAGCCTATGTTAATGCAGGTAAGTTTATTCCTAACTTAAAATTAGATCCCTTTGCTGCCAGAATGAGAGATAAACAGCATCATACTATTTTAAACACAGGCTTTGCTACGTTAAGCGGTATTATTAAAAATGCCTTACAACGAGCTGAAAAAGAAGGTTCGCAAGATGACTTTGACAAGTTCTTAAAATATGAAGGTGATGTAACCTGGAATGGTTTAAATTGTTATAAAATTTCCATAACCGACCCAACTTTTACTTATTTAGATTACACAGTAAAAGAAGGTGATGATGTAGAAAAACTGGAGCGCGAAAGATTTATCTGTGGCTATTTAATCATTGAAAAAAACAAAAACGTAAAAGATTTTTGGAGCTTAGAGCCTGGTATGAAAATTAAAATCCCATCTTCTTATGCTAAAAAAACTATTCTCTTTATAGATAAGACAACAAACCTGCCTGTAATGCAAATTATGAGCGATGAAGTAAAACAATTTGAAAAATATGAGTTCTACAATGTAAAAGTAAACCCAACATTTGACGCAAATACTTTTAAAGACTTTCCTTAGTAATCAAATTTTGTTTTCTGTAGCTTTTCTTACACTGCCATGTTTTAGTAGCAATTGTTTTGCTTCTTCATAAGTAATATTCAGTTGATCTTTTACCATGTTAGTGCCCCGGTCAATTAGTTTGTCGTTACTTAATTGCATATCAACCATTCGGTTGTTTTTTACCCTGCCTAACTTAATCATTACACTGGTGCTTATCATATTTAGAATAAGTTTTTGTGCTGTGCCCGATTTCATTCTGGTACTGCCTGTAACAAATTCAGCACCTACAACAGCTACAAGAGGGTAATCTGCAACTTCTGTTATAGGTGCATCTGGATTACAGGTAATGCATGCAGTAATAATATTGTTTAAATGGGCTTGCTGAAGTGCTCCAATAACATAAGGCGTAGTACCTGATGCGGCAATTCCAATAACTAAATCTTTATTGCTTATTTGATGCTCCTGTAAATCTAACCAGCCTTGTAGTCTGTCGTCTTCAGCAAATTCTACAGCCTTTCGTATGGCTTTATCTCCTCCGGCAATAATACCTATCACTAACCCCTGAGGAACCCCAAATGTTGGCGGACATTCAGAAGCATCTACTATGCCTAATCTGCCGCTCGTTCCTGCACCAATATAAAATAGCCTTCCACCGGCAAGCATTTTATCGGCAATAACATCAACTAATTTTTCAATTTCAGGAATAATGGTCTTTACAGCCAAAGCAACTTTTTGATCTTCATTATTAATACCTTCCAGCAACTCGCGCGTTGTTTTATGCTCAAGATTAGTATAGTACGATTCCTGTTCAGTAATTTTTTTCATTAATTATTTTTTTCGAGATGATAGTTAATAAGCCCTTCCATTGGGCTTTGTAAAATATTGCCCGCTTTAAGATTGCAATGCTCTAAAACAGTTGCTAAAATGTTTTTATTATGATATGCAACTGAGCCAATAAAATGAATGGGCAATGTATTATGGTTTTCATATTTTAGTACTGTTCTTTGAATAAATTCTTTAAAGCCAGAAAATAGTAACTCAATTATAAAGGGCTGTTTATTGTTTTCTGAAACGAACTGCATGTAGCTTGCCACAACACTGTTAGGATTTTTTGAATTGTAAATGGTATTCAATATTTCTTCTTTCGAGAAAGAGTATTTTTCCTGAAAAGCACTTTGTAATGTTACTGGTAGTTCTCTGTAGAAAAATGCCTGTAATAGTTTTCTGCCAAACCATGCCCCGCTACCTTCATCACCTAATAAAAAACCAAGCGAAGGAATATTATCAGTTATATTTTTTCCATTATACAGGCAAGAATTCGAGCCTGTTCCTAAAATGCAGGTTATTCCTTGCTCATTTTTACAAGTAGCCTTTGCAGCTGCTAACAAGTCATGTTCAACTTCAATAAATTCAGCAATAAAAACCTTACCTAAAGCTTCTTTTACAGTTTCAATTTTCTCTGTTTGTGAACAGCCTGCACCATAAAAAAATATTTTATTGATAGGTGTACTTTGTAACTCAATTGGCAGTTCAGCTTTCAAAAGCAAAACAATCTCTTCAGAAGAAATATAAAAAGGATTTATCCCTTTTGTAAAAAAGGCAGTACTGGTTTGGTTTTTAGTATTTAAAAGCTCCCAATGGGTTTTGGTAGAGCCGCTATCAGCAATTAAAATATTCATAGTTATTTTTTAAACTCATTGCGGTTAAAATTAGTTATAAGATTTTTGTTTTACCTCGGCTAAACAAAACCTTTTACTAACTTGCATACATAATTTATGGAAGAAAAGAAGAAGTATAATTTTTTAATGCCATTACTATTGGCATTGGTATTAATTATTGGAATGCAGTTGGGTTTTAAGCTTAGAGATACCACCTGGACAAAGCGACCTTTAGGTGATAAAAGCACTTTTGGCAAGTTAGATGAAATACTAAATCTTATAAACGTAAAGTATGTAGATGATGTAAACGCTAAAGAAGTTTTAGACAAAGCTTTAGATAAGTTTCTGGTCGATTTAGATCCTCATTCATTTTACATACCCCAAACCGATTTAAAAGGCGTTAAGGAATCGTTAGAGGGAAAGTTTGAAGGCATTGGTATAGAATTTTACATTGTAAAAGATACTATTGTTGTAGTTACGCCTATTTCAGGTGGGCCATCGGAAGCACTTGGAATTTTATCGGGCGACAAAATTATTAGTATAGACGATACAATTGTAGCAGGAAAAAGTATAACAAACAACGATGTCGTTACTCGCTTAAGAGGCGAGAAAGGTACTAAAGTAAAAGTGGGTATTTATAGAAAAGGTAATAATGAGCTCATTGATTTTGTAATCACCAGAGATAAAATTCCGTTGTTTAGTGTAGACGTAGGTTATATGGTTGATAGTATTACCGGTTACATTAAAATTAACCGTTTTGCTGAAAATACTTATGATGAATTCAGAACTAAACTAAGTGCCTTAAAAAGTGAAGGCATGAAAAATTTAATTGTAGATGTAAGACAAAACCCGGGGGGCTATTTAAACGCAGCTACATTAATTGCCGATGAGTTTATTGATGATGAAAAGCTGTTGGTTTATACTGAAGGAAAAGCCTACAAAAGAAATGAATACAAAGCTAAAAACCCGGGACAGTTTGAAGAGGGTAATTTGGTAATTATGATAGATGAAGGTTCGGCTTCTGCCTCAGAAATTTTAGCAGGTGCCATACAAGACTGGGATAGGGGAGTAGTAGTAGGAAGACGCTCTTTTGGTAAAGGTTTGGTTCAAGAGCAATATGAACTTAACGATGGTTCAGCTTTACGTTTAACAGTAGCCAGATATTATACACCATCGGGCAGAAGCATTCAAAAACCCTACGATAATGGCAACGAAGCCTATAACAACGAAATTTATGAACGCTACGAAAACGATGAGCTTACCGTTGATAAAC
Organism: uncultured Chitinophagaceae bacterium; assembly: GCA_964543705.1. Taxonomy (GTDB): domain Bacteria; phylum Bacteroidota; class Bacteroidia; order Chitinophagales; family CAIOSU01; genus CAYSGX01. The sequence goes on from CAZIZP010000020.1 coordinate 73,221, forward strand.
AACTTGAAAAATCTGATACACTGAAAAAATATTATACATCAGAAAACAGGGTGGTATATGGCGGTGGAGGTATAGGTCCCGATATATTTGTGCCCGTGGATACTTCATTTAGTTTTTCTTATTTCTATTTAGTTAGAAGTTTTATTCCTGAATTTATTTATAACTACTATTCCGATAATCAAGAGCTGTTTTTGCAGTATAAAGAGTCAGAGTATTTCAGAAATAATTTTGAGGTTTCTGATTTGTTGTACAAAAAGTTTATTGAGTATGCCCATAAAGAAGGTTTAAGAAAAGATGAAGCAGTGCAAGCTAAAATTGCCGATGAAATAAAAACAGTTATGAAGGCTTACTTAGCCAGGCAAATGTGGAAAGATGATGGGTTTTATCCGGTAATGAATACCATTGATGAAGCATTTTTAAAAGCTTATGAAGTAGTGCAAAATGCTGGCGATAATTTAAAAAGCAACGCAACTGCTAAAAAAGAATAGTTTCTGAAAATCAATTAATTATTCAAGCTTCATCACTGCAATCAGTTTGCTGCAATACATGTTTTTATTACGTAACGTGTTTTAAGTTCAGGCATAATTTAAGATATTTACAAGACTTAAAAATATTATTATTCTAACATTTTCCTGAAATGAAAAAATTATTATTTATTCCTGTTGTCTTTCTATCTGCTTATTTGTTTGCCGGTCAACCTGATGAAGTTTATTTTAAAAATTCGGAATTACTAATAACCAAACAAACTGAATCTTGTAATAACAGTGCTAACGGCACTTATCGGGAGTATATATTTCTGAAGCTGGAAAATTTAACCGATAAAAAAATGGAAGTTTCTTTCAAAAAAGAACTTTGGTATAATGAACAATGCACTACCTGCGAAAAAAATAATGATGAGTACTTAATGAAAATAGTTTTAAATCCTAAAGAGTCTATCAGTGGTAATTGCGATTTGCGCCAAAGAGCATTATCGGTTTTTAGCAAAATGCTCGATAAATCAAGTAATTCATCACTTACAAAATTCGAGTTGAAAAATATTCAGATTAAAACCATTGATTAATATAAACACTAACCAACCACCAATCTATACCGGAAATGAAAAAATTACTATTACTGTTAATGGTAGTTGCCTTATGCAGATTTTCTGCATGGGCACAGTGTACCGTTAATATTACAACCCCAAGAGATACCGTAGTTTGTGGCGATTGTATTACACTTACTTCTTTCGGAAGAGGACAAGGTCCTGTGGTATTCCAGGAAAACTTTAATAATGGTCAGCCATCGGGTTGGGCATTTACCCAACAAGCAACCTTTTCTAATCCTTGCAGTCCAAATGGTGCCGATGGAACTACGCATATTTGGATGGGTAGTAACTCAGGCGTGCCACGTTCATTAGAAACCTTACCTTACGACTTTACACCTGCAACTTCCGGGGCTACTATTTGCTTCGATATGTTATTTGCCACCCAGGGCGATGCTGCCCCATGCGAAGGTCCTGACGAACCCGATGAAGGCGTTTATTTGCAATACAGAATTGGAAATGGCCCATGGGTTACTATTAATTACTTCGACCCTAATGGTGGCGGAGATCCACAGCTAATCAACTGGAATAACTGGTGTTTCCCTTTGCCACAAGCCGCATTAACTAATAATGTTTCCATTCGTTGGTTTCAGGATGCCGATTCAGGTGCCGATTACGACCACTGGGGCATTGATAATGTACAAATATTCTTTAACGATCCCACTTTCACTATCAATGTAGGTAATGGTTCGGGTGGTGGATTGTATTCTTTCCCTACAGGAAGCTCTGGCGGTGATGTTCCGGTTCCGGTTTGCCCAATTATTACCAGAACCTATGCAGTAGAAATGAGCAATACCAGCGGTACTACTTGTCGCGATAGTGTTAGAATTGTTGTTAGAAATCCTGATATTGAAGTAAATGCGGGACAAGATGTTACCATTTGTGAAGGCGAGTGTGCAACGATTAATGCCGAAGCAAAAGTGATAAAGTCTCCTGCAAAAACTCCTACTTATGCCAATAATCAGGTTGAGCCCATAGCAACAGCCTTCGGTGCTACCACCAATGTAAATATTAATGTTACCAATTTAAACATGGACAATGTTTTGCCTGGCTCTATAACTCAGGTGTGTATTACAAATTTGAATTTTTTTGGTGCTACTTTTTTTCCAACTCCTGGACAAGTAACAATTAGAGAACTAATTCTAAGTTTAGTGTGTCCAGATGGTACAAAAATTACTCTAGTACCGGCAAATACTGTTGGTGGAAACAATCAGGCCACTTCGGCATATACTAATACATGCTTTGTACCAGCAGGGGGCAATATAGCCAATGGAACTCCACCATACACAGGAAACTTTGCCCCCAACCAGCCATTTGATAATCTCGCAGGTTGTACTGCAAATGGTGTTTGGTCTATTGAAGTTTCTATGAATAGTGCCCTGGGTTTTGGAACGGGCTTTTTTACAGGTTGGTCTATTACTTTCGATGACCCTGAAATTAGTTATACAGCCGATTTCACTTGGAGCCCAACTACCAATATGACAGGTTCAAATACATTGGCTCCGGAAGTTTGTCCTACAGCAACACAAACTTATACTTTAACAGCTACCGATACTGCCGGTTGTGTTACTGTTTCTGATGATGTGGTAGTAACAGTAACACCGGTTTGCTGCGATTTACAAATTACTGCGCCTGTTACACAACCTACCTGCGGTGCAACTAATGGTTCAATAAACATTAATGTTACACAAGGCTCAGGTGGTAATTATAGTTTTGCATGGAGCGATGGTAATACCCAGCAAAACAGAACTAACCTTGCAGCCGGAACTTATACGGTAACTATAACCGACCCCGGGCAAGTAGATTGTTTTAAAGACACTACTATAACATTAACTAACCCCGGAACGCTAAGTTTAACAATAACAAATCCTGTTAATCCTTCTTGTGGTGTTAGTAACGGAAGTATTACCGTAGGTTTAAGTGGTGGCACTGCTCCCTATACTGTTGTAATTGATAGCGGCTCAGGAACACCGCAAACTATTCAAGTGCCTGTTGCTATTTCACAAACCTTAAACAATTTACCTGCGGGAAATTATACCATCACTGTTACCGATGCAGCCGGATGTCAGGATATAGAAACTGTTACCCTTACACCACCCGGAGCACCTGTTATAAATTCACTGAATGCTGTTGTAGAATTGTGTGCCGGTACCAACTTAGGAAGAATTACCGTGAATGCATCTGGCGGAACCGCACCATTGGCATATGTATGGAGTAATGGAGAAACAGGAGCAAGCATAGATAGTCTTGCACCGGGACAATACTCAGTTACCGTTACCGATGCCAATGGTTGCAGTATCGCTTCTACAACCAATTTACAGGCAGGCCCTGTTTGTTGCAACTTGTCTTTCAGTGTGGCAACTACTAACCCTTCTTGCGGTGCAAATGATGGGGGTATTGATGTAACCGTAAATACCGGTTCAGGTAATTACAGTTTTGCCTGGAGCAATAGCACTACTAATGAAGATTTAACAAATGTTCCTGCAGGAAATTATACCGTTACTATTACCGATAATGCTCAGGCAAATTGTGAAAGAGATACTACCATTAACCTTGCCAGTGCAAATGGCCCTGTTGTAAACAGTATAACACCTACTGCTGAAACCTGCGATGGAGATAATGATGGCACTATTACAGTAGTTGCTTCCGGTGGAACAGGTGTATTGTCTTATGTATGGAGTAACGGTGCTACAAGTGCCGCAGTTTCAGGTTTGGCACCGGGTAACTATATATTAACAATTACCGATGAAGCAGGTTGTGTTGCCACTGCAAATGCCACGGTGGCTGCCGGACCTGTTTGCTGCACTTTACAGGCAAGTGTTCTTGTAACTGAAACCGAATGTAATGCTACAACAGGTACTATTGATATTACAGTAGATGCAACCAGTGGCACTGCACCGTTTACATTCAGTATCGATAATGAGCAAACTACCTCAGCAAATAATTTCTTCGATAATCTTGCAGGTGGTACATATATAGTAGTTGTAAGAGATGTCAATAATTGTTCTTTCAGAGATACTGTTGAAGTTATTGAAGCAAATAACACCGTTACTTTATCCGTTTCAGTTACCAATGTTTCTTGTTTTGGTTTAAGCGATGGCAGTGCTGTGGCTACTGCAACCAGCAGTAATGGGCCGCTTACTTATTTGTGGAGCAATAACGCTGTGGACACCTTCATCAGCAATGTTCCGGCAGGAAGTTACACTGTAACGGTTACCGATAATATTGGTTGCACCAGAGAGGCAGTTGCCAATATATCCGAGCCACCATTATTTACAGTAAACCTTGGCAATGATGTGTTTTTATGTGGTGGCGAAAGCAACGTTCTAGATGCAGGTAATAATGGAATTGACTACAGATGGTCAACAGGAGAAACTACACAGTCTATTACAGTAGAAACCTCAGGTACCTATTTTGTAGAGGTATTAAACAGCAACAATTGCACTGCAACCGATACCATAGAAGTTAACAGCGCAACCGTTTTGGTAGATGCAGAAGCAACACCTGTTACTATTATAGAAAGAGATTCTTCACAGCTTAATGCAACCGCTTCAGGAGACATAACACAAGGTAATTTTGTTTGGACGCCTTCTAGAAATTTAAGTTGTGACAATTGCGAAAACCCTGTTGCTAAGCCTGATAGTACTACAACTTTCACTGTAACTTATATCGATGACAATGGTTGCACTGCCACAGATACGGTTACGGTAATTGTTGAGCCGGGAGAATATTATTTCTACATGCCAAACGCGTTTTCACCTAATGGCGATGGCGAAAACGAAATTGTATTCCCAATCATGAAGGGCGTTAAACAATTTACCTGGCGCATTTGGAATCGTTGGGGGCAAATGGTATTTGAGTGTGTAAACAGTACTCAGCCGTGCCAGTGGGATGGTAAAGTAAACGGAAAAGTTTTAGACCCTGCCGTATTGGTTTGGGAAGCAGTAGTTGAATTCAGAAAGCCATCTATTGAACGCTATAAAGGCAGCTTAACTTTATTGAAATAACCACTTAAATATTCCTGTTTTAAAACCCTTTCAGAATTTTTCTGAAAGGGTTTTTCTTTTCAGTGATTATTGTTACAAAGAGCGTAGGTTAATAGCCATAATTTCAGCAAAATTTTTGCCATGAAATACCAATTCATTTTTTTGCTGTTTCTATTAAGCTATTTTTCAAAAGCTCAGGATGCTTTTCAGTATGAGTTAAATATTACCCCTGTAACAATTGCAGGTTTGCCCGGTTTACATTCTTATGCCTTTGGGCAATCAAATGGCAAGTGGCTCATTATTGGTGGCAGAAAAGATGGTTTGCATGCCCGCCAGCCTTTCAATGCATTTCCTGTGGCAAATAACAATACTGATATTTATGTAATTGATGTAAATACACAAAGCTTTTGGCAAGCCTCTTTAAATTCATTGCCCACAGGAATTAAAGAGCAATTGCAATCTACTAACATGAATTTTTACCAAGACAACGATACTTTATATATTATTGGTGGCTATGCCTTTTCGACTACTGAAAACGACCACATTACTTTTTCAAAATTGACTACAATAAGTGTTTCAGGATTAATAGATGCTGTAGTAAGTGGCAACTCAATTACTTCATTTTTTAAGCAAATGGACGATAATATTTTTGCTATTACAGGCGGGCAATTGGGTAAAATGGGAAACACTTTCTATTTAGTGGGCGGGCATCGTTTCGATGGAAGATACAACCCCATGAACAACCCTACATTTACTCAAACTTACGCTAACAAAATTCAAAAGTTTACTATTGATAATAGTGGCTCACAGCTCAGTTATGCCAATTATGAAGCCATTACCGATGCGGTGCATTTACACAGAAGAGATTATAATTTGCTTCCTCAAATTTTCCCTGACGGAACAGAAGGTTACACAATTTCTTCAGGAGTATTTCAGACGAATATAGATTTGCCATACTTATATCCCGTAGATATTACAGCAACCGGCTACACACCTGTTACCGGCTTCAACCAATACTTAAGTAATTATCATAGTGCCAAAGCCTGTTTGTATGATAGCCTGAATAACCAAATGCACTCGTTGTTTTTTGGTGGCATGAGCAGATATTACTATAGTAACAACACCTTAATAGAAGACAATCAGGTGCCTTTTGTTAAAACCATTAGCAGGCTTTCACGATTTGCTGATGGCACGCTCCAGGAATATTTATTACCGGTTGAAATGCCCATACTCACCGGAGCCAGTGCCGAATTTATTCCCAATCATTCACTCCCTCATTACGATTCAGAAATTATAAAACTTAGCGAGATAAATGATGATACAATATTAATAGGTCATGTATTGGGGGGCATTAATAGTACTGCATTAAATCCTTTCAGCAACAACCAAACTAACCTTACCGCTGCATCTGCTAATATTTATGCCATAAGATTAATTAAAGCTACCGCTACTGCACACCGGGAAATAATGATTAACCATAATTACGATTTTACAATATTTCCCAACCCTGCAAAAGGTAAAATAAGTATTCAGTACCATTTAGAAAAAGTGGTTTCAGGATATTATTATCTGGTATCGTCTGATGGTAATATTGTATTGCAGGGTGAATTGCCAAAAAGCAAAAAAGGCGAAAATGAATTCACCATTTCATTGCCTAAGAATTTATCTTCACAGCAACTTATGTTGAATGTAGTTTTCGATAATAAGTTTTTTACAACCAAAACCTTTTTGGCACAGTAAATTCTATTTATTCTGAAGGTTTTTAATCGCCTTAATTCAGTTGTCAACCGCTATATTTGTTTAGGCAATTAAACAACCTTCTCGTTTATGGCAAATCAAACCGTTGCTTCTGTATCTTATTACGATGTTATTATTGTGGGTGCCGGTCTTTCGGGCATTGGGGCGGCTTATCATTTGCAAACGGAGTGTCCTAAAAAGTCTTTTACGGTGTTAGAAGGTCGCGCAGCAATGGGTGGCACGTGGGATTTATTTAAGTATCCGGGCATTCGTTCCGATTCTGATATGTACACATTGGGCTTTCCGTTTAACCCATGGAGCAACCCGAAAGCCATTGCCGATGGCCCGGCTATTCTTCAGTATATAAAAGATACTGCTGCCAAGTTTGGCATTGATAAAAAAATTAAGTTTAACCATAAGGTTGTTGATGCTTCGTGGAGCGATGCCGAAAAAATGTGGACCTTAAAAATTGCCCCACACGAAGGCGTGCAACATGAAACCTTAAAGTGCAAGTTTTTAACCATGTGCAGCGGTTACTATAATTATGAAAATGGTTATACTCCTGAATTTCCGGGCATTGAAAACTACAAAGGCCGGGTAGTACACCCGCAAAAATGGACCAGCGATATCGACTATGAAAACAAGAAAGTGGTAATTATTGGCAGTGGTGCTACGGCTGTTACACTGGTGCCCGAAATGGCAAAGAAAGCTGCAAAAGTAACCATGTTGCAACGCTCGCCCACTTACATCATGTCGTTGCCAAGTGTAGATAAAATTGCCGAGTTTTTCAAAAAAATATTGCCTGAAAAAGCCGCTTATTCAGTTATCCGCTGGAAAAATGTTTTTCTATCTATCTTTCTTTATAACGCCTCTAAAAAATATCCAAAAGCAATAAAGAATTTTATTCTGAAAGGCATTAAAAAACAACTGGGCGATAAGTACGACCTGAAACATTTCGACCCGAAATACAACCCGTGGGACCAACGCCTTTGCCTGGTGCCCGATGGCGATTTGTTTAAAGCTATTAAAAAAGGTAAAGCTGAAATAGTTACCGACACCATTAACACTTTTACTGAGAAAGGCATTATGCTGAATTCGGGCAATGAACTGGAAGCTGATTTAATTGTAACTGCTACAGGTTTAAAAGTGCAATTGCTGGGCGGCATGACCATTCATATTAATGGCCAATTGGGCGATACTTCAAAAACCCATGCTTATCGTGGCGTAATGTTTAGCGATGTACCCAACTTTGCTTTCACCGTGGGCTACACCAATGCTTCGTGGACGTTGAAATGTGACCTAAGCTGTCAGTTTATTACCAAAGTACTCAACTACATGGATGCCCATAATTATGAAGTATGTGTGCCACGTTTCGATAGCAATGCTTTTGACAGCGAACCATTACTAGACTTTAATGCAGGCTATGTTTTAAGAGCTTTAGATGTGTTGCCCAAGCAAGGCTCTAAACACCCGTGGAAGGTTTACCAAAACTATGTTAAAGATGTAATGGCGTTGAAGTGGAGTGGGGTAGATGACCCATATTTGGAGTACAAGTAGTATTTACCTATTTGCCCTTAAAAGTAGCTTTTTAGGCTACTTTATGTCAAAATTTCCATTCAATTGACAATTTTTCCGTTCCGAACGCAAAAAATCCACTTCCGGATGGCCGATATCAACTTCCGGACGCAAAAAATCCATTTCCGGATGCGGAATATCAACTTCCGGACGCAAAAAATCTATTCCCCACTGGTCGTAGCATCCGCTACGACCTAAAATGAAAACTATAGCGTCCGCTAAGAAGATTGTTTTTAATTTAGATTTATGAGCAAACAGTATGTTGCCGATTATGAAAAGGGCATTAAAGGTAAAATTGAAATTACTTATCTTGAATAATGTTTGTAAATGATGAGCGGACGCTTCATGGAGTTTTTTGTCTTAGCGGATGCTAAGACAAGGGGGGAAACAATAGAAAGAACTCAAAAGACGAAAATGAGAAAAATAACGATTGTATTAATTTTAACCAGTTTAGTTTTTAGTAGTTGTGATTTAAATATTAGAAAAGGCTACGGCCCTGGTTCAAATTCTTCCATTGAAGAATCAAAGCAATTAAAAGTTTTTTTAAAAGAATATCAATCAGTAACATGTCAATTTGGAGATTCTGTTCGGTTTACAATAAAAGAAGCTTTTGCTGAAACTATTTTTTATAGAGATGATACAATACGAAGAGATGAAGAGTGTCAAATAATTTTAATTATAGATTGCAATAGATTTGTAAGAACATATATAGATGAACCTAAATTTTATTGGTATTTGGAGCCATTTAATAGTGTATACTCCGGTGATTATACTAATAAAGATTCTTTTAATGTTAGCATGGTAACTAGAAAAGTTAATTCTATTGAAGCCCCAGATTCATTAAAGGTTTACGTAGTTACCGCCCAAGAAAAGAATATTAATGAACGCTTCGTTTCAGATACAGTTGGTAGCTTTTATTTGGTAGCGAAGTGAATTTAGCCCCCTCTGGAGCGAGAATGTAGCATAGCTAAAGCGTAGGGTTCTCGTGTCTTCCGCCACAACCCAAACTTTTACTATGTTCAGTTGCGATGTGTTTAAAATAATCATGTCCCATTGCAACCATTGTTTACATTTGTTGCTCTTAAGCCTCATCATCAAACCACCAGCTATTCGACATGTTCCGCAGGGCATGTCGAATAACAGATAAAAGTAGATTTGTAATCTACATAATTGGCAACCCAATACCACCCCCAAACTTTCACTATGTTCAGTTGCTATGTGGTTAAAATAATCATGTCGCATTGCAACCATTCATTACATTTGTTGCTCTTAAGCCTCATCATCAAACCACCACTATGCGCTACCTTTTATTGTTAGTATTGTTTCTTGCTGCTCAAAATCTTTTTGCTCAAAAACCACCAAAAGTTGCCAAAAAATATATCGCTACCGATAGTCTGAATGTTCAGAATGGGCCATTGCCTTACAACTATGAGGCAAACATGAAATACAAAAAGGTAGTATCAGAATCAATGTATCTCACCATGCGCGACAGCGTGAAAATTGCCATCAATGTAGTGTTGCCTAAAGGCTTGGAAGCGGGCGAAAAAATTCCGGCTGTATTATACCAAACCCGTTACTGGCGTGGGGCAAAATTCCGTTTTCCGTTCAGTATGTTTTTAAATAATTTCTCGGGCAAGCAAGGTAAAATGATAAAAGACTTTATTCGTTGCGGCTATGCCTTAATTGCCGTTGATGCCCGTGGTTCGGGTGCCAGCATGGGCAGCCGCAAACACCCGTGGACGGCAGACGAAGTGAAAGACGGTGCCGAAATTGTTGACTGGGCTATTGCACAGCCGTGGAGCAACGGTAAAGTAGGTTCATCGGGTATTAGTTATAGCGGCACCACTGCCGAGTTTCTGGCTACCACTATGCACCCAGCCGTTAAAGCCGTAGCACCTATGTTTTCGCTCTATGATGTGTATGACGATATTTCGTTGCCCGGTGGTGTGCAACTGGAATACTTTACCAAAAACTGGGGTGCTGCCAACTGGGCTTTAGATAACAACAAGCTGCCCGTTAAAAAACTATTACCCCGCATGGCGGTAAAAGGCGTGCAACCCGTTAAAGGCGAAAAGAAAATGATTAAAGAAGCCGTGAAACAACATCAGGCTAATTTGAACGTGAACGATGGTGTTGAGTCGCTTATTTATCGCGATGATATTTCTAAAGTAGATGGTGCCACCGGGCCCGATAAATTCAGCCCGCATAGTTTTTCTAAAAAAATAGATGAAGCAGGCGTGGCGGTGTATAGCGTTAGCGGCTACTTCGATGGCGATTATCAGCATGCTGCGGTAAAACGTTTTTTAACGCTGAATAATCCGCAGAACAAATTGCTATTAGGCCCATGGGAACATGGCGGCTGGATGAATTGCAGCCATTTTAATCCGGGGCCTTCAGGCTTCAGCAAAACAGCCGAGTTGTTAAAGTATTTCGATTATCATTTAAAAGGTATTGAAACAGGCATTAACAAAGAGCCGCGCGTACACTACTATACGATGGGCGAAGAAAAATGGAAAAGCAGCCACACCTGGCCACCGCAAAACACCCGCTACACCAATTTTTATTTCAACGAAAAAGCACAATTGAATACCACCGCCCCGCCACAGTTCGATTCGTTTACGCCTTATACTATCGATAGCAGTTTCGGCACGGGCACTTACAGTCGTTGGCGCTCGTTGATGGGCAAGTTAGAAGTGCCTTTCCCATATTTCGACTGGAACGAGCGCAGTGCTTCGCTGCCCCATTTTCAAACAACCCCTTTTACCGAAAATGTAGAAGTAACCGGGCATGGCGTTGTAGTGCTCTATGTAGCTTCAACTGCTACCGATGGGGCCTTTATTGCTTACCTGGAAGATATAGATGAAAACGGAAAAGCCAGTTATATTACCGAAGGCGAAATAAGAGCCCTGCATCGCAAAGTGAGCGATGCCCCCCGTGCCCATAAAGATGTAGAGGAAGTGCCCCACCATACTTATTTGAAAAAAGATGGTGAGCCGTTAACGCCCGGCAAGGTGGAGAAAATTACTTTCGATTTGCTGCCCGTGTCTTATCAATTCAAAAAAGGGCATTCGCTGCGGGTGTCGCTTTCGGGTTACGATAAAGACCATTTCAGAAGCATTACCCCCGTAGGCGAATGGAAAATTTATCACAGTACCGATTACCCAAGTTATATTTCGTTGCCGATAATAAAAGAGTAATCAGTTTTCAGTATTAAGTGATAAGTTTTATGTTTTGGGAGGGCCAATACTTAATTTTCTTACTCTTCTCAATTTTCTCATTTTTCTTTTATGCTGAAGCCGTCAGCCATTAGCTATTAGCCGTTAGTTTTAGGAATACCTGTGTCCCCGTTTTTTAACCCTGACACACTTTTTTGAACACTCTCTGGAATCTAACCCAGAACCCCTTATTTACGTTCGCAATCCACCCGTACATCACCGAAATCCACTCGTACATTACCGAAATCCAATCGTGCAACACCGAAATTCACTCGTACATCATCGCAATCCTCAATTACATTGTCACAATCGCCAATTACATCATCGCAATCCTCAAATACATTGTCGCAATCGCCAATTACATCATCGCAATCCTCAAATACATTGTCGCAATCGCCAATTA
>CAZIZP010000021.1:0-78170 GCA_964543705.1 uncultured Chitinophagaceae bacterium
ACAGCCCTAAGAAATTAGCAAGACACCTTGCCTACATCGAAGAAAAGACCAACGAGAAAAACCTAATGCAACTGGGCGTAAGCCCCCAACATGCCTATGCCTTTAGTCGCACCCGCAAAGGCGGTTGGGCAGTGGCACAAAGCCCAATACTAACCACCACGATAACACTGAAAAGACTTCAACAACGTGGCTACCAATCTATGCTCGAATATTACTACCAAGTAGCTCCACAATTTTCCGAACCGCTGTATACGTGACCCGTACGTACAGTGGTGTGAGAGGCGCACTCCGTCAGAGACATCTGGCGGAGCCGTCTACTCGATTATAGGGCGTTTTTCTTTCTATCGTCATTTAGCTCAAATATTTTCTTCTCAGTTTCTGTCAATAAGTCTGGGTGCTGAATTTGCCTTTTAAGTTTGTCAACTTCTACATAATTGCCATTCTTAAACTCAATTTTTGCTTGGTCAATTTTTCGTTGGTCACCAGAATAAATCTTCTTGTCAGCGTTGTTTTTAATTTCATGCTGCTTTGCGATTTCTATTGCTTTCTCTGGGCCTTTTTGTCGGAATTGGACTGCGTTGTTTTCAGCAAAGTCATTCAGTAAGTTTTCCAAGTCAAATTTTAAACACTTGAATGCATCATTCGGCTCGTCTGAAAAATTCGGGTACTTATTTTGTCCATCCTTGTCAAGTAGATTAATATAATCTTCGTGTCCTAAAACCGTGTCGCCAGCTTTATACGAAACAAGTCCCAGCGACCAACGAAAATGCAGCTCAATTTCTCTGTCGCCACAAACAAATTGTCCGTATGCAAAATGTCCACCTGAACTTTGTCCTGTTCCAGTAAGTTTAAAATGAAAACCTAAAGGTTCAAGGTAAGTTGAGAGGATTTTTACTCCGTCTAAAAGATGTTGTTCTGGTGTCAAGTCCTTTTTTTGATTTAGTGTCGTCTTTTAAAATGCCCTATAACTTACTTATAGGAGCAACTCGCCCTCACAAAAACTTCCTCCTATATTTGAATAGTAGTAAATAGGAGGAAGTTTTTTGAATTATTGAGTTGCCCGTTACTTATCCTCAGTTATGGTCGTAGTATTCACTACGCCCCTAACAAAGCACGCCCGCAATAATAAGTATTTTACCTTATTAATAAAAACCATTACTTATGCTTAATTATGCCCCTAGTTTTACTACCAACTGCTTCTACCGAGCAACCTGCCATTTTTTCAGTTTCATTATTGTAACTGCCAAATTATCTTAAATACTGCCAAATTTTCATATCTATATTTCAGCATGTATAAAAATATTATTTACAGGCATTTGGATTTTCCCAAATGCTCGCGGATAAATTCCGAAAGCATTCCGGTTTTCTCAAATGCTCGCGGATAAATTCCGGAGGCATTTCGGTTTTCTCAAATGCTCGCGGATAAATTCCGAAGGCATTCCGGTTTTCTCAAATGCTCGCGGATAAATTCCGGAAGCATTTCGGTTTTCCCAAATGCTCGCGGATAAATTCCGGAAGCATTTCGGTTTTCCCAAATGCTCGCGGATAAATTCCGAAGGCATTTCTATTTTTCTAAATGGCTAAAAGTTTGAAGGGTAGGAGTGTTTAAAACCAAAAAGGCGTTCCTGTTTTCAGCAACGCCTTGTTATTTGTTTTTTGGGGTAGTAATTAATGCCCTTTGGCTGCTAAATATCTTTCAGCATCTAAGGCAGCCATGCAGCCCGAGCCGGCTGCGGTTACTGCCTGGCGATAAATTTTATCCTGAACATCGCCACAGGCAAATACACCTTCTACTTTTGTTTTAGACGAGCCTTTTTCTACCAGTATATAACCGCTTTCATCGGTTTCTAAAAATTCTTTAAACACTGCCGAATTAGGCGTGTGCCCTATGGCCACAAAAAAGCCTGTAATAGGTATTTCGGTGGTTTCTTCAGTCTTAATATTTTTAATTCTTACTGCCGAAACGGTTTTGTCGCCTAAAATTTCATCGGTTTCAGTATTCCAGTACACTTTTATGTTGGGTATATTCAGCACCCTGTCTTGCATTACTTTTGAGGCGCGCATTTCGTCTCTTCTTATAAGCATGTGTACGGTAGTGCATAATTTAGAAAGATACAAGGCTTCTTCGCAGGCAGTATCACCGGCACCCACTATGGCAACTTCCTGATTTTTGTAGAAAAAACCATCGCAAACTGCACAGGCAGAAACACCATGACCGTTTAATCTTTTTTCAGACTCAATGCCCAGCCATTTTGCAGAAGCACCGGTAGAAATAATTACCGCATCGGCATGTATTTCTTTGGTTTCATCAACTATAACTTTATGTGGCAATGAGGAAAAATCTACTTTAGTAACTAATCCGAAGCGAATATCGGCACCCATTCTTTCGGCCTGCTTACGAAAATCTTCCATCATTTCGGGGCCCTGAACGCCATTAGGATAGCCCGGATAATTTTCAACTTCGGTAGTAATCATTAATTGCCCACCGGGCTCTAAGCCCTGATATAATACAGGTTTTAAATTTGCGCGGGCAGCATATATGGCTGCGGTATAGCCGGCAGGTCCTGAGCCAATAATTAAACAACTTACCTTTTCAATTTCGTTACTCATAGTGTAGTGAATATTTTTTTGAAGACACCAAAAATACAGTATCTGCTTACAAAAAGTTCTGTTTAAAACCTGTTACTTATCCACTTAAAACAAGGCCGGTTTTTTATTGGGGTATAACCGTAGTAGCATAATCGGTGGCATAACCACACCAAACACCCAGCCCGCCTTTTATATTGGTTTTAATAATTACAGGCGAGCTGAAAGGGGAGTCGCCACCATCGTTTTCGAGGGTGCGCCAAAAGTCGTAAGATGCTTTATCTAAGTTCATCCATTTCAGGGTAACGGTATCGCCTTTCCAGAAATATCCGTAAGTATCATTGTCAATTTCACCATTTGGCGACATACCTCTTTCCAGCGGAAGAGAAATGAATTGTCCGTTTACCAGTTTATCGTCATACACCGAAGAAGATAGCGGATAATATGCCGGTTCACTGTTTCTTTGTGTTGAATATCTGTAATAATTACCCAGGGTGTCGGGGTCGTTAAAATTTATATATACTGAAACCAGAGAATCTTTTTTAGAGTCGGGGTGGGGCTTCCAGGTTAAAGGCTGCAAGGCTACCAAGCCGGGAATGGTGGTTTGGGAAGTTAATGTTTTACCTTCTGCCTCAATACTTAAATAATAGGTTTCATTAGTTCTGCCTACAAAAACACCGGTAGTATCGCCCGAAAGGTAGTAGCTGAAAACATTAGGCACCGAATAAAAACAAACATTAGGAATATTGCTGGTATCGATATTATCGAAACCTAAAAACACAGCCAATTGTACTCTTACTTCTTCAGGAAGATTATTAATGCAAAACTCGGCAAGCTGAACAGTATCATTATCGCGCCACACTTTTATATTGGCATTATTCACAAAATATTTCGACAAATCATTTAAAGAAATACCCCCGAAATATGGAGAGTTTTTAGTGAGCAGAATAAAGGGCGGCTCACCGTTTTCTATGGTGCCTTCCACCACAATTTCATCTTTTGGGCTTGGCAAATCTTTAATTTCAATGGTTTGGGTACAACTGTAAAATAAAGTAATAAGAAAAGCAGCAACACAAATTTTTACACATTGAAATAATAAAGACATGGCTTTGATAAAATTTTCAGAATACAACCCAAAATTATACATTAATGTTTGCCCGAAAGCATTTTAAGAGAAACAATGCTTATGGTTTACAATAATTTAACTGAAATAAATACTTCAGCAATAATTCGATACTGATTTTTCCGGGCTAATACTATTCTTAAATCTTCAGGCTATTGCTTTATCACCCTGTAAATTTTCCGATATTTTTCAGTTTTTAATTCTAAAAAGTATAACCCTGCTGAAAGATTTTGTGCAGGGATGATGCTTTTATAAGCCGCATGGGTTCCTTCGTACACGTTGTAAATTATCTTTTTATCTGTTCCGTATAATTTTAGTGTAATGTTTTTTTGATAAGGATTCTCTACTATTATCTGAAAAGAATTTTCAAAAGGGTTGGGGCTAACGGATAATGTTACAGGCTCTTTTACAAGGTGTGTGTGTGTTTCGGTAATAGTAGTGTCGGGGGCATTTTTATTTATGTAAACTTTAAAAAGCCTTTGAGAAGCAAAACTGTTAGAGGGGTCGGTAATGCTTATGTTTTGTTCAGGCGATTCTATGCCACCGAAAATGTATCCCACTAATGTTCTATCGGTTAAGGCATTCAGATTTAAAATATTGCCTTCGTATTTATTAATGCTTTGCAACGGAATAAATTCAGCATTGGTGCCTAACAAAGCCGGAAATCTTACGTCTAATTCATATTCGGCCATATTGCCAGCACTATCTCTGCTTACCATACTTATAGTATTTACAAAAGGCACTAAAGAATCTACCACAAGCGTGTTGCTTACTGTATCGCGATAGTATAAGCCAATGCCCCCAAAGAAAACAGTATGCATAAAATTATTTATTGAATCATAAAGGGGCATTACGGCTGTATGATATTGATTCAGGTTTTGATTAAAAGTATTATTGATGCTGTAGTTATTTTCTGAAATATCTATGGTATTTAAGTAGGGGAGGGTAAACACCTCCTGAAACACCCCTGTGAAAGCGGTAAAGCCATAGGTTCTGTCAGGAAAAATCTGAGAAACCAGATTGTAATCTCTTCTGCGGAAATTTATAGAGTCATATGTTTCACCATAATTATTAATGCTTAATTGTGAGTTATTGTCTATTTCAAATTTTCTGATAGCTCGTGTATATTTCTGAACATGTAAACCGCTGTTATTACGTGTATAAGTGCCATCGAATAAATGCCCGAATACTACATAATAGGTAGTATTTATTTTTTTTAAATGACCGCCACAAACAGCTAAGCGTTCGTCTTCTATCATTTGAAAACAATCTTCAATATTGCTTTTTTGTGTTTCAATTCGTTGGGTTAGCAGTTTTAAATTTATTTGTACCAATGCGCGGGAAGTAAGAAATTGCTGTGCGCTATCGTTCCAGCCATAACCGCCAACAATATATAGCAAGGTATCATTTGGCTGGTAAAACTGCATGTTGCTTACTATTAAAGCTTCTTTCAGTTTAGTGTTTAAATTGCTTAACGAAACCGATTGTACAGTTTCATTTTCAGGATTGATTAAATATATATTGTTGTTATTTCCGTTGGTTGAAAAAGGGTCTATTGCATTAAACCCGTGTAAGCCATTAGCCCTGCCACCAATAATAATCCAGTTATTATCATAAACGCCTACCGCAGCAGAATGAATGCCGGGATTATTATTAATGCTGAATTCTTCCAACTCAACACGAAAATACTCTTGTGCAGATAGCGAAAGCGAGAAAAGGCAACACAAGTAAAAGCAAACCAATTTTTTCATCTGTTAATCCACTAATATTTTTTGAATTTTTGAAAAGTTTAGAGCTTCTGTTTTTAGAAAATACACCCCTTTCTGAATATTCTTTAATTGAATATTTGCTGAAAAGTTATTTACTACAGCAGTATAAACTTCTTTTCCTACTACATCATATACTGCAATATTCTGAATTTCGTAACTACACTTTACATTAAAGCTACCTTTATTGGGATTAGGGAAAATGATTATTTCAGGCTGTACAGCCACTGAATTAATACCTACAATATTGGTAACCGTAATGGTTGCAGTATCGTTTTGCGGACAGCCGTTAGTAGTAATGGTATATACAATTTCAAAAGTGCCTTCACCGGCAAGCGAAGGTGTAAAAACACCATTGGCATCAACGCCAGTGCCACTAAAAACACCCCCGGCTATGGTGGTTAAAATGCCAAATGCAGCATCGTTAACATCTACGGTGTAGTTGTTAATTTGCAATGCTGAAATGCCTGCCGGAATGATATCAACAGAAATACCGGCAGAAGTATCGGGCAGGGTAGCGGTGTTTACGGTATCTCTAACTACTACATCATAGTCGCCTGCTTCAGTAGCATTAAATTTTGCCGAAGTTGCATTCTGAATATCCAATCCGTCTTTTCTCCATTGGTAAGTTAAATCAGGATGATACAATGCTTCCAGTTCAAGCGAATTTCCTTCACAAACAATATTAGTGAGTTTGTTCATGATATAAGCTTTTGGCTGTGTAGTTCCTGTTTCTTTCAATTTCTGAATAGTGCCACTTGAATGTTTAACTAAATATAAATCGCCATAAACATCTTCACCAAAAGATACATTGCTGGCACCGGCTGTACCATTTAAAATTTTTGAAGTATTAAATGTGCCATTATCATTAATACTTGCCCATAAATGCTGGTTTACGGCATCAGCAAAAAAGTAATATCCCCACGCACCTTTATACTTTGCACTGCGCGATACGTGTCCACCGGTAACAGAAAAACCTCCTGCAGCAGAATGATTATATACATACACAGGCTCAGTTAAACCGCTAATTCCCGGACACGATGAAAACACACTTGTGCCTTCATAGCATTTCCAGCCATAATTTTCGCCACCTGAACTGTTAAAAGGCTGAAAATTAATTTCTTCCCAGGCATCTTGTCCAACATCGCCCATCCACATATCACCGGTAATTTTATCGAAACTAAAACGCCAAGGGTTACGAACACCTTTTGCCCAAATTTCAGGGCGCACATTAGCATTATTTACAAACGGATTAGTAGCCGGAATTCCATAAGGAGTTGCTCCATCAACATCAATGCGCAGCATTTTACCAAGCAGTGTAGTGTCGGTTTGTCCTTTGTTTAAGGGATCGTTTGCGCTGCCGCCATCGCCCATACCAATATATAAGTAACCATCTTTGCCAAAGTGCATACATCCTCCATTATGATTGGAATATGGCTGGCTTACAACAAGCAATACATTGGCACTGTTTACATCGGCAATATTTGAGTCGTTTGCTGAAACCTGATATCGTGCGACAACCGTTGCCCCGTCATTTGTTGGTGCCTTACGGGTATAATTAATGTAGAAATATCCGTTCGATTTATAGTTCGGGTGAAATGCCAATCCTAACAATCCACGCTCACTATTTACCTGACCTGTGTAACTTACCAATGAGGTAATATCAATAAAGTTAGAAACAGTACCATTTTTTTGTCTCACTTTAATAATACCCGATTTTTCAACTATAAATAATCGTTCATCGCCTGCATGAAAAATTCCTAATGGCAATGTAAAACCGGTTGCAAAATTTTCAAGCTGAATTTGTGGTTGAGCAAATACTTTTACGAAAATCAATAAGAAAAATGATTTACAGAATATCTTTTTCATGAGAATAAAATTTTTATAAAAATAACTGAATGTACTTGTATTCAAGTATTTACCAGAATTATTTGCGACTAAATAAACTATAATTAATATTATGTTAAATAGAACATTCTGAAATTAAATAGCATTTGATAAAAGTCTTAAATACTCTGACCTGCTAATCGCTTTAGCACCCAGGCTCCCTAAATGAGAGGTATATAACTGGCATTCAATAAAATGAAATCCTTCAATATTCAGCTTTTCGGCTAAACTAATTAAAGCAACTTTTGAAGCGTTTGAAACTTTTGAAAACATAGATTCACCAAAAAAAACTTTTCCTAAAACAACACCATACAAACCACCAACTAATTCACCTTCTTGCCATACTTCTATAGAATGGGCAAATCCATTTTCATGCAAGGCAACATAAGCCTCAATAAAATCTTCAGTAATCCATGTAGATTCCTGATGGGGTCTTTTAGCAGTGGCGCAACCTCTCATCACCGCTTCAAACGCATTGTTGAAAGTAATTTCAAAACGTTTTTGATTCAATATTTGGCGCATACTTTTAGAAATCTTTATTTCATTAGGAATCAATATGCAGCGCGGATTAGGGCTAAACCAATACACCAAATCATCGTGTATAAACCAAGGAAAAATACCACTTCTGTAAGCTAGTAAAAGTCTTTCAATACTTAAATCTCCACCTACAGCCACCAAGCCTTCATCATCGGCATCTTCGGGGTTAGGAAACCAAAGTTTATTTTTAACAAAAGCAGGAATCAAGATGATACAATTTTCTCGCTAATAGTATAACCTATAAATGCCAACAACAAACCACCCGTCACTTGGGTAAAAATATTCAGCAAAAGAAATTTAAAATTACCTTCTTTAAACAAGTGTAAATTTTCTAAACTAAAAGCCGAAAAGGTAGTGAAGCCACCCAACACCCCACTTAGCAAAAAGAAGCGCACTAACTCGCTACCTGAGTTTTTTACAAAACCTGAAAACAACAACCCAATAAAAAAACTACCTGCAAGATTTACTATTAATGTTCCTGATGCAATATCAAAAACTTTAGTAGCTGCCAACAGATAGCTACAACTATAGCGAAGCATAGAACCTAATGCACCACCCAAACCTACATAAAGCAAAATATCGAAACTCATAATTATAATTTACTTTCCACCACTTTCAAAATAGCAGCTTCTTTTTCTAAAGCATTTTTGAGAATTGCATCTGCTTCGGCTATATATTCAGTTGCTTTTTCTTTATCGCTTAATGAGCCTGCATTAATCTTTACATTCAGGTAAGCACCATATACAGCACTACGGGCACACAACACCCCCACCCCTGCATCTGATACTGAATTAGGATTTCCCTTCTCTGCCATTTCAGCAATTAAAGTCATGGAATCATAAGCAGTCTTCATTACTTTCAAAGGGGTTTCAATGGCAAAAACAGTAGCATCTTGTATAGCTTTTTTTCTGGCAGCTATTTCATGTTCGCTATTTTTTGGCAATTGAAATGCATTCATAATGGCGTTGAATGCACGAGTATCTTCATCTACTAAAAACAATAACGTATCTTTTAGTTGTTGCCCTTTTTCAGCCCAGTTAGAAAAATATTCAAACTCATTTTCCCAACCTTTTTTTGCTGCGGAAAGATTGGCAACCATTGTAGCCAACGAAGCACCCAACGAACCTAAATAAGCAGCTACCGAGCCACCACCGGGCGCAGGACTTTCTGAAGCTGTTTCATCAATAAACTCTTTTAAATTGTTATCAATCAGCTTTTTATTGTTACCATTTTGCATCACATATTCAATCACTTTTTTATTAGGGTCGAATGGCGCTAACTCATCTAAGCCTAAAGATTTCACAGCAATTTTTACCAATTCTTTTTCTGATACCCCTGCTGAACGTTGTTGTTTTTTCAGAAAATATTTGCCCGCATCGAGCAGGCAATTCAGCGGAATTAAACCCACCAATTCAGAACCCGTTACCCGCATACCTCTTCTTTCGGCACTTTTGCACACTTCATCGAAAGCAATATGAACGGGCGTAATATTAATGTTGGTGAGGTTCATAGAAATTTGCGCCACACCATATTCTTCAATATACCAGCCAATGGCTTTTACCGATTTGCAAGTGCCGGGAATTCTTACCGCATTGCCATTGGCATCTTTCACGGGCTTTCCTGCTTCATCGGTTTTCACTCTTCCATTTTCACGCACATCAAATGCTACCGAATTGGCTCGCTTTACCGATATAGTATTGAGGTTAATGTTATAAGCAATTAAAAAATCGCGTGCACCAATAGCAGTATTGCCACATTTTGCATTAAACTGTGCAGGTCCAAAATCGGGTTTCCATTCAGGCTGAATAATTTTATCGGCAATGCCTTCATACTCGCCCGAACGAATAGTTGCCAAGTTTTTCCTTTCAGGTTTTGAAGCAGCATACTCATATAAATACACCGGAATTTGCAACTCCTTCCCTACTCTTTCTGCCAGTATTTTTGAATATTGTACCGTTTCTTCCATGCTAATGTTATTGAGCGGAATAAACGGACAAACATCTGTTGCACCCATGCGTGGATGCTCACCTGTATGCCTACTCATGTCTATTAATTCCGCAGCTTTGGCAATGCCTTTAAAAGCAGCTTCTACTACTTGCAGCGGCTCGCCTACAAAAGTTACAACCGTACGATTAGTAGCTTTGCCGGGGTCAATGTTCAGCAACTTTATTCCATCTACACTTTTAATAGCATTGGTAATTTGCTTAATAATGCTCATGTCGTTGCCTTCGCTAAAGTTGGGTACACATTCAATAAGCTGTTTCATATTCTGAAATAGTATTTAAGAGTTGTTGATTTTTTGTAAATCTTCGGGCGTATCTATAGCAATGGTTTCAAAAGTAGTTTCAGCAACATTAATAGTGTAGCCATTTTCAAGCCAGCACAATTGCTCTAAACTTTCGGTTTGTTCTAAAAACGATACAGGCAATTTTACAATTTCCTTCAAAACATTTTTCTGAAAACCATATATGCCAATGTGTTTATAGAAATTTCCTTGTTGTAATGCTGCTTCAATATTTCCTGCTCTTACATAAGGAATAGCATATCTACTGAAATACAATGCTTGTTGCTGCTTACTGATTACCGCCTTTACGATGTTAGGATTATTTAATGCTTCAACATCAGTAATCTTTTTTACCAATGTAGCAATGCTTGCTTTTTGCTGAAGCAAGGTGGCTACTATGTTTATTTGTTCAGGATTAATAAAAGGCTCATCGCCCTGAATATTAATGCAGGCATCAAAATCGTTGCCTAATTGTTGCATTACTTCGGCACAACGCTCGGTGCCATTTTGATGTTTTTCGCTTGTCATTAACACTTCTGCACCAAAACTTTTTGCAGCATTGAAAATGCTTTCATCATCGGTAGCAATTACTACTTTTTGCAGCGCAGCTTTCAGCGATTGTTCATACACATGCTGAATCATGGGCTTCCCCTTTATTTCTACTAAAGGCTTACCCGGAAAGCGGGTGGAAGCATAGCGTGCAGGAATGATGCCGAGTATATTCATAATGACAAAAGCAATATTACAAGTTTTTTTGGCTCGAATTTGGATAATAAGCACAGCGTTGTGTTAATTAATAACCTTCAAAAACGATGTTTTCGGAATATTGAATAAATACTTTTGTAACGATTAAATGAAGCTCATTATGAAAAAACTGTTATTCAGCATACTAACGGCAAGTGTAGTTTTTAGTACAAATCTTTCAGCACAGGAAAATACAATTAAGCACACCGTTAAACAAGGTGAAACCCTTTATTCAATTGCAAGACTATATAAAGTAGATGTGAAGCAATTATTTGAGTTAAATAATATTACCGACCGTGAGCATAAAGTAAAATTAGGCGATGTATTACTGGTTTCAGGAACTAAAACAGCTGAGGTTATTAAGCCTGCTACCCCATCAAACACCACTACGCATCAGGTTAAAGGCGGTGAAACATTGTATAAAATTTCAAAGCTTTATAATACCACACCGGAAGCTATAAAAGAATTAAATAATTTAAAGAGCGATGGCGTTAATTTAGGTCAGGTGTTAAGAATTCCGGGTGAGCCCTCTTCTACCCCTACCAGTTACACTGAAGCTACAAAAACAATTGTCCCCAAAAAACTTCCACCTGTTACTGAAGAAGATAAGAAAGAAGTGATTAGTAATAAAGCAACCTTTGCTACCGACTATAATAAAAACGAAGCCAGCTATTTCGATAAAGGCATGGCTGAATGGGTAGATAATGAAGATGAAAGTAATGGCAGTAAGTTTTATGCCATGCATAAAACTGCACCTATAGGTACGGTTTTGAAAGTACGAAACCTTATGAACGACAAAGTGGCTTATGTAAAAGTAGTAGGTAAACTACAGGAAACCGATAACAATAAAAATACGATTGTTAAAGTGTCGGGGGCTACTGCAAAATATTTAGAGGTTATAGACCCTAAGTTTTTAGTTGAAATAAGTTATGTAAATAAGAAGAATTAGGAATCTCAGGTCCTTTTTAATGCTTTACAAGCTTTGTTTATCAAATCAAAATAGTTTTCGTTTGTAAAGCGATAAATATGATTAATCAATCGTCTTAAAGTTGTTGATATACGTGTTAAGAAAATCTTAACCTTACTTCTTAATAGTTGTTACTAAGCAGTAAATTTGCACTTTCATTTCATAAGCCCTCACAATTTAACCTTTATGAGTATTGCCGTAAATGCTACCGACCGTTTTGAAACCCGCCACATCGGACCCAACGAAAACGAAACACAACAAATGCTGAAAGCTATTGGAGTGAATAGTTTAGAGGAATTAATTGAGCAAACTGTTCCTGCCAAAATTCGCTTACAAAAGCCTTTGAACCTACCTGCCGCATTAAGCGAGTATGAGTATTTAAGAATGCTGAAAGCTAAGGCGCAAAAGAATCAGGTGTTTCGCTCTTATATTGG
This sequence comes from uncultured Chitinophagaceae bacterium, assembly GCA_964543705.1. Lineage (GTDB taxonomy): Bacteria > Bacteroidota > Bacteroidia > Chitinophagales > CAIOSU01 > CAYSGX01. The sequence goes on from CAZIZP010000021.1 coordinate 12,329, forward strand.
CATGGGCTACTATGGCACTTACACCCCTACGGCAATTCTGAGAAATATTTTTGAAAATCCGGGATGGTACACACAATACACCCCTTATCAGGCCGAAATTGCACAAGGCCGTTTAGAAGCTTTGCTGAATTTTCAGACTATGGTGAGCGACCTTACAGGCTTGCCTATTGCCAATGCTTCTTTATTAGATGAAGGCACGGCTGCTGCCGAAGCCATGACCATGTTTTACAACACGGTGAACAAAGGCGATATCAAAGCCACTCAGTTTTTTGTTGACAATGCGGTGTTGCCACAAACACTAGATATCCTTAAAACAAGAGCATTACCATTAAATATAGAAATTGTTACCGGCAATTATGAAACTTTTACTTTCAGCGAAAAAGTATTTGGTGCCATATTGCAATACCCTACCAAAGAAGGTGCGGTAGTAGATTACAAAACCTTTATTCAAAACGCTCATAATGCAGGTGCTTATGTAGTAATGGCTACCGATTTATTAGCACTTACTTTATTAACTCCTCCCGGAGAATTAGATGCCGATGTAGCAGTGGGCAACTCACAACGTTTTGGTGTGCCTATGGGCTATGGCGGCCCTCATGCGGCCTTCTTTGCTACTAAAGATGAGTTTAAGCGTATTATTCCAGGAAGAATTATTGGTGTTTCTATAGATAGCCATAACAACCGTGCATTGCGTATGGCATTGCAAACCCGTGAACAACATATTCGCAGAGAAAAAGCTACTTCAAATATTTGTACGGCACAGGCATTATTATCTATCATAGCCGGAATGTATGCTGTATATCACGGACCAAAAGGTTTGAAAAATATTGCTTCAAGAATACACTTGTTGGCAGTTGAATTAGAAGCAGGTTTAAATACTTTAGGCTTTACGCAATTAAATAAAGTTTATTTCGATACACTGCATATAGATATTACAGGCATTGATGTAAAAACTTTAAATACTATTGCCGAAAGCAAGCAGGTAAACTTTAACTATTCTGAAAAGAATAAAGTAGTTATTGCTTTAGACGAAACTACCTTGAAAGAAGATGTAGATACCATTTTAGATATTTTTGCTGAAGCAAAAGGAAAACCTAATACTGCTGTTGTTGCCCTTGTTTTAGAAGCAGCCAATTCTAAAATTTCAGGTGCATTTTTGCGCACTTCATTGTATTTAACACATCCAGTATTCAATAATTACCATTCTGAAAGTAAAATAATGCGCTACATCAAGTCTTTAGAGAATAAAGATTTATCGTTAACGCATTCTATGATTTCATTAGGCTCTTGCACCATGAAACTGAATGCTGCTACAGAATTAGCGCCTGTTAGCTGGCCCGAATTCGGACAAATACACCCATTTGTTCCGAAGACTCAGGTGAAAGGCTATTTGGAAATGATTCACGAACTGGAAACTTACTTAACTGAAATTACAGGCTTTGCCGGAACTTCTCTTCAGCCTAACAGTGGCGCACAGGGTGAGTATGCAGGGCTTTTAGTAATTCGTGCTTATCAGCAAGATAACAACCAAACACACCGAAATATTGCTTTAATACCTTCTTCGGCACATGGCACCAACCCAGCAAGTGCTGTAATGGCAGGCATGCAAGTGGTGGTGGTAAAATGCGATGATAATGGTAATATTGATGTTGCCGATTTAAAAGCTAAAGCCGAACAATATAAAGACAACTTAAGCTGCTTAATGGTTACCTACCCAAGCACGCATGGCGTGTTTGAAGAATCTATAAAAGATATTTGCCAGATTATTCACGATAATGGTGGGCAAGTGTATATGGATGGTGCTAACATGAATGCCCAAGTAGGATTAACCAATCCGGGTTCTATTGGTGCCGATGTGTGTCACTTAAACCTGCATAAAACTTTTGCTATTCCTCACGGTGGCGGTGGCCCCGGCATGGGCCCCATTTGCGTGGCAAAACATTTAGTACCTTACTTGCCGGGCCATGCAGTGGTTGATATGGAAGGTGGTGATAAGGCTATCAATGCAGTATCGGCTGCACCTTATGGCAGTGCCAGTATTTTATTGATTTCTTACGCCTACATCAGAATGCTGGGTGCTGAAGGTGTTACCAATGCTACCAAGTATGCCATTTTAGGAGCCAACTATATTAAATCGAGATTGGAAAAGGCTTACAAAGTATTATATGTAGGCACTAACAATCGTGTGGCTCATGAGTTAATTATCGACTTCCGAGATATTAAAGCCGCCAGCGGCATTGAAGTAGAAGATGCTGCCAAGCGTTTAATGGATTATGGTTTCCATGCGCCTACCATGTCGTTTCCCGTAGCAGGAACCATGATGATAGAGCCTACCGAAAGTGAAGACAAAGCCGAGCTTGACCGCTTTTGCGAAGCCATGTTGCAAATTAGAGCCGAAATTGATGAAGTACAAAACGGCACTTTTGAATTGAGTGATAACGTATTGAAAAATGCACCGCATACACAAGGCGCAGTTTTAGCCGAAAACTGGACGAAGAAATATTCAAGAGAAAAAGCAGCATTTCCCCTATCCTTTATAAAAGCTAATAAATTCTGGCCATCTGTGGGTAGAGTAAATAACCCTCATGGCGATAGAAACCTGATATGCACCTGCCCACCGATAGAAAGTTTTGAAACTATCGAAGCAGTTTTAAACTAAAACAAAAAGCCATCTGAAATCAGGTGGCTTTTTAATTTTTATACGATGATAGCCAACACGCCTGCACCACCCTATTATGCGGTAATTTTTACTTCAGTTAAATCAGATGAAAATGATGATTATAATCATATGAGCCATCAGTTAACAGAACTTGTAAAGAATCAACCCGGGTTTCTTGGCTTTGAAAGTGCAAGAAACACTATTGGAATTACCGTTTCATATTGGAAAAATTTAGAAGCAATTAATAATTGGAAACACCATACTTTACATGCTGTAGCTCAAAAAAAAGGTAAAGCGCAATGGTACAAACAATACAGAATTAGAATATGCAAAGTAGAGAAAGATTATGGTTTTTTTTGAGAAAATAATTTTTCATTAAGCTTCCTCCTTAACTTGTTTGTGTTCGCTCCGATTTCTATGGTTCATGCAAGGGCTAGCTCGTATTTATTTTGGTATAATTTATTTATTCTGTCCGATAAAAAAGTAAAGAAGTAAGGCAGTCTCAAAAGAGCAGTTTTTTTGTTTTCACTAACTGCTGTTTAAAATACCGCAATCCTGTTTATAGCAATATTCAAAACATAAATGCCCAACTAGTTGCAATTGCTTCTCCCGAGTAGGGAAGAAAAGATAGCGGCTAATCATCCGGTTCGGGTGGTTAGCGCGGTAATAGATAGCTTTTATTTAAGTCAACTATATGAAAGCTATAAAAAGAGGCGGGCACATCCAGCTATCACCCCAAGATGCTACTTAAAGGCATCATCTTCAGTTATATCAATAATAATTACAGCAGCCGTAAAATAGAAGAAGTCATCAAGAGTAATATTTACTTTATATGGCTATGCGGCATAAACTAACCCGACCACAACACCATCAACCGATTCAGAGGAAAGAAAGTAGCTCCTGTACTTAAAGATATTATCAAACAAATCATGCTCTAAAACTACACATCGCTAAACTTCCACCTCTATACTTTCAACCCAAGAAGATTACTACGAAATGACGGGATTGTGGGTACTTACCTGCTTGTAGAATTTTTAATATAATGAGGATGTTTAGTGTTTCAGCACTCTTATATAATCTGAGAAAAATTCTGATTGTATTTTAACAATATACATTCCCGAAGAGAGATTATTAACTTCTGTAAAGGTGAAATCGGCAAAAAAGCCTTTTTCTGCAAACTTAGTGTGGCTGGCAATTTCTTTTCCGAAGTAATCGAAAACGGATACCTTATAAGTTTCTGTTACAGGCGATAAAAAGCTAATATTTAACTCGTTGGCGAAAGGATTTGGATAGGCATGTGGCTGCAATTTGTTTTCCTGAAAACTGTTTATAATAAAAGCTTTTCTGAAATCGGGAATGCCATATCCGGCAGAATCGTTGGGGTTTTCGTATAAGTGTGCGCTTTCTCTAATTATATTTAGCAGTTCAACATTGCTTTTTTGAGGAAAAGCCTGAAGCAAACATGCCACCATGCCTGCCATAACGGGCGAAGAGAAAGAGGTGCCGTTGCTTTTACGCACTTCACCGGCAGTACTTAATACAGTAGTGCCCCCACCCTGCGCTACCACATCGGGTTTTACCCTGCCATCGGCCGAAGGACCTCTGGAACTAAAACCTGTTACACTACCCAAATCGTTAGTAGCGCCAACAGCCAAAATACTATCGGCATCGGCCGGGGCTGTAATATACCGCCAAGCCCTGTTACCCGAATTACCCGCACTATTTACCACTATAATTCCTTTTCGGGCTGCCATAGCAGCACCCTTAGAAATGCGGGTAGTGTGCCCATTCATATCGCCATAGGTATAGGTCATAGCGGGGTCGTCAAAATCAGAATAGCCTAAAGATGAGTTAATAATATCAACACCTAAGCTATCGGCCATTTCTGCAGCCGCTACCCAGTTATCTTCTTCAATTCTAAATTCAGTGCGGGCATCTTCGGTTCTGAAAAGTAAAAAGCTTGCTTCAGGGGCTGTGCCTGTAAATCTGTTTTCTATATTGGCAGCCATGCACGATAATACGTTGGTGCCATGCCCGTCATCGTCAAAAACATTATCATGGGCGGCTACAAAATCCCAGGTTTTTAAAATTTTGTTTTCAGAAAAAAGATGGGAAAAGCCTTCAATATTATTGGCATTATTAAACCCCGAATCGAACACCCCAATAACTACTCCGTTGCCTTTGTAACCTTGCTTATGAAGATAATCGCCTCTAAGCATATAAATCTGGTTATAGCCTTCGCCATAAATATTTTCGGCAACTTGCAATGAGTGGTTCATTACAATTGCCCGGGTTTCGGTAAAGTTTTCGGCTTTAAAAATTTGGGTACCAAAAACCGGTTCAATACTGCTTACAAAACTGAAATTTTCGATAACAGGAAGCATGGCAGTATCGGCAATTTCAATGGTAACAGCATTAAACCATTTCGATTTATTAAGCACTGTTACGCCTAACAACTTTAATGAATCGATATAATTTTCATTTACAGGCAAGTCGGTTTCGTTAATGGCAATTTGCATTTTGCTTCTTCTTTCAATAGCTTTTTCTGAAAGAAATGCCTGCGGATTATTTACTGTGAAGGGTGAATTATTTTTATCGGTAAATACTACCCAAAACTTACTGTAACTAAAAACTTGTGCTTCAGCAATAGTAAAGCACAGCGAACAAAAACAAGCAATAAAAACTTTTTTAATCAATTGCCAAATTCTTTAATAGTCATTTTCAGAATAAAACCTTTTTCAGGGTTGGTCCATGGTTCGGTAACTCTGGTTTTTTCAAGGTTAAGCCATTCTTTATATACTAAACCCACATTTTTGGCATATGTTTCGGTAGCAAAGGTTTTTTCTATAAGATTTTCAGTATCGTGCTGCAAAACAGTTATGGTAGAATCGAATGAAATGCCATTAAACGTATTCGGAACATCAAGTGCAGTTACATTGTAAGTCCAGTCTTGCAGCCATTCAATAGTTTCGGTAACCTGAATGTATTGGTTGCCGCTCCAGGTTTGGTTTTGCTTAGGCGGAAAAATAAGTTTTACAAATCGCAGGTTTTCTTCTGTTTTTTCTCCGGTGCGCTGGGTTAAATTGGCAAACCATACATCGGTAATATTCCAAACATAATCTGCCGAATCGCTTTGGTATCTTTCTATACGAGCAGTGGGTCGTCCGGCATTATCGGTATAAACCGATTCAACAACTTCTCTGATATAAGTTTTAATAGTATCGCGCTGTACCTGCCCCGAACCTAAAGGAGTAAAAATGATAGAGTCAACTTCCCAAATCCAGTATCGGCCCGAATCTAAAGGGAAGTATTCGTATTTGTAGTCTAAAACAAAATCATCGGTTTTGTTTTTGCAACCTGAAAAAGCAGCAACCCACACTACCGATACCACAACAAAAAGTATTGAAAGATATTTAGGCATAAAAGCATTTGATAATTAAAAGTACTTATTTACACTTTTATTGTTGGCTGTTTTTTCAGGTAAATAATTCACGAACCTAAAATTTTATATAACATACTATACAGTTATAGCAGTTTTGCAAAAAAAAAACTGTTAAGCATCGAACCGTGCTAAAATATTACCGCCCCCTAATACATCATTACCTTCATAAAAAACTGCCGATTGCCCCGGAGCTATTGCTTTAACAGGCACTGCAAATTCGGCACGAATATTATCGCCATCGTTATACAACATTGCCATAGTGCCTTCATCTTTATATCGAATTTTAGTGAGGGCTTCGGTGCCATCTTCAATGCGGGCATATTTTATAAGGTTAATATTACCTACATACATAGCATTCTTTTTCAAGTCTTCTTCCCTGCCTAAAACTACAGTATTGGTTTCAGGAATAATTTCGGTAACAAAAGCAGGTTCGCCCAAGGCTATACCTAAGCCCTTTCGTTGACCAATGGTATAAAAAGGATAGCCCTCATGAGTGCCTATAATTTTACCTTGTTTATCTACAAAAACACCGCCCTTTACTTTTTCATCGAGCCCCTCTACCCTTCTTCTTAAAAAACCACGATAGTCATTATCGGGTACAAAGCATATTTCGTAGCTCTCGCTTTTTTTAGAAAGTTCTTCATAACCCCAGTCGAATGCCATTTGGCGAATTACTTTTTTTTCATAGCCTCCGATGGGGAAAATAGTGCGCGCCAGACATTGCTGACTTACGCCCCACAAAACATAAGACTGGTCTTTAGTATGGTCTAAACCTTTAGAAATTACAAATCTGCCGTTTTCTTCGCGCAGTTGTGCATAATGGCCTGTGGCAATAAAATCGCAGCCCATTGCATCGGCACGTTTTAGCAGTGCCTCCCATTTAATATGGGTATTGCACAATACACAAGGGTTTGGCGTTCTGCCCGAAAGATATTCATCAACAAAATTATCAATTACATAATCGCCAAATTCTTCACGAATATCTATAATGTAATGTGGAAAGCCCATATCCACGGCAACCTGCCGTGCATCGTTAATAGAATCTAAAGAACAGCAGCCGGTTTCTTTTTTGGTACCACCTGAAGTGGCATAATCCCATGTTTTCATGGTAATTCCAATAACTTCATAACCATCGTTATGCAACATAACAGCCGCAACGGTACTGTCAATACCGCCACTCATGGCAACTAAAACTTTTCCTTTTCTGCTCATATACGAAAAAACTCAACAGCAAAGGTACATGAAGAGTTCGTTAGATTTAAAAATGAACGAATGGCAAATAAAATCTAAATAAATGTTATAGAAACAGGTAATTGAAAATTGTTCTTAAAATGTTGTTTATTTTCGAGCCTGCTAATAAAAATTTTTTCTGCATGAGGATATTCTTACTGCTGTTTTTACTGAATACAGCAATTGCCAGCGCCAACGAAACTTCACTTAAAATATTTACTGTAGATGGTTTAAAGGTAATTTTAAAGCCCACCACTAAGGAAGTAATCAGTGCCAGACTATTTATAAAAGGAGGTAACGCTAATTTCAGCAAGCAGCAGGAAGGCATAGAGTCTTTAATGCTGAATTTGATGATTGAAGGCGGCACTTCTAACAGAAATAAACTGGTATTTAATAATGAAGCCGAAAAAATAGGCACCAGGTTTGGCAGCAGCACTACTTACGATTTTAGCGAAATAAACATGACCTGTATAAAACCTTTCTGGAATGAATCGTGGCAGCTTTTTGCCGATGCAGTAATGAACCCATTATTTTCAGAAGAAGAATTTAAGCTGCTTCAGCAAAAAACAATTACTGCATTAAAGCAAAAGCAATCTAACCCCGATGAACACCTGAGAAACATTGCCATGCAACATGCTTTTGAAGGCAGAAACTATGCTAAACTTCCTGATGGCTCACCTGAAAGCGTTCAGAATATAACTATTGAAGACCTGAAAAGTCATTATAAAAAAGTAATAGGTAAAAACCGTTGTTATTTGGTGGTTGTGGGAAATATTTCTCAGGAAGCACTGATACAAAAAATTAAAGCAGACTTTTCAAAACTATCTTTTGGCACTTCTTACACGCCAGAAGCAAGAAAGCCTATAGGCGAGCCGGGCATATTTGTAGAAGACCGTGATATTGCCACTAACTATATAAGAGGTTTAATGAGCGCTCCGCAAATGAGTCATCCTGATGGTATAGTTATGAGGCTGGCCATGTCTATTTTGAGAGATAGATTTTTTGTTGAATTAAGAACCAAACGCAGTTTAACCTATGCGCCACAAGCTTCATATGCCTACCTTGCCATTACTGAACCTTACAACATAATTTATGCTTCAACCCAACAGCCTAAAGAGGCTTTAACAGTAATGATTGATGAGATAAATACTATAAAGTCGAAAGGCTTTTTGCAAAGTGAGTTAGATAATGAAAAGCAATCTTTTTTAACTCAGTATTACATGAACCTGCAAACAGCTTCGGACCAAACCTATAATTTAGGTATTGCAGAATTATGGGGCGATGCCAATATTGCTGAAAGGTTTTCAGAAAGTCTTAGCAACATTACTTTGAAAGATTTAAACAGAGTGTTTGATAAATATACCAATGCCATTCGCTGGACATACTTAGGCAAAAAAGACCAGGTGAAGCAAGAAGATTTTAAGCAAACCAAATCGGTTGAAGCTAAATATAAGCCATACTAAGAAATGATTTCAGAAGAAATTATTATTGCACAAACACAGAAATGGATTTATGAAGTTGTAATTGGTTTAAACTTTTGTCCTTTTGCTGCTAAAGAAGTAAAACAGCAAAAAGTATTGTATGAAGTAGCTGTTCAGTTTCAAGTTGAAAATATTCTTCATCAGCTATACACTTTGCTTCAAAAACTAGATAGTAATGAAGCCTCTACCGCAATTTTAATTATTCCTGAAGGCTTAGAATCATTTAATAGTTATTTACAGGTTTTAGATATGGCTGAAGCCCTTGTTTATGAATCGGGTTATGAAGGCATATACCAAATTGCCAGTTTTCATCCTGAATATATTTTTGAAGGCAGTCATGAAAATGATGCTGCCAATTATACCAACCGTTCGCCATATCCAATGTTTCATATTTTAAGAGAAAACGATTTAAGCGAGGCTGTAAACAAGCATTCTGACACTTATAAAATACCCGAAAACAATATTGCAGTTGCCAAAAAATTAGGGCTTGAACATATGAGGCAATTAAGGGCAAGTTGCTTTAATGTTTAACTAAAATCTAGGGCAACAGTAGGTAGTTGCTTTGTATGGCAAGTATTCATTCCAATAAAAGTTTTTAAACTTTTCAAGTTTATCAATATTTACCCAGCCTACACCGGCATTAAGCAATTCGCGCCATACATTTTTATTGTTTGGACAAGCCCAAAACCTTACTTTTCTGTTATACTGCTTTGCCTGATTACATATTTCCAATAACTTTTCTTTTTCTTCTTCAGGCATAGCCCCTCGCCCTTTCCATTTAAAATAGCTTTTATAGTGAGAGCTGTTTCGGGCAATAATATCAGTACTTAATTCAGAAGCAATATCAGCTATACCGGCATCGGCTGAAAATATTCTTGGATTATCATTTTTAATTAAATCTTTATAGCCACCACCGGAAAGCAAAACTTTTATTGCACCGTTATTTGCCTTGTCATTTTTATAAACAACAAACATATTTTCATAACCAAAAAGAAGTTTTTCTAATTCGCGCAACTGAACTTCGTTCCATGCACCTTTGGTATCAATCATAATTTCTAAAACAGCTGTGGTATCATGCTGAAAAACATAACCATTATTCTTTTGCACAATTGACTTGAGCGTTTTTAAATACAAGTTTTCAAGATTTTTTTTCTTCCTTATGCCTAAAACCGTATGTGCTACAGAAAAACTTCCATTATTATAAAAAACATCTATTTCAATACTAAAAAAGCCATTAGCTAAAGCATCGTGTAAAGGTTTTTTTCTGGTATAATCATTATGCGAATGTGCAACAGGTATAACCTTTACCTGAGCAGATACTTCTATAAAAAAAAGCAGGGCCAACGCAAGTAAGGGTGTTTTTATTGTGTCATTCATGGCATAAAAATTTTTGTTTGCAATATACGATTTGAGATAACAATATCGTTACTATGCAAAACTGAAAAAAATGAAGCCACTACTAATCACCTCATTATTGCTTACCTTTTTTTATACTAAAGCCATAAATATTGAAGATGCCTTTAAAAAAGGTTTAATTAAATATGATATTACAGGTACTACTGATGGGAATACAGGAAGTTGTATTGCGGTATATATAACTAACCAAAGCACAGAAATTGTAAATCTTGAGATAGAAACAGGAAGAATTTTAGAAGCAAGCGATACCACATATCAAGACATGATTGTAACGAAAAGGTATTTTGTAAGACTTCAACCAAAGCAAAAGGCAACACAAAACATTTATGCCCTTTGTAGCAAACCCAATAGAAGCAGCCCAAAACCGGAAACAAAATTTTCGCACGGAAAAATGGCAACAGGATCGTTACTTGCAATGGCGAAATTTGTAGAAAATAAAAATCTACAAAACGGTGAAGGTCAAACATTAATATGGAATATAGTAAACGGTAACTATACTTTATATAATTGCGATTATACACCACAAATGTATGCTTCGTTAAAAACCTTTTTTGCTTCAGACAGCAAAGTAAAATTTGAAAACTGCAACACTGCAAGCAGAACATCAGCAGGTGGTGTAACACATTCAATTAGAAGATTTAAAGGCAGTTTTGGATTTTCAATCCCGGAACCTTCAGATTTTGAACTAAGTCTTTTTGATGAAGACGGAAACAAAGTAAAAGAACTTGAAAACAAAAAGCAAATGCAACCCGACTGGTATGAATATGACTACGAATTTACCAATACCGGCCTAACAAAGGGAAAAACCTACCAGTTAAAAATGTTTATTAATGGAAAGTCGCGAAAGGTAGTTTTTATTGAAAATTAAGTCAAAAGTTATTCAACCCAATCGGCAATAAACAAATTGGTATCTCTTGTGCCGCCATTGTTTCTGTTTGAAGAAAAAATAAGCTTTTTTCCATTAGGCGAAAACATTGGAAATGCATTAAACATGCTTTCATTAGTTATCTGTTCTAAACCTGTACCATCAACATTTATCATGTAAAGCTGAAAATCATAACCCTTTTCAGAATGATGATTGCTGGAAAAAATTATTTTTTTACCAGAAGGATGAAAGAATGGTGCCCAATTAGCTTTACCTAAATTGGTTACTTGTTTTAAATTACTTCCATCTACATCGCAAACAAAAATTTCCATATTAGTGGGGGCTACTAAACCTTTGGCTAATAACTCTTTGTATTCTTTAATTTCATCTTCCGATTTAAACCTTGAGGCCCTGAAAACTATTTGTTTTCCATCAGGCGAAAAAAATGCTCCACCATCGTAACCTAAAGTATTGGTTATTTGCTTCACATTGCTTCCATCAATATTCATCGTATATAAATCCAAATCACCATTACGGGTTGAGGTAAAAACTATTTTATCTCCTTTTGGCGAAACAGTTGCTTCAGCATCATAGGCTTTAGAATCTGTTAGTTTTTTAACAATATTTCCTTCAAGATTTGCAACATAAACATCGTAACTATCATAAATTCCCCACAAGTATTTACCACTTCGAGGCGGGTCAGCAGGACAAGTGTCTGCTGCCTCGTGGGTAGAGGCATAAAGTATATGTTTATCATCGGGCATGTAATATGCACAAGTAGTTCTACCCTTTCCTGTACTAATTAAATCAGGTTTATAATTATTGCCGGCAACAGCTTTATCAATATCTAAATTGAATATCTGATCACATTTTAAATTCCATGCTTTGTTATTGCTTTGAAATGCAAGCCTTTTACCATCAAAACTAAAATATGCCTCTGCGTTATCGCCACCAAAAGTTAATTGTGTAATATTTTTCAGGTGCTTTTCTTGTGCAGAAAGAACAAATGTAATGGCCAACATTAATAAAGCAAGGATATAAATTTTACGCATTACTTATCTATTTTTTTGTAAAAATAGATTGAATAATACTGCCCCGTTAATAAGGGCTGTAAAATGACGTAAATATGATTTTTAAAAACTACAAAGTAAAAAAGATACTACTCTACAATAAGAGTTGTAGCCCATATCTGAGCCATTTTTGCTTGCTTGTTTTGAAGTTTTAAAGTACCAATACTTATAATGGGAGTATCGCCTTTTATAAAACCTAAAAACTTAGTATTACCCATGTATGGTGTTAAAGTGTTTTTATCTAAAACTATTTTATTATCGGGTGAAAAATTAGCTACATAAGTACCATTTTCACAAATCACAAAAATCTTGTCGGGGTCTTTACCATCTATGTATTTCTTTAGGGTGCTGAAATCCATTTTTGTGGCATCTACTTCTACCCCTTTTCCGGCTTTAATTGCGTATTGAATATTTTTATCGGCACCTGGTTTTATGTGATTATACTTATCATCTACTTCAATAACTGAATAATTTTGTGCCAATGCATTTTCAGCAGTAATAAAAAATAAAAACAAGCAGATTATTGACAATTTCATAGCCTAATTTTGTTTCAATATTACAACATTACAAACATTTATTAAACGGTGCTGCTTACTTCAGTAATAATTTATCTGTTGGTTACTATTGCCATTGGCATGGTGGCATCTAAGCTGGTTCATAGCTCAAATGATTATATTTCTGCAAGTCGCCAACTACCTTTTTATATAAGTACTGCTGCCCTGTTTGCTTTATGGTTTGGCAGCGAAACAGTTTTTGGATCTTCATCTGAGTTTGTTGAACATGGATTAATTGGTGTTATTGAAGACCCCTTTGGCGGAGTGTTATGTCTGTTGTTATATGCATTTGTGTTTGCCCGCCCACTTTATAAAATGAACCTGCTTACACTTGGTGATTTATTCAAAAATAAATATGGAACTCGCATAGAATTGCTTGCAGCTGTATTCATGGTAATTACTTTTTTCGGATATATTGCTGCACAGCTTGTTGCATTAGGTATAATAATAAATTTAATTAGTGGATTTCCATTAATGCATTGTATTATTTTAAGCGCAGGCATAGTTACGCTTTATACAATGGCGGGCGGCATGTGGGCTATATCAATTACTGATTTCATTCAAAGTATAATTATTGTTGCCGGCTTATTTGCAGTTGCCTACAGCGTAACAAAAAGCAGTGGTAGCATTAATGCCATAATACAAGCTGCACCGAAAGATACCTTTCGTTTCTTTCCTGAATGGAATGCAGAAAGTATAATTCATTGGCTTGCCGCATGGATGGTGTTGGGTTTAGGCTCGTTGCCATCACAAGATATTTTTCAGCGGGTTAATGCAGCTCGCAGCGAAACTGTTGCAGTAAACTCAACTATTATCGGGGCAATTATTTATTTAGTAATAGCATTTTTGCCTTTGTACTTAGGCTTGGCTGCCAAAGTACTTTATGCTGAAGAAATTTCAGGGATTGATTACCAGCAAGTATTACCCCTTATGGTTTTGAAACATGCTAATCTACCGGTACAAATATTATTTTTTGGTGCCTTACTTTCTGCCATATTCAGCACTTGCAGTGGCGCATTATTAGCACCTGCCAGTATTGTTTCTGAAAATATTATTAAACCATTGATAAAAAAAGAAATTACTGACAAACAGTTTCTTTCAATACTAAGAGTATCGGTTATGGCAATCGGCATTATTGCTACGCTAATGGCTATAAGCCGAAATAATATTTATCAGCTGGTAGCAGAATCATCTATACTAGGTTTGGTAACATTGTTAGTACCTATGTTTGCTGCCATCTATATTAAAAAAAGTAACAGCACTGGTGCATTATTATCAATGGTTTTGGGAATAATGGTGTGGTTTATTGCAGAGTATATTGTAATTACAACTTTCCCTGCACTTATTTCAGGTTTTATTGCAAGCATACTTGGAATGATAATAGGTATTTATTTTAAAAAAATTAGAAAATATTGTTCTTAAAAAATTATCTGATTAATGTAACGGTTCCTTTCTTGTTTATTTTTTGTCCATCGGGAAACTCAAACTGTGCATAATAAACAAATACTGAAGGAGGTAAAACTTTACCCTTATATGTTCCATCCCAGAAAATATTTTTGTCTTCAGTAGCAAAAATTAATTCTCCCCATCTGTTAAATACTTTCATGCTGAAAAAAGTTAAATCTTTTGCAAAAGCAAAAAAGGCATCATTTTCTCCATCGCCATTTGGTGAAAAGGCGTTAGGTATATAAATGGTTTTATCTATAATAACTGAAACTGTAGTGGTAGCAGATGCATTACACCCTAAAGAATCAATCACTGTTAAAGCATATTCAGCGGTTAATTCAGGAAATGCAAGCGGTTGCTGACAATTACTGCAGTCTAGATTATTTTGAGGAGACCATGTATAAGTTAAACTGCCAAAGCCATTCTCAACAGAATTAATAAGTTCAACAGAATCTCCATATTGTATCTCAAACGAATCGGCAATCGAAATAACAATTGGCAAAGGTTCTAAGATGCTAGCTTCAACAATATTTGTACAGCCATTCTCATCAGTTACAGTTATAATATAATTTCCGGATGATAAAGTTGTTACACTAGCACTATTATAGTTACCATTACTCCATGTATAGGAATAAGTACCTGTGCCTCCATTAGTTTCAATATTTATTTCCCCATCATCGTAGCCAAAGCATGTTATATTTTTAGAATTGATAACAGTAATTAGTGTGTCGGGTTCAATAATTGTAATGCTATCTGTTACAGTGCAATTGTTATTATCTGTAATTGTTACTTCATACACGCCAGGTTCTAACTGAGAAGCTGAGGTGCCGTTTATATTAGAATTGTTCCATTGATAACTATAATTAGGTGTGCCACCTGTTGCAGCTATTTCAAAAGCCCCATCGTTAGCACCAAAGCAAGAAATATTATTACTTGAAACCACACTTAATAATAATAAATCCGGCTGATTAATAGTAACATCAATAGTTGTTGAACAACCTTCATTATCAGTTACAGTTGGGCTAAAAACTCCGGCAGGTAAATTATTAGCCGTTGCACCAATTTGTACCGGAGTAGTGTTCCATTCAAAAACATATGGAAGATTTCCGCCTGCTGCATCTACTGTTGCATTTCCATCTGTAGAGGCAAAACAAGAGGCATCTTCTGATGAAACCAAAAATAAATTTATTTGAGGCGGTTGATTTATTGTAATTGTATCTGTTTCAACACAATTGTTAGCATCAGTAATCGAAACAGTATAAAAGCCTGCGGGAATGTTTGACGCAGTTTGAGAAACTTGTTGAGGTGTAGTGTTCCATAAGTAATTATAAGGTAATGCTCCACCTGAAGCATCTACAGTTGCACTGCCATCAGCCACTCCAAAACAGGTTGCATCCTGTGAAGCAGAAATACTAACTAATAAAGGAGGTGCTTCAGTAATAATAATTGTATCTGAAGTAATACATCCGCTAGCATCTTCAGCTATAGCTATGTAAGTACCTGCTGTTAAATTATTAATGCTGTTCCCAAATTGTGGCGGGCTGGTATTCCATGCAAAACTATATGGTAAAGTGCCTCCCTGAGCAGCAGCCCTTGCAAAACCATCATTACTTCCATTACAAGTAACATTATTGAAGGAATCTATATCTACTGTAAGAAGCGTTGGTTGAGTAATTGTGTAAGTTCCAGTTGCCGTACAACCTCCTGCATCGGTAACAACAACAGTGTAACTTCCTGCACCAATATTTGTCGCAGTAGCAGTACTTTGAGAAGGGGTTGTATTCCATTGATAATTATATGGTTGTGCACCTCCATTGGCTAAAACAGTTAAGCTGCCATCTGTCAATCCATTACAGGTTACATTAACTGTATTTTGAAGCGATACAGAAAGATTATTAGCCTGAATTACAGTTAAGGTTCCATTATCTGTTGCTGTGCAACCTGAAGCATCAGTAACAGTAACCACATAAGTACCTGCTGCAATGTTTGTAGCAATGTCAGTATTTTGAGGTGGGTTGGTGTTCCATAAAAAATTGTAAGGAGCAACTCCACCCGAAGCAGTTGCTGTTAATGAAGCAGTTCCCGTACCAGAGCAATTACTTAAAGTATCATCAGAAACATTTGCAATAAGTTGTGTAGGTTGAATAATTTCTACAGTATCTCTCCGGGTACAGCCACCTGCATCGGTAGCTGAAAATATATAAGTGCCTGCCGCTAAGTTATTTTGAACCAGATTATTACTACCATTCGACCATCCATAGGTAACAGGGTTAATACCGCCATTAAATGAAGCACTTGCATAGCCATTACTAAGTCCAAAACAAGAAACATTTCTAAAAGAATCTATTTCAGCCTGAAGTCCGGTAATTGTAACTGTAACATTGTCGGTAACTACAACCGGATTACCACCAGTACAAGGTAAATAAGTAGCTTCAGCTGTATAAGTGGTGGTTGCTGTTGGACAAACATTACACGTAGCTCCAGTAGCAACCTGAGTGCTGCCATCATACCAGGCAACACTTACAATAGACGGGCCACTTGGTGTAAAACGCCAGGCTTCATTAGCAGCTGTCCATGCACCTGTGTTTCTTCCGGGCGGAGAGATACCGGCAGTTCCATCAGCATTCTGAATACCAATAACAGCATTTCCATTATTCCATGAATTACAAACAGGTTTATTCTGAATATAAACTTCAATAGCATTAGTAGTTTCGTATAAAACAATTTGTTGTGTAGTTCTTACATTGAAACAGGCAGAAAGTATGGCATAGTGTGGAACAGTGCTCCAGTTTACAACAAATGTTCTACATGGAGCAGTGCCCAACACGGCATAGTTAATGTTTGCAGGATTAGACTGAAAAAGTGGTGCATTTTCAGGATCAATATCATGAAAAGCACCATTTATAGAACTATTGTAAATACCCGCAGGCGGTGGTCCTGGTGTGGGAATTGGAGAAGAAAAGCTATACTGGCAAAATTGGGTTGCCTGAGTTGTGTCGAAAGTTATCACACCATTTGCGCCCACCACAACTTTATTATAAGTAGTTCCATAAAAGCAAAAACTAAATGGCAGATTAACCACATCTGAAAAAATATCGTCTTCGCCAACAAAAAGCTGAGCACCTCCTGTAAATGGATATGGCGGGTTATAAGGTATGGAGGAAACCGTGTAATTTGTAGTTGAACCAA
The DNA here is from genome assembly GCA_964543705.1 of uncultured Chitinophagaceae bacterium. Taxonomy (GTDB): domain Bacteria; phylum Bacteroidota; class Bacteroidia; order Chitinophagales; family CAIOSU01; genus CAYSGX01. The sequence continues at coordinate 29,681 of CAZIZP010000021.1, forward strand.
CATCAAAAAAATTAGCCGTAAGATTGGTGCATGCTTGAGTGCACGATAAGCTGACATTATTTCCTGCATCAATCTGCGGGCAACCTGTTTGTGCATTTGCTAATCTTGTTAGAAAAACAAACACAACAAAAATTATTTTTTTCATTTAATATGTTTTCATGCTTTAATTGGGTTTAATTTAAGAATAAAATTTGTTTTACAATTTTTATTTAAAAACAAAAATGCTATTTCAGTGTAAATTTATAATAATCAATATTTTATAATGGTTTTTATTTGATAAATTATTTCTTTAGAACTTAAAAAATCGAAATAGTTTTTTTCAATGTTTCACTATAACATAATTAGAGTTTTACAGATGAGTTAATGATAAAATTTTATGAGAAATTTTGATAATTAAAGCATTATGACAATAATGACATTAGTTTAGTGCATTAAAGCAACATTTTGTCAGTAAAAAAACAATCATTATTGTTTATTCGATATTGGCATGTTACTTGACATTAGCCTATGCTATTTTTATAACTATTAAAAAGTTGCATACATTTAGAACATGATGAACGAGAATATACCTTTTACAATGCAATTTCAGCAAGATGAAGATGTGGAATTTTTACCTATGATTTCTATCGAGGACAATGGTAAAAATCCAATGGTTCCGGTAAAACAATTGGCAATATTGCCATTAAGAAACACTGTTTTGTTTCCGGGTGTTGTGTTTCCAATTACTGTGGGAAGAGATAAATCTTTAAAAGCAGTTCGCGAAGCTTATAAAAAAGATAAAATACTAGGCGTAGTAGCTCAAAAAGATTCAAACATTGAAGATCCTGAAGTAAAGGATTTACAAATTATTGGAACTGTTGCCCGTATTGTAAAAATGCTAAAAATGCCCGATGGCAGCAATACAGTTATTCTGCAAGGCATAAACCGTTTTAAAATTGCAGAAATACTAACTGAAGACCCATACATAACTGCCAGAATTGATAATTTAGTTGACATTGAACCAGCAAAAGACAATGCAGAATACAAAGCCACAGTTTCTTCCATAAAAGATATGGCCGAGCAAATTATCAAGCTTTCACCAAATATTCCTTCAGAAGCGGCCATAGTATTAAAAAATATCGATAACCCTAATTTTTTGGTTCATTTTATTTCATCGAACCTGAACAGCACACTACAAGACAAGCAAAAATTACTTGAGATAGATGATATTGCGGAAAGAGCTCAAATGGTTTTAAAGTTTATGCAAAATGAATTGCAAATGCTTGAGCTTAAAAACCAAATTCAAAATAAAGTGCGTTCTGATATTGAAAAACAACAACGCGATTACTTTCTAAATCAGCAGTTAAGAACTATACAGGAAGAACTGGGTGCTGATGGGCCAAACAAAGATATTGACCGATTAAGAGAAGCTGCATCTAAAAAGAAATGGAGCAAAGAAGTAAAAACTCATTTCGAAAAAGAGTTGCAAAAATTAGAACGTATGAATATTGCCGCTGCGGAATATTCAGTTCAAATGAACTATTTAGATTTGCTTATAGACTTACCCTGGAATGAATTTACCGATGACAATTTCGATTTAAAACGCAGCAAAAAAATTTTAGACAAAGACCATTATGGTTTAGATAAAATTAAAGACCGCATTATTGAATACCTTGCTGTTTTAAAATTAAAGGGCGATATGAAATCGCCTATCCTTTGTTTTGTTGGCCCACCGGGTGTAGGTAAAACTTCATTAGGCCGGTCTATTGCCAAGGCATTGAACAGGCATTATGTAAGAGTATCGTTAGGCGGGTTGCACGATGAATCTGAAATTCGCGGACATCGCAAAACATATATTGGTGCTATGCCCGGCCGCATTATTCAATCATTAAAAAAAGCAAAAGCCTCTAATCCTGTATTTATTTTAGATGAAATAGATAAAGTTGGAAGCGACCATCGCGGAGACCCCTCTTCTGCCCTCCTGGAAATTTTAGACCCTGAACAAAACACTACATTTTACGATAACTATTTGGAATTAGAATATGACTTATCTAAAGTGCTTTTTATAGCAACTGCCAATTCATTAAGTACAATTCAACCAGCCTTGCGCGACCGCATGGAAATAATTTTTTTAAGCGGCTATTCTTTAGAAGAAAAGGTACAAATAGCAAAAAAACACTTAGTTCCTAAAATTAGAGAAGCACATGGTTTAAAAGCTGCGCAAGTAAAAATCACCGATGAAGTTTTAGCTGCCACTATCGATAATTATACTCGTGAATCAGGTGTTAGGGAATTAGACAGAAAAATTGCTTCATTAATGCGACATGTAGCAAAATCGGTAGCCATTGAAGAAGAGTATAACCCTGAAATAACATTAGAAGATTTACCAAAAATCTTAGGTAAAGAACGGTTTGATAAAGATTTATATTCTGAAAAACAACCTCCCGGTGTTGCAGTAGGCTTGGCATGGACTGAAACCGGAGGTGATATATTATTTATAGAAACAAGTTTGCACAAAGGAAAAGGTGAATTAACCCTTACAGGAAATCTTGGTAATGTAATGAAAGAGTCTGCTTCAACTGCATTAACATTTTTAAAATCGAATGCAGATAAACTTGGAATAAAACCGGAAGACTTTGAACAAAACGCTATACATATTCATGTGCCCGAAGGTGCAATACCAAAAGACGGGCCTTCAGCAGGCATTACCATGATGAGTGCAATTGCTTCTGCCTTTACCAAAAAATCTTTAAAGCCATTTGTAGCTATGACAGGTGAAATAACGCTTCGTGGCAAAGTATTGCCTGTAGGTGGAATTAAAGAAAAAATATTGGCAGCAAAACGTGCAGGATTAAAAGAAATAATTCTTTGTAAAAACAATAAGCGAGATGTAGAAGAAATTAACGCAACCTATATTAAGGGCCTAAAATTTCATTATGTTGACAGAATGGAAGAAGTGCTGGATATTGTGCTTTTCTCTAAAAAATAACTTTTTTCGTTTTTCAATTTTAGTTTTCAACATATTATTACAATAGCTATTTTAATAACTATCTAATAATCTGTAAATTAGTTGCACAAACCAACTATCCTAACTTAAAGATGAAATTTTCTGCAAAATTTGCCTTTGCTTTCGTATTAATTTTAATAATTAATATTTCGAAAGCACAGTCCCCAACTTGTGATATTAATGCTATTAGAAATGCCTTTACTCAGGCCGGATACATTGAGTTAGCTGTGCAAGGACAATCGTGTAGTATGTATTTTGTAAATCCAAACTCACAAGATGCCGACCAGGCACAGGCTGCTGCACAAAATTTAGGAGCTAATATGGTAGTGTTTCAGGATGCTGCTGAAAATAATGCGGTAGCTGCTGCACTAAATGCAGCTGGATATGGTAGTTCTGCAATATGGATAGGTTACAAAAGAACTTCGACAGGGGCTTCGTCATTCTTTGCTTTAGACGGTACTACCGGAAACTTTTTGACACCCACAACGGGTGGTCCAACACCTGGCGTTTACCAAAACTGGAATCCATCAACACCTGAACCAAATAATAACGGTTTTTTAGATTGTACAGGTGGCTGCAATTTTATTGGCTGCAATACCTACAGATGTTCTAATGGAGAACAATGTGTTCAGATTTTTCCAAGTAATGGCTTGTGGAACGACTTGCCTTGTAATTCAAATAGCATATCGGTTATTGAAGTAAATCTTTGCCCCGAAATAACAGTAAATACACCACCAACTATATGTGTTGGAGAACCTGCAATTTTAAGGGCTACAACTCTACTAGGTTCTACTCCATATACTTACACATGGGATCAAGGGCTGGGTAGCGGTGCAATTGTTACCACCTCTCCTGCTGCAACAACAACATACAATGTAGAAGTTGTTGACAGATACGGTTGCTCATCTCAGCAAACTGCCACCGTAACTGTAAACCCAAACTGTACTGCTCCAGTATGCGATGTTCAGGCAATAAGAAATGCTTTCGCTGCTGCAACAGGTTATATTGAACTTCCCGGGGTAGTTGGGCAACCATGTAGCATGTACTTTATAAACACTCGTTCACAAAATGCTGATTTAAGTCAACAGCAGGCACAAGCTTTAGGCGCAAACATGGTTGTATTTAATGATGTTAATGAAAATAATGCAGTAGCAGCCGCATTGAATGCCAATGGTTATGGTGCACAAGCTATTTGGATAGGTTATAAAAGAACAGGAGAAAATCAACCAACTTTCTTTGCGTTAGACGGTACCACAGGTCCTTTTAATCCCGGCCCTGCAACCCCTACCGTTTTCCAAAACTGGAATGGTGGAGAACCCAACAATAACGGTTATGATGACTGTTTTGGAGGTTGTGGCTTTTTTACTTGCAGCGACCAATACAGATGTGAAAATGGAGAACAATGTGTTCAGGTATTTCCAAATAATGGTTTATGGAACGACTTGCCTTGCAACAGAAGCAGTATTTCTTTGATTGAAGTAAATCTTTGCCCACAGCCTACTGTTACACAGGCACAGGCATTATGTGCAGGACAATCAGCCCAACTCTCAGTTTCAACAGTTTTAGGTTCGCCACCATATACATACACATGGGATAATGGTGCAACCGGAACACCAATTACCGTTTCTCCTACTGAAACTACCTCTTATATCTTAACAGTTTCTGACAGATATAATTGTACCACTTATGAAACTATTGATGTAATTGTTGAAAATGGAGCTCCAACTACATTTTCTGTTCCACCGGTAGTTTGCGCAAATTCAAATACTTACATAGAATATACAGGTACAGGCGCACCCACCGAGACATATAATTGGGATTTTGATGGTGGCACTATTGTTACTGGAACAGGTCAAGGCCCTTATGAAATATTATGGACAACCCCGGGAGTTAAAAATATTACTTTAAGCATACCGGGCAGCAATGGTTGTTCTGAACCACCAACCACTCAACAAATTACTGTCAATCTACAATATACCAATTCCTTTACTGCTCCCGATTCTGTTTGTCAATTCTCAAATGCAACCTTTACTTACACCGGAAATGCTGGTGCAGGTGAAACCTACAATTGGAATTTTGATGGAGGAACAATAGTTAGTGGAAGCGGTCAAGGCCCATATCAAATTTCCTGGAATACTCCAGGTTTAAAAACAGTAACATTAAATGTTACATCACCCGGTGGCTGTACCTTGCCTAATGATACAGCATTGATTTTCGTAATTCCGCAACCAATAGCCGATGCCGGACAAAATGCTACTATATGTTCAGGCGGTACAGTTCAATTAGGTGCCGCTCCTACAGCAGGCTTTACCTATTCTTGGACACCTACAGCCAATTTAAGTGATGCGAATATTGGCAACCCTACTTTTAGATTTTCCAATCAATCTCAGCAGCCTTCAAGTTTCACTTACATTTTAAATGCCTCGGTTTTAGGCTGTACTAGTTCAGATACTGTAACCATAACCGTTGACCCTGCGCAACCATTGAATGTAACCATAAATGGTGATGCTCAATTTTGTGAAGGAGAAAGCGTTACTCTTGATGCTGATGCCGGCTTTAACAATTATACCTGGAACGATGGTACTCAAGGAGCTTCTTACACCATATCTTCAGCAGGCAGTTATTTTGTTACTGCTGAAGATGCACAAGGCTGTGAGTTTATTTCCTCCGCTACACCCGTTATTGTTTTCGACAAACCTGAAATTGCTTTAGATGTTCTAAATAATGTTTCTTGCTTCGGCTTTAATGATGGAAATGCTTCTTTTGTTTCTACTGGCGGCACTCCTGCTTACCAATATTTCTTTGATGATGCAACACCCATTCAAGGTAACTCTGTTAATAGCCTTGCACCTGCTGATTATACCATTATTGTTGTAGATGGTGTTCAGTGTAGCGATACTATTTCATTTACCATTACTGAACCTTCTGCTCCTTTAGGTATTGATTTAATTCAGCTTGAAAATGTTCGTTGCTTTGGCGAAAGTTCAGGTAATATTTTGGTAACAGGAACAGGCGGTACAGAGCCTTATTCATACTTATGGAGCAATGGTGATAGCGATGAGAATGCAGGTAGTATTCCTGTTGGTAATTTTATCGTTACCGTAACGGATGCTAATGGCTGTACTGAAACCGATAGTTATGATATAATCCAACCTGAACCTATCGTTGTTACTATTCAGCCTGAATATGAAGTGCTTTTGGGTAATGCTGTTGTATTAGAGCCTGTTTACAGTGGCAGCGATTCATTATTTTTCAACTGGTCTCCGGAAGTATATTTAAGTAACGCAACCATAGACACACCTTCTGCTAGGCCGTTTCAAACTACAACATATACCATTACTGTTAGCGATAGTAATCAGTGTGAAGCATCTGCATCTACTACAGTATTCGTAAACGACAGTATTAAAATTTATATTCCGAATATTTTCTCGCCTAATGCCGATGGTATTAACGATGTGTTTTTGGTGTATGCTAATGCCGTAAAAGATATTTATGTTACAGTGTTTAATCGCTGGGGCGAAAAGGTTTTTGAAAGCAAAGACATTACGCTTGGATGGGATGGCACTTACAAAGGTAAGTTGGCTCCTGAAGGAGTGTATGTTTATTACGTACAGTTTACTTTCTTAAACTTTACGCAACAAAAGAAAAAAGGTAGTATTACTTTGGTGAGGTAGTATTTTATCCTTTTAGAAACCTAATTGAAACATCAAAAAATATCAACCATAGGTATAGTGCTTTGTTATTTTTACAGACTGAATTTCTGTATTTATGACAATATTTAGAAAATTAATTTTAACATTAATTTATTCTTCATTATCTATAGGTTTTGTAGCTGCACAATCGACCACTTGCAATATCAATCAAATTATTCAAACTTTTACAGGGGCGGGCTACACACAACTGCCAGTGCAAGGCCAGCCATGCAGCATATACTTTTACAATAATTCAAACCAATCTGCTAATGATGCTCAAACTTCGGCACAGGCATTAGGGGCAAATTTAGTTTCTATACAAAGTCAGGCTGAAAATGATGCTTTGCAACAAGGCTTGCAAGCCGCTGGTTTTTCGGGCGCAGTAGTTTGGATTGGTGGCAGATTTAATTCTGCTGCTCATGGGCCTAATGATTTTTCATGGCTCGATGGAACACCTGTAAATTATACTAACTGGAATGGTGCTGAACCCAATAACTCTTCAGGTGTACCTGGTGTAAGTGAAAATTGTATGAATTTGATTGTCAACTCTGGACAATGGAACGATTTGGTTTGTGGAGCAGAACCACTAGGTCTTGGCCCTAGAGGGACTTCGGTTATTGAAGTTAATCTTTGCCCTCAAGTAAATGCAACAGGGCCCGGAGCAACTATATGTGAAAATTCTAGTACAACTTTAAATGCCACTGCACTTTTTGGATCTACTCCATTTACATTTAATTGGGATAACGGTGCTGGTTCAGGCGCATCAGTAACTGTTTCTCCGGCACAAACCACAACATATACTGTAACTGCTTCTGACAGATATTCTTGTTCAGCTTCTGCCCAAGTTACAGTTACTACTCAGGTATGCAATCAGCCTGTTACAACCTGCAACCTGCAACAAATAATACAAACCTTTACAAATGCCGGATATACCGAACTTAATGTTCAGGGTCAGGATTGCAGTAAATATTTTTATAACAACAATAACCTGACTTGGAATAATGCTCAGTCAGCTGCTCAAAATTTAGGTGCTAATCTCGTTTCTATTAGCGACCAGACTGAAAATAACGCTATAACACAAGCAATTGCAGCAGCAGGCTTAAATGGTGTTGTATGGATAGGCTTTACAGAGCAAAACTCTCCCGGTACTTACAATTGGACTGATGGTTCAACTGTAAATTTTATTAATTGGAATCCTGGCGAGCCAAATAATAGTTCAGGTTTTCCCGGTGTTGGAGAAGATTGTGCTCAACTGCAAACAAATGGATTTTGGAACGATTTAATGTGCGGAAATGCCGGTTTATTTCCTGCTCCAACTGGGCGTTCAATTATTGAAGTTGCTTTATGCCCACAAGTTTCAGTAACAGGCCCGACTACAGCGATTTGCGAGGGAACCCCAACAAGTTTGTCTGCTTCAGCAATATTAGGTTCTACCCCATATACTTTTAACTGGAGTAATGGTGCAGGCAGTGGTACAACCGTAAATGTTTCACCTACACAAAATACAACCTATGTAGTAACGGTTACTGACAGGTATTCATGTACAGATACTGCCTCTATTAATGTTACAGTTCAAAACTGTTCTCAACCTATTTGTGATGTTGTTGCAATTAGAGCAGCCTTTCAGGGAGCCGGATATACTGAAATTACTACTTGTAATAATCTTAGCCCATGCAGTATGTACTTTCTAAACCCAAATAATTTAGATGGAAATAGTGCCCAGTCAGCAGCGCAGCAATTAGGTGCTAATTTGGTTTCAATACAATCGGCTACTGAAAATCAGTGTTTAACATCATGGCTGGCAGGAAATGGCTTTGGTTCTAATGATTATGTAATGATTGGTTTAAACGATATAACCACTGAAGGAACCTTTGTTTGGTATGACCAAAATGCTGTAACCTTTACTAATTGGCAAAATGGCGAACCAAACAACCAAGGAAATGAAGATTGTGTTCAGCTTAGACCAAATAATGGCTTATGGAATGACATTCCGTGTGGACAATCAAATTCAGGTTCAATAATAGAAGTAAATCTTTGTCCACAACTAACCGTTTCTCCTGCTGCAACAATATGTCAAGGTGAAACCACACAATTAACAGGAGCAACAATTTTAGGGTCAAACCCCTATACTTATAGTTGGGATAATAATGCCGGCACAGGATCTCCGATAAGTGTATCGCCACAAAATACAACTACTTACAGTGTTACTGTATCAGATCGTTATAGTTGTACTGCTTCAGGCAGCACTATAGTAGATGTAATCCCCGGCCCCACTACCACTTTTACAGCAACCCCAACTGTATGTGTGGGCCAAAATGCAACTATAACTTATACTGGAAATGCAAATGCACAAGCCCCATACACTTGGGATTTTGATGGTGGCACAATTGTAAGCGGTAGTGGTCAAGGTCCTTATCAAATTTCATGGACTACGCCTGGTGTTAAAAATGTTTCTTTAGATATAAGTTCTGGTAGTGGTAATTGCGCTGCAGGTGCAACAATTGTACAAGTGAATGTAACACCACAACCCGTACCAAATGCCGGGCAAGATGCTACTATATGTTCAGGTGGCACATTGCAGTTAGGTGGTTTAGCTAACCCGGGTGCTACTTATGAGTGGACACCCGCAACTAATTTAAGCAATGCAAATATTAGTAACCCTACCTTTACATTTAGCAACCAATCGCAACAAGCAACATCATTTACTTACACGTTAACAGAAAATATTAGCGGTTGCATTGGCACTACTACCGTAACCATAACCGTTGACCCTGCGCAACCATTGAATGTAACCATAAATGGTGATGCTCAATTTTGTGAAGGAGAAAGCGTTACTCTTGATGCTGATGCCGGCTTTAACAATTATACCTGGAACGATGGTACTCAAGGAGCTTCTTACACCATATCTTCAGCAGGCAGTTATTTTGTTACTGCTGAAGATGCACAAGGCTGTGAGTTTATTTCCTCCGCTACACCCGTTATTGTTTTCGACAAACCTGAAATTGCTTTAGATGTTCTAAATAATGTTTCTTGCTTCGGCTTTAATGATGGAAATGCTTCTTTTGTTTCTACTGGCGGCACTCCTGCTTACCAATATTTCTTTGATGATGCAACACCCATTCAAGGTAACTCTGTTAATAGCCTTGCACCTGCTGATTATACCATTATTGTTGTAGATGGTGTTCAGTGTAGCGATACTATTTCATTTACCATTACTGAACCTTCTGCTCCTTTAGGTATTGATTTAATTCAGCTTGAAAATGTTCGTTGCTTTGGCGAAAGTTCAGGTAATATTTTGGTAACAGGAACAGGCGGTACAGAGCCTTATTCATACTTATGGAGCAATGGTGATAGCGATGAGAATGCAGGTAGTATTCCTGTTGGTAATTTTATCGTTACCGTAACGGATGCTAATGGCTGTACTGAAACCGATAGTTATGATATAATCCAACCTGAACCTATCGTTGTTACTATTCAGCCTGAATATGAAGTGCTTTTGGGTAATGCTGTTGTATTAGAGCCTGTTTACAGTGGCAGCGATTCATTATTTTTCAACTGGTCTCCGGAAGTATATTTAAGTAACGCAACCATAGACACACCTTCTGCTAGGCCGTTTCAAACTACAACATATACCATTACTGTTAGCGATAGTAATCAGTGTGAAGCATCTGCATCTACTACAGTATTCGTAAACGACAGTATTAAAATTTATATTCCGAATATTTTCTCGCCTAATGCCGATGGTATTAACGATGTGTTTTTGGTGTATGCTAATGCCGTAAAAGATATTTATGTTACAGTGTTTAATCGCTGGGGCGAAAAGGTTTTTGAAAGCAAAGACATTACGCTTGGATGGGATGGCACTTACAAAGGTAAGTTGGCTCCTGAAGGAGTGTATGTTTATTACGTACAGTTTACTTTCTTAAACTTTACGCAACAAAAGAAAAAAGGTAGTATTACTTTGGTGAGGTAAAATAGAATAAAACAAACATTTTGCAACCCGAACATTATTGCTATGTTCGGGTTTTATTTTTTTAAAATTTAAATATCTTAACTGAAGATGAAAATATATACTAAAACTGGTGACAAAGGACAAACATCTTTAATAGGTGGAACAAGAGTACCTAAACATCATATTAGAATAGAAACCTACGGAACCGTAGATGAACTTAACTCGTATATCGGATTAATTATTGATGCTATTTCAGATAATGCTTCACAAAAGATGTTGAAAGAAGTACAAGACCGACTTTTTACAATTGGGGCTTCATTGGCATCTGACCCCGATAAATCTAAAATGAAAATACCTGATTTGAGGCAAAGTGATACAGAAGCATTAGAGCTTGAGATAGACCGCATGAATGAGCAACTGCCTGAACTGAAGAACTTTATTTTGCCCGGTGGAAATATTGCAGCATCATATACTCATATCGCTCGATGTGTTTGCAGAAGAACAGAAAGGCTTGCTGTTCAGCTTTCAGAAAATGATTTTGTAGATGAAAAAATAATTGTGTATCTCAATAGATTATCTGATTATCTATTTGTCTTAGCAAGGTATATTCTGCATTTAACTAAAATTCCTGAAATAACCTGGCAACCACGTATTTAATTTTTTCAGGGTTTTAGGACTGATATTTTCAACATTATCAACAATTATCCACACCAAAAAACTTTTCAATAAAATAATCGTTTTGACGATTAATTAATACTTCTATATTTGCACGAAAATTAAAACCCTATTATATGTTCTGGACACTTGAATTAGCATCATATTTAGAAGATGCTCCATACCCTGCAACAAAAGACGAACTTATAGATTTTGCTATTCGTTCCGGAGCTCCTATTGAAGTAATTGAAAATCTTCAGGAATTAGAAGACGATGGTGAATTTTATGAAGGCATAGATGATATATGGCCTGATTATCCAACAACAGAAGATTTCTTTTTTAATGAAGATGAACATTAAAAAAACTCTTCAATAAGGAATAATAATTTAAATGTATTCCAATGAAAAAGCCGAAAAATTGAATTCTTCGGCTTTTTTATTTATTTGTAATCAAAAGATAATATTATCCTCCGAAATCATCGAAAGAAACGTTTTCTTCAGGAACACCCCAATCATCACACATCTTAATTACGGCAGCATTCATCATTGGCGGTCCACAGAAATAGAACTCAATATCTTCAGGAGCAGGATGCTTACTTAAATAATTATCGATTAATGATTGGTGTACGAAGCCTGTAAAGCCATCACCTTCTCCATCCATGCCATTTTTTACTTGCCAATTATCTTCAGGTAAAGGCTCAGAAAGAACAATGTAAAATTTAAAATTTGGAAACTCTTTTTCAATAGCTCTGAAATCATCTACATAAAACAACTCTCTCTTTGAGCGACCACCATACCAAAAAGAAACCTTTCTGTCTTTTTCTTTAAGTGTGTGAAACAAATGAAATAAGTGAGAACGTAAAGGAGCCATACCAGCACCACCACCTACATAAATCATTTCATTTTTAGTTTCTTTTATAAAGAATTCTCCATAGGGGCCTGAAATTGTTACTTTGTCGCCAGGCTTACGAGAGAATACAAATGAAGAACAAATACCTGGATTAACATCCATCCATTTATTAGCGGCTCTGTCCCAAGGTGGCGTAGCAATACGGATATTCAACATAATGATATTGCCTTCTGCCGGGTGGTTTGCCATTGAATAGGCTCTAAAAATTGGTTCAGGATTCACCATTTTTAAATCCCATAGTTTAAACTTGTCCCACTCAGCTTGAAATTCATCAGGCTTTTTACCCATACGAGGATGAGAAGTAATGTCCATAGTTTTAAAATCTACAGTTAAAGCTGGAACATCAACTTGGATATAGCCCCCCGCTTCAAAGTGTAAATTTTCGCCTTCAGGAAGTTTTACCACAAACTCTTTAATAAACGAAGCAACGTTATAATTAGACACTACCTCACACTCCCATTTTTTAATACCAAACACTTCATCTGGTACTTTTACAGTCATATCGTTTTTAACCTTTACCTGACAGGCCAATCTCCAATGGTCAGCAGCCTGCTTTCTTGTTAAGTGGTTCATTTCAGTAGGTAAAGGGTCGCCACCTCCATCAATTACTTGGCATTTGCACATTGCACAAGTTCCACCTCCACCACAAGCTGATGGAAGAAAAATTTTCTGCTCTGACAAAGCTGTTAAAAGGCTAGAACCGGGTGCAACCGCAACTTCCTTTTCGCCATTTATTAATAATTTAACATCTCCTGCTGCAACCAACTTTTGTTTTGCATACAACAATGCAAAAGTTAAACCCATAATTACAATGGCAAAAGCAACAACTGCAAAAAGAACGGTAGTTCCCATATCTTTCTTTTAAACGATGATTATAATTTAATACCCATAAAACCCATAAACGCAATACCCATTAAGCCAGTAATAATAAAAGCCATACCTAGACCTTGTAATGCAGGTGGAATTTTAGCATAACGCAATTTCTCACGAATTGCTGCAATAGCCACTATGGCTAAAAAGAAACCAAAGCCCGAACCTAAACCAAAAACTGTAGCTTTCCCAAATTCATATTCTCTTGAAACCATAAAAAGCGAACCTCCTAATATGGAACAGTTTACAGTTATCAATGGTAGAAAAATACCTAACGAAACATATAGTGCAGGAAAAAAACTTTCAACAACCATTTCTACTAATTGTACCATAGATGCAATTACCGCTATAAACACAATAAAAGTCAAAAAGGTTAAATCAACACCAAATACACCTGTTTCTTTTAAAAGATTTTCATAAATCAACCAATTAATTGGCGCTGTAATACCCAATACAAAAATTACAGCTGCACCTAAACCGACAGCAGTTTTAACTGATTTTGATACCGCCAAAAAAGAACACATTCCCAAGAAGTAAGCCAAAATCATGTTTTCAATGAATGCAGCTTTAATAAAGACGTTTACGTATTCTACCATTTTAATTAACTATTTGTGATTGTTCAATTATAAAACTATGTTAGGAAACATTTACTAATTTAGGATTACGGGTTCTTTGTATCCAAATAATTATTCCAATTATAAACATTGCGGCAGCAGGAGTTAACATCATACCGTTTGGGGTATAATATTCTTTAGGAAGTATTGTTATTCCCATTAACTCTCCTTTTCCAAAAAGTTCACGAAAAAAAGCAACTATAACCAATATTCCACCATAGCCTAAACCATTGCCTAAACCGTCTAAAAATGAAGGTCCGGGTTTGTTACCCATAGCGAAAGCTTCTAAACGACCCATCACAATACAATTGGTTATAATTAAACCAATATATACTGAAAGTTCTTTCCAAATACTATAAGAAAAAGCTTTCAAAAACTGGTCAACTAAAATTACCAAAGCAGCAATAACGGTAAGCTGAACTATCATTCTTATTCTACCTGGGATAGAATTTCTCATAAGAGAAATTACCAGATTGGCTAATGCAGTAACTACAGTTACAGAAATAGCCATTACCAATGCTTTATCTAATTTTACGGTAACAGCAAGTGCAGAACAAACACCAAGTACTTGCACTGTAATAGGATTATTATCGGTAAACGGGTCAGTAATTAACTTCCTGTTTTTTGCAGAAAACAATCCTTCACTTTTTGTTACGGGTGCTGTTGTAGTATTACTCATAATTAACCCTTTTTTAATTTTTCAAAGAATGGTAAATAATCTTTTATATCAGAGTATAGCATGTCACTCACTCCATCACTGGTAATTGTTCCGCCTGAAATTCCATCTACCTGATATTCAGGGTTAGACTTATTACCCTTTACAACTTCCACCGAAGTGTAGTTTCCCTTTTCATCAAAAATAACTTTACCGGGGAATTGGTCTTGAAATATTGCTGTTGCAATTTCAGCACCTAACCCTGGTGTTTCGGATTTGTGATCAAATGATGCTCCAAACACAGTCTTAAAATCATCTTTAAGAGCAACAAAACCCCAAATTTCATCCCAAAGCCCTGAGCCACGTAAAGGAACAATATAAACTACATCATTTTTATCTGATGTAAACTTATACAGCGGTAAATATCTTTCTTCCAAAGGTTTACGACTTTCAGTACGAACATCAATTTTAGAAGCAACAAGCTTATTTCCAGAAGCATCTTTTTCTACACTTTCACCTTTATGATTAACAACATATTCGGTAATAGACTTAGAATAAACTGCTTCAACATCTGAAACATCACCTAGTCCAACTGATTTAAGAATGTCTCTTTTATTAGCTAAATCAACATTCTTGTCTTGCATAGGCTTTAAGCCCGATGCGGCTAAAGCTAAAACTACAGCAACAATAAATGTCATGCCAAAGGCATAAATAATGGTATATGAGTTACTATTGGTTTGCACGGCTCAACCTCCTGTTTATATTTGCTTCTAAAACATAATAATCAATTAAAGGCGCGAATACATTTAATATTAATATCGCTAACATCCAACCTTCAGGGTAAGCCGGATTTAAAACACGAATTATCATACCTACTACACCAATGAAGAAACCGTAAAACAATTTTCCTGTATTCGTTGTGGATGCAGTAACAGGATCTGTCGCCATAAAAGCCATAGCAAACAAAAAACTGCCGAGAAAAATATGATAATAGTAAGGAACAGACATAAATGAATTAGCAGCAAAAAGGTTGAATATTATTCCTGTAACAATTGTACCGGCTACCATTGAAAGCATAATTCTCCAACTACCGATACCTAAAGCAATTAACATTAAAGCACCGATAATTACAGCAATTTTATTCATTTCACCAATTGAGCCCGGAATAAAACCATACAGAATATCAGAAAATGAATATTGGGCAGTTACCGCTTCCCAGCCACCTTTCGCAGCAAGTGCTAATGGAGTTGCACCAGAAAAACCGTCAACTAGTGGTAAATTTTCATTAGCATGTAAGAAACCACCAAAAATTTGATGCAAAAAATTGTAATCATAAGATACCCAACAAGTATCGCCCGAAATGTAAGTTGGATATGCAAAGAATAGAAAAACCCTTGCTGTTAAAGCAACATTCAAAATATTCATACCCGTGCCACCAAAAGCTTCTTTTGCAATTATAACAGCAAAAGCAGTAGCAAGGGCAACCATCCATAAAGGAATGTCTGGTGGCATTACAAGTGGAATTAACATTCCTGACACAAGAAAACCTTCTTCAACCTGATGCCCTCTTGATGCAGCAAACATAAATTCTATTCCAAGACCTACGACATGTACAACAATAATAATTGGTAGTAATTGCAAAAAACCATATAAAGCTTTTTGCAACAAACCATCGGTAAGACCAGGGTATAAACCTATTGCAGCATAATGCTGATGACCAATATTAAGCATGCCATGCAATAAGCACAGCTGAAGGGCAATTACCACATGCACCATGGTACGTTTCAAATCCATACCATCTTTAATGTGTGTGCCACCATGAGTAACATGGTTAGGTTTAAATGCGAAAGTAAAGAACGCATCATAAGTAGTTTTAAGGTACTTATTACCTTCTACTTTTGGTTCGAGACTTTTAAAAAATTTCAGTAGCGGATTCATCTATCTGCGATATTAATTTTGTTCTCTAACGTAATCTAATCCTTGTCTTAATATTTCCTGTACATTAGTTTTCGATGTACATACAAATTCACAAATTGCCAGATCTTCTTCCACAACTTCATATATTCCAAGGCCTTCCATCTTTTCGAAATCGTTGCTTAAAATTGCTTTAATTAAGTGTTGAGGATACATATCCATGGGCAACACACTTTCATATTCACCGGTAACTACATAAGCTCTGTGTTCGCCATTCAAATTGGTATTTACTTTAAATGTCTCTTCAGGATTAATTGAAGACCAAGGGATTGTAGGTGATAAACTTGGACGTGCATAACTTGGCAACAGCCACCCAAACATTTCATACTGGTCACCTTCTTCAATAACACTAAGTAACTGATCAAAATATCCTAATAAGCCATTTGCGGAAATTTGCTTGCCAGTTAGTACATTACCACTAATGTAACGAACGTGATCATTCAGCAAATTATCTTTCAAAAAGTTTTCAATATTTGCACCCAAATACATTTTATGGTATTGTGGCTTTGCTATTTCAGGGCCAGCAATAGCAACCAATTGTTCTGTATTAAATCTACCTTCAGTAAATAATCTGCCAATAACAACAACATGGGCAGGATTCACCGTCCAAACAACATCACCTTTATTAATGGGATCTATATGGTGAATTTGCACACCAACAACTCCGGCAGGATGCTTTCCTTCAAAATAATGCTTTTCAACATTTTTTACTGAAGAAAAAGTATCACATTGATTTAAAGTAGCATCAAGAGATAAGTGAATCTTGCCGGTAGTTAACTTTTTAAGAGCATCTACTCCAGCTTGAAATTCTTTTGCCAAACCTTGTAGCGTAAAGTTATAATTGGGTGCTAATGGTGCAGTATCAAAACCTGAAATAAAAATGGCTTTAGGATTATTTGCAGGGTTAGCTACAAGATTATAAGGTCTTTCGCGCAAGAATGTCCATGCACCACTTTCTTTCAAAAGATTTTTTACATCTTCTGAAGATAAGCTATTAGGATTAGCTTTAGGAAATTCTTTAAACCTTATTTCACTGTCTGCTAATATTACAATTTCTTCTAACGAGCGTTTAGCACCTCTTCTAATCTCAATGATTTCACCACTCACAGGCGCACAAAAATTTACTCCCTCAAGACTTCTGTCATAAAACAATGGCTCGCCTGCTTTAACTTCTTGTTTTTCAGCAACCAATAATTTAGGTATTGGTGCTAGGCCGTTAAAGTCTTTAGGATTTATGGCATAGGTAGTAGCTTTTACACTAGTAGAAATTTCTTTTACTGCTCTACCCTGAATATTAATATTAAAACCTTTTTTCAGCTTAATATAATTACCATCTTTTGGTTTACTGCTACCACCAATAAATTCGTTAAAAGACGGAATAATTGACATAACGTCTTTTTTATCTTCAGAAACCTGAACCTTGTCGGCAGTAAGTGCAATAAGTTTATCGGAAATGATATACACCATTAAAACAACTAATAATACCACAAGCACTAACGCAAAAAGTACAATACCATTTAAATTATTAGTAATACCATCTGAGGCTGTATCTTGGGCTATTGATGAATTGGAAAATATAACAGCTACAACAAGAGCGTAAAATCTGATAATGTAAGTTGCGAACTTACTCTGCGCTTTAATTTTCTGTATCATTAATGAATAAGGATTTCTGAAAATGCTCGGCAAATGTCTGTAACTTTTTTGTAAAAATCAAAGTAACTTATAAATATTTTTAAAGGCTATAATGTTCATAATTTCTAAATTCTTTAACTACTTTTTACTTATTTAAAAACTTGTTATAAAAAGTTTTGAGAAAAATGCTGAACTTCTAAGTATCGTGCAAAATTTTTATATCAGATTATTTAACAAAAAGTATTGCTATAGCTTAATTTTGCGCGCTTATTTAAAAATACATGGATATAGTTCTTAGGGAAGCCACAGCTAATGACATGCCGCAAGTAAGAAAACTTGTTGAAGGCTTGGCTTTGTTTGAAAAAGCACCTGAAGAGGTAACTGTTTCATTAAATGAATTTATTAATGACGGTTTTGGCGATAACCCGTTTTATAAATGTACTGTTGCAGAAAGTAATAATAAGATAATTGGGTTTTGCCTGTATTATGTAGCTTATTCAACATGGAAAGGCAGAATTGTATATTTAGATGACTTGTTTGTAAATGAAGAATACAGGAAACACGGCATTGGTAAAAAACTTATTGATAGTGTAATATATTATGCAAAGGAAATACAGGCAAATCAGGTTAGATGGTCGGTTTTAGAATGGAATGAAAATGCTATAAATTTTTATAAAAAACTGGGTGTAGCATTCGATGCAGAATGGATTCAGTGTAAAATGAATAAAGAACAAATAAAAAATTATACAAAATGAAAGTGTTCAAATTTGGGGGTGCATCAGTAAAAGATGCTGCCGGGATTCAAAACGTATGCAATATTATTTCAGCCTACACTAATGAAAAGTTGTTAATCGTTGTTTCGGCAATGGGAAAAACCACCAACGCACTAGAAGAGGTAATAGCCGCTTTTAACGAAAAACGTGACGATATAGCTAAAGAAAAAATTAAAGCTATTGAAGCCCTTCATCTTGAAACTGCCAATGCACTCTTTGAAAACAAGCAACACATTGTTTTTAAAGAGTTAAGCGATTTATTTCGTGAATTAAATGATATTCCACTTTTCACAAGAACTGACGTTTACAATTTTTTGTACGATCAAGTTATTTGTTTTGGAGAATTGCTATCAACAAAAATTGTTGCTCATTATCTTTCTGAAAAAAAAATAAATGCTCATTGGCTAGATTCAAGAAATGTTATTAAAACCGATAAAACCTTTCGCGAAGGAAAAATTGTTTGGGATATTACTAATAATCTTATTGCAGAAACAGTAAAAAGCAAATTACTAGATCAAATTATAGTAGCACCAGGCTTTATAGGTAGCACATTAAGCAACCATACCACTTCATTAGGCAGAGAAGGGTCAGATTTTACGGCTGCCATTTTTGCTGCGGCTTTAGATGCTGATGAACTCGTAATTTGGAAAGATGTGCCGGGCGTATTAAACTGCGATCCAAAGCAATTTAGCGATGCAGTATTATTAGAGCAAATTAATTACCATGAGGCAGTAGAAATGACTTATTATGGCGCACAAGTTATTCACCCTAAAACCATAAAGCCAATACAAAATAAAAATATACCGTTGCGTGTACGATCGTTTATAGATAAAGAAAAGCCGGGCACTATTATTAACACTAAGCCACTGCCTAATAATATGCCACCCGTAATTGTATTTAAGCGCAATCAGGTGTTATTAGAACTCTCAACCCGCGATTTTTCTTTTATGGCAGAAGAAGTTTTGGTAACAGTGTATGAAACTTTTTCGCGATCAGCTTTCAGAATAAACTTGGCACAACACGCTGCAATTAGTCTAAGCGCTGTAGTTGATGCTAATAATAAACAAAAACTTGAAGAACTTTTGGCCGCTTTAGATACTTCGTTCAATGTTTCTACAAATTATAATGTAGAGTTGTTAACCATTCGCCATTATAACAAAGATATTATCGAAAAACTAACTTCAGGCAGAAAGGTACTAATTGAAGAACGCGATAAAGACACTGTACAGTTTTTGTTGGAGGTACAATAATTTTAGGCATAATGTACAAAATAGGTTGCTGTTTTCATCAAAATCGAGTTTAATTTTGAGTTTATAAACAGAAGCAAAACAACTCTGTTCTGTTTTTTTCAATCCCAAACTTCGTGATAGCCCGAACTCAATTTTGTTCAAAAATGTTGTTTCGGTAAAGAAAAACCCAAGGTGTTTGGTTTTACTTGATATTGTTTTTTGAATATTCCCGTTGTTATGTTGTTTTAATTTTCATTGAATTAAAATGGAGAAGAACACATTTACAAAAGCATATGCAGAAAGACTATCCACACATATTATCTTATCACCGATTTGTAGAGTTGTCTCAAAAGGTTGCTATACCAATGATATTATTACTCAAAACGATGATGAAAGATAAATGTACCAGTATTAATTTTATTGATTCAACACCTGTGAGAGTTTGAAAAAATTAACGCATTCACGAAGACAATGTATTTAAAGGTATTGTTAATAGAAGGAATTGTTCTATTGGTTATTACTTTGGATTTAAGTTGCACATCATTATCAATAAAAAAGGAGAATTACTGAATTTCTCATCATAAGTGTTCGGACATTGAACTGTTATTTTATGAAATATACAAGTGTAAAAAAATAAAGCAAGAAAAATCAAGTATTTTGTTTAAATTTTTAAAGTTTGTAGAAGACTAAATTTTCATGTTTCCAACAGATGTGAATTATTCGTCAACCAAAGCCCGTAAACACGATACTCAAATAGATTAGATGAAAACTTTGGCGAAAGATTTTTTGGCAAGCTCTATGGCGATAAAGGCTATCTAAGAAAATATTTGACACTCTCATTTGTTAATTCTTTCTCGAATTCACGTTAACCACTAATACAATACTACTTATTCCCCGGGCAGCTTTTGCAGGGTTTATCTTTCTTGTACTTTTTACAACACTTCTTTTTATTGCAGCAAAACGAAAAAGCACAAGTAACAACTTGTTCGGGGGAAGGCTTGGAAACAATATTTTTCGATTGCTGCTTTAACATGCTATGGCAAATTTAAAAGCAAGAAATCAACTAACCAAATTATTTAGAATGATTTTAAATAGAAGTTTTGTTCAAGAAAAATTTTCAGTATAAACACCCTAAAAATTACATTACAAATAGTGCGATATTAGAATTTTATCAACAAATTATTATTGCTAAAACCTTTAAAATACTTGCACTTCAAACACTATTAGAATATCGTTGAAAAAACCAACTCACATTTTGTGAATAAATAAAGCCGTTATCAAAAAGAGAACTATCATTTGCACTAACTTTACGCCAAACGATACTATTACGCATGACCAAAGTAATAACCTTAGCCAACCAGAAAGGCGGAGTTGGCAAAACTACCAGTGCCATTAATATTGCGGCAAGTTTAGCTGTTTTAGAGAAAAAAACTCTTTTAATTGATGCCGACCCACAGGCCAATTCTACATCGGGTGTAGGTTTCGACCCTAAAAGCATTAAAGTTAGTTTATACGATTGTTTGGTAAATGAGCTGCCTGCCAAAGAAGCCATATTGGAAACAGAAACGCCAAACTTATATTTGTTGCCCGCCCACTTAGACTTAGTAGGGGCAGAAATAGAGTTGGTAAACCACCCCAACCGTGAATTTATTCTGAAAAAAATTATAGACGATGCGAAAGAACACTACGACTATGTATTAATAGATTGTTCGCCATCGTTGGGTTTAATAGTAGTAAATGCTTTAACTGCTTCCGATTCAGTGTTAATTCCTGTTCAGTGTGAATACTTTGCATTGGAAGGCTTAGGTAAATTATTGAATACCATAAAAATTGTGCAGCGCAGGCTTAACCCTGAACTGGAAATTGAAGGCTTTTTATTAACCATGTACGATGCCCGCTTGCGTTTATCTAATCAGGTAGCTGCAGAAGTAAAAAAGCATTTCGAAGATTTGGTGTTTGATACTATTATTCATCGAAATACCAGATTAGGCGAGGCTCCGAGTTTTGGAAAGCCCGTAATTATGTACGATGCTGAAAGTACGGGAGCTATCAACTACATGAATCTGGCTCGTGAAATTTTACAACGTAACGATAAAACCTATATTAAAAACTCAGAAAGAATTATAGAATTTGAAGAACAAACCGAAAATGAATATGAAGACGAGCACGAAGAAAGAAGCCTTGGGTAAAGGCATAAGCGCATTATTAGACAATATTAAAGACGACTGGAGCAGCAAGGAGGCAAAAGGAATACTGAACGATAGTATAAAAACCCAATCGAATATTGATATTCCCCTTGCCGATATAGAAATTAACCCCTTTCAGCCACGTGCCGATTTTGATGAACAAGCTTTAAATGAATTATCAGAATCAGTAAAAGTGCATGGAGTTATACAACCTATCACTGTGCGCCAGTTGAGCAATAATAAGTTTCAGCTTATTGCAGGCGAAAGAAGATTGCGCGCTTCTAAAATGGCCGGTTATAAAACCATTCCTGCTTATGTGCGCAAAGCCGATGATCAGGAAATGCTCGAAATAGCTTTAATCGAAAACATTCAGCGCGAAGAATTAAATGCCGTAGAAATTGCAATAAACTACAAGCGTTTAATGGAAGAATGTAATTTAAACCAAGAGCAGTTAGGTAATCGTTTGGGCAAGAACAGAACTACCGTTACCAACTATTTGCGCCTGTTGAAATTACCCCCCGATATTTTAAGTGCCATTAAAAATAAAAAACTAACGATGGGGCATGCACGTGCTATTATTAATATAGAAGACCCAGTGGCACAGTTAGATATTTTTAAAGAAGCCATTAAGAAAGAATTGAGTGTTCGCCAGGTGGAAGAGTTGGCCAAATTATATAAAGACAAAAAGCCTTCACAAGGTGCCTCAAAAACCGATAAAGCAGCAATGCCATTAGCTTATCGTAAAATACAAGACGAACTTTCAACACTTTTGGCAACTAAAGTGCAATTAAAACTGAATAAAAACGATAGTGGCGACATTACTATTACATTTTATTCTGATGATGATTTAAACAGAATTTTAGACATCATAGGTAAATAAGAAAATTGGCAATTTGAATACTGAAAGGCTTTTTTCAAATTATAATATGGTTGGTGAAATATTTACCAGCCATTTTTATTGTATGCTGAATAGGTATTTATACCAAAAGTGGCTAATAGCTTTACTATTTCTTGCTTTTTCTGAAAATATTTTTGCTCAAAGACTTGAATTAGGACTTGCCGACAGCACCTTGGTAAAAAACAGCATTGTGCTGGATACAACACCCAGAAGCAAACCTGTTGTTGTAGATACCGTTGTAGAAGCCATTCCGTTAACAACCGAAAAAAAACCTAAAGAGCAAAAAGAATTAGCTGAAAATAAAAAAAGTGCTGAAAGGCATTCACCCACTAAGGCAGCATTGCTCTCAACTGCTTTACCCGGCTTAGGGCAAGCCTACAATAAAAAGTTTTGGAAAATACCTATAGTGTATGCCGGCTTTGCAGGCTTAGGATTTTGGGTGGGTACCAACATTAAAAGCTATAACATCTACAGCAAAGCATACGAATACAGAGTGGATAATAACCCTGCAACAATAGACCAGTTTATTGACCAGTATAATGCTGAAGACTTAAGAACCTTAAAAAGATTTTACCGCAGAAACCTGGATTTATCTATTGTTTTAACAGCCGTTTGGTATGGACTTAATATTGTAGATGCCGCTGTAGATGCCCACTTGTTTGAATTTGATGTAAGCGATAATTTATCTTTGCGCATTGACCCGATTATGGAATACCATAGCAGAGCCAACAATTTTACCGGTTTCAAAGTAGGATTACGATTTTGATTGCAGTAAATAAGAAAATTGAGCGAATACGATAATTAAGAGAATTAAAGGATAAAAGCGATTTATAAAAACTAAAAAAATCACCATACCAAAAAAGTCCTCCCTGTAGGGGAGGATTTAGGAGGGGCTTTAAAACTTATAACTAGAAAATGATAAAAGTAGCATTAATAGGGTACGGAAAAATGGGCAAAGCCATTGAGGGCGTAATTGAAAAAGATTATGCCGGAATAATGGAGGTATTGTACCGAATAGATGAAACAAATACTTATCTTCTCGATAAAGAACATCTTACAAAAGCCGATGTAGCTATAGAATTTACTGCACCCCATGTGGCAGTTGAGAATATTAAAAAATGCTTCGAAGCTAATGTGCCGGTAGTGGTGGGTTCTACCGGTTGGTATGGTCAACTGGAAGAAATAAAAGCACTTTGTGCTTCAAAAAATCAGGCTATTTTTTATGCTTCTAATTTTAGCATTGGGGTAAATATTTTCTTTGAAGTAAATAAAGTGTTAGCTCGCCTAATGAATCAGCACCCGCAATACCATGTAAAACTTACTGAAATACATCATACTGAAAAGAAAGATGCACCAAGTGGCACCGGTATTACTTTGGCCGAAGGTGTGTTAGGCGAAATTTCTCGTTTTAGCAACTGGGTGAACCATGAAACTAATAATGACAATGAATTACCTATTATTTCATTAAGAGAACCTAATGTGCCCGGTACTCACTTGGTAGAGTATAATTCTGAAATAGATTTTATTAAAATAGAACATACTGCTCATTCACGATTAGGTTTTGCACAGGGGGCAGCAGCAGCTGCACATTTCCTTGCCGGAAAAGTAGGTATTTTTGAAATGAAAGATTTATTGAAGTTTCATTAAAAGAGTAATGTTTCAGTCTAACATTCTTTAACACTAATTATAAAACAGATGCTTAAAGGCAGCGTTTACGATACCATAAAATTATAACCATGCTAACCATATTTCTACTTGTTTTTCTTCCTGTTTTGCTTACCACGGTTTCCATAATGTTTATGGATAACTTTTTCGAAAATGCAGGCTTTACCAAAGCAGATGCTAAAAAACCTTTTTTAAATCTGTTTATCTTTTATAAAATTATTCACCGAAAACCAGGCTGGATGATTTTATTCTTATTCCCCTACGTAAACATTATTTTAATGATTTGGATGTTTACTGAATTTCTGAAATGTTTCGATAGAAGAGATATACCTGCGCAACTGTTAGGAATATTTTTTGGAGTAGTGTACTTGCCTGTTCTGAATGCTACTTCAAAGCCCAACTATATTGGATTAGAAGGTATGAAACAAAAATCTACCGCCCGCGAATGGATAGATGCCTTAATATTTGCAGTAGTGGCTGCTACTATTATTCGCACCTTTATTGTAGAAGCTTATACTATTCCTACTTCATCAATGGAAAAAACTTTGTTGGTGGGCGACTTCCTATTTGTAAGCAAGTTTCATTATGGTCCGCGCGTACCCAACACTCCCCTATCTTTTCCCTTTGCACATCACACTTTACCGGTGCTGAATACAAAGTCTTATTTAGAATGGATAAAACTTCCTTATTACAGAATGCCAGGTTTACAAGAAATTAAGCGCAACGATATTGTGGTATTT
The DNA here is from genome assembly GCA_964543705.1 of uncultured Chitinophagaceae bacterium. GTDB lineage: Bacteria > Bacteroidota > Bacteroidia > Chitinophagales > CAIOSU01 > CAYSGX01. The sequence goes on from CAZIZP010000021.1 coordinate 55,110, forward strand.
AACTGGCCACAGGAAAATTTTCGGCCGGTTGACAAAAGAGAAAACTATATTAAAAGATGTGTAGGTATTCCGGGCGATACAATTCAGGTTAAAAAAGGCGACTTATATATTGGCAATTCCAAAGCTTTTGAGCCTAAATATTACGAGTACCAATATATTGTACAAACCGATGGTACACCGCTAAACCCAAACATGCTGAATGAAATGAAGATTACAGAAGGCGGAAGACTGGCACAACACAACGGCTTATACTTACTTACATTAACGCCTGAGAATGCTGAAAAAATTAAAAGCTTACCCATTGTAAAACAAATACAGCGTAAAATTTCACAAGAAGGCGAAATAGAGCCACAGCGTTTTTATTACCCTAGCGATACCAAAAATTTTCCTTGGAATGTAGATAATTATGGGCCTGTAGTAGTACCTGCAAAGGGTGCTACTGTGCAGCTAAATAAAGACAACATTGTTTATTACGAGAGAATCATTTCGTTGTATGAAAACAATACGCTACAAGTAAATGGAGATAAAATTTTAATTAATGGCATAGAAGCTACATCCTATACTTTTAAAATGAACTATTATTGGATGATGGGCGACAACCGCCACAACTCTGAAGATTCGCGCTTTTGGGGTTTTGTTCCCGAAGATCACGTTGTAGGCAAAGCATGGATTATATGGTTATCGCTTGATAGTTTCGGCAATTTATTCGAAAAGATTAGATGGGACAGATTGTTCCGTGTAATTCATAATATTGGGTAAGAAAGCGATTTGTTCTTATCTTTTTTACAATCTATTAGTGCAGATAAATTCGAGAAATAACTATACTTACATTTGAACTAAGTATAGTGAACTATAATTTCAGCAGAATACTATCCTGTTATAAACATCTTCTTAATATTGTTATTTCCAAAACTAAAACTTAAAGTTCCAGGTGATGGAAGGCAGAATGGGGAATAACGATACTTGTTTTGCCTTTAAGTCTAAATTACCCGAAGCAATATTTCCTTCGGGAGAGAAATATATAAAGTAAGGGTTGCGCCTATTATACAAGTTGTAGATAGACATGGTAATATCTGAATAATATTTTTTTCGTTTCATAACATAAGTAGCTGCTAAATCGGCACGGTGATAAGGCGCTAAGCGGTAACCGTTTCTGTCGCCATATTGATTTATAACATTGCCCTCAATAAAGTATCGGCCAATAGGTACAGTGGTAGCAATACCTGTTCCATATACAAAGGTTGCAGAAACATTCCATCGTTCATTGATATCATATACTAATACCAGTTTGGCATCGTGCCTTCTATCATATTTAGCCGGAAATCTTCGACCTTCATTTATGTCAGGAAAAATTCTGTCGGTTTTAGAAAGGGTGTAGCCTATCCATCCGTTAAATTTCCCGAAGGCTTTTTTTACAAAAAACTCAGCACCATAACTGCGCGCTTCACCAAACACAAATGAATCTTCTATATCTGTTCCTAATTCAGGCGTAAAACTTTCGCCAAACTCTATTTGGTTGTTCATTCGTTTATAATACACCTCAATAGAAGTTTCATACATATTGTCTTTAAAGTTTTTAAATATTCCGGTAGAAACCTGCCAGCCACGCTGTGGCTGAACCAATGGGGTACTCGGCATCCATAAATCGGTAGGCAAGGTAGTAGTAGAGCTAGATACTAAATGTATATATTGATTATTATAGCTAAAACCCGATTTTACTGAAGTAGAAGGGTTAATGGTAAACCTTGCACTTATACGCGGCTCAATGCCAAAATAAGATTTAATATGCTCACTTCTGCCATATTCTAAAGTATCAATAGGGCGATTGTTATCGTCTAAAACATATTTAGTTTGTGGGCCTACATTGTTAAACATTGAGCCTCTGATGCCGGCATTTACTTTTAGCCAGTCGGTAACATTAAAATCATCTTGAAAATATATACCCGATTCATGTCCATATTTTTTGGTTATGTTATCGGTATTTACAATTTCGTCATCGCCCGAGCTGCCACTTGCCGAATAGGGTTGAAATGTATGCCAAGTATGCTCTACTCCAAATTTTATAGTATGATTTGCATTAGGAAAATAATCGAAATCTACTTTACTGCCAACATCTCTAATACCTGAATATAAATTGAAACGTACATCCTGAAACTTAGATTCTACACCAAAATTATAATCGTTATAGATGGCAATAACATTCATAAACAACTTATTACTGAATAAATGATTCCAACGCATAGTTGCTGTTGCATTTCCCCAAGGTATTCTTATGTTAAAAGCAGGATCATTAAAAGAAAAGACATCTCTGCCAAAGTAGCCGCTAACATATAAGCGGTCTTTATCAGAAAATATATAGTTAAGTTTGGCATTTATGTCGTAGAAATAATATTCGTTGCCTGCAAACTCCCCGTCATTTACTCTTTTTAATATGGGGCGCGTAAGAATATCAATATAAGTTCTTCTGCCAGAAACAATAAAAGAAGCTTTGTCTTTTTTAATGGGACCTTGAACTGTTAGCCTTGAAGAAATAAGTCCAATGCCACCTTCAACATTATATTTTTTCATGTTACCTTCTTTCATAGAAACATCTACTACTGAAGACAACCTGCCACCATAGTTAGCAGGCATTCCGCCTTTGATAAGATTTACGTTTTTAATTGCATCTGAATTAAATACAGAAAAAAAACCAAACAAATGTCCGGGATTATAAACTACTGCCTGGTCTAGCAAAATCAGATTTTGATCGGGGCCACCTCCACGCACATAAAAACCTGAATTGCCCTCACCTGCACTCATAACACCTGGTAACAATTGCAAGGTTCTAAAAATATCTACTTCACCTAATAAAGCCGGAATAGATTTTACTTGTTCAATAGGCAAATCTATACTACCCATTTTGGTACTTTCTACATTTTTATCTTTTCTTTCTCCGGTAACTTCTACAACTGCAGTTACAATTTCTGAAGTCCCCAGTTCAATATTAATTCTTAAATCTTTATTTAAATCTATAACCTGTTCTAAATTTTCATAACCTAAAAAAGAAGCGATTAAAGTGTATTTTCCTTGTGGTAAGGTAAGCGAATAAAACCCAAACTCATTAGTACTGGCTCCCCTGAGATTTTCTTTAGCATATACGTTTACACCCAAAAGCGATTCTCCATTTTTTTTATCCTTTACATAACCACTAACAGTAAATTTATTTTGTGCTATACTAGTTTCAGTAGAAAAAAAAGTAACTAATACAATTGAAAGCAAGATGATAATACGATTAAACTGAATATAGTAGTTCATGGCAAGTGCAAAAGTAATTGCTTTATATATTGTGGGTATTTAGGATTATGAAAATGAGTAAATGTTCTTAATTATTTAACAAGAACTAACAATAGACAAACATATCTGCAACTTGGTTGTATAATGCAACCAATTAGCAATAAAAAAAATCCCGAATCGCAAATGATTCGGGATTTCAATTTATTTTTCAAATTAAAAATTACTTGGTGTCTTTTCTTTCATTATTGCTGTATTCAATATCGACTTCATAAGTTTTATCATTGCTGTTAATCTTGAATTCAACACGTCTATTATTGGCCCTACCAAGCGGGTTATCTGTTCCATCAGGATTTTCGTTTGGTAGTCTTGGTTCTGATTCGCCCTTCGATACTAAACTCATTCTATTTAACTCGATTTTATGGCGCGCAACCAAATAATCAGCAGCCGACTGTGCCCTGTCTTTACCTAATCTCATGTTGTAATCATCAGTGCCTCTGGCATCGGTGTGCCCATAAATTTCAATAGTCCATGTAGGGTTATCTTGTAACACAAGTGCCACAGAATCTAAGCTCTTTTTCTCTTGCGGACGAATATTATATTTATCAAACTCATAATAAATACGCTTCAGCACCAATTTGCGCTTGGCAATTTCTTCAATGAAAAATACTTTGTAAATAGTATCGCCTACTACTTTTTCTTTTCTGGCTTCAAAAATTTCTTCACCGCCCCAATAACCTGCTTTAGTACTATTAACCTGATATGTTTTTTCAGGGTCAACAGTAACTACAAAATATGGGTCTTCACCTGTAGTAAAATTACCAACTGAATTCAATGAACCATCGAACATATTTTTTTCGAAGAAACTTACATTGGCACCTACGATTGGTGTTTCTGGTGCATTTTTAGCAGCAACATAGCCTTTTACATATACATCTCTGATTAAAGTAGATTTATAGATATCATCACAGCAAGTTTCACTTTTTAAGTTAAAACCTCCTGCTCTGTTAGAAACAAAATAACCACTTTTGTTATCTTTCCAAAGTGAGTAATAGATATCATCAACACTAGAATTTATTGGAAAACCGATGTTTAAAGGTGTTTTCCAGTCTTTTTCTTTTCCCTCTGCCGCAAAAATATCAAAGCCACCTACATTCGCATGGCCATTAGATGAGAAATACAAAGTTTTTGAACCTTCATGATAGAACGGTGTAATTTCATCTTGTGAGGTATTTATAGCGCTCCCTAAATTGGTAGCTGCACCAAAAGAATTTTTACCATTACTTACAGCATACCATATATCTAGGCCTCCTTGCCCACCTTTTCTATCAGTAACAAAATAAAGAATTTCTTTTCCATCTGAAGCTTTAGATAATGCCGGCTGAGTAGTTGTAGCATTTTCAGCATTTACAGAAGTACCTAACTTTACAGGCTCTGACCATTTGCCGTTTTCATAATTGCTAATATATATCTGACAAACCATTTTTAAATTCTCACTTTCTGAACAGCGAGTAAAATAAAATTTGGATTTATCATCAGAATACACACCATTTCCACTATGAAATTCGGAAGTATTAAACGGCTGAGGCATAAGTGTAGTTTGCCATTTCCCGCCTTCGTACTTGGCATTGTATAATTTCGATTTGTAGTCTTGCTCACCCATTTTGGCAAGATTTAATACGGTGTCGGAACGAATAGAACCAAATACAATTTCATTCTGACTGCCATGCATACTTGGAGAAAAATCAGTATAGGGATTATTTACATCTCTGCCTAAATGCTCAATTTTTACTCTATCAGGATTTTTTAATAATTCTTGTGCTAAGTTACAGCCTTCAATATGTTTATCTGCTAATTTCTTCATAGCAGATGCATCATTTTCAGCATATTCTTTTTTAAATTCTTCAAAAGCTGTTTTAGCTTCTTCATACTTTCCGTTATACTTTAACTGCAATGCATACATATAGCGGGTATTAGGATATTTCTTTAACCCCTTTTCGTGCTCTAAAAGATTTTTATAGCTGGCTTCTGCCGATTTATAATCTCTTAATACATAATTTAAATAAGCGGAACGCTCTAATGCCTGCACTTTATTGTTTTTTTTCTCATACACTTCCTGATAATAGGTAAGTGCATTAAAATAACTGCCTTTTTCAAAAAGGCTATTAGCCAGTTTATACTTTTTTCTTGGGCGAAGGTTTTTTTGCTTTTCTGTTCTTGGGTCGGTTTGCTCGGTTTGAGCTATTGATAAAGCTGGAATCAAAAGTGCAAATAAAAATGCAAAATATCGGTTCATCATTTTTTCGGTTTCGGTTTTGTAATAGCTTTTATTTTATATAATGCTTTTCTGAAAATAATTATTAGTATCTAGGGCAGAATAGGAAAATATTATTATCTGAAGGTTTGCTAAACAAGCCTACATATATGGCTGAAATTTCAAACCCACCTCTTAAATTGTTGGCATTATTTAAATCACTAGTTGTAAAATCATAGCTGGCACCAACACGGAATCGATTATACTCAATACCTAACATCGCAATAGCTGCATCACCTAAACGATACCAACCACCAAAAAATAAAGTGGCTTTTTTATTTTCTTTATTCAGGAAGTGCCAACCGAAATTATTTCCGAAATTAACTTCTTGTGCCTTTTGTTGCAATTGAAATAACACTCCCGGATATAAACTAAACTTTGGTGCTACATCCCATTGTAACCCACCGTGAACTACTTGTCTGCTTGGTAACTCGTTATTAGAATTGGCTAAAAACTCTTCAGTAGGTGTAGTTAAATGATAAAAACTGTAACCTGCAAAAAACATTAATTTTTTAGTTAGCTGCCCATTGTAGAACAAGCCCACGTTTATATCAAAATAATTGCGATTATTGTTAGCGAAGTTTTCAGAAGTCGGATTTCCATTTAATTGACCATTAGTAATCTGGTCGCCAAAAGTAAAATCGTTCGATTTTAACTGCCTCATTACGTATCCACCCTGAACCCCAAGTGATAACTGGTGTTTACTTTCTTTGCCCAAACCTTTATGGTATGCAGAAGAAAGGTACACACCTGTAGTATTAAATCTGCCACCGTTTGTTCTGTCGGCAACAATATTTAAACCGGCACCAATAGCATCTTTCTTTTTCTTACCCACTACAAAAGGCATATCGAATGATAATGAAGGTGTTTGATAGGTTTTATCGCCCACACTAAACCATTGACCACGATAAATACCGGCAACACGGTAATCTCCATTTACTTTACCGGTTAATGAAGGATTTAAGTTTAAAGGGGAAGCATAAAATTGAGAGAAGTGAATATCCTGTGCCTGAACTCCTAAAGAGTAAGCTACAAGTATTGATACAACTAATTTTTTTAACATCACAAATTGGTTTAGGTTTTTATTATCTGATTAGTGTAAATGCGTTTTTAATAATTTCTTTAGAACCATCATCTTTAATAAGTACAGCATAATATCCGTATGTGCCTACCGGTTGAGGTTCGCCTTTATAAGTACCATCCCATCCATTGGTGGCATCGTGAATAAGTTCGCCCCAACGGTTATAAATTTTGAATTCAGAAACGGTTATATTTCCCGAAGTATAAATTTCAAACAAGTCATTTCTTCCATCGCCATCTGGTGTAAATGCATCAGGAACTGCAAATCTGCTTTCAAGAATAACCTCTACTAAAACTGAATCAGTACCCACAGCACATTCTGTTTCAGCATCTACAACAACAACGGTATAAACGGTAGTGTCTTCCGGAGTAGCAGTAGGATTGGCAATTGCATTATCATCTAACCCCGTTGTTGGAGTCCATGAGTATGTATAATTTCCTGAACCTCCGGAAACAGTAACATTTAATTGTGTAGTTTCACCCTTATTTATTGTTGTAGGAGTAGCAGTTGCGTCTAAAGCATAAACAATAAACGAAACAGTTGAAGAAGCACTTCCTGAACACCCATTAACATCGGTTACTTCAACACTGTAAACTCCCTGGGCACCAACGGTAATAGATTGGGTAGTAGAACCATTTGACCACTCATAGCTTTCAAAATTATCAGGGGCAGTAATAGTAGTCTCGTCTCCACTACATAAAGTAAAGTCAGTTAGATTAAAATTAATTTCACTAAGCACATTAACCTGTACTGAAGACATACCTGTACAACCATTGGCATCGGTTACGGTTACACTGTAACTTCCTTCACTACTAACCGAAATTGTTGAAGTGGTTTCATTAGTACTCCATTCATAAGAACTGAAAGTTCCTGATGTTGAAAGTGTAGCAGATTCATTGCCACAAATATTTCTTTCAGCACCTAAATCAGGAACAGGATTGGCAAATACAGTAACCACTACAGTATCCCTACCAAAACACCCGTTAGCGTCAGTAGCCGTTACGATGTATGTGCCAGCATCAGAAACAGTAATAGAAGCGGTAGTTTGATTTCCGGGTGTCCATGAATAATTTATGTTAGGCGTATTTGAAACTGCAACTATGGTAGCAGTTTCTCCTTGACACAAATTACGTACTGGTGCACCCGCGTTAACTGTTGGATTTACATCTATAACTGATAAAACATCAGAACCTTCACAGCCAAACTGATCAGTAACCGTTACAGAATAAAGCCCTGCATTAAATACTTCAATAGTTTGTGTTGTTTCTCCACTTGGAGACCAGGCGTAAGAAGCAAAATCAGCTCCGGCATCTAAAACAAGTGGATTGCCACTACAAGTTATATTGTTGGAACCTAAATCTACAACAACAGGCTCATTAACAGTAACCACTATTTCATCAGAGGCAGTACAAGTTGTTGTCCCAGAAACGGTTACAGTAACACTATAAGTATCTGTTGAAGACACTAATATACTTGAAGTAGTTTCATTAGTTGACCATAAATAATCAGGACCATTTGGACCTGCAACAAGACTTAGAAATTCTCCGTTACAAATTGTAGTATCATTTCCTAAAGAAAGGTTTGTTTCAAAAATTGTAACATTAACCGTATCTCTTCCGGTACAACCAACTTCGTCAGCAACCACTACAACATAAGTTCCACTTTCAGATACGGTAATTTCCTGAGTTGTCTCAGTATTATTCCATGTATAAGTTTCAAAACCTGCACCAGCATCTAATGTAAATTCATCACCGGAACAACCTGCCAAATCGGAGCCCAAATCAACTACAGGAGGCACACCAACTATTAAAGTAACTTCGTCAGTATTCTCACATCCATTAGCATCAGTAACTGTAACAACATAAGTTCCTGCTGTACTTACGGTGATTGATTGTGTTGTTTCTCCATTAGGCTGCCATAAGTAAGTAACGAAACCCGAACCTGCATCAATTGTAGCTTCATCTGTAAAACAAATTTCATTTGCACCTGTAAAAGCAATTTGAGGTAGCGGATTCACAGTTACTGTAATTGTGTCTCTGTCAATACAACCGGTAGCATTATCTGTAGTAGTAACAATATAAGTCGATGTTTCGCTAGGAGTTGCGATAACGGAAGCACTATTAGTATTATTTAAACCAGTTGCGGGTGTCCATTCATAAGTATTTCCACCGGTTACAGCTAATGTTACAGAACTTCCTTCACAAATTGAAGTGTCATTTGAAACAATTGCATCGAAATTAGTAGGTGATACTGTAACTGAATCTCTTTTTACACAACCATTTACAAAGGTATATTCAACCGTGTAAGTAGTAGTTCCTGTAGGTGTAGCTATAGGATTTGCAATTGTAGCATTATTTAAAGTATTTGATGGAGTCCATGCAATGGTTTCCTGATTAAATGTAGGTGTACAAGAGAAAAATCTAGTGTTAGGTCTATTATTTGAAGAACCTGAAGTACTTGTAAGCGGACAAGCATTTTCATCATCAACTAAGCTCCAAACTGAAGCAGTATAACCAACATTTGTGCTTGGCGAAATTGCGTTATCAGTAAACTGAAATGTTAACGGGTTTGTGTCATTGTTATGACAAACTTCAATAATAATATTAGAAACACCATCCCAATCATAAGGCAGGTCTAAAGGTAAATTATTCCAGCCTGTGGTAATATTAACTGTTTTAGGGTTAAATACTGTAACTGCACCAGGAACAAAAGAAGCTGGATTCAGTGTATTCAAATTGGTACAAATAATTTTAACAGTATAATTTCTATAAACAGTAGTTGCACCTGTAGGTATAGAACTTATATTAAATGCAATGGAAGAAATAGTTCCCGAGGTAATGCCTTGTGCAACTAATTCATTGGCTCTATATAAATACTGCTGTCTTGTACTTTCCCAAAAATCACCAAAAGGTGCAGGATATGAGGTAGAGGTATTACTTACGTTTCCTGTACCAACTGTGTATAAAATCGGTGAAGCACATGGCGTTCCGTTGGCTCCACAAGGCAATGAGGCAACTGGCGGATTACCGGTAACAGTTGAAAAAAGCTGAACAGTTTCATCACCACATTGATAGTTAGGGTCTAATGATGCTTCAATATTATAACTATCATCAATTCTTAAGTCAACACTTGCTACACTTACACACTGTCCGTCATCTACATTTAGCTGATATGAAACATTGTCATTAACAACAACTGTTGGCGTTAAACTATTTGGGTCTGAAAGTCCGGTAGTAGGTATCCAGTTAATAGCATAATTTCTTGGTAATGGATTACAAATTCTAAATTGTGTATTTGGAACTTCCTGATAAGTAAATGAAGCATTTAAAGTACAACCGGTTGTGTTGTTACCAAAATTCCTCATCATTGAAGTGTAATTTGTATTGGTTACTACAACCTGATCATTTCCACCAGGGCTTAAAGAAGCATTATCATAGCATATTTCAATAACTAAGTTCGAAATACCATCCCAATCATAAGGCTGGCTAAAAGTAAAATTGTTTACACCATTTTGTGTAGTGATATTGGTAGGCCCGAAAACTACAGTAGATACAGGAAGAAAACCTGTAGCTGTAGATAAACTAGTTTCAGAAGTGCAACCCAATTTTATAGTAAAATTCTCATAGGCTCTGAAACTTGTAAAAGTCCCTATATTCATAGTAATCCCAACAATAGTTCCTGTTGTAATACCTGCGGAGTTTAACTCAGAGGCTCTGTAAAGTATCTGTGTTCTTGCATCTGTACTGTTACCTTGAAAAGGAGTTGCACCTGTATTGCTGGTGGCAGTTCCTGTTCCATAACTTTTTAATGTAGGCGGATTTTGAGCTGAACAGCTCGCAATTGTTGGTCCACATTGTAAGTCGAAAATTTGTGCGGTTAATTGAACTGTATCGCCCGGACAAACATCATTTTTATCTGGCGTAATAGTAACCAAAGGTCCTGCACCGCTAATTGTTACAGTAACAGAATCAGTTACTCTACAACCATTGGTAGAAGTAATTATAGCCTGATAAGTTGTTGTTTGCTGAGGAGTGGCAGTAGGACTTGAAATAGTATTCACATTTAAAGAGCCGGGAGGTGTCCAAAAATATTGATACGGAGCATACTGAGGATCGGTTGTAATAACTAATGGAACGGAACCGTTTAAACAAATGGAAGTATCATTAGAAATTGAATATAAAAAGTCATCTACTTTAAAAACAGTTACTGTATCTCTATTCTTACATTGCGAACTTAAATCGCTTTGTACGATATACGTTGTTGTTACCGAAGGAGAAGCTGTTGGATTTGCAATATTAGGATTACTTAAACCATCGGCCGGTGACCATGTAAAAGTATTTCCTCCTAAAGCACCTAACTGGACAGGGCCTCCCGATTCACAATAGGTTAAATCAGGCCCGGCAGACGTACCACTAAGTACATTAATAATATAACTTTTAGTAATTGTAGATCGAATAGGGCAACTTAAACTATCAGATATTGTAACAGTAAAGAAATTTATCCCTGTGTCTAATGCTGTTGGCACCCAAGTGAAGCTCCCTCTAATTACATTTCCTAAATTAATTATAAAGAAGTCAGCATCCGGAATCGTTTGCCCAACATTGGTTGTAAGTGTAAGAATATCACCGGGGTTATCATTTGCCTGAATAACAAAACGCACCTCATCACCAGGACATACCGAAACAGTTAAAGAGTCAACTGAGCTCCCCCCGGACAAACTATCAATATTTGAAAGTGTTGGAGGCGTTCCTGCGCCACAGTTAACAGTTACCACTTGTAAATCTCTAATTGTAGTACCTACTAAAACACCGTTTCTGTACTCTCTAACTAATGTAGTAATCACCGCAGCCTGAATACCTGTAGGGGTAAAATTCATTTGTCCTGTAAGAGGGTCAAAAACAAATCCGGGAGGTGTTGTAGTGTTCAATGGATTATTTGGGTTAAAAGCACCACTTGTATAGGGGATATTTTGTCCCGGGTCTGCTAAAGGGTTGATTAATGTAAATGATAATGAATCTCCATCAGGGTCAACTGCTGCCGGATTATAACTAAATGGTCTTCCAGAACAAGCATACACAATGGGTAGGCTTCCATAGGTTGGTGAACTGTTACAAAAAGCGTTGTTATTAGTATTATTTATTGTTGATGACACATACAAATCATAGGTACCAGGAGATGAAAGGTTTGTAATGAGGTCATTTCTGCAACACAGGTCGTAACTAACAACCCAATCGTTACATTCTTGCGGCAATACTACTATAGCCGAATATGTTGTTAGTGTTGTACCAGGCAGATTTCCACCGTTACAAGCACTATTTCCTACCTGAGAGGGGCATAAAAACTGGCTAGAAACTTCCGCAGCAGGTGCATCTGGCTGTAAAGTAACATTCAGGTTTGCTCCGCAAGAAACCGAGCTTAAGTTTACAAGTGCCGTAGTCGGTTCATCAATACCGTTACAGTCTCTAAAAAATGAAAGACTAATTTTAAAAGAATCTCCACCAAGACATTGATATGAAAAGTCAGCACCTTGAGCATGAGTTGCTTTCAATTCATTAGGCTTTAACATTGCCAAAACTGAAAACAATAAAAAAGCGAAATAAACAAACCTGTTGTTAGCCATTAATAAAATTTTAGTTGGGTTGGTTTAAAATAGTTGATAATCAAGCTGTCAAAAGTAGTAATTACCAATTGTTTTACAAAAAAATAAACCAAACCAACTTTATTATTCCTATTATGAATTATAAAAAATTATCTTATAAGCGTTAATGCACCTTTTAAACTTCGTTTTTCTGATGTTCTGCCCTCAATGCCTGTATATTCAACATAATACACATAGGTGCCAATCGGCTGCTCAGAATTTTCAAAGAAACCGTCCCAGCCTGAGTCAGGATTATTTGTCTCAAATACTAATTGCCCCCAACGGTTATAAATTCTAATTAAATAATTACTTATACTACAATCATATGATGCTTTAAATACATCGTTTTTCCCATCTCCATCAGGGGTAAAGGCATCAGGCAACATTAATCTACATGCGCATCCTTCAATATTAACCTGAATTTCATCAGTAATTGTACCACAAATATTGCTTACAGCTACACTGTATAGCCCTTCAGAAGAAACAGTTATTTCAGAAGTGTTTTCAGCCGTGCTCCAGTTGTAGCTTTCTGCTACGTTACTAAACGCATTTAATACCAATGACTCGCCATCACAAATTGTTGTATCTTCTCCAAGGCTTACTGAAGGGAGAAGTGTACTTTCAATTTCTATTTCAGCAATATTATTACAGCCAGCTGTTGAAACTGTAACACTGTAAATTCCTCCAGAAGAAATTTCCGATGATTGAGTAGTTGCGCCATTACTCCAAAGATATGTATCTGCTTCCGGAAGAGCCTGCAACACCAAGCTTCCGCCTTCACATACTGCATCTTCTTCTGAAGAAATATTTACCTGTGGAATAGCATTTACAGTTACATCTACAGGTTCTGAAACAGGGCTGGGACAACCATTCACCACAGCAGAAACTGAATAGCTACCAGATTGAGTAGCTGTGATACTTTGTGAGGTTTCATTAGTATTCCATGTATTTCCTGAAGTATAACTAGAAGTTAACACAACGTTTTCGCCTTCACAAAAAGTAAGCGGTCCATTTACAGAAATAACAGGTGCATCAGGTATTGGAGTAACAAAAACAGATATAGTATCAGAACTTTCACTTTCACAATCGTTTCTTGAAACAAACACCGAATAATCTCCTGCCTGAGAAACTGTAATTGATTGTGTTGTTGCTCCTGTATTCCAAATATTGCCATCAATATTATTTGAAATGAGTGTAACACTGTCTCCTTCGCAAAAAGGAATTGTACCATTTACGGTAATTATTGGCTCGGGTAACGTTCCGTCAATTCCAATGGTAATTATAGACGATGTTTGTTCACATTCATTTACATCAGTAACCGTTAGTGAATAATCTCCCGCTGCTAAGCCTGAAATATCTTCTGTAGTTTCAGCATTACTCCACAAGAACTCATAAGGAGAAGTTCCTCCGGAAATTGCTATATCAATTGAGCCATTGGTTTGCTCACATTCAGTATTAACAGAGATAACTGATAATGTCAATGGTGCTGGTTCTTGAATATCAATACTCAACTGTGTAATACATCCTTCTGCATCAGTAACCTGAAATAAATAATTTCCTGCTGAAAGATTTGAAGCAAATGTATCTGAACTTATGGTATTTACCCATTCAAACACATAAGGTATAACGCCTTCTGAAACTGAAACGGAAGCATATCCGTTATTGCCACCATTGCATGTTACATTAGCCAAAGAATCTAAAGTAACTTCTGGCGCATTAAGATTAGGAACATAAACGGTTCTGGATGCAGTGCAGCCATTTCCATCGGTTAAAGTTACAGAATAAAAGCCTACAGCTACGTTTTCAAGATTAGGGCTATTACCATTGTTCCACTCAAATGTATATTGTGGCACACCACCTGACAATAAGTTCACCACTACCCCACCATTACTCTCTCCACATTCAGCAGCAGTAATTACAGTTTCAAATTCCAGTGCTCCGGGTTCAGTAAGTTCAAAACCTAAATCTGTTTCACAGCCATTAGCATCGGTAATAACAACATTGTATAAGCCCTCAGCCAAAGAATCTAAATCTTCAGTTAAATCTCCTGTATTCCAATTAAAAGTATATGGAGTTGTGCCTCCATTTACAGTAACATCTATTGCACCATTATTATCACCAAAACACAAAATATCCATTTGTAATCCTTCAGCAATTAATTCATCAGGTTCGGAAATGGTTACTTCTAAAGTATCGCTGCATGAAGCATTATCAACAACAATTAAAGTATAATCGTTTGCCTCTAAACCATCAATATTTTGCGTAGTTGCTCCATTGCTCCAGTTAAATAAATAAGGTGCTTCACCTCCTGAAACATCAACAGTAATTTCACCGCTTTCATCGTTAAAGCAATTCAGGTTTATTGCTGTAACTAAAGTAATTTCAGGCTTATCAGGAACAGCTAAAGTGATACTATCTGTTTCAACACAACCAAAATCATCAGTAACTTCAATAACATAATTGCCAGGTGATAAATTATTTAACGAGTATGTTCCCGCACCTTGAACAGGCAATTGTATTTGATTTGCACCGTTAGTAACTATTGCACTGAAAGGAGCATTGCCACCCGAAATAGTTACCTCAAAACTTCCGTCATTAGCCAAACAAGAAGGGTTAATAATATTACTAATATCTACTTCCAAAGTTGAAACGCTTTCAACAACTATGGTCGTGTCTTTAGAACAATTCTGAACCAAATCAGTAACTGTTACCGTATAGTTTCCGGCTATAACATTATTTACGTTTTGTGTAGTAGCACCATTACTCCATGAAAATGTATAATCACCCGAGCCTACCAACATATTTAAATTTATACCACCATCAGCAGCAGTACAATTAGCGGCAGTTGCCGTTGCAGTAAACTGAATATCGCAACATGTAGGGTCTATGGTAACAGAAACCTGCGCATCTCTTGTTACACAATTTGCTGTATCACTTGCTGTTATAGTGTAAGTTGTAGCCGAAGTTGGACAAACTGTAGGATTCAAAGTAGTTTCACCTGTCATTCCTGAAGTAGGATTCCACGAGAAATTTCCGGGATAACTAATTTCAGGATCATCAAAAGTTATGTTCCAGCCAAAGAAAGTACCGAAACCAAATCCTGCGGCAGAAGTCATTCTTACTTCCAAACTCCATAGGCCATTGGCAGTACAGCCATTTAAATTTGAAAATGGCTGATTTGGACTAAAATTTCCCGTGTAAGGTGTGGTGCCTGAAGCAATATTATTACCACCGGCAGGAACAAAACAAGTATTGGCATAGCCCGATGTTTGCGTTCCTGTTGTAACTCCTGAAGGAACTAAAATTATTCTTGTTCCATCAGGACAAACTAAAGCCAATTCTAAGGCTTCAATGCCAACCTGACCCGGAGGAAAAAAGTTGGCTCCAAAAAAAGTAAGATTATCTATACAAACCGACTCGATTAAACCCGGCTGAACCGTAGTTTGGTTTAAGCCTTGTGTATTAATATTAATAGCAGTAACCGAACCAAAAGTACTTGCAATAGGCTGAAATTCATTATTAGAAAATGTAATAACCTTAGCAGGACTCTTAATAACTTTCGCCTCAGCATTAATTTCAACACAATTACCCGGACAAATGGCTGTATCTTTTTCAGCACTAACAAACACTTCAGGATTTCTGCTGTAAACAGTAATATCTGTTGTGCAGGTTGCTCCTTGCGTGTTAGTCATTGTAAATGTGTATGTTTCTGTAGTTCTCGGACAAATTGCCTGAGGCACTTCTCCCCCACTGCTTCCCTGCGGAAATGAATAATTGATGCCATTACCTGTTACTGTAATAGTAAAAGTGGGATCGTTGAAATAAATAATTACATTGTCAATTCCCCAATGGTCAAAATCAGCACCCGAGTCATTATCCTGAAACCAACGAATAGAAGTAGATGAAGTTAAAGCTGCTTGAGGTAATTGAAAGCACCAGTTATTCCAGTTAACAAGCTGTGGATCATTTCCGCCATTAGGGTCGAAATAGTTTAATGTTACCCATGTAGCACCATTATCTATTGAATATTGCAAATAAACGCCTTCATCGGGTTCATCAGGCCCTTCACATGGGGCATTGTCGCCTTGTGTAGAAAACAACATATCGAAACATACTGTTGCTCCGGCTGTAGCACCACTAAAATCATAATTCACTGTTCTTAAAGTTCTTGGAACACCTGAACTGTTCCCAAACCAAATATGTGTTGTGCCATCTACTCCTTGTGGACTGCACGGATTAGTAAAGGTTGCTTGTTGTGTAAAAGCCCACCCGGTGGGTGTACCTGAATTGAAATTTTCAGCAAATACCACATCGCCTTGTCCTCTTCCGAAAACGGATAGATTTATACAATCACCACAAACTACTGTATCAACAGGTGAAGATGGCGTAACAATACACTGAGCATAAATAGCATTAACAAACAGCGAAACACTTAGCAATGTAAAAAGGAAGGAACTTTTCATTTTCTAAAATGTAAATTGAATAAATTATTTAACAGGATTTACAGTAATATCTTTTAACTCAAAATGGCTGAGTTCTGATTTTTTCAAATTCAACATTTTTGAAAAAATTTGTAATTGCTTACTGCTTTTGCAATTACCCTCTAAAATTTCATTAGGTTTTAAAGTAACAGAAATAATATGTTCGTTAGAATTACTATTGCAATTAATACAATTGCCATTGTACCATAATTCTTTTCGAAAGGAAATATTTACAGGAAAACTGTTTTTGTTTTCAAACTTTAGTAGAATTAATTCTTTGTGAATACCATTTGCCACATCATTACAATCGGCTTTTTTAGATTGAATGGTAACATTTTGTTTTTCTGAAACAGTTTGCCAGTTATTTTGAGCAAAAACACTTGTAGTAAATAACAAAAAAACAAGTGAACTAACAATTGAAAAGTATTTTTGGAACATGGTTTTGTTTTGGCTTTTGGACAGCGAATTTATTAATGTAAATTTAAAGCAACACTTATTTGTATGTTTTAAAGAGATTTTAGTGTGTTTTAGGTACACCTTAAACTGTAATTAAACCATCATAAACAACTGTCTATCAATATAATTTGCGAGTACATTAAGGGCATTAAATAAAAGCAATTTCAGTAAACTTTTTTTGCCTTGTATGTAAATAAATACAGCAGACAACTAATGTTAGTTATTTTTTTCTTAGAAAAATATTGTAATTGAACTTGGTGTGATTATTTTTGACTCGAAATATTTAAAACCAAAAACAGAAAACTATGAAAAAAATTACAACAACCTTTTTAGGTTTAGCAATTGTGACTAGCATGTCATTATTGTCTTTGAATTCTTGTACCAGCGATCCATGTAAAGACACAACTTGTGAAAACAGTGGTGTTCCAACTGAAGATGGTGAAGATTGCTTCTGCTTATGCCCAACAGGTTATGAAGGTACATCTTGCGAAACTTTAGTAAGAGCTAAGTTTGTAGGAACATTTAATGCTGCTGAAATTTGCAGTTCGGGTGGTGACACTTATTCTATTACCATTGCTGCTGTAGCTACTGATGACACAAAAGTTACCATTTTAAACATGTATAATGCTGGTTTATTAGTTAATGGTGATGTTAACAGTGATGGCGGTATTACCATTCCTAACCAAGCTTTTGGTAGCGGTACTATTTCTGGTAGCATTTCTTCATCTGGTGCTGTAACTTATACAGTTTCTGCCGGTGGTGCTTCTGATAACTGCTCATTCACTATTACTCTATAATTTATTGAGTTAGTGCAATAAAAAACCTCCCGAAAATTCGGGAGGTTTTTTATTTAATGAACAAGTGAAAATTAGTTCACTTTCAATTTTCCTGTACCACCAGACTTTTGACCAACATCTAACTTATCTTTTCCGCCAGATTGCTGACCAACATCTACTTTAGGGCTAGTAGGCTCAGCAGGCTTAGTTGTAGTGGTAGTCGAAGGTTTTTTAGTTGAAGGCTTTTTAGCAGATGCTACCGGAGCTTCTTTTGGAGCCAATAAAGAATCTAATACTGTTTGTAAAGAATCTCTTTCACCTGTAACTAAATCAAGATTTCCTTGCCATTCAGTAGTTAATGCTTCAATTTTAGCTTCGTATTCAGCTTTAACTTCTTCTTTTGCTTTGCTAACAGCTTCTTCTACGTTTTGGCAGCCTTGAAAAAACAAAGCTCCACCAACGATTGCAGAAAATAATACAAAATTCTTTTTCATAGTTTTTGGGTTTTGGGTTTAAGATAATTTTAATGCAAAGCTAAAATATTTGGCAATACTTTAAGCAAAAATTCAGCCTTTCATTTTAATTTAAAAAAACTTTAACTTGTAGAATATTAATAGAAAATTTTTAAATAAAAAAAGGATTAACGAAGATTTGGCATATAAATTGTTCTGTTGTATTAATAAAAAAATTGCCATGAAACTTATCATTATAATTTTAGTCTTTTCAGCCTTCATAAATACAGGTGTTGCCCAAAAGAATGTAGAGCTTAAAGAAGTTGTTGAGGGCAACGATACACTGCTAATAGCATCAACTTTAAAACCAATAGATGTAATTTCAAAAAAACGCTTTAACAGTTGGGCTGAAGAAGCTGAATTTATAAAGCTGAGACGTTACGTTACCGCAGTGTATCCTTATGCAAAAATGGCAGGTGCTTTACATCAGCAAATAAATAAAGATTTAGACGGAATTGATAAAAAAAGAAAGCAAAATAAATATTTGAACAAAAAAGAAGCCGAACTAAAAGAAGAGTTTGAAGAAAAATTGAAAAATCTGACTGTAAATCAAGGGAAGGTATTAATAAAGTTGATTAACCGCGAAACCGGAAACAATTGCTATCAGCTAATTAAAGACCTGAAAAGCCCCACTGCTGCATTTTTTTGGAATATTTGGGCAAAGAAATATGACTATAATTTAAAAGAACCTTATATAGCCGAAGAAAATGCAGATTTAGAAATGATTGTTACGCTTTTGGAAATGCAAGAGGAAGATTCGCTCTCACAAATAAAGCCATAGCAGCTATATCTTGCTGCTCCATACAATTGAAATGCCCTTCGGGGCATTTATTATATCCTAATTTTGAGCAGGGGCGACAGTTTAGGCCTTTTACTTCTGCCTGAAAATTAGAAACCGGATTTTTCCCGAAGTAAGCATACATACCCAATTCCGGAATGGTATTTCCCCAAATAGCCAAAACTGGCTTTTTAAATGCTGCGGCAATATGCATTAATCCGGTATCGTGAGTAACAATCATTTCAGCATGTTGTATTAATGATGCTGATTGTGCTAAAGATGTTTTTCCGCAGAAATTTATGAGGTTATTATTTACCTTGCTTAATGCTTCTCCTGTTTCCCATTCATCATTTCCGCCTAAAACTATAATAGGAAAATTTATTTCAGCAGCAAGTTTTTGCCACTGATGCAGGGGCATTTTTTTGGTATTGTGTTGCCCGCCAACAGAAAAAACCAAATATCCTTTTTGATGTGTTTCGGGCAAGCTTTTAATATTGAAAATATCTTGCTGAGCTATAAAAAAATCTAATCCCTCATTATCGTTTTTTACTCCTAATGCTGAAACGGTTTCAAAGTAGCGGTCAACTATATGAATGTTGGGCAAGCGGTTAATTTTAAAACTGGTAAGCAACCATTTTTCAGCATTTAGCTTGTTGAAACGAAAAACTTTGGCAAGCGGAAAAGCAGCCGTAATTATTCTGCTTCTTAAGTTATTGTGCAGGTCAATAATGTAATCAACGCCTGTGTTTTTTATAGCAGAAATAGTTTCAATTAAATTGTTTTCAAAATAAAATACTTGGTGAATATGCGGGTTGTTTGCCATAACAGGCTGAAACTGTTTCTTTGTGAGAAAATAAATTTCAGCATCAGGTAATTGTTGATGAACACATCGCACAACCGGAGAGGTTAAAACAATATCGCCTATAGAGCTAAAGCGAATGACTAATATTTTCAATGTATTGTGGCTCAATGCAATTATTCTTCCAGGTATTTTTTGGCTTCACTAAGATATTCTTCCACACCTGCCAATACTCCAAATTTCACTTCTTCAGGCAGCGTTTTAACAATTTTTCCTGGCGAACCTAATACCATAGAATAATCGGGTACAACCATATTTTCAGTAACTAGTGCGTGCGCACCTATAACACAGCCATTACCAATTTTTGCATTATTCATAATGGTAGCGCGCATGCCAATTAAATTATAATTGCCAATAGTACAACCATGCAGAATAGCCCCATGACCAATCACATTATCTTCTCCAACTTTAATAGGTGTGCCGTGGTCAACGTGCATTAAAACACCCTCCTGAATATTGGTTCTATCACCAATTTCAATATGATCAAAATCAGCACGAAGCACCGCTCCATACCAAACAGAAACATCATTACCTAAAGTTACATTGCCTAAAACATAAGCATTAGGGGCAATAAAAACATTATTACCTTTCTTTACTCTGTTAATTAATTCGTTCAAATATTTGCTCATACCAAAAAATAATTTCATCAAAAATAAATAAACCCTTGACTTTATGCTGAAACTATTATACATTGAAACCGTAAAAAGAAATTATCTATTTGTAGAACGATTAAATGAGGGGAGGTTTTTATGATGAAGAAGTTTTTCTACCTAACGGTTGTGGCGTTTATTTTGGCGGTTTTTCACGCCTGCTCACTTAACAACAACATTCTTACACCAAATTGCAAAGTTTTTGAAGCCGATTTAGTAGATCGGTGGTGGTATCAGGTGGGCGAAACCAAAGAAAATGGTATTTACTTTTCTTCTATGGGGAAATGTATGAAGCGTAATTCAACAGACAGTTTAACTTACACTTTAACTAATTGTAATAAACTGAACATTACAAATCATACTAAATTTAGCCACGAAACGCTTGAAATTGGAAAGTTAAGACCTGATAAAGCTTCAATGCTTATTAATGGCAAGCTGGTTGAGTTTGCAATAAGACCAGAATAATATAATTACAGATTGTAAAATAAATTTTGCCGGAAAACCATTTGGCAAAATTTTATTATTTCTATTGTAGTGTTTCTTATTCAACATAAAATATGAGCTAACTGAAATGCTGATTTTAAGTAAGTAACTATCCTTACAAAGTCAGCATTTCAGTTTTAGTATCTTTGGTAGCTGATAAAATTATTTTTTATGACTGCCGGATTTTTCAAAGTACCCAAAGCTGTTAACGAACCCATAAAGCAATATGCTCCCAATTCGCCAGAACGCGCTGAATTGCAACAAAAACTAAGAGAACTAAGAGCCGAAGTAAGAGATATACCCATGTATATTGGCGGCAAGGAAGTGAGAAGCACTGAAAAGATGAGTATTCACCCGCCACACGACCACCAGCATTTATTGGGTTACTACTACAAAGCAAACGAAACGCATATTCACGATGCCATTAATGCAGCATTATCCGCAAAAGCAAATTGGGAAAATTTAGCATGGGAACAACGTGCTGCCATATTTTTAAAAGCTGCTGAATTAATTGCAGGCCCTTATCGTGCTGAATTGAATGCTGCAACTATGTTAGGGCAATCGAAAAATGCTTTTCAGGCTGAAATAGATTCGGCATGTGAAATCATAGATTTTTTGCGCTTCAACGTGCAATACATGACCGAGATTTACAGTATGCAGCCGGAATCTTCGGTAGGTATATGGAACCGCATGGAGTGGCGCGCATTAGAAGGTTTTGTGTTTGCCTTAACGCCTTTCAACTTTACGGCTATTGCAGGCAACCTGCCCACCAGTGCCGCCATGATGGGCAATGTGGTGGTTTGGAAACCTAGTGAAGACCAAATTTATTCAGCTTATGTGTTGATGAAAATTTTCAAGCTGGCAGGGGTACCCGATGGCGTTATTAATTTAATTTATCCTGATGGGCCACAGGCTGGTGAAGTAATTTTTGCGCATCCCGATTTTGCGGGCATTCACTTCACCGGCTCTACAGCAGTATTTCAAACTATCTGGAAAAAGATAGGCGAAAATATTCATCGCTATAAAAGCTACCCAAGAATTGTGGGTGAAACAGGCGGAAAAGATTTTGTGGTGGCACATCCTTCGGCTAATGCCAAAGAAGTGGCTACTGCTTTGTCGCGTGGCGCATTTGAATACCAGGGGCAGAAATGCTCGGCTGCATCGAGAGCTTATATCCCCACTAACTTATGGAACGATGTAAAAACTTTCTTGCAAGAAGATTTGAAGAGCATGAAAATGGGTGGCACTGAAGATTTTACCAACTTTATAAATGCCGTGATTAACGAGCGCAGCTTTAACAAACTGGCTTCTTATATCGATAAAGCTAAAACCGATGCCGATGCTGAAATTATAGCCGGTGGCAACTACGATAAATCGAAAGGGTATTTTATTGAGCCAACGGTAATATTGGCTAAAAACCCTAAGTATGTTACCATGTGTGAAGAATTGTTTGGGCCTGTGCTGACCATTTATGTATATGATGAAAACCAGTTTGAAGCAACACTCGATTTGGTAAACGAAACTTCTATGTATGCTTTAACAGGCTCTATTATTTCGCAAGACCGATATAGTATTGAACTGGCAACACAAAAACTTAAAAATGCTGCGGGCAATTTTTACATTAACGACAAACCTACTGGCGCAGTAGTGGGGCAACAGCCTTTTGGTGGCGCAAGAGGTTCGGGTACTAACGATAAAGCAGGCAGCATGATTAATTTATTGCGTTGGGTTTCGCCACGCACTATTAAAGAAACCTTTGTGCC
>CAZIZP010000022.1:0-77651 GCA_964543705.1 uncultured Chitinophagaceae bacterium
AAAATAGTTGACAGAATCGGAAACTGATTCCGTTAACGAAGTAAGCAATTCTGAAAATATAATGGGCTATGTTTTTCGGAATAAATTTCTCCACAGGGCTACAAGCTAATAGCCATTAATTTTTTAAAATTATTCTGAATGTATAAAATGAGTATTGTCTATGGAATAATACAGCGTACTTTAGCAACAGAAGTACAACTTATTGGGGTATTTTATTTAAGTAGTATTTTATAAACCAGTTGGGCAGTGAAGATTCATCTATATCATCCCAATCTTTTTTGCCTTCTTTATTTTGTTTAAAATGAGCAAATAATCTAAAATCTTCGCCATCACGAGAGTTGTCAAAAAAATACATTTGATATGCTAGTTGTGCAGCATCATATAACAAGTCTAATGAACGGTAATATCGGCTCACTATCAAACTTTCCGGCACATCATGACCGTTTTGCTGTGTTCTTACTTTTACTCGATATTTATTTATTTCAGGTGATTCGGTAGATACAAAATATAAATACACTTTATATCCTGCCAATGAAGCCGCCTTCATAATGTCTAATTTAGAAGGGTGGGAAAAAACTGTTTCGAAAGAAAACTTCTTTTTATTTTCCAGTAATTTTTTCCTTAAAAAATCAGCTATAACCTGAGCTAACAATTCATTATACTCTGGGGCAAGTAGTTTTAGATAATTATTCTCAACATTAAACGATTCAATAAATTTTTTATTTGGAAAACGGGCGTTAATCAACCCTGATTTCACAACTGTATCAACAAAATCATTTTCATTTGTAATCGTATAATATTCTGAAAAAGACAGGTGTTTCTTGAGAAGAGCCCTTGCAATATCATCGGCATTTATATAAGTGCCAAAATCAACCGGAATTTCTTTTACTTTATAATTCTTTACTGCCTGAATAATTGTGCTTTTCCCTGAACCATTGGGGCCTGCAAAAATTCTTAATCGAAGATTAGGTTTAATCAAAGACAACTTTAGAAGTACGTTTTACTTTTTCTATTTTATGTAATTTTTCTTTGGTACCATCTATATTTTCTCTAACTACCCAACCATTTTCAGCTTTTATTACATAGCCCAATGTCTTCATGGCTTTTTCAGATGCATTGATAAAAGTTTTACGAGTAGCCCTTTGAATAATACGCTTTGTTAAATATGCAGTTTCTGTTGATTTCCTATTGGCTTTTGTAGATACTTTCATAATCATAATATTACAAACATTTTTTGAATTAGAGCAAATTACTTGTGCAACACCCATTATAATAATACAACACGTTTAGCAACAGAAGCATCCAACTTGCCCGGTTGAATATCTAAGCACTAATTTATGTATTGCTATAATTTGCTGTGCATCTAATTTTCCTGGGTAGTATTTCATAATCCAGTTAATGGTATGTTGCTCTTCATATTTATTAGTAGCGTGAAACAACAAAAACAATTCTAAAAATAAATGGCACCCTACTCTATCACTGAAAATATTCTCTGTTAAGTAGCTAATACGAAACATAGCTAACCTTATTCTATGAGAGAATATAAAATCTAAACCAGGGCCATTACCAAATTTTACTCTGAAAATTTTAGTGAGCCTTGCACGTGCCTGCTGCTGGGTTTCGTTTTGAAGGTATAGTTTAAGGAGCATAGATAATTGGCTAAGGTTAATATTTAACCTATTTGAGTTGCAAAAATAAATTAGAACGTTATTCTTGATAAAGCCGACCCAAATATTAAACTCGTGGCTTTGCCACACCGCTTTAAATTAGAATACACTCAGTTTGTTATTTTACTTATATGAGTCAAAAAAAGATTTGATTGATTCTCTGTCTTTCTTGGTTTTCAATAATTTGTCTTTAATATCTTGTATAGCGTCCAATTTATCCAAAAGACTTTCAAGAGTAATTTCATCATGCTTAATGGGAAAGAAATTGTCTAAAAGCTCAAACCATATTTTTTGTTTAGGTTTACTTTGCTCTTTTGTGAGATACGTTTTAAAAATTTGAACAGTTAGCGTTTCTCTTTCAGATTCTGTTACAATTGATGCTAATGGCTCTTTATCAGTTTTAAAGTCAACATTAAACTCCTTGGTTTTTTCGATTTCCGAATCCGTTGCATTTTCAGTATTATCATAAATGACAATGGGTTTAGAAACAATTTCAGCAGGGGTATGAATTACTTCTTCTACATCTATTTCATTAGACCTTTTTGCAACTGTCTCAACAACTTCAGGTTTTATTTCCTCTTTAAATTTATCTTGATCCTGTTTAAGCCTTTCTTGTTGGAGTGCTGATTTTTCTTGCTCATTCTGTTTTTCTAACTCTGCTTCTATTCTTTTACGCTTTTCAATTTCAGCTGAAATTTTACTTTGGGTTGATTTAAGCAATGGAGCATTAGATATTTTGTGCAATCCTTCATATATACTTTCAATAGAAAAAGTATAACCAAGCGTTGCCAAGATAAACGAAGCACTGTGTTTGTCATTCGCTATCAATGCTTCAATTTCATTATTGAGCAACTCTATATTATTATCATTCTTATTGAGAAATGACTTAAAAGCAAGAAAGAAAAATGACACTTTGAAAATATCAATACCAGCATAATCTTTTGAAATTATATCAACCATTTTCTCAATGCTTGATTTAAGTTCGCTGTCTGCAATAGAATTAAAGTCTAAATATGATGTTAAAAAAGAATGACTATTTATTTTGGATTTATATTTTATGCTTGATTTATAAAAAGGGCCATTGGTAAACACTTCCTCTGGTTTATCTAAATATTTTATTGCAACTGCACCAATTTTACAGATATGCTCAATGTTGCCATCAGGAATGTATGATGGGGTTTTATTATAGGCTATAAGATGGTCTAAAAAGGTATTAAGAACTTGGGGCTTGCTTTTGTCTAGAAGGTTCTTTTCAATTGATGATTCAATTAATGACAAATTTGGTTTGCTTAGTATTTCCGCCAAATTATAATGGTTAAGCAATTTAAAAGCAGCTGACTTTCTGAAAGCCATAGAACGTTTCAACCTTAAAACCTCTATTGCATTTTCAAAAATAGGAGATGCTATGATGAAATTATCGTTTATTTTCCCTTCGAGAAGTTGAAGACCAGTTTTAGTAAGTGGATAGATACATTGAATCGAATCAAATGAAATTAAAACCCCATCTTGGAAAATAACTTTACTCTTATCAATTTCCAACAGAATGATTTCATGGTCTTGCTCAAAAATTGGCAATGCCTTATTAAAAAGCTGAGCCAGGGTCGCTAGTTCGCTGCTAAGCATGTCTTTTAGTTCATTTGTTGACTTATCAATTAGCTGGTTAATATCAACCCTAATTTGATTGTACTTATATAAGTAAGTGAACTTCGTTCTTTCTAATGCTACTATCATGACGTTTGCTTTTAAAATATTATTTCAGTATTATCATTACTTGAAATTTGTTTTGGTTTAATGTGGCCTAGAAATTTATTCAAATTTGGATAAAGTGAACCTGTATAACTGATAAACAAGCCTGATTTAGATCGAGATAATGCAACTAGAAGCAATGAATCTTGATTAGAATGTATAAACATGTCATCATTCACCAACGGTAAATACACATAATCAAAATCTAGCCCTTTTGCACTATGATAAGTCGTTATAACTACCTTGTTGTCATTGTCAGCCTCCGTTAATGAGCCAAATCCATTGCCTACATAAATAATTGGGATACCAATATTTTTAAAATGATTATTCATTAAATCATAATTAGGCATGCCGTTTTTATCAACCCTTTCCCATTTTTGTTTCCCTTCAAATTCTGCAATGAAATTCACGAATTTACATATGTTATCATGCTCACAAATTAGAATCGCACTCACTTCTGAAGTGCGTAATTTGTTGGTTTGTTTAATTTCCTCCCAGCAAAATTTAACTTCCTCCTCTTCAGAGTCTGATTCATAAAGCTTAATCTCAGTAGTACTTTTTGCAATATTCGGCATATCATTTAACATTGAAGGAAATACATTTTTTAATATCTTCAATACAGATTCTGTTAATCTATAAATGACACCAAGTTTTTTCTCTATTGGAACAATTGAATCTTGAATTTCTTTTGAGGATGCTGGTCTTTGATCCCAAATTGGAACACTATTATAAATAGACTGCTCTGCATCACCAGCAATAATTAAATGCTCACAAGCTGACTTCATTGATTGAATAAAACTAATAGGCAAGTCTTGAACTTCATCACAGAAAATTGCATCATACCTGACCATACCATTATCTATTCTATGTTTTAATTGGTAAATAGTAAGAACTGGAATCATTTTACCATTAAGTTTCGGTATTTGCCTTAATCCCGTTTCGAGTAGGTCTACCAATGCTCTGGTAAATACTACAACGCAAACATTAGCGGATGGTTTTTTTACCAGATAGTCGGCTAACGAATGAAGTAACAAAACCGATTTGCCACTGCCTGCATGTCCTTTAATCCAGATGGGCTTATTGGTAATCTTACCAATTTCATCAATCACTTCAACTTGGTCTGGACCCAGCCTGTCTTCGGTTATCATCCATTTCATACGTTCTATTTTATTTTGATTAATTTTTTGTTGGACTTTTTAAAAATCTCTAAAGCTTCTTTTTCGAAGGTAGGTCCCACTATTTCGCACCTTAATTCTTGATCAGGAGCTATATAAAAGAGCAATTTAGACATTGAGACTTTGGCAGGTATAACAAAGTATTTGCAGTAGTTTTTATTTTCTTTTGAATAACATTCTATCGTCAATATTTCATCAGATATTGGTTCATCAAGCAAAATCTCTATATCCATTGAAGGAATACTAATGCCATTTTCAAATAGAGTAACGGTTTTATTTAATCCCTTTAAATAAATATCATGCCCCAAAATTGGTGTAATTATGTTTTTACCAAACGAGTTTAGAACGAATGATTGTAAAGCCACACCTCTGGAAACTTGTTCCTGTATATTATCTGAAATAAATATCTCCGAACCCTTGAAATAATTTGCTACTAGATTTTTGATGTATGGATTGCGACCACCACCGCCTGTAACTATTATCTTATCAATCATAGATATAGATAAACCTGCGTTCACAAGCGATTTGTCTAACGTGGCTTTTATACCATCAATAGCCGAAGACCCATTCCAATATAAAGACATAAGATTGCTAAACTCTTTAAATGAAAGAGAAATTGTTGTTATACCTGTTGAAATGAGATTTTTTGTTGAAGGAATTGTTCTTTCATCTTTTGAACCACTCAAAATGGGCAATTCAAAATGTGTAACAGCATCAACTATGATGTCTTTGCACATCTTGATTTTAAGTTTTTCGCATAAGCTAACCAACTCTATTCTATGTAATTTATTTAGCGGAGGACTTATGTTGAAATTCTGAATAATAGCATCTGCCATTAACTCGTCTATTAAATTGCCTCCTATATTCCCAAGACGAACTACTGAAAGTAATTTTGAGCTAAAACCATCGTCTCCTTTTTCTGCACGTAAGATGGATACATCAACGGTACCTGCTCCTAAATCCAATACTAAAATATTTTTTGGCTCATTGCTTTCAACAAAAATATTTTGCTCGTAAAGGTAATTTATAAGTGCTGCATTAGGCTCTTCAATAAATGGTGTGTCTTCACATTCGATGCCTGCGTTTAGCAGGCAGGACCTTAACGTTTGTTTCTCTTTTGAAGGAAACCCAGCAGGAATGCTTATCGAATATTCTACTTCGTTAGGTAAACCATTGTGTTTTAGGTATTCAAATATTTCTCTTTTTATGTAAGCGAAAAAGAGAGTAAGAGCCTCAGTAGCATTTGAAATTTTAAAATGTGGATTTGTTGCTAAATCAGAGTTAGTGTATTCTATTTCCTCTAATTTACCTAAGTTTTGTTTGAAGGAGTGCCATGTGTTTTTTCCGTATTCTAAATATGGTTTATGGTCGGCTGCATGAATACCAACCAAAAGTCTATTGCCATTAACAAAAGATATAATAGAAGGCACTAAAGGGTTACTTGTAACCGAGCCTGAATGATCTTTTTGCTTTATTGGTATTGGTTTAATCTTTATTTTGCCGTCAACAAGTTGAGCTGTACTTACCACTGTTGATGAAGTGCCAAAATCAATACCAATGAAAATCTTTTTATGTATAAAGTCGTTAGCATCGAGATTTTTGAAATCTAAAGGTCTATAAATTGCAGCAAAACCAAGTTCTTGATAATCTATTGGCTCATCTATAACACCTTTAGAAAGAATAGAATAGTCATAGCTGATATTTTTACGAGGTATTAGCCCATCAGTACCTACTAATAAGTTTTGAGCAATTATTGCTGATGGTCTATGATGAACCGATATAAGTGACCTTGAACCAGAAGAAAGTGTTGACCTTAAAAACTTTGGTGAAAAAGCATCTAATAAATACCCTTCCAAAACTTTCATTATTGGTCTTGCTACCGAAGTCATGTCAGACATTAGTAAATAAGCACCACCTGGTAGATATTCAAATAGTGTTTTTACATTGGTTTTTAAAGATGGAAGGTCAACCTTTGCTATCTCATTTAAACAATTTTGAATCACGAGTAAGTCACTTTTTTCTATTATCGGCTTTGACTTACTTATATTATCTGCTGATGTTAAATCAAAAGGAATGGATTTCCAATGAATTTGAGTTTTACCATTATTTACAGTTTCAACAAGGTTTTCAGATACTATTGAATGGCTATAACCCCATGTGGAAGCGTTGATGTCTAAAATAGTAACATGAATAATTTCAACATCAGTGCAGTTATTAAGAATGTATTTAATTGCCCCGTAAGCTTCAGAACCTGGACCACCGCCTATAAAATTTAAGTAAACCTCTTTTTTGCCTTTGAATATATCTGGTACTTCCTCAATAAATATTTTATAAATGAGCTGATAGTAATGAGGTAAATAAGTGGCTAAGTATGCCGCTTGAATATCTGTTTTTTCGTATGGCACATAAACAGGATTATTGCGATAAGCTATGCGTAACGACTTAACCGACTTCTGCAAGGATTGCAAAAAAGCTTCTATTCCTTGATTGGAAGGAATATTCTTTTTAAAACCACTAACTATCGCATCATAAATATCCATACCTTATAGCTTAATAGTTCTAAAGGTTAAGTTAATTCGAGGCTCATTTATTTTCTTTTGCACAGGTATTTGGTGCAACCAATGGTGTTGTAATGCACCTGTCATAATCACTAAAGAGCCTGATGTAAGTTCAATTTGTAATTTTTGTTCAGGGTCATCTTTATGCTTTAAATCGAATCTTCTGACTGCACCTAAACTTACAGAAGCAATTGTTGGATTTAGACCTAATTCCGGCTCATCATCTGCATGCCAACTTACTTTGTCATTACCATCTCTGTATAAATTTAGTAGAACACTATTAAAATTTTCACCTGGTAAAAAATGCTCTATTACTCTTTTTATATCCATCAGCTCCTTTGTCCAAGGTTCTGGATTGCACATAATACCAGAATACTTATAATTGAAATCAGGATAGCCATACCATGCTGTTTTACGAGGAACAGGATGTGTTTTGCCATACATTTTAATTTCCTCTTGCCTCCAATTAATATTTGAAAGCAAGGCCTCATAATAGAACATTGCTTTATCAGAAGGCATAAAATTCGGCATTAGCCATACTTCGCCATCTTTCAATTGGAATTTCTCAAAAACTCTTTCCTTTGATTTATTTTCTTGATTGAATAGTTCCATATTCTTGATTTTATTATCTACTTAACATCTGTATCGGTTTCTTAAAAGAACTCTCAAATTTCGGGACGTACTGCACCATAAATTCAAACATTTTTGCATTTAAATATAAATCATAAAAAACCAAAAAACACTCTAAACTATGAAAACTAAATTCATGTTCAACAATAAATATATTTACAACACTGTGTTATATATATGAAATACAAATTCTCAAGAATTCTGGGTTGGTCACAGTCTCGTTTTGATGTATTCTTAAGCTGTAAAAGAAAATACTATTACAGATATTACAAGGGCTTCGATACGCAGTTTAAAGAATCGAAAATAATAGAGTTAACTGCATTGGTTTCGGTAGATTTAGCAATTGGTCAAATAACACACGAAATTTTTGAGACGTTATTTAATAGATTAAAAAATAGCGACAGCACATTAGATATTGGCAAACTTGATGATTACATAAAAAATGAAACAGAAAAATACTGCAGAGAAAATATTTTTTTTGAGATATACTATAAAGAGGCTGAGCATATATCGGCAAATGATATTTCAGAAAAAGTGCGGCTTTATATTCATTCTTTCTTAAATTCTGAAAGATTTAAATGGCTAACAGATATACCTTTAGAAAATAGAAAACAGTGGATTATTGAACCTGAAGGTTTTGGCGAAACAAGAATAAACAATCTTAAAGCCTACTGCAAAGTTGACTTTATGTTTCCTGTGGGTGATGATGTTTATATAATTGATTGGAAAACAGGGCAGGAAGATGAAGAGAGGCACAAGAAGCAGTTAATGGCTATGCCTTAAATGCACAAAACAACTATAACATAAATGCCGATAGAATTATTCCGATTATAGGCTATTTGAAAAATGGTTACAAAGAGGTTAAGGTTACATTTTCTGACAACAAACTTGAAGCATTTAAAAACATGGTTGATGAAGAAACTAAAAGCATGTATGCATTTACTTCAAACATAGAAGAAAACATTCCTCTTGAAAAAAATAATTTTGTTATGACTGACAGAGTTAGATTTTGCAGTTATTGTGAATTCAAAGAACTGTGTGATAGAAAATGATTAAGACATAAAATTTTAAAATCTATCCTTTCTCATCAAGGTATATATTCTATAATTCATATAGCTAAACAATAGCTTTTATGATATTAATAGGGTCATAAAGAGAGCCTTTTAAACCGTTCATTAATTAATGCTTTATACTTTTCTTTCCATTCATCATTCAGAAAACTTGAGTCTATCATCGCCATCCATGCAGGAAAGGCTTTCTCCATTTTATTGAAAATATTTTCCTGTTGTTTTGGTTCTAATGCAAGTGTATTAAATGCAGCAGTAAAATCACTACGGTTAATTTTTTTCTTTTTACCATTCAGTGTTAACGCAAGGTCTTCATCATCAGCAGGGTTTACCAAGGCAGTGGCTACCAGGTCGTAAGCAGGAGATAAAACTGCCCCATTCAAAGGTTGATGAATTAACGAAAAGTTTTTCAGATGCATATCGGCATTGCCGGTTAAGAAAGAAAATAAAACCAATTCAAAGAAATTAATAACATCTAAACCGGGTGTTGCTGAAAATTTTAATAAAGTTTTTGCCACTTGTTCATAAGAACCTCTGTATTTGTCTTCTGTCAATTTATCAGTAAGCTGACACATATCTTCCATGTGTAGCTTTTCTTTCTTTACTCTATCTATTCGTTTAGTAATATAAGCCAGGTTTCCTGATGCCATACGAATGAGGCTATGGGGCACTACTTTAATTTTTGCAAGATGTGCTAAATGCATGGTAAGGTCTTCTACTTCAGGAAGGTGTGCGTAATGAGGAGTTGGAGGTTTTAGAATATATCCGCCCCACATACCTACTATTGTAAATCGTTTTGCAAATTTTGGCTGCTCTGCTGATGCCAGATGAAGCGATAATTTAGGTTGTACCCCCGTAACAGTAGTTTGAGTTTGAATAATTTGAACTGCTAATTCCTCTATATTTTTTTCTGAATAAGGCAATTCAGGTGGTATGGTTATGCCAAACATTTTTTTACTACAAGAGGCATGAAAGTCGGTTTCATTTTCTTGTAGTATTTTATAACAGAACAGGCATTTCTTGTTCATAGTTCATCTTCATTTATTGGGTGAACACTCACAGCACCAATACAGTCTTTACAACAGGCAAGCAATAAGCCCATTCGGTCTCTGGGGTTTAGTTTCCAATTCTTTTCAGCAATGTTCAGTAGCCAGCCTTCAGGTATTAATCCATCAAAAAACGAGAACAATACTTTGCTGGTAAATTCTTTTTGCTGAAGCGGAAGTGTGAGGCTAATAGGTTTAGCATTTGTTAATTGCAGGTAATCAGGTGCATACTGAAAATGATAGCCATTTTCATCTTCCCTTAGCCAACCTGCCAATATATTGTGCATTCTTATTTCAGCCTTTCTCATTTTGGTTGTTGGTTAATTATTGTTCAGATTTTACAGGACCTGTTTCATAACCAAACAGTTTTAAAACCTGGTTTACTTTATCAAGCCTAAGCGTTTCCTTACCTTGCTCTAGTTCTCTAACAAATCTTAGCCCTACCCCGGCTTTTTCAGCCAATTCGGGCTGTGTAAGACCAGCTGTGTTTCGCATTTGTTTCACAAAAGATGAAAGATTCATTATTATACCCTTTAGGGTGTAAAAATAGTTATTTTATTGTAAATTATACCATATAGGGTATAAAATAAATAACAATTAAGGCTATGATACCCTTTCGGGTGTAAATGTTTTTTTTGAGCAATGCTTAGAAGATGAATAAATAATGATTATTCGCCAGCTAATTATACTCTTTCGTGAAATAACATTTACAAATGTTTTAATAGCATTGAGATAACGAAATAGAATATCATAAAAACTATTTCAAAATAGAATTTACATTATGACTTAATTTTAATGGTTTAAATCATGACTCCTGCTTGATTTCTTTTTTGTGCTCTTTTGAAGTAGAAATTAATCTTTGCCTAAAGCTATTTTCAAATTTCTTGTTTTGATGTTTTATTGCATAAAAAGTAGAAACAACCCCAATTAATGTAGTTACTGATAGCAATACTAATAACCCATTGCTGCTATTTCTATTTGCTGTCTCATAATTATTAGATGGTTCTGGAATATTATTTCCTAATCCTTCCTCAAACGTTGGGTCTCGTAATTCGTACATGATTTATTTATTTTTAATTATGATTATTTTATTTGGATCATTTGGGTCTACAAAGTAACAATACCTGTAAAAGCACTTAACCTGCAACTTATTTCCGGTAATTTTATATCTAACTAGCAGGTTAACATCAAATTTTCTTGCTTTTAAATAATCAACCGGCACACTACAATGATCGGCTTCATTTGCAAACTGTTTATAAACGATATGTAAAATATTATCATGCTTTCTTAATTGCTTTTCGTCCGCATAAATCGTATTATTAATTACTTTCTTCCTGTCATTATAATAAATTTCCTTGCATTTTGGAATGCAAAACAATTGATTACCCCGACTTGGAATAAAATTCCCCCCGTTAACACATTCAGGATTCTTGCATTTTTTGTCTTTATAAATGCGCGTCAGTTTACCGTTAACATAATTGACTTGTTTATGCATGACTTTTTATTTTTTAGAGTTTGATCTTTTAAGTAAATAATTTCTTAAGCTTGAAACACTATACAAGTATGATCTGCCAGCTTTAGAAAATATAATCTCACCCGTATCACGCAACTCTTGCCATTTCCTCTTAGATGTAATAGGGATGATTTTTTTGGCCTCCTCAAGGGAGACCCAATCGTCTTCTGTATTAATCATATCTTCCGAGAATAATTTCGAGGACCTTAAAACTTTACTTACCTCCTCAAATATTAACTTTCTTAAAAAGCTTTCAATAACAAAAAAGATATTTTCCATCAAATAAAAATTTGATGTAAATAGAATTAATTTTAAATCCTTATTAAATAAAATGAGTAGGAAATTAGGGGGAAATTTCCCCCATAAAATGTAGTGTTCTTTATTTACTATGACTACTGACGATCTTAAATTCAGATTCTGAGATTTCTTTCAATGTATTTAATATCTCAAGCAATTGTTTTTTGTACGTGAGCATGTAAGCTCCATCAAATAGCTTGTTAAAATCTATATTATCAGAAGCAGGATAAAGTTCATATGCTTTCTTTACACTAATACCTGTAAGTAGTGATATTCCTAAGGCTACAACCTCTTTACTTTTATTTTTAGGAATGATATTCTTTTTTTCGAGAAGCTTAATGAGGTACATAATTTGCCCTTTGTTATAACTCAAGTTATTTTCATGAGTAACATTTGTTTTTGAGCGATAAAAATCGGTTATAAAATCTAAACGCTCCATTACTTTTAAAGGAAGCGAATAGTCACCTTTTTTGTACTTAGGCACAATATGCTCAAGATCGTTTGCTGTATATTTTTGCTCTTTAAGCCATAAGTCAATAATTTCTTTTAATTGATTTGTAAAGTTTAGTGAAGTTGTTTCTGAATATATATACCTGTAGATATAGGTCGAGTCAATTTCAATATCAAAGTACTCATTAACATTCCTTGCTGACATTATTGAAGTGTCAATACTGTAAGTACTTAATTCAGGAATAAATGTTTTTTTGGATGAAATCATTTTTGCTAGAAATTCAGAGAATCTTTCTAGCATGATAACCGAAACTTTATCTACTGATTTTGAAGATGATTTAGGTAGCTGTTGTTGTGTGCTTTTATACAAAGACTTAAGAAAATATCGAAGATTATTTTTTAATTCATATAGCATCCACGATAAAAAATAATGATGCTTATATCCCTTAGTTTTCAAATCTTCATCTAAAACAAAATTTTGCTCTAAAAAGTCTGATGTCAATATTGAAGAATGTAGTAAGACTTTACTTTCATTATTTACATTAATGGCCTCATTTAGTGTATTCTTTTCTTTTTTTAAGAAAGTTATGTCTATTAGCCAATTGGGTTCATTTTGTTTCTGAAAGACTGTAATATCTCTGTTACTCAAACAAGGTGTAAATTGTATTGAATCATAATTGACATACCAGTAAACTAACTCATCAATCAAAAAATGATTGACGTACTCAATTTTATCATTGTTACTTAATTCAGCGCTAATATTCTCATCAATCAGAGGGTAAGCTTGTTTTTCACTATTTTCGACTTTTTTGGTAGCAACTACATTTTTGTTTATTGATGTTGTTTTAATAGCATTTTTTGACTTAACTGCTGACTTTTTTGTTTGTTTCATATTAAAATTAGAATTTAATTAATAAATTTATTTAATATCAAAACATTAAACAAATTAATTTTGATTAAATTTGTAATAAATATAATGATTATTTAAAATTGGCAAAATTGCGAGAAAAAACCGCTACCTATTCCGATACCCCCCTGATACATTATAAAAAACAAAAAAGGGTTTCAGAAGCTGAAACCCTTGGTGTTATTGTGCCCAAGACGGGAATCGAACCCGTACGCTATTTGAGTAGCACAGGATTTTAAGTCCTGCGTGTCTACCAGTTCCACCACCTGGGCAACAATTTCTTGTGGAAATTTTTTCTTTAAGAACACTTTCAAAAAAAAAGGTTTGAGAATATGCCCAAACCTTATTTTATTTTTCGAGCGGGAGACGAGGCTCGAACCCGCGACCTCAACCTTGGCAAGGTTGCGCTCTACCAACTGAGCTACTCCCGCTTGTGGAGTGCAAATATATAAACTTCGGTGTTATCTGTGCAAGTGAAAAGAGAAAAAAATATTTTATTCTACAATCTTCTTAAGTTCGTTTAGTTTCATTAATGCTTCAACGGGAGTTAAAGTATTAATATCTAAACCTTCTATGGCTTCTCTAATTTTTACCAGCTTAGGATCATCGAGTTGAAAAAAGCTAAGCTGATAGTTTTTAGCATCTATTTTCTTTACCTTTTGCGAGCCATCGTTGCTGATATGTTTCTGCTCCAGTTCTTGTAAAATTTCGTTGGCTCTATCTACAATGGCTTTGGGCATGCCCGCCATTTTTGCCACATGAATACCAAAGCTGTGTTGGGTGCCGCCTGCTAGCAGCTTCCGAAGAAAAATTACTTTTTGCCCGGCTTCTTTAGTGGCCACATGAAAGTTTTTAATTCGCGGGTATTTTTCTGCCAACTCGTTTAACTCGTGATAGTGTGTAGCAAATAAAGTTTTAGGTTTTGCTGTGGGGTTATTATGCAGAAACTCAGCAATGCTCCACGCAATAGAAATACCATCATAGGTGCTGGTGCCACGCCCTATTTCATCTAAAAGAATTAAACTTCTTTCAGAAATATTATTCATAATACTGGCCGATTCATTCATCTCGGTCATGAAGGTTGATTCGCCCGAAGAAATATTATCAGATGCACCCACACGCGTAAACACTTTATCGATGATGCCAATTTTGGCTTTGGTAGCGGGCACAAAGCTGCCCATTTGAGCCATTAAACAAATTAAAGCCGTTTGTCTTAGCAAGGCCGATTTACCTGCCATGTTAGGCCCGGTAATGATGAGCACCTGCTGACTTTCATTGTCTAAATAAATATCGTTGGCTACATAGTTTTCGCCTAAAGGCAACAGCTTTTCAATAACGGGGTGCCTGCCTTCGGTAATTTCTATTTTTAGC
Organism: uncultured Chitinophagaceae bacterium; assembly: GCA_964543705.1. Taxonomy (GTDB): domain Bacteria; phylum Bacteroidota; class Bacteroidia; order Chitinophagales; family CAIOSU01; genus CAYSGX01. Next base: position 14,428 of record CAZIZP010000022.1, read on the forward strand.
GATTCGTTTATTTCGGGCTTTACATAGTTGTTGCGCTGTGCTATTTCAGCAAAAGCAATCAGGCAATCGAGCTTGGCAATTACACTGGCATTAACCTGAATGGGCTTTATATAATCGGCAATATAAGTAACTAACTCACCAAATATTTTTTCTTCTAAAGCCTGAATTTTTTCTTCAGCCCCTAAAACTTTTTCTTCTAATTGTTTCAGTTCTTCGGTAATATATCTTTCGCAATTGGCAAGGGTTTGTTTTCTTATCCAGTCAGTGGGCACTTTGTCTTTGTGGGTATTGGTTACTTCTAAATAATAACCAAACACATTGTTAAAACCCACTTTCAACGAGCTTATTCCGGTGCGCTCTACTTCACGCTTCTGTATATCGAGAATTAAATCTTTTCCCGAACGGGTAATGTAGCGCAGCTCATCTAAATCTTTTGAAACCCCTTCAGCAATTACATTGCCTTTTTGCAGAATGGCAGGGGCTTCTTCCAGTAATTCTTTTTCAATTTTATTCCGAAGAATTTCACAGGGATTTATCTGATCAGATAGTTTATTCAGCACTGCATTGTTAGCTTTTGCTCCTGCTTCTTTAATAGGTTGCAAAGCAGCCAGTGCCAGTTTTAATTGCACCACTTCTCGCGGATTAATTTTACCCAACGGCACTTTTGAAATAAGCCTTTCTAAATCGCCAATTTGCCTCACATAGTTTTTTAGTTGTATGGCGGTTTCATTATTCAGAATAAAATATGTAACAATTTCTAAACGCTCGTCAATAGCACTTTTATCGAGGAGGGGCAACACCACCCAGCGTTTCAGCAAGCGTGAACCCATGGGCGAAGTAGTGGCATCTAAAATATCTATTAACGATTTGCCGCCTTGTCCGCTCGATATTAATTCAAGGTTTCTAATCGAAAACTTATCGAGCCATACATACTTGTCCTGGTGCAAGCGCGATATGGCATTTATATGTTGCAGATTAGGATGCTGCGTTTCCCCTAAATAATGTATAATGGCTCCCGCAGCAGTAATGCCCGCTTCCAGTTCATCAATACCGAAGCCTTTAAGCGAGTTGGTGCCAAAATGTTTTTGCAGGGTTTCTCTTCCGAAGGCCGGCTGATAAATCCATTCATCAATAGGGTAAGTGTAAAAAGTATTGCTAATGGTTTCTTTAAACTCTTTTACCAGTTTTTTAGAAAGAATAATTTCGGCAGGCTTAAAGCTTTGCAATAAATTATCTACATAATTTTTTTTGCCTTCGGTACAAAAAAATTCTCCCGTAGAAATATCTATGAACGCCACGCCCCATAATTCTTTTTCGCTGTAAACCGAAGCTAAAAAGTTGTTAGTCTTATGGTCGAGTATTTTATCGTTAAGGGCAACGCCCGGAGTAATTAATTCGGTAACGCCACGCTTTACTATGGTTTTGGTCAACTTGGGGTCTTCCAGTTGCTCGCATATAGCCACTCTGTAGCCTGCACGCACCAGCTTGGGCAAGTAAGTATCGAGCGCATGATGAGGAAAACCTGCCAGTTCCATTTCAGAAGCAGAACCATTAGAACGCTTGGTTAACACAATGCCCAATGTGTTGGCAGTGGTGATGGCATCGGTATGAAAGGTTTCGTAAAAATCGCCCACGCGAAACAATAAGATGGCATCAGGATATTTAGTTTTTATCCTGTTGTATTGCTGCATTAAAGGGGTTTCTTTCGCTTCGCTTTTGGCCATCGTTTGCAAATGTAACTTTCGTTAGCAAAAATGAAAGCTATATTTTATACACTGAAATGGGATAAATATTCAGGTGGAAGCCTGTTGCCCTTGAAGAGGGCAGGCGGATAATACTTCTTTTAATCTTTCAGGGGAAGCTGTTTTACAATTGAAGATATTAGATGACCTATAGTAGGTTTTTTGAACCGAAGAAAAGAACGCATTTAATGCAGATTAAAAATTCAACTATAAAGCCAGGGTATTACAGCTTGTGAGCAGCGGGGATTTGCCTAAAGAAAAATGGTGTTGCAGTGATTTCTGCTTGCTATGGCTGTGTTATTGTACAGGCTGCAAAGATGTTTATGGAGGAGGCAAATATTAGCGGGTAAACTGCCATAATTATGGCCCGAATTGCCCTGATGTTTGGTGAAATTACATTGATTACAGTTGGATTTACATTGATTACAGTTGGATTTGCATTGATTACAGTTGGATTTGCACTGATTACAGCCGGATTTGCATTGATTACAGTTGGATTTGCACTGATTACAGAAAGATTTACATTGATTACAGCCCGACCTGCACTGATTACAGTTGGATTTGCATTGATTACAGCCTGACCTGCACTGATTACAGGTGAATATGCATTGATTACAGGCCGAAAACATTGGGTTTTTGTTTTTGGCACCTGAAATTTAGGGCATGGCAAAATTGCTAATTCTTTGCTTTGATTGTTGGCCGGTGGTTGCACGCAAAGGCGCAAAGGGAATGGAATGCGCATGTGTTTTATTTGGGTTGAGGGAGGGCGGTAGGCAACGCCCAACGGTGTTATGCGTAAGTTATAAACTTACTTTTTCATTAATAGTTCTAAGTCGCCCCGGCTATATGAATGGCTGGGTGGGAAGGCTTAGAGCAACAGATAAAATGATTGTAAATGGTTTGATTGTTTTTTGTCACTTTTCTTTAGAAGAAATGCTTCGATAAACTCAGCATAAAATCCACCAAAAGAATCGTTCACAAAAAAGCTCCGCTTTTGTGAACTTGCCTCGCGCGGGTATGGTGGGTTGGTTTGAGTTTATGGGCTTGTAAGATATAAATCAGAGATTTATTAACGCTAAGACATAGTCGGGAGACTATGCCTAGCAGGGGGAAGTTGTGTGCAGGATGCACGATAGAGACACACTAGCGGGATGTTAGCGGGGAGGGAAGGCACGAGCGCACATGGCATGGCGACATTCTCGCGCCAGTGATTTTTTTTGGAATTGGAAATTCCTTTTATCTGTAGTTCGACATGCCCTGCGGAACATGTCGAACAGCGGGAGTCCACCAAAAGAATCGTTCACAAAAAAGCTCCGCTTTTGTGAACTTGCCTCGCGCGGGTATGGTGGGTTGGTTTGAGTTTATGGGCTTGTAAGATATAAATCAGAGATTTATTAACGCTAAGACATAGTCGGGAGACTATGCCTAGCAGGGTCAAAAAATTATCATCCCCCTACCCCCTTCGCCAACTCTAAAACTCTAACCCGCAAGGGGGACATGTTCAGCATCTATCGTGTTTAATTCTTCAATGTAAAGTATAGCAGCCTGCTTTGATGAACTCATTCCAAGTTTATTTAATGAGTTACTTGCCGAACTGTTGAATTTTTGCGCTTAAAGGACTGTGTTTTTTACCTGAATTGCTAAGATTACTGCTTGAGTTACATTGATTACAGGCGGGCTTGCATTGATTACAGATGGTTTTACATTGATTACAGCTCGTCCTGCACTGATTACAGCCGGATTTACACTGATTACAGGCGGGCTTACATTGATTACAGTTGGTTTTACACTGATTACAGCCGGATTTACATTGATTACAGAAAGATTTACATTGATTACAGGTGAATATGCATTGATTACAGGCCGAAAACATTGGGTTTTTGTTTTTGGCACCTGAAATTTAGGGCATGGCAAAATTGCTAATTCTTTGCTTTGATTGTTGGCCGGTGGTTGCACGCAAAGGCGCAAAGGGAATGGAATGGCGCATGTGTTTTATTTGGGTTGAGGGAGGGCGGGAGACTATGCCTAACGGTGTAATGCGTAAATTATAAACTTATTTTTTCATTAATAGTTCTAAGTCGCCCCGGCTATATAAATGGCTGGGTGGGAAGGCTTAGAACAACAGGGGAATAAAATTTAACGATACAGAAGGCACGAGAACGCAAGCGCACATAGCATGGCGGCATTCTCTCGCCAGTGTGGTGAGTTGAGACTGTCATTTAAAATTGTAAATTTGGAAAGTGGAAGAACAAGGCTACATAGAAGTTAAAATAGATGGCACAGTAGGTAATAAGCCACTGAAACCCATTGACATTGACATTGCTGAGATAAAAGAAATCATTAGCGATGTGGAAACTTTTTTGTACCCAACAAGGGGTGAAAAGGCTGAACGGCCTCACATATCTTACAGAATTGAAGAAGGTTCTGCCCGCAATTTGTTTTACCTACCTATTTCAGGGGTTTTGCTTTTCAATGGGCTGAGTACTGAAATTAAGCAAAGAGGGAACATTGAATTTCTAGACAACAAACGAGCTGAAATTATTGATAAGTTTCAGCGAAGAGCAGCGGAAAAAAATCTTGAAATTTCGTTTTATAGTTCTACCGCTAAAGAACCAATTTTAAAAATAAATAAAGACACTGAATACTTCAAAGTTGCAGCTACATTTATTGAAACAGAATTTGTGCTGTATGGTAAAATCAATGAGGAAGGGGGAAATAATCCAAATTTTCATCTGTTAACGAAAGAGTATGGAAAGTTGGTAGTTAGTGCAACAGAACAACAACTTTTAGAGGGCGAAAAACGCCTATTTAAAGTTTATGGAGTAAGAGCAAGAGGCAAACAAAACCTTGCTGACGGAAAACCTTTCGACTTGAAATTAATTGATTACATCACTTACAATCCAAACTATGAAGAACATAAATTGGATTTGCTTATACAAAGGGCATCTGCCAAATGGAATACAATATCTAACGTAGATACCTGGCTTCAACAAATAAGAGGAGGAGCAAATGGATAGTATTTTACTGGACACTTCCTTTTGTATTCGTTTACTAAAAAGCAATGACGACTTACATCAAAATGCAAAAGACTATTTCAAATACTTTTTAGAAAAGAAAATTGAAATTTACCTATCCTCCATTGTTATTGCTGAATATTCAGTGAAAGATGACCCTGCAAATTTACCTCTTGAGTTTGTAAAAATTATTCCGTTTGACTTTTTCGATGGCAAAACGGCTGGAGAGTTTCATTCTATTTTACTCAATGATAAGGAACTAGTAAAAGAAATTGGCCGAGATATAGTTAAAGATGATTGTAAATTGATAGCACAATTATTTAACAGAAATATACAAGGTTATATTACTAAAGACAGGAAATCATTCACTAAATTTTTTGCACCTATTCAGGCATCGAAAAGTTTTGAGATAGAACTACTTGATTTGGAAATTCCTTTGAAGGATTTTAAAGGAGAACTTTTTTAACTGCTATTGACTGGACGATGCCCCGCTGGGCGGAGTCTCCCGACTCTGTCCTGGTATAATTTAATCTCTGATTAAGTAAAACCCCCACTGGCAAATCTGTAGCCATGAAAAAAGTCAAGCGACTTGTGCCTTTCATCAATAAAAAGGCTTTTACTCAGCTTTATAATCGTTGGTAATAATACCCAACGATGGCAGGGAAAATTCATCCCCCTGCCCTCCCGAAGTAAATTCGGGACTTGCTCTTCAAAGGGGGACTTGGCTCTCTAAAAACTAACGGCTAAAAGCTAAAGGCTAACGGCTCTCCCAAAACTGATAACTGAAGACTGAAAACAGATAACTTAAAACTTAAAACTAAACACCCAACTTGCCTGTAAGCTGAAACAAGGTTACTTCGGCCAGCTTGGCATTGAAATAAGCTTGCAGCAATCTGGTTTTGGCTTCAATTAACTTCAGTTGTGCTTCTCTCAATTCTATATCGTTCAGGTTGCCCAGTTTATAGCGCTCAAAAGCCACTTTTTCATTTTTTTCAGCCACGGCAATATTTTCCTGTTCAAATTTTGCCAGCTTAATATTGGTAACATAATCTTGATAAGCCTGATATAAAGCAGACCTCATGCTGTTTAAAGTAGCCTCGTAACTTATTTGTGAAGATTGCTGTTGCAATTTGGCATTTTGTAGTTGTCTTCTGTTTTCCAGGCCATTAAACAGGTTAACACTTGCCGTTAAGCCAAAGGCAGGGCCTGTACTTTGGTTTAGCTTTAAGAAGCCTACCTCATTGGTAGTGCGGTTAAAATTATAAGCACCAAAAACATTTACCACAGGGCTGTAGGCGGCCTTAGCCAGTTTTATACTTTGGGTATTCGCCTGAACATTATAACGGGCTGCCAGCATAGCCGAGTTGTTTTGTTCCAGCTCGTTTAAAAGATTTTCATACAACAGGTTATCGGCAACATTTATGGCACTGTCTATATCAAAAGGGGTTTCAGGATTTCGGCTAAGCAACTCGTTCAGCCTTGCTTTATTTTTTTGCAGTTCGTTTTGCTGTTGCATAAGCTGTGCGCTATCAGCATTAATATCTACAGTAGTTTGAAGCACTGCCAGTTCGCTTGCTGCGCCTAAGCTGAACCTTGCTGCTGCCACTTTTTTTCTTTCAGCAGAAAGTAATAAAGCATTTTCTATAACTTTTAAATACTGCTGCTGAAAATACACGGTGTAATAAGTTTGAATTACTTGTGCAATAGTTTGCTCCACTGAAAGCCTGAACTGTGCAGTGCTAAGGTCGGCTTGCGTTTGAAGTTGTTTTTTTCTGATAAACATTTGCGCGCCATCGAAAATGGTCCAGTCTAATTGCACCGAAGGACTAATAGTGGTAGAACGGGCGTTATTCCCTTCAACCGACCTGCCATCGAAAAACTCTTGTCGGGTATTAAACAATGAATTGTTATTGCTGAAATTAGCCTGCACCGAAGGCAACATGCCTGCATTGCCCACAGTATTGTTATTAGCCGCCACCGACACATTGTTTTTGGCAATTTGTATATCGTAATTTTTTTCTAAAGCTGTTTCAATGGCTTCGTTTAGCGACAAAGCTTGTGCATTTAATGAATAAGGCTGAAACAAAGTAAAACCAGACAGCAGCAACAAAATAACTGCACTGTTGCTAAATTTTAATTTTTCAGGTTTTAGCTCGCTTGAGAAATAAGTGTATAAAGCCGGAATTACATAAAGCGTAAGAATAAGAGAGAATACTAAACCGCCAATAATAACAATGCCCATCGGAATTCGGCTTTTAGAAGAGGCACCTAAGGCCAGTGCAATAGGTAACGCACCTAAAGCAGTAGCAAGGCTGGTCATTAATATAGGTCTGAAACGTTGTGAAGCAGCACCCACTACTGCATCTTTAACCGAGGCACCTTTCTCTTTTAATTGATTGGCAAATTCTACTATTAATATGCCGTTTTTGGTAACAATACCTACTAAAACAATAATGCCTATTTGAGAGAAAATATTTAAAGTTTGCCCAAATAAATAAAGCGACAACAATGCACCTGCTAAAGCCAAAGGCACCGTGAACATAATAATTAAAGGGTCGGCATAGCTTTCAAACTGTGCTGCCAAAGCCAGATAAACCAGCAGCAATGCCAGTAAAAATGCAAACAACAAACTATTGCTGCTTTCTTTAAAATCTTTGGCAGTGCCTGAAAGGGTGGTAGAAAAAGTATTGTCTAATGTAGCAGCAGCTATTTCGTCCATTGCATCAATACCCTGCCCTAAGGTTACCCCTTTTGCAGGTGCAGCCGAAACCGTAGCAGAGACATAACGGTTGTAGCGATATAATTGTGGCGGGCTGCTTTGGTCGGCAAGCCTTACCAAATTATCTAATTGAATTAATTCGCCTTTATTGTTTCTGATATTCACTGAACTTAAATCAAGCGGCTCGTCACGATTGTCTCTACTTGCCTGCCCAATCACCTGATATTGTTTTCCACGATAAATAAAATATCCAAAACGCTGCCCCGAAAAATAAAGCTGAAGTGTTTCAGCAATATCTCTCACAGTTACACCTAAAGCTCTTGCGCGGTCGCGGTCAATTTCAATAGCTAATTCAGGCTTATTAAATTTCAGGTTTAAATCTACTACCTGAAAGGCAGGGTTTTGCTGTGCTTCAAGCATAAACTTAGGCAGTTGCTCTTTAAGCTTTTCAAAGCTGGGCGCTTGTATTACATACTGAATAGGCAGGCCACCTCTTCTATCGCCACCAATAGTTTGTTCCTGCGAAATAAAGGTTCGGGCAAAAGTCATTTGTTTAAACTTAGCCGTTAACTCATCGGCAATTTGTTGTTGCGATTTATCACGTTCATCAACAGGCACCAGTGCAATACGAGAAAAGCCACTGTTTACCGCAGTATTAGCACCAAAGCTTGGGGCACTTACGGTTAAAGCTGTTTTCTTTTCGGGCATTGAATCCAGCACACGCATTACATCTTGCATGTACTTATCCATTAGTTCGAAAGACACTCCTTCAGGAGCAGTTGCGAATAATGTTAAACGACTTTTGTCTTCAAGTGGTGCTAATTCAGAAGGTATTAAAGAGCCAATGCCTAAAATAGCAGCAAGCGATATTACCATTATAACAAAGGCCAACCAACGCTTCTGCATAAAAGCAGTTAAGGTATGGCTGTAGGCATCTGAAAGCCTGACAAATATTTTTTCGGTGGCATCGAAAAATTTATTCTGAGATTGCTTGCGCTTTAAAAGTCGTGCGCTCATCATGGGTGTTAAAGTAAGCGACACCACAGAAGAAATTACTACCGCACCTACTACTACAATTCCAAATTCACGGAAAAGTTTTCCGGTTAAACCTTCTAAAAAGATAATGGGCAAGAATACCGCTGCCAGTGTAACAGTGGTAGATATTACCGCAAAAACAATTTCCTGTGTACCTACATAACCTGCTTCTATGGGGTGAATGCCTTTTTCAATTTTGGCATAAATATTTTCCATTACTACTATGGCATCATCAACTACAATACCTGTAGCCAATACTATACCTAATAGGGTTAGAATATTGATGGTAAAGCCCATAACGTACATAATGAAGAAAGCCCCAACCAGCGATATAGGAATAGCCAGCACAGGAATAAGCGTTGTGCGCCAAGCCCTTAAGAAAACGAAGATTACTAAAATAACCAGAACAAAAGCCAGTATAATAGTTTCCTGAACTTCTGAAATAGCAGCACGTATAGAAGTAGTGCTATCTACCACCACATTATAATTCAAATCTTGCGGAGCTTCTTTTTTTATTTGCGCTACCCTTTTGAAAAACTCATCAGCAATCTCAATATGGTTGCTGCCCGGCTGTGGGGTAACGGCAACAGCCACCTGCGGATAAGTATAATCTCCTCGTAAAAGCGTTCTTTCATTTTCGGGTTGCAAGTAGGCTTTGCCAATATCTTTCAGCTTTATTACATCACCTGCTGTTTCTTTTATAATTAATTCATCAAATTCTTCGGGGCTTGTTAATCTTCCCAATGTTCTTATGGTAAGTTCCTGCCCAAAGCCTTCAATTCTTCCGGAAGGCAACTCAATATTTTCTTTATTTAAGGCATCGCGTACATCAAGAGGGGTTAAGTTGTAGGCTGAAAGTTTAGCAGGGTCAATCTGCAATTTCATGGCATACTTTTTTTCGCCCCATATATTAATAACACTTACGCCCGGAATAGTTTGCAAGCGTTCTTTAAAAAGGTTTTGCGCAATATCAGTTAGTTCTAAAAGCGAGCGGTTGGGGCTTGAAATAGTCATTGATAAAATAGGAAATCCATCAGCATCAGACTTTTGAACCACAGGCGGGTCAACATCGGGCGGTAGCCTGCGCAAAGCACCTGAAACACGGTCGCGAACATCGTTGGCAGCAGCTTCCATGTCTATTTCAAGATTAAACTCAACTGTAATGGTGCTTCTGCCATCGGCACTTATTGATGATAACGATCGAATACCTGCAATACCGTTAATGCTTTCTTCCAGCACTTCAGTAATTTGCGATTCAACAATATCGGCATTGGCACCGGTGTAGTTGGTAGTAACGGTAACAATAGGGGCATCTACACTGGGAAATTCTCTCACTCCTAAATAAGTGAAGCCAATGATTCCGAATAAAACAATTACTATAGAAACCACCGTACTTAATACCGGGCGGTCGATAAATATTTTTGCGAAGTTCATTGGTTATTTTTTATTTGCTATAGTTACACTTGCCCCTTCTCTCAATTGCAATAAACCTGTTACAGCTAATGTATCGCCCGAAGCAATACCGCTAATTATTTCAGTGTCGGCATCTGTTCTAATTCCAAGTTCTACAGGTGTGCTTTTTGCTTTTCCGTCTTTTACTAAGAATACTTTTTGCCCCTGCATTTCGGGTATTACCGCCTGTGCCGGTATTACTATGGCATTTTCTACTTTTTCTAAAATCAATTCCACTTTAGCAAATGCACCCGGAATAAGCATTCCTTTATCGTTATTACTTTTTGCCCTTACTTTTACGGTTCTTGTTACAGGGTCGATCTTAGATTCTATAGCATATACAGTTCCTGTAAATTTTTCATCATTGCCGGTAACAGTAAAAAATATTTCTGTACCATTTTTTAAAAATTCACGATACCTTTCAGGTACTGAAAACTCTATTTTAACAGGATTTATTTGCTGCATGGTAGCAATTAAAAACGATGGATTTACAAACCCGCCTTCACTAATATTTCTAAGCCCAATAGTTCCATTAAAGGGTGCGCGTATTTCTGTTTTTTCTATTTGTGCCGAAAGATATTTTATCTCTGCCCTTACTCCTTGTAATTGTGTAAAGGTATTATCATATTCTTCTACACTTATAGCATTCATTTCTAAAAGCGATTTCTTTCTGAATTCATCGCGAGACAATAAAGTGTCTTGCAAAACCAGTTTTTTCAATTGTGCCTGAAGATCGCTATCGTTAATTTTCACAAGCAACTGCCCTTTCGATACATTACTACCTTCTGAAAAAAATATTCCGGTAACTTTTCCGGTGGCTTCGCTTCTTAATTCAATTTCTTCGTTGGCAATAATACTTCCGGTTACATTAATTTTTCTGTTTAAGGGCTGTGGTTTTATAACCTGCACTTCAACTAATGATGGCGGCATTGCTCCCGGCTGTTTAGCGTTGGCTTCTTGCTTTTTTCCTGCGCAGCTGTATAAAAACCCTGAAGATAATAGCGTGAAAGCAACCAGCAGAGTATTGTGTTTTAATAGATAAATTGATTTCATTAAGAAGTTATTTTTTGAATTTTTTAAAGTTTAGGTTTACCGATGTTGCAGGAACACTTTTCATATTTTGCTCAACGATATCAATACATTGCTTAAAGGCTTTAAGCTGCTGATTGCTTAAATCCATTAGGGCTAAATTGTTGGCTTCTTCAAAAGCTTTTTTTATAGCCGGTAATGATTTTTTTGCTTTGGAAGTAAGCAATACAAAGTATTCTCTTCTGTCATTTGCATTTTGTTTTCGTTCTACATACCCATGCTTTGAAAGATAATCTACAATTCTTACTACAGAAGCTTTATCGTGTTCTAATAATTCGCCCAATTGTTTTTGGGTAATATTTTCCTTTTGGTCGGCAATTAGTATTAGTACATACCAATACCTTTCAATATCCATTTTATTAAGCTTTTCTGAAACTACCCCAATATATTGTTTGGTAAGTGTTGCAAATATTTTACCTAAAGGATGATATGTTGGGTGTAATAAAGACATGAAGATTTTAAAAATCGTTGTTTAAACACCAAAGCTACTGAAATAGTTTACAATACTAACTATTAACAATGTTAACTAATGTAAACATTCTGAAAATATTTAACCTGAAGTATAAAATAACAGTTAAGTTCTACTTCAATAAAATAAAAAAGCGGCTTCAGAATAAATCTAAAGCCGCTTATGAATGATTGTGTTCTTATTACAAATTTCCTCTGCGTTCCTGTTCTCTTTCAATAGACTCGAACAAAGCCTTAAAGTTGCCTTTTCCAAAAGACTTGGCACCCTTACGCTGAATAATTTCATAAAACAAAGTAGGACGGTCTTCTACCGGCTTGGTAAAAATTTGCAGCAAATAGCCTTCATCGTCTCTGTCGATAAGAATATTCAATTTTTTGAGAGGCTCCAGTGGTTCATCAATTTCCCCTACCCTATCTAATACATCATCGTAATAAGTTTCAGGAACATACAAAAACTCAACTCCTCTGTTTCTTAACTCACCAACGGTTTCAATAATATTATCGGTTTCAATAGCAATATGCTGCACACCTGAACCATGATAAAAATCTAAATACTCTTCAATTTGCGATTTCTTTTTGCCTTCGGCAGGTTCATTTATCGGAAACTTTACATAGCCCGTACCATTGCTTACTACCTTGCTCATTAATGCTGAATACTCGGTAGAAATATCTTTATCATCGAAAGTAAGCAACAACTTAAAGCCCATTACATTTTCATAAAACTCAACCCACTTGTTCATTTCGCCCCAACCTACATTACCTACGCAATGGTCAATATGTTTAAAACCTACCGGAGTGGTTTTGAATGTAGGTTTTGCTTTTTTAAAGCCCGGCATAAATACACCTCTGTAGTTTTTTCTTTCTACAAATGTGTGAATGGTTTCACCATAAGTGTGAATGGAAGAAATTACTACTTCGCCATCTTCATCTTTTAAAGTAACCGGGGCACTATGCGGCTTAGCACCACGCTTTACGGTTTCTTCAAAAGAGTAAGTTGCATCATCTACCCATAAAGCCAGTACCTTAACACCATCGCCATGTTTCTTCACATGCTCGGCAATATCAGAATTGGGTAATAACGAAGTAGTAAGTACTAAACGCACTTTATTTTGCTGCAATACATAAGATGCCCTGTCGCGAATACCGGTTTCGGGACCTGCATAGGCAATTAATTCGTAGCCGAAAGCCGATTGATAATAATAAGCTGCCTGCTTAGCATTACCCACATAAAACTCTACATAATCGGTGCCGTTAAGGGGTAGAAAGTCGGTTGTTTCTTTATTGCCGGGCGCAGTTAAAAGTTGTGTTGACATGGTAATGAATATTGGTTAACGTACTGACAAAACTACAACAATATGATATACTGAAAAGATGATTAATGTCAACGGACATGCTATTTCTTTTTGTCGTATAATTTGTGAATAGTATTTTCATAGCTTGCCAATATAAGCATGTAAAGTATTAAAATTACATAATAAGAAATAATGAAAGTTGCATTTTTGATAATTGTTTTCTTGCACGGACTTATCCATTTGCTTGGATTTGTTAAAGGATTTGATTTGAAAGAAGTCAGGGAATTGTCACTGCCTGTTTCAAAGCCATTGGGAGTTATATGGCTAATAGCAGCAACTCTTTTTTTAACTTATGGGGTTTTATTTTTTTTAAATTTCAAATATGCGTGGCTGGTTGGGTTTGTTGCAGTAGTTCTTTCACAAGCACTTATTATGTTATTTTGGAAAGATGCAAAGTTTGGTGCTATTCCTAATATTATCATTTTGGCTGTTTCAGTTGTTTCACTTGGCCATTATAACTTTCAAAAACTTGTTCAACAAGAAACAGCACAATTGCTAGATAAAAATAGAACCATAGAAAGCAGAATATTAAGTGATAATGATTTAATCGGTTTGCCCGTGCCTGTAAAGAAATGGTTGACAAATTCAGGCTCAACAGGAAAGCCATTAATTAGTTATGGTAAAATCACTCAAATAGCTGAAATGCAAATGGAACCTAATCAGAAGAATTGGTTAACTGCCACTGCAACACAATATACTACCATCGACAATCCTGCATTTATTTGGTCGGTAGATGTAAAAATGAATAGTCTGTTATACTTTCAGGGAAGGGATAAGTATGATGAAGGCAAGGGCGAAATGTTAATCAAAATGAATTCCTTATTTAATATTGTTAATGAACGTGGTGAAAAATTAAATGAAGGAACTATGCAACGTTATTTGGGCGAAATGGTTTGGTTTCCGTCATTGGCGTTGAGTAAATATATTACATGGGAACAAATAGATGAAAATACAGCTAAGGCAACAATGACCTATAAAGGAAATTCGGCAAGCGGAACATTTTATTTCAACTCAAATGGTGATATTAAAAAGTTTTCGGCTCTACGTTACAAAGGCAATGAGCCCGATGCAAAAAGATATAATTGGGAAATAGCTATACTGAGTTACAGAACATTTGAAGGTATTAAAGTACCAGTAAAAATGACCTCGACATGGAAGTTTGATGATAAAGATTGGACTTGGTTGAAGTTGGAAGTTACGGATATAAGATATTACAGCAATGTAATTCAATAGTATAAATTACTCCTACATTTTAAGAAACAAAAACTATAAAATGGAACATCATAAACTGGTAACAACAGCCCGACTAACTGGAATTTGGTATTTACTTTTGGCAATTTCAGGAATTTTAGGATTTCTAATTTTTCACCCACAGATTTTTGTCTCAGACAAACCTCAGGAAACCCTGTCAAATTTAATAGAGCTTGAATCTACTGCAAGAATTAGAATGTTATTTGAGTTATTTATAATTATTTCTCAGGCTCTTGCAGCAGTATGGTTTTACAAGCTATTCATAGAAATTAAAGCCTGGGCCGCATTTGCAATTGGCAGTTGGGGACTTATGAATTCAGCGGCTATTATGATTAGTGCAATTTCAATGGGCACTGCAATTAAAATTGCTAGCAATACTATTTTAACCCTACAAGAGAAGATAATCTTAATTCAACTTTTAAATAACATCATTTCAAATGCATGGGTAATTGGTGGACTGTTTTTCGGCCTTTGGCTTATTCCAATGGGTTATATTATTGTTACATCTAGATGTATGCCTTTATGGTTAGGCCGTATATTGATGATTGGCGGAGTAGGTTACATACTAAGCACAACTTTAAATGCTATTGGACTTTCTCATTACATCGTTGATAGCTTAACAATTCCTGCCACAATCGGAGAATTTTGGATGATTGGCTACCTGATACTTTATGGAATAAAACCACTAAACAACATAAATCAAGTGTAAACTTAAGAAGTAGGAATTAACAAGTAAACTAAACAATAAAAGTTACACCTAATGCAAATAAAAATTCTATATGGCAAATCGTTGGGGAATACCAAAGAATATTGAAGAAATTGTTTTAAGAAGAGACTTAAATTGCATTTATTGTGGCATAACATTTAATGAATCAGATCAAAACAGAAAGACTAGAAAGAGCTGGGAACATATTATAAATGATATTAGAATTAAAGGAGCGGACAATATTGCTTTATGCTGCGGCTCATGCAATGCAAGCAAAGGAAATAAAAAGTTAGAAGATTGGCTGCAAAGTAAATATTGCGAGAAAAAGAAAATAAATAAGCAAACCGTAGCTAATATTGTTAAAAGACATTTATTGTAAGGCACTTTATATTCTGCCGTTTGAAAGTCTATCAAATAAATTTATTTTAGTGGAATGCGGTAATGAATAATTATTTCAAAAAACAATTTTTTAAAAAACTTTTGCAACTTCAATAAGTATTCTATATTTGCGTTCCGTTTGAACAAATCTTGTTCAGATTTGAAAAATTGGAAGCTTAGCTCAGCTGGTTCAGAGCACCTGCCTTACAAGCAGGGGGTCACAGGTTCGAACCCTGTAGCTTCCACATCAAAACCTCGCAAAACAGCGGGGTTTTTTAATTTTTACTACTATTAAATTTCAGTATAGCTATGCTTTTTGTTCAGGATTCACTTATACCTAATGCAGGAAAAGGGTTGTTTACCGACTGTGATATAAAAAAAGGTGAAATAGTTACAGAATACACCGGTGAAAAACTTACTTGGGCTGAATGTGAAAAGCGCAATAATAATCAGGAAGGGGTAAATGGCTACTTCTTCTTTGTGTCGAAAAATAACTGTATTGATGCACAAAACACTCCCGAGTCGCTTGGCAGATATGCCAATGATGCACAAGGGTACAAAAGAGTTCCCGGGCTCAAAAACAATGCTGAATATCAAATAATAAAAAGAAAACCCTATATAGTAGCCAAAAGAAATATTAAAGCTGGCGAAGAAATTTTTGTGTCCTACGGAAAAGAGTACTGGGATGTAATGAAAGAATATTTCGATGAACAGTTTCAGAAAAAAATTCAGCAAGAAACCCTTACCGAGCCAGTACTAAGCGAAGTGGCTTAGATTTTTCCTCTATTTTTCAATATACAGTTACACTTTTAGTGTGTGTTATTTCGTTTAAAGCCCACACCAAAAAGGCATAATTTCGTTTTATGAAAAAATTAGCAGCATTTTTTGTTAGCATTCTATTGCTTTCAACTCTTTCAGCACAAAACAATATCCCAAAAGAAATTTACGACAAAGCGAGAGTAATTGTAGGTGCAGAAAAAATGAATAACTATGTGCCTCAGCTTGCCAATAAAAAAATAGGTTTGGTAGTCAACCACACCTCGCTGGTAGGCGAACCCGGTAAAGAAAAGCATCTGGTAGATACTCTTGTAAAACAGGGTATTGCCATTGATAAAATTTTTGTGCCAGAACACGGCTTTAGGGGCAAAGCCGATGCGGGAGAAAACGTAGGCAACTCGGTAGATGCAAAAACGGGTATTGCCATTGTTTCGCTTTATGGCAGCAAAAAGAAACCCGCAAAAGAAGATTTAGCCAATATAGATTTAATGATTTTTGACATACAAGATGTAGGGGCAAGATTTTACACCTACATTTCTACCATGCATTATGTAATGGAAGCCTGTGCCGAAAATAATATACCACTAGTTGTTCTGGACCGGGCCAATCCTAACGGCTTTTATGTAGATGGTCCAATATTAAAACCTGAATATAAAAGCTTTGTAGGTATGCACCCTGTGCCCGTGGTACATGGCATGACCGTAGGCGAATATGCCCACATGATAAATGGAGAAAAATGGCTTGAAGGGGACAGGACATGCAGGCTTACAGTTATTGCTTGCGACAACTATTTTCATAACGATACTTATGAAGTGCGAACCAAGCCATCACCAAACCTTCCTAACATGACTGCTATTTACCTATACCCTTCGTTATGTTTTTTTGAAGGGACTATTGTAAGTGTTGGCAGGGGTACTCCCTACCCTTTTCAAATTATTGGGTATCCTGAATATGGCTCGAAAACATTTGAGTTTACACCAAAAAGCATTGAGGGGGCTAAGAATCCGCCTTATTTAAACACAGTTTGCTACGGAATAGATTTAAAAGAATATGGTAAAAATTATTTCTTCGAAAACAAAAAATTAAATCTTAACTGGCTATTAGAAATGTATAAAAAAGCTACAGATAAAACTAAGTTTTTTAACAACTTTTTCGATAAGCTGGCAGGTAGTGACCAACTGCGTCAACAAATAATAGCCGGAAAAACAGAAGCAGAAATAAGACAAAGCTGGCAAGCTGATTTAGAACAATTTCTGGTAATGCGCCAGCAATATTTATTGTATAAAGATTTCAACCGCTAACATGAAAATTGTGTTTATGGGCACTCCTGATTTTGCTGTGCCTTGTTTAAAAATATTACTAGAAAACGGCTTCGATATTGTAGCAGTGATAACTGCCCCCGACAAGCCCGCAGGCAGAGGGTTAAAGCTTACTGCTTCGCCTGTAAAAGAATTTGCCGTTGCACATAACCTGAAAGTATTACAACCTGTAAAACTGAAAGATGAAAATTTTCTTCAGGAATTAGCTGCCCTACAACCCGATTTAAGTATTGTAGTAGCATTTCGTATGTTGCCCGAAATAGTGTGGAACTTACCTAAGTTTGGCTCTATAAATCTTCATGCTTCTATATTACCCAAATATCGTGGTGCAGCGCCTATTAACTGGGCTATTATTAATGGTGAAACAGAAACAGGTGTCTCAACATTTTTTATTCAGAAAGAAATTGATACCGGAAATATAATTTATACTGAAAAAGTAGCTGTTGAAAACCAAGATACTGCCGGAACTTTGCACGATAAGTTAATGAATATTGGTGCAGCATTAATATTGAAAACAGTACAATCGGTAGCTGAAAATAATTACCCACAAGTGCCTCAAGATTTAAGCATAGAGCAGCCTTTAGCTCCGAAAATATTTAAAGAAACTTGTAAAATAAACTGGCAACAACCCGCAAAAAACATTTACAATTTTATTAGAGGCTTAAGCCCTTACCCTGCTGCATGGACGATGCTTGATGGTAAAATGCTAAAAATTTATTTTGCTGAATTGCTTTCTGAAAAAGCTGCACAGCAATCCGGAACTTTTGAAACCGATGGCAAAACTTTTATTCATGTTTATGCTGAAGATTTTGCACTAAGCATTACTGAATTACAAATGGAAGGTAAAAAGAAAATGAAAACAGAAGAATTTTTAAGAGGCTATAAAATTCAGCGATTGATGTTTGAATAAATACCTTCCAAACTCCAAGCTTCAGGCTTAGCAGCAAAATGTATTTTAGTGTTACCCCACAACTTATCGAAAAATTCAGAATTTCTGTATTGGTTTAAATAGTCTTCATGTTGCCAGGTACTAATGGTAAAAAACACACCTTCTTGATGAATATCTTTCATTAATTGTAAACTTTCACAGCCATCAAAGGCTGCAATTTTTGTTTTTATTTCTTCAAACGCTTTTAAAAAATCATTTACTTTTTCAGGCTGAAAAGTAAGTTTAACAATGCGTGTAATCATTTTAGGTAAAGTCTATTTGTATAGGGCTTTCTAATTGTAAGCCGGTAAGTCGTGCCGATTTCATTTTATTAATTGATACTACCAAATTTCCGGCAGCATTAAAATGGCAAAGTAAATCGCCCTCTGCAACTTCGTTAAAATCGTTATAAATTTTATTTACCCAATTGCCTCTTCTAATGCTAATATTAAATTCGCGCCCCTTGCCTACTTTCTCAAAATCGTCTTTATTAATATTGGTAATCATGTTAGCAAACTGATCTACAAACACTACTGCACCATTAATACTGTTTTCATTAATACCAACGCCCAACAAGGTTTTACGAACAGTATCTACTTTAATACTTCCTAAATCGGCAATAGCTGTGCCCGAAGCAATTTTTGCAGCAGCAGCAGCCATTAGTAAACGCGATGGCAACCTTTTGTTTTCAGCATTAATTAGTTTTTTATCAAGCTCGAAGATTTTTAAATTTTGGTCTTCAAACAATAAACTGAAAATGCCATTATCAGGCGCAATAAAATAATGACCGTTTTCTTCAGCCATTAAAATTCTTCTGGCAGTAAGCGTGCGATCTTCCACTAAAATTAAATGGGTAGTGCCTTCAGGAAAATGCTGCCACGAATTTTTCAACACAAAAGCGGCTTGCCTTGTATCGAAGTGTGCAATTGAATTAGAGATATCAACAAGTTGCGCACCTCTGAAAGCACTGTAAATGCTGCCTTTCACAGTACCAAGATAAAAATCCTGGTCTTTCAAATCGGTTACTAATGTTATAATACCGTTCAAGGGAAACGCATTTTTTGATACATTTACAAAGCTAAAAATAAACTATCATTTGAGCGAAATAATCATCAATTTAGAAGGCATAGACCCTGTAGAATTTTATGGTGTAAATAATGCCAACCTTACGCTGCTAAAAAATGCATTTCCAAAACTTAAAATTGTTTCCAGAGGCAACAAAATTAAAGTAGTAGGCAACGAAGAAGAAATAGAAGTTTTTGAAGAAAAAATTAATCAAATTATTGCCATGAACGACCGCTTTGGCGGGCTAAACAAACAAGTGTTGCAAGACTTATTGCAAACTGAAAATGAAACAGCCAAAGAAGCCGATGTTTTAAGCGAAGATGTTTTGGTGCATGGCAGAAATGGTTTGCTGGTAAAAGCCAAAACCAAAAACCAAAGGTTAATGGTGAAAATGAGTGAGAAGAACGATATTCTTTTTGCTTTGGGGCCTGCGGGAACCGGAAAAACATACACAGCAGTAGCATTGGCGGTAAGAGCGCTAAAAGCAAAAATTGTAAAGAAAATTATTCTTACGCGCCCTGCAGTTGAAGCCGGTGAAAGTTTAGGTTTTCTTCCGGGTGATTTAAAAGAAAAAATAGACCCCTACTTGCGCCCACTATACGATGCGCTTGACGATATGCTGCCTATAGAAAAACTCAATTATTACATGCAGAATAGAGTAATTGAAGTAGCGCCACTGGCATATATGCGTGGCAGAACATTAGACCATTCTTTTATTATTCTCGATGAAGCACAAAACACTACGGGTTCGCAATTGAAAATGTTTTTAACCCGAATTGGCCCTTCTGCAAAATGTATTATTACCGGAGATAAAACCCAAGTTGATTTACCGAAAAATCAAAAATCGGGTTTAATGGAAGGCATTAATATTTTGAAAGATATTGATGGTATTGGTGTGGTGCAATTAGATGGTAGCGATGTAGTAAGGCATCGTTTAGTAAAACATATTATTGCTGCTTACGACAAATTAAACGAAGAAAAAGAATAGCGCATGAAAATTGATATACTGGCAATTGGCGTACATCCTGATGATGTAGAATTAGGTTGTGGTGGCATTGTAGCTCGCCATGTAAATATGGGCTATAAGGTGGGTATTTTAGATTTAACCCGTGGCGAGTTAGGCACCAGAGGCACACCTGAAATAAGAGATACTGAATCCGCTGAAGGTGCCAAAATTTTAGGAGCGTTGTTTAGAGAAAATTTACAATTCAGAGATGGCTTTTTCAGCAACGATGAAACGCACCAGCTAAAACTAATTGAAACACTACGAAAATACCAACCCGATATTGTTTTAACCAATGCCCCTCACGACCGCCACCCCGACCATGCAAAAGCTGCACAACTTACTGTTGATGCTTGCTTTCTTTCGGGATTACCGAAAATTAAAACAGTGCATAATGGCGAAAATCAAAATGCATGGCGACCTAAAACGGTTTATCACTACATACAAGCTTACCATCACCAACCCGATTTGGTGGTAGATATTACCGATTTTATGAAAACAAAAATGCACGCTATTAAGGCTTACAAAAGCCAGTTTTATAATCCAGAATCTAACGAGCCTGAAACCCTTATTGCCAAGCCTGAATTTTTAGATTTTACTTATGCCCGTGCTGTTGAATTTGGTATTCATGCAGGGTATCGTTATGCAGAAGGTTTATTAACGAACCGATACATTGGGGTTAAAGACCTTACAACATTGCTATAAATAAATACTTTAATGAAACATATACGTAAAATTATTTTTTTAAAATTGTTTACAATTGATTTTTAAGAAAATAAATAACCTCTTACAATTACTAATATTTTAATTTATTGATTATCATTACTTTTCGTATTAATAATTAGCCTCTTGTTACTTTTTAGAAAATAAATTTGGTACAGTATTTTTTTTCATATTAAATTAGCATTCTCTTAACTCTAAGTTTTTTTACCTAAAATACAGAACTATCGAAACAATGTTACTCTCTTCTACGTATCAGACTTCTAATAATGCGTTATTTTTTTATTTGAGAAATCATAACGCTATTAACTATCGCACTAACAATTTAATGATGAATAATTTTTTTTCTGCTTCGGCTAAGCATTTGTTATTACTTGCTATTTTTTTGTTTTTAGGTTTTGCTCAGGTTTGGGGGCAGAACGTTATAGTTGATCACAATTTTGACTCTGGTGCTGATGGCTGGGCTTCAGGGGGTTCTGTAGGTGGCATGACTTGGATACGAACCAATTCTTCATTTACTGGCAATACAACAAATCATTGGCGAATCAATCCTTTCAATGATTATGGTAGTAATGATGGAGCACATTTAACCAGTTCCAGTATGAATTTTTCTGGCTATAGTGGCATGACACTTCAAGTAGATATAAGGTATAATACCGAGTCTGGTTTTGATGGTATGAATTTATATTATTCAACAAACGGGGGTACTTCATGGAGTTTACTTGGATCTACTTCAACTGGTACAAACTGGTATAACGATGCGGGTGTAGATGGAATAAATGATAGATATACTGAAATTACTAGTGACCCAAATGGGTGGGCTGGTGATAATTCAAATTGGCAAACAGCTTCTATTGCTTTACCCAGTGCTTTAAACAATGCATCTAATGTACTTTTTAGATTCTATTTTGGTTCTGATGGATCTACTGTTGATGATGGGGTAGCCCTGGATAATTTTAAAATTACTGTACCTTGTGCAACGCCAACCAATTATACACTATCCGCTACCCAAGGTGGCTCAAATTGTACAGGTACGGCCACGTTAGGATTAAGTGGTTCACAAACAGTTGTTACTTATACTTTAAAGCGTGGTGCAACAACAGTAACATCACTTTCGGGCACAGGAAGTGCTTTAAATTTTGGAGTTCAAAACACAGCCGGGACTTATACGGTTGAAGCTACAGGTTCGGGATTTTGTACAACGACAATGTCAGGCAGTATAGTAATTAACACTCCTCAAGCTGTCGATGGCACTTTATCTGGTTCTGCAGCTTCTATTTGTATGGGGCAAAGCTTTACTACTACTCCATCTGGAGGTACTGGTACACCTAGATATTGGGTTCAGAGTCCTGCCGGAACAGGTACTTGGAACGTATATTCTAATGAACCCTCTAATGCTACTGGTAACGCTTTTACTTTTACTCCTTCTGCTCCTGGAACTTATAGGGTGCATGCAAGGTGGCAGACTGATTGTGGATTTTGTTGGGATTTACCAGGTGGTAATGCTAATTGTACAACTTTTCCTTACGTTGACTTTACTGTAAATCCAACAGCAACGCCAGGCTCTATTCAATATCATTCAACAACACAAACTATATGTGCCGGTAATACTATTTCTTCAAATTCGCTAGTAAATGCTACAAATGGAGGCGGTTCGGGAATATTAACTACTTTCTGGATTGTAGGGGAAGAAACTTCTCCAGGGAACTATGGAAACTGGAAGGAATCATCATTGGGTGTATATGGTCACGGAACGAGTACTTCTTTAAATGCAGCTGCCGGTGGTGGTGCGGGGACAGCTCAATCGTTAAGCAATTATAATCCACAAAATGATTTTCCTAGCAACACTAAATTTATCTTAATCAGAAGAGCGGTAACCGATCAGTGTGGTAATTGTGTAGGCGGATGCCAAGACCAATATTTCTTCTTAAACTTAAGTACTGGCCCAGGCCAGGCAACTTCGCCTACACCTGCTAATGTAGCCACTGGGGTTTGCTATGGAGGTACAGGTGCTGTAAGTTCATTAACTTGGAATGCTGTAGCTGGTGCTACAGGCTATAACATCTATGGAGGCACAACAAACCCACCTGGCACTGGCGATTTATTGAGTGCTAACCAAGCGGGCACTTCACTTTCTGTTCCAGGACTTTTAGCGGCTAATACAACCTATTATTGGCGCGTTGATGCCATTAATGCTTGTGGCACTACTACGGGAGCTGTTTGGTCGTTTACTACTGCTGTAACTCCATGCGGATACTGTGTTCCAACATACTCTTTAGGATGTAGCAATACGGTGGATGTAATAACAAGAGTAAGATTAGGAACCTTAGATAATACAAGTACGTGGGGTACAACATGTCCAACGAGATATGTAGATTATACATCTTCTGTTGCAGCACCTATTTTAATACCGGGATCTACTTATCAACTACTAATTACTGTTGGGAATGATGCAGATAATTTTACTGCTGCATGGTTTGATTGGAATGGAGATGGTGATTTTTCTGATGCTGGTGAATATTTTAATGGGGGAGATCCCAATGCTAATGGAACAGCAACTATTAATATAACTGTCCCTTCAAATGCAGTTGGAGGGAATATACGTATGCGTGTAAGGGGCGGTGAAGATAGTAATATCAATTTGCAGTCTCATGCTTGTGGTGCATCTCCAAGTGGGTATGGCGAAGCGGAAGATTATACGATAAGAATAATAACTCCTGATTATCGGGTGGAATGGGTTTCTATGAATTATGGTTCTGCTAACTGGTGTGTTGGTGACCAGAGAACGGTTTCTGTAACTTTAAAAAATGTAGGTGCAAAAACATGGAACACAGACTATACTACAAGAGTGGGGGTTAAATGGAATACGAATGGTGGCAACTGGAACGACTATCATGTGAGAGTTAATGCTGGTAACTTAGCACCCGGACAAATACAGACATATAACTTTACACTTGAAGCAAAGAACGCAATGGCAGGACCAACATATGGTTCAGACCTGTCTGATGGTATCAATAATCTTACTTTTGATGTAGTAAATGAAGGCAATTGTTGGTTTGGAAGTAATAGTAATTCGTGCGGGCCAGGGAACTCTGTATATGTTTCTCCGAATATTGAAATTCAACCTAAGCCCATTGCCAATGCTGGAGATGATGTGATATTGCCATGTAGCGGGTCTATACAATTAAATGCTACTTCCAATAACACTACTTTGTTTTCAGAAGATTTTGGCAATGGCACCCCACAGGAACTTACCAATACAACATCTAACTGGAGAATATTTTACAGGGTTGGCACACACCCTGCCAATAGAACTAAATGGTGGATACACAACAATACAACGCAGTATCCTTGTGTAGTAAACGGATCAGCCTTATTAATGCAAGACCCAATTATTTCTAACCAATGTGATTATGCCTGGGATGATGGTACAATGGACGAAGTTGCCTACAATGTAAACCCAATAGACGGGAGGCTTTATACCTCTATAAATCTTGGATTTGATTATAAGGTTACTGGTGAAAGAAGTGGTACCACTGTATATGATTATTTTCAAGTGGTATATTCATTAGACAATGGAGCTACTTGGATAACATTAAATACTGGAAACAATGGAGCGGGATACTCTTTTACTAATAATAATGGGGTGAATAATGGATTTTTCTCTTTAGCTACAACACCCGCTAGTCCTAATATTACACCTGCCTCAGGAACTCATAACGTGGATTTAACTTTTTTAGCAGGTCAAAGATTCCTAATTGGGTTTAGATGGCATAATGATGGTGCTGCGGGAAACTACAATAATTTTTTCATTGATAATATTTTAGTTACTGGAAATGCTAACTATGCTTGGAGCCCAACATCTGGCGTGACCAATCCTAATACTGCAACACCCACGATAACTCAGAACAATACTTACACTGTTACAGTTACAGCCGGAAATGGTTGTTCAACATCAGATGCCGTAACAGTGAATAATACTACGATACCTGTTGTACCAAACCCTAATAACAACACTCCTATTTGCAAAGGTTTAGATGTTAATGTAAATGCTAATGGTTTAGCTCCTGGTGGTCAATATGCAACTTTAAATGGAAGTGGTAATAGTATAAATGGAAATACACTCTCTGGAACATTAAATAATCATACTGTAGAGTTTTGGGTAAAACCTAATAAATCAATCATACTGCCAAATCAGATAAATAGTGGAATTTCAGGAAGTTTATCTCCTAGTGAAAATAACTTTGCGATTGCACCTGACCAAATAGGAGGTATAGGCTGTACGGTTACAAGCGCAGGTACTGGCATTTCTGTAGGAACAAATGGTATTGCAGTATATCAGCATGGGCCATGTCACTTCCCAGCTACTTTGGTATACCAAACAACTATAAGCGATTGGGTTCACGTTGCTGTGGTTCATTTAAGTAATGTGCCTTATTTGTATTTGAATGGAAATTTAGTAAAACAAGGACTCTCTTCTTTGTATCCAACTTTCCCAAACACGGGAACAGGCCAAGCATATGGTCATTTTAATGGAGACATTGATAATATTAGAGTTTGGAGCACATCAAGAACTATAGCTCAAATACAAAGCGAGATGTTTTTAGAAACACCATCAAATAATTCAGGATTAATTGCCCATTATACTTATAATGGAAATGCGAATGCTTCAGTAGGTAGTAATAATACAAATAATGGAGCAACATTTTCCAATGCTAATTACTTTACTTATTCTTGGTCTGGCACATCAGCACCAAGCCCGGCTAATACTAATGAAGCAAGAACTATAGTTGGAATGCCAGTAGGCTCTAATAATTTATCGGTTACTGCAAGCAGAAATATTTGTACAAGTAATGCTACAAATACAACAGTGATAGTAAACGATAATAATCAAACCGCCACATCTTGGACAGCAGGAAGCCCTAGTAATAATACAGATTGGTTTGACCCAAGAAACTGGAGTAATTGTACACCAGGCAGTAATTCTGTTGTAACTATTTCAAGAGACAAACCTGCCTTCCCTATTGTAAATAACACCTCAAGTTTTGATATCAATAATCCTAAAGGAAAAGCAAAGGCTAAAAAAGTTACTATGGATACAAGTGGATCGGGAAGTCTACCTACTTTGAATATTAACTCTAATACAGAATTAAGAGTAAATGAATAACTAACGAAATTCAATTAAAATTAGAAAAGGCTGTCGTTTATTTTGACAGCCTTTTCTAATTTTTACTATGCATAATGGCCACGAAACCTATAAAAACTATTGATTGTTTGCTTCATCCAATATTTTTTGCTGCTGCTCTTCAAATTCTTTAATAAGTTGCTCTGGTGTTTTACCAAGGTTGTTTAGCGAAAAAGCCACATCATCAGCCAAATCATGATTAGGATAAGTATCTAAAAATGTTTGATAAGCTTTTCTTGCTTCTTGTGTTTTATTTAATTCATTTTCATAAATAAAGCCTTTCAGAAACAAACAATAAGGAGCCTTTTCATATTTAGGGTATTTCTCTGAAATAAGATTATAGGTAACAATTGCCTGTTCTGAATTTCTTATAGAACGATATAAATCGGCTTTTTTGAATAAATACTCAGGTGTAAGTGAATCTTCAGGAAAAGTTGCTACATATTTTTGGTAGGCATCTATAGCAGTTTGTACTAGTTTTTCATCAAAAACAAAATTGCCTTTATCGTTGCTGAAAAGCGCAGTTTCTGCATTAGTAATTTGTTCTTGTAACTTTTCTTTAGATGGTGAACATGCTGCCAATGCAACTACAAGCAGAATAAAAATGGTATGTTTCATAAATCAGTAATTTCAAAACTCAAAAATAAATTTGCTAAACACAATTCTCTCAATTGCTTGTCATACCGAGGCACGAGGCATCTTTCTATTAATTAAGAGATTTCTCCCTGCGGTCGAAATGACAAACACAATTAACTCAATTTTCAATTCTCCAAATTTTCTAACTCCTAAGGCTAATAACTCAACTGCTCTTTATACTCGGGCAAAATACTTTCAAACTTTGCAATTACTTGCTCTATAGTTTCTTTCGATTGACCACCTGCTGCGTTAATGTGCCCGCCACCATTAAAATATTTTCGGCATAACTGGTTAACATCAAACTTACCGATAGAACGGAAAGAAAGTTTAATTTGCTCAGTACGGTCAACAATAAATGCAGCCATATTAATGCCCTTTATTTTTAAAGGATAATTTACCAGCCCTTCAGTATCGCCAATGCGCAATTGAAATTTTTGCAAATCTTCACGAGTAAGCCAAATCATAGCACATTTATATTCAGGATAAATTTTCATGCGCTCGGTGATGCTATAGCCAAATAATCTTAATCTGCTTTCAGAAAAACTATTATTTAGCTTGTTATGAATATCCACAAAATCAATTTCTTTCTCAAGCAAATCTGCAACAATACGGTGTACACGGGGCGTGGTGCACGAAAACTGAAAGCTTCCCGTATCAGTCATTATTCCAGTATAAATACAAGTAGCAATATCTTTATTAATTAAATTGCTTTCACCCAACATTTCAATAAACTCATACACCATTTCGGCAGTAGAGCTTGCTTTAACATCAGAATACATAAATGTAGCAAAATCTTCGGGTTGTTGATGATGATCTATCATCATTTTTTTTGCTTTGGCATTCTTTATGGCTTCGCCTAAATCGTTTACCCTTCCAAGTGCATTAAAATCTAAGCAACAAATTAAATCGGCAGCTTCAATACATTTCAGAATAAAATCTTTATGATTTGGATATACCAATACCGATTTAATACCCGGAAACCAATTTAAAAATTCGGCATAAGAAGAGGGCAATACCACACATGCCTGATGTTTTTTTTGTATAAGGTAGTTGTAAAGCCCAAATGAAGAGCCCATAGCATCTCCATCGGGATTGGGGTGAGTAATAATCACAATTTTTTTCGGCTTGGAAAGAAATTCTTTTAGGGTATCTAAGTTTGTCATAAGTATTGTTGCAAAGGTCTTGAAAACAATTTAGTTGCCAAAATGAAGCAACGGGTTTAGTACATTGAAATGTAAACACTATTTTTGCACACCGTTTTGAAAACGACATTTAAATAATCAGCAAAACAATTAAACACAATAGTTATGGCAGGTAATATCACCTTCACAATGATTAAGCCCGATGCAGTAGAAAATAATTATATCGGGCCCATTCTGGCAAAAATTAATGAAGCAGGTTTCAGAATTAAGGCTATGAAGTACACTAAGCTTTCTAAAGAAGATGCCGGAAATTTTTATGCAGTTCACAAAGAAAGGCCTTTCTATGGAGAATTAGTGGACTATATGTCTTCAGGCCCAATCGTTGCCGCAATTTTAGAAAAAGATAATGCAGTAGAAGACTATCGAACTTTAATTGGCGCTACCGACCCTGCTAAAGCTGCACCGGGAACTATTAGAAACCTTTTTGCAAAAAGCATTGCAGCAAATGCAGTGCATGGTTCCGATTCTGATGAGAATGCTACTATTGAAGGCAGTTTCTTCTTTTCGGCATTAGAACAATTTTAATGCTTTAAGTATAATAATAAAATTTATTACTATCCCGAACTACAAAAAGTAGTCGGGATTTTTTTTTAAGGCTGATAACGCTCGTCTATTTCATTACTCACTATAAGAATGTATTTGTGGAAACGTGTTACAGCAATACAGCTACATTTGTTACATGACAATGTCTTTATTCATGCCGGCAAACACAGGAAAAATGAAAGAGCTTTTAAGCCATGTTTATGAATTTCCTGTTGAACAAGTTGAAAGCAAATACAGTACTATTCTAACAGTTTCGTATTATAAGGGCAGATATTTATTAAGTACACGTAATGCTGTTTATTCTTTCGCTGAAAAATACGAATCATTTGCTGAAGCTTTTAAAAAATTACAAATTGAAAAAAGGAATATTCAGAAAGTGTTGGTGTTAGGCTATGGCTTAGGTAGTATTACTCAAATATTAAATCAGCAATACAACATCAACTGCCATTACACTGCTGTGGAAATAGACCCTGTTGTTATTGATTTAGCTAAGCGTTATGGCTTCATGCCGGGCCAATCGAAAATTGATATTTTTTGTGCCGATGCCTATGAGTTTGTAAAAAGTGAGCAAGAAAAATATGATTTAATTTGTGTTGATTTATTTATTGATGACACAGTTCCTGAAAATGCTGAAAGTGATGTATTTCTGCATAATTTAAAACGCTTGTTAAAGCCAGATAATGGTTTATTAATTTACAGCCGATTACAAAACGATACCATTCAAAAATCAGCAACTAACGCTTTTAGGCGCGACCATTTTAAAAAGATTTTTTCTCCGGTAAAAGAAATAGAAACCCGTGGCAATCTGATGTTGGTTTATGACGAAGCACAATAATACTAAAACAAAAACTTTCACAGTTAATGGCTAACAAGCAATAAAATTCAGCAACAAACAACTATCTTCATACACTGCACAAATGTTGCTAAAAAAAATAACCTCATGAAAAAAATAATTATTGCTGCTTGTGTAGCCTTTTCGTTTATATCTTGTGACAACAATAATGAGACTACTAAGCCCGAAGTTTCAACAAATGGTACTTCTGAAAAAAATGAGAGCACAACCGAAGAGAACACCATTACTATCGAGCCTGTTTCAACAAATAACACTGAAACGTCTTCTACCGGAAAATTAAACCCTCCTCATGGTGAACCTAGTCACCGTTGTGAAATTCCTGTTGGAGCACCTTTAGATTCTGAACCGAATAAAACCGTTATAGATAATAGCGCTAACAATGCTACCAATAATTCTTCTAGTACCACTATAACACCCACTTTTTCTAACCCAAATACTACAAATACTACTCAATCGTTTTCGGCACCTGCATCAGGAAAAACGACAACTGCCCCTGGTATGAACCCACCACATGGTGAGCCTGGACATGATTGTGCAATACCCGTTGGAGCCCCACTAAAAAAATAAATTAAAATTTATTGGTTAATAAGAAGGTGTGATTGTTTACCTTCAAGATAATTGCAGTATGATAAATTGCCAATCCTAATTCTTAATGGCAATTTTATTTGCTTGTCTAATAGCAATTCTTTTTTGCAAATAAAACCATAATGAAATTCAGCATAATTACTGCTTATTAATGAGACAGGCACAGACTTACTTACACTCTGATGCGATTGTATTAATTGTTCTGGAGTTTTGGTTTTAGCATTATAAAGAGATTGGGACTTGGCAAAACTATATAAGCAAATAGAAAAAACGTAACAAAATATAATACGCATAGTATTCATTACATAAACTTTTTTCTTTCTGAACGCAAAAATAAATACACGAAAAATGCAGCCAATCCTGTTAAAAAATGCCAAACAGCATGCCCCTGAAAAATGCCAACAGGATTACACCAAAAATTAAATCTATCGGCATACCATAAACCAAAAGCAACCAGCAAAAAGAAAAAACCAAAAAGCAAAAACCATATATAGCTTTTTCCTTCAAAAAAACTAACGGATAAAAAGGATGTAACACCAATCAAAATAAACATTAAGGGCAAAACAATATTGGCATTCAAATGCCATTTAAAAACATAAAAAAATATTGATGTAATAACAATTACAAAAAAACCTACCTGAGCAGTTTGCTTTCTAAAAAGAAAATTGCTGCTTTTTTTAAATCCTATTAATAAATTCAACACATTAATTATTACCGGAAACACCGTAACAGTGTAAGTGGCTGCCATATCATGACGTTGTGCTACTTTGGTAAGCGAAGCATGATAATAAAAACTTCCAAAAGCTAAATATAAAAAAGCAAAACCCATCAGCAATGAAAATTCAGGAAACTCGACTATTAAATTACCTCGCATTTTCTTCAATAAATCATTTTTATAAAAAGCTATACAGATGCTCCCGTAAAGTAAATAGGCAAGGTTTGAAAGTGTATTCACCGGCTCTCTGAACAACTCATTCATATGATTAAGTTCGCAAAATTCCTCAAAGGTTCCAGCTACACCTAATTCCATACCTTGCCAAACATTAATGTGTCGAAACAGCATATACACAAGTATTGCTGTAACTAACGATATAAGTGTCACAACGATAGGCACGGCTATCACTGTAGATAATTTACCATGAATAAACAATATGGATTTTAAACGTTTCAATACCACTTAAAAATACAAAAAGAGGTTAAAAACTGTTTTAAACTTTGCTGTGCATATTTGCCTCGTTAAAGCGTTAGTTCATTTCGTAATTTTAGCCACATATGATGAATGATAGTGCAACATTTATTAAAAAAGCCAAACAATTAATTGAGCAATCGCATACACTTCCTTTATTTAAAGAAGAAGCCGAAACGCAATTGCAGCAGTTAAGGCAGTGTATTAATTATTTCGACAGAAAATATTATGTAGATGCCGAAACATTAATTTCTGATTTTGAGTATGACCAACTGTTCAGCTTTTTGAAAAAAATTGAACAGCAATTTCCTGAATTAATTACCGAAGATTCACCTTCTCAAAGAGTGGCACGTGCTTTAACTGAAGATTTCACTTCAGTATTGCATACTGTGCCCATGCTTTCTTTAGAGAACTCTTATAATGCTGCCGACTTGTTAGATTTTCACAGGCGTGTGAGTGAACTCACTAATACTACTAAAATAAATTATGTGGTAGAGCCTAAGTTCGATGGTAGCAGTATTGCTTTGGTTTATGAAAACGATATGCTGGTGAGAGCCGCTACCCGTGGCGATGGCATTGCCGGTGAAGACATAACCAACAATGCCAAAGTCATTCGTTCTATTCCCCTTTCAGCAAATTTTTCAGCCTTCGGAATACAAAAAATTGAATTGCGTGGTGAAGTAGTAATTAGCAACGAGTTTTTTGAAAATTTTAATAAACATCGAGAGCAACAAGGCTTATCTACTTTTCAGAATTCAAGAAATACAGCCGCAGGCACACTGCGACTGAAAGACCCCAACGAAGTAGCTAAAAGAGGTTTAGAGGCTTTTGTTTATCATGTAGCTTATGCTATAGATGCTGAAGGGAACAATGTATTGGGCAATAAACTCTATTCACATAACGAAAACATTCATCTACTACATGATTTAGGTTTTAAAACCCCAACTATTGAAAAAAAATTAGGCGCAATTAATGAAGTAATTGCCTTTTGTGAAGAGTGGGAAAACAAGCGTGGCATTTATGCTTATGAAATAGATGGTATGGTGATAAAAGTAGATTCAATTTCCCTACAACAACAAGTGGGCGCAACGGCACATCATCCGCGCTGGGCTATTGCTTATAAGTTTAAAGCCAAACAAGCCACAACAGTTTTAGAGCGTGTAGAATATCAAGTGGGCCGAACAGGAGCAATTACGCCTGTTGCAAAACTTACCCCTGTACCTTTGGCGGGCGTTACTATTTCTTCAGTTTCTCTGCATAACGAAGATTTTATAAAAGAGAAAGATGTACGCTTGGGCGATACTGTAATTGTAGAGCGTGCAGGCGAAGTGATTCCTTATATTGTTGGCAGTGTTACGGCTGCTCGCACAGGTGCTGAACAAGAAATTCAGTTTCCGAAACACTGCCCTTCGTGCAGCAGCGAACTGGTGAAGCCCGAAGATGAAAGCGTGTGGCGTTGCATTAATGCCGATTGCCCTGCACAGGTTGAAGAAAAAATAATTCACTTTGTTTCGAAAGATGCTATGGATATTGATGGGTTGGGCAGAGACATTGTGATTCGGTTTATTAAAGAAGGCATCATAAACCACATTACCGATATTTATAAAATTGTGACTACCGAGCCTAACGAAAAGCTACAGCAAATCCGCAACCTGCAAGGCTGGAAAGAAAAATCGGTGAATAATTTGGTGAATGGTATAAATGCTTCAAAAGCTAATCCGCTGTGGCGACTGATTAATGGCTTGGGTATTCGACATGTTGGGGTTACTACAGCTAAATATTTGGCTACACAGGTGAGTCATTTGAATGATTATAAAGATTGGAGTTTAGAAAAACTTACCCAACTACAAGATGTTGGCCCCAAAGTAGCAGCAAGTATTCACGATTTTTTTAGCAACGAGCAAAACATTTTATTGATTGAGCAATTAGAAGCATTAGGAGTAAACGTTACCAACGATAACTCGCAAACAACAGTATCAGATAAACTTTCGGGCAAAACATTTTTATTTACCGGAACCCTTACACAATTTACCCGTGATGAAGCCAAAGAACTGGTAGAGCGCAACGGTGGCAAACTGTTAAGTGGCGTAAGTAAAAATTTACATTATCTGGTAGCAGGTGCTGAAGCAGGTTCTAAATTAGAGAAAGCACAAAAAATTGAAAGTATTCAGATTATTGATGAAGGTACTTTTTTAAAAATGATTGAGTGAGTTTTATTTAGATTTTGCATTTCAATTTCAATAGTTGTTTATGTTCAAAATTTAAGATTTGAAATAGCGTAAATTTGATTCATGAATCATTCAGAAAAAATAAAAAATATAATTGCTGAGAGCATTTTCGTAAAACAATCAATTCTAAACAATGCCGATTTCATTTTCAGCATAGAAAATGTGGTTGAAAAAACGGTGAAGGCTTATACCGAGAATAAAAAAGTATTGTTTTGCGGAAATGGTGGCAGTGCAGCCGATGCACAACATTTAGCTGCCGAGCTTTCAGGCAGGTTTATGCTGAATCGCAAACCATTATTTGCCGAAGCGCTGCACGTAAATACTTCTTATGTTACGGCTACTGCCAACGATTATGGTTATGATTTTATTTTCAGTCGCCTGGTAGAAGCCATGGGTAATGAAGGCGATGTGTTAATGGCTTTTTCAACTTCGGGCAACTCTGGTAATATAGTGAATGCACTAAAAGCAGCCAAAGAAAAAAACATGATTACCGTAGGTTTTACAGGCGGTAAAGGTGGTAAAATGAACGAGTATAGCGATGTATTATTTTGTGTGCCTTCATTAAATACGGCACGCATTCAAGAAGTACACATTACTTTAGGACACATTATTTGCGAACTAACCGAACAACAATTATTTGGCAAAAAATAATTTTCTTCAGAAAATAAAAAACTTTACGAGATGCACCCATGGCACA
Organism: uncultured Chitinophagaceae bacterium; assembly: GCA_964543705.1. Classification (GTDB taxonomy): domain Bacteria; phylum Bacteroidota; class Bacteroidia; order Chitinophagales; family CAIOSU01; genus CAYSGX01. The sequence continues at coordinate 48,561 of CAZIZP010000022.1, forward strand.
ATGTACATTATGGCGAAAACGCTCCACAAACGGTAACCGCTTTAATTGAAATACCAAAAGGCAGCAAAGGCAAATATGAAGTAGATAAACCCAGTGGCTTAATAAAACTCGACAGGGTTTTATATTCTTCGGTACACTACCCTGCCAACTATGGCTTTATTCCGCAAACTTATGCTGGCGATAACGACCCGCTTGATATTTTAGTGATTTCACAAATAGAATTGCCACAGCTATGTTTGGTAGATGCTAAGGTAATTGGTGTTATGCGCATGATTGATAAAGACGAAGTAGATGATAAAATTATTGCAGTAGCACAAAATGATATTTCTGTGAACTATATTAATTCCTTAGAAGAATTGCCTCCACATACCACTAAAGAAATTCAGCGATTTTTTCAAGATTATAAAAAATTAGAAAACCGAAAAATTGAAATAGAGGAATGGGCAGGAAAAGACAAAGCCTATGAAATTATTCTTGATAGCATACATGGTTATAAGAATAAATTCACAAGCAAATAGGCTTCAAATTAACATCTGCATAAAACAATATTCCGGTTTTAGCTATTAAATAAACGGTTAAAAAACATTCAGTTTTACTGAAAATATCTGTAGCTATAACTCACCAATAACAAGCACTTTCGCCTTATCTTTGCACCACTATGGAGAATATTAGAAATTTTTGCATTATTGCCCACATCGACCACGGAAAAAGTACCCTTGCCGACCGTTTAATTGAAACTACCCAAACCATTTCTGAAAGAGAAATGATGGATACCGTATTAGACAATATGGATTTAGAGCGTGAGCGTGGCATTACTATAAAAAGCCATGCCATTCAAATGGATTTTACTCGCGATGGCAAAAAATATGTATTGAATTTAATTGATACTCCCGGACACGTTGACTTTTCTTATGAAGTTTCGCGTTCGTTGGCGGCTTGCGAAGGGGCTTTGTTGTTGGTAGATGCCACGCAAGGTATTCAGGCGCAAACCATTTCAAATTTATATTTAGCAGTTGAACAAGGTTTAACTATTGTTCCGGTTATTAATAAAATTGATATGGATGGCGCAATGATTGAAGAAGTGGCCGACCAGATGATAGATTTAATTGGTTGCAAACGTGAAGAAATTATTGAAGCCAGTGGCCGTGCAGGTATTGGTATCGATAAAATTTTCGATGCTGTTATTGATAGAATTCCTGCACCAAAAGGTGACCCAAATGCACCATTAAGAGCGTTGATTTTTGATTCGGTGTTTAATTCTTTCAGAGGCGTAATTGCTTACTACAGAATTTTTGATGGCACACTAAAAAAAGGTGAGCATGTAAGATTTTACCATACCAACAAAAACTACCATGCCGATGAAGTGGGTGTATTGCGATTAGATTTAGAGCCCAAACAAGAAGTTAAAGCAGGTGATGTAGGTTATATTATTACAGGTATAAAAAACTCCAAAGACATTAAAGTGGGTGATACTATTACTTCATTTGCTAAACCCACAGATAACCCCATTAAAGGTTTTGAAGATGTAAAACCAATGGTATTTGCCGGTATTTACCCTATTGATAATGACGATTATGAAGACCTTCGCGATAGTATCGAGAAGCTGCAATTGAATGATGCATCTTTAGTGTTTGAGCCTGAAACCTCTATAGCTTTAGGCTTTGGTTTCCGTTGTGGTTTCTTAGGTTTATTGCATCTTGAAATTGTTACCGAGCGTTTAGAGCGCGAGTTTGACATGAGTATTCTCACTACAGTACCACAAGTATCTTACTGGTGCTATACCAATAAAGGCGAGAAAATTCATATTACCAACCCTGCCGATTTACCAGACCCTATTTATATAGACCATTTAGAAGAGCCCTACATCAGAGCGCAAATTATTACTAAGCCTGAATACTTGGGTTCTATTATGACATTGTGCATTGATAAACGGGGTATTCTTCAAAACCAAACCTATTTAACACCCGAGCGTATTGAGTTAACTTTTGAAATTCCATTGGCTGAAATAGTGTTTGATTTTTACGATAAGCTAAAATCAATTTCAAGAGGTTATGCTTCTTTCGACTACTACCCTATTGATTTTCGTGAAGGTGACTTGGTAAAAGTTGATATATTATTGAATGGCGAAAAAGTAGATGCTTTTTCTTCTATGATTCATCGCAGCAAATCATACGACTTCGGAAGAAAAATGTGTGAGAAGCTGAAAGAATTAGTGCCCAAACAACAATTTGTTATTGCTATTCAAGCTGCCATTGGTGCTAAAATTATTTCAAGAGAAACCATTTCTGCCATGCGTAAAGATGTTACGGCAAAATGTTATGGTGGTGACATTTCACGTAAACGTAAGCTTTTAGAAAAACAGAAAAAAGGTAAAAAACGCATGCGCCAGTTTGGTAAAGTAGAGGTGCCACAAGAGGCGTTTATTGCGGTTTTGAAACTAAACGATTAATTTATAAACTTACCACAAAGGCACAATTTTTTTGTATTCTTTGTGCCTTTGTGGTTTAATATTTTATATGGTTTTATTAGACGGAAAAAAACTTGCTGACGAGCTAAAACAAGAAATTGCACAAGAAGTAGCTGCATTGGTTTCCGAAGGAAAGAAGAAGCCGCATTTAGCAGCCATATTAGTGGGTAATGATGGCGGCAGTTTGAGTTATGTTGGTCACAAAGTAAAAGCTTGCGAGCAAGTAGGTTTTAACTCAACGCTTTTACATTTCGAAGACACTTCGATTACCGAAGAGTTTTTGCTGAATGAAGTGAAAAAGCTCAACGAGAACCCCGATATAGATGGCTTTATTGTGCAGTTGCCTTTGCCTAAACATATAGATGCCGATAAAATATTATTGGCCATTAATCCTGAAAAAGATGTAGATGGTTTTCATCCGGTAAACGTGGGCAAATTGACTTTAGGCTTACCCACTTACGTTTCAGCAACACCATTGGGCATTACCAAAATTTTAGAACGCTATAATATTGAAACATCGGGTAAGCATTGTGTAGTAATTGGAAGGAGTAATATTGTGGGTCGCCCTATGAGTATTTTAATGAGCGGACAAAGCAAAACCGGTAATGCAACAGTAACTGTTTGCCATTCAAGAACCCAAAACCTGAAAGACATTTGCTTACAAGCCGATATAATTATTGCCGCTTTAGGCAAGCCTGAATTTTTAACAGGTGATATGGTGAAGCAAGGTGCAGTGGTGATTGATGTAGGCACCACTCGTGTAGCAGATGTCTCTAAAAAATCGGGCTTTGTATTGAAGGGCGATGTGAAATTCGATGAGGTTGCGCCAAAGTGTGCTGCAATAACACCTGTTCCGGGTGGTGTTGGCCCTATGACGGTTGTATCGCTAATTCTTAATACTTTGAAGGCGGCCAAGAAAGAAGTTTACTCTTAAGTCTACTAGTATTCTAATACACATTAAACATGACAGAAGAATTAAAAAAGTGCCCGCAATGCGACTCTCCTTATGGATATTCAATGGGCGATGGCACGTATGCATGTCCCGAATGTAGTTTTGAGTGGAATCCTGATGAAGTACAAAATTCAGGTCTGCTAGTAAAAGATTCTAATGGCAATGTTTTAAAGAATGGCGATTCGGTTGTGGTAATTAAAAACCTGCCCGTAAAAGGCTCACCAAAACCTATAAAAGCAGGAACAAAAGTTAAAAACATTCGCCTTACAGAAGGCGACCACAATATAGATTGCAAAATTGATGGATTTGGTTCAATGACTTTAAAATCTGAGTTTGTAAAAAAGGCTTAATACATAAATGATAACCCCACCCTTCAATATCTCCACACACATTCCCGTAATGGAACAATTCTACACCATACAAGGTGAAGGCTTTCATTCGGGTAAAGCAGCCTATTTTATAAGGCTAGCTGGTTGCGATGTAGGTTGCGTATGGTGCGATGTAAAAGAATCGTGGATAGTTTCAGAAAGCCAAATAGTAACTATTGAAAGTATTGTTGCAGAAGCAGTTAAACATCCGGCAAGATTAGCAATAATTACCGGTGGCGAACCTTTAATGTATGATTGCAGTGCATTAACCATTGCATTGCAAAATGCAGGGTTTCAAACTAATATAGAAACGTCAGGTGCTTATCCATTATCAGGCAGTTGGAATTGGATTTGTGTTTCGCCTAAAAAATTCATGAAACCCAAAGAAGAAATTTGCCAATTTACCAATGAACTTAAAATAATCGTTTACAACAAAAGCGATTTTGCATGGGCAGAAGAATATGCAGCCAAAGTTTCTAAAGAATGCATTCTATTACTTCAACCTGAATGGAGCGTAGCCGAAAAAATTACGCCACTAATAGTTGACTATGTAAAAGCCAACCCTCAGTGGCGCATTTCGTTGCAAACGCATAAGTTTATGCAAATACCTTAATCAGTTTTATTTCTTGGTATAAGTCATTTTAGCATTACCCATTGCAGGAACAATAGATTCAATTTTATCTGCAACATTTGTATTCTTGTTAACCCACAAAGTAGTAGTATCATTTTCGTTATCAGTAGCTGTAATTTTCACTTTCCAGCAGTTGTTACTATTGTAAGCCTCTTCTCCTAAAACTTTTAAAACCGTTTGCTTTGTAACCATAGATGATATGTTAGGCATATCAAAAACAAGTTCAAATCCGGCTTTTAAAGGCAACCCAGCAATAAGTTGATCCATACCAGGACCATCGCTAATAAATGCACCATTGTAGGTCATTTCAGCAGTATTACCCATAGCTGTTAATGTTACTTTTTTGTCGCTATAAACTAAGTTCATTTGTTGCCCCATTTGCTCCATATTTCTGTTAACGGGCACAAATGCGTCAGTATATTCAATCTCATCATTAATATTACCTAATGGGCCTTTTGTTTCTTCTCTTACCAACCAATTATTACCTTTTTTGCTTACGGTACGGGTCATAGTCATTGGTATTTTCTGACCTTGTACTTCTATTAAAACATCATAATTATAAGTTTCAGCCTTCAATGTGTTTTTAATAGGGGGCAAAGTGTCAGCATTTACCAATGCCACTTTCGGAACGTAAGTAACTGTTTTAATATCAACGGTAATTTCTTTCAAACGCTTTGCCACTTCTTCAGGCATATCTTCCTGATATCTTCCGCCTAAAACACTTGCTAAAAACTTTTCAGTTTCAGCATACATAGCCATGCGATTTACAGGTTTTGCAAAACCATGCCCCTCATCTTCTGCCAACAAATAAGTAACAGGTTTGCCCTTATCTCTTAAAGCAATTACAATTTGATCTGATTCGGCTTTTTTCACGCGCGGGTCGTTAGCACCCTGAATAATCATTAAAGGCTTATTAATTTTTGAAACCGAAAACAATGGGCTTGCTTCTTCAATACGTTTTTTCCCTTCTTCAGTATTAGGGTCGCCCACCATACCGTGCAAAAATGCTCTGCCTGCTTCCCAGTAAGCAGGGATAGATTCTAACAAAGTAAATAAGTTGCTTGGCCCAACAATATCAACACCACAAGCATATAAATCGGGCGTAAATGCCAAAGCCGCCAAAGTAGCATAACCACCGTAGCTGCCACCCATAATAGCAACTTTATTTTTATCGGCTATACCTTTTTCAATTAAATATTTTACTCCCCAGGTAATATCATCTTGCATTAATTTACCCCATTCTAAATCTCCGGCATTCAAAAACTTTTTACCATAGCCACCACTTGCACGAAAATTAGGCTGCAACACTGCATAACCTCTGTTAGCTAAAAACTGCACTTGTGGGTCGTAGCCCCAATTATCTCTTGGACCTTTCGGACCACCATGTACCAAAATAACCACCGGTAAATATTTAGCTTCTTTTCCCTGCGGAATAGTTAAATAAGCAGGAATTTCCATACCATCGCTACTTTTGTAAGTAACGGGCGTCATAGCACTTAAATGTTGTTCAACCTTTTTTAATTCTGGGCGTGGTGTGTACTGAAAAATCAACTCATTTTTTTCAGGGTAAAAGAAATAGGCTTCAGCAGCATATTTATCGCCATAAGTAGCAATTAAAAACTTTTTATAATCTCTTGTTGAACTTTGAAAAGTTACTTCTCTACCCGGAAATTTCTTTTTCAAAAATTCGTAGTTCTTTTCCCATGTTTTGTTTTTCCAGTAAATGCGGGTTTTATCATCGGTATAAGAAGTAGAAATAATTTTACGTGTGTTGTTATCTAAACTCAAATTGCCAAAATCTACTTTGTTTAAAGGGTCGCTTTCAATTTTTGTAAGTTTTTGTGTTTGAGGATTCATCAAAAACAAAGTCATAAAATTTAAATCGCCTTTATTGGTAACTAAATAGAAATGAGAGTTATCTTCATTCCAACCTGCTATGCCCGCCTGCTCGGTAACTGAAGTTTCGTAAATAGGCGTTAATTTATTATCTGCATCTATTCGCAACATTACAGTATTGCCTTTTTCATCGGTGCGCTCTAATACTCTTAGTTTATCGTCCCAATCGAAATTATAACCTGTAATACGATCGTTATTTTCATAAATTTTATTCAATTCTCCAGTAGAAATTTTCAAAGAATATAAATCGTGCCAAGCTTTATCTCTATCGTTTAAGCCTACAAACATTAAATCGAAATTATTTTGACTTGCCTGGTAAATTCTGGCAGTAACATCTTTCATGGGAGTAAGATTTCTCGATGCCGGAACTCCATCTTTACCAGCACTTGCCATCGGGTCAACAGCAAACACGTTCATGTTTTCGTCACCATCATTATCTTTTACATACAAAATGTATTTTCCATCGAACGACCATAAATAGCCATATGGCGGGCGCGTACTATTTGTTAAAGGTCTAGCTTTTTCAAAGGGCTCATCAAATTTCTTAACCCAAATATTCATAATGCCATTATATTCTTTCATAAAAGAAATCCATTTGCCATCGGGGCTAAGTTGACCTGAAGAAATTTCAGGATTACCAAAGAATAAATTACGGTCTAAAAGTGGTGTGGTAGATTGGGCATTCATGGTTAATAATTGTAAGCTAAAAAATAGAATTAATAAATAATTTAATTTGATTTTCATGTACTGTTTAATTTAAGTTGGCAAAAGTAACTTTCTGAAATAGCGTATCCTAATTTATAAGCACAAAATATGTTAACCACAACTTTATAGCTTAACAAATTTTCGGCATGGTTTTTAGCTTTTAGTTAGTGGGCAATATTTTATACCTTTAATAAATTTTCAAGATGAAACTTTTTACACATATAACACTGCTTGCATTACTATTGATTTCAGAAAAAACTTTTTCTCAAAATAACGCTTCAAATAAAGCTTCTGAAAGTAATATTAAACAACCAACTATAGAATGGCTTTCGATACAGGAAGCCATTGAAAAAAACAAAAAGAAACCTAAGAAAGTATTTATAGATGTTTATACAGATTGGTGTGGATGGTGCAAGGTAATGGATAAACAAACCTTTACCGACCCGTTTATTATTGAGTATATGAATGCGAATTTTTATGCTGTTAAAATGAATGCTGAAAAAGATGAAACTATAAATTTCAAAGGAAAAGAATACGGTTTTGTAGCTCAAGGCGGCAGGGGGTATCACCAACTTGCAGCAGAATTAATGCAAGGGAAAATGAGTTATCCAACGGTAGTTTTTTTAGATGAAAAAATGGATTTATTACAACCCATACCTGGGTTTAGAAAACCATCGGAATTAGATATGATACTTAAGTTTTTTGGAGGCGACCATTATAAAAACATTAGCTATGATGTTTTTCAGCAAAAATACCAGTCTCCTTTTTCGGAAGAATAAACCTTAAGAGATTTTACTACATAGCAGGGCAATAACGCACTGTATTTTTTCTGCTTTTGAAACAGCCGGTATATACTACTGATAATTCCGGACCACCGTTTCCTCTTGTAGCTTTGCTAAGTTTTGAAAGGTTTATATCATAACTGAAGCCTACGTTAATGCCTGCAAAATCAATTCGTGTTGTTAATATAACAGCATCTTTTAAACGATACCATCCGCCAAAATAGAACGAAGTGTTGTCTCTGAAAGAATAATTTTTACTCCACCTAACTAACGAACCAAAATTAAGTTGACTGTGTGGACCTTGATTTAAATACATAAAGCTAGGCATTAAATAAAACTGCTTAGCAATTTTAAAGTGAGCTCCACCATGCAAAGCAAGTTTTATAAATAACTCTTCATTTACATCTTTTAAAAATGAAAGGTTAGGTTGTGTTATATGAAATGCTGCTGTACCTGCATAAAAATTTGTGGTTTTGTTAACATTATAATTCCAAAGAAAGCCAGCACCTGCATCTGCATACCATAAATTATTACGTGCAATATTTTCACCGGTTGGTCTGTTGGCATCAAAGCCATTAGCTCCAAACTGGCTATCAAATGTTAACTTACTGAAATCAATATTTCTATTTCCTACACCACCATAAATTCCGCCTGTTAAAGATTGGGTTCCTTTATTGTTGAGAATTATTGTGTAAGATAAATTAAGATTTACCTGATTGGTACTTAAATCCGCATCTCCTGCTTTATCTGAAAAGAAAGACATACCTATTCCGCCAAAGTTTCCTTTAGATTTTTTCTTTTTGGCTATAGCCATATCATATGAGGCTGCAATAGTTCTGAAAGGAGCAATGCCCGACCATTGGTTTCTGTAATTTGCTGTAAAACGATAATCGCAACCATTTACTCCAGTAAATGCAGGATTCAGCAAGAGAGGTGCTGAAGTGAACTGAGAAAAATGTATATCCTGAGCTTTAGCTACTATGTTTGCCAAAACTATCACAACAACCACCCAAATTTTTGTTCTCAACAACTTCATAATACCTTATTTTAAAAGCGTTACGTTACCTTTTTTTATGACTTTTTCACCGTTAAAACAAACGGCTTCTATCATATATACGTAAACGCCTGTAATAAGTTTCTCATTATCTCTATTTGTTCCGTCCCAACCAATATCTGGAGTATTAGTTTCAAACAACAAATTACCCCATCTGTCAAAAACTCTGAATACATTTAATTCTTTGGCACCGAAAAGTCTTGCATAAAGAATGTCATTAGCTCCATCACCATTAGGTGTAAATGCTGTAGGCACAAAAACAATATCTTCATTGCAAAACTCATTTACAACAATTAAAACTGAATCGGAATTAGTACACCCGAATTCATCTGTAACATTAACAGTATATAATGTAGCATTTATAGGCGTTGCATCAGGAGACAGACAATCAGTACATGATATAGTAGTGTCAGTTGTATTCCATTGAATAGTATTAAAGGAACTTGTGCTGGTTGTTAGATTAACTGTAACACCTTTATTAATTATTCTGTTATCTATTGTATTAACTTCGGGCAACGGTTTTACAATTATTCTTACTGAAGCCGTATCGAACGGACAAACACCATTGGTAACATGTGCTGTATAAGTAGTAGTTTGCTCGGGATTTACAGTAGGAGTATATACAAAGGGATTATCAATATTAGTAGCAGGTGTCCAATAAACACTATCCACTCCACCTCCACTAAATAAGGTAACTGATGCGCCAAAACAGATCATGGTATCGTTTCCGGCAAATGCATCAGGAGGAAAATCTACCTGAATAGTTTTTGAAATACTATCGCTACAACCTATAGCATCATAAATAGTTAAAGTAGCTTGATAGAACCCAGAATCGGGATAAATATGAGTTGCTGTTCTTCCTGAATTAACATCTATAGGAGTGCCATCTCCAAAATTCCATTCATATTGAACAATTGGTCTATCAGAGGTTGTGCTTATACTTACAAAATCTGCTGGAATGTTCAGGCACGACCTTTCGCCTAAAAATTCAGGGAAGAATCTGTTGATGATAACTTTAATACTGTCGAAACTCTTACATCCGTTTACATCGGTAGTTGTTACTTTATAAAATCTCGTTGCAGTTGGAAAAACAATTGGGTTTGAAATGTTCACATCACTAATTTCTACCGGTGGTTCCCACTCATAAATAATATCACCAATGGCAAGAAGCTGTACAGTATCACCAATACAAATATTCGTATCAGGATAAGGGAATATTTCTAAAGTTGGTAAAGGAATAACATTAATGGTAACTGTATCAATAAGCTGGCATGAGGTAAAATCGGTAGTTATTAAAATATAAGTTATAGTATCTACAGCATAAGCTACAGGTTGAGCAATTGTAGAATCACTTAAAAAACTTCCCGGAATCCATTCATAAGTAGCATACCCGGTTGTACCTTGCAAGATTGTGCTATCTCCAAAACATAAATTTATGGTATCAGCACCATTAATTCCTTCGGGAATAGCGTACACATTCACATTTTTCTGAATAGTATCTACACAACCGTAACTATCTGAAACGATTAAACTTGGCAAATAGGTCCCTATTGTATCATAAAAGTAGTTATGAGGTCCCTGGAGTAGAGAAGTATCTGAATTTATACCTGCATCTCCAAAATCCCATCGCCATGAAACAATAGGATAATCTCCATCTGTAGATGCATCTGTATAAACTACAAATAGTGTATCACATCCAAGCGTATCTGATATGGTAAAGTCAGCTTCAGGTCTCCTGACTACCCAAATATCTCGGCTATAAGTATTATAGCAGCCCAAAATACTGTATGATGTTAATGTTACGGTATTAGTGCCGGGGGTAGTAAAAACGTATATTGGGTTTTGAACAGAGGAAGTTCCTCCATCTCCAAAATCCCACTCCCATGCAACTATTGAATCAACTAAAAAAGCTGATGACAAATCAGTAAACTGAATAGGACTAAATGAACAAACAGTATCATTTAAATTAGTTTCAAAAAGGGTATTAACAGAATCAATAACCAATGTATCACTATAGAAAAGTGTATAACTACATACAGGTTGCTGAGTATCAGTTAATATTACAGCCGGTACAAATAATCCTGGCGTTAAGTAACAATGTGTAACTGTATCCCCAAAAGCGCCTACCTCACCATCGTCAAATACCCAAAACAAACTAACAGCACCGGTAGAATTAGCATTTAATAATAAACAATCGTCTTTACAAGCTGAATCTTCACTTAAAGTCATATTTCCTACTGCGCCACCGATGTTTATGTAATTACTTATTGCCAAACTATCTACGCAACCATTTTCAAATGTTACTATTACCTTAACTTCAAATAAACCGGCCTGATTATAAATTTTAGAAGGGTTTTGTACATTAACAGCACCTGTGCCATCGCCAAAATCCCATTCATATCTGGTTACGTTTAGTGTGTCATAATTTGTAAGGTTTGTAAAGTTTACTAAAAAAGGTGGGCAATATCTAAAAGTATCAGTTGCAAAAAAGTCTAATTCAGGAACACCAATGTAAAATAAATCAGGTCTTATTAAAGTATCTCTGCAACCAGCATTATCTGTAATTATTAGCGATATCGAATAGTAACCAGTATCCTGATAGGCATGAGTAGGCTGTGCAGCTGTAGATGTATTGTTTGCACCAGAAGCAGGGTCACCAAAGTTCCATCTGTATGTGAGTCCTTGACCAGTAGATGTATTAACAAATTGAACAGGCTGATTTGGGCAATATAAATTGAAATCTGTATCAAAATTTGCAACTGGCTGATTAATTCTTATATACTGCGATTTGGTAATAGTTCTTGTGCATCCAAGATTAGTTGTAACAGTTAGGCTAACTGTATAAGCACCTGAAGTATTATAAGTTCTATTGATTGTATTTGGAGGAGGATTTCCTAGCAAACTATAAGATTGCGTTCCATTACCAAAATCCCATTGCCAACTTTGGATTGTTGTGCCTGCAGAAGTTGTTGACTGGTCTTGAAACTGAATTACCGGTATCGGGCTTCCACTTTCGGGCAGGCAGCCCGTTGTGCTTAAAGCTATAAACTCTGGAGTAACATCAGACACGCTTATGTAAGCTGTTTTTGTTTCTGTAACCTGACAACCATTATTATCAGTTACCCTTAATGTAACTGTAAATTGCCCTTGTCCCGTATAAGTGTAAGAAGGATTTGCCGCTGTAGAAGTAGCACCCGGCACACCGAAATTCCATAAATAAGTTAGTCCATTACCTGTTGAAGTACTTGTAAAGTTTACTTGTAAAGGAGCGCAACCACTAACAACGTTTGAAGTAAAATTAGATGTTGTGTTTGATAGGTTAATAGTTTCAGTTCTTTCAGCAGTACAACCGGTATTGCTGTTAGTAGCTTCTAGTGTAACGGTATAGCTACCTGGATTCAAATAAGTATGAGATGGATTTTCTTGCGTAGAGGTATTACCATCTCCAAAACTCCATTCATAACTTGTTGCATTTTCTGATGTATTAGTAAAATTAACTCTTCCGGGAATATTACATTGAACTTGAAATGTAAAATCGGGCCTTGGGTCAAGTACAGTTATTTGTACAACCGAATCAATATTACAACCGTTATAACCTACTGTAAATGTAACATCGTATTGTCCTGGCTCATCCCATGCAAATGATGCATCAGGCGTAGTTGCTTGTCCTGAACCTCCAAATTCCCACAAAAAATTATTAGGTGCCGGGTTACCCGTTGAAGCGTTGGTAAATTGAACCGGAATTCCTGCACACACACTTGTAGTGCTGACATTAAAACCAATACTTGGGGGAGAGCCAGCTCCAACAATTTTAGTAGAAGATGCAACACATCCACCTTGAGTTGTGACTGTTAACGTAACAGTATAATTTCCAACATTCTGGAAAAGATGACATGGGTTTTGTAATGTAGAACTATTGTTAATTCCAGAGGCAGGGTCTCCAAAATCCCATTGCCTGTTGATAATAGGGTCAAGAGAAACACTAGAGTCTCTAAAACAGATATTTAAAGGGGCACAACCTTGCAATGAATCAGCACCAAAATTTACAATAGTAGGCTCTATTCTAATAAAGTTATTATTAGAGAATGTATCAGAACAACCTAAGTTATTCGTGACAATTAGAGTTACAGTATAATTTCCCGGTGCAGCATAACTATATGAAGGATTAGGAGTATTTGAAAAACCACCATCACCAAAATCCCACACATAAGATGTCGTTCCTACAGATGCATTACTACTAAAGTTTACAAAAAATGGTGCCTGACAGCTGTTAGTGTTATTTGCAGTAATATTTGCCGTTGGAGTTGGTAATACTGTAATTGAATAATTTAAAACAGAATCATCATTGCAACTTAATGCATTAGTTATGGAAAGAGATACATTATAATTTCCTGCACTAGTGTAAGTATAAAGCGGATTTCTTTGTGTAGATGTAACCCCATTGCCAAAATTCCATAGCCAAGATGTGGGAGTTCCAATTGACGAATCGGTAAACTGAATAGGATCGCCTAAACAAATTGTATCTCTTGAAGCTGTAGGAATTGCTCTCAATTCAGAGGTTCTAATAAAGCTATTTCTAATAGTGGTCGATGTTTGGTTACATACTGTATCAGTAATAGTTAATCTTACATTATAATTGCCATTTGAATTATAAGTATGCAGTGGGTTTCTTTGAGTAGATGTATTACCATCACCAAACTCCCATAGATAAGACAAGCCATTTGTAGCAACACTACTATCAGTAAAAGATATTATAAAGGGTGGCGTACAAGCATTTCTTGGTGTTGCAGAAAAATTTACTGTTGGAGGTTGAGTTAAGCAAATAAAATTATTTTTTTGCTCTGTTGCAGAACAGCCTACACTGTTGACAGCTACTAAAGTAACATTAAAACAAGGATTGGTTCCAGTTATAAAAGTATGACATGGATTTGGAGAACCTGCAGAGACATTTCCATCTCCAAAGTCCCATGTCCAGTTTACAATAGGATAACCCGGTGAAGATGTTAAATCGGTAAAACAAGATGAAAAACCTGAACAGCCGGCTCTTGGAACGGCATCAAAATCTACTATAGGGTTTGGATAAACTGTTACTGTTCTTGTAGTAGAGTCAATTCCACCACCACTTGAAATAATTAGTTTTATTGAATAACTGCCGGGATTGACAAAACCAAATATGGGGTTTTGAAGATTCGATGTAGAACCTGATGTAGTTTCCCAAAACCATGTTATGGGATTAGATGTTCCGGTTGAAACATCATTCATTCTTAAAATCAAAGGAGCGCATCCTGCTGTTGTTGGTTGTCCTGCTATGTCAGTAATAAAAAAATCAGCAGTAAGCTGAGATTTAGCTTTTTGCGAAAATAGTATCGCACATAGAAACAGTATGTAGTTTAAGCTTTTCTTCATATTGAATAACGTGCGGCTCGTTATTCTGTGTAATTTAATAAATTATATGCATACAACATCCCTAAACTAAATAAGGTTTTCTATACTAATGGGGCATGTTAAAAAAATTCTTATTAATGTAATGTGTTGATAAGATAAAAATATTGGAAAAACATGAACTGGTAAGATTTTTACGATAAGAACTTATTTTAACGAGTTAAAAAAGGTCAGCCAAAATTATGACTGACCTTCTCACAATAATTGTAATAAATTTACTTACTTCTTGAAACCTCTTGAAATAAAACGAACTCGGTTCTTCTATTCTTTTGGTGACAATCACAATCAGGCAATCCTGTTTCTGGACAACCATCTTTACCAATACAGTTTTCAACGGTTTTGCTCTCACCGAAACCAACCTGCATTAGCCTATGCTTAGGTATACCTTTTTTAATTAAATAGTTGTAAACTGCTTCAGCACGCTTTTCAGACAAAACCTGATTATAATCATCAGCACCTCTCTGGTCGGTATGCCCTTCAACTCTTACAACAAATTCTTCTCTAGTCAATAACAAGTTTGTTAAAGAATCTAAAGTAGCTTTAGACTCATCTCTAAGTTTTGATTTGTTATAATCATAATAAACAATACCAAGTACCATTCCATCGTAGTAGTCTTTCATTTTTAAAGCAATTGTTTTTTCAACAACTGCACCTTCGTCTAAATCCCAAGTATTTAAATCTGTTACGCTTTCAATATATTTTTTGCAATTTGTAACAATCTTATAATTCTCATCGCCTTTAACATTAAACTCAAATTTAGAATCTTCAGGCAAGTTAAATGAGGTAATCAAACTATCATTTTTTGTATTATAAACATAAACAATACACTCATCTTTTACCGGTTCATTAGTTTTTTCATCAACAACGTTTCCCTTAACAATAATCTTTTCTGCAGTATAGTTAAATGCAATTATGTCGTCACAACAAGTTGGACTTTTTAATGACTTACCTCCAGGCCTGTTAGATACAAAAAACCCTTTTCTAGGATTCTCAGACTGTGCATAGTAAATATCATCTACACTAGAATTTAAAGGATACCCAACGTTTACAGGTGCACTGTATGTTTCGCCTTTTAAATCTGAATAGTAAATATCAAAGCCTCCCATATTTACTAAAGCATCAGAACTAAAGTAAAGACGCTTATTTGTTACATCTAAGAATGGTGTTAGCTCATTACCCGATGTATTAATAACGTTACTTAAATTTTTAGGTGCAGAAAATTCACCCTTATTATTCTTCTCAGAAACATAGATATCCATGCCGCCTTTACCACCTTCCATATTAGAAGCAAAATACAACAATTCTTTTCCCGAGTCTGTTTTTACTAAATGAGGATGTGTAGAGGTTGCGTTTTCTTTATTAATACCATTTCCTAATTCTTTTGCTTCAGACCAAGTACCATTTGTATATTCAGAAATGAAAATCTTACAAATCATTTGCAAACTTTCAGATTCAGCACATTTAGTAAAAACAAACTGTTTACCATCAGCCGAATACATTCCATTGCCCATGTGATTTTCGCCAGAATTAAATGGCGCATTAAATTCTTTGGGAGCACTCCACATATCACTAGATTTGTCTGAAGTGTAAAGCCTTGAATATCTGGCAGCATTTTCAAATTTAGGGTCTAAAACAATTACTGTATCTGCGCTTAAAGCTGAAAATACTAATTTGTCACCATGCTGGCGAGGAGCATAATCGCTCATAGGATTATTAATTTCAGAAACATGCCTAAGTTTAGCTTTATCAGGATTTTCCATAGCTTTTAAGGCGAAATCGCAACCTTGAACTTCTGTATCTACAGTTTTCTTTAAATCGGTAACATCTTGTTTTTCCTTTTTAAAACTTGTTTTCTTAAAACTTTCAAATACAGCCTTAGCTTCTTCATATTGTCCGTTTCTTTTCAAACTAGCTGCCAAGAAGTACTGGCTTAATGGATAACCTAAAGAATCAAACTCTGCAACTTTCTTAAACCACTCTGTAGCTTTTGCATAATCTCTTATAGAATAGTTGGTTAAACCTAGTTTGTAGTGAGTAGCTGTATGGCTAGGTTTTTTAACCAAAACCTTTTCATATACTTCTATGGCATTGTAGAAACTACCTTTGTTGTACAAGTTGTCTCCTACTTTAATTTTCTTTTTTGTAGAAAGCTTATCAACTTTCTCCATTTCAGTTTTCTTTTCAGCAGCCAACGTTACATTTAAAGTAAAAAGCAACGTTAATGCAAACAAAATGTTAGATTTCATATATGTTTCAGTGAGTTTCGGTTTAAAATAATTCTTTAGATTAATATTTTCTGAATTTTCAATTAAAATCTAGGACAGAATAACAATGAACTTGGGTTAGGTAATTCTTTTGGTTTACCTACAAACAACAATGATACTTCAATTGACCCTGGTCTGCTTCCATTAACAGGACGCAATTCTTTTACATCAGCCATAGGAACATCATAACTTACACCAAGTCTAAAACCTTTAAATTCAAAAGCAGTGTAAGCAATAGGTGCTGTTTCAGGGAAACGATAAAACCCTCCTAAATACCAAGTAAATGATTGATTGAATGCATAAGCTAATGCTAAACCGGCATTAAGTTCTTTAGCTTTATCCTGATATTGAAATATTAATGAAGGTAATAAACTGAATTTCTCAGTTATACCGATATCAGCACCACCATTTGCAACAATTCTTCTTGGTAAATTAAACTGAACATTTTGCACGAAATTGTTTTGCGGAGCAAGGATATGAAACATAGAACCGCCAGCATAAACAGCGGAACGTTTACCTATCATAGAGTTCCACATCAATCCAATATTCATATCAAATAACCCTTTTGATCCATCAAGATTTTCACCTGTTGGTAAATTAGGATTATACAAAGTACCCTGATGTTGATTTTCAGTAATGATAGCACCATCATCAAGTTTCTTTTGTAAAAAACCAAGCTGTGTACCTAATGAAAGAGAATGCTTTCCGCTTTTCCCTAAGGCTTTATGGTAAGCAACACTTCCCATAATGTTTAAGGTTTTTAATGCGTCCTCTCCGGCATTATCTTGATAAGCTACTAAACCTATCCCTAATGCGTCATTTTTAAATCTGATAGGGGCATCAACTGAACCTGAATAAGTTACAAATGGTGTGCCTGTAGGTGAAGATTGAAACCACTGATTTCTATAAATTGCCCCAATTCTGTATGCACCATTCATTTTACCTGTAAGAGCAGGATTTAGTGTTAATGGCGAATTATAAAATTGAGAAAAATGAATGTCTTGCGCGAACACTTGTCCGACTAAACAAAAACTAACGATTATTGCAAATATTCTTTTCATTTCAGTTGGTTTTAGCGTATAAGTTTAACTTGACCGGTTTCAGTTACTTGTGTTCCGTCTGGAAGGGTAATAACCGCTCTGAATAAATAGTTTTCAGCAGGTTGTTCTTTACCATCTAATTTACCATCCCATCCTGAAGTATTAGAATCATGTACAATTTCTCCCCAGCGATTGAACACTTGGAATTCATTTACTGTAGCTCCTTGAGTTAATACCCTGAATACATCATTCATATTATCACCGTTTGGAGAGAATGCATTTGGAATAGCATATGGAGGACCGAAAACTTTAACCTCAACAGTTAAGGTATCAGTGCCGGCACATCCTGTAGTTTCATCAATAACTGTATAGGTAATGATATGAACTCCGGTATCTGCAACTTCTGGGTTAAATATATTTTCTTCTACACCCGGGCCTGCAAACACTCCACCCTCAGGAGTTCCGGACAATTCAATAACACCATCAAACTTACCTACAACGGGAGAATCAAGAGGATTAATAACCACTGAAGGAGTGTTTAACACTTCAATATCAACAGGTAAAGAAGAGGTGTTGCTTCCAGTAGGACACGTAGTGTTGTTATTTAAAGTTACGGTAACAACATCACCATCTGAAAGTGTATTTGAAGTGAATGTGTTTTCTGTAGTTGTTGCTACTTCAACACCATTAACAGACCAAACATACTCGGGTTCGGTGCCAGCATTAACTGCTGTAGCTGTAAATACTACATCAGAACCCAAACAGCTGGTTGTGTTATCGGCAGAAAGTGAAACACTGAAAGAATCAACTTGTACAGTGACAGTATTTGA
Organism: uncultured Chitinophagaceae bacterium; assembly: GCA_964543705.1. Taxonomy (GTDB): domain Bacteria; phylum Bacteroidota; class Bacteroidia; order Chitinophagales; family CAIOSU01; genus CAYSGX01. The sequence goes on from CAZIZP010000022.1 coordinate 66,992, forward strand.
TGAGGTAGCAGGATTTCCGGTTACGCAAGCCTGAGAAGATGTTAAAACCACTGAAACAACAGCACCATCTTCTAAATCTTCAGCTACATATTCCGGAACATTTGTCGTAGCTACAATAACTCCATCTACCAGCCACTCATAAGAAGGGGCCGAACCCTCATTAACAGGTGAAGCAGTAAGAACAGTACTATTACCAGTACAGATTGAAGACGGATCAGCACTAATTGTAACACTAACCTGAGCCAAATCAGTAACTCTTACGGTGAAAGTAACCTCTTCACCAATACAATTTTGAGATGAGATTGGAATTACCGAAAAAGTTGAATCTTCATCTAATAATACTGTAATTACACCAACAGTATCACCTGTATTCCAAATGTAAGATTTGCCACCGTCTGCAATTAATGTTGCTACTTGACCTCTACATGCTACTGTGTCTCCAGAAATAGTAGCTATCGGTAATTCTTCAACAAAAACAACGAAAGTATCAATATTACTTACACAATTTCCATTAGTAACCTGCGCTGTATAAAATGTTTGGTCAACAGTTGGAGAAACATCAATGCTTTGTGTAGTAGCTGTTGAACCACCGCCCCATTGATAATTACCCGTAATTGCACCTGTAATGGTAAGAGTGGTTGTCTCACCCTGACAAATGCCATTATCACCTTCAATATCAATAGTTGGGTTATCAGTAACTTCAACCGTAGCAACAACAGCATCAGAACGGCAACCTAAATCTGAAGTACCTACTACAGAATAAGTGTTAGTTCCGATTGTAGCAGGACTTACTGTAATTGAAGATGTTACTGCACCATTATCCCATTCGTAAGTTGTTGCACCTGTTGCTGTAAGAGTAACATCCGCTCCAACACAAATACTTGAATTTGCCGGATCAACAGTTACTTCAGGTGCCGGATCAACAACAACTTCTAATGTTGCCGGAGCTGATGGTCCACAACAATCAGATTCTACTGATAGCGTGATTGTGTAAGTACCTTCTGTATTAAAAATAACGTTAGATATAGTTTGGAAATTCGGTCCATTATAATCGTTTGGTGTTGCACCACCGCCTAAATTCCAAACATAATTAATTCCTGTAATGTCGCTGCTAAAGCTAACTTCTTCGCCTACACACACTCTAAAAACACCATTAGTAGCTGCAAAACCGGGTATAATGGTAGGAATAGAATTACCACCTGTAGTAGCTATATTAAAGAAACCTGTATATTCATTTTGTCCAAAGAGAATATCTTTTCTTCCCACAGAACTATATTCTGTTGTTACAACGTCTCCATTTCCAGTTTGAGGATTAGCACCTGTTCCGAAATCCCAGTTATCTGCAGCACCTGATGTATAGGTTACAGGGGTTTCAGTACAACTAATATTAGTAACATTTATAGTAGGTTGTGACTGTAAATTGAAGTTAATTTCAGAAGAAACTAAAGCACTACCTCCGTCAACGGTAATAGCTTGTGCCAAACCTGGTTGACCGGAACCACCGGAACCACCTTGCCCACCTTGTCCGCCTTGTCCGCCAACTGCAGTAGGTGCAGAGTCGCAACCACCTCCAATACCGCCACCACCATTATTTCCATTTCCCCCTAGACCACCTTGACCACCAGGCCCTCCGGCACCACCAACACCTCCAGCACCAGGATTACCTGCAACCAAAGAAGATTGAGTAATATTACCATTAACTCCGTTATCAAATATATAAACTGAGAACGAGCCTCCGCCACCGTATCCACCAGTACCACCGGCACCACCAGTACCACCGGCACCGCCTCCACCACCTCCACCGCCATTTGTGTTAGCAGCAGCGCCTCCTGCGCCTCCTGCGCCTCCTCCACCAGAGCCATTAGTACCCGCAGTTCCATCTCCACCAGCAGTTCCAGGTACATAAAAACCTAAATTGAAAACACCTGGACTACCATTACTTCCACTTGTACCTGGCTGACCTGCACCTCCAGGATTTCCTGGCCTAGGGATTGTACCTTCAAAAAGACCTATGAAAGCATTAGCACAAATTAAATCTCCATCTCCGCCTAATCCACCGGCACCGCCATTAGGGCCAGCACCCGGAGCACCATTGGTTCCATCATCACCTGTACCTATACTAACTCCGTCACCCCCAGTTCCCCCAACACCACCAGAGAAACCACCTCCAACACCACCGGCACCACCGTTTCTTCCATTAGCATTTCCACCATTTCCGCCATTCGTACCAGCTAAACCAGTCTGGCCCTGACCACCTGCACCACCATTACCTGCGATAACTTGTGTTCTAACTATGTTATAGTCGCTACAATTGGTTAAGTGTAACCCATATGTTGAAACACCAAATTGACCAACTGCAGCAGGAAGTGCATCCTCAACTCTAATTGTTAAATCTTGAAATCTGAAAAAAGACTGCCCATTTAAGTAAAAAGCCACCAACCTTGGAGCGTTAGCCGGACCTTCTACGTTTAAGTTAGAACGTACAATGGTTGTTGCTCCAGGTGTACTTGTCTTAATCCAGTTATTATTATTGTCAAAACCACCTTCTAAAGTTGTATAACTTGTCATGGTAGAAATAGCATTATCGAAAGTATATGTACCTACAGCCATCTTAATCACAGTATTATTGCACTGTGCTAAAGAAAGGCCAGTTAATAAATCAGTAGGATTGGCTCTTGTGCCAGTTCCTGTGCCATTAGGCGTAACATAAATATTATTACACACAGGCTCATTTGCCGGTTGACCTGCCACTACAGTAACTGTATCAGCAGCATTACAAGTGCCTCCAAAAGAAACAGTTACACTGTAATCAGTTGTAGAAGTAGGATTAACAACAATAGAAGAAGTAGTTTCACCTGTACTCCATTCAAAAGTAGCTCCCGGGCCAGTGTTGGCAGTTAATGTAACAGGTTGACCTGCTCCACATGAGAAAGGATTTGGAGGAAAAATTGTTACCGGAGGAATTTGAATAACATCTACAGTTACAGTGCTTGTAACAGAACAATTGCCGTTAGTTAATTCAACAGAGTAAGTAGTGGTTACCTGAGGATTAACAGTGGTAGTTGCGGTAGTAGCACCATTACTCCATAAAACAGAAACACCTTGAGCAGGTTGTGGAATAGATAACTCTATCGGTTGTGGACTTGAAATACATGTAAAAGTAGGATTAGCGGTTGCTGTTGGAGCATGTAATACATTAAAAGTTAAAGTTACCGGTTGCATTTGATTACCACAGATATCAGACAATCCGCTGATAGTAGCGGTATATTCTCCATCAACAGGAGCAGACAATGTATAATTGACATTCAAAATATCAAAGAATGTACCTGTACCACAACCATTACCAGCTACATTATTTACAGTTGCTGTTGCAGGGCCAGATATAGTAACAGCTGCACTCGACAAAGAAGAACAGCTAATAGGCTCTGAAGCATCAAACGAAACAGAGCCTACTGTACAAGTATTTAGTGCACTCAAAAAAGTTGGTGGTGTGTTATCAAAAATTGATGCTGAACCACCAAAGGTTAACGTGTAGCCTGTTTGGTCGCCAGTGTAATTATTTACCAAAAGAACATAAGTTTCTCCTGCGTTTACGTTAACACCGGGCATAAATGGCGCTTGAGAAGCAGAAAATGTAATGTTTCCGTTTTGGGCTGGCAACTGCAATCCTGTAGAGCCATTCTGTGCAGAATAGTTACATCTTAAAGGAGTAACCCCACCCAAATTACAACCTGTATTTGTAATGTTGTAAAGAGCAAAATCGTAATCTCTTTGAGTTTGTAAGGTGAAAGTAAATGTACCTGAAGTTTGTGCAGTAAATACATACCAAACTGAGTTAGTTTCACCTGTAAGCAAACAAGTATTATTTGGACTTAAGTCGTTTACACTACCACTTCCGGAATATGACAAACCTTGAGTGTAAGTTTGCTGACAAACCGGTATAGCACCCAAACAATTTTGTTCGGGTTGGTTAGAACCGCCACCGCCACGTTGTCCGGCATTTTGAGATGAAGTGCTCTGATTAGCTCTACTTGAAAGATAACGGTTGGTTTCTTTCATTTTTTGAATGGCCAATCTGTTTAAATTTGAACTAGGCTGTGCAAATGTAGCTGTAGCAAAAAGCGCACAAAAAACAATTGATGAAAATAACTTTAGCTTCTTCATACTTTAGTTGGGTTAGGTTGCTTGAAAAATCAAGTTGGGAGGCAAAAATAGGAAAGGTTAATTAAATAATACAAGAAAACACTCAATTTATTTACTATAAATACTTACAGCCAATATTTTCATCTGTTAATAATGTATATATAACCAGAAAATTTTGTGTTAGTCAAAGTGTAATTAACTACTATTAGTTGTAAATTTTCGGTGCTTACTGGCATATATATATGATTTACAATAAAAGAATCTAACAACGGAAAACCTGAAACATTAATTTTTGAATTTGAAGAGAAATATGATTTAACCTCATCAGTTAAACAGCTTTTAATCGATTTTAATAAAGAGTTAATGTCATGATTTGGGTTTTCAATAAAGATTTTAAAAGTTTTATTTGAATGAGAAGAAAAAGGCAACAAATGGAAAACATTTTCAGCATTGATAATTTTATAGCCATGTTTTAACAAAACATTTGGTGTATGAAAATTATTGACTCTAAATCCTGTGTATGCATAACTAATAGCATTTTGTAAACAAAATTCTTGACGAAACACCTTCAAATCATGAAATATTCCAACGCTTCTGAATTCCGGAAGTATTGCGGCCATTGAGGTGTGCATTTCATTGTTTAGCAATTCAAAAACAAATACTGCGGCATCTATACCATTTTTTTGCATTATAAACCCAATCTTATTAACATCACTTCCCCCGTAAAATTCGGCATAATATGATGCATAGCATGAGGCTTCTTTTTCATTAGAAATTAATTCTGATAGAATTGGTGTTTTAAAATAACCAATTGGCTCTTGAAACATACCTTTATATACTAGTTCATAAAATCTTTTTTTTTGTTCTAAGTTGTTGGCATTATATTTTTCAAAAGATAAATCGGAATTATTGTAAGAATTTATTTTTTCCTTACTATAATCAGCATATACATATAATATAGTGTGAGAAAAAAAAATGGGCATAGATAACTTAGAAATATGCGAATTAAAAAATTGTTGTTGATTGATATCGGTTTTGAGCCTTATTACATCAACTTCATTTTCGGCAATAAAATTGTTTAGCGATGAAAAACCAATAGGTTCAACTTTTGCATTTCTGTAAATATTTAATTCTAAAAAATCAGACTCAAAGTTTGATTTATACAAGTTGTCCATCTTGGTTATAATTTAGTGTGAAATTATATGATTGTCTGATAAGATTTTTTAAAAGTAATGAAGAAGCATAAAACTACAACAGCTGATTACAACACTGCCTATAGCACAAAAAAAACACTATTGCTATTAGGTGGCATTTGTTTATACTGCTTTATATTATACTATTCTTCATTCTCAAATGACTTTACCTTAAGAGATGACGATGATTATGTAACGAAAAACTATTTGCTTGGAGACTTATCGTGGAATGGAATAAAAAAAATTTTCGTAACACTTTATTACAATGGTCATTTACCTGTAACAATTTTATCATTGGCCTTAGATTATCACTTTTGGGGATTAAACCCAATTGGTTATCACATTACAAATTTTGCACTACACATTATCAATACTATTCTAGTATTTCAGGTTATAAAAACAATTTGCAGAAGAAATGAAGTTGCGCTATTAAGTGCTTTGCTGTTCGCAATTCACCCCCTAGGGGTTCAATCAGTGGCGTGGATAGCAGAAAGAAAAAATGTATTGTACACAACATTTTATTTTGCCTCTTTATGGAGTTACATAATTTATCTTCAGAATAATACTAAAAAGTATGTTTTCATTTCTTTTATACTTTTTGTTTTTTCTGTTGCATCCAAATGGTCGGCTTACACATTTCCTGTAGCTATTTTAATTTTTGATTATTACTACAAGAGAAAACTTGACTTATGGTACTTTTTTGAAAAAATAGCATTCTTTAGCATTCCTTTTATTTCATTTTATTTTCACATGAAATCAGGAGTAGCAATTGCTAATGAATTTAATTTTATAGATAGATTTTTTTTCGGATCATACACATTTGTATTTTACATTTTAAAAATATTGCTTCCGTTTGATTTAAGTGCTATATATCCATATCCAAAAAAAATTAATGATACCCTCCCCGGAATATACTATTTGTCATTAGTTCCTGCCATTGGTATTCTTGCGGTATTGTTTTACACTATTAAAAAAAAGGTGTTGTTTCATAAAGAAATTCTTGTTGGTTTTTTATTCTTCTTGTTTAATATTGCTATGGTACTGCAAGTTCTGAAGTTTATAGGAGGACATGAATTAGCCGCTGACCGATATACTTACGTTCCAGGCGTTGGAATATTCTTTATTATTTCACTAATATTCTCTCATTTTTATAATAAAACAAATAAAAATAAAACCCTTTATAAAATTGGATTAACTGTATATGTTATAGCAATTAGCATTAGTACAGTGAACAGAACGAAAGTGTGGGCCAATACCGAAACCTTGTATAACGATGTTGTAGAAAATTACCCCAATTTTTCTAAAGCATATTTATTGAGGGGGCAATATTATAAAAGCATCAAAAATTATACTGAAACACTTAATGACTATAATAAAAGTTTAGCCTTAAACGAGAACTATGCTGATGCATATATTCAAAGAGGCATTTTGTATTACGATATTCAAGATTATGAAAAATCTAAATTAGATTTATTAAAAGGCATACAGATTGACAGCACACATCACGAGGGCTGGAATTATTTAGGTTTAGCATATTTAAACACTAACCCGCAAAAATCTGCAGAATATTTTAAAAAAGCAATACAAAACAATACAAAGAAAGGATTATATTATAACAATTTAGGCTATGCTTACGAAATTCAAAAAGACTACATAAATGCTGAAAAACTCTATAATAAAACTATTGAAATTGATAGTTTAGAAACGTTAGCATATGTAAACAGAGGATGGCTGTATATAAATAAAGAGAGTTATTCAAAAGCAGCTGAAGACTTTAAAAAAGCTATAAAATTAAACCCTACCGATGCCAGTAATTATAATAGTTTTGGTTGGGCAATGTATAATCTCAAACGGTACAACGAAGCTTTAAAATATTTTAATACTGCCTTAAACATGAAGCTTAATGAACCGTATATATTCTACAATATAGGATTAACCGAACTATCGCTAAACAATACTAAAAATGCGTGTGAAGCTTTTAAAACAGCTGTAGAAAAAGGGCATATTGAAGCAAAAAATTATTACAGCAGCAATTGTATTTAAGGATATTGATATTCACCACGTTTTCACTTCATAGCGCAAATTTTAAATTACTTCTACAAAATGCTACAATCACTATATTTGCCAAACTAAAAAACTGAATTATCCATGACACTGAATGAAATTTCTGCACTTTTGGGCGACAATGCATCTTATTATTTAGAACACCAATCAAAAACGGTAAATAAAGAAAATTTACACCTGCCGGGTGCAGATTTTGTAGATAGAGTTTTTAGTTTAACCAATAGAAATAATCAGGTTTTAAAAAATTTACAATGGCTACACAATAATGGCCGTTTGTCAGGCACGGGTTATTTGTCTATACTTCCGGTTGACCAGGGCATTGAACATTCTGCAGGTGCTTCATTTGCACCAAACCCTATTTATTTCGACCCTGAAAACATTGTAAAATTAGCTATTGAAGGAGGTTGCAATGCAGTGGCTTCTACGTTTGGTGTTTTAGCTTCAGTATCTAGAAAATATGCTCATAAAATTCCTTTTATTGTTAAAGTAAACCATAACGATTTTTTAGTTTACCCAAATAAATATGATCAAATTTTGTTTGGTGATATTAAAAGTGCCTGGAACATGGGAGCCGCAGCTATTGGTGCTACCATTTATTTTGGAAGTGAAGAATCTTCAAGACAACTTCAGGAAATTGCAGAAGCATTTGAATATGCTCATGAATTAGGTATGGCTACAGTTTTGTGGTGTTATATCAGAAATTCTGGTTTTAAAAAAGATGGTGTTGATTACCATACATCTGCCGATTTAACCTCTCAGGCCAACCATTTAGGTGTTACAATTCAGGCTGATATTATAAAACAAAAATTGCCCACTAATAATGGTGGTTATAATGCAGTTAATTTCAGCAAAACACATCCAAAAGTATATTCTGAATTAACTACCGACCACCCTATTGATTTAACCCGCTACCAAGTGGTAAATTGTTACATGGGGCGTGCAGGTTTAATTAATTCCGGTGGAGAATCTAAGGGTGCTTCAGATTTAGCAGAAGCAGTTACTACAGCAGTTATAAATAAACGTGCCGGTGGTATGGGTTTAATTTCAGGAAGAAAAGCTTTTCAAAAACCAATGAACGAAGGTGTAGCATTATTAAATGCAATTCAGGATGTGTATTTGGAAAAAGGTGTTACCATTGCATAAATAAGCCATTAGCCTTTAGAATTTTCTAATGGCTAAAAACTGAAAGCTAAAAGTTATACTAATGAGTTGGTGGAAAAGAATTAGAGAGGGCATTACTACCAGTACACGTGAGAAAAAAGAAGCTCCCGATGGTATTTGGTTTAAATGCCCCAATTGCAAAACCACTATAACCAATAAAGAACTTACTACCAATTTCCACATTTGTACCAACTGTGGTTATCATGAAAGAATAGGCTCTACAGAATATTTTAAAATATTGTATGATGAAGACAAGTATGAGCTATTATTTGACAATTTAATTCCTGTTGACAAACTTGAATTTACTGATTTAAAATCTTACAAAGACCGCTTGCATGAAACCTGGGAAAAAACTCATCTTAAAGATTCAATGCAGGTTGCGGTTGGAAAAATTAACGATACCAATTTAGTTACGGCCTGTATGGATTTTAATTTTATTGGGGGCTCAATGGGTAGCGTAGTGGGTGAAAAAATTGCCCGCTCAATTGACTTTTGTATAGAACACAAAATGCCCCTACTCATTATATCAAAATCTGGCGGGGCACGCATGATGGAAGCAGCATTTTCACTTATGCAAATGGCAAAAACTGCTGCCAAACTTACCCAGCTTGCCGATGCGCAATTACCTTATATTTCTTTATTAACCGACCCTACAACTGGTGGTGTTACAGCATCATACGCTATGTTAGGCGATTATATTATTGCTGAACCAGGTGCATTAATTGGCTTTGCCGGACCAAGAGTGATTAAAGAAACTATTAAAAAAGATTTACCCGAAGGATTTCAACGTTCAGAATTTTTACTGGAAAAAGGCTTTATAGACTTTATTGTAAAAAGAAATGAACTGAAACAAAAAATAAGCGATGTATTGTTTCTTCTGAAACATTAATAATACTTATTCCATATCTTTAGCTAATGCAGCTAAAACATCAATTTACTTTTTTCAATTGGGCAAAAAACGAGCATTGCAAGGCGCAAACATATTTTCAACCTGAAAGCGAAATTGAAATAGTTGACCTTCTGAAAAAATGTAATGCTGAAAAGAAAAAAATCAGAATAGTTGGTAGCGGACACTCATGGTCGGCAATATGTTTAAGTAACGAGTATTTGGTAAACTTAGATTTATATCAAAAAGTAATTTCGTTAGATAAAGACAAAAAACAAATTATTGTTCAGGCAGGAATAAAATTATTTCAACTAAATGAATACCTATACAAAAATGGCTTTTCATTAAGCAACTTAGGTTCAATTTCAGCACAATCGATTGCAGGTGCTATAAACACAGCCACACATGGCTCAGGCATTCAGCACACTATACTTGCCGGGCAAGTTGCTGCTTTTAAATTAATTACTGCTTCAGGAAATATTTTATGTATCGATAAAGAAAAAGACCATGATTTGTTTCATTTAGCTTTGATTGGCTTGGGCACTTTGGGTATAATAAGCGAGGTTACGCTAAACATTACTGAACGATACCATTTACATGAACAGGCAGAACTAATAGACTTCGATAAAGTTTGTGATAATGTATTGCAATGGATTCACGATTGCGACCATTTAAAACTGTGGTGGTTTCCACATACAGAAAAAATAATGGTATATCGTTATAACAGAACACAAAAACCTACAAACGATTCAAAAATAAGGCAAGTTGTAATGGATGTTGTTTTAGCAAAAGCAGCATTCAGTTTTATTATTTTTCTCGGAAATATTTTTAACAAACTTCGCCCCCATCTCAACCGCATTATCAGCAATATTTTTCTGAATAAAATAAACCGTATTGAAAAAAGCCATACTGTTTTTAATGTAACCATGCCACCTTTACACCGTGAAACTGAATGGGCTTTTGACATAAAAAATACACCCGAACTTTTGAAACAATACCGGAAATTGATTCAAGAAAAAAAACACACCGTAAACTTTGTTCAGGAAATCCGTTTCGTGAAAGGCGATAATTTTGCCCTAAGTCCTTGTCACTCAAGAGACAGTATTTATGTTGGCGCTTACCATGCTTGTAATAAAGACTGGCAGCCTTTATTTAAAGACTTTGAAACATTAGCAAAACACTTTGATGGCAGGCCACACTGGGGCAAAGAATT
>CAZIZP010000023.1:0-74446 GCA_964543705.1 uncultured Chitinophagaceae bacterium
TTAAAAATAATTTTTTTGTGTAATGTGCCTCCAAAAAGTAGTATTCTTTGGCATTTCTATTTTTCCAAATGCCTAGAAGTTTTATGGCGAGCCATTTCTATTTTTCCAAATGGGTAGAAGTTTTATGGCGAAGCATTCCTATTTTTCCAAATGGGTAGAAGTTTTATGGCGAAGCATTCCTATTTTTCCAAATGCCTAGAAGTTTTATGGCGAGCCATTTCTATTTTTCCAAATGCTTAGAAGTTTTATGGCGAGCCATTCCTATTTTTCCAAATGCCCGGAAGTTTTATGGCGAAGCATTTCTATTTTTCCAAATGCCCAGAAGTTTTATGGCGAAGCATTTCTATTTTTCCAAATGGGTAGAAATTTTATGGCGAAGCATTTCTATTTTTCCAAATGCCCGGAAGTTTTATGGCGAGCTATTTCTATTTTTCCAAATGCTTAGAAGTTTTATGGCGAAGCATTTCTATTTTTCCAAATGCCCGGAAGTTTTATGGCGAGCCATTTCTATTTTTCTAAATGCCTAGAAGTTTTATGGCGAGGCATTCCTATTTTTCCAAATGGGTAGAAATTTTACTTCGGGATATTTCCTTTTTCTCTACAACTCGTGTGGCTAAATAGATTCCAAAACCTAAGCATTAAATCTTAAACAAATTCAAAAATCGAAATTCAAAATTCAAAAGTAAAAATCCACAAACTGTCATTCTGGAAGAAACTTTCCAATAAATACCACTAACAAAGAAAGATGCCACCGGTATAACAAAACACCCACAATCCCAAAAAACTGAAAACTGATAACTAATTTTACAACCCATGTCATTTAAAGATTACTTTTCTACACAATCAGCAGATTACCGAAAGTTTCGGCCCGATTATCCAAAAGAGATGATAGACTTTATAGTGTCTAAATGTGCTGAAACAAACACCGCCTGGGATTGTGCCACCGGAAACGGGCAAGTAGCAGTAATGTTAAGCCCAAAGTTTAATAACATTATTGCTACCGATGCCAGCAGCAAGCAAATAGCAATGGCGGTGAATATGCCCAATATTGAATATAAAGTAGCTACTGCCGAAAATAGTGGCTTGCCACATAGCAGCGTTGATTTAATTACCGTTGCCCAGGCGGCACACTGGTTTAATTTACCCGCTTTTTATGCCGAAGCTAAAAGAGTGGCAAAACCCAATGCTGTTATAGCCGTTTGGGGTTATGCCAATCATTCTATTTCAGTGGACATTGACAATATAGTGTTGAAACTTTATAAAGATATTCTGCACCACTACTGGCCGGCCGAAAGAGGTATAGTAGAGCAGGGTTATAAAGAAATTATTTTGCCTTTTGAAACCATTGAAACCCCTTTATTTACAATGGCTAAGCAGGTTAATCTACACGAGCTTATCGGATACCTAAACACCTGGTCGGCAACCCAGCAATATATTCAGGCTAATAATAATAATCCTATTTCTATCATATTTAATGAGTTAAGTGAAGCCTGGGGAAACCCTAATGAAATAAAGAATATTTCATGGCCTGTTTTTTTGAAGCTTTCTTATATTCGGTAAGGTAATAATGCGTTGTATTAGCTAGGTGATAAGTCTTATTTTTGATTGGACTTAAAACTATTACAACCTTGAATACTCAACCTACTAATCAGCCTGTGGTAGAACGCAGCGTTTTGCTTCAGTTTGCAAATGCCAACAAGCCTTTTTTTAACGATTTGCTTTGCAGGCATTATAGTTTTAATGATAATGAAATCAATGCCTATTCAGAAAAAATTAACTGGACACAGTTGAGTTATAACCGTTTCTTCAATTGGACCGATTCAATGTTAGAAACTTATAAAACTAAACTCAACTGGATGGCTTTAAGCAGCAATACCCACCTGCCTTGGTCGCTTGAGCTTATTGAAAAATATATTTTGCTTTGGAACAGGGTGTCATTAAGCCTGAACCCGAAGTTGCCCTGGAATGATGCTTTATTGCAAGAATATATTGATGGCTGGAGCTGGGACCAGCTAAGCTATAATGCCGGTTTGCCCTGGAATGAAGCGCTAATAGAAAAATTTAAAGACAACTGGAACTGGGAGTTTATTTGCATGAATGAGTTTATTCCGTGGAACGAAGAATTAATTAGCAAATATGAGCCTTATTTTAAATGGGAAACACTAAGTGCCAATGAAGGCTTGCCATGGAGCGAAGCTTTTATTGAAAAACATTTCGATAAATTGGCATGGCCGGGTTTATCGGGTAATGCAGGAATTCAATGGACCAAAGAGTTGTATAGCAAATACATTAATAATATCGATTTATGGTTTTTTAGTGGCAATTCTAATTTCCAGTGGGACGAAATGTTTATTAAGAAAAACCAAAGCGAGTTTGACTGGGATGCATTGAGCAGAAACTTAGGCTTGCCCTGGAGTGAAAAGCTGATAGCAGAATTTGAAAATGAATGGGAATGGGGCGAAATGGGGCTAAGCAGCAATTATGCCTTGCCATGGAGCGAACAATTAATTGAAAAATATGAAGACCGTTGGGAATACAACGCCACACACGGCTTGTGCAGCAATATAGATTTGCCGTGGTCTTTAAATTTAGTAAATAAATATGCCGACCGTTGGGACTATGAATATTTAAGTATTAATGGCGGGCTTTGGACTAAAGTGTTTGAGCCAAGTATAGATGCCGGTATTGTGGAAGAGTTTTACAAAAACCGGTAAAACTATTTGCTGCTGAAAATTCCGGCTTTATTCAATGGCCTGAATTGTGGCTGCCAATTAAAGTTTTTAAGCTGAAGTTCCGAAGGAGAAGTTTTTTGAATAGGGTAGAAGGTAGCTTCCGGTTGCTTGTAAAAAATAATTCGGTTTACTTCTTTGTCTTTCATTAATATTTTCATTTCGCTGCCAATTGCTTTATTGGCGCCAATCATTGCTTTTTGGGCATCTTCAGCATAATATAAGCTTTCCGCATTGCCATCAACATCCATTCTGTCTAACTCCTCATTTTCAAAATAGCCTGTAATTTTTCTGCCTTTAACCTGATTGTAAAATGAAAGTTTTAAATGGTTTATCATAAAACCATTTTCAAACATTTCAAAACGGTCTATTTTCTGATTTTTCATAAACAAATAAATAGTATCGCCACTTAGCTGGTTTTCCTCGCTCCAGATAACAGGCTCAACAAACATTCTGATAATGGAATCGGAATAGCTGAAATACAACGAATCGCATTTGCCTTGAAGATTGCTTTTATAAAACTTCACCTTGTAATGGCAAAAAAATGTTGTAATGTCGGTGAGGGTATCGGTAATAGATTTTAAGGTATCACCTGAAACAAACAACGAATCTCCTTCAATTATATATACCAGCATAGGATTGTTGGTGGCGACCATACTTTTGCCTCGATTCAGAAAATCGGCTGTAGTGCCTTCTAATACAATATTGGAAGTAGTATCGGCCCAGTTGAAGTATTTAAATGTTTTGCCATTTCCTGTATTGTTGCTGTATTGCAGACTATCGGTTTTTAAAATCTGCTCATTATTATACATAATGGTATTCATTCCAAATTCTGAATAGTCGTTTTTAGAATCGAAAAAACCTTTCTGGCAAACTATGGTGTTTTCTTTATTCACTATAGTGGTAGGTCCTGTGAAATAAGAAATTTCAGAAGCAGTGTTAAATGCAAGAGTATCGGCTTTTAAATTGTATTCGGTGCCGGTAAGGTTTACGTTGCCCCTGAAGTAGGCCATGTTGGTTTCAGGAAAATAATATCCTATTTCACTGGTAAGCGTCTTTTCTGCATTAGTAATAGTGCCACCTGTAGTGTAAATGCCTTTTTTTTCATTAATGTAATAGGTTAGTAAATTGGTTGTAAGTTGCATTTGTGGATTTAATAATCGCACATCTCCAAATAATACTGAGGTTTTAGTATTACCATTATGTTTTAGTGAATCGGCATAAATATTAGTTTCATTTTGAACTATATGTACATTTCCGAAGGCATCTACAGCATTAATATCGTTGTAAAACAAAGCACTGTCGCAATTTAAAATCACATCGTCTTGTTGCAGCTTTACATTGCCTCTAAGTAATCTGGCACTTTGGTTATTAACCTTTGCCATGCGTAGTTCTTCTGCATTCAGAATTACAATTTCTTTTTTCTCTTGTGCTGAAACTTTAGAAAGCAATAATAATTGAGAGCAGCAAAATATTATGAGATACAAAGCAAGGTTCAATTTTTCAGCAAAGAAGTATTTTAAAGAAGAATAATGCTGAAAAATAATATCTGCCATTTTAAATTAAGTAAGCAATGCTATTTCTTCTTATCAGGATTTTTTCCGAATACCGAAAAAGAAACATAGCGTTTGGGGTTTTGCTGAAGGTCGATAAATAATTTATCTAAATCGGAAATAGTTTTATTAATTAAATCATAAGTCTCACGCTCTTTTATAATTAATCCTGCAGTGCCTTCTCCTTTGTTTATGGTTTCAAGTGTAATTTTAAGTTCGGTTAAAGTTGAATTTAATGTGCTCACCAAAACAGGCAATTCAGCTTTGTTTAATGAATCGGTTAGCGTGCCCATGTTGGTTAAAATTTTATTTATGCTTTCATCATTGTTTTTCAAATTCAGGGTAATAGAATCTACATTTTTCAATATTTCGTGAATACTGGCAGCTTCAGCAGTTACCACTTCATTTAGGTTTTTTCCAACCAAAGCAAATTCGTCTAAAGCTTTTTGAACACTGTTCATGCTGCTTTCTATTTGACCTTTATTAAGAATAACCTGAACTACTGTTACTAATGAATCTAAAGAAGAAAGCAATTCTGTTGCTTTTTCTTTAACAGGCAATACTTCTAATTTTACTTCTTCAGTAAGGCTAAGCTGAACATCAGACTTTAAAGTGTCTCCGGAAACTATAAATTCATTTCCTTTACCTAAAGAAATTTCTATACCTTTTGCTCCTAATAAATCAACGTTTACAATAGTTGCCACAGAATTCAATGGTATTTTTACATCCTTATTTACCTGCAATTCGGTAATAAAGCCATCTCTGATATCGGGCATCATGGTTATGGCTTTCACTCTGCCAACTTTATAGCCATTAATTGTTACAGGGTCTGAAGTATTTACACCACTGGTTTTTGGGTATAAAACGTAAAACGTTTGTGAGCCTTTAAAAGGATTATTTCCTTTTAAAAAGGTATAACCTAAAATAAGTGTCAACAAAGCAAATGTAGCCAATACACCTACCTTAAATTCATCTGATAGTTTCAATGCGTTGAATTTTTACAATGCAGTAAAAATAATTAAATAGTACTAACAGTAAAATTAAACTATTAACAATATGGTTTATAGATATAAACCCCATTAAAGCTGTAACTATTTTTTATTATTATCAGTTTAAAGTTTTACTATTTGGAAGAATAAGATTTACCAAACTCTTTTTTAGAAAAAATCTATTTTTGAAACCTTAAACAAAAAACATAATTATGTTTCAAAACAACTTATTTAACAATAAAACAATTTTTGTAACCGGTGGTGGTAGTGGCATTGGCTTTGCAATTGCCAAACAATTTTTACAGTTAGGTGCAAAAGTTTACATCGCTTCCAGAAAAAAAGACCGCCTCGAAGCAGCATTACCTGAATTAAAACAATTTGGCAATTGTGACTTTTTTGAACTGGACATTAGAAATACGGAGTCTATTCAGAATGTGATTAATACCATTAAATCAAGAGGAGAAAATATTGATGTGCTGATAAATAATGGTGGCGGGCAGTTCCCATCTATGGCAGAAAATATTTCCCAAAACGGTTGGAATGCAGTAATAAATACTAATCTGAATGGTACTTTTTATATGACTCAGGCTTTTGCAAATGCCTTTTTTATTCCAAACAAAAATGGAAATGTAGTAAATATTATAGCTCAAATTTATAGAGGGTTTCCAGGCATGACTCATACCGGTGCAGCCCGTGCAGGTGTTGATAATATGACTAAATCTCTGGCAATAGAATGGGTGCAACATAACTTTAGAATTAATAGTGTTGCACCGGGAATAATTATGTCTAGCGGTTTAGACCAGTATCCCGATGAATTCAGAAAAGATATTGATGACAGTATCCCCATGAGAAGAATGGGTACTGTTGATGAGGTAGCTTATTTAGTAGTGTTTTTAGCTTCACCAATGGCATCTTATATAACCGGGCAAACTTACTATGTAGATGGAGGGCAAAGCTTATGGGGTAGTATGTGGCAGGTTCCTAAATAATTGAACACTCACTTTGTTTCAATAAAAAAATCCCAAGCATTACTTGGGATTTTTTTTATTTCAGAAAATTGAAAAGTTATTTTTTAGCGTAGCGTTTGTTGAATTTATCAATTCTACCTGCAGTATCTACCAATTTCATTTTACCGGTAAAAAACGGATGTGAGTCTTTAGAAATTTCAAGTTTTACTAATGGATACTCATTACCATCTTCCCATTTGATAGTTTCTTTGGCATTAGCGCAAGAGCGACACAAAAAAGCGGTATCAGTTGAAATATCTTTAAAAACCACTAATCTGTATTCCTTTGGGTGTATTCCTTCTTTCATTTTAACATAAATTTTAAGGACTGCAAATGTAAGACAATTATCTAAATCGTGCAATTCAATATTTGTTTACATTTTTTTTACGCAAATAATATTGGTTTGTGCCTGATAATCAAGAACTTCAATATACTTTTTTTGTTTTTATAGCTGAACATAAATCTTTTCATTATGAACACTACAGCCAATATGAAATGGAGAAAACTGAATGGTGAACAATTAAGCCAACCCCTAAAAGAATCGGTTGAACAAACAATTATTAGAGAAACTGAAAAAGGCTTTAAGCTGAAAGTTTGTATAGGTACCGATTCGCAAGTAAAGAGTGGCGAAACAGAATTTGCAACGGTTATTGTTTTTCTGAGAGAAAAGCAAGGCGGGTTTATGTTTATCAGCAACGATAAATACATTTATAAACTTTCTGTTAAAGAAAGAATGCTGATGGAGGTGCAGAAATCTATTGAGGTGGCTTATGATATTTGTTCTTTACTTGATAAATATGATGTTGATTTAGAAGTTCATGCTGACATTAATACCAATCCTCATTTTAAATCAAACCCCGCACTGAAAGAAGCGATGGGGTATATTTTAGGAATGGGATTTGTATTTAAAGCCAAACCTGATGCTTTTGCGAGCAGTTGCTGTGCCGATAAGGTTGTTTAATTCAGGATATAGTGCCAAAACAACAAAGTAATAAACGATAATGGTATTCCGAAGCCAACCATTAAGGTAGCCAGTTTAGGATTCAGGTTGTATTTTGTAGCAAGAATTGCACCGGTAATCATAGGTGCCATTGCAGCTTCCATAACACTTACTTTCGCTTCAAGATTATTTGTTTTCAGTATTAAAAAAAACAAAAAATACAATAGGGCAGGGGCTATGATAAGTTTATAGCCTAAACCAATTGAAAGTTCTTTCAGTATATTATGCTGCATTGAAAATTTAAGTTGCATACCTACAGAAATAAGAGCCAGTGGTGTCATGGTATTAGCAAAAATCTTTAAAATACTTTTTGTTTCAGCATAATGATGCTTGCCCGAGAGTAACATAATAAAAGCAATAACGAATCCCCATAATGGTGGAAAAGAAATAATTTTTTGAGCTATTAATTTATAATCGGGTTTGCCGGAAGATAACCATGCTGCAATACCTACACCTAAAGTACTTAACACCACAAAAGAACCGGGTTGATCAACCATAATGGCAATTTTTAAGCCGCTTTCACCATAAAGTGCTTTTATAACCGGAAATCCAATAAATGAACTGTTAAAGAGTCCGCAGGTAAGAATTAAACACCCCAAAGTTGCATTGCTAAAGTTCAGTTGCTTTTGTAAAATTCTGAAAAACAGAATAGCCACAATAAATACTATCCATGCAGTAGCTACAGGCATCCATAATGCTTTGGAAGCTACCAGTTCAGGAACATGAAGCAATGTTATGGCAGGCAAAGAAACATAAATAATAAAGTTGTTTAATGCCAGATAAGTGTTTTCAGGAAAGTCATTTATATGCTGAAAAATAATTCCCAACACCAAACAAACACCAATTAAAATGAAGTTTTCCAAATACCTGATAATTTCAGCCCGAAGTTATATTTTTAGTGCTTAGTAAAAATAAATTTTGTTTATGAATCGCAGAGACGCTTTAAAAACTTCTATATTCGGTGCAGCCGCTTTAGCCACTATGCCAAAAACTTTACAAGCATTTGCAACAGGAACCGAGTTTTCTAAATATGATTTTGGAAACAACTTTAAATGGGGCGTTGCCACCGCTGCCTATCAAATAGAAGGTGCATGGAATGCCGATGGAAAAGGCCCTTCTATTTGGGATACTTTTACTCATACTAAAGGCAAAATTAAAAATGGCGATACTGGCGATGTAAGTGTAGATTTTTACAATCGTTACCACACCGATATTGAGTTTATTAAGCAAATGAACATGCAGGTAAACAGGTTTTCTACTTCGTGGAGCCGTGTTCTGCCTGAAGGTATCGGCAGGGTGAATCAAAAAGGTTTAGATTTTTATCACAGAGTAATAGACCGCACTTTAGAACTGGGCTTAGAGCCTTGGATAACTTTATACCATTGGGATTTACCACAAGCCTTGCAAGATAAAGGCGGCTGGACCAATCGCGATGTGATTAACTGGTTTACTGAATACAGTAATTTAATTACCAAAACCTATGGCGATAAGGTAAAAAACTGGATGGTGCTTAATGAGCCTATGGCTTATGTGCCGTTGGGCTATATGCTAGGCATGCATGCTCCCGGCAAAAAAGGTTTAGGGCAATTTATGGCTGCTACTCATCATACTGCCATGTGTCAGGCTGAAGGCGGTAGAATTATAAAAGCAAATGTACCTAATGCTAATATTGGCACCACGTTTTCTTGTTCATGGGTTGACCCTAAAAATGAAAAAGAAAAACATGTAGAGGCAGCCAAGAAATTTGATGTATTGTTTAATCGCTTATTTATTGAGCCGGCTTTAGGCATGGGCTATCCAACAAAAGATTTAAAACTGCTGAATCGTTTAGAAAAACATATTAAACCGGGCGATGAAGAAAAACTAAAGTTCGATTTCGATTTTATAGGCTTACAGAATTATACACGTATGGTAGCCCGATGGTCAATGTGGCCCCCAATAGTGTGGGCTAACCAAGTTGAACCTAAAGACCGTGGCGTAACCGAAACCACCGAAATGGGCTGGGAGGTTTATCCTGAAGGCATTTATAAAATTCTGAAACAGTTTGGTAAATATGGCAAGGAAATTATTGTTACTGAAAATGGCTGTGCCTTTCCTGATGTAGTTGAAAACAACGCAGTTCATGATAAAAAGCGTATTCAGTTTTTTAAAGATTATTTAGCCAATGTTTTAAAAGCAAAAAAAGAAGGTGTAGATATTACCGGCTATTTTGTTTGGACATTAATGGATAATTTTGAGTGGGCTGAAGGCTATCACCCCCGATTTGGATTGGTGCATGTAGATTTTGCCACACAAAAAAGAATTATGAAAGATTCGGGCTTGTGGTTTAAAGAATTTTTAAAATAACATTGTAATCATTTAATAAATTAAAAAAACCTTTTTTATTATGAAAAAACTTTTGTTCTTACTTACACTGGTTTCAGTTTTTGCTTTTAATGCCTGTAAAAAAGCAATTGATAACCCTGTTGCCTGTTTTACTGCCGATAAAACTACGGTTGAAATTGGCGAAACCGTTTCTTTAGAAAGTTGTGCTGAAAATGCAGTAAAAGTTGAATGGGATTTAGGCGATGGAACCACCAAAGAAGGAAATGCCATTACCCACACTTATTCTGAACCGGGTACTTATATTGTTCAGCAAAAAGTTTATACTGAAGACGATAAAAAACAAGGTGAAAAAATTGATCGCTTTACCACTGCCATTACGGTTAAAGGTTATACCCGTTATGTAACAAAAGCAGTATTAAAAGCTTATGCCGAATTTAAGCCCGATGCTTCTGTTTGGGATGCCGGTGGAATAATTCCTACCGACCCGGAAGCAGATATTTATATCAGATTCAGCACCAGCGGTTGGAATTTTAATACCTCAACTAAAAACAATATTCAACCTGCCGATTTGCCTTTTACATGGAATCTTACTCAACAAAATATTTATTTGTCTAACCAAAACTGGACAATAGAATTGCGCGATGAAGATGGCTTTGGTACTAACTTATCATCTGAATTAATGACAGAATTTACCTTAAATCCTGCCACTTCAGGTGAAAACGGAGTTATTACTTTAACAAACGCAACTGAGGGTTACGAATTAGAATTACATTTCGAAAACAGACAGTAGTTTATAACTGTTCGCCCGAAAATGCTAAGGGCAATAAATCTTTTACAGAGTTAACGGCAACGATTTCGTTGCCGTTTCCTTTTAGTAGAATTTTTATGGGTGTTTTTTGCTTGGCTTCTTGTTCATATAAAGCTTGCCGGCACATGCCACAGGGCGCAGCAGGTGGTTGGTCTGTTTTATTATCTGCATAAATAGCTATGCTTTCAATGTTTTCATTAGGAAATTGCATGGCATGGTTGGCTAAAGCCACTCTTTCTGCACAAATGCCTACAGGAAACGAAGCATTCTCCTGATTACTACCATTTATTACTGTTCCATTGCTTAATAATAAAGCTGTGCCAACTTTAAATTTTGAATAGGGTGCATAGGCCAACTTTGCAGCATTTTCAGAAGCATTAATCAGTTTCTGTTCAATACTATTAAGCTCTTCAATATTGTAAAGTTTTATTTCAGTTGAAACAATTATAGACTTCATGTACAATGTTTAATGTCAGGTAAATTTTAGTGTTTTGATACTTGTTTAAATGTAAATAAATTTTACCTATTCGACTTTTGAAAATTAACTTTAATTAAAGCTATTTCTTTACAACTTTTTTAGTGGTTATAAAGCCATTTATATCATTTACATAAAGCAAATAAATACCTTGTGGCATAGGGTTGCTTAATCTAATATCATGTTTGTTGTCTAACTTATTCAGCCATTGTTTATGTATAATTTTTCCGGCAATGTCTGTAATAATTATGCTTTCGGCATTAGTGTATTCTAAACTGAAATAGTTATTAAAAGGATTAGGAAACACATTTACTGAATTATTATTGGTGATACTCTTAAAACCTGTACAGACTTCTACTAAAATTAAAGCTGTATCGCTATAAATGCAACCATTTTCTTCTAATGTATAATTAATAGTAGTTTCGCCTATACCTGCGGTGCTTGGGCTAAAAAAGCCTGATGCATTTAAACCAATTCCAGAATATGTGCCCCCTTGTGGAGTGCCTTGTGTTAATTCAAATGCAGGTGCATTAATACATATTGGGTTGTTGTCGAAATCGAATAACACACCTGTTAATGTATATACCGAAACAGTTTTGGTAACAGCAGCAGATGTTTCGCCACAAGTATTTACAGCTACAACTTCTATAACTGCATCATTACTGCCTGCTACAAAAGACGCGCTGTTGTTACTAATAATAGTAGCGTTGCCCCAATCTGAATTCCACTGATAAGTAATGCCCGTTGCAGGGGCGGGCAATACTTCAATTATTACCTGTGAACCGGCACACACAGTGTCTGCAACTAAAATGGTGTTAGCTGCTTGTGGTGCAGGTATAATATCTATTGTTAAGGTTTGTGGTTGTGAATTGCCACAATTGTTGTTGGCCGTTACACTTATTGTTCCGCTTGTGTTTCCAATGGTAATATTGGCAGTGTTTGTTGTAGAATTATCATAAGTAAACCCGGAAGGCATTGCCCAAGTATAATCTATAGCATTGGCATCTAATTGCACTTCATAAATTGATGTTTCATTTGCACATATTAATGTATTGCCGGTAATAGCAGAGGGTTGAGCAGGAACCGTATTTACTGTTACTGCAAATGGTGTAGAAAAGCTACCTGTTCCGCAATTGTTAATACCCGCTACAGAAATACTGCCCGATTGTGCATTATTACCAAATAAAACAGATATTGAATTAGTGCCGAAACCATTGGTAATAGTTGCGCCTGTTGGTAGTGTCCATGTATAACTGTCGGCAGTAGCATCTAATGGCACGGTATAGTTTTCTGTAGTGCCACTACATACCGTAGTTGCGCCCGAAATAGCACCTAATTGATCGGGTAATGAGTTTATAGAAATGCTGAAAGGTAAAGAGGCAGGCCCTGACCCGCAGGTATTAACGCCTGCCACAGTAATATTGCCCGGCTGTGCATTGCTGCCAAAAGCTACGGTAACTGTATTGGTGCCGCTGCCATTTGTAATATTTGCGCCCGCAGGCAACAGCCATGAATAAGATGTTGCGCCATTAATAGTAGCTACAGTATAAGTGGCAGTGCTATTGGCACACACTGCATCGTCTCCGGTAATATTTCCTGCTGAAACCGGTACGGTGTTTACAGTTAACGTAGCAACATTTGAGGTAAGATTATTTCCGCAGGCAGCAGTAATAACACAACGATATTGGAAGCCATTCATAGCGGTGTTTACCCCGGTAAGATTTAAAGTAGGTGTATTTACATTGCTGTAAATGCCTCCATTACTTAGGTTTACAAAACCAATACCTGCATTTTCCTGCCATTGATAGCTGCTAACCCCCCCCGTAACATTTACCGAAAATGAAGCGTTGCTATTGGCACATACTGACTGGTTAGTTGGGTTGCTTTGCAAACTTGGCGCAGTGCAACTGGTAGTACTTAAACAAGCAGTGGCATTGGCTGAACCGGAAAGTCCTACGTTATCAATCCAAGTAAAGAAAGGCTGGCTATTGTTATATTGACAATTGGGCTCAAGGTAAAACAATATATTAGACTTGTTAGATATTGCTGAAATATTGAAAGTTACCTCAACAGACGCACAGGTTCTAGCTTCATCATAAAAGAACCCTAACCCGCTTTGAACAGTTGCCAATTTGTCAATGCCATTTATTTTAAGAGAGCTGATTGTATTTCCAAAAGTATTATCAGCAAAATAGTAAATACGCATTCTATTGTTTGGTGTTGAAGCTGTATATGAATGGGATACATCAAAAGTTAAGGTTACACTGTTATTTCCTGAACAATTAATT
Organism: uncultured Chitinophagaceae bacterium; assembly: GCA_964543705.1. Taxonomy (GTDB): domain Bacteria; phylum Bacteroidota; class Bacteroidia; order Chitinophagales; family CAIOSU01; genus CAYSGX01. The sequence continues at coordinate 13,175 of CAZIZP010000023.1, forward strand.
GCAGGAGTTCTTAAAAAACATCCAAAGAAATTGTTGAAAGAACCTGAAAATCCAATACTACCTGCTGGGCAACCTTCAGTGCCACTATACACTAAACCACCTGTAGTACAACTGCTTGGAGACCAAAAACGATTGGTTGGGCCACTACCCGATTGTGTACTAAAATTAGCATTGGTAGTAAATGTTTCGGTAGCAAGTAACGTAGCACCCGCGGCAGTTCTCACATCGCCATCTTCGTTGCGGGCTTTGCTGTAAAAACAATAATTGGTATTAGAAGCCAGTCCGGTAACCGCCACGGTGCCCCATGTAGTGCGAGTTTGAAAAACTTCACTGGCACCCAATGTGCCATTAGCCTGAACATATTGCCCCGTAGTAGTGCAAAAAATAGAATAAGTTGTATTAGCAGGATTAGGTATGGGTGTTTCCGCAGGCAAAGTAATGCTTAAGCCCGTAGGAGTAGCATTGCTAAGTTGTGGCAAAGCAGGCTCGTCACAAGCAGTATAAATAGGAAATTGCGTGGCATTGGTATAAGCACTGGGTGTGCCGTTAATGGAGCGCACCCTATAATAATAAGGTGTATTGGCAAGGTTTCCTGAATTGTGGCTAAAGGTAGTAGCACTGCCATTGTATATATTACTCCAGTTTGTAGTGCCATTATCAGATACTTCTAATTCATAAGCGGTGGCACCGGCTACTGCCGCCCATGAAATATTTATAAAATGGCTGGCGCCATTGGCAGGAGTGCCTATAGTGGCGTTGCAGCTGGCAGGTTGTGCAAGCAAGTGCTTCGCAAAAATTACAAGTGTAAATACTGTAGTTAAAATTAACTTATAGATGTATCTATTCATGATATTAAGAGTTATAATTTGATTAAAATTTTGTTGATTAACTTATGTTAATGAGTTTTATTTTTTTTGCAATTTTTCTTCAAACCACTCAATAAAATTAAAATAAGCGAGTGTGCGCTGTTCAAATGGATTTTTTAATTGTTCTTTCATTTTTTTGTAGGCATTATTTAAAAGTTCGTTGTTTTTATCCACCCCGTTTTTTTGTCCAATAGTTGAAAAAAGCTCAAGCAATATTATTTCAACACCAAATAGTTTTTTTTCATTTTTCAGCAACCGCTGTGTCGATTGTGATAAAGATTCTATCAGTCTGAAATTGCCTAATTCAAAGTGAATGATTAATTGAATAATACGAGTAAACCTGTACAGGTCTTGAACCGATTCGGCATTGGGCAAATTGAGTAATAAATTAACATAGTAAATAGCGGTATTATAAGATTTGGCTCTTAAAAAAGAACATCCTAAAACAAAATAAAATAAAACACGATTTGAAATATTGATATTAAAGCCATGTTGTTCCAGTAAAGCATTTATGTCTTTAGCCATTGCAGCAGCCTTAGAATACTGACCAGAATAATAGTAGTATAGTAGTTCTTGTGTATTAGCGTTTACCCAAATGGCTTTGCTTTCTTCTTTAGTGGCTGGTTTTAAATTTTTAAGTTTATCTAATGCTTCTAAAAAATCTTCAGTATTATTAGTTTGCTGACATACTAAAATATAATTGTTCAGTGCTGTTAAATATCCCTTTTTATTTTCATCAATAAAATACGGATATTCTTCATACAATTTCAGCAATGCTTTCATGCTTTGAAGACTTTTAACTTTATTGTCTTTAATGAAATAATACAGGCTGAAAATGTGATGATACCAATAGCGATGCTTAAATAACTTAAACTTTTCCTCCTTTTGCTTTAGTAAAGGGTGCTGCATTATTTTTTCAAAATGTGCTTCATCTTCAGCACTTCTTGTAATGCCTCTTTTTTGAATTAGTAACACCATCTGGCTGTCTAAATAAGAAAGCCGGTTATTAATGCTAATATTGCTAATGGTTGTTTCGTAAAGCGAAAAGTTTTCTGCCAACTTTTTATCTATTAACTCTTCATGTACAATCTCTGTCAGCAGCACACGTTCCCATTCTAATATTCTAAACAAAGCCTGAAAGCATTCGAATTCAATAGCCAGGTTCTTAGCCTTTTCAATTATGTCTTTACATTGTCGGGTAAGCGAGCGTTCGTATAAAATGGCAATTTGATCTAAAAAGCTTGCGAGCTTCTTTTCAATATTTTTTTGATATTGAAATACTTCCAGACTTTTAAGAATATGATTGTACAAATAATGCTTACTTACTGAAAGTTGTTTTGTCATGCTGCGATTACCGAGTTGTTTTACAACTTTCTTTTCATCGTAGCTGTTTTGTTGCTCTATAAGGTTAAATAACAACTCATAATTGCCATTGCCCGGTGCAGCATTTTTATCGTTATAAATCTTAAAATTGCGCTTTTCTGCCGGGCTTAAAGATTTAATTAATTGAAATAAATCATCTTTACTTTTCATGCCAGCCCTTTAAGGTTTTTCAGGCAGTGAATATAAAAATATTTTTTACTAAAGGCTGAAACTATTTATTTTATTGCTATTCTGCCAATACAAGTTTGTGAGCTACTGAAAACGTTACATAAATTGGCTTTAAATCTTTTAAGGTTTGATATTTTTTTATTTTGACACATTCTTAACGTTGCGGTAACTTGTAGCGCATATTATAGCTTATTATGCTGAAAGTTAGGAAGTTATGGTATGCCTTTGATTAGTAAAAATTACTTTTTTAATAAAATATAAATAATAACCTCATAAAATTATTTAAATGAAAAAACTTTTACCCGTTAATTCTAACGCATTTTTTTCGAACACTATCTCAAAAGTTCAGTTTATTTCTTTTAAAGTTTCAGATATGAAAATGTTACAATTGCTATTGTTAGCATGGGTATTGATTTTTGGCTCTTTAACCGCACAAGGGCAAGTAGCCGGTGATTACCGAACTAACGTTACAACAGTCACATGGGCTACTGCATCACATTGGCAAAGATTTGATGGAACTAATTGGATTGCAGCAACAGCTGCTCCCACAAGCACAAATTCAGAAACAGTCTATATTTTAGATGGGCATACTGTAAATGCTACTACTGGTACTATTTCAGCAAAAAATTTGGTTGTAGGAGGTGGAGTTAGTGGTATTCTAAATATTGGTGGTATTACTTTTACAGTTACAGGTTCTACTACTATAGAATCAGGTGGAAGAATCAATATCATTACAAGTACAGCTGGAACAAAAACATTCACAGGAGATTTTGTAAATAATGGAATATGGAGCAATACAATTAACGAGGGAATTACTTTTGGTGGAAATATTACTAACAATGGCACCTTTACTTCAGGTACCGGTCAATACCTTTTAACAAATGCCAATAGAACCATAAATGGTACCTTCGTTTTTGCTTCTATTTCAAATAACGGTACAAGATTTAATAATGGCGATGTTACTGTAACTACTACTTTTGCCGGTGCTCAAACTTTTACTAACAATGCAAACAGTATTTTAAACATTGGCGCTGCATCTGTTTCTCCACCTTTAGTGGCTAGTGCAGTTCCAAATGTTGTTTCATATAATAGAAATGGTACCCAAACCATAAGAGCTACAACTTATCATAATCTAGAAATTTCAAATAGTAATACTAAAACGCTTGCAGGTGCAATAATTGTTAACAATAATATTGATGTAACTGGTACAGCCGTTTTAGCAGATGGGGGTAATACTATTACAGGTAATGCTGCGGGTACTTTTTCAGTTGGTGCAGGCGCAGGTTACACCACTACACGAACCGCTACTCCTTGGTTTCCAACCAATGCTTCTATTGTTTTAGACGATAATAGTACGGTAACTTATGGGGGTGCCTTAACAGCTTTAAATAATTCTATTCCTAGTTCTTATGGAAACTTAACCTTTTCGGGTAGTAGTACCAAAACACTACCTGCTTCTTTTCCCGTATTAGTTAAGGGTAATTTAGTTATTACCACTACTACACTTGCAGACAATGGTAATATTATAACTGTAAATGGTAATATTAGCGGCTCAGGAACGCATAGCGGGGCGGGTAAAATATTGCTTACAGGAGGCACAGCACCTCACGATATCAGAGATGCCAACTGGGGAAATGTAGAATTAGATGATGTTCAAGGGGCAGTTTTAGGTAACAATTTTTCTATTTCATTTACAGGCTCTTTTACTTTAACAACCGGTATTGTTACACTAGGTAATTTCGATTTTTCAATTTTTAATGTAAACAATGGTGCACTAAACGGAAGTGGATTTTCTTCCTCAAAAATGTTTTTACAAACCGGTACGGGAGAATTAAGGAGGCAAATAGGGAATACTGGCCTCCCTATAGTATATGAATTTCCTATAGGCAGATCAGGAGAATACAGTCCGGTTAGTATGAATTTCTCTGCAAATGCAACATTAGCCTTTCTGGCTTTCAATATTATAAATGCACAACATCCAAATGACGCTAATACAACAGATTTTGTGAGCAGATATTGGGTAGCAACTGAAGTTCCAAGTAGCTTTACTTATAGTGCAACTTTTGGTTTTGATGCAGGCGATGTAAACGGAGACCCTGCCTTATATGATGTGTATTTGCATACCCTTTCTCCTAATAACTGGAAAAATATTCCAGCAACGGTAAGTGGCAATACAATTACTTACGATGGCACCGATGGTACATTTGCTTCAGGATCTATTTTTACGATTAAAGCACCTCTTAATGTCGTTTCTCCCGTTACAATTGGTTTATCAGGAACATATCCTACGCTAACAGGAGAGGGTGGTTTGTTCGATATATTAAACCAAGGTGTTATTTCAGGTAATTTGGTGGCTAATGTTATAAGCACCCCTATAAGTGAACCAGGAACTATTGCTTTGAATCCTATTACAGAAAGTGGAACAGGCAATTATACCGTTACTATTCAGTCTAATAATGCCACTCCAAAAGAATTAGTGGCTAATTACAATGTTGCTACCTTTGGAAATATAGGAGCATTTAGACTGAACGGAGCAGATAGAGTGAATTTTAATGGTGGCACAGGTACCGACAGGAGATTAATATTTAGAAATACCAACACGGGTAGTTCTGCAACGGTATTTCATTTTCAAAATGATGCCAGTGACAATACAATAAATAATTGCACTATTGAAGGCGCATACTCAGGACTTACAGGCGGATTGATTACCATTGGTTCTTCTACCATTAGTGGTACAGGTAATGATAATATTACCATTACAAATTGTGACATAAAACAAGTGGGCACTTATACAGGTGCTACAACTTATAACGTGGGTATATACGGAAGTGGTTTTTCAACTTCTGTTACAAACGATAATATTTTAATTACTAATAACAATATTTACAATTTTAATCAGACAGGAACTTCTAATACAGCTGCCATTAGAGTACAATCAGGAAATACAAATTGGAACATCAGTAATAATAATTTTTATCAAACCAGTTCTATTAGTACTACCTTAGGAACTACGCACAATATTATTTATTTAAACAGTGGCTCTAGCAATGGCGGACACACAGTTTCTGAAAATAATATTGGCTTGTTTGGTACAGGTGCTGTAACTTATCAATTAACAACTGCTTCTTCAGGAACACACAGATTGACAGCAATCAGAGCGAATGTCGGTACTTCTAGTTCTAACCCAACTACTATAACCAACAATATTATTACAGGTTTCAACATAAGAACATCAAGCGGGGGTAGCACTTCTGCGCCATTTACGGGTATTGCATTTGAAAATGGAAGTGCTAATATTACTGGTAATATTATTGGAGATACAACAGGTAATAATCATATTGTAACATTAGGTTCTACAGCAGGAGCTATTTCAATTGGAATTAATAATACAAATGCGTTTTCAGGTAGTGTTGTAAACATAGAAAATAATTTTATCGGAGGCGTAAGCTCTAATGGAACTTCAGCTACAATTTCAAATGGATTTATCGGTATTTCAAACAGTTCAAATAATACCATTGTTAAGATAGCTAATAACAAAATTGGAAGTTTAGCTACAGCGAATAATATCAGGAATTTGAACGCCAATAGTGTTACAGCTACCGGTACAGCCCAGGTACTTTATGGTATCAGCAGCAATGGAAGCGCTGGTGGCATAATCACCATAGAAGGAAACACGATTGCCAATCTTTCAAACAATGGTGCTACAACGTCCACCTCTACTATCACAAGAGGTATTACTGTAACAGGTAATGCTTTGTATGATATAAAAGATAATACCATTTTCAATTTAAGCACTTCAGCATCAAACACTGCAACAGGCGCAACAGCTGGTTTAATTGGTATTGTACACAATGGAGGAGGAACTTCTCAAAACATTTCTAATAATACCATCTATAATTTAGAAGCAACAAATGCAGCTAATGTTATCAATATGTACGGTATTGTATGGAATGTAACCAATTCGCTCACTAATAGCGTTTCTAAAAATTATATCCACAGTTTCACATCTAATAATTCCAATATTGCTTCTGAGCAAGCGGGTATTTTGGTTACGGCCAATTTTGGTGCTGTTTTTTCTAACAACATGATAAGATTGGGGATTAAAGCTGATGGAAGTTCTATAAATAATTCAAACATTATTACAGGTATTTTAGATTTATCTACAGCTCCTTGTAATTATTATTTTAACACAGTACTTATTAATGGCACAGTTAGTACTTCCACTACAGCCAATTCTTATGCTTACAGAAGAACTGCTACAAGTGGCAGTAAAGACATTAGAAATAATATTTTTGCAAACAATAGAACAGGAGGTAGTGCTACTTCTTTTCACTATGCTTTTGCAACCAATGGCGTTTCCGGCTACACTGCAGCTACTTTTGATAATAATATTTTTTATTCACAGGATGGCTCGTTGTTCAGTACTTCTGCAACACCCGCTTTAATTGCCACTCCCAGATTTCAAAATTTTAGATTCCTAACGAACTTATCGAATGGCAGTTCAGGGGTAGCAGGTTCATTGGCCGACATAAACTTTGTTGATGCAAATGGCGATGTAGCATCGGTTAATTTAAAATTAAACAATACCAGTGCAGCTGCCGATGCAGCTGTTGTTATTGCCACTATTGGTGACGACCGAGAAGGAGATGTTCGCTCGGGAACAACCCCCGATATAGGTGCAGATGAAGGCCCTACTGACCCCATTGATCTTATTGCCCCAAGAATATCAAATGTTACCTCTGTTGCAAATATTAGTTCAGCTTGTGGTACAACTGCTACAGTTAATATTTCAGCAACTGTGGTTGATGCAGGCAGTGGGGTAGCGGGTAGCCCTTTACAACCACAGTTATGGTGGAGGTTAAGCACAGGAACCTATGTAGCTCTTGCACCAGTTTCAGTTTCAGGAAACATTTATAATTATGAGTTAAATTTAACAGGTGTTGCTTCAGGGCAAGTTTACCAATACTATATTGCTGCACAAGATGTAGCAGGTAATATCTCTTACAGTCATTTTAATGCTACTTCACCGGTGCATGCCGATGTAGCTACTACACCATCAACTATAAATGGAGCACCGGCTACGTTTAATGTTATTGCTACTACACCATTAAGCGGAACGGTTACTGTGGGTACTTCAGGCGATTATCTAAGATTCAATGGAACGGGAGGATTGTTTGAAGCCATTAATACCAGAGGTTTAAGTGGCAACTTACAGGTAAATGTAATCTCAAACATTGCTGAACTGGCTAACTGGACTCCGTTAAACCAATGGCAAGAATTCTGCGGAACAGGCTACTCAGTAACTATTAGTCCAAATTCAGCAACTGTTTATACTATAGAAGCAAATTCGTCTGCTGCCAATGCCATGTTTAGTTTTTATGGCGTAAACAGATTGTATATTGATGGCAGGTTTGATGGCTCAGGCAGATACTTATTGCTACGACACAACAGGGTAACCAGTATTTATGCTTCAACTGTTGAATACAACAATGGCGCAGCTAATAATGTGCTTCGAAACTGTATTATTGAAGGAGCAAATATTAATAACTCAAACAATACTACAGGAAGTGTTGGTGTGGTGCGTATTGGTGGAAGCATGGGCTTTGCCGGTGGCAATCTTAATAACATTACTATTCAGGATAACGAAATAAGAAATTTGAGTAATATAACTCCATCGCTCACCAACGTTCCAATGAACCTTATTTATTTGGGTGGTGCAAATTCAAGTGCTAATATTAATAATATTACTATTACCGGAAATGATTTGTATAATTTCCAGACCTCAGCTATTAGAGCAGATAATGGAGGTTCTTCAACTAATTCAATAGGAAATAATATTGCTATAATAAACAACAATATTTATCAAGAACTTATTATCCCTACATATCAATACCCAATAGTTTTAGATGCAGTAGGCAATACTTACGGGCATGTAATTTCAGGGAATAAAATTGGTGGTTCATCGAAACCCAACCCAGACATTACCGGAACATGGACCAACAATAAAGTTGATGGCGAGGTAGTGGGTATTTACCTTAATGTTGGTGATGCACCAACACAAATAGAAGGTAGTTCTATAAATAACAATATCATTTCAAACATTTCGATTACAGGCACACAATGGGCAAACTTTATTGGAATTCGTGCTGAACGAGGTCGTGTGAATGTTACAGGAAATACCATAGGCAGTTTAGCGTCTTCTTTATCATCACCAAATATTATTATGGCAGGTAATGGTGGTTTAGGCATTACTGATAACTCTATGATGGCAGGTATTTGGACACAAAGTACAGAAGAGGTTGTAATTGATAGCAATATTGTTTGCGGCCTTGCAACCACCAGCGGATTTTCTTTTATGGATGGCATTGCACACGGCAGTAACCTGTACTTCAATGGCTTTTTATACAACACTCCGGGTGGTAAAGCAACTATAACAAATAACCAAGTACTGTTTTGTCGTTCTTCAAGTGCACTTCAAAATTTAGCTATACCAAGCCCTGAAGGTTTTATGGGTATTTTTACATGGACCAACCAGCAAAACAATATAATTTCTAATAACCAAGTTAGAAATTGTGGTAGCGGAACAGCCATATGGAATAGAAATGTTCGTATTCATGGTATGTTTATAGGGGTTTATGGGTCAACCACGGCACAAACAGGCACTGTAAGCAATAATGAAATAAGCCACTTGTTTAATGAAAACCCGGGCGACAATGCATCTTCTACAAGCCGAAATCCTATTATTTATGGATTAAGCATTGCCAATGGAAACTGGACAGTTGCCAATAATACCATTTATTTAAATAATGGCACACAAGGGGGAACAGTATTTACCGACTTAAATACCTCTTTGCGCGGGTTAAACGATGGCATGTTATTTAATCAGGCTAATTGTCAGGCGCGATACTATAACAACACTGTTTATGTTTCAGGTGCTAACATCTCCGGTGCAGGACAAGCAAATTCTACCTATGCGTTTTTAAGATTTCCTTTAGATTATGGTTTAATTTCTATAACAGCCGGTGCGCCAGTTGAATTAAGAAATAATGTATTTATAAACGACAGGGGAGGGCAAGGTAATCACAGAGCTATTGGTAATATTGCTAATACTAACAGTGATGCCTCTGTTAACTGGAATAACACTGCATCTGACTACAATTTATTTTCTACACCTGATTTAAACAATGTTGCTTTGTGGGGAAGTTCAACTACCTACACCTTAGCAAACTTTAGAACGCTTTCGGGCAATGGCGACCAAAATACTGATGCCGTTGTAACTACAACCGGAACCTCCAGTTCAACATCAATTAACCCATCAGAATTATTTTTGAATGTTGGTACCGGTGCAGCAAATCTTAGAATAAATACCACACCTCCTAATACCCCATATCCTTTTGATTTCGTTGACCAAAAAGGTACTCCTGTTTCTTTAACAGTTGATATTGATAATGACTTAAGAAGTACTACTGCTCCTACTAAAGGTGCTGATGAAATCTTTACAGCCTGTCCGTCAATTACCATCAACACCCAGCCTTCACCCAATAATATTTGCGAAGGCAGCAACACTTTCTTTACGGTAGATGCTTCCGGTGTAGGTTTAAGTTATCAGTGGCAGGTAAATACCGGAAGTGGATTTAATAATATTACCAATGGGGGCTCTTACGCCAATGCACAAACCAATCAGTTAAACATTAACAACACACCTGAAAGCTTTAATGGGTATGAATATCGTGTGGTAATCTCCAGCACCTGTACTACTGCTGTAAATTCTGCTGAAGTTACTTTAACGGTAAATGCTCTTCCTGAAATTACGGTTGAGCCTGCCAATGCTACAGTGGCAGCAGGAAGCAATACATCATTTAGTATTACTGCAAGCGGTAGCGGCACTATTACTTACGTTTGGCAATTAAGTACCGATGGTGGTACCAATTGGAACAACGTGCCTAACAGTGCTCCTTACAGCAATGTAAATACAGCCACTTTAGATATTACCGCTGCAACAGCCGGTATGAATAACTATCAATACAGAGTTATTATAAATAACGGTTGTAATGTGCCCGATACTTCAACCGTTGCTGTGCTTACCGTAACAGTATCATGTGCCGATAATATCTGGACAGGCACCATTAATAATTTATGGGAAGAAGCCGGAAACTGGAGTTGTGGAGTGGTGCCCGATACCAGCATTAATGTTGTTATTCCGAATGTAACTAACGACCCTGTAATAAATATTAACATAACAGGTGGCACAAAGAATATTACTATTCAGCCGGGAGCAAACCTTACTATGGTAGATAATGCCATTCTGGAAGTGTCGGGTAATTTTGATAACGAGGGTAGTTTCAGTTTTTCAGGCACTTCTGTAGTAACCTTGTTAGGCGAAAGAATTCAGACTATAAAGTCTTCTTGGACTTCAGGTGCTACCAATTCATTTAATGTGCTTACCATAAACAAAGCTACTACCAGTGCTGTATCATTAATTGATAATTTAAATGTGCTTACCAAAACCAATATTGATAAGGGCGAGTTTATAGTGCCGCAAGATGTTACTGCGCGCTCTAAGAAAGTAGAATTGAAAGATAAACTTTTAATTCAGGCAGTTACAAACGGTACCAAAGCAGGCGAGTTTAGAGTAAATGAATAATTTTAAAACCAATACACAAATCAAAACCAGCAATTAGTTATGAAGTCATTTTATTTAGCCTTAATGCTGCTGCTAAGTGTAGCATTGCAGGCACAAACCCCACAGGCAATTAAGTACCAGGCAGTAGCCAGAAACAGCAGCGGTGTTGAAATTACCAACAGCCCTGTTTCGGTTCGGTTTTCTATTCTTGAAGGCTCGGTATCAGGGCCTGTATTATATCAGGAAACCCATAACCTTACCACTAATCAGTTTGGGTTATTTAATGCTTCTTTAGGTTTAGGCTTTGTGGCACAGGGCACTTTTTCGCAAATAGACTGGGCTTCGGGCACTAAGTTTCTGAAAATAGAAATAGACGAAAGCGGTGGTGCAAACTATACCGATATGGGCACTTCGCAATTAGTTTCGGTTCCTTATTCTTTATATGCAAGTAAAGCGGGCAGTGTGGTTAATGCACCTTCGCTTTCTGTAAACGGCAATACGTTAAGCATTGATGGTGGCAATTCTGTAACCCTTCCTTCGGGTGGTGGCACCACCTACACTGCCGGAACGGGCATTTCTATAAACGGTAACGTAATTGCCAATACTGCACCCAACCAAACCGTATCTATTATTGGTGCAGGCATTTCAACTGTTACAGGGGCTTATCCTAACTTTACTATTACTTCAACACAAGTGCCACAAACATTAAGTTTAAATGGCAGCAACCTTTCTTTATCGGGCGGTGGCGGCTCTGTTACTTTGCCTTCAGGTGGTGGCGGAACCTTAAACGATGCTTATAATTTTGGCGGTGCGGGTGCCGGCAGAATTGTTACAGCCAATAGTGGTGCGGTAGAAGTAAATACTTCAACGGCAAGTCAGGCAGCCTTCAGGGCAACCCATTCCGGCAATGGTGCTTCTATTGTGGCGGCTAATACTTCAGCATCGGCAACCTTTCCTACTATTCAGGCTACTACTGCCAGTTCTTTAAATACCGTGGCTGCCATTACAGGCAGCACCAGCAGCGCTGCTTATGCAGTGGCAGGGCAGGTAGAGGCAAGTGCTACCGCATTTGCAGCCGTATATGGCAGTAACCTTAGAACCAATGGTGGCCCGGGTGTTTTTGGGCAGGGCTTTAATGGGGTAGCAGGCGAAGCCAATAATGCACAAGGCTTTGGGGTGTTTGGTGAAAATATAAGAGCAGCTAATGGTGTAAGACCCAACAGCGTGGCAGCAGGTATGGGCAGCATTGGTTTTGTGGGCACCTTGGCACAAACACAAACAAATGGCGGTGTAGGTGCATTAGGTATTAATGTTGCACCCGACAGAACAGGACAGGTATTCGATAATGCCGGTGTGGAAGGCCAGGGTTTTGTAGGGTTGTTAGGGTTAACTAATACACTTTCTATTGGCTATGGCGTTTTGTCTAATGGCGATATTGGGGGCACTCAAAACTTGTTGGTTTTAGGCGATTTACAGGCAGGTGGTAGTAAATTATTTGTCATCGACCACCCTTTCGACCCGGCTAATAAATACTTAAGACATTTTGCCATAGAATCTAACGAAGTATTAAATATTTACAGAGGCAGCATACAGTTAAATGCCAATGGCGAAGCAACTGTAAGTTTGCCCGATTATTTTGAAGCCATAAACACCAATTTTTCTTACCAGTTAACTGCTATTGGCAATGCCGCCCCTTCGTTGTTTGTAAAAGAAGAAATCAGCAACAACAGGTTTGTAATTGCAGGCGGAAATCCTAATCAAAAAATATCGTGGCAGGTTACTGCCGAGCGCAACGATAAGTATATGGCTGCTCACCCTGAAACTAAATTAAATGTTACCGATAAGCCTGCTCATTTAAAGGGTAAATATGTACACCCGATTGAGTATGGTAAAACTTTACAAGATGCAGTAATAAGTGTAAAATCGCCACTTCAAAAAGAAATTATTAATACTGAAGGAAAAGCAGCACAAAAATCTTTACAGCTTAAATAAAAAAAAAGTATTGGGTTTGTTTGAATTAAAAGCCTGCCACTATCAGTGGCAGGCTTTTTTATTTTATCTGAAGAATTTTTGAGTAACTAAAGTAAATTTTTTTCCAACTTTCATTTGGCCGAAGAACAGGGTAGCTTACAGTTGCTTTTCGGTAATCTTCTGTTAATACTAGACATAATTGGTTTGTTTTAGGGTTAAGAAATAAAATTATTTATAAATGCTTGTTTATCATTCTGGAAGGGTATCTCCGCTATAGCCTGAAAGGGCTTCCTGACCTGGAAGGGTATCTCCGCTATAGCCTGAAAGGGCTTCCTGACCTGGAAGGGTATCTCCGCTATAGCCTGAAAGGGCTTCCTGACCTGGAAGGGCATCCCCGCGATAGTCTGAAAGGGCTTCCTGACCTGGAAGGGGTTCCCCGCTATAGTCTGAAAGGGTTGCCTGACCAGGAAGGGCATCTCCGCTATAGCCTGAAAGGGCTTCCTGACCAGGAAGGGTATCTCCGCTATAGCCTGAAAGGGCTTCCTGACCTGGAAGGGCATCCCCGCGATAGCCTGAAAGGGTTGCCTGATTGGGAAGGGCGTTCCTGCTATAGCCTGAAAGAGTTGCCTGACCAGGAAGGGCATCCCTGCCATAGCCGAAAACCATTGAATTATTGCCCCAGTAAAAAATACTAATGGCTAAGAGCTTCAGCATAAAAGAAAAATGAGAAAATTAGAAAAGTAAGGAAAATGCTAAATCCTAAACTCTAAATGCTAAACAAATTCAAAACCTGAGTTCGGGTTAAGCGAAACGAACTTTGTTGTATTTATGCTAAGCCGTTGGCTAAAGCCTAACGGCAATAATAAGCCAAGTATATTGCCGTCTGCTTTAGCTGACGGGATTGGTTAAAATTCAAAATACTAATCACTAAATCCTAAACAAATTCAAAATTCAAAATTCAAAAAGTAAAATCCACAAACGGTCATTCTGGAAGAAACTTTCCAATAAATACCCACCACAAAAGAAAGATGCCTACGGCATGACAAAAGCACTGAATCCCAGAACTGAAAACTGACAACTTATTACATAAAACTTAAAACATAAAACTAAAGGCTAATGGCTCTCCCCAAAACTGATAACTGATAACTGAAGACTGAAAACTTATAACTTAAAGTCTAACGTTACTAACCAGGCTAATACACAGCCAATTGTTCTTCTCTTTTCGGCCTGTGGCTTTTAAATTATTTTGCGCGGCAATGTTTAACAGGTAGCTTTCATCGCTGGCCAAAAAGCCACTAATTAATAAATGGCTTTCAGGGTGCATCAACGCTGCAAGCGCCTGCATGTTTTTGGCAATAATGTTTCGGTTTATATTGGCTAAAATAATATCGAAAGTGTGGCGGGGAAATTTTTCTTCATCGCCATATACGGCTTCAATACAATCAATATTATTCAGCGCGGCATTTTCAACGCAATTATGGTAGGCCCATTCTTCATGGTCTAAAGCATATACATTTTTTGCGCCCAGTTTAGCGGCCAAAATAGAGAGTATGCCTGTTCCGCTTCCGAAGTCGAAAACAGTTTTGTTGGCAAAGTTTATACCCAACATGGTTTCGCTCATCATGTAAGTAGTTTCATGATGCCCCGTGCCGAAAGACATCTTAGGGTCTATAACAATATCTATAGGGAAGTTTTCTTTTTTGGCATGAAACGATGCGCGTATCTGAATTTCATTTGCCACATATACGGGCTGAAATTTTTTTTCCCATTCGGCATTCCAGTTGGTGGGTGCAATGGTTTCGGCAGTGTAGGTAACAGGTTTCAGCAGTTCAAATGCTGAAAGTATTTCGGCAATATTCAGGTGGCTTAATGTTTCAGAAGGAATATAGGCTTTCAGCGTGTCGTTAGTTTCTTCAAAACCTTCAAAGCCTTCATCGCTTAGTATGGCTGTTAGCAGTTCTTTGGCATCGGTATTAGTGGTGTTAAATGAAAGCACCGTGTAGTGGGTCATAGCAAAATGTATTGCTCAAAATTACGGCTGTTTTTGTTGTGTTTGCTGAAATAAAAAAGCCATCATAAAAAAGTGATGGCTTTTTATCAATCTGTTTGATATAAGAATTATGTTTTAAGATGATCCTTTTGCTGAAGTAAACAGCAATATGTTTAGGTAGTTATTGCCGTTAGGCTTTAGCCAACGGCTTAAGATAAGAGTACAAAACAAATTTCTAAGCTGGCACACCCTGCATTTGCCTGTTTAGTTGATTATTAAATTCATCAACTCGTTTATTCATTACTTTAAACCATAAAGGCGGAATAGCAGCCAGTAATATTGCCCCGGGATAGCCCGTAGGCAATTGTGGGCTTTGGTCGAAATGTCTTAAAACCTGATATTTTCTGCTTGCCAGATAATGGTGGTCGGAATGGCGGGTAAGTTCATACAGCATAATTCTGCCTAAATCGTGGTTAGAATTCCATGAATGTATGGGCAGGCATTTTTCATAAATTCCGGGCTTAATTTCTCTGCGCTGTAAACCATAGTGTTCAATATAATTTACCGATTCGAGCAATAAGTAGCCAATAAATGAGCTTCCGAAGAAAGCCAGTAGAGTAAAGCCGCCAAACAAAGCAAATATTGCCGCACACATGGCAAACTGAATGATGTGGAAACGCAGCATTTCGTTGTGCAACGAAAGCCAGTGTTTACCTTCTTTTCTCAGGCGGTCGTTTTCCAGTTTCCACGCCCCTGCATAAGCACCAAAAATAGAACGAAACCAAAAAGTGTACATCATTTCGCCTCTGCGCGATGAAGCAGGGTCTAAAGGTGTAGAAACATTTTTATGATGCCCGCGATTGTGTTCAATATAAAAGTGCATGTAAAGGGTAGTAGCCAAAAGCATTTTAGCCATTATTATTTCATATTGCTTTCTGCGATGTCCCAGTTCGTGGGCTACATTAATGCCAATTACGCCACAGCAAATACCAAAACTTACTATCATGCCAGTAACTTCTAATGGTGTTAAATTCGGCAACGATATTCTGTTTAAAAAAATAAGAAGCAGGCCATATTGCAGCGGTACGTTGAGGTATAACATTACATCATACAGCCATTTTTTCTTTTCCACTTCTTCATCTTGCTTATCGAAATTTTCGGTGGTGCCTTCATAAAATAATTCCATTAACGGCAATATTCCGAAGGCAAGAAACAAGGTGTAAAACGTCCAGATACCTTGTGCATATAAAGCATTATAGGTTGCTAATGGCAGCATAAATGCCAGCATGTATTTCCATTGATGCCAAACTTTATTAATTGCTTTAGACATATAGAACTGTTTTTTGTTAGCCCGAATTTATAAAGATTTTTGAAGAAGTAAACTATTTTTGTAAAAAAAGTTTACTAACATTGTTTACTCAATAAAATAACAATGGGCAGAAAGCCGATTAAAAAAGCAAGAGTTGAAAATCCGGAGGTGAGAAAAAACTGGGTGGCACAGCTTACGCCCATATTTGTAAAAGTGGGGCTGAAGAAATTTAACATGGATGAAATTGCTGCGGCACTTGATGTTAGCAAGGCAACTTTATATAAGCACTTTGCTTCGCGCGAAGAGTTATTGCAATATGCGCTTGAAGTAAAACTGGAACAAATTGGTACTTTTCAGAATGATTTATTTAATGACGAGCTGCCTTTTTTAGACCGCTACCTTTCTGCTATTCATATTTTTTATCATGAAATTTCTGATATCTCAAACGAGTTTTTAACCGATTTAAAACACCTGCACCCAAAACTTTGGAAGAAGATTGAATTTTTCAGAAACTATGCGGCAAACATTCTGAAAGAGTTTTATAAAAAAGGTATTGAAGAAAAGTTTTTTAATGATATAGAGCCTGCAATACTGGTAATAAACGATAAGCTTTTTTTTGAAGCTATTTCTGACCCCGATTTTTTGAACGAGAATAATTTATCGTTGCAGCAAGCTTTTCGTTCTTATTTCGACTTAAGAATTAACGGTTTGTTTTCAAATAAGAGCTACCAGAAAGCCATGAAAGAAAAAGTGGCTGAGGTGTATGGTTAATTATAGGTTCTTTTCATAAAGGTTATTCAGCGAATGTGGCATTTGTTTTTCACCTACTTTTACAAAGCCTAATTTTTCGTAGTAGTTACACAAGTCTTTATTAGCTGCATTGCAATCTAACCTGAATAAATTTATGTTTTCGTTTTTTGCTTTTTGTGCCACAGCGTTTAATATGTTGCTGCCCACGCCTTTACCTGAAAAATTTCTCCTAACCACAAGCGAGTGAACATATACGGCTTTTTGGTTTTGTTTGCCCCAGTACAATTCGTCTTCATACATAAGCCTGTACATTGCTATTAGGTTATTTGCTTCATCGTACACAAAATAAAACTCGCCATTTTCAATGCCTTCTTCAACCCATTGTACTTTGTCTTGGGGTGGGTGTAGCCAATGTGCCCATTGGTTTATGTGTTTGTTTTTCAGAAACTGTGCTGCTTCAGCAAGTAGTTGTAAAACTAAATTTAACTGGTTGCTTTCTGTTTGCTTTGTACCAAGGTACATGTTTATAACAATTGTCTTTTGTATAGCTGAATAGTATTTTCTAACCCTTTATACAACGCATCGCTTATTAATGCATGACCGATGGAAACTTCTAACAATTGAGGAATATTTTGTTTGAAAAACTGAAGGTTATCTAAATTTAAATCGTGGCCTGCATTAATGCCAATATTTATTTGGTTAGCAAAGCGAGCAGCGTTGGCATATTTCTCAACCGCTTTGTTTTTATTGTAAGAGAAATTGTGAGCATAAGGGCCGGTATAAAACTCAATTCGGTCGGCACCGGTTTTTTTTGCGCCTTCTACTAATTGTTCAATAGGTTCTACAAACAACGATACTCGAATGCCATACGATTGCAACTCTTTTATAGTATTGGTTAAAAACTGCTCGTGTTTTATGGTGTCCCAGCCTTCGTCAGATGTTAGTGCATCGGGTTTATCGGGTACTAATGTACATTGATGCGGTTTTACTTCAGTCATCATTTTAATAAATGCATCGGTAGGGTAGCCTTCCACATTAAATTCTGTAGTTACTATTTCTTTCAATGCGTAAACATCATCGAAACGAATATGGCGCTGGTCGGGGCGTGGATGCACGGTAATACCATCGGCACCAAAGCGTTCACAATCTTTTGCAAACTGAATAATATCAGGATAATTACCACCTCTTGAATTTCTGATTAAGGCTACTTTATTAATGTTTACGCTAAGTTTGGTCATAGTATTTCTTTTGAATAGTAATAGTGTAAAATTAGTTTAAAGAACATTGTCTTCAATACACATAATTTTATTTAGTTGCATTTTCTATAAGATATTGTAATGCGAATTCATAGCCCTTTAAACCCATGCCGCAAACCATTGCTTTTGCTTTAGGTGCAATTAACGAGCGTTGCCTGTAATCTTCTCTTGAATAAGGGTTAGATATATGCACCTCAATAACCGGTGTAGTAATGGCCGCCACTGCATCGGCAATGGCAACAGAAGTATGTGTGTAGCCTGCCGCGTTTAAAATAATTCCATCGTAGCTAAAACCAATTTCCTGTAATTTGTCTATAATTTCTCCTTCGTTATTGCTTTGAAAGTAGCTCAATTCTATTTCAGCATATTGAAGCATTAATTTTTCGTAGAAATCTTCAAAACTTCTGGTACCATATATTTCGGGTTCTCTTTTACCCAACAAATTCAAGTTAGGCCCATTGATGATAATAATTTTCATTTTAGAATGATAAGTTTGCAGTGGCAAAATTGTGTATGCCAAACTTAAAACTTAAAACTTAAATCATAAAACCCGGTGGATTGGATTAGCAGCATAAAAGGTTTTAAGCAATATTTAAAATTAGAAAAATCGCTTTCGCAAAATTCTATTGATGCCTATATGAGCGATATTGAAAAGCTGCATCAATATCTTGAAATTACAGGCGATACCACACCACCCGAAAAAATTTCATTACATCAGTTAGAGCAGTTTAGCCAATACATTCATAAGCTGGGTTTAAACGATCGTTCGCAAGCCAGAATAATTTCAGGCGTAAGGGCTTTTTATAAATATCTGCTGATGGAAGATGTAATAAATAACGACCCTACAGAATTGTTAGAAGGCCCGAAGCTAAGCAGAAAATTACCCGATACCTTAAGTTTTGAAGAAATTAATGCCGTAATAAGTGCGCTTGATTTAAGTACTGCTGAAGGCGTAAGAAATAAGGCTATGCTCGAAACTTTATACAGTTGCGGGCTGCGTGTTTCAGAACTGGTAAGTCTTAAAATTTCTAATCTTTTTTTAGATGTTGAATTTATAAAAGTAGTAGGCAAAGGCAATAAAGAACGATTAATACCCATTGGCAGCGATGCTATTAAGCACATTAATATTTATAGAAATACTGTAAGAAACCAAATTGCTATTCACAAGGGCAGCGAAGATTTTTTATTTCTAAATAGAAGAGGCAAACCGCTGAGTAGAGTAATGGTTTTTATAATTATTAAAGATTGTGTGGCAAAAGCCGGAATTACAAAATCTATTAGCCCCCATACTTTCAGACATTCGTTTGCAACCCATTTGGTAGAGGGCGGTGCCGATTTAAGAGCGGTGCAGGAAATGCTGGGGCATGAATCTATAACTACTACCGAAATTTATACCCACCTAGACCGTGAGTTTTTAAGAGAAACTATATTGAAATATCATCCACGTTTTCAGAAATAAGAAATGCTATTTTACTCTTTTATAATATTCAGTTTGCAAGTCGATATAGCCATAGTTGATTATCAGTGTGTCATTTAAAATTGAGATATAACCTTCTCGTGGAATGGTAGATAGTTTAATGGTTTTAGTATTTTCTCCACTCATTCCGTCTTTTACTTCATAGCTGCCGCTTTCAGTTTTGTTTCCATTTACAGTTTTTTCAAAAGTATTATCGCTTTTAAGGTTTAATACTATTGTTTTGTTTTCTGTTTGGGGTGTAGTAACTACAGGCATTCTCCCGCAGCATGATGTTTTAACCCATTGCCACATGCCGGCAACATTCATTGATGCAGAATTAGTATTGTTTGTAGTCACGGTTACTGTTGTTGTTTTGCTTGGTTGCTTTGCCTTACAACCTAAAAGAATAATAAATGCTACAATGAAAAATAATATTGCCTTGCCGTTTTTAGAATACATTATGGAAGAATTAAAATTTGTTTTTGGAAAATGTAGTTATTGCTTTGCAATGTTAATATCTGCCACCCATAGGCTATTTGCTTAACAGGAATACTTACTGATATTTCGTTACTGCTAACGGGTTCAAATTTCAAAATAGTTTGTTTTCCTGAAGCATCTGTAATACTTGCCTTTTGCCAATGAATATTATCAGCTTTTACAATAAATTTTTCTTTAACAGGATTAGGGAAAACAGAAACAATATCAGACGTAGAAAGGTCTTTAATGCTGTTAATTATTCTTACAGTGTCTTGATAAAATGCAGAAGTTACAAAAGAGTTGCCGCCACCAACGCTTTGCGTATTTATTTGTAGCACGGGAATTTTCTTGTCTTTAGCCAGCCACTTGTATTGAGTTTCCAATGGGCGGTTAAAGCCAAATCCAAAATTCTGGCTGTCAATAAAAATACTATCGCGAATACGTAATGTACTTTTTACTCTTATTACTTCATAAGTATCAATAGGTGTTATTAAAATTCCCCAGCCATCTACATTGTTTATGCGTGTATGATTATAAGTATAGTTTGCCGTAGAAGGTATATTAATAAAATATCTTGCTGTAGAAGTATCAATATTTCCAAAGGTTAAAGGGAATTTATAAATTTCATCATCGTCTTCAAACCTGAAAGGTGTGGGAATACCATTTAAAGTAGAGCCAATGCCTACTTGTTTATATTCGTTATCGTTTCGGTCGTAAAAATTATAAGCATCAGAAGAGGTTATTAATGCGGGCAACGATAAATTGGCATCGTCTGCAACATTTGCTCTATTAGGATTAAATGAAACATCGGCAAAATAAACACTATATATAGGGCCTGTTTGACCAACGGTGTAATATTCTTTTACTGAACCACTTGCTTTTAATAAGCCGCTAAAATCCCAAACAAAGTTTGTGTCGGTTATTTCGTAATCAAAATCATTAAGGTTAGCAGGTGAGGCTATTACAATAGTATCTCTTCCGCGAGCAATATCATCTTTAGTAATAGTTATTTGTGCTGAAATATTTAAAAAATACACAGAAAGAAAACTAAGGCATAGCAAATACTTTGTCATAAAATATTGGTTGTTGTGCTAAAGTTACAAAGTATATTGGTAGTTGGTTGGTTACAAATAATTCTCTAGCATAAGGTATTTGAGGTAAAAATATTAGTAATAAATATTTTGCAATTAAATTGAAACAGCATTCCTAATACGTATTTTTACTTTTCCTTGTTTTTGCTCTGCAACAATTATAAAGGGCTCTACCAATTCTATTTCTGATTTAATTAAAGCATTTAATGTTTGTATTGTAAATGAAGGCTTAATGTGTCCGGGTTGAAGGTAGATGAGCCCTTTAAAAGTTATTTTCTCATAGAAAATTATTTGACCAAAATCAGCATCGTGGGTTAGAATAACTCTATCGAGTTGTTTCGCCAGTAATAAAATTTCTTTGTCAGATTTTGAATTTAATTGCAATGAAAATACATCAACAGTATCAAAAGATTGTGATTTTAGAAATTCTATAACTGTTGGCTGAATATTTTCGTCAGTAAGAAATTTTATTGATTTGTTCACGCTGCTTTAATTTCAATATTAATTTCATTTTTAACTACTTCGCTGGCATAAAGCAGTGCCTCAACAACTCCTTCTCGGGTAAGGTGCGGATAGCTTTGTAAAATATCTTCTATGCTCGCACCGGAAGCAATTAGTTGTAAAATAAAATCAACACTTATTCTGGTGCCTTTCAATATTGGTTTACCACTTAAAATGTTTGGGTCGGCTGTTATAAGTTCAAATTGTTTCATTTTGAAGAAATTTCAATTCAAATATAAATAATTGAAAGGGATAAGTCTATTGTTACAAAGTATAATTAGTCAATACCGAATACAAACTTGCCTATAGTAAACATTGCAAGTGTAATAATTATAATGCCTGCAAAATTTAATATTAAACCCGGCCGAACCATATCCATTGTTTTCAATTTTTCGCTTCCAAAAACTATGGTGTTAGGCGCGGTGCCAACAGGCATCATAAATGCATACGATGCTGCTAAAGTTCCGGGAATCATAATCAATAAAGGATTAATTCCGGTGCTTATAGCCATTGCAGATAATACAGGTAAACTTAACTGAATAGTTGCCATGTTAGATGCAATTTCTGAAATGAAGGTAATTAACAGGCAAACAAACATTATAATAATTATTGGATGGTATTCTTTAAGGAAAAACAGGTTTTTGGCTAACCAACCTGTAAGGCCAGAGTCATTAAAGCCTTTAGCTAAAGCAAAGCCCCCGCCAAACAGCAATATAACAGAATAAGGTAGCTTTTTTACATACTCCCATGTAATTAAAACATCTCTTTCCTTTTTAGATGGAATAATAAATAACAATGACGCTACAAACACAGCTACTGCGCCATCTTGAATATATTTAGGGTCACTGAAAAAATTACTCCATCCCTTTATGGTATAACTACCCAAAACCAAATCAGCACGGGTAAACCAAAGCAATACTAATGCCGCAAACAAGAAACCTATAGCTTTTTCTTCAAAACTAATTTTGCCCATTGTTTTCAATTCTTCATAAAAAATATTGTTACTTACTTTTATATGCTCAAAATTAGAAGTATGCAAATACATAAATTTCAACACATAAAAAGTTACTGCAAGCATTAATAAGGTTACAGGTACTGCAAATACAAACCATTTGAAGAAATTAATAGGTTCTTCCGAAGGATACATTAAACCATAATAACTCATAAAAATCATGTTTGTAGGAGTACCTACAATAGTAGCTACACCACCAATCGAAGAAGCATAGGCAATACCAATTAACAATGCCTTAGCTATGTTTTCGCTGTTAGAAAACTTCAGGTTATTTATTTTATCAATTATGGCAAGCGTAGTGGGTATTAGCATCATGGTGGTGGCGGTATTCGAAATCCACATAGAAATGGCATAGCTGCATAGCATTAACCCCAACAAAATTTTACCACCGTCAGAACCAATTTTCAGAATAATATTCAGCGCAATTCTTTTATGCAGGTTCCAGCGTTCCATAGCAAACGATATGATGAAACCGCCAATAAACAGAAACAGCACATCGTTCATATATACCGAAGCCACTTCGCCTGTACTCATTAACCCTGTCATAGGAAATGCAAATACCGGAATCATTGAAGTTACGGCAAGTGGTACAGCTTCAGTAATCCACCAAACTGCCATCCACACGGTAATACCCACCATGCTGCCTATTTTTATTTCTCCGGAAAAATGCCACGAAACATAGCCTAAAATAATACCTGCTAATGGGCCTAATAGGTTTGCAAATGGTTTCATGCCTTAAAAATACTGTAAGTTTTATGTGTTGCGAAAGTATGCACTATGAATAACTTATTTTTGCAACCCATGAAAAAAGCCAACCATCAGCGAATACAATATCTGTTAGCCGGAATAGAACTGGAAGAGCAGGCACAGCACGAGCGTTTTAATCTTCAGGTTTCAGGAAATTTAAAACAATTGAAACGCGATGGATTGGCATTGCACCCTATAAAAGTTACCCGAAAAACTTACGGTTTTGCCGAGTATCCTGAAATAAGTTTCAGAGTGCCTTTAAGTCAAGATACCTCAAATTTTAGAGATAGCGCAGCCATTGAAGTTTTTTATGAGAATGAAAATGCTGTAAAAGGAATTTTGCTGAATATAAGTGGAAGCGCAGGTGAACTAAGACTTTTTGCACCCGATTTTCCCGATTGGATTGAGCAGCATGGAGTAGGTATAAAGCTTACGCCCGATACCAAAACACATGAAATAATAGAAGCAACGCTTTTTGCACTCGATGAAGGCAGTAAAAAAAATGGCTTTGCTTTTTTCAATTATTTGTATAACAATGTGCAAACTGCATTGCCACAACCCAATGGGTATAAAGTTGAGGCTTCTAATAAGTTGAATGAAAGCCAGCAAAATGCAGTGGCAGAAATTGCAAGTTATAAGCCATTGGTAATTGTGCATGGCCCGCCTGGAACGGGCAAAACTACTACGTTGGTAGAAGCCATTGTTCAATTAGTAAAAAACGGAGAAAAGGTTTTAGTAACTGCACCCAGCAATGCAGCAACCGACCATATTGCATTACAATTAGTAAAGAAAGGTATTGCAACGTTGCGCGTAGGCAACCAATCGAAAATTCATAGCGAGTTAATTAACAATACGGTTGAAGGTAGATTAATGCAAGGTGCAGAACAACAGCAATTAAAAAAGCTGCGCATTCAAGCTGAATCGTTCAGAAAAATGGCACACCAATATAAGCGCAATTTTGGTAAAGACGAGCGTGAGCAACGCAAACTGTTAATGCAAGAAGTAAAATCTATTCGAAATGAAATTCGTTCTTTACAAAATTTTTATACCGAAAAGTGGATTAACGAGGCAGCCGTAGTTTGTGGCACACCCGTGGGGTTACACGATGATACTATTCAGCATATACATTTTAATACTTTAATTATTGATGAAGCCGGGCAGTGCCTGGAATCGCTGGCATGGGTAGCTATGAGAGAGGTACAACGCGTAGTGTTGGCCGGAGACCATTTGCAGTTGCCGCCTACGCTTATATCAGAAGAAGCAATTAAAAGAGGCTACAATAAATCGTTTTTAGAAGTGGCTGTAGAGCGACATAAAGAAACCTGCCTACTCGATACGCAATACCGTATGCGCGAATCAATAGCTGCTTTTTCAAATTTATTTTTCTACGGAAATAGATTGAAAACGCCAACTCACTTGAAAGATATTGCTAACCATTTAATGTTTTACGATACCGCAGGCACAGGTTTTCAGGAAGAGCAAGGAACTGAAAATACCAGCCTTAGTAATCGTGGCGAATTGGAAATAATTCAGAAAATTATTGCACAGCAACAAATCGACATTAGTCGCTGTGCACTTATATCGCCCTATTCGGGGCAGGTTGCTTTGGCAAAAGAAATGTTTCCGAAAGAATTAAGAGTATCTACAGTTGATAGTTTTCAGGGGCAAGAATGTGAAACGGTGTTTATCTCTTTGGTGCGCTCTAACGATGAAGGTATTTTAGGTTTCTTAACCGATTACCGCAGAATGAATGTTGCCATGACCCGCGCTAAAGAAAAGCTAATTATAGTTGGCGATAGCGTTACGTTTGGCAACGATAAATTTTACACCCAATTCTTAAATTTTTGTCAGGAGAACAATGCCTATTATAGTGCATGGGAACTATTATAGTTTATCCTGCAATAGCTTCGCTAAGTTCAGGCATGTTTCCAAATCTTTTCAATGCTGAAAAATGTGCTTTTAATGCATCTGAAAACTTTTTGTTTTCCAGGTAAGGAATACCAAATTCTTTGGCAGTCTGTTTTACAATAGGTGCAATTTGCGGATAATGCACGTGGCAAATTTTCGGAAATAAATGATGTTCTACCTGATAATTTAAGCCTCCCACATACCACGATAACCATTTGTTTTCAGGAGAAAAATTTACGGTAGTTTCCATTTGGTGAATTGCCCAGTCGTTTTCAATAGTTTTATTTTCATTTGGCATAGGGTGGGCAGTGCCTTCAACGGTATGAGCCAGTTGAAAAACAACGGTTAATACTACGCCACTAATAAGATGCAGTAAAATAAAACCTGTAATAACTTGAATGAAAGGTATATTAAAAACTACAACAGGTAGCACCAGCATAAGTAATACGTAAGCAATTTTGGAAACAACAAGTCGTATTAATGCATATAGATTTTCCTTGGCTGAACTTTTATTCACTTTATATTTTGTATAGCGATGTATTTGCATGAAGTCTTTAACAAAAACCCAATATAAAGTTGCAATGCTGTATAGGAATAAGCTAAAGTAATGCTGATAACTATGCACTTTTTTAACTTTTGTATGTGGCGATAATTTTAAAATTGCTTTATCGGCAATATCGTCATCCATGTAAGTAACATTAGTAAAAGTATGATGAAGTTTATTATGTTGAAGCTTCCAATTAAATACCGAGCCACCAATAAAAGTAAGGGTGTGCCCTAATAGATAATTTACTTTCTCATTTTTACTATATGCCCCATGATTAGCATCATGCATAATGCTCATGCCAATACCTGCCATAGCAAAACCCATAATTACCCATAACAATAAAGTCCACCAGCCGGGTTGCAAAAACAAAATAATCAAGAAAGGAATGCAATAAGCACTAAGCAAAGTAATGGTTTTTAAATACATGCTATTGTTGGCATTAGGCGAAATGCCATTTTCCTGAAAATATTCGTCAATGCGTTTTTTTACAGTGGCGTAAAAATTATTTCTATCTTTTGGAGTAAATCTAATATTACCGTATCGTTCCATTAAGGTAAAGTTACAATATGAAAAATGAGAAACGAAAAGTTGTTTCTTATTTCAGACGGCTCGCTTTCAATTATATTGTTCCAGTAATTATCGCTAATTACTATTAAATCAAAATTTTCCAGAAAAGCTTCATCAAGTTTTCTGTTTTCCAACGAAGTTACAGGGGCAGAGTGTTTAGTTTTGAAATCTATTATGGTTTCGGTGTAGTAGGCAGGATGCTCATTTTTTAAGTTGGTATTTATAATGGTGGTAGCAGCATTTGCATTTTCTGCCAACAATAATCCATATTTAAAAATATTTTTTTCAGAAACTGCATCAACCATGATTAGTATGTTTTGCAATTTGCTGAAGTTTTTATCGCTTAATACAGCCACATCGCAATTACTTATTTCAATAATGTTTTTGATTTTTCCGCCTAAAACTTTTTCATTAAACAATGGTTTTGCGCCACCTACCAGCAATAAGTTATAAGGGTTTTCCTGAATTGTTTTCTGAATACTTTTTTCAACATCCTGACTAACCAGATACTTGGTATTAATATTTAACTCTAATTCTGCAGCACGTTGCTTCACAGGCGCAAAACTGCTTCGTTCAAATAGTATTGCTTCTTGTGGCGAAATATCTGTTTGAGGTGTAATATGCAGCGCAGTAATATTTATATCCTCTTTCTTTTCAGTAAAATATCGGGCAAGCGATACCAGTGTTTTTCCCATTTTAGCAGGGCCAAAAGACAATAGTAAATTGAATTTTCCTGCCATAGAAAATTTTCCTGCCAATATGTCTTTCGGAAAAATTCTTTCATAAAGATTTAGCAACGGGCCGGTCATAGAAGTAGTTACTAATGCCATTAATACCATCATGGTAAATAGTTCTTTAGAAAGTATGTCTAAGTCGTAAGCAATATTTAATACTACTAATTCCATTAATCCCCGTGCATTCATTAATGCGCCCATCGACAAAGCATTCTTCCAAGATATTCCTAAAAATCTTGAAATAATAGTAACACCACCCATTTTGCCTATGGTTGCAGTGGCAATTATTATTAAGCACAAACTCCACAGGGCTGGGGTGTTTAGTAGCCCTATTTCGGTTCGTAAACCTGTGGTAACAAAAAATAAGGGTAGTAACAGCACTAGCGAAACATCTTCAATTTTTTCTGAAAAAACTCTTTTAAAATGAATATGCTGTGGCATTATAGCACCAGCAATAAATGCGCCAAATAAAGCGTGAATACCTATCATTTCAGCAAAAAACGAAGACAACAGCAGAATTAAAAAAATAACTGCAATTATACCCTTGTGCAAATTTTCTTTTGTATCGAAAATGTCGCCTAGCCTGGCTAAAAACGGACGAATAACAGAAAACATTATAAATACATAGCCTATAGCAAAGCCTAGCGATAAAAATGTATTGCTTACTCCGGCAGATTTTACAATGGTAATTACAATAGCCAAAATTGTCCAGGCAGTAACATCATCTATAGCAGCACAGGTTATTGCCATAGAGCCTAAATAGGTTTTAGTAATGCCCCTTTCCTGAATTATTCTTGCCAAAACAGGAAAGGCGGTAATGCTCATAGCAACACCCATAAACAACGCAAAAGGAACAAAACCTGTGCTTTGTGGTGCATAATCATGATATATAAAAAAGGCCAGTACTGCCCCTAAAAAAAAGGTAATTACAATTGCCGAATGACTAATAAGCAACCCATCTTGTGCACGATTGCTGAATATTTTAATATCTACCTCCATGCCAATAATAAACATAAACAGCACCAGGCCAAACTGGCTTAAAACATTCAGGTTCATTAATGACGATTCAGGAAAAATAAGAGCTGAAAACTCAGGAAAGAAAATGCCAATAAATGAAGGGCCTAGAAATATCCCTGCTGCAATTTCGCCTATTACACTTGGCTGTCCAATTTTTCTGGCAACAAAACTAAATACTCTTGAAATGCTGATTATTATAATTATTTGAAGTACCAGTCTGCTTAGCCACGATTCCAGGTGTAAAACAAAATAATCGTAAAGCGACTGTAGTATTCCAAGAGAGGTTTCAGGAATATTCTGAAAAGTTTTTTCGGTAACCCGCTCAATTTGTTCCAGTTTTTCCAGTTCAAGATTTGTGCCTTGTTTCAATAATAGATACAACAGTAATAACATGCCGCCTATTAAAAAGAAGTAAAGCAATATCTTTCGAATCATGCGCCAAAAATAGTCATTTTAATCATCGAAATTTTTGCCTTGTAATTTGTTATTTTTTATTCTGAAAGGCTATTTTTCTTTACTACTCTTTCATGTGTAAGGTTTGAATTAACTTTGTGCATACTTTATATAATATGATTAGAGTTCTTGTTACCGGTGGTACTTTCGATAAAGAATATGATGAAATAAACGGTAAACTATATTTTAAACAAACCCATCTTCCCGAACTTTTTAACCTTGGTCGCTGCTCGTTAGATATCTCTATCAGAACGCTGATGATGATAGATAGTCTTGAAATGACCGAAGAAGACCGTGAGATAATTATTAGGGCATGTAAAAAATGCAAAGAAGATAAAATTGTAATTACTCACGGAACCGATACCATGGTAAAAACTGCACAAATTTTAGAAGCTCAAAACATTAATAAAACCATTGTGCTTACAGGGGCCATGATTCCTATTAAGTTTGGTTCATCTGATGGTTTTTTTAATCTGGGTAGTGCATTGGCATTTGTTCAAACCCTGCCAAAAGGTGTTTATATAGCCATGAATGGAAAATATTTCAACGCCAGTGATGTAATTAAAAATAAGAAAACAGGATTTTTTGAAGAACGAAATGGATAAACTACAGCAATATTTACTACCCGGAAAATTTACCGATTCAGACCATCCTGATGTCATAGCACTGGCCCAAAAAATAGTAGGGAACGAAACCAATGATATTGAGCAAGCTAAACTATTATACTTGTATGTAAGAGATACTTTTCCTTATGATTATTATAATATAGTGCTTACTGAAGAAGCTATGAAAGCAAGCAGCTTACTCAAAAAGGGCAGGGGTTATTGCGTTGAAAAAGCCAATTTACTGGGTGCTTTAGCCAGAAGCATTGGTATTCCGGCACGATTTGGCTTTGCCGATGTTATTAACCACTTAGGCGCTGAAAAATTACAAAGCATTTTACGTACTGATATTTTTGCTTTTCATGGCTATACTGAATTGTTTTTAAACGGAAAATGGGTAAAAGCCACCCCTGCATTTAACAAATCTTTGTGTCAAAAACTTGGTGTAAATGCCTTAGAATTTAATGGTTTGGAAGATTCAGTTTTTCAGGAATACGAAGATGGTATTCATTTTATGGAATACATTCATTTTCATGGCACCTTCGATGATATACCTCTTGAATACTTTATTCAAACTCTAAGGAAACATTATCCTCATCTTTTTACCGATACCGCACTGGAAAGAGGTATGGAAGCGTTTTTCTTTAGGTTGGAATAACCTACCTGACTTTTTACTTTTTTATTTATGTGTGCTTTAACAGGTAGTTTAGATTTGCTTTAGTTTTAAATTCAAATATTATTACCCTAAAGGCTAATCGCAAAGTACTAATTTACTTGTAGTAGTCCTGTTTTTCCACACAAAAATTACTCATAAAAACCATAATCTACATTTTATGTAGTTTTTTGGACAGACTTAGTTCAAATCATCCTCATGGAAGTTCAAACCGATTTAACAATACTTGAAACCCCTGCTTGTTCATTTATAATTAGGTCTGTTAACAGGTAATTATGTCAACAAGTGGACATATTTGAATGGGCTTGCACGATTTTTGAGTAACTTTACACGCTTTTTTTATTATCATTAAAAACATAAAATGTTAGATTTCATTAATAAGGCAATGTCTTCTCTTTTTGGAAGCAAAAGTGAAAGAGATTTAAAAGAAATTAAGCCTTTAGTTGCAAAGATTAACGAAGAGTATGCTAAGTTACAA
The DNA here is from genome assembly GCA_964543705.1 of uncultured Chitinophagaceae bacterium. GTDB lineage: Bacteria > Bacteroidota > Bacteroidia > Chitinophagales > CAIOSU01 > CAYSGX01. The sequence continues at coordinate 43,754 of CAZIZP010000023.1, forward strand.
AGCCTTTCTCACGATGCACTAAGAAACAAAACCCAGGAATTTCAAGCTACTATTTCAGCATATCTTAAAGATATTAATGCCAATATTGATGAGTTGAAAGCCAGTGCCGAAAGCGACCCTGCAATGGATGCTGACGATAAAGAGAAAATTTACAACGAAGTAGATAAGCTTATTAAAGAGCGCGATGCGAAGTTAGAAGAAGTACTGAATCAAATTTTACCACAAGCATTTGCGGTAGTAAAAGAAACTTCCAGAAGACTTTCTGAAAATGAAACTATAGAAGTAACAGCTACTGAATTAGATAAATCTTTTGCTGCTGAAGGAAAAGATTTTTTAACCATTAGTGGCGATAAAGCTATTTATAAAAACAGTTGGAATGCAGCCGGAACACCTGTAAAATGGAACATGGTGCATTACGATGTACAGTTAATTGGCGGTATTATTTTGCACCAGGGTAAAATTGCCGAAATGGCTACGGGCGAAGGTAAAACCCTTGTGGCTACATTACCTGCCTACTTAAATGGGTTAAGTGGTTATGGCGTTCATATTGTAACGGTAAACGATTATTTGGCTAAACGCGATAGCGAATGGAACGGCCCACTGTTTAATTTCTTGGGCTTAACTGTAGATTGTATTGATAAGCACGAGCCACATTCTGAAGCAAGACAACAAGCCTACAAGGCCAATATTACTTATGGAACCAATAACGAATTTGGTTTCGATTACTTGCGCGATAATATGGTGCGCAACACCAACGAATTGGTACAGGGCAAATTGCATTTTGCCATGGTCGATGAAGTTGACTCGGTTTTGGTAGATGATGCGCGTACACCATTAATTATTTCAGGCCCAATACCTAAAGGCGATGAGCAAGAATTTTTTGCTTTAAAGCCACGCATTCACAGTTTGGTTGAAGCACAAAAAAGAAAAGCCAATCAGTTTTTAATTGATGCTAAAAAGCAAATTGAGCAAGGCAAAACCGATGAAAAAACAGGAGGTTTATCATTATTGCGTGCTCATAGAGCATTGCCAAGGTATGCGCCATTAATTAAATATTTAAGTGAACAAGGCAACAAACAAATTTTGCAAAAGGCTGAAAACTATTATTTGCAAGACCAGCAAAAAAATATGCCTTTGGTAGATGAAGAATTGTTGTTTGTAATTGAAGAGAAACAAAATTCAGTAGAACTTACCGATAAAGGAATTGAGCAAATTACCCAATCGGGAGAAGATGCCAATTTCTTCGTAATGCCCGATGTGGGTAGTGAAGTAGCCGAAATTGAAAAGAAGCAAATTTCTGATGAAGAAAAACTACAATTGAAAGATAAGTTGATGCAAGACTTTGCTGTGAAGAGCGAGCGCTTACACTCTGTACAGCAATTATTGAAAGCTTATACTTTGTTCGAAAAAGATGTAGAGTATGTGGTAATGGATGGCAAAGTGAAAATTGTTGATGAAAATACCGGACGTATTCTTGATGGCAGAAGATATTCTGATGGTTTGCACCAAGCTATTGAAGCCAAAGAAAATGTAAAAGTGGAAGCGGCTACACAAACCTTTGCTACGGTTACGTTGCAGAATTATTTCCGCATGTACCATAAGTTGTGTGGTATGACCGGTACAGCGATTACAGAAGCTAACGAATTTTGGGAAATCTATAAATTAGACGTGGTAGAAATTCCTACCAACCGCCCAATTACCAGAAAAGATTTAGAAGATTTGGTTTATAAAACCAAGCGCGAGAAATACAATGCCACTATAGACCATGTAGTAGAATTAAGCAATGCAGGTCGTCCGGTATTGGTGGGTACTACTTCGGTAGAAATTTCTGAATTGCTAAGCCGAATGCTGAAAATGAAAGGCATTAAGCACAATGTATTAAACGCTAAACAACACCAAAAAGAGGCTGATATTGTTGCGGAAGCAGGCAAGCCGGGCGCAGTAACTATTGCTACCAATATGGCAGGTCGTGGTACCGATATTAAAATTGGCGCTGAAGTAAAAGCAGCCGGTGGCTTAGCCATTGTAGGTACTGAAAGGCACGAATCGAGAAGGGTTGACAGGCAGCTGCGTGGTCGTGCCGGCCGTCAGGGCGATCCGGGTTCTTCTCAGTTTTTTGTTTCGTTAGAAGATGATTTGATGCGCCTATTTGGCTCAGATAGAATTGCTTCTTTGATGGACAGAATGGGCTACAAAGAAGGCGAAGTAATTCAGCATTCTATGGTGTCGAAATCTATAGAGCGGGCACAGAAAAAAGTAGAAGAAAATAACTTCGGAACCAGAAAGCGTTTGTTGGAATATGATGATGTAATGAACTCTCAGCGCGAAGTAATTTACACCAAACGTAGAAACGCTTTATTTGGCGACAGACTTTCGGTTGATTTGAACAACATGTTTTATGATTTGTGTGAAGAATTGGTTTCAAAAAATCAGGAAGACAAAAGTTTTGAGAATTTCAAATTAGATGTAATTCGCTTTTTTGCTACTGATACTCATATTTCAGAACAAGAATTTTTATCAGGAAAAATAACTGATATTGTTCCGAAGTTGTATCATGAAGTGAAAGAAAGTTACAAGCGCAAATCGGAACATATTATTGCTGAAGCATTACCATTTATTAAGCATGTGTATGAAAATAATGATAAGCAATTTGTAAATGCTATGTTCCCTTTTACCGATGGTATAAAAGGCATTAATGTGGTAGTGAATTTGCAAAAAGCTATTGAATCGCAAGGCAAAGAAATTGTTACTGCTTTTGAAAAAAATATTTCACTGGCGTTAATAGATGAAGCCTGGAAAGAACACTTGCGCGAAATGGACGAGTTAAAACAATCGGTGCAAAGTGCAGTGTATGAGCAAAAAGACCCGTTATTGATTTATAAGTTTGAAGCATTTAACTTGTTTAAGAGCATGGTAAGCAACACTAATAAAGAAGTGTGTTCATTCTTGTTTAGAGGTGTTATTCCTATTCAGAAACCTGAAGAAGTAAAGCAAGCTAAAGAAGAACAAACCGATATGAAGAAGCTGAAAACCAGCAGAACTGATGATGCAGGAAGTAGTTCGTCATCACAAACTGCTGATGGCAAACCCGCAGATAAAGACCCTAAAGAAAAGTTCTCTAATAAAATAAGAGAACAGTTGATGAAGAAGAAATAAACTATGAGTATTACAGCAGTGAAATTGAACAACTATATAGAGCATACTTTGCTAAAACCTTATTGCTTAACTAAAGATGTTGAGCAACTATGTACCGAAGCTATTGAGCACGATTTTTTTGGCGTGTGTGTAACACCTTACCATGTAAAAAATGCTGCCAAATTTTTAAATGGCTCAACGGTAAAGTTGGTAACCGTAGTAGGTTTTCCTTTTGGTTACAACCACACACCTGCTAAGGTGGAAGAAGTAAAAAAGGTGATAGATGCGGGTGCCGATGAAATTGATATGGTAATGAATGTAGCTGCTTTGAAAAATAACGATTTCAGTATTGTTGCCAACGATATTGAGAGTGTTGCTATGGCTGTACACATGAATAACAAAGTAATTAAAGTTATTATTGAATCGGGTGTGTTAAGCAATGAAGAAATTATTAAGGCTTGTGAAATTTGTATTAATGCAGGAGTAAATTTTGTAAAAACCTCAACCGGCTATGCTGAAAAAGGCGCAACAGTAGAAGCAGTGAAATTGATTAGAGAAACTGTTCCGACTTCTATAAAAATTAAAGCATCGGGAGGTATAAAAGAAAAAGATTTTGCTTTAAAATTAATTGATGCAGGTGCCGATAGAATTGGAACATCAACAGGAATTGAATTATTAGCCTAATATGAAAAGTTTTCAGTTTAAGAAACATTTTGTCTTTCTATGGACTATGGACTATGGACTATGGATTTTCTTACTATTTATCTCAATTTTCCAATTTTCTAATGCTTACGCCCAAGGAACAGTTTCTGTAAATGCCCCTGAAAATTTTGAGGTATTATTAGCCAATTACAAAAAACAACAAGAAATTAAAGCAAGTATTCCTGGTTACAGAATCCATATTATTTCTAACAGAGATCGTGAAGAGGTAAACAAACTTAAAGCAAAGATTTACAGCGAGTTTCCTGATATGAAACCTTTTATGTCTTATCATGCGCCTAACTTTAAACTACGCGTAGGCAACTATTTTTATAAGATAGATGCTTTTAGAGATTTACAAAAAATTTCAGCATCGTTTCCCGGAACATTTATCGTTAATGAAGAACTTAAGTGGAACGAGTTTTAAAATTTAAATAGAATATATCTCCCGCTGATTTCGCTAATTCCCCTTCTGCGTTATCTGCGAAATCTGTGGGAAATTTTTTAACACCTGCCATTAATATCTATTTTCATATACTGAATGATGAATCTAAAAGAAAAAATACAGCAGCTTGCAGCACAATATTTTGATGAAATAGTTTCTATTAGAAGAACTATTCATCAGTATCCTGAACTCGCTTACGAAGAAATTCTAACTGCCGCATTGGTTTGTGCTGAATTAGACAAGCTGAATATTCCTTACACTAAAAACATTGCCAAAACAGGCGTTGTAGCTATTTTAAAATGTAACAATCCTGAAAAAAAATGTATTGCTTTACGTGCCGATATGGATGCGCTGCCCATTACAGAAGCCAACGATTTACCATATAAATCGAAGCATGAAGGCAAAATGCATGCTTGCGGACATGATGTACATACTGCCAATTTATTAGGCGTTGCAAAAATTTTAAGCGAGTTAAGAAACGAAATAGAAGGCACTTACAAATTTATTTTTCAGCCTAGCGAAGAAAAAGTGCCCAGTGGCGCTGCTGCCATGATTGAAGCAGGTGCATTAGAAAACCCAAAGCCAAATTTAATTTTAGGCTTGCACGTTTCTCCCGAAATAGAAGTAGGAAAATTGGGTTTTAGAAGTGGTGCTTTTATGGCTTCTTCTGATGAAATATATTTCAAAGTTATCGGCAAAGGCGGTCATGCTGCTCGTCCGCAAGATATAGTAAACCCGTTGTACACTACCTCAAAAATTTTACTGGCTTTTGAAAACGATACCGATTTGAATAAACCTATGGTATTGTCATTTGGAAAAATAGAAGCAAAAGGTGCTACTAATATTGTTCCCGACTTTGTGTTGGTAGAAGGCACGCTGCGTTGCTTCAATGAAACATTGAGAACAGAAATGCAGCAATACATAAAAACAACTGCCGAAAAAATTGCTGCCGATAACTATTGTGTTTGTGAAGTAAATATTTTAAAAGGCTACCCCGTGCTAGTTAATAATGATACAATTACGCAAAAAGCACAAAACTTAACTGCTGAATACATAGGCAGTGAAAATGTTTTAGACCTGCCTATACGCATGGGAGCAGAAGATTTTGCTTTTTATACTCATCATGTACCGGCTTGCTTTTATCGTTTAGGTGTAGGCAACAAGCAAAAAAACATTTCCGCAGGTTTGCACGCTGCCAATTTTAATGTGGACGAAAATGCTTTGAAAATTTCTATTAGCAATATGGCTTGGGTTGCAATTAATTTGTAATAATTTCCCTACAAACCCAATAGACTAGTAAACATTATCTTTGCATCTGCTTTTCAGAAAAGCAAATTGCCGTCTGCTTTAGCTGACGGATTTTAATACAAGATAATGAGCAATAACATTCACCCCATTTTTGAAAAATTGCTTTCGCGTGAAGAGAAAGAAAAGCAATTGAACCAAAGAGCGAAAGTGATTTGGTTTACGGGGCTCTCGGGTTCGGGTAAAAGCACTATTGCACAGCATTTGGAAAAGAAACTTCATGCCGAAGGTTTTTTCACTATGGTGTTAGATGGCGATAATGTACGAACCGGTATTAACAAAAATTTAGGTTTTTCAGAAGAAGACAGAATTGAAAATATTCGCAGAATTGCAGAAGTAAGCAAGCTGTTTTTGAATTGTGGCGTAGTTACCATTTGTTGTTTTGTTAGCCCCACCATTGAAATTCGGGAACTGGCAAAACAAATTATTGGTGCAGAAGATTTTCTGGAAGTATATGTAAATACACCTTTAGAAGTTTGCGAACAACGCGATGTAAAAGGTTTGTATGAAAAAGCCCGCAAAGGCGAAATCAAAGATTTTACCGGCATTCATCAGCCATTTGAAGCTCCAGTAAAACCCGCAATAGAAATTCAAACAGCCAATCAAACCATTGAGCAATCAACCGAAACGATATTTAATTTTTTAAAACCTAAAATAGTCATCAGATGACTTTGAGTCATCAGATGACTTGCTTTTGTACATGAACTACACACTTAACCATTTAAAAGAACTTGAAGCCGAAAGCATTTTCGTGTTTCGCGAAGCAGCCGCACAATTTCAAAATCCGGTAATGTTATTTTCCGGAGGAAAAGATTCTATCATTATGAGTTATCTGGCAATGAAAGCATTTTTTCCGGCTAAAATTCCTTTTCGTTTAATGCACGTTGATACCGGACACAATTTTCCTGAAACCATTGAATATCGAGATTGGTGGGTTGAAAAGTTGGGTGCAAAATTAGTTATTGCTTCTGTTCAGGATAGTATTGATAAAGGTAGAGTAACCGAAGAAAAAGGATTTAACGCCAGCCGAAATACTTTACAAACCGTAACGCTTTTAGATGCCATTGAAGAAAATAAATTCGATGCGGCATTTGGTGGTGGCAGGCGCGATGAAGAGAAAGCTCGTGCTAAAGAACGTTTCTATTCACACCGTGATGAATTTGGTCAGTGGGACCCAAAAAATCAACGCCCGGAATTGTGGAATCTGTTTAACGCTAAAAAACATATTGGCGAACATTTTCGTGTATTTCCCATCAGCAACTGGACGGAGTTAGATGTGTGGATGTATATCGCTGCCGAAAATATTCCATTGCCTTCTATTTACTATTCTCACAAACGCAAAGTATTTAATCGCGATGGCGTATTATATGCCGATACGCAATTTATCAATAAGCGACCTGAAGAAGTAGTAGAAGAAAAAATCGTGCGTTTCCGCACCATTGGCGATGCCAGTTGCACAGGTGCAGTAGAGTCAACGGCATCTACTATTGAAGAGGTGATTGCTGAAATTTCGGTAAGCCGCACCACCGAGCGAGGCGCTACCCGCAGTGATGATAGAAGAACCGAAACAGCGATGGAAGACAGAAAGAAGCAAGGATACTTTTGATTAACCGCCTTTAGCAATAAGCCTTTAGCTTTTATATGCTAACGGCTAACGGCTAACGGCTAAATGCATATGAAATGAATAACAATATTGAAACCACAACTCCAAAATTCGACAAAGACCAATACCTCAACATGGAACTCTTGCGCTTCACCACTGCGGGAAGCGTGGATGATGGCAAATCAACTTTAATCGGTCGTTTGTTGTACGATTCAAAATCTATTTTTGAAGACCAGTATGAGTCTATTAGAGCTACTTCTGAAAAGCGGGGAGAAGAGTATGTAAATCTTGCGCTGCTCACTGATGGCTTAAAAGCCGAGCGTGAACAAGGCATCACTATTGATGTGGCGTATCGCTACTTCAGTACCCCTAAAAGAAAATTTATTATTGCCGATACGCCCGGGCATATTCAATACACCCGCAACATGGTTACAGGCGCATCAACCGCCAACTTGGCGATTGTTTTAGTTGATGCCCGAAATGGTATGATTGAGCAAACCAGCCGCCACTTGTTTATTGCTTCACTATTACAAATTCCGCATGTGGTGGTTTGCGTGAATAAAATGGATTTAGTTGATTTTAGCAAAGAGCAGTTTGAAAAAATTCGTCAACAGATTACTGCCTTTGCGGGTAAGTTAGATACAAAAGATATTCGCTTCATACCTATTAGTGCCTTGAAAGGCGATAACGTGGTAGAGCGCAGTAAAAATATGGATTGGTATGACGGGCCAACATTGATGTATCTGCTTGAAACCATTCACATTGCCAGCGACCAAAACCATATCGATTGCCGCTTTCCGGTGCAATATGTTATTCGTCCACAAAGCACCGAATACCATGATTATCGTGGCTATGCCGGGCGCATTGCAGGAGGTGTCTTCAAAAAAGGCGACAAAGTTATGGCGTTGCCTTCGGGCTTTACTTCTACCATTAAATCTATTGATACTTTCGAAGGCGAATTGCAAGAAGCCTTCTCGCCAAGCAGTGTTAGTATTCAGCTAGAAGACGATATTGATATTTCACGTGGCGATATGATTGTTCGTGAAAACAATATTCCTACCATTTCTCAAGATGTAGAGGTGATGATTTGCTGGATGAGCGACAAGTCTTTGCAACTCAATGGCAAATATGCTTTGAAACATACCAGTAAAGAAATTCGCTGTGTTGTGAAAGATATTAAATACAAAGTAAACATCAATACTTTGCATCGCGATGAAGAAGATAAAGCTATAAAGATGAATGATATAGGTAGAATTTCTATTCGCACTACATCGCCTTTGTTTTTCGATTCTTATAGAAAAAACCGCAATACCGGAAGTTTGATTTTGATTGATGAAGGCACGAATGAGACAGTAGGTGCGGGGATGATTATTTAAGCAATCGTATAAAAATCTTATGTGTTAATCTGCACACTTGTTTGCAGGTTTCATCTGAAAAACTTTCTCTATTTTCGGGAAGGCAATAAATTATGCAGCTACACGTTTCTTTGTCGCAATATTTAAAGGTGAATCTCCGCTACTCAATTCTTTTCATAGTTTTGTTGCTACATTATTCAGTGCACGCACAATTAGGCGGAAGAAGCGTTTACAATTTTTTGAATTTACCTGCATCGGCTCGTATAACTGCCAACGGTGGCAATTTAATGAGTGTAATGGACAATGATATTTCTCTGGCATTTCACAACCCTTCATTGTTAAACCGTGAAATGCACAACAGAGCATCTATAGCTAATTCAACTTTTATTGCCGGTATTAACTTCGGAAATGCAGGTTATGCACGTCAGGTAAAAGACCTTGCCATGTTTCAATGGGGTATTCACTATAATACTTATGGAAAATTTTTAGGCGCAGATGAAACTGGCGCAGAAACAGGCGAATTCAGAGTGAATGATATTGCCTTATATGCAGGGGCATCGCGTACTTATCAGGAAAAATATAATTATGGAGTAAATGTAAAGTTGTTATCATCTAATTACGAAAGCTACAATTCATTTGGTATTGCTACCGATTGGGCGGCTTCTTATAATGATACAGCTAAAAACTTTACGGCTTCACTTTTAATAAAGAATATTGGTTTTCAGTTTAAATCTTTTATACCCGGCAACCGAGACCCCTTGCCATTTGAAATACAAATGGGATTTTCAAAAAGGCTGAAACATGTTCCTTTTAGAATAAATGTTTTGGCGCAAAATCTGCAAAGGTTTAATTTAAGATATGAAGGTGAAGATGCGCAACAATCGCAATCGCTTTTTGGCGATACTACCGAAAGTGAAAAGAAAGCCGCCATATTTTTCGATAATGTAGCAAGGCACTTGGCACTAAGTGGTGAATTGTATCTCGGAAAATTATTTACAGTTGCTTTTGGTTATAATCATCAGCGCAGAAGAGAATTGGCAGTTGAAACCCGCAAAGGGCTTACAGGTTTTTCTTTTGGTGCGGGTGTTAATATTAAAATGTTTTCATTTTGGTATGCCCGTGGCAGATACCATATTGCAGGCGCATCTAATCATTTAACGGTGGGTATTGATATTAATAAGTTTCTGAAAAAAAATAAAGTGGTAAAAGAATCGAAACCACTTGAAATGCCCGTTATACCACCAGTAGAAAATTAATTCCATTGTGTCTAAGAAAGAAAAAACTGTTTCTGAAAAAATTATTATTGCCGTAGATGGCTATTCTTCTTGCGGAAAAAGTACTTTATCGAAAGATTTAGCAAAGAAACTGCAATATGCATATATAGATTCGGGTGCTATGTACAGGGCAGTGGCTTTGTATTGTCTTCAGCAAAAAGTTGATGTATATAACGAAGCAGCAGTTACAAATGTATTGCCTTCAGTAAAAATAAGTTTCAAGTTTAATGCTGAAAAAAACAGAAACGAAACGTATTTGAATAAGCAAAATGTAGAAGATGCTATTAGAACTCTTGAAGTGGCAACGGCTGCAAGCGAAATAAGTAAATACAAAGAAGTGCGCAAAGAAATGGTAGCACAGCAACAGTTGTTTGGAAATGAAAAGGGTGTTGTAATGGACGGCAGAGATATTGGCACAGTAGTGTTTCCTAATGCAGAATTGAAATTGTTTATTACGGCTAATATGGAGGTGCGTATTGAAAGGCGCTATAAAGAATTAGTCCAAAAAGGCGTTTTTACTACCAAAGAAGAAGTGGCAGAAAACCTGAAACAACGCGACTATAACGACATTCACCGCACAGAAAGCCCTTTGAGAAAAGCTAACGATGCCCGTGAAATAGATAATTCTTTTCTTACTACTGAAGAGCAGTTAAATCTTGCTTATTATTTTGCTTTGGAAGCAATGAAAGAGAAGAAGGAATAAATCGCAATTAAGCTTCTTTCAATTCAAACTGAAAGTATTCCATAATAGGATTTACTAACAATTTTTTACAAGCTGTTTCTACTTTTTGATTAGCTTCTTCTTTAGTGGCAGCTTCTAATTTTATGGTAATATGCTTGCCCACGCGAACATCAGCAACACCATCAATATTCAAGTTTTTAAAACTTGCTTTAACGGCTTTTCCTTGCGGGTCTAAAATTTCTTTTAAAGGCATTACATCTATTTCAGCAACGAAATTCATATAAAATATTTTTTTGCAGTTAATGAGGTTAAAATGTATAAAACAATACATAAAGATAAGCCACTAATGCCTAACCATAATACCAGCGAAATGCACACTAAGAGGAAAAGAATTTTAGGCTCGTTGCCTTTCCATGTGTATTGTTTAAATTTTAAACCGAACAGCGAAAATTCGCTTACCATCAGCAATGATAAAATTAATATAAGAATATAATAGATATAAAAGTTATTACTCATAAACAAGTAGGCTTGCTGATTGGTAACCAATAGCCAGCTGATTGAAACAAAAAAAAATCCATTGGCAGGTGAAGGCAAGCCAATGAAATGAGCAGTTTGTCTTTCGTCTATATTAAATTTTGCCAAGCGCAACCCTGCAAACAAAGCGTTTAAAAAACATGGAGAAACAGCAAACATAATTTCAGCAGGTGATAACATATAGCCTTTATCGAGCAATGCCAATTTTACAAAATAAGCCATCATAACAGATGGTGCTGCACCAAAGGTTATTACATCTGAAAGTGAATCGAGTTGCTTACCTAATTCTGAAGAAGCATTGAGCGCACGTGCTACAAAGCCATCAAAGAAATCGAACACACCACCTAATAAAATAAGTAAGCAGGCCGCTTCCATTTGTCCGTTCATGGCTTGCCATATTGCCAACAAGCCACAAAACATGTTGAGCAGTGTTACGAAATTGGCGAGTTGATTTTTCATTTTTTAGTCCATAGTTTATAGTTCATAGTCGATAGTAGTTTAGGCTATTGAATAAGAACTTGTTTTTAGCCATTAGTCATAATGGTATCGGCATTTTGCAATTTGTATCTCATCATCAACCACACGATAAATCAAGCGATGCTCATCATCAATTCTTCTAGACCAGAATCCAGAGTATTTATGTTTTAATGGTTCCGGCTTTCCAATGCCTTCAAACGGGTGTCTTGCAATGTCTTTAATAAGTTCGTTGATTTTTTTTAGCTTCTTCTTATCTGTTTGTTGCCAATACAAGTAATCTTCCCATGATTCATCAACGAAAACATATTTCATGTTAATCTTCTAATAATTTTTTGGTAAATGATTTCTTGGCTTTCAATTTATTAATTGCAGTATCTAATCTCAATTCATTTTTACGAGAAGACAATTCATAATTGGTTGCCATTAATGAATTATATTCTTCTAAAGACATTACTACAATGCCCGTATCTTTTCCACGATTAATAATTAAGGTTTCAAAGTTTTTTGCAACCTTATCTAAATATGACTTAATATCTTTTCTAAAATCCGAAACAGTTGTAATGAGCATATCTTGTATTTTAATTTGTACAAAAATATGTACAATTTATTCTGAATGCAAATTATCTAATTATCTCAATTTACTCTTTTCTAATTTCTCACGTCTAATATCTAACATCTCACTTCTTATTCATCAATTCCTCAATTTCCTCTGCTTCAAGTGGAATGTTTTTCATTAAATCTACAGGGTTGCCATCGGTTACTAAAATATCGTTTTCTAATCTGATGCCGATATTTTCTTCGCGAATATAAATGCCCGGCTCGCAAGTAAACACCATGCCCGGTTGAATAGCCGCATAGCGATTACCCACATCGTGCACATCTAAACCTAGGAAATGTGAAGTGCCGTGCATAAAATACTTTTTGTACAAAGGTTTTTCAGGGTCTTGGTTATTTACATCCTCAGCTTTCAGCAAATTAATATTAATTAATTCAGCTTCCACTACTTTGCCTACTTCTTTATTCACTTCATCTATGGTGGTGCCGGGGCGCAACATTTGCGTAGCTTGTTTCATAATACGCAACACAGCATTATACACTTCTTTTTGGCGTGGTGTAAATTTTCCACTTACCGGAATAGTGCGCGTGAGATCGGCTGCATAATTAGCATATTCAGCACCAAAATCCATTAACAACAAATCGCCATCGGTACAAACTTTATTGTTTTTATTATAGTGCAACACACACGAATCTTTACCCGATGCAATTATTGGATGATAGGCATGACCTGTAGCTCTATTGCGCAAAAACTCGTGGGTTATTTCAGCTTCAATTTCATATTCATACACACCCGGTTTTACATATTGTAATATTCTTCGGAAACCTTTTTCGGTAATATCACAAGCGGTTTGCATTAAGGCTACTTCGGGCTGACTTTTAATTGCTCTTTGCTGATGCAAAATAGGTGCAGCTCGGTGATATTCATGCAACGGATATTTCTCTTGCAATTCTTTGGCGAAACGCAATTCATGATAAGGCACTTGCCAACTAGAACGGTCATGCTCATTTAAATTCAAATACACGCCTTTGGCTTGCACCATTAGCATTTTCAATACATTCGGAAACTCTTCGCTCCACAACACCGTTTGCACACCCGAAACATTTTTGGCTTGTTCCTGATTCAGTTTTTCGCCTTCCCAAATAGCTAAATACTCGTTTGTTTTTCTTACAAAAAGCACTTCTTTATATTTTTCAATAGGCGAGTGAGGATACAAAATCAAAAAAGTTTCTTCTTGGTCAACACCACTTAAATAAAACAAATCGGGATTTTGTTTAAAGGTAAAAGTCTGGTCAGCACTTTTGGGCATTTCATCATTGCTCACAAAAATGGCCATGCTGTTTTCTTTCATTTGCGCTGTAAAACGCTTTCTGTTTTCAATAAACAAATTATTATCTATAGCTGAATACTTCATGTTATAAAGTTGTGTGGGCAAAGCTAAATATACTTATGCAGAAGAAAAGTTATTTTGTACAAAAAATCATTTAGGGCATAAATGAACCTTTAGCCTGAATATGTTTTATAAATGCTGAAAATTGAAACCATGAAAAAAATCATAATCTTTATTGCCTGTGTTTTTTTGCCATTGTTAGTAGGTGGTTTATCGGGCTTTTTTACAGCAGGCGAGGTGGTGGGTGAGTGGTATATAAACCTCATTAAACCTGCTATTAACCCACCGGCTTGGGTGTTTGGTCCGATATGGACTATGCTTTATTTGCTCATGGGTATTTCGCTGTATATTATTTTTACTTTGGAAAAAAGGCTGTTACGAACAAAAGCGTTGATGCTTTTTGGCATTCAACTATTTCTAAATTTTTGGTGGAGCATTTTGTTTTTTTCTTTTCATTGGCTGCTGGTCTCAATAATAGAAATTGTATTGCTATGGGGATTTATTTTAGCCATGATTATTGCTTTCAGAAAAATTAAACCCTTTGCTGCCTATTTGCAAATACCTTATTTACTTTGGGTAAGTTTTGCCGCTATTTTGAATATAGCTTTTTGGTGGGTGAATTAAGTTTAAAATACTTTACCGTATCCTATACCAAATGAAAAATTCATTGGTAAACCATCGAAGAATTCTTGTTGAGCCAATAAACTTCTTTGGTAAGAAAATTCTAACGTAACCTGACTATTATTTAGGTGTATTACACCTGCTAAAGAAGATTTTACTCCGGCATCAAGAGTTCTTTTATCAAAATCTTTCTTGTAAATAATTTTCCCTTCATAGTATTTATTGGATTGGCTATAATATTCAGTGTAATATAACGATGAAGGGGAAAGAGCAGAATAGGCACCAATACTAAACATTGGTGTAATTTTTCTTTCTTTAATTTTCGGTGTAGTGAATACCAACAACAAAGGCATTTCAAAATTATTGATAATGAATCGGTAGGTAATAATATTTTCAACCGGATTATAGATATGAGTATCATATAATTTTACACCATAATTTCTGTAACAAAATCCGGTTTGTAAACCAAAGTAGTATTTTGAAACATATCTGAAAACTACACCAAATGAATAGGCAGCAACAAATTCTCTTTTGTTAATAGGATTGCCTTCTGAATCGGCTTTCCATATATTTTGTACATTCCAAAAATCAAATTCAGTTATCGGGAAGTTCTTTTTTATAGATTTAGGACTGCCTTTCAATATCGAAGATATTCCGGTAGTACCTTCAATGCCAAGATATGTTTGTGCATTAACAATACTTTATATAAACAATAAAGAAAGAAATAGAACTTTTGCCATATTAATTGGCAATAAAAGTAAATAGAAAAAGGAACACTATCTCACCGGATACTCCACAATATTTCTTTCTGTTTCCCAAAGGCGAATGTATAAATCGAATTGAGGGTCGAGTTTGGCTTTAATAAGATTATATATAACGGTAGCAATATTTTCGGCAGTGGGGTTCAGGTTTTTAAATTCTTGTGTATCGAGGTTTAGGTTTTTGTGGTCGAAGCGGTCAAGTACTTCAGTATCAATAATGTCTTTTAAAATTTTCATATCGAGCACATAACCCGTTTCAGGATTTATTTCGCCAATAACTTTTACTTCCAGTACATAATTATGCCCGTGATAATTAGGATTGTTGCACAAGCCAAACACCTCGTTATTTTTTTCAAAACTCCATTCCGGATTATATAAACGGTGGGCGGCATTAAAATGTGCTCTGCGAATTACAGCTGTTTTCATGTGGTAAATAACTCTTTGGAGGCAAAGATGTTTAAAATATCCCGCAGATTTCGCAAATAATGCAGAAGGTATATAAGCTAAATATTTTGTATTTAGAGGTTTACTCTGTTGGGTCAGCGTGATTTGAGGGAAACAATTAACTTTGAAAACATGAAGTCGGCTGAACAAACTATGTTATCTTTTTTGCAGAAACGTGAAGCCGATTTATCTATTCGGAAATTGGCAAATAAAGACCATTTAGTTGATTTTTGCTCAAATGACTATTTGGGTTTTTCTCGTTCGGTATTATTGAAGCATCGGGTAGAAGAGGAGGCAAAACATTTTCACTTTCATAAGCAAGGTGCAACCGGTTCCAGATTGATTTCAGGAAATTCAGAATACATTGAACACCTTGAAAAAAAAATTGCTGATTTTCATAAAGCTGATGCTTCTTTAATATTTAATTCAGGCTATGATGCCAATATTGGATTGCTTTCAAGTGTGCCTCAAAAAGGCGATATAATTTTTTTTGATGAATTAATTCATGCCTCTATTAGAGATGGTATAAAAATGAGTCGTGCAGAAGCAGTTGCATTTAAACATAACGATTTAGAAGATCTGTATCATAAACTTAAATTATGTAAGTTAAATGCTTACATAGCTATTGAAAGTGTTTATTCTATGGATGGTGATTTCGCGCCATTGGAAGCGATAATTGATTTATCAAGACAGTTTAATGCTGAAGTAATTGTTGATGAAGCACACGCCACAGGCTTGTTTGGTAATAATGGTGAAGGACTGGTACAACAATATGGCTTAGAAAAAGATGTATTTGCAAGAGTACATACTTTTGGTAAAGCCATGGGTTGTCATGGCGCAACTGTTTTAGGTTCTGAAATTTTGAAACAATTTTTAATAAACTATTCTCGTTCATTTATTTTCACTACAGCACTGCCATTTCATAGCCTTGCAACTATAAAATGTGCTTATGATTTATTAACTAAGCAAAAAAATAAAATTCAGAAAATTAAATACTTAGTTCATTTATTCAAAACAAAAATTCAACTTAATAATAATGCATACTTAATACCTAGTGAAAGTCCTATTCAAAGCATTGTTATTCCCGGAAATGATAGGGCAAAACAAGTGTCAGCGGAATTGGAAAAAGCCGGGTTTTATGCCAAAGCCATTTTGTACCCAACGGTTCCAAAAGGTGCCGAACGAATTAGAATTTGCATTCATTCGTTTAATACTGAAGAACAGGTTTTGGGTTTAGTAAAAGTGTTGAATAAATCTATACTCGGAAATTAATTTGTCTCTCTTTTTCTTTTCCACCTTTTATGACTCCAAAGCCAATTGGCAGGGTTGCGTTGAATGCAGCCTTCCAAAAGTAAAATATATTGGTTGGTAATTGTCAATGGTGGTTCATTAGCGGCATTTTCAGAAAGTAATGTTAAATGAATATTGAACTTTCCTCTTCCCAACCTTTGCAAATCGC
This sequence comes from uncultured Chitinophagaceae bacterium, assembly GCA_964543705.1. Classification (GTDB taxonomy): domain Bacteria; phylum Bacteroidota; class Bacteroidia; order Chitinophagales; family CAIOSU01; genus CAYSGX01. The sequence goes on from CAZIZP010000023.1 coordinate 60,494, forward strand.
AGAAAACTATTGGTAACTTCAATTCTTTAGCCATGTCTTCTACCTTTGTATAAAAAGCAGTTTCCTGATTTAAAAAGTTAACCCAGTGAAAAGAATTTTTTCTGGAAGGCGACTGGTCAGGTAAAAAAATAAACACAGGTTTTCTTTCTGGGTTACGCTTGTTTACTTCAAATAGCCCTGTCGCTATTACTTTTTCGGTTTCATTTCTTACATGGTAATAGGGCACAATGCTGAAATATCGGCTTCTAATTTCAGTCATCATTTTTTCAAATGCTTCGTTAGAAAAAGGTTTATAAGAAACAACCGGCCAAAATTTTGAGCCCAGGCCTGCACCAATTCCTGCAAATTCCCAGTTGGCCAAATGTCCGGTTAAAGCAAATGCGCAAGGGTGATTTTCATACAATTTGTCTATTACCTCAGGATTTTCTATTGGGCATCTGCTTTTCGCTTCTTCGGGTGTTATGCTGAAAAATTTTATATTTTCTACTATAAGGTCGCAAAAGTTTTGATAAAACTGTTTTCTGATAGCAATAATCTCAGTTTCATTTTTTTCAGGAAAAGCATTCTTTAAGTTTTGCCAAACTACTTTTTTGCGGTAGCCAATAACATGATACACCAAAAAATAAATACCATCAGATACTACATACAAAGCCCTAAAAGGTAATTTTGAAAGCGGAAATACAATACCGTAAAATATTATATAAACCAGCAGCCTCATTCCTTATACATGGTATTTATTCTGCTTCCCTGGTTGCGATCGTAAGGCCTTGCTTCATTCATGTCGTAATATTCATCGGGCGAATTTGCACTTGGTCCTTTTTGCAGCAAAGTTGCCCACTGATTATTGTAAATTTCACCCAACGCAGTAGAGTGTATTAGTCTGTAGTTATCGCAGCCATATTCTCTGTTTAAAAATACGAATCGAACATTGTTTTGTGTGCCGGTATTCGTTTCATAATAGTGCCATACTTCATGAGGATAATTTTCAGGATCGAAAGTTCTTACCAATCGTTGATTAGGCTTTCCATATTGCATATATACTCTGCCACGGTCGGTTTCAAAACCATAACCTTTACCAATACAAGTTGAAAACAAGTTATTTACTTCTTCAATTGTCTTATTATATTCTAACCAAGCAGCTTTAGGATCAAGAGGATTTTTAGATGTCCAATAGTTTAAAAAATATTGTTTCATTAATCTTACATCGCCATTTTTGGTAAGCGAGTTAATGGTTTGCATTTCATTATTATTTGCTGAAGCAGATAGTGCTCTTAAATGATAGCGAATTTCATTTTCTGTAAAAGCTTCTACAAAAGAATTTTCAATTGCTAAATTCTGAAATTGATCGGCAGTAATTTCTACCTGTGCTATAACTTTACTGCGTTGAAAGAAAACTTTTTTTACTGCTATCAATTCTCCTTTATTGTTTTTTGCATCTATTAGCAGTTCATAATTTCCTGATGCCAGCAATTCAATATTTAACTCTGAAAGAATAACATTTACTTCGCGGGCATCCATTTTTACAACTTTCCGAATGTTGTTGGCAATTTCATTTGTTTTATATCTCAATATTGAACACGTAACTTCAATTTGCTCGCTAGCCGCTAGTTTATTGGCATTATATATTTCTGCATAAAAGGTAAGTTTATCTATATTCTCCGGAAAATAATTCAATACATAAGGAGTAAGATGAAACCCGCTTTTGGTAAACAAATTATTTTCTTCTGATTTGGCATATTTGTCTATAAATGAAATATCAGAAATGCTTGCGCTTGCAGCATCAGGAGCATCAAGAATAAATGTTTCGCTAATCTTTTTTTCCTTACCGTTATTTATATCAACGAAAATGGCATCGAAAGTGTAAGCGCCTGGTTCTAAAACAAATCGTTTTTTGTCTATTAAACTCATTTTTGCTTTTGTAGTATCATTTATTTCAAGGCTGTGTAGTAGATATTTGTCATAGGTAACAATATTGTTGTTTTTCATAAACAGCAAAGTAATTTCTACCTGTGCATGATATTTACCATTTTCATTGAGTACAAATTTTAACTGATTGGCCGGAATCAGTATTTCGGTTTCTACATAACTTCCTATTTTCGGGGCGTAGAAGCGATTATTTACCGTATAAGCCTCAAATGAAAATGTTTTTGAGATGCTGAACAGCAAATAAATAAACGTAAAAATTAATTGTTTCATAATTATACCTTTTAAACAGAACAAAAGCTGAGCAATTTTGGCTCATTTAATGATGAAAAAAATATTGGTTGAGTTGCAATATCTTCCGCCTGTTTCTTATTACGCTAAGTTACTTCAATATGATGAAATCGTTTTAGAGCAGCATGAAAACTTTGTGAAATCGAGTTATCGAAACCGTTGTTATATACTTGCAGCCAATGGTAAATTACGATTGTCTATTCCTTTAACTAATGGCAGAGACCATAAAGATTTATATACCAATGTGAAGATAGATAATACACAACGCTGGAAAAGTATTCACTGGCAAAGTATTCTTTCAGCTTATAAACATGCACCTTTCTTTGAGCATTATGCGCCTTATTTTGAAAAATATTTTACTTCTTCTGAAACTGATTCATTGTTTCAATTTAATTTGAAATTGTTTGAAGCAACATTAAAGCTTTTAAAAGTTGAAACAAAAATTACATATACTGAAAGCTATATGCATAAAGCCGATAAAACTTTTTTTGATGCCAGAAATTTATTTCAGCCTGAAAAAAACATAACCGAAAATTTTGAAAAATATATTCAGGTTTTTTCCAGCAAGCATGGCTTTCATGCTGATTTAAGCATTATTGATTTACTTTTTAATTTAGGCACTGAAGCAAAATCTTACTTAAGAAAAATCCCGAACCATCAATAGACGATTCGGGATTTATTAATGAAAACATTTCTTAAAATTAGCTTCCACACATAACACAACCATCAGGGTCGTCAAGCGAGCAACTTATTTGATCTTGTGCTTCTTGCTTGTTTATAGTGTTTACCACTGTTGTGTCTGCTACTGTAGTGGTTGTGTTTACAGGTTGTGCAGCAGCTTTCTTTTCAGCACCCACTGTAAATTTAATTGGGTCGGCAGCAGCTTTTGTTCTTAGGTAATAAATACCAGTTTTTAAACCTTTTTCCCAAGCGTAGAAGTGCATTGAAGATAGTTTACCGAAGTTCGGATTTTCAATAAACAAGTTCATGCTTTGGCTTTGGCAAATGTAAGCACCACGGTCGGCAGCCATATCAATAATTGTTTTCTGCTTAATCTCCCAAACAGTTTTATAAACTTCTTTCAAGTAATCTGGCACACCCTTAATGCTTTGTATAGAACCATTGTTGCGAATAATCATATCCTTCATCTCATCGTTCCACAAACCTAAATCTACCAGGTCTTTCATTAAGTGTTTGTTTACAATCACAAACTCGCCCGATAAAGTTCTGCGTGAATAAATGTTTGAAGTATAAGGTTCAAAACATTCATTGTTTCCTAATATTTGCGAAGTAGATGCCGTTGGCATTGGTGCTAATAATAAACTGTTGCGCACACCATATTGCATTACTTCTTCACGAAGTGCATTCCAGTTCCAACGGTCAGTTGGTTCTACATTCCACATATCGAATTGAAAAATACCTTGGCTTATTGGCGAACCTTTAAATGTTTCATAGGCGCCTTGTTCTTTAGCCAAATCTTTAGAGGCACATAGTGCTGCATAATAAATGGTTTCAAAAATATTCTTATTCAAAATGCGCGCTTCTTCACTGTCGAAAGGAAGTTTCAGCATAATAAAAGCATCGGCTAAACCTTGCACACCAATACCAATTGGGCGATGGCGCATGTTTGAATTACGAGCTTCGGGGACAGGATAATAGTTTACGTCAATTACTTTATTCAAGTTTTTAGTAACTACGTAAGTAATATCATATAGTTTTTGGAAATCGTAAGTGTCGTTAACCACAAATTTGTTCAATGCTATTGAAGCAAGGTTACAAACAGCTACTTCATCTTTAGATGTATATTCTACTATCTCTGTACATAAGTTGCTCGAGCGAATAGTACCTAAATTCTTTTGGTTAGATTTTTCGTTACAAGCATCTTTATATAAAATGTAGGGTGTGCCGGTTTCAATTTGTGCTTCTAACACAGCAAACCACAGGTCTTGTGCTTTTACAGTTCTTCTGGCTCTGCCTTCTTGCTCATATTGAGTATATAATGCTTCGAAAGTTGCGCCATAGCTATCATACAAGCCCGGTGCTTCATTAGGGCAGAATAAAGACCAGTTACCATCTTCTTTCACACGCTTCATAAACAAATCGGGAACCCAAAGCGCATAAAATAAATCGCGCGCACGGTGCTCTTCTTTACCGTGGTTTTTTCTTAAATCTAAAAATTCAAAAACATCAGCATGCCAAGGTTCTAAATAAATGGCGAAAGAACCTTTTCTTCTGCCACCGCCTTGGTCAACATAACGAGCCGTGTCATTAAACACACGCAACATAGGTACAATACCATTAGATTGTCCGTTGGTGCCTTTAATATAACTTCCGGTTGCTCTTACGTTATGTATGCTTAAACCAATACCGCCTGCACTTTGAGAAATTAATGAACACTGTTTCAAAGTGTTAAAAATACCTTCAATGCTATCTTCTTGCATGCTTAATAAAAAGCACGATGAAAGTTGCGGTTTAGGCGTACCTGCGTTGAATAGGGTAGGAGTAGCATGTGTAAACCACTTCTCACTCATTAACTCATAAGTTTGAATTGCTGAAGCAATATCTTCTTTATGAATACCTACTGCTACACGCATAATCATGTGTTGCGGACGCTCGGCAACTTTATTATACAGCTTTAATAAGTAAGCTCTTTCTAAGGTTTTAAAGCCAAAGTAATCGTAATCGTAATCGCGATTGTAAATAATTGCAGAATCTAATTGGTCAGCATTTTTCTGAACAATTTCGTAAACGTCTTCAGCAATTAAAGGTGCTTTTGTGTTAGTTTTAGGATCTATATAATTATATAAATCTGCAATAGTTTCAGAAAAAGATTTCTTGGTGTTTTTATGCAAATTAGATACAGCAATACGTGCTGCAAGTATAGCGTAGTCAGGATGTTTAGCGGTCATTGAAGCTGCAGTTTCAGCAGCAAGGTTATCCAACTCGGTGGTTGGGATACCGTCATAAAGCCCCTGAATTACAACCTTGGCAATTTCTACCGGATTTACATAGTCGAGATTTAAGCCATAGCTTAATTTCTCTATCCTTGTAGTAATCTTGTCAAAGTGTACAGGCTCTTTTTTTCCGTTTCTTTTTACAACGTACATGGCTTTAATTTTATGGTGGTTAGTTAATAATTATCAGTTTTAAAAATTGGTTCTTTTAAAAGTCTTCGTCTAACGAGAAAATTTGTTTGTCTTTGTCGGCCATTACCCCTGCTTTTTGGTATTCTCCCACTCGTTTTTCGAAGAAGTTGGTTTTTCCTTGTAATGAAATCAATTCCATCCACGGGAAAGGGTTGCTTGCATTGTAAACTTTAGGATAGCCTAATGATACAATTAATCTATCAGCCACAAATTCAATGTACTGCTGCATTAAATCGGCATTCATGCCAATTAACGAAACGGGTAATGCATCTTTTACAAATTCTTTTTCATATTCAACAGCATCGCAGATAATGGCTTTAATGTCTTCATAGGAAAGTTTATTTTGCAACATTGAATATAATAGACAAGCAAAGTCGCAGTGTAAACCTTCATCGCGGCTAATTAATTCATTTGAGAATGATAAGCCGGGCATTAAACCTCTTTTCTTCAACCAAAAAATAGAGCAGAAACTTCCTGAAAAGAAAATACCTTCTACTGCGGCAAATGCCACTAAGCGGTGTGCAAACGATGGAGCGTTTTCAATCCAGTTTAAAGCCCAATCCGCTTTTTTCTTTACACATGGAATAGTATCCATGGCATTAAATAAACGCTCTTTCTCTTTATTGTCTTTTATATAAGTATCAATTAACAAGCTGTAGGTCTCGGCATGAATATTTTCAATAGCTACTTGGAAACCATAAAAACAACGTGCTTCAGGAATTTTTACATCCTGCATAAAATTTAATACCAAATTCTCGTTTACAATACCATCGCTGGCAGCAAAAAATGCCAATACGTGCGAAATGAAGTGCTTTTCATCGGCAGATAATTTTGCCCAATCTGCCAAATCGGGATTTAAGTCAATTTCTTCAGTAGTCCAAAAGCTGGCTTCAGCTTGTTTGTACATTTTCCAAATAGCGTCATGCTGAATTGGAAATAATACAAATCGGTTTTTGGTTTCCTGGAGAATACTTTCGTTAGCTTCTTTCATCTTTTTATTCTTTATTTTCGGTTTGCAGAAGAGAGAATACTCCCCCGCATAATTATTTACTCAAATAATTATTAATATAAAAATTAATATTTATCAGGAATTGCTTTTCGAATGAATTCTCTCAAAGCGCATTACAATTTTAACCAACCAAATTCTAAAACTTAAATACACTTTTCAACAAAGAAAGTGGAAAGAAATGCGATTGTAGATTTTTCAATACTTCAACCTGTGGAAATATAGATTTATTAATTTTTAACACCTAAGTTGATAACGATGTTGAGAAATTTACTTGGTATTTTATTTGGTTTTGTGGCTACAAGTTTTTATCAATGTTTGGTTGTAGAAAAGCCCTATAATAATTAACAAAGAACCCGTAACACTTAAAATAACTTCAAGCGTTTCACCATGTAAAATATGTGAAGTAGCTATTAATGCAAAGCCTGAAAGAGTAGTGAGGATTACATTGAAATTTTTGTGGACTTTTAAATAGCTGTTTACGACAGCACTCATAGCAACTGCAAAACTTATAACTACCAATACCATCTCTATAAAATGATTTTCAAATAGCTTAACTCCCAGCAATGGCAACGATACCATAATTACCGGAGTAATCAAGCAATGTATAGCACATAGTCCCGATAACCACATTCCCCATTTAGTTTGTCTTAATAAATTCACTATTGCAATTTTGTTGCAAAGATAAATCAAAATAAATTATGCAATTGTGTTGCATGTTACATAGGCACTTTGATTAATCAAATCAGCATATCTTTAACTGTTGTTATAAATTATTTTTCAGAAAACATAAGCTAACAATATGAAGGTAGATTTTGCATCAATACTGAAACAACACCGGCTAAGACAAACAGAAACAAGAATTGCAGTATTGAAAATATTTGTTAAAAATGAACAGGCACTTTCTCATTCTGATATTGAAAAAATTATGGGAAACACCTATGACAGGGTTACCATTTACAGAACCCTAAATTCTTTTTTGGAAAATGGTTTAGTACATAAAGTACTCGATAATGAAGGTGGTGTCAGGTATGCTTTATGTAACCATGATCATGAGCATCATGGTATGCATAGCGAAAATCATATTCATTTCAAATGCAGAATTTGTTCAAAAACATCTTGTCTCGATAATATTCCCATACCTGTGGTAACACTTCCTAAAAAATTTAAAATAGAAGGTATAAACCTTTTGGTTGAAGGTGTTTGTGATAAATGTGAAAAATAATTTCAGAATAAAAATTATACCATGAAAAAAGTAATTATAGTAGGTGCATCGTCAGGAATAGGGTTTGACTTGGCAAAAGAATTTTCTGCAAATGGCTATTTAGTAGGTATCACAGCCAGAAGAGAAGAACAACTTTTGGATTTACAAAAACAACTTCCGAATAAATCTTTTATTAAAAAGATGGATGTTTCCAGATTTGAAGAAGCCAAAGAGCAATTGCAACAACTAATTTCAGAAATGGGCGGAATGGACATTATTGTATTAAATGCAGGGGTTGGCTGGTCTTATCCTACACCACAACAGGAAATTGATACTGTAATGATAAACGCTGCGGGTTTTGTGGCCTTAGGAAACTATGCAACTGCCTATTTTACAGAGCAAGGTAGCGGACATATTGTAGGTGTTTCGTCTATTGCCTCTATAAAGGGGTCGCATATTGCAACAGTGTATAGTGCCAGTAAGGCCTTTATTTCAAGTTATATGGAAGGATTGCGAATAAGGTTTTTTAAAAAGAAACTGAATATTGTTGTTACAGACATCAGGCCGGGCTTTGTTTTAACGCCCATGACTGAAAAAAATAAAGGTATGTTTTGGGTAGCTACCTCAGAAAAAGCGGCAAAACAAATTTATACAGCCATAATAAACCGAAAAAATGTTGCGTACATTACTAAAAGGTGGGCTTTAGTAGGGTTTATTTATAAATTATTACCTGATTTTTTATTGAAAAGAGTTTGATTTTCATTGTGTTTTAAAGTTTTTTTCAAACTATTTAAACTTTTTTTTATTAGCAGCGTTTACATATTCAATCAAATGGTTTTGTTTGGTTGAGTTTTTAGTTTTAGTGCGTCAGTCCCGCCTTCGTGGCGGGATTGCCATTTTTTACACATCCTGTATTTTTATTTTTTTCTGCTGAATTGTCAAACATTTGTTAAAATTTATTGTTAACACCAACTGAAAAAACAAATAGGCTTATAGTCTATTTATTTTTTCTAAATTTGAACCCAATTAAAAATTTTTTAACCAAAATCCAACTACAATGAAAAAACTTACGTATTCGCTGCTATTAGTAGTGGCAACAGTCTTCGCCTCGTTTGGCCAAGCAAAAGTGCAGTTCGTTCACAACGACACTGCTGCAGTATTAGCATCAATTGATTTGTATGTAGTTTCTGGCTCATCTGTTACATTCGTTGATGATTTCAATTTCCAAACTGCTTCTACATTTTTAGATGTAACAGCAGGAAACAATTTAAGACTAGGTATTGCTTTACCTAACAGTACAAGTGTTGCAGACACCTTGGTTGAATTACCTACTACATTCAATTTAACCACTGCTACTAATTATTACATGATTTTTAACAATGGTAATATCCAGTTGATTGGCGGCTTCCCAACAGCTTCTGGTACTACCGGTCAAATTAACGTTGCGTTCCACCACGGTGCACATGGCGTTCCTGGTGTAGATGTTCAGGTGAGAACAAGTATTGCTACCAACCAAACATTATTTAACAACACTGCTCCATTTGCGGTTAACAACTCAGTTTTAACTATTCCAACAGAAGCTTATGATTTAAGAGTTGCTGATACCTCAGGTGTAGGTAGATTAGCTTCATTAAATGCTGACGTTTCTACTGCTGGTGCATTACCTGGTGGTACTTCTGCCTTAGTATTTGCTTCTGGTGTTTTGGGTGCTTCAGGAACTTATGCTTTTAAAGTATTAGCTGCGTTACCAATTAATGTAACTAACCCTTCTTCTCAAAAAGCTACAGTTATTACTTTACCATTCTTAAACTCAGCTTTGGTACAAGTTATTCATGCTAGTCCTGATGCTGATTCAGTTCAAGTATTTGTAGATAATGATATTATGGGTTTCTCAGGTTCAACACCTAATGCTGTGGCTGATTCAAGATTCTTTGCTACTGCTTCTCCAAGTGCTTTACCTTTCCAAGGTGCTTCTCCTTATTTTGAAGTTGATTGGGATACTGATGCAGATGCTGTTGCCTCTGTAACTGACAAAACAGGTAATACTTTAGTTTATTCTGAAACTTTCACCTTAGCAAATGGTGGTGAATATGTAATTGTTGCCGGTGGAGAAGCTGCTAATTTAGATTTATATGCCGGTGCAGGCAGAAGATTCTCTAACGGTGGTCCTGCTTCAGGCTTCTTAGGTACTACTGTGTTCCATGGTTCTCCTGATGCTCCAAATGTAGATGCTTCTATCGTGTCTCCGGGTGCTGCGGCCGGTACTTTAGCTACTGACCTTGCTTTCGGTGAATTTTCAACTTATGCTGAAGTTCCTTATGTAACTTCTTTATACACTGCACAAGTAGCTGCTACAGGTGGTGGTGCAACTTTCCGCAGCACTCCATTGCCATTAGGCTTGAATCCTCAAGCTAATGGTTTGGCATTTACTTTATATGTTACAGGCTATGTTGATCCTTCTGCTAACAACAACGGTCCATCTTTACAATTATGTGCTGCCAGCTTAAATGGTAACCCTGTTGTAGGTGTTGGTAACCTTTGTTTCGATTTAGTTGTGTTTGTAGGTGTAGAAGAAGAAATCGTTAATCAAATGATTATGTATCCTAACCCTGCTAACAATAACTTTAATGTAGAATATACTTTAGAGTCTGCTCAAACCGTAAAATACAATGTTTACAATACTATGGGACAATTAATTATCTCTGGTGATGAAGGTGTTCAAAATGCAGGAAGAAATGCAGTGAATGTTAATGTTGCTGATTTAAGCACCGGTCAATATGTAATTCAAATGTTGATTGGTAACGAAATCAATGTTACAAGAACTTTCATTAAAGACTAATCTTTATAAAAGATTTTGATTAAAAAATCCCGCTCTTTTACAGGGCGGGATTTTTTTATACACGTACATTCAGTTTATGCTTTTGCTATTATTGATATTGGTGTTACATTCGCATCACAAAAAAAATAACCAATTAATATGAAAAAGTTCTTTTTAAGTTTTGCTTCTGTGTTAATGGCAGGACAAATGCTATTGGCACAAACACAAATCCCTAATGGAGATTTTGAAAACTGGTCTGGTGGCACACCCAATGGTTGGGGTACTTCTGATGATGTAATTTCCCAATTTTCACCCAATTTCGGTGGAGCTGTTCAAGAAACAAATGCTGCCAATGTTTATTCAGGTACAAGTTCAGTTTTATTAACTACTAAAACTTTAAACATACCCGGTGCCGGTGCACAAAATATTCCGGGAGTGGTTAGTTTAGGTACTTTAGGGTTAAACTTTGCTACCTTTCAGCCTGAAATTACCGGCTTAGGTTATGCTGATAGACCCGATTCTATAAGTTTTGCATATAAATTCACTCCGGGCAGTGGTACTGACGCAGGTGCTGTTATTGTAACGCTAACCCGTTTTGTAAATGGAGAAACTGAATTTGTAGGGAATGCTTTAGTAGAATTGCCTCAAAATACCGATTTTGAAGTAGTAACCGCTAAAATTGAATACTTTACTTTTTTTAACCCTGATACTTTGTTAATTCAAGGTTTATCTACTTTTAGCCAATCTGGCCCGGTAAACTCTAAATTATGGTTAGACGATATGAAGTTTGTAGGTTTAGATACTACATTCAAAGCTTATATCAGACCTTTTGAACCTGCTGAAGCTTGTGAAGGCGAATTGTTTACTTTAGAAACTGATGATATTTCCGGCAATAGCTTTGAGTGGTTTAAAGACAATGTTTCTACCGGAATTACTTTACCTGTATTTAATGCAAGTACTACAGGTGATTATTATGTTAAAGTTATCAGAGATGGTGTAACTTATTATTCCGATACTATTCCTGTTACTTTTTTACCTGCACCTACGGTAACCCTTAATGTTATTGATACTTTGTGTAGCAACGATCCGGTTATAACTCTTACAGGCGGTTTGCCTGAAGGTGGCGAGTTTTCTGGTCCCGGTGTGGCGGGCGATTCTTTTAGTCCAACCAATGCAGGTGAGGGTATTAAGCAAATTACTTACAGCTATACCGATGGTAATGGTTGTACAGGAACGGCTACTGATAATATTGTGGTAAGAACCTGTACCGGTATTGAAATTTTAGCGAAAGATGTTAAAGCAAAAATTTATCCTAATCCAGCCACAAACTTTATTGTAGTTGATGTTAACGATAAACTGATTAATGGTAAAACCATTATTATTGATGCTTCAGGAAAAATAATTTCTGAAACCTTGATTTCAAACAATAAATCGCAGGTAAATACTACTGCACTGCCAACAGGTAATTATTTCATTAAAATTCTTAAGGCCGATGGCAAATTGGCTGTTACCGGAAATTTGAATGTAATTAAGTAACTCTGTTTCTAATAAATAGAAAAATCCCTTTCGGTTACCGAAAGGGATTTTTTGTTTTTACGAACTATACATTTATGGTTTTCCATTTGCCTTTTCTGAAAACATAAGCACATACTATAGCATGAAGACTAAAGCATGTTGCAATAGCTATAAACACACCTGATGCGCCCATATTTACAGTTACCGATAAAAAGTATGCTAACGGAATTTGTATGGCCCAAAAGCAAACCAGATTTATAATGGTGGGCGTTTTGGTATCGCCTGCACCATTTAAAGCCTGGCTTATTACCATACCGTAGGCAAAGAATAAATAACCCAAGCATATGATTTGCAATGCTTCTATACCATGCTGCAATACATGGGCATTGGTATTAAACATACCTAAAATGGGTTTTGCAAAAACAATAAATACTACCGAAAGACTGCCTAAAAACAACATGGCATAAAAGGCAGTTTTCCATACCGATTGTGCTGCTTTTTCGGGTTGCTTTGCACCTAAATTTTGCCCTACAAGAGTGGCCGCTGCGTTCGATAAGCCAAAAATGGGCAGTATGCTGAAAACAATTATGCGTATGGCAATGGTATAGCCTGCCAGTGCTTCGCTGCCAAACAACGAAACAATACGAACCAGAAATATCCAGCTTGCCGATTCAATAATAAACTGTCCAACGCCACCCATTGAAACTTTTATGAGTTTTCCTATTATTTCACGGTTTGCTTTAAAGTGCTGAAGCGAGGTTTTTACAATGGTTTTGCCACCAAAAAAGTGATAGAGCTGGTAAGCAACTCCAATACCCCTTCCAATAGTTGTGGCAATGGCTGCCCCTGTTAAGCCCATTTCAGGAAAAGGCCCTAACCCGAATATTAATATGGGGTCGAGTATAATGTTAATACCATTCGATATCCAAAGTGTACGCATGGCTAAAGCAGCATTGCCTGCCCCGCGAAAAATTCCGTTCAGCAGAAAAATAAATATTATAACAAAGTTGCCGGTAAACATTATTCTGGTAAACCAAACCCCTTCAGCTATCAGTGCTTCGCTGCCACCCAACAATCGTAGTATATTTTCTGAAAAAAATATTCCTACAAAACTTATTACTAATGATATTATAGCGGCAATAATAAGCGCTTGTGCGGCTATGTAACCTGCTGAAACAACATCTTTCTCGCCTATACGCCTTGCTACCAAAGCGGTGGCACCAATACTTAGGCCAAATGCCAATGAATACACAATAGATAAAACCGACTCGGTGAGGCCAATAGTTGCTACGGCATTTATGCTTACTTTGCTAACAAAAAATACATCTACAATGGCAAACAGCGACTCGAGAAGCATTTCTAAAATCATGGGTACGGCAAGCATAAATATGGCCTTGTTTATGCTTAATGCGGTATAGTCTTGTTCTTCGCCTTTTACGGCTATTATAAAATTTTGCCAAAGTTTTCTAAATCCGGAAACTTCAGCATGTGGAAGTTCATGCATAATAAATATTTTAAAAAAAATAAAGGGAAACAAACGGGCGCAATTAATAGCGCAACATTAAGCCTTACCTGGTAAAGCGTAATTTTTAAAGAGCGGCTGCAATATTCATAATGCCGGCAAAGGTAAATAAAAGCAGATTATAAAACTATATGATATAATTTTTTAGTGTTTATTTAACTATACTGTGTGATAAAAAATAATGAGAGGGCTGCCCCTGAAGGTCACATTAATTGCCCTATTGGTAGCATCCGCTACCAGTGTAGAGGCAGTTTTTTGAATAAACCCTATTGTAACTTTTTTGTAATGGCCTTCCAGACGTCTGAAATCACGACTCCAACTTTGGATATGCTCTTCCAGACGTCTGAAATCCCGACTCCAACTTTGGATATGCTCTTCCAGACGTCTGGAACCCCGACTCCAACTTTGGATATGCCCCTCCAGACGTCTGGAACCCCGACTCCAACTTTGGATATGCTCTTCCAGACGTCTGGAACCCCGACTCCAACTTTGGATATGCTCTTCCAGACGTCTGAAACCCTGACTCCA
>CAZIZP010000024.1:0-63225 GCA_964543705.1 uncultured Chitinophagaceae bacterium
TGCCCCCAAACCTGAGCAGAAATGAAAAATAAAGCTAAGAAAAACAGCTTTCTAAAATGTTTTAAAAACATAAAATTTAAGGGATTTTTAAATTTTGAAGGGTAAATTTTTATCATATAATCAATACTTGCTGCAAAAGTACATCCGCAAGAATAATTTGTCAATTTTATTTAGTAAAAAAGCATTGATTAACAGTGGCTTAACATTAAATGTGAATAAATGTTGGTTTATACACAGGTTATGCCCATAAAGCATAAGTAATCTATATCATTCAAAAAAATGAACTTTGCCATTAAGCAAACAATCTATTGCCATGAAAACCTACCCCATAACTACCCAACATCTACAGGTAGATGAACTAAGAGCTGTATTAAACGAAACTTTTCAGCTTACGCTTTCTAATGAAGCCAAAGAAAAAGTGCAACAATGCAGAAGTTTTCTGGAAGCAAAAATAAACTTGCCCGATGCCAGATTTTATGGTATCAATACGGGTTTTGGTTCATTATGCAATGTACAAATAGATAAAACACAACTAGAGCAATTGCAGGAAAACCTATTAATGAGCCATGCCTGTGGCATGGGCAACGAGGTAATGCCCGAAGTAGTAAAACTGATGATGATACTGAAAATGAAAGGACTGGCATTAGGCTATTCGGGTGTAACGGTAGAAGTAATTGAAAAATTAATAGAGCTTTTTAATCATGAAATATATCCGGTGGTATGGGAAACCGGTTCGTTGGGCGCTTCTGGCGATTTGGCACCCTTGGCACATTTGTGTTTGCCGCTTATTGGAATGGGTAGTGTTCGGTACAAAAATGAAATCAGAAAAACTGCTGAGGTTTTTAGTGAGTTAAATATTCAGCCTGTAATACTAAAGGCTAAAGAAGGGTTAGCATTAATTAATGGCACTCAATTTATGAGCGCATGGGGCTGCTGGAGCTTGTTAGAATCTAAACGGGTGGTAAAGTTAGCCGACCTTACAGCAGCTATTTCTTTAGATGCTTTTAATTGCCAGTTAGATCCTTTTCATGAGGCTATTCATAAAATACGTCCTCACCACGGGCAATTAGATAGCGCACAACAAGTATTAAAGTTTTTAGAAGGCAGTGAAATTGCGCAACAGCAAAAGTTTAATGTGCAAGACCCCTATTCATTTCGCTGTGTGCCTCAGGTACATGGTGCTACACGTGGCGTAATTGCCCACGTAAATAATGTTTTTGAAACTGAAATAAACTCTGTAACCGATAATCCTTTAATTTTTCCTGAAGAAGATAAAATACTTTCAGGCGGAAATTTTCATGGCGAGCCGTTGGCCTTGGCATTAGATTATTTAGGCATGGGCATGGCTGAGCTGGCAAGTATTTCAGAAAGAAGAACCTTTCAGTTAATTTCAGGAAAAAGAAATTTGCCACATTTTTTAATAGAAAACTCAGGGCTGAATTCAGGCTTAATGATACCACAATACACCGCGGCTTCTATTGTAAGTATGAACAAGCAACTGGCAACTCCGGCTTCTGTAGATACTATTACTTCAAGCGATGGACAAGAAGACCATGTAAGTATGGGGGCTAATGCTGCGGTAAAGTGCTATAAGATAGTTTATAATATAGAAAAGGTATTGGCAATTGAATTTCTTACCGCTATGCAGGCACTCGATTTTAGAAAACCACTAAAGAGTTCGCCTGTAATTGAAGATATAAAAGAAGATTATCGAAAAATAGTACCGTTTCATGATAAAGACAGGGTGCTGTATGACGATATTCAAGTTACGGTAGATTTTATGAGAACCATAAAGATTTAAACGCTCTCAGTAAAAAATTCAATTTTTGTGTAACCTTTTTTGTACTGCTTCGTAATACATTGCTGAGGGAAAAGAATCTCTATTGTAAACGAAGGAAAATTTGTGAGTATGAAAAGGGTAACTGTTGTGTTGATGGCACTATTATTATCGGGCTTTGGAGCGTTTGCTCAAACAAAAGAAGCCGGGGTTTCATTTGGAACATCTAACTTTTTAGGCGATTTGGGTAAAAAAGAGCCCGATGGAAAGTTTTATTTCAGCGATGTAAGTTCGTCATTTTGGAGGCCTGCAGTTGGTGCGTTTTATCGTATTGGTTTTAACAAATGGGTAACTGCAAAAGCTACTTTAACATATGGTCGCCTGGCAGGTGATGACCGTTTAACTGATTACAAAGAAATTCAGGATGGCGATTGGTTCAGAAACTATAGAAATTTGCACTTTAAATCTCCGGTTGTAGAAGCTGCAATTATGGCAGAAATACATTTAATGCCTTATGCGGCTGGCAGCACCAAATGGAGAATTGCTCCTTACGTAACTGCAGGGCTGGGCTTGTTTTATTTCAATCCAAAAGCTGAATATAATGGCGAGTGGGTAAGCCTTAGAAATATTGGCACCGAAGGTCAGGGAATACCCGGATATGGAAACAAATATTCCTTAATTCAGCCAAGTATGCCAATAGGTTTAGGTTTAAAATATAACCTTACCAGAGAAATTACACTTACGTTAGAATTCGCACACCGCTTCACATTTACTGATTACATTGATGACGTAAGTAATAAATATCCTGACAAAGCAGATATTGATGCTTTCTACGGAAAAGACAGAGCCAAAATGGTGTATGAACTTTCAAGACGTTCGCCTGAAAATGACCCTGAAGGTCGTTATGGAAGAATTACTGAAGCAGGGCAACAAAGAGGTAATCCGGGCGGTAAAGACGGATTTCTGTTCACTACTGCTTCAATAAGCTATGTGATTGGTAAGTCATATTTAAAAGAGAAAAACCCATTCGGAAGTAAAAAGTACCAGAAGTATAAGAGGGTAATGTTCGACAGGTAGTAGATATTATTTATTCATATTATCAAGGCTGTTTCGTAATAGAAACAGCCTTTTTCATTTTATAATAATCTGCAAATAATTAAGCCTAACATTAATTTTTATTAAATTGAAATTAAAGATCCATTAATTAAAATAACCTTTAAATTAGCATAACTCAACACTGTTGTTATTATGAGCCTTAACGAAGCCAACCTAAAAGTTTTTCAAACCCGGATTCAGGATGCGTGTAGAATTATTGATACTGAATTAAAGCCTTTAAGTGAAGCGCAATTAAACTGGAAACCTTCTTCCAATTCGTGGAGCGTTGCCGAATGTATTGAACATTTAATTTTGGCTTTTAATGGATATTTGAAAGGCCTAGATAAAGTGATTTTAACAGGCGAAAAAGAAAAAAAATATGCTAAAAACTATATGAAGATTTCTTTAGCGGGAAAAGTGATGATCTTTGCTGTTGACCCTTCAATAAAAGTGCCCATTCCTGCACCCCCAAAGTTTAAACCAGAAAAAAGTAAAAAATATTCACACGAAGTTTTGCGCAATTTTTATGAAAACTTACAACTACTTTCGGTGCAATTAGAAACTGCAAAAAATTTAGATTGGAATAATTTAAAAATTACTTCGCCCGTTACTTCTATATTGAAATTAAATTTAGGAGATACATTTGAGGTGCTTACGCTACACGCATTACGACATCTAAAGCAGGCACAACGGGTAATGTTGCATGAAAAATTTCCGAAATAAGAAAAAAATGAAAGGAATTATCCTTCTTGCCCGTTAATTTTAGCCTTTATGGCATTTATACAATTCTCACTAACAGGCTTCTTGTTCACTTTGGTTTGCAGAAATTGCTTAAATGTTTTTTCAATTTCGAAACGGGTTAAGCAATAGTCGCATTTACTTATTTCTTCTAAAAAATGCTGTTCCTCAGCAGGGGTCATGCCACCATCTAATGCAATGCTAACCAGCTTCATTAGGCGATTGCAATTATTATCGTCATAATATCTTCGCATAATTAGTCCGTTTCTTTATAACCTAATTTTTTAGCGTATTCTTTCAATTCTTCTTTCAGCATATGTCTTGCTCTATGTAACCTCGACCTTACAGTGCCAATAGGTATATTAATGATTTTTGCAATTTCTTCATAAGAAAAACCTTCAATATCGCAAAGTAATATAACTGTTCTGAAATCTACAGGTAATGAATTTATGGCTTTGGTTACTTCATCGCCTATCATTCCCTGAAAAATTTCCTGCCTCATATCAACCGTACCTACGTGTCTTGCATCTTCGTTGTCATGATTAAACACTACATCTTCGTAATCAATCTTATCAGGCTCTTTGGTTTTTTTCCGGTAATCATTAATAAATCCATTTTTCAGAATTTTAAATAACCACGCCTTAGCATTGGTACCCTGTTCATACGAATCAATAAAACGATACGATTTTAAAAAAGTTTCCTGAACCAAATCATTGGCATCGTCTTCGTTATACGTTAAGTGGTAAGCGAAGTTGTAAAGGGCATCTATATGTGGAAGAAACTCACGCTCAAAAAGCTCGTCTTTCTGGCGTTTTATTTCGTTGGCATCTATACTCACAATTGCGAAATTAATGAATAGGGCTCATATATTAATATTTTTTCAAAGTGCATAATTACGTTGATTAACAGATACAATGAAACAAGGGTTTTTAGCGTTATTTGTAGCTGATTTTTTAGGCAGAAGGAAACCACCACTGTTAATGAAGGCATTCTTGCAACGTAACAAAGATTATTTTACTTACCTGGGTTTAATGTTGATAGTAATGGGCTTGCCATTATCGCGTGCCATGATAAGCATTGGTATTTTTGTATTGGTATTGACAGCATTGTTTCAGCAAAACTTTAGGCAACGGCTAGTTCAGTTTTTAACCATTCCTTCATTTTTAGTTATTGCAGCATTTTATTTCTTAGTTGTAATTAGCGGGTTATGGAGCAGCGATACTTCAGCATATTTTAATGCAATAAGAATAAAACTGCCTTTTGTTTTATTGTCCGTTTCGCTTTTTGTATTGCTCCCTATTCAACAAAAAGGTTTTACAATTGTACTGAAAACTTATTTTTGGCTTATAGTTTTAAGTTCGTTGTGGAGCCTGTTTTATTTATTAATGAACTTTTCAGAAATAACCGCATCTTATGGCTACGGAAAAGTTTTAATTACACCAACCAACCATATTCGCTTTAGCCTTATGATTGTAATGGCAATTGTAGTTGGATATTATCTGCTCAAACAAAAAATTATTGACTTGACTTGGAAGAGAAACACCATGTTTTTTGCATTGTTTTATTTGGTGGTTTTTTTACATCTGCTGGCTGTTAGAAGTGGTTTGCTGGCATTTTATACAACAGCCTTGCTGCTAACACTATTGCATGTTATAGAAAACAAAAGCTATAAAGTTTTAATAATTATGACAGTTTCTTTAGCAACCATAATTATACTAGGCATTAATTTTTCACCTACGCTAAACATGAAGTATCGCTATATGAAATATGAACTCGAAAATTATTTTTCAGGCAACTACAATATAGTAGGTTCTGACGGCAGAAGATTGCTCTCCATAAGAAGCGGTATAGAAGTGGGCAATAGCAATAAGCTGCTAGGGGTAGGCTATGGAGATGTAAAACAAGCTACCCATAGTATGTATAGCCGCTTGTTTCCTGATATTCCCGAAGAAAACAAAAAGCTACCCCATAATCAATGGGTATATACATATGCCGGCTTGGGTCTTACCGGCTTATTGTTATTTATATCATCGTTTTTTTTACCCTTGTTTTACAAGGGCGCATGGAGAAATGTTTTAGTATCGGGAATTTCAATTATTACGTTTACTTCTTTTTTTTCAGAATACACCTTTGAAACACAAGTGGGAGTGACCTTTTATACATTCTTTTTACTTGTTCCGTTTTGCATACATTTGCATGAATCTAAACTGAAAATAAGTAACTAGCTTCTTTTGAAGAGAATGTGAGATTAATATGCCAAAGCTTACTGCTATTATTCCAACCTACAACGAGCAAGATAATATTGCCGAAGCCATTGCATGTGTATCATTTGCTGATGAAATTTTAATAGTAGATTCTTTTAGCACCGACAATACATTAAGTATAGCCACACAATTTGAAAAAGTAAAAATTATACAACGTGAATATGGTTATTCTGCTTCGCAAAAAAACTGGGCCATCCCACAAGCAACACACGAATGGATTTTACTTTTAGATGCTGATGAAAGAATTACAGAAGCATTAAAAACAGAAATTTTAAAGGCCGTTCAACAGCCTGTAGCCCATGTGGCTTATTGGATAACCCGCAGTAATATTTTTATGGGTAAACCCCTGAAATATGTTTGGAAAAACGACAGCGTAATAAGACTCTTTAAACGCGATTTTTGCAGATATGAAGATAAAAATGTTCATGCAGAAATTATTGCAAAAGGAAGTGTTGGAAAACTAAGTAACGTTTTAATTCACGATACTTATCAATACAAAGGTCTGGAAAATCACCTGCTGAAAAATTATCGTTATTCTACTTGGGCGGCTTATGACAAACTAGATAAAACAAGAAATGTAAGCCTATTTCATTTGGCAATAAAACCCGCAGCAGCTTTCTCAAAAAGATACATCGTTCAATTAGGCTTTTTAGATGGGAAACCCGGCTTCATTATTTCAGTATTTGGTGCATGGGGTGTTTTTTTACGCTATGTAAAAATATGGCGCATACAACAAGGCGAAAAAATTGAGAGAAAGTAACCTTCTAAACTTAACTATTTTTCAGGGTCAATTTTAGCAATTTTAATATTTAAATACCCAAACACAATGCTCATAAATGGGCTAATGATATTGAAAAAACAATAAGGGGCATAAGCAAAAGTAGCTACACCTAGTACTGAAGCCTGTGTTGCGCCACAGGTATTCCAAGGAATTAATACAGAGGTAACCGTTCCGGCATCTTCCAGTGAGCGACTTAAATTTTGAGGCGCTAAATTTCTATCTGCATAAGTTTTGGCAAACATTTTTCCTGGAACAATAATGGCCAGGTATTGGTCGGAAGCGGTAATATTAAAAAACATGCAAGTGCCCACCGTAGAGGCAATTAACGAGCCTGTAGAATGTGCCAGTTGAATAATAGATTGCGTAATGCGCTGCAACATGCCTGCGGTCTCCATTACTCCACCAAATACCATTGCACAAGTAATTAGCCACACAGTATTCAGCATGCCTGCCATGCCTCTGGTGCTAAGCAGTTTATCTACTATCGGGTGCCCCGCAGGAATGGCAATTTCGCCAAACATGGCATTGTGCACTGCCACATAACAAGCTTTAATATAGTTGCTGCTTTCTCCCGAAATTTCAGTAATAATATGAGGCTGCATAATAATAGCCATAATGCCTCCTAAAATGGCCCCCACTAATAAAGCAGGTAACGCAGGTACTTTTTTTACAATCATACCAATAACCAACAGTGGCACTAAAAACAAAACAGGATTAATGTTGAACTTGCTACTAATAGAGTCTAACACAGGCTGTACATTTTCAATTTCTGCCGAGCTGTCTCTGAAAAAACCAATAGCCAGAAAAATCAATAATGTGATTACTATAGAAGGCACTGTAGTATAAACCATATAGCGTATATGGGTAAACAAATCGGTTCCGGCAACAGCGGGGGCAAGGTTAGTAGTATCAGAAAGGGGTGACATTTTATCGCCAAAATATGCACCCGAAATAATAGCTCCTGCAACCAAAGCTTCATTAAACCCCATGGCCTTGCCAATTCCTAACAGTGCAATGCCAACAGTAGCCACGGTACTCCACGAACTTCCTGTTGCAACAGAAACCACTGCGCAAACTACACATGCAGCAAATAAAAAAATAGATGGCGATAATATTTTTAAGCCATAAAAAATCATAGCCGGGACAATGCCACTCAATAGCCATGTCCCCGCTAACGCGCCAATTAACAACAATATTAAAATGGCACTCATGGAAGAGCTAATGCTATTTACAATGCCATCCTGAAGAGCTTCCCAACTGCGTCCTAACCTAAAAGCAGAAATACCCGCAACAGCTGCACTAAAAATTAATGCCAATTGATTAGGCCCATAAGAACTATCTCCACCATATAGCAACACGTTAATTCCCAATAAGCTTACCAAAACAATAATTGGAAAAAGTGCAGTAAAAAGTGAGGGCGTTTTTATAGTATTCATGAGCTAAAAATATTGCGGGGCAATATAGTAAATGTTTTGAAGCTATCTTTGCAAGCGGCAATAACAGCATAACTACACATGACAAAAATTAAACCTTCATTGCCTAAAGGCACTCGTGATTTTGGTCCAACAGAACTTCGTAAACGACAATATATTTTCAATACTATTAAAAGCGTTTTTGAAAAATATGGCTTTCAGCCTATTGAAACACCCGTGATGGAAAACCTTTCTACACTGGAGGGAAAATATGGAGAAGAAGGCGATAAGTTGTTGTTCAGAATTTTGAATTCGGGAAATCCCTTCGCTGATTTCTCGAAAGAAGAATTAAAAGATTTTCAAAAACTAGCTGAAAATGAAATTGTAGATGATTTAGTAAATAAATATGCAGAAAAGGATTTATCAAATTCCAAAATCAATGAAGAAATAAAAGATGAACTAAGAAGTAGAGTAAAAAAACTAGCTTCTAAACTAACAGAAAAAGGCTTGCGCTACGACCTCACAATTCCTTTTGCCCGCTATGTGGTGATGCACCAAAATGAAATTGCTTTCCCCTTTAAACGCTACCAAATACAACCTGTTTGGCGTGCTGACAGGCCACAAAAAGGTCGTTATCGCGAGTTCTATCAATGCGATGCCGATGTAGTGGGCAGCGATAGTTTGCTGAATGAAGTAGAGTTGGTGTCGATTTATGCTGAAGCATTTAAACAATTAGGAATTGATGTAACTATTCAGTTTAACAATAGAAAAATATTAATTGGGTTCTGCGAATTATTCAATGTAAAAGAAAACACTAATGCTTTTATAAATATTATAGACAATATTGAAAAACATCCCGATAATTTAGGGCAAAAATTAGAAGAGATAGGAATTAGTTATGAAGAATTTTGGAGTTTATTTAAGGCAATAGATTTGAAGAATAATAGGCATCCTTGGAAATACGCCTTAAAATGGTTTGAGGATATTTTCAGGGAAAACAAAATTGAAATAGGTTTATTGGGTGTTGAAGAATTAAGGAGAATTACAGGTTTTTTTGATGACGGCTTTAGTAAAAATTTGAAGTTTCAGTTTACCCTCGCCCGTGGCCTTGACTACTACACCGGAACCATCTTTGAAGTAAAAGCCAACAATGTGCAAATGGGTAGTATTGGTGGTGGCGGCAGGTACGATAACCTTACAGGAGTATTTGGCTTGCAAGGCGTTTCGGGCGTTGGTATTTCTTTCGGAATTGAGCGTATTTACGATGTTATGGAAGAGCTGGGCTTGTTCAGCCAATTGAATTTGGAAGCAGCCACCACCAAAGTAATGTTTGTAAATTTTGGCAGCGTTAGTGAGTTAACGGCCTTCAATTATGTGCAGCAAATTCGTGCCGAAAATATTTCGGCAGAAATATACCCGGCTAATGTGAAAATGGATAAGCAGATGAAATATGCCAATGCCAAGAAAATTTCTTTTGTGGCCTTTGTGGGCGATGAGGAAATTAAAAACAATACCATTCAACTAAAAAACATGAATACAGGCGAACAAAGTGCTTATAGTATTCAAGAAGTAATAGAAAAGCTAAAACAATGATTGCTATTTTTAACAACAACAGAATTGTGCTGGGCATATTATTACTGCTAATTTTGTTGTTGCTGAATGCTGTAGTATTAGTTAATCCTGAATGGTTTGTTTTAAGCGATTTTCAGTCGCCTTTTTATAGTTTGCTTACTGTTTGGTTAAAGCGCATTTCCGGCAATAATTTCTATTTCTTTTTTTTTCTTTCGGTTTTGTTGGTTTTTATACAGGCTATTGCCATTAACCGTTTTGTAAACGATATTAAGTTGTTTCCTAAAATAACTTACGTACCCAGCCTATTGTATGTGCTGTGTGCCACTTTGTTTCGCGAATATTTGTTTTTTAGTCCGGTGCTTATTGTAAATACCTTTATTGTTTTTATAGTTATTAAAATGTTTTCGGTTTATAAAAAAGCACAGTGCGAAAAAGATATTTTCGATGTAGGGCTAATGATAGGCATAAGCTCGCTTTTTTATTTCCCCTCACTATCAATATTGCTATTATTTTTTATTGGGCTTAGCATATTGCGCCCTTTTGCCTGGCGTGAATGGGTAATAGGGGTTATTGGTGTGTTGGTGCCCTTTTTTCTTTCAGGCACACTTTATTTTTGGAACGATAAACTGGCAAAATTTTTCTTAGCCACTTTTGAAAGCGTATATGCTGAATTTAATGTGCTGATAGAAGGTGGCCCCGATTTGGTTTGGATTGGCGGTGAAATACTAATAATGCTAGGCATTTCGGTGTATTTGCTTCAAAATAATTTTATGAAAAGCCCTATTCAGTTTCGTAAGTTCTTAACGCTGATGTTGTGGGGTATTGTGATACTTTCTTTTTCTTCATTATTTCTGAATAAACTTACACTGAATCACTTTTTAATATTAAGTGCGCCATTATCTATAATTTTGAGCTACTTTTTTCTCAGTTTCAGAAAATGGTATGTACCCGAAACGTTTTTTTGGTCGTTATTTTTAAGCATCCTGGCGTTTCAGTATTTAAAATAAAATAAAAAAAGAAAATCATAAATAATGAAATTTGGAGTAGTAGTTTTTCCGGGCAGTAATTGCGACCAAGACATGATTCACGTATTGCAAGATGTAATGCAACAAGAAGTAAGAGTATTGTGGCATAAAGACCCTGTGCCTGCCGATTTTACTGTTGAAGATTGCGTAGTGTTGCCGGGCGGGTTTTCTTATGGCGATTATTTGCGTAGTGGTGCTATTGCCCGTTTTTCGCCAGTAATGGAAAGTGTAATTGCTCATGCCAATCGTGGCGGCCTGGTGTTTGGCGTTTGTAACGGCTTTCAAATTTTATGTGAATCTCATTTGTTACCCGGTGCCTTGTTGCGTAACGAAAAACAATTGTTTAACTGTAAAAATGTATTCATTAAACCTGAAACATTAAAAAGTCGTGTAACTGCTGAATTAAATTTAAATACAGCTTATAAAATTCCAATAGCCCATGCTGAAGGCAGATATTATGCCGATGCAGCCACTATACAATCGTTGAAAGATAACGACCAGATTTTATTCAAATATTGTAATGAAAATGCTGAAGTTACTGCCGAAGCCAACCCTAATGGCTCGTTAGAAAACATCGCAGGCATTTGCAATGCAGGCAGAAATGTTTTTGGCATGATGCCACACCCTGAGCGCGCTGCCGAAGCTATTTTGGGTAATGAAGACGGCAGAGGTTTGTTTGTAAGCTTGGTGAAACAGGTGGCTGTTAAAGCTTAAAACGAGTCTTCTATTTTCAGCATAAACATCTTTTAACACTTTCCCTAAACCATTGTAATATTTATTACGTTGTGGGGCATACATAGATTGTTAAATTTGTTGCATGAAAAAATTTACTCTGTTTTGCTTATTTGCATTTGTTGCCTACAATACCTTTGCTCAAATTTTAGACCCCGTAAAATGGAGTTTCAAAACGGAACCCATTTCAGAAAACGAATTCTTTTTAGTTTTTGAAGCTAAACTAGACGAGGGCTGGTATGTATATGCGCAGGAAATTAATGGTGATGGCCCCATTCCTACTTCTTTCAGGTTTGATAAAAACAGTAAAATAACGTTTTCCGGAAAGCCCTCTGAAACCGGAGATAAGATTAAAGAAGGCATGGATGAAGTTTTTGGAATTGAAATAAAAAAGTTTGGTAAACGTGCTGTTTTCAAACAAAAAGTTAAAGTTACTGATCGAAGCACTAAAGTTACGGGCACATTAGAATATATGACTTGTAACGATGAAAGTTGTCTTCCACCAACAGAAGTTGATTTCAGTTTTACTTTTCCGAAAGAGGAGTTATCAGTTAACAGTAATCAGTTATCAGAAGAGCAAGTCGCAAATAATGCTGAAAATGACACAACGACTGAATTAGCTGAAGTAAAGCCAGAAGACACTACAGTCGTTAAATCTTCTGACATCCAGCCTTCATCCTTTAACACTCAAAAGGAAGGTTCTTCTCGTTCGCTCTGGGGCATTTTTCTTGCAGGCTTTATTGGCGGTTTGCTGGCATTGCTTACACCTTGCGTGTTCCCTATTATTCCTATGACGGTAAGCTTCTTCACCAAAACCAGCAAAACCCGTGAAAAAGGATTAATGAATGCTTTACTATATGGCATTTCTATCATAATTATTTATGTTGGGCTTGGCTTTATTGTTACAAAACTTTTAGGTGCCGATGCGCTCAACGAAATGGCGAGCAATGCGTTTTTCAATCTTGCCTTCTTTGTCATCTTCGTAATTTTTGCCATTTCGTTTTTCGGTTATTTCGAAATTACCTTGCCCTCATCTTTTGTAAACAAAATGGATAGCATGAGCGATCGTGGTGGCTTGATTGGTATTTTCTTCATGGCTTTTACCCTTTCATTAGTTTCGTTTTCTTGTACTGGTCCTATTATTGGCACTTTGTTAGTTGAAGCCGCAGTAGGCGGCAGCAATAGCGGCCCACTAATGGGTATGTTTGGCTTTTCGTTGGCTTTGGCGTTGCCGTTTGGCTTGTTTGCTGCCTTTCCGGGATGGTTAAATACCTTACCAAAATCGGGCGGTTGGTTAAATTCAGTAAAAGTAGTTTTAGGCTTTTTAGAATTAGGCTTAGCCTTAAAATTTTTATCGAATGTAGATTTGGCTTACCATTGGGGTTTCTTAAAGCGCGAAATATTCTTAGGCATTTGGTTGGTAATAGCAGTTGCTACGGGCTTATATATTTTAGGAAAAATCAAATTTCCGCACGATAGCCCGGTGAATAAAATTTCAGCCACCCGTTGGTTTTTTGCCAGCATCTTTTTTGCTTTTGCCTTGTATTTAATTCCGGGATTGAAAGGGGCAAACCTTAAGCTGTTGAGCGGTTTTCCGCCCCCTGCTTTCTATTCCATTTTTGAAACCAAAAGCAAATGCCCATACGATATTAATTGCTTCAAAGATTTGAATGAAGGGTTGGAATTTGCCAAGCGTGTAAATAAACCTGTAATGGTAGATTTTACAGGTTGGAGCTGTGTGAATTGCAGAAAGATGGAAGAGAACGTATGGGTTGAACCGGAAATTCTTTCTATACTGAAAGACGATTACGTATTGATTTCGCTGTATGTTGATGATAAAACTGAATTGCCCGAAGCCGAACAAAAAGTTTCTGATTGCACCGGAAAGAAAATTCGCACTATCGGCAATAAGTGGAGCGAATATCAAACCTGTACTTTTAAAACCAATACGCAACCTTATTACGTTTTAATGAATGCTGAAGGAAAAGTATTGAACGAGCCTGTAGGTTATATGCCCGATGCAAATGAATACAAAAACTTTTTAGAAGACGGCTTGAAGAAGTTTTAAAATTTGGCAGTACAAAAACTTATTTTTGTAAATAGAGGCAGCTCAAAAGTCTTTGGAGCTTTATAAGTGTCATCCTGAGTTTATCGAAGGATATGCATTATCAAAATTTTCATGGTTCGACAAGCTCACCATGACAGACTTTTGAAACAGCCTCTATTTCATTTTTCAAATATCTTATGAAATATCTAATAGCAGGTTTAGGAAATATTGGCGCTGAATACGAAAATACCCGACACAATATTGGCTTTAAGGTATTAGATAAGCTGGCGAAGCAAGAAAACCTTTCATTTAAAACTGAACGCCTTGCTATGACTGCCGAATACAAGTTTAAAGGCAGAACCTTCGTTTTAATAAAACCTACCACCTACATGAATTTAAGTGGTAATGCTGTGCGCTATTGGCTCACCACACAAAAAATTCAGCCTGAAAATTTATTAGTGATAACTGATGATATTGCGCTGCCCTTCGGAAAAATAAGAATACGCGCTAAAGGAAGCGCAGGAGGACACAACGGTTTAAAACATATTGCCGAAACGTTTGCTTCTGAAAATTACGCACGCTTGCGCTTTGGTGTAGGCAGCGAATTTTCTAAAGGCAGGCAAGTAGATTATGTACTGGGTAACTGGAGCAACGATGAAGAAAAAACTTTAGACGAAAGAATAGATATTGTAATTGAAGCTATTAAAAGCTTTGGCACTATTGGTTTAGAAAGAACCATGAATATTTATAACAGCAAATAAATACAACCATGAAAATATTTTGTGTAGGCAGAAACTATAGCGAACACGCCAAAGAATTAAATAATGCTGTACCCGAATCGCCCGTAATTTTTATGAAACCTGCTACGGCTTTACTAAAAGATGGCGCACCTTTTTATTATCCTGAATTTTCAAAATCTATACACTACGAATGTGAGTTGGTGGTGAAGATTAATAAAAATGGGAAGCATATTCAGGAAAAATTTGCAAGTAAATATTTCGATGAAATTACTGTAGGCATTGATTTCACTGCCCGTGATTTACAAAATAACCTAAAGGCAAAAGGTTTGCCGTGGGAACTGGCAAAAGGCTTTGACGGCTCAGCAGTATTAGGAAATTTTGTTTCGTTGGAAAATATTTCTTCAGAAAATGGCATTCATTTCAGTCTGAAAAAAAATGATATTATAGTGCAGCAAGGAAATAGCAACGATATGATTTTTAGCATTGAAAAAATTATCGCTTTTGTATCGAGTTACTTCACTTTGCAAAAAGGCGATTTAATTTACACGGGCACACCTGCCGGTGTTGGCGAAGTAACTATTGGCGATAGCTTACAAGGCTTTATTGGCGATACTTTGCTAATGGAATGTGTGGTGAAATAATTTGTTATAAATATTCTTCAAAATTCTCTTTGCTAACAATCTGAAACTTTGCATTTGGGTAATTATCGGCAAAAAATTTAGGTGGCTTTATGGGCTTATTGTTTTTCCACTTAAATTCAAAAGCATTCATTTTTGAATTTTCTGTTTCAATTAAATCTACTTCTTGTTGGTCGTAGGTGCGCCAGAAATAATATTCGCAATGCTTACTTGCATAATGCTGTTTTTTAATTCTTTCATAAATACAGTAGTTTTCCCATAATTGTCCTTTGTCGGGTCTTAGAGCAATATCTCTAAAATCAGAAATAATGGCGTTGCGAATACCATTATCGAAAAAATACCATTTAGAAGATTTTACCACTTCTTTTCTTAAGTTACTACTATAGCCCCCCAGCCTGAATATTACAAATACTTTGGTGAGTAAATCTAGATAGCGTTCAACAGTATTTTTGCTAATACCTAATGTCTTTCCCAACTCATCTAACGAAACTTCGTTACCCACCTGATATGCTAAAAGCTTCAGCAAATCGAAAATTTTGTTAGCGTTTTTTACCGTTTCGTATATAAAAATGTCTTTCAACAAATACTGCTGCACAATAGTTTTTAAATAGGTTTGTTTTTCTTCTATATCGGCAATAGTTATTACTTCAGGATAAGAGCCATACACCAAGCGTTCATCTAATTCCTGAAAGGCTGAAAGTGTGTTTTTATATTTTATTATTTCCTGAAAAGCAATGGGGTACATAGTATATTGGTAGCCCCTTCCCGTAAGTGGCTCACCGGATTTATTCATTAAATCGAACGAAGAAGAACCTGTGGCAATAATGGTAAGTTTTGGAAAACTATCAATAAGCAGTTTTAATATTTTTCCTATATCTTTTATGGCTTGTGCTTCATCAATAAACAAAAGTTGTTTTGTGCCAAGTAGTCTTTTGTAATTAGCGGTTGTGCGCTTCGCAAGTATTTCCTGAACATCAAAATCTTCTCCATTCAGAAATAAAGATTTTCTTTTGTTTGCTTCGTATATAGCTTGAATTAAGCGGGTTTTGCCCACCCTTCTGGTGCCATAAAGCAATAGCACTTTGTTCTCACCTATTCTTTTAGAAATAGCATTTTGCAATATTCTTGGAATAGCATTCATGTCAATAAGTTTTCTCAAAAATACTCAAAAAACCTAAATTCAGTCAGTCAACTGACTGAATTAACGTTAATTCAGTCAGTTGACTGACTGTTTTACCAAATTGAGTGATGATTTTCGGTTACGCCATAAGCGGTGAATGCTATACAATTACCATCTACATTTATTTTGCCTTCAAACTTTCCGAAGGGCTGAATAAACTGATGCTTTAAGAACCCCACATTGATATAATCTTTTCTTGCGCCTTCGGGGTAAAAGTGCATATCTAAAACACCATCGTTAGTTTTTATATGCCAGGGCGTTTTATCGGCCGGTTCAGAAAAACGAAATACCGCTTTATCTAACGGGTATAAATTGCCATCAACAAACAATACATTTTCCAAGCTTTCATTAAACAAAGCCACCAAATTAATACCTATAGATTTTTGATTTTCGGTAGTGCCCGTAGCGCTTGCCCAATGCCATTTTGTTTCGCGTGGCGGAAAGCCTAAAGTGAAATCGAGCACTGCAAATTTTCCATCAACAACATATTCTTTACTCTGAAGCTGAATAGTAGCTTTAGTTGTAATAGCTGCATTTTTAAAAGTGAAATTAAACGGGCGGTTTTGCGCTGGCGCAATAGTGCTCATGCCGTTTTTGTAGTTGATTAATGTAAAATCAACTTTCAGTTTTTTACTTTCAAAACGAAATTCTAAATCATCGTGGTTAGGAGATATTTGCCAAATTTTATTGCCACTGCTAAAGCGCCATTCAGTATTTAACGAAGGCATAAAATCATTTGAAAAATAAAAAGGAAATTGTGCCGCTTCTTCAATAAATGTTTTGGTAGGAAAATGGTAACAATAAATAAATGCTTTGCCTAAATATCCGGTATCGGCAATGGCATAACCTATGGCAAATTCTGCATTGTATATGCCTGCATACAGCCAACCTTTGCGCTTCAATCTTCTATCTGCAAAACCCGATTGCCAGCTTGCAATATCAGTATCGGCAATTAGCCCTTTATATCTTCCAAACGAAGAAAAATTATTTTTGTGTAAGTTATCAGGAGCTTTATTCAGCATATACAATTTGTGTTTTTACCACTTCCCTCCAGCTCCGCCACCACCAAAACTACCGCCACCAAAACCACCAAAACCACCGAAGCCGCCACCGCCAAAACTGCCTCCGCCTCCCCATGATGAGCGTCCGCCACCGGTCCAAATTATAGGGCCACCACTTCTATAACTTCTAGAGCCTTTGCCGCTAAAAGTTTGTCCTCCACCGCCCCCTCTGTGAGTAATGTTTGAGATAACAATAATGATAAAAATGATGATGATGACAATAGCAAATAGAGGGATTTTTGTTTCATTCTTTACGTCATCGGCAGTATATTCTCCGGCCGCAAGTTTTATAATAGTAGTAGTGGCTTCATCAAAGCCTTTGTAAAAATTGCCTTGTTTAAAATTAGGAATAAGCTGTGTGTTAACAATGCGTTTTGCCAAAGCATCGGGCAACACGCCTTCCATGCCATAGCCGGTAGCTATAAATACATCGCGCTCTTCAATGCTCATTAAAATTAGCACACCATTGTTTTTGCTTTTTTTGCCAATGCCCCATTTTTCAGCAGTTTCAAAACTAAAACTTGCTGCATCGTAACCTCCCAAATTGGGCATGGTAAGTATGGCTATTTGTGTTGAAGTAGAATCGTTGTAAGCAACTAGTTTTTGCTCTAATGCAGCGCGCTCTTCAGGGTTTAAAATATTGGCAAAATCGTTTACTAATTTTGGTGGCGAGGGTCTTTCGGGAATTTGTGCAGATATAAATTCAGCCTGAAAAACAAAAAAAGTAAACAGAAAAATAAATCTGAATAACGGTGTTGCTATTGCATGTGAAACACTATAAAAGTTCATAATTAAATTCAGTTTACAATAAAATAAGACAACAGCACAGTTTTAGTTTATCAAAAATTCAAAAAAGAAATTTTAACACTTAATAGTTCTGACAAACTTATTGTTCTTTTTGCAATTAGCTGATAACCCTTGCCATTAATAATTTACAATTATTGTTAAATACAATTTTGTAATCCTTTATTCAGAATACAATAAATGTTTTTAAAAAAACTGCAGGCCTGTAAGCCGGGTTCTGTATCCCGGCAATTACCGGGATTTCTATCATTTATCTGGGACTGTTATTGCTAACAGCCTCTATCGACCTACCCATCAACATTGTGCGAGCAGCACTCAAAAGCTGACTTATTTGGTCTTTCGACTGGCGAGGTTTACCCACAATACTTATCGCTAAGCATTGTCGTGTGCTTTTACCACACGTTTTCACCCTTACCATACCAAAGGGTATGGCGGTAATTTTCTGTGGCACTTTCTGTTGTTCTGAAGAAATTCAAAACACCTACCTGTTAGGTAGCACCATGCTCTTTGTCGCCCGGACTTTCCTCTGCGCATTGCTGCACAGCGATAGAACGGCCTGCATTGTTACAAATTTACCATTATTTATATTCTGTCATGCTAATGTAATTTTTATGTCATAAGCCCTGCTAATACTAAAGTTCCACAAACTTTTATTGTTCCTTTGCGTTCGATTTCAAAAAAGTAACACTTAATCAATGAAAAAAAATTTTATTTCGGTTCTGTTCTTATTGGTTTTTACCATTTCTTATGCTCAAAATACTGTTGACGATGTGGTGATATTGGGTTCGCAATATGCCAATCAAAGTTTCTATAGTCTTGCCGATGGAGAAAAGGCAAATGTATCTAATACCAACTGGGATTTACAATTTGGCACTTCTCAACGCTCTGCCATGGTGCGCACTAACGATTCTAAGAATCTTCACGCATATGCGCTTGCCAACCCCGATACTTCAAACTGGAATAATATAGACACAACAGGCATGTATCGCCTTTATGATGCAGATACATCATGGGAATATGGCGCATTAAATAATATTGGTTCGCTTCAACATCCTGATTATGGCTGTTTGTTTTATACCGGAATAGGACAATTAGTAGGTCACAGACTTTTTGTATTGAAACTGAATAATGGCGAGTGGAAGAAAATTTGGATCAAGCGTTTAGACTTTTATGTATTTACTATTCTGATTTCAGATTTAGATAACAGCAATGAACAAACCATTACAATAGACAAAGAATTGTATAACACGAAAAATCATTTTTATTACGATTTAGAGAACATGGCAGTAGTAGATGTTCAGCCTGATGCAGCAGAGTGGGATATTCTATTCAGAAAATATTTCGCCTTAGATTCTTTAACGGGTGCGCCATTCAACGCTGTAACGGGTGCATGGGTTAACAAAGGTGTGGAAGTGGCAGAAGCAAGAGGCGTTGATGTGGCTACATTAAATTCTGATGCAGGCTACACTTATTCTAAAGGCCTTAACATCATTGGTTTTGACTGGAAAGAATATGACTATGACAATGCTGTATTTAAGTTAGATTCTACACGTGCATTTTTTGTAAAAAGTGTTTCAGGCGATATTTATAAGCTGGTATTTACCGGTTTTTCAGGTTCATCTGCCGGAAGAATAGAGTTTGAAAAAACTAATTTGTCTCAACAAGTAGCTTCAGTAAGAAACAATAAAAACAGCAACCTGAATGAGTTGACGTTATATCCTAACCCTGCTACAAATACTGCTAATATTCTAGTTTCCTTAAAACAACAAGGCAACATAAATATTGCTGTTTATGACCTAAGCGGCAAAGTAATTTTAAACAAACAAGCCATTGCCAATACAGGCTTAAATAATTTTAGCATAGCTACATCAGAACTGAATAATGGTTTTTACTTTGTAAAAATTAATGATGGAAGCAGCGAGCTTTCACAGAAATTATTAGTGGCACACTAATGATATTCAGGCTTAAAAAAATATTATTTCTTGGGGTGCTGTTTTTTTACAGCACCTGTTTTGTTTTTGCGCAATCAACTATTGTTCAATTAGTAAATGCTGTAACTAAAGAGCCTGTAGCAGATGCACATATCATCATAAAGCCAACAGAAGAAAATATTTCTGTTATAAAGCTAATTAGTAATGCTGAAGGTAAAATATACACCGATTATACCGGTGAAGCTTTAGTAAGTGTTTCTCACGCTTCATTTATTCCTTACAGTAAAAAAATGATTGTTGAAGATAATAGCCGTTTAAGTTTAGAGCCTGTAACTATAGCTATTGAAGATGTTGTGGTAACGGCAAGCTTTACACCTACTGAAGCAAAACGCTCGCTTTATCCCGTAACTGTTATTAAAGAAGAATCTATAGAGCGCAGGGGTGCTAACAATTTAAATGATGTATTGAAACAACAACTTAATGTCAGGGTTTCTCAAGATGCGATTTTAGGTAGTGGCATTGCATTACAGGGCTTAGGCGGGCAGCAGGTAAAAATATTAATTGATGGAGTGCCCGTTATAGGCAGAATAAACGGGAATATAGACATGAGCCAGATTAATTTGAATGATGCTGAAAAAATAGAAATTATTGAAGGTCCGGTTTCCATGCAATATGGCACTAATGCACTGGGAGGCGTTGTAAATATTATTACTAAGCAAGGAAACAACAACCCAATTGCTGCCAATGTTAATACTTACTATGAAACTGTTGGTCAATATAATTTAGATGGCAGTATCAGGTTCAGCAGAAAAAAACATAATATTCATGCGTCATTCGGCAGGTATTTTTTCGATGGTTTTTCACCTGTAGATACCTCAAGAAACAAGCTTTGGAACCCCAAGCAACAATATTTTGGCAACCTTAAATACAGCGTAAAAGTTAAGGATTTACAGCTTACTTATTCAGGCAATATTTTTCATGAAATTATTGAAAACAGGGGCGAAAGAAGGCCGCTCTTATATATTACAGCCTTTGATGATTACTACAATACCTTAAGAATAGATAATGCAATTTCTGCCAAAGGGAAAATTTTTAAAAATCATTATTTAGATAAAGTAGTAGCCTACAAT
This sequence comes from uncultured Chitinophagaceae bacterium, assembly GCA_964543705.1. Taxonomy (GTDB): domain Bacteria; phylum Bacteroidota; class Bacteroidia; order Chitinophagales; family CAIOSU01; genus CAYSGX01. Next base: position 20,928 of record CAZIZP010000024.1, read on the forward strand.
TTTTTTCAAAGAAGAAAAGATACTTACCTGAAAGATTTAACCACGCTGGAAAAAAATCTCACCTCTAATGCTGAAGACCAGGACACCTCAAGATTTACCAATATTCTGATGCGTGGAGTTATATCGCGCGATATGATTGCCGATAAATTTAATTACCAGCTAGGCTATGATATTAATCATGAAACAGGCACTGGAAGACGTATTGAGAATAACCGTCAAAGCATTGGCGATTATGCTGTTTTTTTCAATATAACTTACCGCCTGTGGGAAATGCTGGTATTGCAGCCCGGTGCCCGTTGGTCATACAACACTGCTTACAAAGCCCCTGTTACACCGGTTATGAATATTAAGTTACAACCTGTTGCACAGCTAAACATCAGGGCCTCCTATTCGCGCGGGTTTCGTGCTCCCGATTTAAAAGAACTTTACTTTGAGTTTGTTGATATTAACCACAACATTTTAGGAAACCCCAATTTAAAAGCTGAAACTTCTCATAACCTTAATTTGAACATTCAATATTCTGATACCTATAAGCAGAAGCATTTTTTAAAAATTCAGCCTGCATTTTTCTATAATCATATTAACAACAATATATTTTTGGTTATTACTAATTTTCTTGAAAACGAAGCCACCAATATTAATCTCGGAAAATATAAAACCACAGGTTTGCAATTGCAAACACAATATTCTTTCAATAATAACCTGAATATAGTGGCGGGCTTTAGTTACACCGGCAGAAGCTTTGATTATGATACCACCTCTACCAATTTTTATTACAGCCCTGAGGTTAGTGCCGAGGTTAGCTATACAATACCTAAAGCAAAAATTACACTTTCAGTTTTTAATAAATGGAATGGCGAATTAGTAACGCTTTCGTTGCAAGAAAATAAAGTAGTACAACAACAACTTTCAGCGTTTAATACTTTAGATATTTCTGCATCGCGCATCTTTCTGAAAAATAAAATAAGCGTTACCATAGGCGGAAAGAATATGCTTAACATTACCGATGTTGCAGCAAGAGGGTTTGCCGGAGGGTTTCATGGCGGTAGCATTAACAGTGCCATGGCAGGCTGGGGCAGAACATTTTTTACTTCATTAAGGTTTAACTTTGTGAAGCAATGAAAAAATACAGTTTGCAAATAACCGGAAGAACTTACGCAGCGTTGCAGCTTTGGCACTTTATTTTTTTATTCGGAATAGCAACTATGCTTTCTTCATGCTTTAAAGAAGAAAAACCCATTCCCCGCCCTCCACAAGGCGATACTGAAATCGTTCAAATTCCGCTTACCAGTAAATACGACAAACAGTTTTATTTCGATTTATTTACCAATCAAATGGTGTTTTCAGCAGATAACGAATCGTGGGATTTGGCTTTTGATGCCGATGATAATGGATACCATATTTGGCTAAACGGCTCTAAACTAATGCAGGTATGGAATACCCAAAGCAGAGATTTTGAAGGCATTGTTTCTGCGTCAGGGGCCAAGTGGACCTGGGATTACCCTGATGGTGACATTCAAAAAAATGCTATTGGCGAGTGGGGTATATTTAATAATGGTAGTGTTGAATCAAAAAAACATGTTTACATTATAGACCGTGGAGTAAATAGTAACGAAATTAATCTTGGCAGAAGAAAGGTAGTTTTTGAATCGCTGCAAAATGGTGTTTACACCGTGAGGTTTTCAAGGGTTGATGGCGGTGACGAACACATTGTGAACATACCTAAAGACAACCGCTACAACAGGGTATATCTTTCTTTTGATAACGGAGGAAGCATAGTGCAAGCGGCTCCTGAAAAAAACACTTACGACCTTGAGTTTACAAGATATACTCATATTTTTCTGGAATACGACTCGTTGCCTTACCTTGTTACAGGTGCTTTATTAAACCCTAGTAATGTATTGGCTGCCAAAGACAGCGTTTTAAGTTTTGATGATATTACTGCTGACGATATCGACAAGTTTAGCTTTACTAACAGAAAAGATGCTATTGGTTACGACTGGAAATCGTTTGATATAAATATTGAGAAATACGATATCATAGCCGGAAAATTTTACATTGTTAAAGATCAGGAAAACAATTACTACAAACTGCGCTTTATAGATTTTTTTAGCGATACTGGCGAAAGAGGCTTCCCAAAATTTGAATATCAAAGATTATAACTGCTTATTTCAGCAGCATTATTTTTTTAGTTTCATTCAAATATTTTCCTTCATATTTTATAAAGTAGTTTCCATTGGCATACTTACTTACGTTTATGGTAACAGGTTTTTCTGAAGAGCCGTTAAGCTGCATTTCCTGTAATAAGGTGCCACCGGCATTATACAATCTTATTTTATCATCAGCATCATAAGTTTTGGTGCTATTCAGCAATACATGAATTACATCTTTTGCCGGGTTAGGGTAAATAAGATTCATAGCCGCATCGCTTTTCCATACTTTGGTTTCAGTAGTATTGGCTATTTCTTTCAGCACGGTAACACAAGCCAGTTTATCATTCAGTTCATCAACCACACACATGCGCAACGAGTCTTCACCAAAAATTTCTACGGTACCATAACTATCGCTGAAATTCATGTTTTCTACACCATTGCCGCCCACATTCCAAAGTACATTTTTTACCGATTGGTTGCCCAGGGTTTTCACTATAGAGTCGATGTAGTAATTCAAGAAGGCTTCATCGCCCGCAGCAAGTCCGCTGGCGTTTAGTTCGGGTATGCCGGCATTGGTGCCATCGTCAATAACTGAACTGTGCGTGTCGCCAGAAATAGCAATCATGTTTTTTACCCCTTCATCTTTCAGCTTTAAAACCGCATTTAAGTCGGTAGGGTAGCCCGCCCAGTTAACCGCAAGCGAATAAGCAAGCGTTACCCCCGAACCTTGTCTTCCGGCTACATTTACCGCCAGACCCTGAAGCAGCATGCCCAGGTCTATAAACCTGCGGTAGTTTTTATTAAACACCAGTCCGGTGCCAATAATTTTCCAGTCGGCAGTAGAGTTTTTTAAGCCGTTTATTAACCACTCTCTTTGGGCTTGGCCTAAAATGGTGTGGTTTGTATCGGGCTGAAAACGCCAGAAATTTGCTACACTGTCATACTTAAAAGCATTTAGTCTTGGGGTTCGCGGCATGCGCACATCGGTCATAAAAATTTCAGCATTACCCATTTTAAAACTATGAAAAATACCTTCGGAAGAATCGGCCATGGCATAGCCCGGAAAGTATTGATGATAGGCCAGGCGTGCCCCGGGGTTTACTCCCGGTGGCATCGTATCTAAACCAATAACGGTAGTAACATTGCCTGCAGAATCGAGTGTAATAAAGTCGCTGGAATAAAAATCGCCTTCGCTGTCGTTTTGCGAGTAATCATCGTCATAAATATAGTCTATACCCATGTTGGGCAATATATATTGCTTCATCATGGGGTCGTTATATTTTTCAGGAAAAGCAGCAGCGCGCCTGTCGGGAAAAAGATTATACTCGGCACCAAAGCCCGAAACAGAAGGCACATAATTCCAGTCGCCTAAATGAATAAAAAAATCGGGCTCAAAATCTTTAATGCTTTGAAACAAAGGCGAGTTTAAAAAGTAGTTGCAAGAACCTACCGCAATTTTTAAATAATTACTGTTGTCATTTTCGGCCGGAAAAGTTTTAAAGCTGCCGGTGGCAGTATCTGCCACCCCGTTGAATTTAACCTGATAGTAATAACGGGTAAACGGTTGCAGGCCCGATACTTCGGTAATTACAGAAGCGAATAAACTGCTTCGGGTGCTATCGGTAAAGAGTATTGGGTTGCTGAAATTTTCATCAGCAGCTATTTCTAACTGAAATGCTTGTGGCGAGTTGGTTTTTATAAAAATTCGCGCAGTGGTGGCCGTAATACCGCCTACGGTTGGCCCGCTAATAATATTTTGCGCCTGTAAACGAATGCCAATGGCCAAAAGAACAACAATAAAATACTTCATAACTGTTTTATTGGTAACAAGATACAAATAATACAAGGCTGAATACATAGTGTTTCAGGGCTTAACAATTTATTAAACCCCAAAACGGCAACAGCCGAATATACAGGCCTGCAAAATTTTGTGATAACTATTTTCATTGCGAAACGTTTTACTTTTGCTATGCACATGAAAGAAGAAGAAAAGAAAGAAGCAATACCCTTTGTAAACCCCATTGATAAAGACAAGGTGGCCGAAAACCCCGGGCTTTTGCCTTATGCACACACCGTAGGGGGCGTTGCCATTAAGCCCGATGATAAAGCTAAGGTGAAAGGCCTGGCCGTTACGGCAATGCGGCAGCAAACCGATATGCAAATGGAGCAGATTTACAAGCAAATGGAACTGCTGGCACAACAAGCCAAAGCCCTGCAAGACCGTAAAATTATTTCTGAAAAAATATACGAAGCCAATATTGGCTTTCAGCCTATTATTAATAAAGTTTACCACGTTTACGAGAAGAAAGATGGCACAGCAACCCTCTCGCTGGTATCGCCCGATGAATGGGGAAAAAGCCTGCCCTATGAAAAGTTTTTAGCTACCGTGCGCCTGCTGGCCGACCACACCTGGGATGTAATAGAAAAAGGGGCGTTAGAATAAGCTAAAGTTTTAGGGTAGCTTACAGTGTTATGCCCGGTTTTTCTCATGGTTCGCTCGTGTATTGTCGTCCTACTATTTCGTTGCACAGTCCTTTTTTTACTAAATTAATTGTCTCGCCAAGCTTTCCTTTGTCTTCGTAAGTTGTGTCTTTAAGTGAGCCATTGTCGATATATGATAAAAAAACGGAACGCCCCATTTTTCCATTTTCTAAAAGGCTGTTCACATACCATATTACACCTTTAGTGTTCTCTAAAACCTCTCCGTAAAATGCTCTTGAAATATACAGAACGCTGTCAGTTTCGTAGTCCTTTTCTGTCCCGGGATACTGATAACGATTTTGCCCATCGTCAATAACAAGTTTCCCGTCCGAGGGTGAATGAATGTAAATTGAGATGTTAGCGTCACACTCATTACAGTCACGTCCTGAGATGATTAAAAATGGGGCTTTGTTGTTGGCAGGGACTTGTCCGATATACTCTAAATCAAATAAATTCGTCTCAAAAGTCTGCCCACCTTTAAAAAATAATTTGCTTTCTTGAGCCTTTTCAAATGACCAATCAGAATTGTCTTTTGTGTGGGTTGTTAAACTATCAGTAGATTGGTTTAGATGACCTTTTGATTTGTCGTTTGTACCACATCCAACCAAAAATAAAATTGTCAATATGTATGTAAGTCGTCTCATTGCTGTGTCGTTCTAAAATTGGGCATAACGCCATACAATAAAGTAAACCTGTCTAAAGCATATCAATTTCTAACACTGCTTCTATGCCTGCATAATTACAAGCACCGCTATACATGTATTCATGTGCTGCTCTAACTATTCCGGCTCTTACAGGGTTTTGATGTATATAGTTAAGTTTTTGTTTAGTAAAATCATTAAAAAATAATTCTATCGCATGGTTTCCATGCGTCCATATTTGATACTCGCTGTTTCGCTTATGTTTTTTAACAGCAAACTCAAAGCGTTTCAACATCCGGTCTCGCTTGCTTTCTTTTGGCTGTTGTATTTTTTTAATAGTTGGTTGGCATTAAACTTTTTAAAGTCTCTAATTATATCAGACAACATATACCCTTCTTTGGCTCATGCAATCAAGTGTATATGATTGCTCATAATTACATAAGCATATAATTCTAAGCCTATCTTTTTCTACAAAAATCGAAACAGCTTATGGCAATATCTTTGTATTCCTTTCATGTGAACACATCTACCCATTATACAGCCTGAAAGGTTAAGTAACGTGAGTTCGATATAAAGTTATGGTATGAGTGCGAGTTGAGCGTCATTATGGAACTCTATATGAATTGAAGGTTTTTTAGGAAGAAAGCAATAAGCCAGTAATCCTGAAACGAGATTGGTTATAAAGTTGGCCATACTTCTGTGTCTGGAATGTTCAATCTGGCATTGATTCTTGAGTTCGTCATTTACACACTCTATCACTGCTCTTTTTCTCAATAATATTTTGTCTTTGATGGACATTAGGCAGTTCTTCATATTCTTTCTCAGCTTGGTAACTACATGAACTCCATCGTGAAAGAGTGTTTCAAATAGCCTCTTCGATAAGTATCCTTTATCGCCATACAGCTTGCCAAATAAATCTTTCACCAATGTTTTCATCAAATCTATTTGCGCATCGTGTTTACTGGCTTTGGTTAATGAGTAATTCAACAACTCACCCTTTTCATTGATGATGATATGCAACTTAAAACCAAAGAAATAACCAATAGAGCAATGCCCTGTTGGCGATGCCTTTAAATACTTTGTGTGCGTGAATACGTTGGTTTTTACATACTCGCACAGGTGTTGAATCAATAAAACTAATACCGGTGCATTTATCATTCATCATCGTTTTCAGTAACAATATCATTGGTATAGCTACCTTCTGCGACAACTCAACAAACCGATTATAAGATACTGTGCGCGGAAATTCTTGCTGCATATGCTTCTGTACATGATTAATGTAAAAGTGTTTTAAGCATCTGTAGCCCTGTAAGTGAAAGTATATCAGTATAGTAATCACTTCTGCATCTGACATAGAACAAGGTTTGTTGCGGATTGGCTTAGCAGTATTTGAAATAAATGCTTGACGATTCAATAACTGATGGAATGTTTTACAGAACTCATCTACAATTACATAGATTGTAGTAATTTCAACTTGGTTATGCATGATAATTGGTTGGTTTTATGTGATTTAAGCACCACAAATATACGGCCAATTATCTGTATAACTAAATGATAATCAATGTTTTGTAAATAAAATAATTACATTCATTATGAAGTTCTTATGTCGAACTCACGTTAAGTAATATAATGCTTCTTGATTGTATATTTGATGACCCTGACTCATGAATATGGTGTTTGGCTATTAAAGTTAAATATAAATCAGAGATTTATTAACGCTTAGGCGTAGTCTCCCGACTACGCCTAGCGGGGGATACTAAACCGAAATGCTTTTTTGGCAATATTTTGCCTTAGAATTGCTTACTTAAGTTTTTACATGGGCATTACCCACTTTGGGATTGCTTGTGTAACTTTTAGGATGGGCATGGGCTCGACAGAAAAATTCAAAATCCTTACCGCTAAATGCTAAACAAATTCAAAAAAGTATAGGTTCTACCAAAACTGAAAACAGATAACTGAAAACCTATTAACCCTACACCACGCTTACCTTCAGCATATTGGTTTTGCCCTGGTTGCCAATGGGCATAGAGCCGGTATTGATGACCACATCGCCCGGGGCAATAAGCTGTTCTTTTTTCAGCATTTCTATAACATCGTTTATGGTTTCATCGGTGCCCACAAACTTATCGTAATAAAAACCTTTAACGCCCCATGATAAGGAAAGAATGTTCAGCAAGTCGAGATTATCGGTAAAAATATAAATGGGTGCATGAGGCCGGTAGCTCGAAAGCATAAAGGCCGTGTAGCCCGAGCGGGTCATGCCCACTATGGCTTTGGCATTTACCTCTTCGGCTATTTTACAGGCGTTGTAACACACCGCATCTGAAAGGAAATTTTTAGAGCCTTTTTGTGGCAGCAGGTTTTTGTTATACACAATTTCCTGCGACTCTAACTGGTTCATGATTTTGCGCATTACCTTAATTACCTCAACCGGGTATTGCCCCACACTGGTTTCGCCACTTAGCATCAGGGCATCGGCACCATCTATCATGGCGTTGGCAGCATCGTTTACTTCGGCCCGTGTAGGCGTAATATTGGTTATCATGCTTTCCATAACCTGTGTGGCCACTATTACGGGCTTAGAGGCTGCAATACATTTACGCACAATTTCTTTCTGAATCATGGGCACTTTTTCAAAGGGCAGCTCAACGCCCAAATCGCCCCTTGCCACCATAATGCCATCGGCCACCTGAATTATTTCATCTAAGTTTTCTATGGCTTCGGGCTTTTCTATTTTGGCAATAACCTTTACCGAGTGCTTTTGAACAATTCGGCTTTTTATTTCTAGAATATCGTTTGCAGTGCGCACAAAAGAAAGGGCTATCCAGCTGGCTTTGTATTTCAGGGCAAATTCTAAATCGGCCCAGTCTTTTTCAGTTATTGAAGGAATAGAAAGTTTAGAGTGGGGCAGGTTTACGCCTTTTTTAGAAGTCAGTTTTCCGCCATGAATTACTTTGCAGGTAAACTCGTGTTCGTTAAGGCTCGCCACTACCTCTAAGGCAATTTTGCCGTCATCAATTAAAATTTGTTCTCCGGGTTTTACATCGTTTGCCAGCTTGTTGTAGCTTACAAATAGCTTGTCGGCTGTAGATTCTGAAGGGGTATCGGTAATGGTAATAGTGCTGCCTTTTATAAGGTGTGCTGCCCCGTCTTTCACATTGCCTATTCTTATTTTGGGGCCTTGTAAATCGGCAAGAATACCCACATTATAACCAAGGGTGCGGTTAATGCGATGCACCATTTCAAAAAACACTTTATGGCCATCGTGTGTGCCGTGCGAAAAATTAAAACGAAAAACATCTACGCCTTCTTTCACCATTTCCAGCAACGTGTCATATTGAATACAGGAAGGGCCAACGGTGGCAACAATTTTGGTTCTGTTAAACTTTGGCATCATTAAAAGGGTTTAAGGCAACTCAAAGTTAAACAGAATAATATGCAAGAGGGTTGAAAAGAAATTATAACCCAAAGCAGCAGGCTATTCCATAACCACCAGCACCGAGTTTTTTTCTACAGCATCGCCTTTATGCACTTTTATTTCTTTTACGGTAGCATCGCCCGCAGCCTTTAAAATGTTTTCCATTTTCATAGCTTCGAGAATAAGAATGGGGTCGCCTTTCTTAAGGGTGCTGCCGGGCGCAACCAAAATATCAATAACCTTTCCGGGCATTGGGGCTTTCAGGTCGTTCATTTTTTGGCTGTTCATATTGGACATACCCAGTTGCTGCAACAAAATATCCATGCGGTCTTTTATGGCAACGGTGTAGTTGTTGCCGTTTATGCGCAACACCACCTGCTTTTCAGCCTTGTTTATTTCTATTACTTCCGCATTGTATGATTTGTTATGGTGCAGCACATGAAAGCTTCCTAGTTGTAACATAACCACATCAAAGGTTTCCTCGCTGCCGTTAATAGTGGCCTGGTTGTTATTTAAAGAAATTTCAAAACTAAAATTATCGTTTACAAGTGCTTTATACATGTTGGGCTTTTCTTTTTATTATGAATACCGAAGCGGGATTACACAGCTAAATTACAGTAACTTAGCAAACTTTATTTTTTACGCATGAACAGAATTATATTTTTCGTAGCCTTAACTGCCCTTGTGTGGCAAAGTTGTAAAACTTCCAGAACCGCCAAAGACACTGAAAACTGGGATTTCACCAATATACTCGACACCGTTGAAATTAGCGGAAAACCAAAAGAATACAGGGCATCGGAAAAAAGAGTATTCGATTTGCTGCACACTAAGCTGGAAGTAAGTTTCAGTTGGGAAAAGCAGCAGTTGTTTGGCAAGGCGCAGTTAATGCTGAAGCCTTATTTCTACGAAAGCAACTTGCTGGTTTTAGATGCCAAGGGTTTCGATATTCATAAAGTAGCATTAATGGTAAACGACACGCTGCTGCAAGACCTTGCTTTTGAATATAAAGACTCGCTGAAGCTGCACATTACGCTTCCGAAAACTTATACTAAAAACGACACGGCAACTATTTATATCGATTACACCGCCAAGCCCGAAGAGCTGAAGACAGAAGGCAGCAGCGCCATTACTTCTGCAAAGGGCCTTTACTTTATTAACCCTTTAAATAAAGACCCCCGCAAGCCACAGCAAATATGGACACAAGGCGAAACCGAAGCCTCTTCTTGCTGGTTTCCTACTATAGACAAGCCTAACGAAAGATGTACCGCTGAAATATGTATTACCGTTGGCGACACTTTAATTACTTTATCAAACGGGTTGCTTACTGAATCTACCGTTACGGCCGATGGCAACAAAACCGAATGCTGGACTATGGACCAGCCACACGCACCTTATTTATTTATGATGGCAATAGGAAAATATGCCATTGTAAAAGATGCCTGGCGCAGTAAAGAAGTTAGCTATTATGTAGAGCCCGAATATGAAAAATATGCCCGCAATATTTTTGGCAATACCCCGGAAATGTTAGAGTTTTTTTCTAACAGGCTTGGGGTAGATTATCCGTGGTCAAAGTATGCACAGGTAGTAGTAAGAGATTTTGTTTCGGGTGCTATGGAAAACACCACGGCCTCTTTATTCTTAGAGCAAATTCAAAGCAACGACCGCGAACGTTTAGACCGCAACTGGGATTTTATTATTGCCCACGAATTATTTCACCAGTGGTTTGGCGACTATGTTACCTGCGAGTCGTGGTCGAACCTTACGCTGAACGAAGCTTTTGCCACTTATTCAGAATACCTGTGGAACGAATATAAATATGGTAAGGAAGAAGCCGATTATTACCTGATGCAAGACCTGAAAAAATATTTGGGCGAAGCAAGAATTTATCAGGAGCCTTTAATTCGTTTTCATTATAACGACAAAGAAGATATGTTCGACACGCACACCTACGAAAAAGGCGGCATGACCTTGCACATGCTTAGAAACTATGTGGGCGATGAAGCTTTTTTTAAAAGCCTGCAACATTACTTAACCACAAATGCCTATAAGCCTGTTGAAGCACATCATTTAAGGCTTTCTTTCGAAGAGGTTACCGGTGAAGACCTTAACTGGTTTTTTAATCAGTGGTTTTATTCAAGCGGCCACCCCAAACTAAATATTACTTACAATTATATTGATTCAACCAAAACACAGGTTGTAACTATAAATCAGGAACACAGCAACGACAACACCGTTTATTTTCAGGCTCCTTTACAAGTAGATATTTATACTGCGGAAGGCAAGCAAACTGAAACCGTACTGATTAACGACAAAACACACAGTTTTGAATTTTCTGTTGCCTCTAAACCTTTGCTGGTAAATGTTGATGCTAAGAAAATATTGGTTTGCGAAAAAACAGACAAAAAGCCAGCCGAATGGAATATTTACCAATACAAAAATGCTCCGCTGGTTATTGACAGGCATGAAGCCTTAACTGCTCTGTCTCAAAAAATTGATGAAAACGATGAAATCAAAAAACTGTTTATTGACGCTACAAAAGATAAGCACTGGAGCGTAAGAGAGCTTGCTGTGAATAAATTGTTTTTAGACGATTCTGTTGCCCTTGCTGAAAACTTTGATTTATTAAAAAACATTGCCTTTAACGATGATAAATCGCAAGTGCGCTACACTGCCTTAAAACGTTTAAGCAATTATAAAAACGAAGAACAGCTGCCTATTTATTTACAAGGTGTAAACGACAGTTCTTATTTGGTGGCAGCCAAGTCGCTAAAAGCGATTTTTGATATTGATACTGTTAAAGCACTTAGCATGGCCGATAATTTTCAGCAAGAAACCACCGCTTACATGGTAGATGCTGTGGGCAGTATTTATGCCGGTGCCGGCACTGCAGAAAAACATTTATACTTTGAAGAGCAACTTAAAAAAGCAAGTGGCAATACTATTTATTATTTAATTAGCGATTATAGTAAACTGCTTATGCGATTAGACAGCCTAAGCCTAACCGAAAAAGGTGCAAACACCCTAAAAAACGAAGCTATTAACAACGATAACTGGTATTATAGAAGTGAGGCAGGCATTGCTATTCACGATATTTTAGAAGATTGCGAAGACAATGTTTCGGTTAAAAAAGAGGCATTAAAAAATGAAGCGGAACCTTCAGCAAAAGCTTCTTTAGAAAGTGAAATTGAAAAACTTGGCACATTAAGCCAGAAACTAAAAGCCGATTTTAAAGAAATACTTGAAAAAGAAACCAATAAAAAGGCAAAAGAACGATATAAAAAATTTGAAGAAGAATAAACAAAAAAGCCCCGAAAACGAATCGGGGCTTTTTTATGCAGGCTACTTGTAAAAAGTTTACTTCTTTAATAAATCTCTAATTTCTGTAAGTAGTTTTTCTTCTGCTGATGGAGCAGGAGGTGCCGGTGGCGCAGCAGGGGCCGCCTCTTCTTTTTTCTTAAGGTTATTCATGCCTTTTATGGCCATAAAAATTACAAAAGCAATAATTAAAAAATCAAAAACGTTTTGAATGAACATACCATAGTTCAACGTAACTGCTGCTGCTTCGCCTTCTGCTGCCTTTAAGGTTACTGCCAAATTTTTAAAATCTACCCCGCCAATAAGTAAGCCCAATGGCGGCATTACTACATCGTTTACAAATGAAGAAACAATTTTACCGAAGGCTCCGCCAATGATAACACCCACGGCTAAATCTACTACGTTGCCACGCATGGCAAACTCTTTAAATTCTTTTACTAGACTCATAATTTTTAGTTTTTATTTTTTTATTATTTGAGTTGAAATTAGATAAATATTTTTTAAATAAAGAAAAGAATTCTGCTATGGTGCTACGGCTTGTTTTTGTTTTTTCTCATTATCGAATTTGTAACCCAGGCCAATGGTAAGCACCTCTCTAAACTGTGTGCCTTTGCCTTTTCTTATTGTGCCGTCATCGTTTTTCTTCGGAACATCAATATCGTGGTCATAAACCAATTCAGTAAGTATAGCTACCGAAAGAAACTTGTTTACTTTCATGTTAATGCCGGTAAGCCAGTTGATGTCTATGTTTTGCGGGTCTTGCAGGTAGTTGGAAAATAAAGAAATTTGAGTGTTCAGCGTTACATTTTTTACTACTTCTTTATTAAATCGGGCATTTAAAAAAGCCCCTAAATTCTGAAATACTTTTTCACCGGCAGCAATACCGTATTTAGTAGCATCTAAACTGGTGTTGTCTAATACAAAAACGGTTTTGCTGGTAACAGGCGACAAAAACAAGCTGAAATATTCTACCGGCTTATAATCCATACCTATACCGGCAGTTAAAAAGCCTGGGCTAAATGCTTTTGAAACTAATGTTTTGGTTGAGTCTGTAGGATATTCATAACCCGGAGCAAACTGCGACCTTAAATTTATCATTAACGAATAATACCAGTGTTTGGCAGCTTTATAATTCAGTTGAGAATTTAATTCCAAACGATCATCATTTTTTCTGAATTCTCTGTCGCCCAGCTTTTGCATACCAAAGCCCACATCAACCGTATTCGTCCAGTTAAATTTTTTCTTGTCGTATGTGGCTTTTAAAAACCCAATAGAGCTAATGCCAATTACATTTTCGCCTCCGGGTGCCCAGTTAAACAATGCTGCCTGGTTAAAGCCCACGTTTAAATTACCTGTAATTTTCCAGGGCTTTACCGTATCGGCACTTTCTCTGAAGCCATATTTCTTCAATTGTGCTTCATTCAGGTTTCCAATTTTAATGTCCTCGGGCTTGTCTTGTGCCTTGGCAGCAATACTTGTTGTTATTGTTATGAGAAATAAAAAAACTGAGGTTCTAAAGTCTTGTAGTTGTTTCATAATTTAAGTTTTTGTTGCGCAAAAATAAAACACCCCGCTCAATTAGCTTCTATCATTTTCATTTCCATTTCATAAAACAAAAAATTATCAGAAATTTTTTGTAGCTGATTATCAATTGTTTATGAACAGTTTTAAATAATTTATAGTACTTTGTATTGCATGGTACTATTTTTTAGATATATCTTTGCATTGTAAGTTTTTTAAAAACCTTTAAATTTTACAACATGAAAACTTTATTAATATCTTTTGTTTTGTTTTTTGCAATGCAAATTTCAATGGCTTCTCCGGTTGTGTTAAAACAATATCAAATTGAGGATGCCAAAAAAACTATCGCAAAAAAAATAAGCGATGATTTTCCAAAACACCTTGTTAATGACAGCAAGTCGGCAGAAGTTATTTTCTCGGTAAATCAGGAGGGAGAAATTTTTGTAAAACAGGTTAATCACGTTGATAGCAACCTTGCTGTTTACATAAAAGAAAAACTGGAAGGCACGGTAATAGAAAGTATAAGAAATGCTACAGGAAAAACTTTCAGCATTGTACTAAATCTAATGATGTATTAAATGCGGAAGATTATATAAAAGCAAAACTACAATGCTATGAATATAGAAAACACACAGGTACAAATGCGAAAGGGCATATTAGAGTTTTGCATTCTTGCCGTTATTTCCCGGGGCGAAGTATATGCCTCTGATATATTGGACACTTTAAAAGAAGCGCGGCTGTTAGTGGTAGAAGGCACGCTTTACCCGCTTCTTACCCGTTTAAAAAACAGTGGCCTTTTAAGCTACGAATGGAAAGAATCCACTTCCGGCCCTCCGAGAAAATATTATAAGCTTACTGCTGAGGGCGAAGCTTTTTTAAACGAGCTGAAAGCTACCTGGGAAGAATTAGAATATGCTGTAAAAATTACTACCAAACCTGTTTCTGAAAACTAAAAACTCTTAATCGAAATGATAAAAACAATTTCTATCAATTTATCGGGACAAGTGTTCCAGATTGATGAAAACGCTTATGAGCAATTAAAACAATATTTATCTTCTGTTCGTAAGCGCTTTGAAAACGAAGAAGGCAGCGAAGAAATAGTTGCCGACATAGAAGGCCGCATTGCTGAAATGTTTGCTGAAAAAATTTCTTCGCGAAAGCAAAGCATTACACTTGCCGATGTAGATGCTGTAATAAAAATTATGGGCAAGCCCGAACAGTTTGACGAAGTTTATGCCGAAGAAAACACCTCTTCTGAAAACGAAAAAAATACATCTGAAAAACGAAAAAGACGCATGTTTCGCAACCCCGATGATAAGGTGGTGGGGGGCGTATGTTCCGGGTTAAGCAACTATTTTGGTATTGACGACCCTTTATGGCTTCGGGTTATAATGGTAATCTTTTTATTTATAAGCTTTGGTACTGCATTTTGGATTTATGTAATTCTTTGGATTATTATTCCTGAAGCCAAAACCGCTTCAGATAAATTGCAAATGAAAGGCGAGCCGGTGAATATTGACAACATTGAAAAAACATTCAAAGACGACCTAAAAGATTTTCAGCATAAAATAGAAAACATAAACAACAACAAAAGTGGCAGCTTTAGAGCGGGGCTACAAAAAATTTTGGCTGCTGCCGGTGCGCTGTTACGGCTTTTTGCCAGGGCAATTTCGAAATTTGCTGCGTTATTTATAATTGTTGCCGGTGTTGTTTTTTCAATAATTCTGTTGTTTGGGTTGGTGTTGCCTGTTGGTATTTTAGGTGTTTCTTTTCCGGTATTGTTCAATCTTGTTTTTGAAAACAACTCGTTAATGTTTTTGGCCGGGCTTGGTTTGTTTTTGTTTTTGGCCGTTCCTGCTTTCAGTTTAATTTACTCAGGAATAAGAATGTTATTAGGCATTAAAACGCGTAGCAAAACAGTTGGGCTTTCTTTAACAGGCTTATGGGTTTTAGGCATTATAATTTGCTTTTATGTTGGGGCTGTAATGGGAAAAAGTTTTTCTGTAAAAGAAATTTACCGCGAAACCTCTTCGTTTAACTTTATCCAAGACACTATTGTGCTGAAACATTTACCGGTAATTGAAGAAGGTGCAGAAGAGCCCAGTATATTTATCGGGTTTAATGAAAACCCTCTTTATTTCGGAAAAGATGAAAAAACCATGTATATGCCTATGCAAAATCTGGATATAGTTAAAAGCGAAAATTCAGAAACTACTTTGCAAATAAGAAAAAAAGCGCGGGGCAAAAGCAGAGCCCTTGCGGGAAAAAAAGCACAGGCTATAGAGTACACTGTTCAGCATAATGAAACCGAAATTTTGTTTCCTTCACACTACGAACTAAACATTAAAGACAAATACAGAATGCAGGAAGTAACTGCAACACTTAGCATACCCGAAGGAAAAGTAATTTATCTTTCAGCAGACATGGAAAACACTATTTATGATGTAAAAAACACCACCAATACTTTCGATGGCGACATGATTGGTCATTACTGGAAAATGAATCCTGAAGGGCTAACTTGTCTAAGCTGTAACAGTATAGAAAACAATAATACTGTGCCACAAAAAAGCCGCCTGAATTATGACCTCTCGGGTTATAACGAAATACAAATAGATGGCAACCTGAACGTAGAAATCCAACAGGGAGATAGCTATAGTTTTTACATTGAAGGAGATAATGATTTTTCAAAAAGCTTTAATGCCAAAACCGAAAACAATACCCTTACTATTGCTTCTGATTTTAAATGGAAAAACATAGTTGGCGGAAGCAAAAAAGGAACTGTGTTTATTATTACCCCAACACTTAATCGCCTGGAAATAAACGGCCTTAACAATACAATTATTAAAGGCTTAAAAACAGAAAAGCTTACCGTTGAAATTAATGGGGCAAGCAAAAACAGTTTTCAAATTGATGTTAAAGATTTTGCTTTAGAACTTAATGGCGCATCTCAGTTAGACATTAGTGGTAAAACCCTTAAAACAAAAATAAATGCAACCGGGGCAAGCAAAATAAATGCCTCAAAACTGGAAACTGTAAGCGGCAATTATGAACTAAACGGTGCATCAACTGCAAATGTTTGGGTAAAAGAATCGTTAAAGGCCGAACTGGATGGGGCAAGTAAAATATATTACAGGGGCAACCCAAAAATTCAATCGCAAACCAGCGGTGGTGCTTCAATAAGCAGAGAGGAATAACGCCTCTCTGCTACTTTATATTTTCTTATAAAATCCCTGGTAAATAGCTCCGCCAATAGCATTTCTTTGTGCGCCTGTAACAGAGCCTATACAGTTTTCTTCACTTCTTACTCGCATAACGCCCATCAATGCCATAAGCACCGCTTCTTTAAACTTAATGGTTTGTTCGTTGGGAATAACCGGTGTAACCGGTAGTACCTCGTCAAGGCGCTTCACTAAAAATTTATTAAACGCACCCCCACCGGTAACCAACATTTTATCATCTTTGGTCAAGTTGACATTTTCTTTTTGCGCCACCTTGCCTAATGCTTTTTTTAGTTGATAGGCCACATGCTCAACAATGGTTCTCAGCTTATCTTCAACCGCAATGTTATGTCTCGACAGTGTAGGTAACATTACTTTACTAACCCACCCGCCACTTAGCGATTTTGGATAATCTTTATCGTAATACCAAGAACCATTAAGCTCTTCAAATAATTTTTCATCTACATTGCCATTGGCAGCAAAGTTGCCATCATGGTCATATTCAACGCCTTTCATGCGAGCAACCTTGTTTAGTGCAAGGTTTGCTGCCGTTACGTCAAAGGCTATGTATTTTCCGTTTGCGTTTACAGCTATGTTAGCTATTCCGCCAAGGTTTAAAAACATTTTATAATCGCTGTAGAACATTTTATTGGCTATTGGGGCCACAGGCGCGCCTTGTCCGCCAAGAGCCACATCAATACTTCTAAAATCACACACAACCGGAAAGCCCGTTTTTGCAGCAATAGCCGCGCCATCACCAATTTGACTGGTGAAAAGGTTTTCGGGTTGATGAAAAACGGTTTGCCCGTGAGAAGCAATAAAATCAAGTTTATCTTTTAGCTGGTGCTTTTCTATAAACTCTGCAACACGCTCGCCAATGAAATGTCCAAAGTAAGCACTTGTTTTCAAATACGTAACTGCATTTTGAAGCACCAATTGCTCTATGCGAAGCTTCCATTTTTGCGGCATAGGTACACACTCGGCAATTAAAATTTCATGTGCGTAGCTTCCATTATTTTCTGTAATTTTTGTAAAGGCAATGTCTATGCCGTCTAACGAGCTGCCTGTCATAACACCAATGACATGATATACATTCATAGAAAACGATTAAGTGTATTAGGGTACAGTTGCTAAATGTAGTAATTATATAGTGAAAAAATAAATTATTCACGCATTTTTAACACATACAGGCTTACCGATTCTATTTCTTTATCATTTAATATACCCCGGAATGACAACATGGCTTTTCTTCCGGAGGTAATAACTTTAATGGTTTCTTCTTTGCTTAATGGAGATTGTGCAAGGTTTGCGGCACCGTTTAATCCAAGTTCGCCATCAACGCCATGACACGCTACACAATGTTTTTTAAATATAATTTGCCCTCGTTCTTCGCTTATCGTATTATCAATTGCTTGGGGCTGTTTATTGCTTGGGTTATTTACGCAAGAATATAGCGTTATAAAGGCAATTATTGCAATAAACATTATTGTTGTGAAGCTATTCATTACTTGTTTTTTAACGGTTCTAACAGGTATTCCAACCCGTTAATTTTTATGTCGTACATCGTTTCCAGTTGTTGCCCAAGTTTGCCTTTAGGAAACCCTTGCTGTTTAAACCACACCAAATAGTATTCAGGAATATTACAAAGCAACGTGCCTTTATATTTTCCGTAAGGCATTGTGTTTTTAACCAGGCTTAATAATAATTCTTTGTCGGGCTGCACTAATATTTTTTTGTTTTATGGTGTGTTTGGTTACACAAAATTAATTGACTTTTTAATGCGCTTCGCCTATATTTGAAGTCAATCAAAAGTTAGGAATGTTCGACAGAGAGTTTGACGATGAGTTTTTAGAAGACATGAGCGGGTTGGTAGAGCGTTATGAGAATATGATTCGCGACAATGAAAAGCGATTCTTTGAGGAGTCTTCTTTAGAACAGTTGATTGAATATTATGAAGACAACAACAATTTAAAGCGTGCGCTTGAGGTTGCTGAAGTAGGTATTGAACAGCATCCGTTTTCTTCTTCTTTTCTGGTAAAAAAAGCACAGTTGCTGTTCGATATGAAGCAGTTTAGTGTGTCGTTAGAACTGCTGGATAAAGCGGCTATTTTAGACCCACAAGACATAAACATTTTTTTACTACGGGCCGACATTTACATGTGGCTTAATGATTTTAAAAAGGCCATCAGCACCATACATGATTTTATGTTGATTGCCGACAAAGAAGAATTGCCCGACCTTTATTTAGAACTTGCTGATATTTACGAAGAGTGGGGAAAATACTGGGAAGTTTTCGATTGCCTGAAACAAACGCTTGAGCTTGACCTGAAAAATGAAGAGGCTTTAAACCGCATGTGGTTTTGTGTAGAGTTTACCGGCAAATATGAAGAGAGTATTGATTTACACAATAAGATTATTGACGAAGACCCCTACTCTTATTTAGCCTGGTTTAACCTTGCTCACGCATATTCAGGCATGGGCCTGTTTGAAAAAGCGATTGAGGCGTTTGAGTTTGCTTTAGCCATTAACGAAAATTATGAGTATGCATATAAAGATGCTGCTGATATTTATTTCAGGCTGAAACAATATGAAAAAGCTGCTGAGTATTATATGAAGGTTGCTGCTATTGCTAAACCTTACAAAGAATTATATTTCAGCACGGGTGAGTGTTATGAGAAAATGAAAGACCTGAATAAGGCGCGCTATTATTATCGCAAAGCCCTCATGCTCGACCCTTATTTCGATGCTGCTTTATATAAAATTGGTCTTACCTATCAGCATGAAGCTAAAAACGATAATGCTTTGGCTTCTTTTGAAAAGGCTTACAGGCTGAACCCGAAAGTTGCCGACTATTTAATAGCCTTAGCCACTACCCATCGTGCTTCAGGAAATTTAGATAAAGCAGCCGGTTTATTCAGAAAAGCACTTGCTGAGCGCAACGCTAAAAAAACTACCTGGATTGAAGCAGCTTTAACTTTCTTTGAAGCGTTAGAATATCGCGAAGCGTTTGACACCTTAGATGATGCTGCCGCTATTTATGAAAAAAATGCTGAGTTTTATTTTATTAAAGCCGCTCTGTATTATCAGGTGGGCAACCGAAATGAAGCGTTTATAAATCTGGAAACCGGATTAATTAAAGACTGGAAAAGGCATAAGTCTATTTTCAATATTACACCCTATATGAAAAACGACAATGTGGTTTTACAACTGATTGAACAATACAAAAAGAAAAGATAATTTTTTACGGCTCTTGTAGCAAACCTACCGCTGTTTCTTTAATTATTTCAAACTCTACCCTTCTGTTTAGTTTTCGATCTTCTTCTGTTTGCTCGTCTTTTACAATGGGCATCGAGCTTCCGTAACCAATAGCTTCAATTCTTGATTCATCAACCCCTGCCAGATTAACAATATACTCTTTAATAGAGTCTGCCCTATTTTGCGAAAGCTGAAGGTTTTTACCGGCATCTCCTTTTGAGTCGGTGTGTCCTGATATTTTAAGCTTAAGTTCCGGATTGTCTAACAAGAAATTAATTAGCTTGCCTAAATCATCGTGCATATACCCTTTAATTTCTGCGCTGTTGGTTTCAAACTCAACAGAAGTAAACTGAATTTTATAAGACTTAATTTTTGGTGTATGAATATCTACTTCTGTGTCTCCATCAAGATTTATTAATTGTTCTATTCTGAAAAAATCTTCTCCCTGAATAACCAGTAAATATTTGTTCTGGTCAATTAAATCAAATTCAAACGAGCCGTCTTCTCTTAAATATTTTGGGGCAACTTCTATACCATTTTCCAAATCAATTATAGAAACAATTCCTTTAAACACTTCGCCTGTAGTTGAATCTTTCAGCGAGCCCTTAAATACTGTAGTTGCAAGCGGTTGTGCTTCCATAGGCAATGGAAACGAATAAATATCAAGGTTCTTTACGTCATCAATTTCAGAGCGGGCGTAAAACAAATTTTTCGATTCAGAGTCTATTGTAAAGAAATGTTCTTCGCCCTTACCGTTTACCAGCGGGCCAATATTTTTGGGCTCTTGCCAAACCCCATCTACTTTGTTGGCTTTATATAAATCGAAATTGCCAAAATTTAATAAATGAGCATTGCTGCTGAAATACAAAACATCGTACACCGGGTGATGAAACGGGCTCATATCGCTGCCTCTGGTATTAATGGTGGGCCCCATGTTTATTGCCGGTTGCCACTTGCCGGCTTTGTCTTTATAGGTATAATAAATATCGTTAGAGCCAAAGCCTTCAGGCCTGTCAGAGGTAAAGTATAAAGTATCACCGGTAATTGATAACGAAGGGTGCGATTCCCAATAGGCGCTATTTACATTGGTGCCTAAATTTTTAATATTGCCCCATTTGCCTTCATCATTTATAGTTGCCTGAAAAATATCGCAACTGCCCATTCCTTCGGGCGATTCACAACGAATAAAATACATGGTTTGTCCGTCTTTTGTAACGCAGGGCGTTCCTTCGTTATACAACGAATTTATTTCCGTTAATGGCTCTGCTTTGCTCCACTGTCCGTTTTCGTTTCGGGAAACATACAGGTCTTCATTTATATACTCATACATGCCCCTTTGAATGCGGTTGCGCTTAGAAGCAAATATCATGGTGTTGTTATCGAAACTTAAAGCGGGGCCATAATCTTCAAACTTAGAATTTATTTCGCCACCAATATTCAGCAAAACCCCTTGTGGTGGGTATAAAGTGTCCACCTGCTTTCTATATTCCACTAACTCGTAGTAGTAGTTTATGGGCACATAATAATCTTTTTCCAGGCGGGTAATTGAATCATAATACTGGGCAATAAGCCTTACATTGTCTTCGCTTTGTTTTAGTATTATTCTGTATAACCATTTGGCATTTTCAATATGGCCGTTGCGCTCATACAATTGAGCCAGCATCCACAACATGTCATAATTTGTTCCAAAGTTTTGTGTTCCAAATTGCGCAATATAACCCTCTAGTGCCGCCATCAGCTCATCGTCTTTTTGTGCAGCATTCAGTTTATTTATTTGTTTCAGCTCGCTTTCGTTATGATAATAAGTAAGCTTTCCAATGTTTTTAAACTGAATATAGGGGCGAGACAATTCAGCTTTACTTTCTTTTTCAAAACCATCTTTTCTAAAAGAAAACTTTGTTTGTGCAAAGCTTTCATTACCGGCCATAAAAGCCGTAATGAAGAATAATATTACTATTAAAAGCCTTGTTTTCATTGTGTGTTGTTTTTCAGCCTTGAAGTATTAAATACACCAAGCCAATCGTCTTGTACGTAAAAACACTAAAAAGGTTATACACAGGTGCAGCGGCTTTTTCTTTACTTTAATTTTTTCAGATTGCTTTGTTTACTTTTAACCACCATAAACAATACTGTAAAGCCCATGAAACTATTTCAGTCTTATAAACAACAACATACATTAGATGAGCACTATGATGTTATTTGCATCGGCTCAGGATTAGGAAGTTTAACCACTGCGTCTTTATTGGCACGCATGGGCAAAAAAGTTTTGGTGTGTGAAAAACATACCACGCCCGGTGGCTTTACCCATGTGTTTACCCGCAACGATTACGAGTGGGATGTAGGCATTCACTATGTGGGCGATATGGACAGAAAAGGCTCGCTGTTGCGCAAAGTATTTGAGCATATTACCGATAAAAATTTGCAGTGGGCCGATATGGGCGAAGTGTATGACCGCATTATAATTAACGGTAAAACATTTGAGTATGTAAAAGGGCTGCAAAACTGGCGCGAGCAAATGAAAAATTATTTTCCTGCGAAAGCAGATAAGCGCGCCATAGACCAATACATTGCTTTGTTGTTTGAAGTAAACAAAGCCTCAAAAGATTTTTATATGCAGAAGGTGATGCCCGAATATTTAAAGCTGCTGGCATCGCCCTTTATGAGTAAAAAATATGCTGAACTATCGCAGCAAACCACCCAACAAGTGTTGGATGGCATTTCAGATAACGATGAATTAAAAGCGGTGCTTTCGGCACAATTTGGCGATTATGGCATGCCGCCTTCTAAAAGCAGTTTTGTAATACATGCGGCTGTGGCGTTGCATTATATGAATGGCGGCTTCTACCCTGTGGGTGGCAGCAGCGAAATTTTTAAAACCATTGCGCCAAGCATTATTGCTTCGGGCGGACAAATTTTAGTGGGTGCAGCCGTGAAAGAAATTTTAGTGGAAAATGGCACGGCAAAAGGCGTTGTGATGCAAGATGGAAAAACTATTAAAAGCAATTTGGTGGTAAGCGGTGCAGGTGTGCATCTTACTTTTGAAAAATTATTATCTGCGGAAGCCAAACAAAAAATTGGGTTTATGAACGATGCGCTGAACCTGCCGCAATCGTTTGGGCATTTAAGTTTATACATTGGGCTGAAACATACTGCTCAAGAACTAAACTTGCCTAAAGCCAATTATTGGATTTACCCCAATGGCACCAATCACGATGTGGCTATTGATAATTTTTTGAAAGACTATAAAAACGAATTTCCGGTGGTGTATATTTCTTTTCCCGGGGCGAAGAACCCCAAGTTTGAAGAGCAATATCCCGGGCGCACCACCATAGAAATTATTACCCCTGCCAAATATGAATGGTTTGCCGAATGGGATAATACCAAATGGAAAAAACGGGGCGAAGCGTATGATGCGCTGAAAGAATATTTTGCGCAACGCCTGCTGGAACACTTGTATAAATACGAACCGCAAGTGAAAGGCAAAATAGATGTGTATGAGCTTTCTACGCCCGTTACTACCAAACATTTTTGCAATTATATGCATGGCGAAATTTATGGCTTAGACCACCACCCCGAGCGTTTTGCCAAAACTTATTTAAAACCGAAAACACCCATTAAAAACCTGTTTCTCACCGGGCAAGATATTGTTACCGTAGGCATTGGCGGTGCTTTGATGAGTGGCGTGCTTACCGCCTCTGCCATTACCAAAAAGAATTTGATTAATGAAATTGTGAAGGCTGATGTGTAAAGTTTTTGGTGGGGTTTATGTTTAGTTATCAGTTATCAGCCCGCTTCGGAAGGGGTATATGTTTACACCATTATGGGTACGTTTTTAAACAACGAAACCTTTAAAAAGAAAGGCAGCTTTACTTTGGTAAGGTAGGTTGCTGTTTGGGGCTGTTTTTAAATGGTGGTGGTGCAATGGCCGGGCGTTTTAAGATCCGTTACTCTTATTATTCGTCAAGTTTGATTATCTCTTTTATCAATGACTTTCTTGCGTAAAAGGCTCTGCTTGTCGAACCGTGTCCTGCACCTTTAGTTCTTGCTTGTATCCATTTGCCGTCTTTACCTGTCAATGAAGCAAATCCTTGCGTTTTTAGTTTGTTGCGAATAAATTCATAGTCGGCTTGAATTTCTTGAATTAGTGTGTCACTTTCTAAAAAGTCAAATGATTGAACCTTAAGCAACTCAGATTTTTCATTATGCTTGCCATTCCAAGAAACTGCACAATAAACAAGCGATTTCAATTTCTCCCAACAATGACTTTTGAAAAATGGGGTGTCAATTAAATTTTGTGGGTTTATCATTGTAATAGCAAATGTTTCTTTGGGTGTCCATTCGCCTTTTACTTTATAAAATGCTGTTGATTTTAGCTCAAACCCAAGTCCGTTTGGTGCTTGTTTGTTGTCGTTAGAAAGTCCTGCTAAATGTTCTAAAGTCAAGCCTTTCCAACCTTTATTTTGTTTGCCGTCTTTATATGTTGTTATGCCGTATTGCTTCGCTAACTTTGATAAAACTTAAACAAAAAACCACTAAGTGATATTATCAATTTGCCAATAAGAATTTTTATAATATTGAATGAAATCAACAGTAGTTACCTCTCTTTCTTCACCATCTATACCTTCATCAAATAATTTATCATTAGAGAATATAAGAAAATGTGTTGCAGATATGTTTCCAAAGCGAAGTCTTGCTTCAACCCACTTATTTGGATTAGAAATTATCTTTTTAATCAATTCTTCTGTTCTGATAAAATTTATTTCCATAGCTTTTTGTATTTACCTCCACCTAAAAATTCAAGTAATCCTAAATCTCTAAGATACTGTAGTTGTTGTCTTATTTTATCTGTGATGTGTTGATTTGTAGGATATATTTTCCTTAAATGATTCTCAAATTTATTTATCTCATTCAAAGTAAAAATCTGTTTTGGAATTGAATTAGCACATTTGAATACTTCTAATTTCCATCCTGCCAAAGAACTTAAAATAGGTTCAACAGAAGTTTCAATTATATCTAAATTTTCTTCGGGAGTTTCAATCTCAAAACTTGGAAGTTTAGGAGAAATAGATTTGGGAATTTTAGACAAAATATTCTTGACGGTTTCTAAATCTGATTTTTTAACTACTCCCGTCTTTTCATTTTTTGAGAGAGAATTAAAATCATCAATAATGGTTTTTACAATTATTTTCTCATCTAAATAAATTCCATACTCAAAATTATTAAGCATCCCACCATAAGTCAAATTACCGGAAGTAATAATCGCTTTTTCTTCATCAAAAAGATAAATCTTCGAATGAAGTTTTGGGAAGTTCTTTACTGTTCCATTATTATCTATAATATTTTCAATAGCAGAAACATCAAGCGAACCCGAATAAATACTCATCAATTTGAAAGAAGTAATCAAATCAATTTTTGAAGAACTGTTTTTTGCATTTATCATTTCAGCACAAACATCATTTTTCACAAAGGGGGATGTAATTTTTATTGACTTCTTTGATTGATGCACAAGCTCAAGAAAATCATCTTTCCAGGGTGTTGTTAAAATTTTCATTAAGCTGCTAATCTGTTTTTTGCGTTAGGGATAGAAGCGGAAAGCCCGCAGCGAAGCGAGGACTTGAAGCGGAAAGCCCGACCCTGCCTGTGTGATTGCTTTTTGAGTTGGAGAGGCAGGGTAACGCCCAAATAATAATCTTTGTTTAAATCGCAACCGATGTATTTTCTCTCACCGATTATTGTTGAAGCAATTCCTGTTGTTCCACCTCCATTGAATGGATCAAAAATGATGTCACCCGGTTTTGTTGATGCTAATACAATTCTCTTTAATAATGCCAAAGGTTTTTGTGTCGGATGTTTTCCAAATTCTTTCTCACTTGGTGCAGGTGTCGGAATACTCCAAACGCTACGCATTTGCAAGTCTGGTTTTTTAATGTTGTCTTCTGGAAAGCGTCCGTTTTTCATTGCCTCATAGTTGAAGTAATGTTTTGCTTTTTTGTCTTTACGTGCCCACAACAATGTCTCGTGAGATGCTGTGAAAAATCGGCAAGAAAGATTTGGCGAAGCGTTTGGCTTGAACCAAGTAATGTCGTTTAAAAGATGAAGCCCAAGTTTTTGAAGCAAAAAACCGCATTGATAAATGCTATGATATGTTCCGCTAATCCAAATTGTCCCTTCAGGTTTTAAAACTCGCTTACATTCTTTAATCCAAGTTTCGTGAAAGTTTAAATCATCTTCAAAGCCGTTCGATTTGTCCCACTTTCCTTTGTTCACACTCACCATTCTTCCATTTTGGCAAGTAAAACCGTCATTGGAAAGCATATAAGGCGGGTCGGCAAAAATCATATCGAGGTAATTGTCGGGGAAACGACTCATTAGCTCCAGGCTGTCGTCATTGTATAAGGCAAAATCATTCGTTTTGTAAATTGGCTTAATGCTCCGCTGAACTCCATTTTTTGAAATGTAGCCAACTAAATCCTCTAAAACCAAATTGTTTATAGTAGTGTTTTCTTCCATTATTTCTCTCTGTCGTTAGGCTTCAAATTTAATTAAAAGTCTACAGCACTAACTAATAACCTAAAAACGCTTTTAATGAAGCCGTTTTTGCCCTTTTATCTCTTAAAGGGTAGTTGTGCAACAGTTACCCGTGTTGGCAGTAGTTTTACACCTCACTCACTACCTCAATTTTCATCGTTTTTATATTAAGGTCAACTTTGAAGTATTTTAGACGTGGTATGTGCGAAGTGTTATGTTTTATAAGCTCAATGTCGTCTTGGCTTGAGTTTTTCCCAAAATACAAAGCTGCAGGATTTCCCAAATAGGGTTTTTCCTTACCATTTGAATTCGCATCTTCACATATCACATACGTTCTGAATTCTTCCTCATAACTCCAATTCTTAAATTTGGTCGTCAAGAATTTTCCATTACTGCTAACATTCAAACTCAAATATCCTGTACTTGTTTGTTCAACTTTATTGAGGATTGATAATTCATTGCTATATGTTACTTCTATTAGCTGCCCTTTTATTACACTCTCATCTATTATTTCGAATTCAATGCATACACCTTTGTGGTTGTTTGCGTAATGTGACCACATTAGAATTTCATTCATATTCTTAGAAAAACAACAGACACATAATTTAGAAACAAGGTCCTTATACACCGTTGTTTTAGTGTTGTCAATAAAGAAGCACTCATATGGGTCATTCAAAAGGTGAAGTTTACTATACCAATTGATTTGTTTACGTAATGATTGCAGTAAGTAAATATTAATTGTATGGTATTTATATAATTTCATTTCGACTTTACGGGCTTTAAAAATTACTGCCAACAGCAGCCTATGAAAATACTATCCTCCTTTTATAGTTCATAATTTCATTATGCGAGTAGCCATGCCAATTGCACCTTTGCAGCATGGAATATATACACTTGTTGCCGGTGCCTTTCCTTTTTCTTATTTCACTTATCTAATAATTCGTAATGCGGTTCCACACTCGTGGAGGGGCATTCGTAAAATTCAGAATATGGCTTCAGATGTCTGGAGGGGCATTCGTAAAATTCAGAATGCGGTTTCAGACGTCTGGAGGGGCATTCGTAAAATTCAGAATAGGGTTTCAGATGTCTGGAGTGGCATTCGCAAAATTCAGAATAGGGTTTCAGACGTCTGGAGGGGCATTCGCAAAATTCAGAATAGGGTTTCAGATGTCTGGAGGGGCATTCGTAAAATTCAGAATGCGGTTTCAGACGTCTGGAGGGGCATTCGTAAAATTCAGAATACGGTTCCACGCTCGTGGAGGGGCATATCCAAAGTTGGAGTAGCGATAGCATGGTTCTGTAAGTCTTACTTAAAATATACTTATTTCATTTTTAACAAATCGCCACCATTTGCAATACTAAAAGCCCTATAACGGGAAGTATTTTAACTGGAAAGCTAAATACTAAACAAATTCAAAACACAAAATTCAAAATTCAAAAACTAAAGGCTTCAGCTTAAAAGAAAATTGAGAAAATTAGAAAACTAAGTAAAATGCTAAATGCTAAACTCTAAATACTAAACAAATTCAAAAATTGAAATTCAAAATTCAAAAAGGCTAACGGCTAACGGCTTCGGCTTAAAAGAAAATTAAGTTGTGGCGCTACCAAAACTGATAACTGAAAACTGATTACTTATTACATAAAACACAAAACATAAAACCAACAGTGGCCCCAAGCCTTATCTTTGCAGCCAACCTTTTTGGCCTTTCGGCCTTCACTGTTATTATGAATTACCTTTTAGTAGAAAACCTTTCGAAATCTTACGGCATTAAAACCCTGTTTGAAAACATTTCTTTCAGCATAGATAAAGGACAAAAAATTGCGCTGGTGGCTAAAAACGGCACGGGCAAAAGCAGCCTGCTGCAAATACTGGTGGGCAAAGACACGCCCGATAGCGGCACGGTGTATTTGCGCAAAGACATTACCACCTCGCTTTTAGAACAAGAACCTCATTTAGACGAAAAGGCCACCGTGCTGGAAGCAGTGTTTCAGGCCGAAACGCCCGTGATGAAGGCTATAAAACAATATGAATATGCGCTGGCGCATCCTGAAAACGAGCTGTTGATGCAAGAGGCATATGAGGCTATGGAGCTTTCGGCTGCATGGGATTTTGAAACCCGTGTTAAAACCATTTTGTCGCAACTGCAAATTCGCGATTTCGACCAGAAAATACATACGCTTTCGGGTGGGCAAAAAAAACGGGTGGCTTTGGCACGTGTATTAATTGAAGCCCCCGATTTTTTAATTATGGACGAGCCCACCAACCATCTCGACCTGGAAATGATTGAGTGGCTGGAAGATTATCTCGACCGTGCCAACATGACCTTGCTAATGGTAACACACGACCGATACTTTTTGGAAAACGTGTGTAATGTAATTCTGGAATTAGATAAAGGCATTCTTTACAGGCACAAGGGCAACTACAGCTACTATTTAGAAAAGAAAGCGGCCCGCGAAGAAAATGAAAAAAGCAACCTGCAAAAGGCTCGTAATCTTTTTGGTAAAGAGCTGGAGTGGATAAGAAAACAGCCTCGTGCGCGGGGCACCAAAGCCAAAGCACGAATAGATGCCTTTGCGGTGCTGAAAGAAAAAGCAAGTCAAAAAGTAGATGATGAAAAAATGAGCATTACTATTGACATGCAGCGGGTAGGCGGAAAAATTTTAGAGCTGCACAATATTAAAAAGGCTTTTGGCGACAAGAAAATTATTCACGATTTCAGCTATAAGTTTAAAGATAAAGAGCGCGTGGGCGTGGTGGGCCGCAACGGCATGGGCAAAACCACTTTCTTACATATTCTTACCGGCCTGGCACAACCCGATAGCGGCAAAGTGGTAAAGGGCGACACCATAAAAATAGGCTACTATACCCAGGAGGGCATGAAGCTGAAAGAAGATAAGCGGGTAATAGAGGTGCTGAAAGATATTGCAGAATATATTCCGCTGAAAGGTGGTAAAACATTAAGTGCCTCGCAGCTTTTAGAAACTTTTTTGTTTGATGGCGAAGCGCAATATACCTATGTTTCTAAGCTGAGCGGGGGCGAAAGGCGCAGGTTGTTTTTATTAACCATTCTTATCAGCAATCCCAACTTTTTAATTCTCGATGAGCCTACTAACGATTTAGATATTCTTACCCTTCAGGTGCTTGAAGATTTTCTGGAAGATTTTCCGGGCTGTGTAATGATTGTGTCGCACGACCGCTATTTTATGGATCGCCTTACTCAACATCTTTTTGTGTTTGAAGGCAATGGCATTATTAAAGATTTCAATGGCACTTATTCGGAATATCGTGCGCTGGAAGATTTGAAGAAAGAAGAAAAATACAGTTCGAAAAATAAGGAAGAGAAAGGGAAGCTTCCCGCTGAGGCAAGCCTTCCTTTGGCCACGCCTAAAGAAAAGAAAAAACTGAGCTACAAAGAACAGCGCGAATTTGAAATGCTCGAAAAAGAAATGCCCGAACTGGAACAAGAAAAAACCCGCCTAACGGAGTTGCTCAGCAGCGGCACATTAAAAAGCGATGCGTTTCAAAAAGTAGCCAACGATTTGAGTGCTATTGTTGCCCAGCTGGAAGCCAAAGAAATGCGCTGGCTGGAGTTGAGCGAGATGGCGGGGTAATAATGTTATCCATCGGCTAAAGCAGGCGGTAATTTGTTTGGGGCTTTTTATTGCCGGTAGGCTTTAGTGTTGTGGGAGGAGCTTCTCTCGGGCATTTGTGTGGTGGGCGCGAAAGTGGCTGGGCGAATAAATTTCTATAAAAGCCCCTTAGCTTTATTTTTTCAAATTTTAATAAATCGTTTACTGTAAACTTTTCCTTTTGTTTGTGTTCTTATTAAGTATAGGCCGCTTTGCCATGTATTCGTGTTTATTTTCAAACTACTTTCATGTAGTTGGCTGCTGAAAATAATTTTGCCAGAAACATCGTAAATAAAAAGTTGAGTTTTCTCATTTAATGGATGTTTGTCTAAAGCAATAAATAGTTCATCTTTAGCAGGATTAGGAAACACATTTAATGACACTTCTTCATCTGTAATTTCGGTAACAGATGTGGCTAAAGAAAGCGCATTACACCCAAGTGTTCCTTGATTGTTTTTGTAATAATTTATAATAGTTTCTACTCTTTCTTTCAGTAAAGTAACACTTGTAAGGTTTGTACCATTTGAGTCTTGGGTAAAGGGAAAAGCAATATCTATACACACACTAGAATTTGCAGGTAGTGAAAGTTTTTCAATCGTTCCAAGAGCACTTCTGTCTCCTGGCGAAATGCCACAATTAATTTCAGAATAGGCATTTGCGCTAGTGTCGTTAGGGTCATCAAAATATAAATATTTTGTAGGAACGCTTAAAGAATTAATATTGCAACTGTTTGCGGGCCTAAGATATGGGGCTCCATCGGACTTATTTCCTGACAATAAGTTATAATATCTTTCAGAATTATTAAGTACTAATATGCCAAAAGTGGCGTCATTAAAACTGCTCATTTCAGCATTTAAAAAAGTTACTGCTTGTGCTGGCGGAAAGTCTCCGTAACCATTTATTGCGCATATATCAAACGGCTGCCCGTTATAACTAAAGTAAGTGTTTAGGGTCGTGTCACAGCCAATCATGTCGTTATAATGACAACCTAAGTCAAAGTCTGTCCATAGACCAACTCTAAGCTCAGGATAGTTTATTGCTGAACGGTTATAGAGTTTATAATTAACAAAGATTGCGTTGTTTAATTCCGGGCTTAAATCGTCAAAAGCATATGCCATAGCGTGTACTTCTATTTTAAGTTTATTGCCCTCTGTTTGTCCATGCACGCCTCTGTCGTCATTAAAAATAAAGTAAACCGCTTGGTCTCCTAAAATAATGGGGTATTCGCCCAGCTGTGGCTCATAACTGCTATTGTTATTCAAATCATTAAATGGCGCAAGTTTAGCCGCCATGCCGTTTAGTAAATTTCCATTTGCTGGCCAATTGGCAATTGCCCAAGGCATTTCATAGTTTGGCTTATTGAAGTCTGAGATGTGTTTTTGAATTTCTAGTTTGCTTAGTTTCCATACAAAATTGTATGTGCTGTCATATGCGTTGCCCGGCAATAAATCTGGGTGTGACGAGCCATATGTATTTGCAATTGGCCCTGCCCAAAAATCTGTTCCTGATTGCTTATAGGTATTAGCAGCGGTGTGTAAAACTCCGCTATCATCAATTCCTGCAACCCATAGGTTAGATGCAAAAATTGAGTTTGTTGTAGAGTTTTTTGGAACATTATAATTTCGGCTGTAAGTTCTAATTACCCCATTAACTACTACTGTATCAAATTTATTTATCATAAAAAGCGTCCCGTCTGAATTGAATCCGGCAGCAATATTATTTATATCTAAATATTCAGCTTTTGTTTGAGCCTGTATTGAAAAAGATATTACTGTGACACATATAAATACAAGTGTTTTCATGCTAAACTTTTTAATGATTTACCTAAAATAATAATTTAATCTGTTATCCCTACATAAAAATCTTTGGTTAATGCCAAACAGCTTTTAAGGTTATTAGAATTAAGCAAGTGTGTTTCGTGTGCCCTTTGTTTTAATAATGTAATTTTATACCCTAATTTTTTCACTTGGAATTTTACCTCATTATTGTTTCGTTGCTGTTCTCCGGATTTTTTTCGGGTGTAGAAATAGCCTATTTATCATCGAGCAAGTTGAAAATAGAATTGCTGAAAAAGCAAGGCTCGTTGTCGGGAAAATTAATGGCGCGCTTTGTAGAATCGCCTTCGGGCTTTCTGGCTACTATTCTGGTAGGTAACAATATTGCACTTATTTTTTTTGGTATTCTAATGTCGAGGCAGCTCGAGCCTTTTTTGCTTGCCACATTGCCCGCGCCCTTACAGTCTGAATTATATCAACTGATTTTTCAAACTATTATTACCACCCTGGTGGTTTTAATTACCGGAGAGTTTTTGCCAAAAATTATTTTCAGGCTCAATCCCGATAATCTTTTCAGAATTTTTGTATTGCCCACTACAGCCATTTATTATTTGCTTTTTCCTTTTGTGTATTTAGTACAATTAATTTCAGAAATTATTTTAAAGTATGTGGTAAAGGCAGATATGAATAGCGCAAGGCCCGTTTTCAGCAGGGTAGATTTAGAAGATTATGTTGACCAGTTTGTGCGCAATGAAACCAACTTACAAAACGAGCCTATTAATACCGATATTTTTGAAAAGGTGCTTTACCTTCCTGAAATAAAGGCCCGCGAATGTATGGTGCCCCGCAACGAAATTGTGGCTATAGATATAAACGATACCGTTGCTGAGGCCGAAGCAAAGTTTATGGAAACCAAGTTGTCGCGCCTGCTGGTTTACGATGAAAACATTGATAATATTATTGGCTATGTTCACCATTTAAGTTTGCTGAAACGGCCTAAAAGTTTGCGCAGCATCTTGTTTCCGGTAGAAGTAATTCCCGAGTCGATGCCGGCAAAAGAATTACTGAATTTGTTTACCAAGAAAAACAAGGTTATTGCCTGGGTAGTAGATGAGTTTGGCGGCACAGCCGGCATTATTACTATGGAAGATTTGCTGGAAGAAATTTTCGGGGAAATAAACGATGAGCACGATGAAGAAGATTTAACCGAAAAGCAAATTGATGAAAACGATTTTGTTTTTGCCGGAAGATTAGAAATTGATTACCTGAACGAAAAATACAACCTTGAAATTCCTGAAGGCGACTATGAAACGCTTTCGGGTTATATTTTGGCCAACCACAATGATATTCCTGAAATGAATGAAGAAATATACATTGATGATTTTAAGTTTGAAATTGTTGCCGTTAGCGATACCCGCATAGAAACCGTTAAACTAAAAGTGCTGAAACAATAAAGGGCGGCCTTTCGTGCCGCCCCTTCTGTTAGAGTGTTTTTTCTTTAGGCATTATTGCTTCACAAATCTTGCCGCCCCGCTTTTGCCTGTTTGTTTTACAAAATAAATACCATTAGGCAGGGCCGATATGTTTACTTGCGTTGTTGCAGTATTCATGCTTTGTTGCAATACAGTCTTCCCGGTCATATCAGTAATTTCAATTGTTGCCGGTTGTACGGCTTCAATATTTAAAACCGATTGGCTTGGATTAGGATACAGCTTAACGATTGTGCTTGCTTGTGTTTTTTCAGCAACCGAAGTGGTTGTTCTGAAAGAAAACTCAAATGCATCGTTTAAATTATCGCACGCTTCTGTTGCTAACGTTGGGTTATTCATGGTCATGGTTACGCGGTCGGTTTTAATATCTATGCCGGCCAAAACATCTTCTACATTTAATACCACATCTGCTTCGTATTGTCCCGGATTATTGTGAGTGCCCACTACTGAAAAGTTTTCGTTTATGGTTACTGTTCTTACGCTCGACAATCTTCCCAAATGAAACGTTAACGATTCGGTTGCGCCATGTTGGTTGTTGGCAGAAGTATCAACCAGCCCATCTAATCTGAAAAAGATATAGCCCGTATTCCAGCTCCAGTGCATGCTTGGGGTTTGAAGTGCTAATGGGTCTCCGGCAGTATATAATGAAGGGTCTCCATGATTAATTAATGAGTCGGCAATGCCCACTTTAAATGTTAGCGCTTTGTAATCTCCGGCATCTAACTCTTCAGAAAGGGTTAAGGTTTCGTTGCCCTTTACTAGATAAATTCCGCCTATGCTTTTTTCTGTGTTATCTACCATTACCGCTTTAATATCAGTTATGTAATAGCCCACAAAATTTATTTGCGCGTTGGCGCCATTAATGGTGTAGGCGCTGTTAAACTGCAGCGGGCTTCCGTTTACGTTGGTTTTAAAATTTAGGGTTAAGTCTCCTCCGTGTGCTATTGCTGCAACACTTGTTGCCACTAATGCTAATATTGAAATAATGTTTTTCATTTTTAATTTTTTTGGTTTTTTAATTTGTTTAGTTATCAATATGAATCATTACTGAATCAATGGCGGTATTGCCGTCATGGTCTTCTGCTTCTACCATAATGTAGTAGTGTTTGTGTGAAGACACATTAGGGTAAAACCAGGTGTTAATGTTAATGTTTTCTGAGTGGTCGTGTTCGTTTTTAATCATTACCTGACTGTTGTCTTCTGTTTGTCTTGCCCATACTTTATAGGTGTGCATTTCTATATCATGCGAAATGGTTGCCTCAATATTGATGGTGTCTGAAAAACCAAAAGTAGCATCGTCTGTTGGTGCCAGTATAGTAATTTTTGGCGCACCTTCACCATGGTTATGATGATCTTCTTTTTTACACGAAACCAAAACCGTTGCTGAAATAATGCCGGTTAAAAAAAGTAGTCTTTTCATTTTCTTTTAGTAATTAGTTAAAAAAATAATTGTACCTGTGCGTTCCATCTGGCTTGCTGCTGTATGTAGCCATTTCCATAGTTGCCATAAAGCGGCTGGCTCCAGTTGGCACCAATGCCCATTTTCCAGAAAAAAACCTGAACACCTAACGAAGAGTATAATCCTTCTCCTCCCGATTTTTCCTTAATCCTTCCCCTTCTTACATCTTTATCTGCGTGTTCAAAAAGTAGCCCGGCAAATGGCATAAACATGGTTTTGTTGGTGGCATGCCAGTAATAGGCGCGCAACCCCGCGTTGGTTCTGTTTCCAAAACGGAAATTATGTTTGTGGTTGGTAAGGTTATAGCGGTAGGCAGCATCGGCCTGTATGCCCCAGTTGCGGTAACGAACGGTGTAAATGGTATTGGCTAAAAAATCGGTGGTGCCGCTTCCCGTTTGCAGGTTGGGCACTAACAGGCCATTGTTGCTTAGCTTACCAAACTTCCCCGTGGGCAGTTTAATGCCACCGCCTAACATAATGTGGTGTTTAATTTTTTTCGCCACACTATCGGCCGTGTTAAACAACACCACATTTGCCAGTAGCACCGCATCGCCTATACCGTGGTTTACTTCCAAAAGCCCTTCTTCGTTTTTGGCGTTTTTTACATAGGGCAAAAAGGCAAACAACTGTACCCGGTCTTTAATATTATACCGCCCCCACAACTCTGTGGTGTAGGACCACTCTTCAGAATGCGGATTTTTAGCCCGGGCTTCGGCTGCTGTTGCGCTGTGTTCGTCAAAAGCTAAAGAATAGTTTGCGTTGGTTCTCACCGCAACAAAACTTTTTTTAATGCCCGGCAAAATGCCTACTCCGCTACTACCGGATGCACAGCCGCACCAGTCGCATGCGCTTGCGCTTATGCCTGCCAGCAATATTGCCGGCAACAACAATATTTGTTTCACTTAATCTTTTTTGTGTGTACTATTTTGCTTTGCGCCTTATTGCTTCATGCTGCGTAAAACATTATACCCTGATCATTACCATTGATAATGGTAAAAAATAAGTTAAGCCTTTCCGGCTGGCGGGTGAAAGATAGAATGTGGAAGCTGTGTGTTTAAGAAAACAGTTTGTGCAGAAAATCCGGAAATCATTACAAAATTTTCTTTTGCTTCCGCTTCTTCTGTATTTATTTCCCAAAACACATCGGGTAATTTTTCTACTGAAACCGGTTCTTTTTCCTGTTGAGCATCTGATGCAGAAAGCTGCTTTTTCAACTGGCATTTACCGTTACATTGCATTTGTGGTGTTTCTTTGTTTTCACAAAGCACCTTGGCAATATAGGTTTTGTTAATGTGGTAGCTAATCACCATGCCGGTTTTCCCCATGCTGCAAAACATAAGTATTACTGAAAGTAATATGGCGGCTGTTGTTTTCAATGCTTACACAAATGTAGTAATCAGTTTATAATCGTTGTGTGACTTTTATCATCTTTAATTTTTATTAATTAATGCCAACCTGAACGGATGTAAGATGGCGTTCATTATGCCGTTCTTTACTGCGGGGTCATTGTTCATTATCTCTTTTGCGGCCGCTTCATTATCTGCCAAAAAAATCACCATACCAATATTATCCGGGTGGTCGTTTTTGTAATCTGTTTTACCCACCAATTGTGCCACCCCTTCTTCTACATGCTTTTTCAAATATTCAAAATGTGCGCCTATAATTTCATTTATGGCTTCATTCCGGGTTTCCTCTTTTTTATATTGGGCATTCAGCTTCAGTATGTAAATATAGTGTTGCATCTTT
Organism: uncultured Chitinophagaceae bacterium; assembly: GCA_964543705.1. Classification (GTDB taxonomy): domain Bacteria; phylum Bacteroidota; class Bacteroidia; order Chitinophagales; family CAIOSU01; genus CAYSGX01. The sequence continues at coordinate 57,558 of CAZIZP010000024.1, forward strand.
TTAAAAAATTATTCCTCCCACCTTCCAAAAATGCCGCAGGGCAATATCAGACCGCTTCGGGTTTCCGGTAAGCCTATTTCATCGCAGGTTATTTTTCCTTTGTAATTTTTTTGAAGGGTAATAGACAAAACATTGTTTAGCACGGTTGGCGAAAAGCCGGTTGTGTAGGAGTTTATTAAGAAAAATAATGGTTGTTCGCTTAGTATTTTCATACAGTCTTCAATCAGGGGAAACAGGCTGTTTTCGATATTCCACACTTCACCGTTTGCGCCCCTGCCATAAGAGGGCGGGTCCATAATTATGGCATCGTAGGTTTTGCCTCTGCGTTGTTCGCGCTGCACAAATTTTACCACATCATCTACAATAAATCTCACGGGCTTTTCGCCCAGGCCCGACAATTGCAGGTTTTCTTTAGCTAAAGCCACTATGCCTTTGGCAGCATCAACATGGCAAACACTGGCCCCTGCAGCAGCACACGCTACGGTTGCACCACCGGTATAAGAAAACAAATTCAAAACACTAATCGGTCTGTTTGCTTCTTTTATTTTTGCCATCATCCAGTCCCAGTTGGCCGCTTGTTCCGGAAAAAGCCCGGTGTGTTTAAAGCCCATAGCTTTCACATAAAACGTTAGCTCTTTATAGCTTACGGTCCATCTTTCAGGAAGCTTTTTAAAAAACTCCCATTCGCCCCCGCCTGTTTTACTGCGATGATAGCGTGCATCGGCTTTTTTCCATTGTGCATTTTCTTCATTAATAGGCCAAATAATCTGTGGGTCGGGACGCCTTAATATTATATTGCCCCACCTTTCCAGTTTATCGCCATTGCCACTGTCGAGCAACTCGTAATCTTTCCATTGATTTGCTAATACCATATGGCAAAGGTAGTTGTTATATATACTATTTTTGGCAGGGTTTTTTCTTTTTGGGCAACTGCATTAACTCTTTAAAACCACTCACATGAAACCTTTGCTTTCTTTTTTTTGGCTGTTTTGCTGCCTGAGTATGTTTGCGTTTTCTGCACCCAACGAACAAAAACTCAAAAACAAACAGCTGCCCGCAGCCTTGCAAAAATCCTTTTCAGAAAAATTTCTGAATGCTAAAAAAACCAAATGGTATAAAAACGAAGAGGGCTTTCGTGCTGCTTTTTTTTCTGATGGCATTTTGCTACACGCGTTTTACAACAGCAACGGGGTTTGGCAAAAAACACATTTATATATTTCACAGCTTCCGCCCGAATTAATCAAAAACCACTTCGGAAGTTTTTATGGCGATTGGGTGATTCGAAAAAAAATAAAAGTAGAATCGCTCGCTGCTGTTTATTATTTGTTAGAGGTGCATTACAACGATATGATTCGCGAACTGTTATACGATGAGTCGGGCGGCCTGCTGAAAGAAAATATTATTCAACAATAAATCTTTGCCGCTTAATTTTACGCTGCTATGAAAATTGGTTTGTTTTTTGGCTCTTTTAATCCTGTTCACATCGGGCATTTAATTATTGCCAACCACTTTGTTGAGTTTACCGATTTGCAGCAGGTGTGGTTTGTGGTATCGCCACACAACCCGCTGAAGAAAAAAGAAAGTCTGCTGAACGAATATGACCGCCTGCACCTGATTGAACTGGCCATTAAAGACAATCCGGCTTTCAGAAGTTCTAATATAGAGTTTTCGCTGCCGCAGCCCTCTTATACCATAGATACGTTGGCTCATTTACAGGAAAAATTTCCGCAACACGAGTTTACCCTCATCATGGGGTCTGATAGTATTGATTCTTTACCGAAGTGGAAAAATTACGAAACCCTGCTTAGCCGGCACCAAATTTTTTGTTACAAACGCTCCGATAAACCCGCAGCTTTTCATCACCCCAATATTCAGGTTTTCGATTTTCCGCAGTTAGAGGTTTCGGCCACTTACATCAGAAAATGCCTGAAAGAAAAACGCAGCGTAAAATACCTGTTGCCCGATGCGGTGGAGGAATATATCATAAAAAGCGGGTATTATCTATAATTCCGAGCGAAGCGAGCCCAAAAAATTTTTTCACGTGGGTGGGTTTTTGTTGTTAATTACGGTGCGTAAAAACCTGTTGTTTTCTGTAAATCTTTTTCTTGCGGTTTTCAGCTTTTTTACAGGGGTTTTTCCACAGTAACTTATCCTTTTATTACGCACACATTTTTCGGTTTTTCACACAGGCCCTCTTTGTGTTTTCTTTTCACAACACTCTTTATCACCCCTTGTGAACAAACCCTGTACTTTCTTTATTTTATTGAATTTTAACGGTGAACTCCCTGTTAATTTCTGTGTATTGAAAATGGAAAACCGATTTTGCAAAAAATTATAAGGATTTTTACAGACCAATTCACACCCTTAATGATGATGGGGTAAAATTTTTAAAATCTTTTCTAATAATTATAACACTATGGATAACTTGCTTCTGGCTAAAGAAAAAATTTTTAATCGTGGCTTTTTAGATATATCAATAGACCCCACAATCGACCTTTTCGAGGCTATTCAGCAATTGAAAAAAGAAAAAAATGCCATTATTCTGGCACATTACTATCAGGATGCCGATATTCAGGATATTGCCGATTATATAGGCGACAGCCTGGGCCTTTCTCAACAGGCGGCTGCTACCAATGCCGATATGATTGTTTTTGCAGGTGTTCATTTTATGGCCGAAACCGCTAAAATTCTTTGCCCCGATAAAAAAGTAGTGCTGCCCGATTTAAAAGCCGGCTGTTCTTTAGCCGATAGTTGCCCGCCTGCTGAATTTGCCGCTTTTAAAGCACAACACCCCGACCATATTGTTATTTCTTACATTAACTGCTCTGCCGAAATAAAAGCATTAAGCGATATTATTTGTACCTCATCAAATGCAGAATATATTGTAAACTCATTACCGCCCGAACAAAAAATAATTTTTGCGCCCGATAAAAACCTGGGTGCTTACTTAGTAAAGAAAACCGGCAGAGATATGGTATTGTGGAATGGTGCCTGTATGGTTCACGAAATATTTTCTTTAGATAAAATATTAAGGCTGAAAGAAAGACACCCCAACGCAAAATTTATTGCCCACCCCGAATGTGAAGCCGACCTGTTAAACATTGCCGATTATATTGGCTCTACTACTGCCCTGCTGAAGTACACGCAAAATAATGCAGCTACCGAATTTATTGTAGCCACCGAAACCGGCATATTACATCAAATGCAAAAATCTTCTCCCAATAAAACATTTATTCCGGCACCGCCCAATAATAACTGTGCCTGTAACGATTGCCCCCACATGAAGCTTAACACGCTGGAAAAAGTGTATTTATGTATGCAGCACGAATTACCCGAGCTTACCCTTTCTGACGAGTTGATTATTAAAGCCAAAAAACCCATTGAAAGAATGCTGGAAATATCAGCAAAGTATGGTTTGTAATTATTGTCTGCCTTTTTATTAAAAGTCGATAAATACATTTAAGGTAAACCAGTAGCTGTTTCGGGTGCGGTTATTTAAAAAACCGTTTACACGATAATCTATACCGGTTTCTACTTTAAAATGGCGGGCAATATCATATCCTAAAAGCGGAACCAGCCTTGCTTCAAGATCATATTGCGAAGCCTGAAAACTGTTCAGGTATTCATGGTTCAGTTTCAGATAAAATTCTTTTACATCGAGCGATTGACCATTTAAAGGAATTTCTGCAGTAATTCTATAACGAAACCTTATTTCGGGCGGTTCTATTTTTGAAATCGTTTGGTCGCTTACTAAACGATGTGCCAGCCGGAAGCCTGAAAGTTTTTGTACTAAAGTATATTGCTGAATAAAACGATGAAACAAATCGCCCTCTTCAAATCTTATTAAATACCCACCCGCAATTCTTGAATTTAACCCCACCTTTTTGGCAGCAATCACCGATACATCGGTAAGCACATAATTATAGTCTTTTTCAGTAAGCCCCCTTTTTTCTCCACGCAGAAATAATTGTCTCGATTCTATTCGGGTATTAAACGACCAGTCTTTTTTTAATTGCTTATTGAAATTTACAGCCGGCAACATACCCAGTTGATAGGTGTTTTGCGCAAACACCCCAACAGGTATAGCAAGCCACCACAGCACCACCACCACATATTTAATATTAGTATTCAAGGTGGCTGCTGTTTTTAAAAACCATTTTATTTTTAGCGGCTACCTCGCCCGTGTTGCAGAATAAATATTCATACAGTGCCACCTCTTTTTCCCCTTTACACCTCACCACTATTTCATATTTAATGGTTAGCGGTTCAGCATCAGGGTTGTTATTCATAAAATGCAGCAATGCCATTTCAGCACCCGTATATTGCCTTTGTATTTTTAGTATTTTATGTTTTACACAATCGTGCTGTAATTGGCGGGTAATACTATTTTGCAGCCCGGTATCTATACTATTAAAAGCCACCTCTTTTTCAATATCTTCAATATTACCTGCCGTGTCAAACTCAATACTGTAAGCAGTTTTGTGAAGTTTAAATTTAGCCTCTATACTTTCACGGTTCAGGGCCTCTTCTTTATACCATTTTATTTTAGGCTGAAGCTGAAGCGAATTGATAAACCACAAAGCATTTTGCGGAACATCATTTTTATTCAGGCGGCTTTCTTTTTCAAATTTTTCCTGTGCAGAAACAGAAGCGTGAAAACCACCCAATAAAACCCACACCCCAAATAAAAAACGAAACATCACTTTTTTTTTATAAAGGTAGGTTGAAATAAGAATAAGGAAAAGGTTAACGTGATGCAGATTGCCGAAGGGCGTGAATTAACCGCTAAATTAAATATGAAGATATGAACTCAAATAAAACCGCTAAAGTTTCTACAGAGCAAGAACCCACGCCTTTTGGCAATGTGCTGTTACCCGCAGTTTTTTTTTCAATTTTCGATTTATGAAACCAATAGGAAGAAAAAATTATGGTTCAATTCCACACCTGCACAACTCAAAGTTAGGAGAAGGGGATTATTATATTGGCGAAGGTCAAGAACGGATTTTGACATTAAAAGCAAGAGATAAACACGATAATATTTTAGTGTTTGAAAAATATGATGGCTCAAATGTTGGCGTGGCAAAGTTTGAAAACAAAATATTTGCTTTAACTCGTTCGGGTTATGAAGCAAGTACAAGCCCATACAAGCAACATCATTACTTTGCTAATTGGGTTAAAAAACGTGAATTGCTTTTTGCAGATATGCTACAAAATGGCGAAAGAATTACAGGCGAATGGTTGGCGCAAACTCACGGACTTATTTACAAAATTGAAGTTGAACCATTAGTATTCTTTGATTATTTCACTCCAAATAATGAACGTGTTTTGTTTTCAGAACTTGGAGCAAAGGCAATTGAGTATGGGCTACAATTACCACGAAAACTGCACGAAGGAACACCAATAACAGTTGAACAGCTTTTGCCATCACTAAACGAAAAGACCAAAGGAATTGAAAGTGTTGAACTTCCCGAAGGAATGGTTTATCGTGTCGAGAGAAAAAGCAAGGTTGATTTTTTGGCAAAATGGGTTCGTTCAGATTTTCCAACAGGGCAATATTGTATCAATGTCGAAGAACAAAACTTGATATGGAACGTGTCGCCCCAAAATTGCGGGTAACGTCAGACTGTGAAAATACTATCCTCCTTTTATAGTTCATAATTTCATTATG
>CAZIZP010000025.1:0-59283 GCA_964543705.1 uncultured Chitinophagaceae bacterium
ACACCATCAACTATGGAACTACACTGCCATTGGCTCAGGGAATTAAGTTTGATTTGTAACAACAACATTGTTTATAGGTTATATACTATTTTTGACCTTAATTGAAATTCAATTTTTTTTATAAAGATTATTATTATGAAGCCGAACAACTTGTTAAATATTTTACTACCACATTTAAAAGCTATTAGTGTTATTCTTTTTGCTTGCGCTTTATATTTCTTGCCCGAAATAAAAGGGGGAGTGATAGATGCACATGATAGATTAAGCTATATAGGAGCTTCAAAAGAAATGAAAGACTATGAGGCAAAAGGTGAACAAATACTTTGGACTAGTCGTGTTTTCTCGGGCATGCCTTTGTTCCAAATTAGCACATCAAAAACTTGGAACCTGATAAATTATTTAAACATATACAGAGATGCTGTTCCTTTTAGCATGGGCTTGTCTTTATCTTTAATGATAGGGTTTTATCTGGCATTAGTAATATTACAAGTTCCTGTAAGCATTGCCACCATTACTTCAATTGTATTTGGTTTTTCTACCTGGTTTTTATTATCAGTTGAAGCGGCCCATTCTTCTAAGCTTTATGCAATAAGTTTTGTTGCGCCTTATATTGCAAGCATTATAAATTTTTACAGGGGCAAAATATTATTAGGTGGCTTGCTAACAGCTATAACACTTTGTTTAATGATAGCCGCAAACCATTTTCAAATAGTGTACTATGCAATATACTTTACAGCAGCTGTTTTAATATATTTTTTAGTTGAAGCCTTAGTGAATAAAACAATTGTGTCTTTCATAAAAAACTCTTTTGTTCTATTAGCATTTGCAATATTAGGTGCTTTACCCAATTCGGCCATTTTATTATCTACTTACGATTATGGTAAAGAAACCATTAGAGGCGGAAAATCAGAATTAACCAAATCGGAACAAGCAGAAACAGAAGGCTTAAGTTTTGATTATGCTATGAGTTGGAGTTATGGCAAGGCTGAATCTTTTAATTTGTTAATACCTGGCATTATGGGTGGCGGTTATTCTCCTGGAGAAGATTCAAAAACCGTAGAAGCACTTACAGGTAAAGGTGTTCCAAAACAAAATGCTATTCAATATGCTAAAGGACTACCTATGTATTATGGAGACCAGCCTTTTACTTCGGGCCCTACTTACATTGGTGCAACTATTTTATTCTTGTTTTTGCTATTCTTCTTTCTCGATAAGAGCAATTTAAAATGGCTGTTGCTAAGTGTATTCGTTTTGTCATTGTTATTTGCTTGGGGCAAACACTTTAATTTATGGAATACTTTTTTCTTTAATAATATACCCATGTTTAATAAATTCAGAACACCTTCTATGTGGCTTACACTGGCTATAGTAAGTTCTTTTATGGGCGCTGCATTGGCTATTCAAAATTTATTTAATAAACAGTATGATAAAAATATTTTGCTGAAAGGAGTTTATGCTTCAGCAGGGTTTTTAGGAGCCATATGTTTGGCATTTTATTTTGCAGGCGATTCTTTTATAGATAGCTTTTCAGGAAGCTATGATGAACAGTTGCAAAAAAATGGTTTTCCTGTTGATGCTATGATTCAAGACAGAAAAGGATTGATACAAAGTGATGCTTTAAGGTCTTTGTTTTTTATACTGCTTTCAGCAGGTGTAGTGTGGGCCTGGATAAATGAAAAATTTAACAAAGAAATAATGCTGGTGGGTGCATTTGGTTTGCTATTTGTTTTTGATATTGTTCCTGTTGGTTTACGTTATGTGAACAGCGATGATTTTAAAGAGTCGAATGGAAATGACTTGGTAATTAGACCCAATAGAGCAACCGCGAATATTTTACAAGATAATAACTTACACTATCGTGTTTTTAATGCAGCCGGGAATCCGTTTAATGATAATGAAATTTCCTACTTCCATAAATCAGTAGGCGGCTATAGTGCAGTTAAACTATTTCGTTATCAAGACTTAATTGAATACCATTTGTCAAAAGGTAATATGGCAGTATTCAATATGTTAAACACTAAATATTTTATTCAAGGCAAACCGGGTGAAGAACAGGCACAACAAAACCCCGGAGCATTAGGAGCAGCCTGGCTGATAAGCAAAGCAAATGTTGTAGCTAATGCCGATGCTGAAATGGCAGCAATGAATGAGTTTAACCCTGCTGAAGAAGTTATTGTTGATGAACGCTTTAAAAATTATTTCTCTAAGACTGAATTCAGTAAACAAGGTTCTATTGAGCTTAGTAGCTTTCATCCTGAAAAAATGGTATATACAGCCAATAGCAACGAAGAGCAATTTGCTGTTTTTTCAGAAATATGGTATAAAGGCAACGAAGACTGGAAAGCATATATTAATGGAAAAGAAACCGAATTTATAAGAGTAAACTACTTATTGCGCGGCATGAAAATTCCCGTAGGCAAAAACGAAATAGTATTTGAGTTTAAGCCAAAAATATTTTACTATGGCAATACAGTTAGTTTAATAAGTTCTTTGTTAATTATTTCTTTGTTAGTTTTTTCAGTTTATCGGTCATTAGCTTCAGCCAAGTCGACAATAAAAGCATAACAAACTAATGGGGGTTGTTAAAAAACAGTCTGTTAAGGCATCTATAATAACCTATATAGGGGTGCTTATAGGTGTGCTTAACGTTTTCATCATTTTCCCATATTTCTTAAGTAAAGAACAAATAGGTTTAATTAAATCATTAGAGGCTATTGCGTTAATTATTGTTCCATTTATATACATAGGCTTCCCTCATGCGGTAAATAAATTTTTTCCTGTTTATAAAGAGTCGGATTTTTCAAGATATAAATCTGGAATGACTTATTTATTTGTTGTAATGGCAATTAATACTTTAATTGCAACTGTAGTATTTTTTTTTCTTAAAGACTACATTCTGTCGTTGTTTAACGATAAATCGCCATTATTATCTAAGTATATGCTTTTTGTAATACCTATATTCATTGGTATAAGTTGGTTTAGTATATTTTTTGGAATTTCAACTTCAAACCTTAAAATTGTAATGCCTCGCCTTTTAGAAAGAATCCTGATAAGAATCATTCAAATGGCTATAGTCTTATTGTTTTACTTTTCGTTTATTTCAGAATTGAGCATGGTGAGCTATATTGCTTTAAGTTATTTGATGATAATGGTTCTGCAATATTTATATGTGAAGAGGGAAGGCATGTTAGAGTTTGATTACAAACATTTTATTACCAGTAAAATTGCCCATGATGAAGAAAAGCACTACGTTGGCATGCTTACTTTAAGCACCATTAGCGATAGTCTTATTTCAAATATAGGGGTTGTAATTATCGGCACTATGCTAGGGCTGGAATATGCAGCAATTTTTTTTATTGCCTATTACATGGGATATATCTTAGAGGTTCCTGCAACAAATTTTTCGTTAATACTAAAACCTGTTTTAGCTGATTCTTTAGAAAAAGGAGATGATCAAAATGTATTGAAGCTCTATAAAAAATCTTCTTTGTCACAAACAATTATAAGCGGCTTTCTTTTTATTTTGCTATTTGCAAACATTAATGAAATATTCTCTATTATGCCTAATGGTACCAAATTTGTAGAGGGCAAATGGCTAGTAATTATTATTAGTTTGGGCTTTGTAATAAAAAATATGGCCGGTTGTCATTTCGATATATTGACCATGTCTAAACATTATAGATACTCTGTTGCAGTTACAATTATAATGGCAATTCTTACCTGTGTATCGTTTATTTTATCAATAAATTTTTTTGGATTTTTAGGAGCAGCAATAGCTTCAGTAACTACAATAATTTTACATAGTTTATTTGTTGTAATTATTGTTTATAGCCTGTTAAAAATACTGCCTGTAGACAAACAAACTTTGCAGCTAGGTATGGTACTTTTATTGATTTTTATTTTATCGATTTTTTTGCCGTCATTACAAAACTCTTACTTAAGTATTCTTTATAAAAGCAGTTTGCTTGTTTGTATTTATTTGCCGGTGATTTACATTTTGGGGATTTCTGAAGATATAAATCAACAGATAAAACGAATTTTAAATGCTTTCTAATATTAGGTCAAAAAAAATCAACAAACTAATTTTCTAAAAAAACCTTTCTATAGCTCGATTTAAATTTTTCAAACGAATAGTTGTTCTGTGCATACTGAAAGGCGCTATTTGATATGCTTTTCAAGCGATTACCTTTTACAATTTCTTTAAGTTTATTAATAGCATTCTGAACAAATAGTTTTTCATCTGTTACATCGTTAATTAAAAATCCGTTTTCACCATCAATAATGTTTTCGGGTATAGCATCTATATTAGGCACTAATGGTATTGCCCCAAAACACATGGCCTCCATAATAACTAAAGGAAATCCTTCAAAAGCAGAAGTCATCAGTAAGATATCATTTGTTTTATGAAATTGATGCATTCCTTCTCCGGCACTAAGTTCTCCTATGTATATATTGCTATCCGTAAAACTTTCGGGCAGTTCATCTCTAAATGGTCCGGCTAGTTTAAACGTTACAGGCAATTTATTTTTCTTGCATTCTTGCATAATTTCAAATAACAACCATAGCCTTTTTTGAGTGCCACCTCTGCCTGCATAATAAACTTTAAGCGGCAGCGAAAAATCTTTTTCAAGTAAACTGTCGGGCATGTAATCAATACAATACCTGATTATTGTAAACCTTTCTAAATATTTTTCTGGAATGCCATATTGTATATAGCAACTTTTGTATTTTTCTAAAAAAATATTTCCTACAACAATTCTCTTACTTATGAATTTTACAAATGGAGCCCACACCCAGGTTAATTTATTATCGAAAACATGAATTAACTCAATAATTCTTACTGATGAGTTGATGTGCGGTGTTATTTTGTACCCAAAATTGCACTGACCGATAAAGACTATAGGCTTGTTTTTCTGGCAATTAATATACCTACTAATTATGCCTCTGTAGATTAAGTTATTCCAATATTTAAATTTATTGTCTGTCCAATTATGTATTTCAACAATTTTTATCGGAAGCGCATCGAATAAATGTTTGGTACCATTATTAGGAGATTTTTTTGTAAAAAAAACGATAACTTTTTTATCAGGAAAACATTTTATTATTTCGGCATTTACCTTTTCTGCACCTCCTATAGCATAATCGGGAAGAAAGAAAAAAATATCATATTCTTTATCAAGGGGAGTTTTTCTGGCAATTAACTTTCCTAAAATTATAAAAGGAAACATCACCATTTGTTCGATATACCTTTTTATGGTAAAAAGATTGTACAGGTATCTGGCCATTTTATTAATTGTATGGTTGAATGGTATTAATTCTTGATTCCCATTCTACACGTGTAATCTACCCTATTTAACAAGATGTTTATCTTGTTTTTTGAAAAATATTCATCTACTGCTTTTCTTGCTCCTTGCCAGTGCCCATAGTCATCTATAACTAATACGCCCTCTTTTTCAAGTTTAGGAAATAAATGTTCCAGCTCTGCCTTGGTAGACTCATACCAATCGGTATCTAAGCGCAACAGAGAAATTTTTTCGGGTTGAGCCTCTTTAATTAAAGTGTCTTCTACTTTGCCTTTTATAAAAACAATATTGTTAAAACTATATCCTGTTCGCTTCATATTATTTGTTACATCTTCCAAATCTGCATAACACCAAATAGATTTTCTGTCTTTCGTTTTTTTGGTTTTCAGATGGTCGGTTGCTTTAATTTCTTTAAAGTCTTTATCAAATTCTGTTGGAGAAGACATTCCATCAAATGTATCATACAAATAGATTTTTCTATTTGAAACATTGTGGTGCTTTAACACAAGAGCTATTAACATAGAACAGCCGCCTCTCCACACGCCACACTCTACAAAATCGCCACTAATATTGTTTTTAACTACATAGTTTACCGAGTTATATAGCGAGAACAAATTAGGTATTGACACCATGGTTTTTTCTTTAATTACATCATAAAACTTCCAAAATTGCTCGTCATCAATATCTACATGAGATATTTGAGGGTCTTGATTAAAAAATAATTTCAGCCCGAAAAGAGCCAATAGTTTATTAACTAGTCTCATAAATTATTATTTAGTCATTTTCTTTTTTGCAAAGAACGATATTATTAAGATATAAATCTTGTCTTAAAAGCGAAGCAGGAATTATTAAGTGAATAAAATTATTTAGTAAAAAGATGGGCGAAATTAATACAGGAAACAGTAAAAATTTCAGTTTCCCAAACCTTGAAATAAAATAAAATATATAGAGCGATATTAATTGTAGCAATACAGCTACATAAGAGCCTGTTTTTTTATAATAAACAATGGAAAAACCATTTTTTTCAAGCAAATACTTTATTCCAAATGATGAGTACCGGGCAAAATCATAAGGTGCTTCATGTTCAGGATAAGCAAAAGGGCAAGTTATTAGCAGCATTCCTTCCTTTTTTAAAACCCGATTAATTTCTTTAACGGTATTATCTAAATTATATACATGTTCAAATACTTCGGTACTTAATACTGCATCGAATGTTGCATTATTTAGTGGAATATTTTTGCCATCATAAACAATATCGGTCGATAATATTGAGCCGTTCACTCTGTCGTTAGGAAAATCTAAACCAATATATTCTTCAACATTTTTAAAGAGATTTTTATAGGGTTTGGTGCCACACCCAAAGTCTAATAATCTTCCTTTTAAAGCGGGCGAACACTTTTCAATTTCCAGAAATAAATTTTTTCTGATTATATAATTCTCATTATAAAATATCGAAAACCAACTGTTACTGAATATGTTTTTCTTCATTATTAATTATACTACAGTAATGGGAGATAAATTTTTTCTTATTTACGGTGTTATATTTTATGTAAACACAAGCAGATAAAATTTTAAATTTTACCTTCGGCATAAATTTAAGTTTTATCTTTTAAATGAATCAGCAAATCATTATTTCTTGTATAGTTTGCACCTATAACAGAGAGCGTTATATAGCCGATGCAATTGAAAGTTTAATGCAACAAACCTTATCTTCTTCACTATATGAAGTGATTATAGTAGATAATAATTCAAAAGATAATACTGCTAGTATTTGTAGCAATTTGCTAGAAAAATACAGTGCTACCCATAATTTAAGATATGTGGTTGAAACCAATCAGGGATTATCTTTTGCCCGAAACAGAGGCATTGCCGAGGCGAGCAGTAATCTTATTTGCTATATTGATGATGATGCCATTGCAAAACCTGATTTTTTAAAAAATATTACTGACTTTTTTGCTGAAAAAAGCACTGCTGTTGGCGTTGGTGGAAAAATTATTCCTAAGTATGTGCATGGCGAGCCTAAATGGATGAGCCATTATATGGAGGGGCTGGTGAGCAAGGTAGATAATGGCGAAAAAGTGTTTCAGTATGATGGAAAAAAATTCCCCATAGGCTGCAACATGACTTATAAAAAAGAAGTGCTTCTGGAAATAGGCATGTTCGATACCGACCTGGGAAGAAAAGGAGATTCAGGTGAAGCCAGTGAAGAAAAAGATGTTTTTTTAAAACTATTTGCCAAAGGCTACCCGATTTATTATTTGCCTAATGTAGTGGTAGACCATGTTATTGAAAACACCCGATTAGAATATAACTATATAAAAAAAATTAGTGCAGGCATTGGTAGAAGCGAACATTTAAGGGTTGCCAAAGAAGGAACCTTCGCTAAATGGAAAAAATTTGCAGAACTAATTTTTAAGTTTGGTGCAGCTATTGTGCTGGCAACTTACCATTTGTTAAGAATAGAGCCGGCAAAATCTAAAGCATTAATTCAATTCAGAATAAATGTTTTCAGAGGCTGGTTTTCAGTGTAAATATTCTTAATGTATTAAGTTTTATTTGTATTAATGGCCAAGCAAAAAAACAAACTCAACTTTAGATAACTTAAGTAATTTTTTACAATAGTTTTTCTTATAACTTTACCGAAACAATCAACCAAACAATATTACTTCTATGAAAGACCGTATTCTGGTTACGGGTGCGCTGGGGCAAATTGGCACTGAACTTACTTTGGCATTGCGTAAAATTTATGGCAACGACCATGTAATTACAACTGATATAAGAGAAGCAACCAATCCTGAACTTTCGGCAGGTAAACATGAAATTTTAAATGTTACCGACCTAAGAACTTTAAACGAATTAATTCAGAAACACAACATCACGCAGATATATCATTTGGCAGCTATTCTTTCTGCCTCTGGCGAAAGAAACCCCATGGCAGCCTGGAATATTAATATGGATGGCTTGCTGAATGTAGTAGAGGCTTGTGTTACCCACAAGGTTAGAAAACTTTTCTGGCCTAGTTCTATTGCTGTTTTTGGACCTACTACTCCTAAACATAATACTCCTCAACATACCATAACCGAGCCTTCAACCGTGTATGGCATTAGCAAACTTTCGGGCGAAGGTTGGTGCAAATATTATTTTGAAAAAGAAGGGTTAGATGTTAGAAGTATTCGCTACCCGGGTTTAATAAGTTATAAATCGAAACCCGGTGGCGGCACTACTGATTATGCAGTTGAAATTTATTACGAAGCCTTAGCAAAAGCACGCTACGAATGCTTTCTGAATATAGGCACTTACCTGCCTATGATGTATATGCCCGATGCACTTCGAGCCACTATTGAATTAATGGAAGCACCAGCTGAAAAAATTTCGGTAAGAACTTCATACAACGTAGCGGGCATTTCTTTTTCGCCCGAAGAAATTGCAGCAGCCATTAAAAAAGAAATACCCGAATTTGAAATTTCTTACGCTCCCGATTTCCGTCAGCAAATTGCAGAAAGCTGGCCATCGAGTATTGATGATACTGTTGCGCAAAACGATTGGAACTGGAAACCTGAATACAATTTAGAAAGCATGACTAAAGACATGCTGCTACATTTGAAAGAAAGTGTATTATAAACTTCAAAAAAACAAATAACTACTTTTTGTTAGCTGCGTACAGTTCAAAGTATCGGGCAAAGTATTTACCTATAATATCAAATTCTAAATTAACCTTATCGCCTACTTTATAGTAATGAAAACAAGTATGCTCGTAAGTGTATGGAATAATGGCAACGCTAAACAAATCGTTGACAGGGTTTACAACCGTTAGGCTTACACCATCTATACATATAGAACCTTTGGCTACCACCATGTGTTCGGGTTGAGGTTTATACTGAATAGTAAACGACCAACTGCCATTTTCATCTTTAATATTAGTAATTATTCCTGTTGCATCTACATGGCCTTGTACCATGTGCCCATCGAGCCGTGCGCCTGTTAACATGGCGCGCTCCAAGTTTACTGTATCGCCTTGCTTTAAATTTCCAATATTGGTTTTTTGCAACGTTTCATCAATAGCCACAACTGTGTGGGTGCTGTTTTCAATTGCTACAACTGTTAAGCAAACGCCATTGTGGCTAACGCTTTGGTCAATCTTTAATTCAGGTGAAATAGAAGAAGCAACTTTCAATTTCAAATTGGCAGCTTCTTTTTCTGCAAACACCACTGTACCCAAACACTCTACAATTCCTGTAAACATTATTATGCTTTTGCCTTAAATTTTTTCATAATGAATTTTTAAAGGATTATTTTCCTTTTATAACATGAATAAACCCATTGCGTATATCTCCTGACTCCTGAATGCCATCTACACGTAATTCAAATACTTTACATACATAAAAGTAAACGCCTTCTTTCACGTCTTTACCTGTTTTTTGGTCTTTACCATTCCAGTTTATCATAGGGTCGGTAGTTTCAAAAACCAGGTTGCCCCAGCGAGTATAAATTTTCATTTCTACACGTTCAACAAAACGATATGGTAATATAGGCGTATAAATATCGTTGCTGCCATCACCATTTGGCGTAAACACATTAGGCAAAATAAAGCAAGGACAATTATCTACACATACTCTTTCACTTGGCACACTTTCATTACCCGAAGAATCTACGCCAGTAACAAAATAACAACCCGCCAACGAGTTGGTTAAATAGTGCATAAATGTAGTATCGGAAGTAGTTTCAATAATATTATAAATTGTATCTCCAGGTGGAGCATAAAACACGTTGTATTTTTCTACATCATCATCGCATACACCTTCGTTGGGTGTCCAACTTAAACGATTTAAAAAGCCTTCTTCGCCTGTTTCGCAAGTTTCTTTATCGGTAATAGTATTACAATCGTTCAGCACCACTAAACGTGGCGGGCATGGTGCCGCAGTATCAGAAGGAACAGCACATACTCTTTGCGAATTATTATAGATTTTGATGTTAATTAAACTGCTTAATGTGTAAGCACCTTTACTTCTTACATAATAACAATAGGTAGAATCGTTTACCAAACCTGTATCTATATAGGCTGTGGCAGTAGTAGAATCTATAAAATTAAATGCTCCTGAATTAAAGTCTTGGCGATAGATTAAATATAAGTCGTTTCTCCACGGAACATTTGCTTCCCAGCTTAGTCCCATTCGTTTATCGCCAATACCCAAGGTGATAAAAACTGACGATGCAGGCTCTGATGAACCTACTAAAACAGTTCCGCCATTAGAGTAAAAATCTACAATATAGGTGTATGGATTATCTACTGTGTTCAGTAGCGAATCTGTATAAGTAGTATCAGAATATGATGCAAAAGAATTGCTATTGAAAACAGCAATCGTTGAAGGGTTATTTAAATTAAAACCTTCGCTTCTTCTTAACTCGAAACGATAGGGGCCGGGAAATTGTGTGGTATCTAAATTAGCAGTATTTGCTAATGGCTTCAGCCAGCGAACAAATATTTTTCCATTGGCAGCATCAGTTTCTATAACATCTACATTTTCAATCAGTGGCACATCTCGTTTCAATTCTGAACAAGCCTCGTTTGAGGGCAAACTTTCTACTTTATTGTATAATAAACCAAATGAAGTTTGCTCGGCAAATTCTGCTAAAACTCTGTAACAATAATTTTTTCCTTTTACTGCAGTAGAATCAGTAAAGGTAAATTCACGAATATTTTGCGAAGGTGAAATTCTGGTATAACCTCTTCCTGCCAAGCCGGGCGTACAAGTATCTATGGCAAAAGGGTTAGAGCCTTCTCTGCGCCATACCGAGAAGCCAATAAATTTTCGTGTAACCAAGGTATCACAGCGGTAAGGATTGTTCCAATTCAGAATAATATTGTTGTCTTGTGCTGTTGCCGTAAGGTTTTCAGGTGCTGGTGCCACTACTTTTATAGTCCATGTTTCCAGATAAGAGAGAGGAATAGGTTGTTGCCCCGGAGGGGTAAAATTATCTTCAACTTTAAATACCACCTGATAAAAACTTCTGCGAATATGGTCGCAAACTGTTTGCCATTCAAACAAACCGGTAATTTGAGATGCAGCAGTACCACCAATAAATGTAGCGGGATTTACAGAAAGCTCTAATGGACCACCGTATGCAGTTAGCGTTATGCTTTGTCCCGGATCAGGGTCGCTGGCACTAACAGGTATTGCCAGTAAATTACCGGCAACAATGCAAGTATCTCTTATGGCTTCAATTCTTGGTGGATTATTATTTCTGTTATCAACAAATATCTGCATGTCTCTTAGTACACTGCCTAA
Source organism: uncultured Chitinophagaceae bacterium (assembly GCA_964543705.1). Taxonomy (GTDB): domain Bacteria; phylum Bacteroidota; class Bacteroidia; order Chitinophagales; family CAIOSU01; genus CAYSGX01. Next base: position 11,591 of record CAZIZP010000025.1, read on the forward strand.
AAAAACTCCACCTCTATATTCTCTAACCAGAATAGCAATATTATATATACCTACCCTTTGCGGTACCGCCCAAATGATTTCCCCTGTAAAGCGGTCTATAGTAAAAACATTATCAATACCTGGTGCAATTTGATCAGGGTATTGATAGCCCGGAACAGAAACACCTTGTGTTCTAAGTGGAGGCACTAATTCAAAAGTAAGACTATCACCATCGGGGTCGAATGCTGCAGGATTATGATAAAAAGTATCTCCTACGTTGGCATAATCAATTGGCGGGTTTAGTAAAATAGGGGAGCTGTTAGTGCCCACAAACGTAGGGTCGAAAATACGCAGGGTATCTTCCACATAAAATTGCACATTCACTGAAGCAGTCATATTGATAATGTTGCCTACTCTATTAGGGTCGTTTACTGAGATTACATAAAAGGGTAGTGGACCGGGATAAGTATGTGTAGATTCGTAAACATTTCTTTTAATGTTGTTACCTACAGTCTCTCCCTGTGGAACACCTGTTATACCTAAAGGACCATTTATTCTTAGTGCTCTTGTGATAGTGCCATCGCCCCAGCTAAACTCAATGGTGTCTCTATCGGGTCCACCGGTAATATCGGTAGTATAAGTTACAGCAGTAGCTTTGTAGGTGAGATATGAAATATTCTCATAAAAAATTTCACCGGCACGGTAATGTGTTGCAGATGCAAAGAATGCAATAAAAGTTGAGCAAAAAAGCAGAAGTATTTTTTTCATAAATAGCATTCTAAAATACGTATATATCCTGAAATGTTTATTTCAGCAGTATTGTTCAATAAGGAATAAACAGTGGTAATTAAAACGTTGTGCAAGAGTTTGTGTTGTTAACAATAAAAAATTAAAGAAAACACTGTTGTGCGCCACGATAGGTACTTACTTTTTCTACAACTTCACCATTACTGATTAAATACAAATGCTGAAATCGTTCGCACAATTCACCGGCTTTGGCATGGCGTAAGAAAACAGGGGCGCCAATTTGCAGGTTTTCATCGCCTTTATACTGAATAGGGGTTTGCACTTCGCCTGCGCCTTCATTGGCTATTAAGCTGAACCCTGAAGGCAAGAATGGCTTAGGTAATTTATCGTTACCCATTTTTCCTGAAGCAATATAACCTCCACCTGCACAAGTAAAAATATTTTCTTTGGGTTTTCTTATAATTTCAACAGCAAAGCCTGTGGCAGGGTAATGCTGAAAATTTGAAAAATAATCGAACAAACCGGGACAATAAAAACCCGAACCCGCAGTAACCTCTGTAACTACCTCTTCCTTTGAAGTATGTTCTAAACTTCCTGTGCCGCCACCATTAATAAACCTTAAAACTGCACCTTGTTGTTGCAATGCTTCCACAATAACTTTCCTTCTTTGCTGAATTTCTTTTAATGAATATTTTTTCAGCATACTTATAATAGCGTTCATAAAAAATTTACCCGGAACAGTATCGTTTAATCCTGCTATTTGGGCTTCATAACCCATTATCCCATCGAGTTGCACAAATTTATTTTGCTGAATTATATTGAAGAATGAAACTGCTTTTTCAACTGTTTGAATGGAAGACCGCAACACCCCAAAATGCAAACCCGGCAAATTGCTGCTCATATCAATATCTATACACACCGGAATGGTGCATTGAAGTTGCTCACCAGTTTTATCTATTTGCTGAACATGCTCAGGCAAATCGACCATTAATGTAATACACTTTCCTTTTTTCAATTCATGTGCAACCAATTCTATATCACTTTTCTGAAAACATGGATAACCAATAAGTATATCATCGAAACCTAATTGCGAAAGCCACACTGCTTCTTGTGCGCTATAAGCCATTATCCCTTGAAACTTGTTGCTGCTTTTCAGAATACGCTGCATTAAATTAACACAACGAATAGATTTGGTAGCAATACGAATTTGTTTGTTGCCTGCTCTTGCTGCAATAGCTTTTACATTATCATCGAACCTGTCTAAATCTACAAAAGCTAATGGCATTTCTAGTCCATGTAATACTTTTTTGTAGTATTGATAGGTTTGAGTTGAATGTAGTTTCATCTGTAATGCAGTTATTCTATTTTTTTCATCTGATTTTTTATCATCAGCTTCTCATACAAACGAGGAAACAGGCGATTCATCCACCACGATAAAACAGCCGTTTTGCCAATAATTAAGGTACGTTGTTTTTTTATAATGCCTTTTAGAATTTCATGGGCAACATATTCTGGCGTAAGTGCTTCGGTTTCTACTTTTTTATTATTGTCGCGCCTAATATTGGTTTCTATAAAAGTGGGGCAAACAATCATAACATGCACACCTTTACCGCTTAATTCTGCACCTAATGTATTGAAGAAACCATGCATAGCATGTTTACTGGCTGCATAGGCTGTGCGCCCCACCAATGGCGAATAGCCTGCCACACTTGAAATATTTACTATGCTTCCTTTTTGTGCAACAATACTGTCATGTGCATAAGCCGTACAATATACCGAACCAAAAAAATTTGTTTCCATTACTTCGCGAGTAATGGCAATATGCTTTTCAGGCTCAAATAATTTAATGTTAGAAAAGCCGGCATTGTTAATGAGTATATCAATTTTTCCGAAGCGATTTAGCACTAGCTGCATAGCATTTTTACAATCGTCTTCATTAGATACATCGCAAGTAACAGGCAAAAAATCTGCTCCTATTGCTGTAACATCATTCTCTAATTGTTGTAGTGCATTAGTGCTTCTGGCTAAGCCCGCAATTTTGCAATTAAACGAAGCCAAAGCCATAACCAACGATTTCCCCAAACCAGCTGAAGCACCTGTAATTACTATAGTTTTATGCTGAAAAAAATCTTTCATACTATTTTCCGAAACTTCTTTTTCTTATTTCTTCATCAGTAAAAACCGGAGGTTGTGTTTGCTTATCAATATTTCGCTGCGATTCAGGCAGTAAAAATTGTTGTGCCAGTTGCTTGTATTTGGTTTGTAATGCCCCAAACTGATGTTCGCCAAAAACAGTATGCCCGCCTTCATAACATTGCATTTGGTATTCTTCATAAGTGGTGAAATAGCCACAGAAACCATTGGTGTAAGAGCAAATAATGATTTCTTCAACACCTTTTTCAGCTAACATATCTTTCAGTAAATCTCTTAATCGCCAACTTGCTACTGTAGTTATTTCACCCGGAACAGCAACCCAAGCCAACTGCCCAATTTGCACCAAATGCAATGGTAAAATTTGTGGAATCCAAGGCTTGCCTTCTAAGCTGCCATTTCTATGAAAACGTTTAAAGGCAGCTAAAGAAGGGTCGGCAAAAGCTGGAACAGGCAAGCCTTTTACATTGTGAGTACCTAATATTTTTCTGTCGCCTGTTTCAATTAAAATATCTTTATTGCCTTGCGTTTCGTATTTGCGTTTAATTTTTTCTTGATCTTCAGCAGGTAAATGATGTAATCTTTTTAATTCTTTTCGCTTAACTCTTATAGCCAAGTAACGTGATGCTTTGGATAAAAATGGCGGCATTCCCGGGCCTTCTACCGTGCCTGCAAAAAATGCCACGCCATGACATGATAAATCTGTTCGTGCGTTCTTTACTCCATGTGAAAATTCTCTATCAACATGAACGTTTGAAAAATCGACATAGGTTAAAGTGTAATCAATACCGCCTGAAACATTTTTCTGGTTTTCATTTAAGGCTAATTCTTTTGCTTTCTCAAATTGTAATTTACCGTTATAAGCAGCGCTTTCAAAACAGTTTTCAAACTTGCCGCGCGTCCATTTCTTTTTATTATCCCAAAAGTAATTGGGTGAAATATCGCCACAGGCACGTTGTGCAAAAGCGGCAATATAGTTTTTGTTTTCAGCCTGAAAGTGCTGTTCCATAAAGCTTGCAGCATAGCCTTTATTATCTGAGCATATTTTTTTGTTATCGTTGTGTACGCTGGTAGTATGCACCCCAAACCAGTTAATACTTCCGATGAAATTATTTTGCTCATCTAAAAAATTAAGCAATGTCATTTCGGTATCAACACCCAAATGATTGGTTGCTTCAGTTAACTTTTCTACTTCAGGATTTTGGTTCCATGCCTTTACAGAACGATTAATTGCCAGTTCTTTGTTAGGTTCAAAATTGCCTTTCGACAAAGAAAGTTTTCCGGGTTTTCTGTTTTGTGTTGCTTCAATAATGGCTTGGGTAATTCCTGAAACATACTTTTCAAAAACTTCATACACAAAGCCCGGTACGCTCATATTATATAGGGCGTAGTGAGAATAACCACCCGCTGCACTATGTGTATGTTGAGCCGAAAGAAAAACATTTTCTTCCGTGTAGTTAAATTCCGGATGTAAAGTTTTTAATCGTTTTACTACTTCTTTTTTTATGGCAATGGTAATAAAACAAATTTCAGCATTTACATAAGCTACCTTTTTATTAGAAGCTTCGTGCTCAATAACAAAAGCCCTTGCATAAATGGGCGTTTCAACACCTTGCACTTTATTAAACCACATGCCATATCCCATCATGCCCACACCTTTCACAAAGGCTGTAATATCTGTTTTTGAAACACCAATTAAATACATACTTGCTACATTTTAATTTTGAAAAACAAATTTGCAGAAAAAAGCAATAGCAATGAGACAAGTGTTATAAATAATAAACCTTGCTACATATTGTTTTTGTTATTTTTGAGACAATATGGCAAACATAGCTGATAATATTAGCGAATACAGAGAACTCGACAATCTGGAGTTTTTGGCAAAACAAGTAGTAGAAGGTTTTGTAACGGGTTTGCATAAAAGCCCTTATCATGGTTTTTCGGTTGAGTTTGCAGAACACCGCCTTTACAATGCAGGTGATTCTGTAAAAAATATGGACTGGAAAGTATATGCTCGCACCGGGAGGCTTTACACCAAACGTTATGACGAAGAAACTAACTTGCATTGCCAGTTGGTCATTGACGCTTCATCGTCTATGTTTTATCCGCAAGAAAGCAAGCAAAATAAAATTCGCTTTTCTATTCTTTCGGCTGCTGCCATTATGTATTTAATGAAGCGGCAAAGAGATGCTTTTGGTTTAAGTGTGTTTTCAGAAAAAGTTGATATACATACCGATGCACGCTCTACGCAAGTGCATAGAAAATTGTTGTTGACTTACTTAGAAAAAATTCTGAAAGAAGAACCAAAAAACAAAACCACTTCAGCGGCAACTTCTTTACACGAAATTGCTGAAAACATTCATAAACGATCGCTGGTAATTGTTTTTAGCGATATGATGGATAATGCTGAAAAGCAAGATGAAATGTTTTCGGCATTACAACATTTAAAATATAATAACCATGAAGTAATACTTTTTCATGTGATAGATAAAAGCAGCGAGATAGATTTTAAATTCGATAATCGCCCTTATGAATTTGTTGATTTAGAAACGGGCGAAAAATTAAAACTTCAACCTAACCAAGTGAAAGAATTTTATGTTTCGAAAATGCAGGAATATTATCAGCAATTGAAACTGAAATGTGCGCAATACAAAATAGATTTAGTTGAAGCTGATGTGCAGCAACCTTATAAGCAAGTGTTGTTGCCTTACTTGATGAAGCGCACTAAACTTTATTAAGAAAATTGGATAATTAGAAAACATGATATTAAGAGGATTAAGAAAATCAGTAAAATGTCAACTGATAGCGAAACAAATAAAACTTAAAACGCTAAAAATCTAAAATCTGTGGCTGAAACACGTTGCTGCGCTGAATGCGGTTGCCACGCTTACTGCGTTTTTTACCCATCACTTTTTCGCCATAAAATAAAAAGCCCAGCGACACTTCATGCGAGCCGCTGCTGAAAGTGCGAATATCGCTGATGGTATAATCGTATGAATAACCAATTCTGAATAACCCCACCTGATAGCCCGCATGGCCCGAAACAGCATCTAAATGGCGATAGCCTACGCCAAAATAGTAGCTTTGGTCGAAAATAAAACGGTAGTTAATATCAAACTGAAAAGGGGTAGCCTCTATCATTTGAAACAATAAAGTAGGCTGCATGGCAAAGCGATTATTTACTTCCCAGTTATAGCCTGCCGTTAAAAAATAATTTCTTTTCAGGGCATTATTAAATTCAGTAAGGTTATCAAACAAATCTACTTTCGATTGCACCAGGTGAAAAGCCGAAAAGCCTACATAATATTTATTTCCGTTAGAAAAATAAATGCCTGCGTTAAAATCGGGCACTAGCTGGTTGTTAAAGCCTCTTTCAACAGCAATATCGTTAGGCTCAAAGGTGGTTAGTTTGGTATTGTCTAAATGTCTTTGATTCAACACGCCCGACAAGCCAAACGACAGCGTTTTGCGGGGCTGTTTTCCGAAAGCTTTTTTAGAAAGTCGCAAGTGGTAAGCAGCCGAAATGCTCATGCCGGTTCTGCGGGTAGGGCCGGCAATTTCATTTACAAAACCCCCGCCTATGCCTAAACCTGCACCCACATAGCCATGCCCCGAAACTACCTGTGCAATAGGGGCTTCTTTTATGCCTGCCCACTGCCTTCTTACCGACATATTAATGTGGGCATAGTCTTTCACGCCTGCAATAGCAGGGTTTAAATAGAAGTCGTTGAAATAATACTGACTCCACTGTGTTACTTGCTGAGCATTTATTTCCGAAGAAAAAAACACACTACCCAGCAAGCTTAAAACTGTAAGCAACTTTTTCATTGCGTTTATATTTTTTACGTTTTCATTTTTCATGCTGAAAACAGAATTCATTTTATTCATTACCGCATTATGATTATGGCCCCGGTATTGGGCTGCCTGCCATTATCTAAATCTAAAATATAGTAATAGGTATCAGAAGGCAGCGGCTTACCATTGTAAGTGCCGTCCCATAATTCAGTATAGCCCCTGTTCGATTCAAAAACCATTCTGCCCAGTTTATTAAAAACCCTGAGCACACAATTGGGGTAAATATCTATATCGCGAATTTGCCAAAGGTCGTTTTTGCCATCACCATTAGGGGTAAAAGTGTTGGGTACTTCTACACACGAGCGTGGAATGGTTGGCAGAAAAGCAAACGTGTCTTTGGTACACGAAAGCAAATCGGAAATAGTAACAGAATAGTCGCCTTGCGGAACACCCGATAACGGATTTTCAGTATTGCCACTACTCCATAAATATTGCCAGCTTCCATGCCCTCCTGAAGGTTCAATAAGAATGGAGCCGTTGAGCAAATCAATACAACTATTAGGTGTAATAAACAGCTTTAGTGTTATTGGGTCCGGGTTAATAATTTCAAAAGTGTCAATGAATAAACAACCTTTGGCATCAGTCATAGTTAAGTCGTAAAAGCCCGGAATTAAATCGGTTAAATTCTGAATAGTATCTCCGGTTGACCAGTTAAAGAAATAAGGTTCGTTGCCCCCTGTAGGGAACAGTGTTATTGAACCATCAACATCGTTATGACAACGCACGCCTTTAACATCGGCATTGGCCAGTAAGGTATCGGGCTCGGGCAATAAAAACGAATTGGAAGCCACACAGCCGTTGCTATCAACTACTTCTAAAGTGTAAGTATCGGTAGGTACATCAATTAAATCTTTAGTAATTACTGAAATATTGAAACGCGAATTAGCCCAATTGTAACGGAAAGGTGGTGTGCCTCCCAACACTTCTATTTCTATATCTCCATCGGAAAAACCAAAACAACTTACATCAGTAATGGTAGGAATAATTTCAATCTTGTCAGGCTGTTTTACTTCAAAAGAATCAATAAGCACACAGCCGTTGGTATCGGTTACGGTTACAGTGTAAAAGCCTGCAAACAATTCAATAACTAATCTGGTAGTATCGCCTGTTGTCCATAAATAATTATAAGGCGGTGTACCACCATCAACCACAATTAACAGCCTGCCATCGTTTTCGCCAAAGCATCGGGTATTAATGGTTTCAGAAACTGCGCTTAATGGTCTGTCGGGTTGAGTAATGGTAATAGAATCTATGGCTACACAGTTATTGGCATCGGTAACGGTTACCGAATAGTCGCCAAAAAACAGGCTGAATAAATCTTCAGTAACAGCCCCATTATTCCAGGTAATATCATAAGGAGGTGTGCCCCCCACAATAGTTAAATCTATTGCACCGGTGCTATCGCCATAACATTTAACATTAGTGCCTGCCAAAGAAATTTCGAGCAATGATGGTTGTGTAATTATTGCTGTATCAATTAAAACACAATTATTGGTATCGGTAATCGTAACGGTATAAGTGTCGGCAGGAAAACTAAGAAGGTCTTGAACTGTTACGCTTAACACAAAATCTGAATTAACCCAGGCATAGCGATAAGGAGGTGTACCACCCGTAACCGATAAATCGGCCACCCCATTCGATTCGCCAAAACAACGCACATTGGTAATTATAAAATCTGAAGCCAAAGGTGCTAAAGGTTGATTGATAGTGATGCTGTTTTGTGTTTCGCAACCATTAAAATCAACTACCAGAACATCATACGTTCCAGCAGAAAGGTCGTCTCTGTCTTGGGTTACCGCACCATCAGACCAGAAATAAGAATAGGGAGGAGTTCCGCCTGAAACCGTTAAATCGGCAGTGCCGTCATTACCTCCAAAGCAATTAACATCGGTACCTGTAAGTGTTGAGGTAAGGGGTGCATCGGGCTGCTTCATGGTGGCAGTGTTGGTGGCAGTACACAAGTTATCATCAGTAACCAGCACCGTATAAGTTTCAGCAGGTTTATTGGTTAAGCTTTGTGTGGTGTCGGGTATAGCACCCTGAGAATTGCTCCATTGAAACTGATAGGGTGTAACCCCACCTGTAACCGTAACCGTAATGCTGCCATCGCTGCCGCCAAAACATAATACATCCGCCACCGCCATAGTTACAATAATTGAATCGGGCTGGTTTACATCGGCAGAATCATTCAGAACACAACCATTGAAATCGGTAACAGTATAATAGTATCTATCAGCTAAAAGATTAGCAACATCTTCTGTAGCCACATTCAGTAAAAATCTTGAGCTTCTCCATGCAAAACTATAGGGCGAAACACCGCCTGTAACCGTAAGGTCTATTTCGCCTGTTGCATTTCCATAACAATCTACATCGGTAACTGCATTGGTTACAATTACCTGTGTAGGTTGTGTAATAATAACGCCACCAGTAAGGGTGCAGCCGTTCAAATCGGTAATTAATACATTGTAATTTCCGGCAGTAATGTTAGAAACCGTTTCTGTAAAATAGGTGCCACTGTTCCAGTCATAATTATAAGGGGTTGTTCCTCCTTCAACATTTGCTTTTACTTCGCCATCGCTACCCAAAAAGCATGAAACATTTTTCAAATCAAAAGTAACACTTAAAGGTGCTGAGGGTTGTGTAATCTCTATGGTATCGGCAAATGTGCATTGATTGTCGTCAGTAACAGTAATACTATAAGTGCCAATGGTAAGATTATTAATGGCATTAGTATTGTTTCCGGTACTCCATAAATAAGTATAGGGTGCAGTGCCACCATTACCAGTTACCGTAATTGAACCATCGCTGCCACCAAAACAGTTAACATCAGTTTTTACTGCTGTGGCAGTTAAAGGCAATAAAGGCTGTGAGATATTTATGGTGCGGGTAGCAGTACAATTTCTTGAATCGGTAACGGTAACACTATAATTTTCTGCTTTTAATCCTGAAATATTTCCGGTAGAAAAGCTAAGGGCAAATTCTGTATCGGCCCATCGGTAAGTATAAGGGGTAGTACCTCCTGAAACTGTAAGGTTAATAGTGCCATCAGTTCCACCAAAACAATTTACATCGGTTTTGGTAAAAGTAGTATTAATAGGTGGTGGCTGAATAACCACTGCATTTTGGGTAAGGGTGCAACCTCTTTCATCAGTAATTAAAACTGAATAATTTCCGGCAGGAAGGTCTTCCAAATCCTGAGTAGGAAATGTACCTGAATTCCAGTTATAGGTGTAAGGCGGTGTGCCTCCCCAAACCGATAAATCTATTGCCCCATCAAAATTTCCTGAACAAGAAACATTGGTTACAGAAACTGATGCCTGTAAAACCGAAGCAGGTTCAACCACTGTTACTGTTCTTATTATCTGGCAGTTTCTGCTGTCTCTTAATGTAAGGGTATAGTTGCCTGCAACAATATTATTCAGATTTGCAGTGTTTGCGCCATTACTCCATGCATATGTGTAAGGGGGTGTGCCTCCTGTAACGTTAGTTTGTATTCTGCCTATAGCTTGTCCCCGGCAATTAACATCAGTAATTGTAAAATCAGCTTCTAAAGGTTCGGGCTCGTTAATTACTACTAAATCGAAAACCGTACAGCCCGATTGTAAATCGGTAACATTAACATAGTAAATTCCGGCAGTTAAGAAATTAATAGAGGTTACGTTATTAGCTCCGTTACTCCATCTTATGCTATATTGCCCCGAACCCCCTGATATCGCAACAGAAGCAGAACCATTGGCAGAACCGAAGCAAGAAACCGTAGGCGTTCCCGTAGCAATCGCTGTAGGACAAAAAGCCTGTGCCCAATTAGCAAAGAGCATAAATGCAAATAGTATAATAAATTTTGCATTCACTAATTTCAAACCAATAATTTTCTTTAAAAAAGTTTTCATTATTTCTTATCGAACTATCGTAACCGGACCATTTATTGGTGGCTTACCGTTTCCTAAATCAATTACAAAATAATAGGTATCAGAAGGAAGTGGCTGCCCATTATAAGTTCCATCCCAAGGTTCATTATAACCTCTCGATTCAAAAAGTTTTGCGCCCAGTTTATTAAAAATCAGCACGGTGCAATTTGGTCTCAACCCAATATTTCTAATCATCCAGGTATCGTTCTTACCATCGCCATTAGGCGTAAATGAGTTTGGAATATAAATACAGTCAACTTCCGAAGGCTCAATAACAGCAGTAGCAGAATCAATACAATTGTTTTGGTCTCTTACGGTTAAACTGTATAGGCCTGCTGCCAGATTGCTGATGTTTTGTGTGGTTGGTCCACTACTCCAGTTAAAAATATATTCCGGTGTGCCACCGCCTACACCTGTTTCAATATAGGCATCTTGCAGCTCCATACAACTTACTGATTTTGGATACAGATTTACACTTAGTGGCTTAGGTTGATACAAAACAGTGTCGGCAATTAGTTTACAATTATTGAAATCGGTAATAGTTACAGAATAATTGCCGGCAGGAATGGCTGTAAGCGTACCTCCTGTTATCGTATCGTTCCATCTGAAATCGTATGGAGGAATACCACCGGATGCCAATACTTTTATAGCACCATCACTATCGCCATGGCACTTAATATTAGAAGTGTTGAATATAGCTTGCAGTTGTTCGGGTTCATAAACCGGAATAATTACACTCTTATCGCAACCATAAAAATCTACTACTCGGAATAAATAATCTTTAGCCGAAAGTTGCTCTAACGTTTCACGGTTATTATTGAATAAATTCAAGGTATCTGCCCAATAGTATTTATATGGCATTGTGCCGCCTTCTAATGTTACTGTTATGCTGCCATCATTACCACCAAAACACTTCACACTGTCTGTAGTGTAAGTTATTTCCAATGGCTTAACAGGGCCATCTACATAAGTTCCGGTTTTAACTAAACAGCCGTTGTTATCAAACACTGTTATTGTGTAAGGGCCTGCTTCAAGATTGTATAAATTATAACCTGTTTGTCCGTTAGTCCATGTTATTTGATAAGGTTGTGTACCCCCTTTAACCGTTAAAGTTGTAGTACCGTTTGCATCGCCAAAGCACTTTACCGGGGTACTTGTTACTTCTGCAGAAAGCGGCTCTGTTGGCCCATCAATTGTATAGGTAACTACAAGTTCACAGTTCTTTGCATCGGTAACCGTAATAGTATAATCGCCCGAAGCAAGGCTGTCAAGTGTGCTAGCATTTATACCATTATCCCAAACATAATTATATGGCGGGTTGCCTCCTTGTGCTTCAACGGTTATGCTTCCATCAGTAATTCCAAAACAAGAAACGCCAGAATTTGCTAGTACATTTAACTTAAATTCATCGGGCTCGCCTACTGCAATAAATAGTGAATCGGCACAACCTTTAATATCAGTTGCTGTTAAATAATAACTGCCCGACTTCAGGTTACTTAATATGCTATCGTTATCATTAATTGCAATAAATGTTGAGGTTGCCCATTTATAACTATATCCCGGGGTACCACCTGAAACTTCTAAAACTATAACTCCATCGCTACCGCCAAAACAACTTGCATTAGTTACATTATTTGTAATAGAAACAGGGGCAGCAGGTTCTGAAACTGTTTTAGTTTCTACTAATTCACAGTTTAAAACATCAGTAACGGTTAAAGTATAATTACCACTTGTTAAATTATTCAGTTTAGTAGTAGTTACACCGTTACTCCAAATGTAACTGTAAGGAGGTGTGCCTCCTGAAGCTATAATTTCAATTGCTCCATCGCTGCCGCTGAAACAACTTACAGGCTTAATGCTGTCAGAAATACTGATAGGATTCTGTGGCTGCATGATTGTAATTGAATCTGTAAACTCACAGCTATTTGCATCAGTAATAGTTAAAATATAGGTGCCGGCAAGCAAAGTAGCGACATCTTCTGTATTTGCTCCGTTACTCCATGCATAAGCATAAGGTAAAGTTCCTCCTGTTACGGTAATATCAATGCTTCCGGTATTAGCACCAAAACATCTCACATCTTCTTTGGTATAAGTAATTCTTATAGGCTGAAGTGGTTGTGCCACCAAGGCATTTTCCTGATGTATACAATTTTTACTGTCAGTAACTTTTAGTGTATAGGTATCGGTTTTAAGATTTGTTATTAATGGGTCGAAATGATTTAGCACAATGTAATTTGAATTTGACCAGATAAGGCTGTATGGTGTATTACCTCCTGTAACATTAGCATCAATACTGCCATCGCTACCTCCAAAACAGCTAACCTCTTCAACCACAAAAGCTATATCTAAAGGCTGTGGTTCGCTAATGGTTTCTGCCAGGTTTAATATGCAACCTTTGCTATCGGTAACTACAACGTCATAGTTGCCGGCAACTAATGAATCTACATCTTTGGTTTGTAGTCCATTGTTCCACAAAAAAGAATAGGGTATCGTTCCGCCTGTTGTGGTAGTTGTTAAAGCACCATCAATACCACCATTGCAAGAAACATCGCGTTTAGTAAGGAAGCCTGCCAATGCAGCATCAGGTTGCTCAACTGCTACTTGATATTGCTTCTCACAATTATTATTGTCTCTAACAATTAATACATAATTATCTGCGAGAACATTATTTAAATCTTGTGTATTGGTACCATTAGACCAATTATAATTATAGTTAGGCGTGCCGCCTGAAACAGTTACATCTATTGCCCCCGTACTATTGCCGAAACAATTTACATTAGTAACTGAAGAAGTAATAATAATTTCATTTGGTTGAGTTACCGTAGCAGCTGCTGTAGCGGTGCACCCTTTTGAATCAGAAACTGTAAGTGCATACACATCGGCCGGGATATTTGAAACAAGATTAGTAAAACTTCCAACTATTTGAGCGTTTGTAAATGCCCAGTTGTAGTCATAAGGTTGCGTGCCCCCCGTAACGTTTACACTAATATTCCCATCATTTCCGCCAAAACAACTCACATTTGAAATTGCTGGCGCACTTATAGCGAGTGCCTGAGCCGGCTGAGATACTATTTGCGAAACAACCAACTCACAGTTAAATCTGTCAGTAATAGTCACGGTATAATTTCCTGCAGAAACATTATCAATGTTTTTGGTTGTAGCTCCATTAGACCATTCATAAGTAAATGGAACACTTCCGCCTTCAGCCTCTAATTCTATTTTACCATCAGAAGCCCCAAAGCAACTTACAGCGGTTTCACGCATAATTGCAGTTATAGGGTAAGGTTGTTTAATTTCTAATGAATCAGATTTTTGACAACCATTGGCATCTGTAACTGTAACAAAATACTTTCCTGCGGCAAGGTTAGTAATGTTTGCACTGTTGCCCACGTTAGGAGACCAAGTATAAGTATAATTTGGAGTACCCCCTTCAACCGTTAAAGAAGCTGTACCATTATTGCCACCATTACAACTTACATCAGTAGTAGTTATTAGTCTAATGTCAAGCGGTCGCAATGGCTCTTCAATATAAACTTCATCAAAAGCAATACAATCGAAATTACTAAACACCATTACAAAATTGGTTCCACCCGGAAGGCTATTAACCGTATGGGTATTAGACTGCTGTGTTACAACTGTACCATCTGACCATTCAAAACGATAAGGCGCACCACCATTGGTAACAGTAGCCGTAGCAATACCTGTTTTTTCTCCGTAGCAAGGAATATCATTACCTATTACATTCACAAAATAATCTCTTGCATCTAACTGAAACCTTCGGCTGGTATTGGTAGTAGTTCCGTTTATTTCCCACGTTCGGTCAAAGTAAGGTATTCGCAATGAGGCCAATTGTGGGTTCCATACCCATAATGGACCAAACCCAAAATTAAATGATGGCGTTACTAATGGACCAACACAGAACGGATCGACACAAACCCTTTCAGTACACCACCTCCAAGGCCTGCTCCATGTAGGGCAAGGATAAGGTATGTTTACACATATTCTGTTAGGCGGAATACATATTCTGGGTATAATTTGAATTCCGGGAATAGTAATATTAAATGCCAAAGCCTGAAATAATACTGAAACAGAAATACTATCATATGTTCTGTTTCTGAATTCGTTGGTTTGTGAATATTCGGTAGTGACATTCATCCATTCATAGTTACATGGATAAACAATATTGATGTTGTTTCCTACTGTAAATTGAGGTGTTGGCGATAATCCTGTACGAATTATATTCCCTCCCGGTGTAGATTCAAACCACTGAACTGATGTTTGGAAATTTAATTGTCCGTGCAATGTTGGGCAATATGAAAAATACTGTTTCATATTATTGTCTATCACGAATTCAGCTGAAAAAATAGTCCACGATATTGAGCCTCCAAAAGGCAGATTTATCGTTCGCTGAAAATTATCTAAAACATTGGCTATTATGGGCCCTGCAGGGGGTGGTAAAAGCCCTGCAAACTTAGAAAGCCACTTAATTAAGTTTATTCTTACCTCAATGTATTGATATTCTCCATCAGCCTCTAAACATATGCTATTGGGCCGCACTCTACTATCGGTTTGCACGTTAGGAATATCTAACGTCAGGGTCATACCCAAAGCATCCATTAAATCAATCTCAACCGGAAGATTTAATAACGGGGTAGTACAAATCCACGGAATACAGGGCACATTAGCACTTAAGGTACACGGTGGGTTTAAAATACACGGATATGTTACATGCGTAATTGCAATTTCAAACAAGGTAATAGTGGTGAAAAAATTGAAGTTAACAGGTGTAATTGTTTGGCATACACCTGCACACAATCTCATACGCAACAGCATTTGCAGCCCAAAATCTATATAAATACCCAGTTTGCCTGTTTGCGGAAACTGTGTTCTTAACTCGGCAGGCGGCTCAATAACCCTTCCACTTGATGTAATGGTTACCGTTTCTCCCTTTTCGAAAGTATTAGGAGAAGGCACCTGTAAATCTATTTCAACCGGGTAAACAACATCTATATCGCCTAAAGACCAGCCGCTGCTTTCAAAAAATGCACCGAAAGTTACACCTGCTCCAATAGTAAATTCCGCACCAAAAGGAAAATTTGGAACATTGATAGGCCCGATACTAAAACCGCCAAAATTGGTTATTCCGCCCACTGTAGTTTGACTATATGGAAGGTTTAATCTAAAAAAATCAAATCGAGTATTTAGATTGAAACTATTAAAAGGCCCCCACATGCTTTGAAAAACAGCATTAAATGTTAGGGTATCTCTAACCGTAAATGTTTGAGAGGAAGCGCGCTGCACGAAAAACAACAGCGAAAAAGAAATAATTATGCAAAGCCTCTTCAACATAAAATGTTGGTAGAATTAGTTAATTGGTTAATTAAAATTTGGCTGAGGTTAAAGCTTTTTTTAGCACTTCAAACATCAGTTTTTTAGTCATTTTCGGGTAATTTGCATTAATAATCACTGAATAGTTATAATCACCGGTTACCAGCATCATTCTTTCGTAATCCATACCTTCTACATTAAAACCCACCACTACCAACTTAGCATCTAAACCCGAAGCCATTTGTAAATCTTCTGAAGAAATAAATATTACTCCTTCGTTTTCTTCCAAAGCTTCTTTAGTAAAAGCCATCATCGTATAAACACCAGCGATATTAGGCACTTCCTTAACCTGAATTGAGGTAGCAGAGCCATTGTGAAAATATACAGGCTGATCGGGCATTTTTTCAAAACCTTCAGGAACAATCATAGAAACTCTGGTGCCTGTAAATTCAACATAATTATCTTGTGCAATAGTTGTATTATAAAAAAACAGTATTACAAGCACTGAAAAAAAAGCTTTGTAGATATTGGGTTGGCAAAGCATGTAGCAGGTTTTATTTATAAATAATTCTTCAACTCTTATTCATTGAATTACTGCAACTTCCGCAATTCAATAAACTGTAGGCAATAATACTTAAAAAAATGGTATTTCAATAAAAAAAGTTATGTAATTATCGAGTAATACAATTTTGTTAATAGTAAAATTAATTAGCATTATGAACTAAATTTAAGTCATGTAAAGAATAAATAAAATAGGTTTAACAGAATGTAGTTCTGAAAACATTTTTAAAGAAAGAAAATTAGCAAAAATGGTGGTCTCGACAGGAATCGAACCTGTATCTAGGGCTCCGGAAACCCTCGTACTATCCATTGTACTACAAGACCATTTTGCAGTTGCGGGCTACAAAGTTACAAACAATGTTGTTTTCTATAGGAAATAAAACTATCTTTGCACCCACATCGCGGGGTGGAGCAGATGGTAGCTCGTTGGGCTCATAACCCAAAGGTCGCATGTTCGAGTCATGTCCCCGCTACTATTTTAAGAGCCGATTTCATGTCGGCTCTTTTCATTTTATTTTATCTCTCTCTTTATGAGCCACAAAGCCGGATATGTAAATATTATTGGAAGACCTAACGTGGGTAAATCTACCCTTATGAATCATTGGGTGGGTGAAAAACTATCTATTATTTCGCATAAAGCACAAACTACCCGCCATAGAATTTTAGGAATAGTAAATGACGAACATCATCAAATTGTTTTTTCCGATACTCCCGGAATAATATTTGACCCTGCAAACAAATTGCATATAACCATGAATGCAGCTGTTGATGAATCGTTAGAAGATGCTGATGTAATAGTTTTTATTTCAGAAGTGGGCGAAAAACCAGAAACATTAAGCCCCATTATAGATAAACTGCAAAAGGTTAAAACTCCAAAGATATTATTGCTGAATAAGGTAGATGCCAGCAACCAGGAAGAAGCCACAGAAAAACTTACTGCCTGGAAAGCTACCGGACTGTTTGAAGAGTGCTATCCTATTTCGGCCCTTCATGGCTTAGGTACAGCTGCACCATTACAGTATCTTTTTTCTAAAATGCCAGAAAGCCCCCCTTACTTTCCTAAAGACCAGTTAACTGATAGAAATGAACGCTTTTTTGTTTCAGAAATAATTCGCGAAAAAATATTTCATAACTACCATAAAGAAATACCATATAGTGTTCAGGTTGAAATTGAAGAGTTTAAGGAGCAACCGGAAATAAACAAAATTAGAGCAGTAATTTATGCCGAGCGCGAATCGCAAAAGGCTATACTTATTGGCAATAAAGGCGAATCGTTAAAAAAAATTGGCATAGAAGCCAGAAAAGATATTGAAATATTAGTAGGCAAGAAAGTATTTTTGGAGTTGTTTGTAAAAATAAAAGACAAGTGGCGCAACGATGACTTAACGCTGAAAAAATTCGGATATTAATTGTTTTAAGTTTTTTGTTTAAAGTTTAAAGTTTCAAAAATGGCAACTATTAAATGCTTTGAAGATATTGAAGCTTGGCAATTGGCAAGAGTTTTAGAAAATAACATCTTTCAATTAAGTAATATAGGAGGTTTTGCTAGAGATTTCGATTTAAAAAATCAAATTAATGCTGCTACTGGCTCGATAATGGATAATATTGCAGAAGGCTTTGAAAGGGGTGGAAGGAAAGAATTTTTAAACTTTTTATCTACTGCAAAGGGGTCTGCTGGGGAAGTTAGAAGTCAACTTTATCGTGCTTTTGACAGGAAATATATAGAGCAAAACGATTTTGAAAATAATATTAATATAGCCAAAGAAATTTCAGGAAAAATTGGATCGCTAATGCAATACCTTAATCAATCTGAAATTCAAGGATTGAAATTTAAAGACCGTAAATAACAAAAATATTAAACAATTAACATAAAACAATAAACTTTCCATGAACTTCACCATAGCAATTGTTGGCAGACCCAATGTAGGAAAATCTACATTATTCAATCGTATTGTTGGCGAGCGCAAAGCTATTGTTGACGACATAAGCGGTGTTACCCGCGATAGGCATTATGGCACCGGAGAATGGAATGGAAAAAATTTTAACCTGATTGATACAGGCGGCTTTGTGCCCAATTCAGATGATGTTTTTGAAGCCGCAATTAGAAGACAAGTGCAAATAGCCGTTGAAGAAAGTTCTTTGGTGTTATTTGTGGTTGATGTTACCTCAGGTGTAACTCCACTTGATGAAGAAATGGCTGATGTGCTAAGAAAATCAAATCGTGAGGTAATTCTTGTAGTAAACAAAGTAGATAACGGAAAAAGAAAACTTGATGCAACAGAATTTTACAGTTTAGGTTTTGAGAAATATTTTACCATTTCGGCCATGAGCGGAAGCGAAACCGGTGAACTTATGGATATTATTGCTTCTAAAATACCCGATATTGTAGAAGTTGATGATGAAGCCGAAAGCATTCCTAAAGTTGCCATTGTAGGACAACCTAACGTGGGCAAATCATCATTACTAAATGCACTTACCAATCAGGAAAGAAATATTGTTACCGATATTGCCGGCACTACTCGTGATTCTATTCATACCCGCTACAATTTATTCAACAAAGATTTATTGCTTATTGACACAGCAGGTTTAAGAAAAAAAGAGAAAGTAAAAGAAAACTTAGAATTTTATTCAACTATTCGTGCTATTAATGCTGTAGATGAGGCCGATGTATGCATTTTAATGATTGATGCCCAAACAGGTATTGAAGCTCAGGATCTTTCTATTTTTCGCTTAGCTGAATTTAAAAAGAAGGGAATGGTAATTGCCGTAAACAAATGGGATTTAATTGAAAATAAGGGCAGCAACACTATGAAAGAATTTGAAGAAGCTATTCATCACAGAATTGCCCCCTTTACTGATATTCCAATAATTTTTATTTCAGCTTTAGAAAAGCAACGCATTTTAAAGGTTATAGAAGCAGCACTTGAAATTTATGATTTACGCAAACAAAAAATTTCTACTTCTAAACTGAACGAATTTCTTGAAAAAGCAACAGAAAAATATGCTCCGCCCTCTGTAAAAGGAAAATATGTAAAAATTAACTACATAACACAGTTGCCAACTGCCACACCTACTTTTGCTATTTTCTCTAACTTCCCTAAATACATTAAAGAACCTTACAGACAATATTTAGAAAACAGGTTCAGAGAAACCTTTAACTTTAAAGGTGTGCCATTGCGTTTTGTTTTCAGAGAGAAAAATTAAACCCTATAAAAAACTAAATAAGCTACTTTGCAAAAGGGATTTACCATATCGTTTCTGTTTTTTGCAATTGTGTTTTCTGCTTTTATTACCCACACTTATAGTCCCGATGCAGCACCTATAAAATTTAATGCCGATAAAATGGAAGCCCCATTAATTCCGGCAGAAAATCCTCAAACTGTTCAAGGCATTGCGCTAGGAAGATTATTGTTTTACGACACTATGCTTTCGGGCAATAAAAAACAATCGTGCGGAAGTTGTCACCTGCAACAACTTTCTTTTACTGATGGGAAACCGCTTGCTATCGGTGCCTTTGGCGATACTATAAACCGAAACAGCATGACGCTGGTAAACATGGCATGGAGCAAAGATTTTTTTTGGGATGGAAGAGTAAAGCAACTGGAAGATTTAATAAAGCACCCTATAACTAACCCTAAAGAAATGGCAAAAGATACGGTGTTGCTTATAAAGGAACTAAAAGAACATGCCTATTACCCAAAGTTATTTGCTATGGCTTTTCCCGAAGAAAATATAAGTATAAAAACACTTTCAAAAGCACTGGCACAATTTGTAAGAAGTATTGTCACACAAGGCCCTCAACTTCCTGATTCATTACAACCTGCGGCTTTTTTTATTTATGCCGATACTATAAAAGCTGAACAAGAACTGAAAATTGCTACTATTACAGGCACATATCTTCGCCTCGGAAAAATGTGTACTCCTTGCCACACATCAGAATCATTAGGCGGTGAATTAATGGCTAATAACCTTCTGAATAAAAATCAAACCGAACTATTTAAGGTGCCTTCATTAATAAATGTATTAACTACAGCACCATACATGCACGATGGCAGCATGAAAAACACAGCGGATATTCTGAAACATTACGACAAACATATTCATTTGCTACACAAAGTCAATCCTCAACTTGGCTTAGATTCTATTCCCAATATTTTTACAGACTTTGACCGAAAAAATTTCGATAATATGCTGCAACTATTTACCGATTCAAGTATAATATTGAATCCTGCCTACAGCAATCCCTTTAAACAAAAAGATTTTAGTTGGCAGCAGCAAATAGTTGAGTAATTGAGCAATACTATTTCAATCCAGAAATTTGTGCCTTTAAGGTTTTGTGTAAGCTCTCTGATGCGCTTACTAAAGGCAACCTTACAGTATCGGTAGTAGTAATTCCTAAAATTTTTAAAGCTGCTTTTACGCCTGCAGGATTTCCTTCAACAAATAAATTCTTAATAATATCTAAAAGGCTATTGTGTAGCTTTTGTGCTTTGGTATAATCGCCAGCCGACCCAGCACGCACCATATCAGAAAACTGTTTAGGTAACGCATTGCCTACAACAGAAATTACACCATCAAAGCCTACTGAAATTAAAGGTAATGTGAATGCATCATCTCCCGAAATCAATAAAAAGTCTTTTGGGCGATATTTTGCTAAATGCATACATTGCATAAAGTCACCTGAAGCTTCTTTAATAGCTATCACATTTTTAAAATCTTTTGCCAGGCGCAAGGTTGTTTCTGCAGTAATGTTAGAAGCTGTTCTTCCCGGCACATTATATAATATTACCGGCTTTTTAGCAGCTTCAGCAACTGCTTTATAATGCTGATAAATACCTTCTTGTGTGGGTTTATTATAATATGGACTTGCTGAAAGTATGGCATCAACATTTTTTAAATCGGCACTTTTTATACTTTCTACCAAGGCAGCTGTATTGTTGCCTCCAAAACCAGCTACTACAGGCACTCGTTTTTTTACAACGTCTATAGTAAAGTGCAATACTTCTTTTTGTTCTTCTTTGCTCATAGTAGCAGTTTCTCCGGTTGTGCCTAAAGAAACCAAGTATTCTACCTTACCTTTGATGGTGTGGTTTATTACCTTTTCAAGCGAAGCAAAATCAATATTTCCATCTTTTGTAAAGGGCGTTACCAATGCTATGCCCGTTCCTTTTAATTGTTTAAGCATGTTGTGGTTGAGGGTTTATTTGATTTAAATAATGTAAGGTTTGTTGAATAAAGCTTTCTAAAGTATCTTTCTCTTTAAGTGAAATCATCATATCGCAGTAAAAATCTTTTTCTGCAATATATCTGCCTATTCTGAAAGTAGCTTTAGATAAAGTAGAAATATATTCCAAAGGCAATATTTCTTTAGTATATAAATTCAGTAATACATCAAAATGCTTTTCGGCATAGCCATTTAAAATACTTTGCTGTGGTACTAAATGCCAGCTTAAGTCTTTGTTGGTAAAATAATCGAAGATAACTGCTCCTCGGTTTTTAGGTAGTTTAGGAATATAGCCCAGCACTTCTACTTTAATATTTTTTTGCTGTAGTTGATGCATCAGCTTTTTTACAATCAGTTCATTTTGCGGCTCATCGGCATCGAATAATATTCCTATCGATTTAATATCGTGCATGGGTACCGACTTATGCAACTGCTGAAGCGACTTCAGCTTATTGCGTAAAGCGTAATGATGCAATTTATGTTTTAACCTCTTCAGCATTAATTATTACTGTAAGTCACATTTTTTTAGCGTTGCAAAGGTATTATAATTATTCAGGTAGTGTTTTTAATTAGCTATACAAAATTTAGGATTTAATTTAATTTTCAGCCTGTAATATTGTTGCTGAACCTTTATACAGAAAAGTATATTTTAGCTGAATAAACCACTTGTAAATGACTGAAACAGACTTAATAAAAAGTAGATTTCCACAAATTCATAATCAGGAATTACTTGAGAATATAGAAAAACATGGCATACATAAAGAAGTAAAAGCAGGTGATGTGATTATGGAATATGGGCAGTTTATAAAATCGGTGCCCTTAATTTTAAATGGCTGCATAAAAGTTATGCGACAAGACGATGAGGGCAAAGAACTTTTTTTATACTATTTATATCCGGGCGAAACCTGTGCTATGAGCCTTACTTGCTGTATGGCAAATCAAAAAAGTGAAATAAGAGCAGTAGCCGAAGAAGATTCTGAATTTATTACTATCCCCATTCAATATCTCGATCTGTGGATGCACGATTATACCGACTGGAAAAATTTGGTGATGCAAACTTATGGCAACCGTTTTCGCGATTTGCTGAACACTATAGATAATATAGCTTTTAGGAATATGGACGAACGCCTTGAAGAATACCTTTTTTCTAAAACACAGGCTTTGCAAACACAAATGTTAAACACTACTCATCAGGAAATTGCTACCGAACTAGGCACTTCTAGAGAGGTGATTTCACGATTGCTAAAACAACTTGAAAAAAAAGGTAAAATTATTTTAGGCAGAAACAAAATAGAAGTAGTTAGCTTGTAGTTTATTGGATTAAGATTTCCAAAATTAAGCTTCAAAAACAATACTAATACCGCTCTATTTTATACCTTTTTGCATATTCTTTGTAACAGGCATTTATAACAGTACTTACTTCATAAAGCGATGCTTGTTTGGCAAAGTCTTCATTGATAGGGCATCGAGCGATAAAACGAGGTAATTCTTCTTCAGTTAAATCTATAAGTCCACTTTTCATTAAATAACGTGTAACTCCTGCAATATAATCTTCCAGTTGTTTCTGGCTCATAAACATGGCATACTTCTGCTTTTCTGCCTCTTTCTTGCTAAATAACTGATACAATGCCGTAATTGGACTGAAGAACATTTCCAATGGTGTTCCTACCAGTGGCTTGTACTGATAGGTGCCAATTTCACTTTGCGTTTTTTTAAGCTCTTCAACACTGGGTGCAGGTCGTATTATAACTGCTTGTTCCTGAATAATTTCTAGCAAGCTAAGTTTCAACGAAACAAAATATTCGGGCTTTAAAACAGAATCTCTCATTGTAATTGATATAGTTTTATAACCCCTGCACGAGATTTTTATTAAATCGTTTTTATGTGTCTGTATTTCAAAAGTACCATCAAGATTTCCAAACACGCCTTTACCTTTGCTCATGTTTACAATCAGCATGTCATTAAATCCGGTATTAACATCATGTGTTACCTTGCCTTTAATAGTTACAAGACTGTCTTGTGCTTTTGCCTTAGGAAATAAAAGGCTGAAAAAAATATAGGCTAATAAGAGAATACTGCAGCGCACTACTGTTTTTTAAATGTGTAAGTGAAGCCGGTTCTGAAATGCGGGTTAGGATTGAGCCATTCATTAGTTCGAACTGTATTAAATAACACCAAAAAATAAAATCCAAGTCCTGATTGAAAATTTTCATGATAGCCACCGCCTACCAAAAAATCATTAAGCCTTAGGTCTTTATAGATAGTGGAGTATCCAACAAGAGATTGTGTAGAATCGTAAACTCCAACGGTAAAAGGCAAATCTTTAATTAATGTTGATGAATATTCAACGTGAGCCACAATACCTTTCCAGATATAACCTCTAATAAATGGACCTCCTCCAATAATATTATATCTATATGTTTTTTGTCTATTGCTCCTATCAACGAAATAATCATAATAAAATCGCCCTCCAACTACTATTCTATCGGACAACAAGTGATAACCAACTTCAGGAGAGATATTAATAGACGTAAAAACATTGCCTATACTAAGACCGAAACCACTTCCTATTACAAAGTTTTCCTTTTTAAAAAACTTATCTTCTTGTTTTTTAGTGCTTTCTGCACTCTGACTACTTGCATTAATTTGCGCCTTCAGGCTTGCTGAAAATACCGTGAAAATTAAAACAAGCCATATAACTGCTTTCATAATTTTAGTTATAAAAATTTCTGAAAATAAATTACCAAAACGAATGTATGCCAAAGATATTACAATCTCGGGCAAGGTATCATCATTTGTCTGGTAGTGCTTGGCTTACTGCCAACATATACAATAGACAATTCAATACCTCCATTGGTTCGGCTGGCACGGGTAAGTGATGAAGCATTAATATCGTAATTCACCATTACTCTTAAGGTTTTGTATTGATAACCAACCAGCGGAATAAATGCATCTATAGCCCTGCCTGAAACACCAAGTAATAAAGTATGCTCAGGTCTGCTGCCGGTTTTTGAAATAGCATAACCAAAAATAGTGGCTGCCAAAAATTCATTGGCTCTTTTCTGGTAACCAAACATAAGCGATGGCTCAATATGCCATGTATTATTCAATTGAATATATCCTGAACTAATAATGTTGGGTCTTAACCCTAAACGATTCGATAAGTCATAAAAACTTTCTTTGGGACGATTAATATGGAATAATCCTGTGCCAAAATTGAAATTCATTTTTCGGTTGGGCATAAATGAAAACAGTACTCCGGCTGACAAATCGAAATAACCGAAATTGTTTACACCTGTAAGGCCCTCGCCCGATGGCAAATCACGATCAAAGAAATTATCGCTCCATTGATTATCGAAGTACAGCAACTCATAATCTATTCTTTTTTGCGTATAAACTCCATTTATGCCTAGTGAAATGCCAAACCTGTTTTCAGCGCCAAAAAATAAATGGTAAGCAGCACTTGCGCCAATGCGCATAGTTGTAAAATTTCCGTCTCCTGCTCTGTCATTAGCTAAAATAATGCCTACACCTAGTTTATCGGCTTTAGAAAGTAATTTACCTTGCAGTAAAGACATATCGCCATAAGCTGAATAAGTTCTGTAATTAGTTTCTTTGCCTGCACGTGCCCACGGATATTGATTTTTGTAATTTCCACCTACCCTATAATCACCATTGAAAAAGCCTGTATTGGCAGGATTATAATATAATGGTGCAGCATAGTATTGAGAGAAATGTAAATCTTGTGCGTATAGTGTGTTAGAAAATTGAGTGAATAAGAAAATTAGCAGAATAGTTGATAGACCATAGTCTATAGACGATAGTCCATAGACGATAGTCCTTAACAGTATTGAGCTTTTATTTATAAAACACTTCAGCATCTGTTTCTCAGTAATCAGTTTTCTAATTTTCTTACTTTTCTTAATTATCAAAATTACCTAAGCAAAGTAATATTTCCTTTTCTTAAGCCGGTTTCAACACCATCTTTAAATATTGCTTTTAATGTATAAACATACACTTCTGCTTCTTGTGGTACACCTTTAAAGGTTCCGTCCCAACCCACGTTAATGTCATTACTTTCAAAAATTAACTGCCCCCAGCGATTATAAATTCTAAACTCTAAATCTTCAATACCATACCCTTTTACAAATATGATGTCGTTTTGCCCATCACCATTAGGGCTAAAGGCATTGGCTACATCTACCAAGCCTACAAATAAAATTCTTAATGGCTTACATATAGAATCGCTACAACCAATGGCATTAGAAGCAGTAAGGCAGGGTGTATAATCTCCATCGTTTTTATAACGGTGAACAGGATTTGTTTCAGTAGAAAAATTGCCATCATCAAAGTTCCATAAATAGGCTGTCGCATTTTGACTTAAATTCTGAAAGACAATATCTTCAAACAATTCATATACCGAATCGATTTCAAAATTTGCTTCTACATTGTTTTCAATAATATAAACCGTTGCAGAAACTGTATCGGTTATATTACAGAAAGAAGAATCTACGGTAATTAAAGTAACAGTGTAAACACCTGATGTAGCAAAGTTTATTTCAGGATTATTAAGTGTGGAAGTGTTACCATTTCCGAAGTTCCATAAAAATTGTGCCTCATTATTTACATTGTAATGCGAGTTGGCAAAACCAATAAACCCTCCTTCGCAAATGGTATCTTCTGAAAGTAAAATATTATTTCTAAATCCAACAATTACTGCTACCGTTTGCACTACAGTATCTGCAACATTACAGGCAGAATCGTTACGGGCAATAAATGTTACCTCAAAAGTACCGGGTGTTAAATACGAGTGTTGCGGATTTTCTAAGGTAGAAGTATTTCCATCACCAAAATCCCAAAAGAAATTATTGGCATTAACGGATGTAGATGTGAACGACACGATATTACTATCGCAATCGCCTTCAACAACGTAATTAAAGCCTGCAAAAACGCTATCGTCAATAACAGTAATGGTAATAAAAGAACTATCAATTAAATCTAACCCGGGGCAACTGGTATTTCTTCCAAATAAAGTTACGGTGTAAACTCCCGGTTGTGTGTAGGTTACAGTGGGTGTAGCAGATGATGAGGTAAGTCCGTTTCCAAAATCCCATTCATACTCATCAGTTTGAAAACCATTAGCATCAAAACTTACTTCCAACGGTACACAACCAGTTAATTTATCGGTAGTAATATTTACATCAACATTATTAAAAGTAATTTGAAATTTTATTACACCTACATTACAATTGCGCTGTGGAATTTGACTGTTATTGGTATTAGAAACCACCCCGGGTGTAGTTGGAAAATCGTTAAAGCCACCACAACCTGCACAAACTGCCTGATAAATAATTCCGTTTTTATCGAAACGACTGGTGCCTCCATCTACGTGTTCCGTGCTTTGGTTACCACCAAAAAATGTGGCATACAATAACTGCGAAGCATTTTCAGAAAGCACCATAAAATAAAAATCGCCACCATCGGTAGTAGCCTGAAAAGCATCGGGTGTAATGGGTAAGCCTGTAGTGCTGATAGTAGCACTTGTAATAATTCTGGAACCCCAACCACTTAAATAAATATTTCTGCAATTGTCAACCAAAAATGCTGTAGGAGATATATCGGGAGAACCCTTACCCGTACCAATAGCTGTAGAAAATCTTATGGCACTTAAATCGGGCAACAAGCTGATTACAAATTGACCACTTCCCGGGTTAGAATAAGTTCCGGGAGTAGGCGGAATTACACCTTCAGTTTGTCCAAACAAATAAATGTTTTGATTATCATCAAGCTGAATAAAAAAACACTGGTCGTAGGCGACTGTACCTAAATAAGTGGCGTGTAAAAGGCTGGTTCCATCGGCACTTAATTTTGCGATAAAACCATCAGCAATACCACCCTGATAAGTGGTTACATTGGCATTGGATGTAACCGGAAAATTGCTGCTTGTAGTACCTCCACAAGTATATATATTGCCAATGCTGTCTAATACTAAAGAGTAGCCCGCGTCATCTCCTGCGCCACCAATATAGGTACTCCAGGCAAGTGAAGTCAGGTTATCATTAAATTTAAAAACACATACATCTTGGCTGCCCCCCAGCGATGTTTGGTAAGCCCCTGATGAAACCGGAAAATTAACCGATTTGGTGCTTGCTGAAACATACACATTGTTTTGTGCATCTACAATTACCTCTGAACGAGAATCATCGGCATAATTATATTTTAATGAGCCTATAGAAAATGGGTCAACAAAAATATTTACGCCATCATCCCCACTTCCACCCATGTAGGTTGAACCTATAAGTACATCACCTGCTTTACTCAACTTTGTAAGTATTATATCGAAACCGCCATTGTAAGTATTATCATAAGTTCCTGCAGTTACGGGATAATCGCTCGAATTGGTTCTGCCTAAAATAATAAGATTGGTATCGCTGTCAACTACTAAACTGTGCGGCTGCTCGTTAAGGCTACCCCCAATGTATGTAGAATACAAATAGGCACTGCCATCGCTGTTAAATCTTGAGATGCTAATGTCAGCATCAAAACCTAACTCAAAATTACCTTGTATAATGCCACCCGCATAAGTAGATTGAAAAGCACCCGGGGTTGTAGGATAGCCTGCGCCACGGGCAATGCCGCCTGCATATAAATCGCCAGCATCGTCATAGGTGGCAGTAAAGCCAAAGTTATCGGCTTGCGAGCCGGTATAGCTGGAAAAAATTAAAACAGGATCAATTACCAGAGGTGAATTTTTATCATATCCATTCGGAAAAGTGAAGGAAACCATATTGCCATTCAGTACAAATGACGAAGCAATTTCTTTTTTTTTGCCATTAATAATCTGATAAGAATATGGTTTTAGCTCTTCAATTTTATTGACTGAGGTTTCGTAAATAAGTTTGCCATTGTTCAGGTAAATATTTTCTACACCTTCAAACTCTAATTGAATATTGTTAGCATCTGCATTTGGGGCAACTATAAATTCATACTTCAACCGTTGGTTTTGTTCGCCAAAGTGCAAATCAATTCCATTGTATAAATTTTGGTAGGTTATCTCGTTGTACGATTTCACATTACTTGCCCATTGCTTAGGGTTGTTTCCTATGAAATAATTTGTGTAGTGTGAAAATTGTTTTTCAGTTTTTATTGTTGCTGAAGTGTTGGCGTTTTTAAAGTTTACATAAAACGCATGATGCCTTATTGAAAATGTGTCAAGGGACGAGGGACGAGGGGCATGTGAATGCGTATGACCCTTATGCTTATGCTCTTTAGAATTTTGAGTTTTGTCTTTTGAAGTTGATGCATCATGCTGATGCCCGTGCAACTTCTCTAAATCTTCTTCATGTATAAAATGGTAAGTAATTCTATTTTGCTCTAAAAACATAGAGCCATTATTAATTTTCAATTCATACAAAATATTACTGTTCCATTGCCCCTTGTTTTCAGTAAACTGCACCACTCTGTTTTCATTAGAAAACAAAACAATACTGTAAAGCACCAAAAAAATGGTTAATACTATTCTACCAAGCCTTGTTTGCATATCGGTTCTAAGTTAGCAATATTCTTTTGTTAGCCATATAATTCGGGTTTTGTTATTTGCATTTTGAATATGGTTTTTGTTACATCTTATTCTCTATCTTTGCCAACCTTTAAAGTATGAGCAAAAATTCTAAAAGCATGATGCCTTCGGGCATACCGTATATCATAGGCAATGAAGCTGCCGAGCGATTTAGTTTTTATGGCATGAAAGCTATTTTGGTGGTGTTCATGACCGAGTACTTGCTGGGCAGCAATGGGCTACCCGACACCATGAATGAACCCGAAGCAAAATTCTGGTTTCACATATTTGTGATGTCGGCTTATTTCTTTCCCATTTTAGGTGCAATTATTAGCGATATTTTTTGGGGTAAATACAAAACCATTATTATTATTTCGGTAGTGTATTGCATTGGGCATATTGTACTGGCATTAGACGAAACCCGCTTAGGTTTGTTTGCCGGCTTGGGCTTAATAGCAGTGGGTTCTGGTGGTATAAAGCCCTGTGTTTCATCGCATGTGGGCGACCAATTCAGCGTTCATAATAAAAATTTAATTGAGCGGGTATTCAGCTACTTTTATTTATCGATTAATTTGGGTGCCGCTATCTCTACATTGCTCACGCCTATTTTGTTGGTTAAATATGGCCCATCTGTGGCTTTTGGTGTTCCCGGGGCATTGATGATTATTGCTACCATTATTTTTTATTCGGGCCGAACAAGTTTCATTTCTATACCACCTGCAGGCTGGCAAAAATTTAAGAACGATGCATTCAGTAAAGATGGCATCAATACT
This sequence comes from uncultured Chitinophagaceae bacterium, assembly GCA_964543705.1. Taxonomy (GTDB): domain Bacteria; phylum Bacteroidota; class Bacteroidia; order Chitinophagales; family CAIOSU01; genus CAYSGX01. Next base: position 41,675 of record CAZIZP010000025.1, read on the forward strand.
ATTTTTAAACTCATTGGCATTTATGTGTTCATTGCTATCTTCTGGGCGTTATTCGATCAAACAGGTTCATCGTGGGTACTTCAGGCTAAATATCCTAACATGATTAAATCGATAGATTTAACTTTTGGAATTTTGCCTTTTGAAGCGTTAAAATTTGATTTGCTCCCATCACAAATTCAAGCTGCCAACCCCATTTTAATTTTATTATTGGTGCCTGTTTTCACTTTTGTTATTTACCCCACACTAAATAAATTTTTCAAGCTCACCCCGCTTCGTAAAATTTCTATAGGAATGTTTATTGCAGCTATTGCTTTTTCAGTAGTTGCTTTAATGGAAACACGTCTTCAGGCAGGACATAATGTACATGTAATATGGCAACTCTTCGCCTTTGTAATTTTAACCGCAGCAGAAGTAATGGTTTCCATAACTGCATTGGAGTTTTCATATACACAAGCACCCAACAGCTTGAAGTCTCTTATCATGGGCTTATTTCTGCTTTCGGTTTCACTGGGCAATCTTATTACTGCATTGGTAAATAAAATAATTGTGAATGCCGATGGTACACTGATGCTCAATGGTGCTGAATATTTCTGGTTTTTTACCGCTTTAATGCTTGGCACATCTCTCATATTTATATTTGTGGCAAGGTTATACAAGCCCAAAACATATATACAATCAGGTAGAGATACACTTGAAGATATTGTAGTGGAAGAATAATAAATAAAGCCTCACCCCATTGAAGTGTAGCAAAACATTTCAATCAATGCGCACCCCTCTCCCAAGGGAGAGGGGAACGGGGGTGAGGCAGAAACATAAAACTTAAAACATAATACTTACAACTATAAAAAATGAACTTAAACAACAACCGCTTCGACATTCAGGGAATTGATGTGCTGGAATTATGCAGCAAGTACGACACGCCTTTATATGTGTATGATACTGCCAAAATGAAATCGCAGTATGAAAAATTGGTAAATTCTTTTTCAGGTGTAAACCTAAAGGTGAAGTATGCTTGTAAAGCACTTACCAATATCAGCGTGTTGAAGTATTTTAAGCAGTTGGGTTCAGGCTTAGACACCGTTTCTATTGAAGAAGTGCAAATGGGTATTTTGGCGGGCTTCGAGCCTCATGAAATAATGTACACGCCCAATTGTGTTTCTATCGAAGAAATTAAAAAAGCAGTAGAGATTGGTGTAACAATAAACATTGATAATATTTCTATTCTCGAGCAGTTTGGTAATGCTTACGGAAGTTCAGTTCCGGTGTGCATTCGCATTAACCCACATATTATGGCGGGTGGCAACAAGAAAATTTCTACCGGACATATTGATTCTAAATTTGGTATTTCAATTTATCAGTTGCGTCATGTAGAGCGTGTGGTAGCTTCAACCAAATTGAAAGTTACCGGCTTGCACATGCACACCGGCAGCGATATTATAGACCCTGAAGTATTTATGCGTGGCGCTGAAATGTTGTTTGAAACAGCCGAGCATTTTAAAGATTTAGAATTTTTAGATTTTGGTAGTGGCTTTAAAGTAGCTTATAAGCCCGAAGATATTTCAACTGATATTGAAGCATTAGGCAAAGTGCTTTCATCTCGCTTTCAGAAATTCTGTAAAGACTATGGCAAAGAATTAGAACTATGGTTTGAACCCGGTAAATTTTTAGTAAGCGAAAGTGGTTATTTCTTTGCCAAAGTAAATGTGTTAAAGCAAACCACCGCCACTGTTTTTGTTGGATTAAATACAGGTTTGAATCATTTAATTCGCCCCATGTTCTACGATTCTTATCATCATATTCTGAATGTATCGAACCCCGGTGGAAGAGACCGCATTTATACCGTAGTGGGCTATATATGCGAAACCGATACGTTTGCCAGCGACCGCAAAATTCATGAAGTGAAAGAAGGTGATGTGTTGTGCTTCTTGAATGCAGGTGCTTATGGCATTATGATGTCAAGTAACTACAATTCACGCTTTCGACCTGCCGAAGTACTAATACACGAAGGCAAAGATTATTTAATTCGCAAAAGAGAAACCATCGAAGATTTAACTAAGAATCAGGTAGTGGTTGAATTATAAATTAATAAGAGGCTGTCTCAAAAGCTTGTCATGGTGAGTTTATCGAACCATGAAGTCGTAATAAACGGTTATATATCCTTCGACAAGCTCAGGATGACGTTTATGGTGTTTTGTGGATTTTTGAGACAGCCTCTTTTTTATTTCAAAAGATTTATTCAAACAAATCTTTAAGCTCGATAAATTTTTATAAGAAGAAACAATTTTCATTACATTTATTTTTTGAGCGTAAAGAAGTGTTTTATCTGGGTAAGGAGTATAAATTTTTTGATCAATAAACTACCTTTAATAACATAAATGCCGAATTCGTTTTGGCATTTTTTATTTTTGAAACGAAAATTGTTAATATGGAATGGAAAAAAGTACTAGAACAAATATTACAAACAAAATCTGAGTTAGAAACAATAAGTTGGGATACACACAGAACATTGTCATCATCCTTTTTTAAAATCCGTGAAATAATTGAGAAATATTTCAGTTCATCAAAATACATAAAGGACATTGATAATGTTATATATGAAGTCGATAATGATCAGTCTTTCTGGAGAGAATATGAAAAGTTACTTGGAATTTTAGAAGGATTAATCAAAAGAGTGGAGTTTAATATTGAAAGTGGTGCAGAGAATATACCTAGTAGTAATGAAGTTGAAAAGGAGTTAGAAAGACTCAAAGAAAGAAGTGAATTGCTAGCAAATGAAATTGAGAATGAAAGGACTAAATCAAAGAAACTAACAGAAGATTTAGAGAATGAGCGAATATTACAAAACAATAGATATAAAGAACTTTCAAAAATTGAATTATTAAAACAAGAAGAAATTTTTGTTAAAGTAGCTGATACAAATAGAAAATACTCATGGTTTTGGCTAATTGCAATAGGGATAACAATTATCATTCTTGTTTCCTTATTAGGAAAATTTATTAATGATTTCTGTGTGGATTTAGCCTGTTTTAATTCACAAAAGCAAATGTGTGAAAGTTGTAATGTAGATTCGTTATTGATATTCGAATTGACACGCTCGTCTATTTATCGTATTACTGTAATCTCCATTGTTATTTATTTTTTAGTTTTTTTAATTAAAAATTACAATGCAGTAATGCATAACTATACAGTTAACATGCAAAAAGCAAATTCTTTTGCGGCATCATTTGTTATGATTAATGGTGCGACAACAGTAGAAGGTAGAGACAATATAATGTCTCAAGCTGCACAGTCAATTTTTTCTCATCAAAATACAGGTTATGTAGGCAGAGATAATGAACCTTCTAATCCCTTATTTATTGAAAAAGTTATTTCGAAATAAAAACCATATTATGGCAATTTATTTTGCGGTGAGTTTATCAAAGAAATGTAATAAATAATAAAATGACAACGATTACAGAAATCGAAAATCACTTAAAGACGGTTGCTGAAATTTTGACCTATTCAAGACGATTAGTAAGTGATAGCAGGTTCTTGCTTGTTGTAGATAGCACCACATTTGAAGTTATAAAACGGAATAAATTCTTAAGAAATCTACATGATGTTCACTATAAAATGGCAGTGATAGAACTATCTAAACTTTATAGTAACAGTAAGCATGACCACTTCTGTTTACGTCAACTTTTAAAGGGAATGAAAAGAAACCTTAAAAATACAGAATGGTCTAATAAGATTTCAGTTGATGAAATTGAATATTTGGAAAGCTCATATCAAGATAAATTGTTTGAAAAGAAAATAAACGATTTACTTGCTTTAAGGAGTAATTATTTTGCTCATACATCAAAACATCCTCCAGAAAAGCAACTAGATACCTACTATACCGATTTGCAGATTTTGATTGTAACAGGTGAGGGGATCGTAAATGAACTTTCAACTAAAATTTTGAATAAGCCTATCAAGTTTACAAAGTACGAAGGCGATAATGTCAAAGAATTTTTCAAAGAATATTTGGAGATTGTAAAATTAGCTGGTTTATATAACCTTCATCACAAGTAATAGTAAGGTATGAAAATAATATACAACTAATCGATATACCTAGCTAGCACTAGTTTGTTGCCTATACAAAAGCTAGCCTACCTGTGCCTTCTGCAACTACCAAAAATTTCACTATATTCAATTTTTGATAAAAAAATTGAAATTGTATTAATGAGATTTTGCGATATGGAGCACAAGTCTCAAATACTACAAAGTATGGATAAACACTTGGGCTAGTAATGAGAATGATTCGTTATATTTTTCTCCTTGAATCAAAATCTTTATTATTTGGTTTGAAAATCCTTCGATATAAGTTCGGAATTACAAATTCCGAACAGCAGTATAATGTAAAGATTAAATTATAAAATAAAAATTATTTTAATTTATATGACCATTAAAAATTTGCTTTTACTTATTGTCATTATTCCTAACCTATGTATTGGACAAATGATTTATGAAATAGTTCCTCTTCAGCAGGATATTGTTGTTGTGAATTCTACAGCAAATGCTATAAATCCATTCCAACGTGGAGCCGATAGAATAGTAATTCCATTTATACTACCTGACTATACTAATGGTTATTTTTTGAGAGTAACCGTAGTTCAAAAAGAAAAAAGTATTACTCAAAAAAGTTCTGACCTTGTGTCCGAACTTATTTCAATTACAAAACAGGGCTCCTCATTAGCATCTGGAGCTGTTTTGTTATCAAAACTTTCAACTCCACCAGCGGCTGAAAACATTGATGTATTTATCATAGATGGGGATGAAAACATGAAGAACTTTATCAATAAGAAAGATGACCTTTGGAAACCTTTATATAGTATGAAAAATACTGTTTCTTGTAATTCTTACTTTGATACTATACCAGCCAAAGGGTATATCTGTTTAAGAAATATGCATTGGGACCAAGGTGTGCAGGTTAAGGTTGAATTAGTTTCAGAAATAGGATGGGGAAAGAGTTCTAAGCAAAAAATTTATAATAATTTGAAAGAAAGACTATCTGAAGCAGAAGGGATAACAGAAGAACAGATAAAGTTATTTTGCAGTTGTTTTATAAAACAACTAACATCTAAACCAATTAGTGAAGTCAAAGAAATGTTAGATTTTGAGGTTGAATCCTTATTGGCATCTATAGTTAATGAGTGCGAACAATCAATTTATACAGATTAGTGCCCCAACTGCAAGAATGATGCTTAGCAATGTTGAGTAAGTTTCTTGTTTCTTTAACCACTACCAGAACCAGTTGAAGCGTTAGCAATAATAACCCAGCTTTATCATACCATTTGTAATACGTATAATTCCAAGTAATTAAATTACAAGATTACAAAACCAAGGCAAATAGCTTTTGCAAGTAGCCAAATGGTTATTGCATTACACTTACTGGTCATTATTCTATTTTAACTCATTATTGAGTAATATTTTAGTTGCCTTTTTCGGCTTAAATATTTAATTATTTTACTGCTATTGTTTGTTGTAGTACTACAAGTGCTTGCTGAAGTATAATTAGTAGCCATTGTTTTAGTTAAAACTTACATTGTTTTTACCAAAAATGCCATTGTTGATGTGCAAAATACCTTTGAAACTTTGTAATGGGCCATATATTAAATTCAATATTAATTTACAGTGCATCAATGTCAGGTTACACTGCCTCAATGTCAGGTCGCAGTGCTTCAACGGCTGCTTACAGTGCTTCAAAGCCTGATGCATTAAAATCAATACTAATTTACAGTGCATCAATGTCAGGTTACACTGCCTCAATGTCAGGTTGCAGTGTTTCAATGGCTGCTTACAGTGTTTCAATGCCCCATGTATTAAAATCAATATTAATTTACAATGCTTCAAAGCCTACTTACAGTGCTTCAACGAATGCTTACAATGCTTCAATGAGTATTTACATTGTTTCAATGGTATGTAAGAAGCTCTTTAAGATACTCCGCAGGGCATCATCTGCTAAATGAAGTTGTGGTGCTACAATTTTATTGAGCGTTTGCATAAGGCAACAAGCGTTTTGGCAAAAACTCAGTACGTTTAATGAAATTGTAAGTCTTTCAACCTGTACGCTACCATCATTAGCGAACTATTCAAGCAAATCTTTCAACTTACTTTTTTCGTGTGGCTGCCAGGTATTGTTTTTATAATATGCAGTAAGATTGTCTTTAAATTCTTTTTGCTCCATAAAATATTCAGCTACTTTTTTAGCAGGCGCTTATGGCATTATGATGTCGAGCAACTACAATTCGCGTTTTCGCCCTGCCGAAGTACTAATACACGAAGGCAAAGATTATTTAATTCGCAAAAGAGAAACCATTGAAGATTTAACTAAGAATCAAATGGTAGTTGAGTTGTAACATATTGAAAGGCTTTTTTTAACTTTATACAAACTCTAGGTTATGACACATATCATATCAAAAAAAACCACCCGAAAAGAGTTTGATAAATTATTGCTTGAAAACAAGAGTAAACGAAAAAGAAAAGTAGCTAATCTTGATGATTATTGTGGCATTCTAAAACTAAAAGATACACCTCTTAATATTCAGAAAAATTTACGGGGCTAAAATTCTTATAAATCTCTAAATCTTTCTACCCTCGCCTCTTCATGAAGAGGCGTATTGTGAAGAATATTTTCAATTAATTGCACAGCAAAATAAGGCGCTAAGGTTACGCCCTTAGTACCTAAACCATTCAGGATAGAAAGGTTTTTATATACTGAATGGTTGCCCACAGCAGGTCTTCTGCCAATAATAGTAGGGCGAATGCCGCAAGAATGTGTTACAACTTCAAAAGGAATATTCAATGCGTTGTTAAGTTTTTCTACAAGCTCATTTTGCTTTGCTGCTTCAGGCTGTTCGGTAGTAAAAGTGTGCTGATAATTAGAGCCTGCCCAAAACACATCATCGTACCAATGCACTAAAAAAATACCATGATTTATTAAATCTTCCTTTGGCAGTTCAGGAATTTTTACCAGCAAAAAATCGCCTTTGTTAGAAGCTACAGGCACATGTTTAAACCATGGGTTTTCTTTTACATTATACCCTTCGCAAAAAATAATATGCTGTGCTGTAATGTTTTTGTATTGAAGTTGTGTTGAAGCAATTTCTAATTGTTCATGCTGAAACTTTTCATTCAGCAATAAATTGTGTTGCTGCAAAAAGTTACTGAAATCGGCAATAAGGTTTCGGCAGTCTAAATAATAAGCAGGGGAAATAGCAACTGCTTCACTGAAATTTTTTAGTTGGGTGTGTAACAGTTTTTCTTTTTCAATTTTTGAAACAAAGTGTGTAGCATCATCGCTCATTCTGCTGTTGAAATATTGCGCTGCTTCTTCGTTTGAAAAATATTTCTGAATAGTTTTCTGAAAAAAATATTTTTTACCGAGTAGTGTTTCTATCTCTTTATATACCTCAACTGCGTGAGGCATTAACTCATCTATTAACCATGTCTTCACAAACTTTCTTCCTGTAACCGGATTCAAAATGCCTGATGAAACCCTTGAAGCACTGCGCTCATTCAGCTTATCTATTACAACAAACGATTTGTTTCTTTTATGCAGAAAGTAGGCGCAACATGTTCCGGCAAGCCCCTGCCCTACTATTATGAAATCTACTTGCCTCAAAATAAGAAATGCTATTTATCGAATGTATTCGGAAAATCTTTTTGCTTTACTTCTTGTACCATCTCGGTAACTTTTTCAGCCAAAGAAGTTTTGAAGGTTTCCATTTTTTTGCCAATAGCTTCATCGAAACTACCGATAATAGTAGCGGCTAATATGCCTGCATTTTTGGCACCATCGAGCGCAACCGTTGCTACCGGAATGCCCGAAGGCATTTGCAGAATAGATAATACCGAATCCCAGCCGTCAATAGAGTTGCTCGATTTCACCGGAACACCAATAACGGGCAAAGTAGTTAACGATGCCACCATGCCCGGCAAATGTGCTGCGCCACCGGCACCCGCAATAATTACTTTTAAGCCTCTGGCTTTGGCTGTTTGTGCATAATCGAACATGCGCTGTGGCGTGCGGTGTGCCGAAACAATGGTTAGTTCATAGGCAATGCCCATTTCTTCTAAAAACGCAGCCGCTTCTTTCATAATTTTTAAATCAGATTGGCTGCCCATTATTATTCCTACCATTGGTTGACTCATGCTTTTACTTTTAAAGTTTCTTTAACAATTGTTGCTTTTTCTTTGGCTGCCTTCAGGCTGTTATCTATCACTGTTACATGCCCCATTTTTCTGAAAGGCTTGGTATTCTTCTTTCCATATAAATGAATGTTTACACCCGGAATTGCCAGCACTTGTTGCATGCCTTCATATAAGGCTTTGCCTTCAAAACCTTCTTCGCCCAGCAGGTTTACCATTACCGCAGGGCAACGCAATGTAGTATCGCCCAAAGGCAAATTTAAAATAGCTCTTAAATGTTGCTCATATTGCGACACCATATTGGCTTCTATAGTATGATGCCCCGAATTATGTGGGCGCGGTGCAATTTCATTTACCAACACTTCATCGTTTTCGTTTACAAACATTTCTATAGCCAAAATGCCCACCAACTTTAACGACTCTACCACTTGCAAGGCAATCTTTTCGGCCTTTGCAGCAATTTCGGCATTAATATTTGCAGGCGCATACAGCAGCTCTACCAGGTTGGCTTCGGGATGAAACTCCATGCCCACGGCAGGAAATGTTTTTACCTCGCCCGATTCGTTGCGCGCTACAATTACCGAAATTTCTTCTTTCACCTTCACGCTTTTTTCCAATACTGAAGGCTTATTAAATGCTTTGCTGAAATCGGCTTCGGTTTTAATGCTTTGCACGCCCCTGCCATCATAGCCTTCTTTGCGCAATTTCATAAAGAACGGCAGAAAATCGGTGTGTTGTTGCAGCTCTTCCGGGTGTTCAATTATTCTGAAATCGGCAGTGGGAATATGGTGCTGCCTGAAGTATTCTTTTTGTAAGCCTTTGTCTTGTATAAGACGCACAATTTTGGGCTGCGGAAAAACTTTCTTGCCCTCTTCTTCCAGTTTTATTAGTGCTTCACAGTTTACATTTTCCATTTCAATGGTAATGATATCGGCATTTTTTCCGAAGTTATATACCGCATCGAAATCGGTAAGGCTGCCGTGATAAAACTTATGGGCTATGTTGCTGCAAGGGGCATTGTTATCGGGGTCTAAAACATGGGTATTGATATTAAAATTTATGGCCGACTGAATGAGCATTCGGCCCAACTGCCCGCCCCCCACTATACCTAACTTTACTGTTTCGTAGTAGTTAATCATGTGCCAAAGTTAACTAATTGCAGTAAAGTGTTGTGGCAACAAGATGTAGTGATTTTTTTGCTGAAGGTTGAATTGTGTGTATAAAGATGAAATATTGCTTTTGTTGTATTATTATCAACTTGCATGTTGTGCAGCTAAACTTTGTGAATGGTTTTAGAATATTAACCATGACTGAAATAGTGGCCTTTTAACTGTGTTTATTTATATAGTTTGCCTAAAGAAAAATGGTATTGCAGCGATTACAGCTTACCATGGCTACATTATTGCACAGGCTGCAAAGATGTTTATGGGCGTAGCAAATATTACTGAGTAAACTGCAAAAATTATTGCCCGAATTGTATAGATTACAGGTGAATTTGCATTGATTACAGCCCGAGCCGCATAGATTACAGGTGGTTTTACACTGATTACAGCCCGAGCCGCATAGATTACAGATGGTTTTACACTGATTACAGCCCGAGCTGCACAGATTACAGGTGAATTTACATTGATTACAGGTGATTATGCATTGATTACAGGCCGAGCCGCATAGATTACAGGTGGTTTTACACTGATTACAGCCCGAGCCGCATTGATTACAGGCCGAAAACATTGGTTTTTTGTTTTTGACACCTGAAATTTAGGGAATGGCAAATGTGTTTTATTTTGGTTGATCTAAGGCGAATGACGCTGCCTCGCGGTGCTATGCGTAAGTTATAAACTTGCTATTTAATGAATAGTACAGAAGGCACGAGAACGCAAGCGCACATGGCAAAGCGGCATTCTGGCGCCAGTGTGGGGTTTTTTTAGTGGTTTTGGTGGTTTTGGGGTCTGTTCAATAAACTGTGTCATTTATTAAATTCGAGTTGTTAAGGGAAACGTAACCAGGCACTGCTGGGGAGCAACCTGTCAAGGATACCTTCGTTTTTGTGTTGATTTTGATGGTTTTGGGTGGTTCTTCTTTGTCACTTTTCTTTAGAAGAAAAGTAACTAAAAGAATCGCAAAGTCCGAAGGCTCCGCCCGGACTTTGCAGGCTCGCGCGCGGGGGCAGTGAATGGTGGGTAGGCGAGGATTTTTAATCGGAGATTAAGTTACACTTAGACATAATCGGGAGACTACGCCCAATGGGGGGCTTCATAATGATACTGGGAGTACGTTACTTTGTTTAGGAATAATCTGAAGCCAGTAAATAAAGCCATAAGGATTATCTCTGACCGCATCATCATTGCTTATTTTTTCAGTAGGAATATTTACATAATTACCTAAAAATCTTATATCCATATTCCTAATTTTAAATGATATTTTATTCATGCCAAAGCGAATAAATGAAGTTTCAATTTCAATTGGTTCATTAACTAATTGATTACTGAAATTAAACCCATTTCTTTGGTATACAAGCCCATTTTTTTCATTAAAAGTAATATGGCAAAAATCATCTGCTTGAATAAAGAGTTTTACTGAATCAATTTGCTCAATTGACAAATGAGAGTAAAACGTTCTTTCAAAAAGAAATTCAGGACTTAACTCTTTACATTCTATCCCATCTAATTTCTCTGCTCTTGTAATCCATTTGGCATTGATTTGTTTTAATACATCAAGAGTATTCTCATTCCAAACACCATAAGATTTTTCATCAAATGACTTTCCTCTAATATTAAATGGCGTTTTATTGAGTTTTGGATGAAGCGATTTAACATATTCAGTTTCTTTATCACTGACAATGTTGATTTCACCAAATTTTGTAAACTTCTCAAATAGCAATCTTTTTAGTTTTGGTGTCCCAGTATCTAGTAGGGCTGATAACATCTCAATGACATTATACTTCCCTGATTCTGTTAATGATTCATGCTTATAAATGTCTGCAATTAACTCATAGATTAAGTTTGCAAGAGCTTCTTCAGAAAGATTTTTTATAATTGTTTCTTTTAAAATTAATGGTTGAATAATTATTAATATTAAACTCATTAGATAATCAACTGTTTGGTCAACTCCATAATCGTTTAATTTTGATTGTGACAGAGTTTTAATTCTATCGGACAAATACGTTTTAAACATATCTAAAAATGAATCAAAAAACAATTCATTCATCCACTTATTAAGTAGTTGTTTTTGTTTGTTGTTATTTGAATCTCTTTCCCAGCTATCAAATTCTTTTTGACTTATGAATCCATCTATTTCAGTTAATGTAAAATATGAAGACAAATTGTTTCTGATATTATTTGGTTTAGCATTACAATAAATATCAGTTAAGATTTCGTAAGTGTCTTGAACGTCTTTTTCAGAAATTCCAAAACAATTAATTATTGAAGGACCTTGCTCATGTTTAATTTCTTTTCTATCACCTATGAATATTACCCAATTATCATAATTTGTATAAATGTTATTATAACTATCTCTAAACCTATGATGAAACATTTCAAACAAAAAGAAAGTATAAAAATCCACTTTGTCATGATTCAACTTATACCTGACCAAAAAGCTATTACAAAATCTTTTTATTCCTCTTAAATTAAGTAAGTATTTCTTTAAGTAGCTTTTTTTGGATATATCTCGTAAAACTTTGCCTCTATCCTCATTTAATAAATCAATACTTTGAAGCTGTTTTTCAAATGTTTTATAGAATACATCCCCAAATTTATTTTCATTTATTTGAGGCATTTTAAATTCTAATTGAACAATTTTATTAAAATACTCAGCTTGTTTTTGTTCATCATCAATTAATTCTTTTAAAGCTTTGTCGATATATTTTCTATCATAAGCTAAAACATAAATTGTATTGGGAAAGTCAGCTAAAATTCTGCAAAGTCTAATAACTTCAATTAACTCTTTTTGCCCCACTCTATCTAGATCATCAATAAAAAAATAGTAAATAATATTTTCCTTTTTTATAGCATCAACGATGGCTTTATTTATGGTTTTTAAACTTTTGTTTTCAGGGAATAGAAGTTTTGTGATTTGGGTTTTAAATACTTCTTTTTCAACAGAGGTAAGTATTTCAACATAATTTGAAAAGTAGCTATGAATTTTATAATTGTCTTGAAAAATCTCTTTCCATTCTTCAAAGAAGTTTACTATTAAAGATTGTTCGTCAGGATACATCCACGGAGAAAAGCTAATTTGCTTTACTTGATAGTTGCTTCCATCTTTTTTAATTAATATTTTTTCCGGCAGAAGCTCTTTAACTATATCTATTAATGAGCTTTTGCCACTTCCCCAATCCCCATTAATTCCAATTGAAAATGCTTTTTCTTTAGGTACAAATGGCTTTATGCCCTCCACTAATTTTTCAGCAAATGGAAAAAACTCTAAGCCCTCACTATCTATTTTTTTTAATGATTTTATTCTTTCTACTTTGCTAAGGTTTATATCTATATCAGTTCCAATATTAAAGTCAGGAATGATTGGGCTATCGATTTCTACTGCTTCTATATCAATAATATTTTCTCCAGCATTTTTCTTTTTTTGACTACTATACTTTCTAATAGAAATAAATAGAGGAATTCCTGACGCAATAATCCAAAAAAGTAAAAATGAAAAGGAGTATTTGAAAAAAATATAATTATAAGAAATAGGGAGAAGAACATAATTCTTTTGAAAAAAACCGTGAATTATAATTAATAGTAAAAAAACATCAAAGGGGTAAAGTATTTTTTCTCTTTGCCTACAAAATAAAAGTCCAAGTATTATTGCTAAAGAATAAGTTACAATTAAAACAATAATTTCTGTGAAGGAATCAGAAAAAGTAAAAGGTTCAGCAGAATACTTTGCTATATACTTTATTGAAACAAACCAGACTAATAGCATAGCCATTAGTTCCAACAGAAAAAATTGAACTTTTCTAAAATTTATTTTCATGATTATGAAAATAGATAATAAATTTCTTTATTGTTAGCTAGTTTTACCCACTTGAAGTATTATTTTTTCTTCTTAAAAAGAATAAAATATTCTTATGTTTCATTAATAAAAAAAGCTACATATTATAGTAGCTTTTTTATTAGTAAAACCCTGTTTTAGCAATTATCTATTGCTGCTTTTCGCCTGTACCGTTGACGGTGTTTAAACCATTTAAGTAAGTATATACCAACCTAAGCGAATTACCGGAAAGATTACCATTTCCAAAATATTCAGTTGAACCTACCGGCTGGCTGGGTATAATAAATGTATTACCTGAAACATCAGCAACCAGACTTGCCCCACTTTGTAACTGAATATTTATTTTATCTGGCGACATATTGTTTTCAGAAATAATAACTGTGTTTGAAAAAAAATAGGGGCCTGCATCGGCATACAATGTGTCGTTCATATTATAAGTACCCACAAATCTGGTAAAGGCATATTCACAATTGCCATTGTCGTTTTTTGCATCTGCATCGTAGTTTATTGCTTCAGCATCGGTACAACCACTTTTTTTACATGCCGAAATTGATAATGACAATAAGGCAAAAGCTAATAATGTTAGTTTAAATATTTTCATAAGTTTATTTTATAAATTGAAGATAATAATGCTTAGCCACAGTAAAAAATTAATTATATGTATGAATGGCGTTTAAAATCTTATTATTTGAAATTACTCTCGTTTTTTTCAGTTATGTTTTTGTTTTTGAAATAATAAGATAAAGCCCCTGATGGACATTTATCTATTGCATTTTTAATGTCTGCGGTAGTGCTTGCTTCGGGTTTTATCCAAGGTTTTTCTTTAGGTTGAAAAACATTGGGGTTGTTGTGTACACACATGCCGGAGTGAATACATTTATTTTGCTGCCATACAATGGTGATTTCGCCATTTGTGTATTCTTTTATGATGTTGTTTTTATCCATATTGAAAATTGGTTTTGTTAAAGTATGTCTTGAATTTCGGGGTTTTTCTTAAAAACGCTGTTGGCAAAAGGGCATAGTGGTTAAAGAAACAGTGATAGAAATTACTTTATTTTATTGTTTGTTTAATCAGAGATTTAATTACACTTGGACATAGCTGGGAGACTACGTCCCAACGGGGTTAGATAATGGCTTTTTGATTTAACATGTAACTTCAATTTTCAGTACCTTATATTTAAACTGTTTATTAGAAAAGTAATAAAACAAGTTTACACCACTGCTTGTTACTTCTGTTGTTCAAGAGCCGATATTCTATCGCTTAAAGATTGAATTAATTTGTTTTGTTGTTCGATAATAGCTTGTTGTTCTTGTACAGCTTTTACCAAGGGTACTGTAAATTCAGCATAACGCAGCCCATAATAATCAGTTTCGTTTTTAGGCAGGTCAACACCGCTAAAATTATATCCCACCGATTTTGCAGCAGCTTCTACTTCCTGAGCAATAAAACCTGTATGTAAAATAGGTGTGCTATATTCAGTATTTATTTTGTTGCCATTATCAAAAATGGTTCCGCTAGTATTTAAGTGGTAAGTTACAGGGCGGAGTTTCAAAATAAAGTCTAATCCTTTAACATCTTCTTTTACATTTTTTTTCAAACGAGCGTCAGAAACATTACTCCAGTTTTGAAAGCCGCCTATGCTGGTAACATTACTGTTGCCAATACGCACCTGGTTGCTTGCCGAAATTGCGCTGCCAGCACCTAATGCGGTTGAATTACTGAAGTTTCCGTTAAAGTATGCAAAACCACCTAAGGCAGTATTGCCATTTCCCGTAGTATTAAAGTAAAGTGCCCCACGTCCAAGAGCTGTATTTTGAATGCCTGTAGTGTTGGCATTGAGAGCATCATCACCAATTGCCGTATTACTGTCTCCTGTGGTATTCCTTGCAGCAAATGTGCCCATTGCAACATTTCCTTCCGATGAAGTATTGTTAGCCAATGCTAAGTGTCCAACAGCAACGTTTCTTGAGCCAATAGCATTATTGTATAGAGCCCGAGTTCCTACAGCTGTATTTAGGCTGCCGGTAGTATTAAAATATAAAGCTTCCCTTCCAATTCCGGTATTTGAGTTTCCTGTGGTATTCCTATTAACTGCATCATCGCCAATGGCAGTATTATCATTGCCTGTAGTATTAAATAATAACGTGAAAGAACCCACTGCAACATTAAATGAGCCCTCTGAATTTAAGGCTAAGGACTGGAAACCCATTGCAATATTTCTATTGCCCGTGTTTGCTGAAGGATTTGTAGAGCCACGTAATGCTTCATAACCTACTGCAATATTTAAATTGTCGAAAGCTGTTGTGGAATTATTACTAAAAAGCATTGCGCGAGCCCCTACTGCAGTTGCTTTACTTCCTGTTATATTTTCTTTTAACGCATCACTTCCAACAGCAGTATTGTCATTTCCAATAGTGTTATTGAATAATGAGGTTTGCCCGATTGCAGTATTGAAGTTTCCGCTAGTGGTTAAATAAAGAGCATTTTTGCCAAGCGCAACATTTCTAGTGCCCGTTGTACTTCTGCTTAAAGCATCATCACCTACAGCCGTATTACCTGAGCCTGTTGTATTATTTCGTAATGAAAAAGATCCTAAGGCTACGTTAGTAGAACCTGTTGAATTAGACAACAAAGATTGGTAGCCAATGGCAATATTTCTTAAACCGGTGTTGTTAGCAGGCGCTGTGGAACCTCTTAGCGCTTGAAAACCTACAGCAATGTTAGTATTATCATAAGCCGTGGTTGTATTATTGGCAAAGCGCATTGCTTCTGTGCCAATTGCTACAGCACTAGAACCAGCTCTGTTTTGATCTAGCGATAATCTTCCTATAGCAAGATTATCGCTACCAATAGTATTATTAACTAATGCGTCAAAGCCAATTGCAGTATTGTTATTTCCGGTTGTATTATTGAGTATTGTGCCTCTTCCTATGGCTGTATTTTGAATGCCAGTTGTATTATTTTGTAAAGATTGGTTTCCAACTGCAGTATTTCTGTTTCCTGTAGTATTGTTTCGTAAAGCATCGGAGCCAATGGCGGTGTTTCTAAATCCTGTAGTACCTGAAATGCCGGAATTAACGCCTAAAAAAACATCATCGTTTGTTGCAGTAATTTTACCTGCGGCAGTATTATTTACTTTAAAAACTAAATCTTTGTTATCGGTAGTGCCAATAAAATTTACAGCAGGGTCAGTGCCACTGTTCCCGTCAATTTTCCATGTATTATCTAATATAGGAGAAACATCAACGGTATTGCCATTGCTAATGCTTAAATCATTTCCGGCAAGTGTTAAAGTTTGTGCATCGGTATTATCTAAGTAGGAAGATAAATCTACAGAACCACCATTTTGCGATAATTCTAAATTGTTTCCATTTAAAAAAATAGCTTGTAACTCGTTGGTGGGGTCGCTATCGGCATCGTTGGGGCTGGTAATAAAACCTGCATCGTTTGTAAATTCGCTAAGGTTGGTTGGTGCATTGGTTAAATCGTTATAATCTCCGCTAAAGCCTGAAGGTAAAATTATGGTGTTACCATTGCTAATTGTTAATTCACCCGTAGTGCTATTATAAGAAATGGTTTGTAATTCATTCGTAGAATCGGTATCGAAAGTTGTAGGCAAGCCATCAACGCTATTGGCTTTTTCAGCATATAAAGCATAAGGTACACTTAGCAATTGCGATGAGCCAAGTGCTACAAAATTACTTCCGCCAGAAACATCTACCGCAATGTTTAAAAAATATTCATCAACACCCCAATTGATAGTTGCAATATTGCCCGTAATTACTGTGCCGGCTCCTACTGCCAAATTAGCCAGACCAAAAGCATTGGTAGTAACGGCATGAGTTTCTTCATATACAGTATTGCCAGCGGGAGTAGTTTCTGAAATATTTATTTTAATTGCAACATTTTGATTGACTACAGGCTCACCGGTAGCATTTCGCACTACCGCCTGATATGAAATTTTTTGCGGGGCTTGAGCAAACATTTTTTTTGCAAAAAATAAACTGAAAAATAAGCTTAGAGCGAGAGTAAATTTTGCGGTAAAGGTTTTCATATTGTGGTTTTAGTTTTATGAGTTTCGTAGCATTGCTTTAATAATGCAACTAATAATTTTTTTTAAACATAACTACTATTATTGATGTAGCCAAAGAATCTTAAAAAAAATAATGCAAATTTTGACAATGAATTTTGCTAAAAACCCCGTTAGGCCTATTATCCTGAATACGTTAAACGTAAACAAATCTCTTACTTATCATTTAATTTTAACAACCACAAACCATAATCATGAGCCAAGGCTACCGGATATTCAATTAAGAAGCGTTGAATTATTTAACGTATTATGGATAGATGTTTTTAAACTATTTGCCTTTAACCACATGAACAAAACCTAAAGCCCAACCCGCTAAAAACAATAAGCCGCCAAGAGGCGTAATGGGGCCTAAGA
>CAZIZP010000026.1:0-39619 GCA_964543705.1 uncultured Chitinophagaceae bacterium
AATATCATTTACTGTTTTTTGTCTGGCTTCCATAAGTTCTTTTGTGTGAAAATACAGTACTTATAAGTATAGAAGATATAATTATCATAACATTACAAAAGCAAAATTTCTAAAAAACATACCTGACTATTTTATTAAAAAACAAATGGGTAAATAAATAAAAAGCAAATCAATTGCTGACATTTGTATTTAGTTTAGTGAAATATTTATTATGAGAATGATTAAAAAGATAATATTAATTTTTGGGTGTTTAGCCTTACTACAGAACAATTTAAATGCACAAGAAGCCTGGTATAAAAAAGCATCAATTTATCAAATTTACCCACGCTCTTTTTACGACACTAATGGTGATGGCATTGGCGACATAAACGGTATTATTGAAAAGCTTGATTATATTCAGTCAATGGGTTTTCAAGCTATTTGGATTTCACCTTTTTTCAGCAGTCCACAAAAAGATTTTGGTTATGACGTTAGTGACTACTACAACATTGCACCTGAATATGGCAATATACAAGACTGTGAACAACTAATTGAAGAAGCCCATAAACGCAATCTTAAAGTAATTTTCGATTTAGTAATGAATCATACCTCTGATGAACATGAATGGTTTAAAACTTCAGCTTTATCGAAAGAAAATGATAAAGCTGATTGGTATGTTTGGAAAGATGGAAAAGGTAGAAAAGGCAAGCGCAAACCTAACAATTGGAAAGCTATGATTGGTGGTAGCGGCTGGCACTGGCACGAAGGAAGAAAGCAATTTTACTGGTCTTCTTTCCTACCCTTTCAGCCCGATTTAAACTATCATAATCCCGAAGTAAAACATGCTATGTTAAACGTAGCTAAATATTGGCTTCAAAAAGGTGTAGATGGTTTCAGGCTAGATATTTTTAATGCTATTTATGAAGATGAAAGCATGAAAAATAATCCGTTCAGTTTTAAAATTGTGCCCTCAGAATCGAACCCTAACGGCTTTTTTCAAAAGGCGAAATACAATATTAATCATGAGAAAAGTTTTCGGTTTGCCACTGAATTAAGGCAAGTTATAGATTCATTTCAAAATCCTCAACGCTATCTAATTGGTGAAGTTTTTGGCGATAATGAAACCCTGAAAAAATTCTGTAATTACAATGGCAAAGCTGGTTTAAATACTGTGTTTCTTTTTAAAACTTTAACAGAAAAATTTAAAGCAAAACCCTACCGGAAAATGGTTGCTGAATTTGAAAAAGATTTCAGCGAGCCGTTTACACCCGTTTATGTTTACAGTAATCACGACAGAAAAAGAAGTATTTCAAGACTTAATGGAAGTATTGAAAAAGCAAAGCTTTTGGCTATGTTTCAGTTTTCGGTTCGTGGCATACCCTATACTTATTATGGCGAAGAAATAGGTATGACCCAGAGTTACATTCCACTAAAAAAAGGGCTCGACCCATTGGCACAGCGATTTAAATGGGTGCCGCAATTTTTAGTAAACATGAGTGGTGAATCTATAAACCGAGATGAGTGCCGAACACCTATGCAATGGACGGCAGATATGAACGCGGGCTTTACCACCGGCACACCTTGGCTACCTGTAAATAAAAATTATGCTGAAACAAATGTTAAAGCCGCTTTTTCAAATGAAAACTCGTTGCTGAATTTTTACAGAAAGGTATTAAAAGTCCGAAATCATACAGATGCTTTGCAAACAGGCTTGTTGAAAATTGATGCAGATAAATGCACCAAAAGAATTTTGGCTTTTTACAGAATTACCGACAAAGAAAAATATTTAGTATTGCTAAATATGTCTAAGAAACCATTTAGAATAAAAAGCGTTGCAGGCAAGGTTTTGCTTTCAACACACAGCAACAATTCTGCTGAAACAATAATGCGCCCTTATGAAGGGCGCATTATAAAAATTTCAGAGTAAGTATTTATAAATACTATTTCTTTTCTGCCTCTTTTTTATCGCGATTATAAAAATCGTCCATCAACTGTTCAAACTGCTCGGCAGCAAATCGTTTTGCGATAATTTTTTTGTCTTTATCTAATAAGAAGGCTCTGGGTGTGCTGTTTATATCATATACTTCTCTGAAGTTATTTTGCAAGTATAAATCAGCTACATTAATCCATTCTTCAGTTTTATATTCTTTAATAAAATTGGGCCATTTATTTATTTCTTCAGGCTTGGTTTTAAACTTAGGCATGCCTGTAGAATCTTGTCCATCAACAAGATGCTCGGTGCTAACGGCAAACACTTTAAGGTCAATACCTTTTTCTTTTATTTTATGATAGCCCTCTAAAAACTTTGGTGTTTCTTTTTTACAATGTCCGCAATCAGGGTCGTAAATATATAGCAGTGTGTAGGCTGCCTTAACACTATACAAATCTTGATACTTTCCATTATTATCCATCAATACAAGCTTAGGCGCAATTTGTCCAATAAGGGTAGGTTTCATTTTTTTAGCGCGGTCGGTAATTCGGTATAAATCGGCTTCATCGGTCCAGCTGGCAAGACCTTTTGCATAGTAGTTTTCTACTAAATGTACATAAACAGCATCGAAGCCCATAATATTAGATTTGGCGTAAAAATTCAGCAAATCAATAAGCCAAAATTTAAACATTTCATTATTGGCTTTGGCTTTGCTTAATACCAAGTCTAAAGCAACATTAATAGAATCGGGGCTTTGCGGAGTTAATCTTTCAATATAGTTCATCACCTTACCATGTAAAACGGGTGTGCGAAGCAAGCGGTCATCAGCAAAGTCTATATTATCGAAATAGTGTTGTTTGTAATATTTATACTGAAAGTCTGAATCAATAATGTTTCCTTTATCATCTTTTGGGGCTTCCGGAATTTCAATGTCTTCCATCATTTTAAGCACTTTGGTATAAAAAAATGATGGATGATTTTTAGCAATTGCAGCACGGTATTCTTTCACTTCGTTATCAATTTTTTTAAACTCTTCTTCAATAGCCTTTTTTCTAGCTTCAGATGTTTTTTCATTTTTTCTTTCGGCATCTAATTCACTTCTTTGTTTTGCTTTTTCTGAAATAAATTTCAGGTCGTCATAAAAAACTTTATTTTCAGGTGAACCTGTGCTTTTAAAGTTTTTAGCAAAATCGGTAGTATCGTTTTCTACTGAAAAAAACTGTTCGTTAACAATAACATCGAAATAGGTTTTATTTGGCAAAACGATTAAATAAATACCTCCCGGAAGCTTTTCTTTTCCTTTAAAAACGCCTGAGAGTTTTTCATCTAAAACGGTAGTATCTCTTAAATACTTTTGGGTACCCATGTGGTAAGCCAAATAAATTGTATCATTCTTCTTCAGGTTATTAATCTTCACTTTTATTTCATAACCATCGGCAGCAGATAGATGCTGAAAACTAAAAATGCATAAAAGCAATAAAATAACGGTAGTAAACTTTTTCATGCGGAATAAATTTTAGTTGTACAAAAATATAGATTTAACATTTAGCCATTTATTACATAGCTTTTATCAATCGTTAAAAAATGTTGTGTTATTACTCCACATACAGTGCCAATCCTTTTAAATAATGCCCTTCAGGATGAAAAATATTTACAGGATGGTCGGCAGGCTGATTTAAATGGTGCATAACACGAATGTTTCTTTTTGCTTCAATGGCTGCAGCAGTAATAGTATTGTAAAACAATTCTCTGTCAACTACCTGCGAGCAGGAAAATGTAAACATAATGCCACCTTTTGCAATTTTCTTTAATCCCATTGCATTAAGCCTCTTATATCCTTGCACAGCATTGTGCCTGGCTGAAATGTTTTTGGCAAAAGCGGGCGGGTCGAGTACCATTACTTCATATAGTGCTTCTTGTTTTTGCAGAAACTCTAAAACATCTGCTGTGTAAGATTGATGTTGTGTAGTTCCGTTTTCGCAAAGAGCAATATTATTGTCAGTAAGCTGCATGGCAGTTTTTGAAACATCTACAGAATCTACCCTACTTGCACCGGCATTTAGAGCATATACCGAAAACCCACCTGAATAACAAAAAGCATTCAGTACAGTTTTATCTTTCGAATAATGAGAGAGCAACTTACGGTTATCGCGCTGGTCTAAGAAAAAACCTGTTTTTTGTCCTGTTTCCCAATTTACTATAAATCTGTTGCCATTTTCAATTACTTCATCGCTTTCAGGCTTACCAAATAAATATTGATTAGTTGTATTTAATAAGGTTTTATCGCTTTTATCAAAAACTGCTTTTAAAGAATTTCCTAAAACTACCTGTAATGCTTTTGTGATAATTTCTTTTTGAGCATAAATACCTGATGTATGTGCCTGAAAAACAGCTGTGCCATTGTAATAATCAATGATTAATCCGGGAAGGCCATCGCCTTCGGCATTAATTAGTCTGTAACAATTGGTATAGGGGTTATTAATTAAACCTAAACAAACTCTATACTGAAGTGCATTTTCAATTTTTTGTTTCCAGAAATAAAAGTCGATAGTTTGTCTTTTAAAAGTAAGAATTCTTACCGCAATAGAACCTGAATAATAATGACCTGTTGCAAGGTATTCATTTCCGGCAGAGAACACTTCAACAATAGTTCCATCAGCAATTTTTTCTTTACTGGGCTGTAGTGCACCTGAAAAAATCCAGGGATGTTGTCTTTCAATAAAAACTTCTTTTCCTCTTTTCAAAAATATTTTGGTGTAGGTCATAGTACTGCGTAAAGTTCGGAAAGTTTAACGGTAAATCAATTTCAAAAATTAACAAGGCAAATAATAAGTAGATAAGTGATAAAATAAAAAAGCCCCATCTTTTTCAGAAGGGGCTATTAGTATATCAACTGTTTAAGACTATTCAATAATAACTTTTCTGGTAGCTTGCTGGCCATTATCCAATTGAATATTGGCAAAATAAACACCACTGCTAAAATTATTTTCAACTACCATAATTTGTGATGCGTTACTGGCATTTTGGGTATAAACAACTTTACCGGTAATATCCATTAACTGTATTTTATTGATGAATCTATCGGTACCACTTAACTCTATAAAAAAGCGGTTATTTGAAGGATTAGGATAAATACTTACGCTACCGTTTTGTTTGAAGCTGTTAAAAACAGATGTAGTTTCATTACACTTATTTGGTGCCTGAGACAAATCAGAAAGATTTAATACTTTATAAACTCTTGGTAAAACGTATCCCTGAACAGTGTCGATATAGGCAAGTGCTTTGGTTTTAGACATATCAGGGTTGCTGTTTAAAGAACTAGCACTATTAGGATGGCTTAAATCCCACCATTGCCAAGGACCAGCTTCGTTGTTTAAAACTTGTCCTGCTAATGGTCTTATAATAGGATACAAACCTTCGCCTTGTCCTACGTTTACCTGGTCATTCGGACTTGGGTAGATATATGGAATTGTAGTATTGTAACGTGCTCTTGCTGCTGTACTGTAAACATCAGTAAATTCTGTAGGATCATCAAAAGCACAGTTGTTACCTAAACGAACTGCTTTATCAATAAATAACCCGCCACCAAATACATCTACTACGTTTTCATTGGTTGTAGGAACGATAACGGTTCCATAAGTATATGGCGCAAATGGATCACGTACACACTGCAATGTAACCATAGGTGGTTGTCCGGCTTCCATCCATAAAGTATCTGCTAATGCGCCTCCAATATTTGCAACCATATTCACTTTAGAAGAATATCCAGCGTGGTTGTCTAAATTCTTTGAACCTCCGAAACCTTCTACATTACCCATAATTAAAGTATCAACATAGGGTACAGGCGGATTTTGAGATTGATCTAAAAACTTTGCAATTAATAATTTTTCATAACGATCTAATGTTGCGAAACCTAATGCAACATAACCTCCGGTACCTTCACCAAACACTACAATTCTGTCGGGGTCAATCTTATAAGGGTTACCTTGTTCAGCAACAGACTTTCTTAAAAAGCGAATTGCCGCTCTCACATCTTGAATTGAGCGATAAACCGCTTGTAGTAAAGTTCCTTTTCTGATTTCAGCATCGGTAGAAAGCGGATTCCATCCTAAACGATAAGAAGGTGTAGCTACCACAAAACCTCTTTTAGCCCACTGCTTGCTGAATTCAACAACGGTTGAATCATTAATAGAACCTGTAGGTGAACCATTAATACCCGGAGGAAGAAAGTTTCCGGTGTGCAAATAAATCATCACTGGTCTTGCTGCTTCAGTATCAACACTTTGGTCGGGTTGATAAACTCTCATAAACTGACTTGAAACTACTCCGTCAGGGTCAGTTAAAAAGTCATAGTTCTGTGCAAACTGCACGTTATTAGTTACAGTTATCTCATTGTCGTTAAACACCGGAGATAAGAATCGTTGTGCATTAACTTTTTGAAAGCTAACTGCTACCAACACAAGAATGAAAATTTTTTTAATTGGATTCATAATAGTTGATTTAGTAGTTGATTTAAGTTATATCGAATTTAGTAAAATCAAATTTATTTAAACATTTTGTCAAACTCAAACAACAACGACACATAGGTTAACCTGCCTACTCTTGGACCACCATACACCAGAAAGGTTTTGTTATTTAACAAGTTAGACGCACCTACTTTGATAGTGCAATATGCTTTAGGAATTCCCTTGTTAATCTGAACATCTAACATACCATATGAAGGTATATCGCCTGTAAACTGTGGAGAACCTGTGAAAGTAAAGCCTTGTACCCATTTATAGTTTAGCGAGAAACCCCAGTTATTACTTCTGAAATTGCCCAGTTTAATAGGGATAGTTCTGCCAGAAATACCAACATTGAATTTATTTGGTGGTGTGTTAAATGCCGGAATAATTTCTTCATCGGCATTCCTTAAATCAATAACATTCCATGAATAGTTTCCGCTAATAGTATAATATTTTTTAAAGAAATAACTTAATGCTATTGAGAAACCCTGGGTGGTTACTAAATCGGGAGAATTGGTAGCAATCCTATAAGCCTGTGTGCCCTCTAATGGTCTTGTTCTGCTTGAATCTGTGGTTAAATCAATACCCAATTTATAACCAATAAAGTATTGATAGAAGCTATAATAATAGCTAGCATCAACATACAAATGGTCAAACAAAGTACCTCTATATCCTAACTCAATACTTCTGCAAACTTCAGGTCTTATAGGGTCAACACTAAAGAAATTTAAAGTATCATAATCCTGAGAATTTAAGAAATCTACAAAAGAAGTAACTGTTACTAATGAATCATAGCCCTGAAGGTTTCCTAATAATATTGCTCTACCTACATCATAATAAAGATACTGGTCGGCCAATGTTGGGTTTCTTATTGCAGAAGAAAAAGACATACGAAAGGTATTATTCTCATTCGCATTATATACCAATGACAAAGCCGGTGATACTAAGAAATTGAAGTTTTGGTTTTTATCTAACCTTATGGCAAAATTGGCTTTGAATTTATTATCGAAAAATTTCTTATCAATACCTGTATAAACACCAAATTCCCAGTTAGTAATTTTTCGGTATTCACCATCAGGATTTTTCCGGCCGTCTTCTAATGTATCTAATGGATTTAATAATGAATCGCTGAAAATAGTACCTCTGGAATTCGGTGTATATAATCTGCCGTTTGCACCCACTGTTATTTCAGCCCAGTTTTTTGGGGTTAATTTATATTCGCCATGTATATGATACAAGGCTGATCTGTCATAAAATCGTGATCCACCTTCGTTAAACAATCTGCTTTTTACAACATTTTCAATAGAGTCGAAGCGAGCAGTACCGGGGGCATACCATCTTTGCTGACCAAAAGCTACTGCTGTATCAGCATTTAATCTGGTTTCCTGATGCCATTTTACAATTGAATCATTATAAAATGAAAGAATAGCATTTGCTCTTGAAGTATCATAAGGGGTAAAGGTTGGGAATCCTGTTGCATTGAACATGTCTTGTAAAGTACCATTTTCATCTCCTAATGCCCTTACTCTTGGTCTTACTTGTGTATTCCAATATGTACTGTAATTTCTGTTCCAGTCATCATTTTGTTTAGAGGCTTCATTAAGCCTAAAAGCAGTTACAACCGCATCGAAAGAATTTCCGGCATTTTCATTGGTAGCGTAAGCTCTAACAAAAAACTTATTTTCTTTTTTTACTTCTAAACGGTTTTGAAAAAATAAAATACCCTTCAAATTGTAACGATTCTCACCTTGATATACCGTTGTTCCTGCACCAAAACTTGATGCCGCAATAAATTCTACATCGTCTTTAATTTTATAATGTAACGAAGCAGAGGCTTTGTAATTTCTTGTATTGTAATCAACCAAATCAATTTCTCTGTATCCGGTTCTGTAAAAAGTACCTAGTCCCGGATTATTTATTTCGTTAGATATTCCTGAAAAATTATTTCCGCCTGCTAAATCTTCATCGCCATAAACGTTTACTGCGTCATATCCTCCAGGATTATCAATACCTTGTTCCGAGTCAGTAGCAGGGTCATAATTTTCAGCTTCCCAGTCATTTGCCCTTAGGTAATATAAGTTTAGTTTGTAAGCAAAGCGTTCTTCACCTTTTTTATTTTTTATGGGTTGCGCAAATCTAATTGCCGATTCAAACAAAGCACGCTCGCCACCTTTAACCATAACTGATAAGCCACTATGAATAAATGGGTCTTTAGTTTGCATGGCAATTACACCGTTAAACGCATTAGGCCCGTAATATGCTGAACTTGCACCTACAATTAAATCTA
Organism: uncultured Chitinophagaceae bacterium; assembly: GCA_964543705.1. GTDB lineage: Bacteria > Bacteroidota > Bacteroidia > Chitinophagales > CAIOSU01 > CAYSGX01. The sequence continues at coordinate 8,702 of CAZIZP010000026.1, forward strand.
CTTTTTGAACATCTAATTCAGAGGCACCTAAAAAGTTTCCTAAGGAAAAGTTTAAGCCGGGTGATTGGTTATCTACCCCATCTATAGTTTGCAAAGAACGAACTGGTGAAGTACTGTTAAAACCCCTTGTATTTACAACTTTAAATGAGAGCGATGAGGCGGTAACATCTACACCTTTTAAATTACCTAAACCTTCATAAAAGTTTGCTGCCGGAGTTTCCTTAATTGCAATAATACCCATTGTTTCTACCGTTAAGGCCGATTCTTTTTGTTTTTCGGTAATTCTTGAATCAACTACTTCTACACCTTCAATTTTTACGCTCGAAGGTTTCAGTTTAATTTTTAAATTTTTCAGTGCAGCATCTGCATTTACATTATAATCTAAATTATCGTAGCCCAAATAAGAAACTACTAATACAAAAGGTGGTGTTTGGTTAGACTCAAAACTAAACTTTCCGTCAAAATCGGTTTGTGCCCCGGTGGTAGTTCCTTTAATAAGTACCGCAGCACCAATAAGAGGCTCATTGGTTTCTGAATCCAGAATAACACCTGAAACAGTTTGTGCACGAAGAATGTGAAATGAAAATGTAAAAAATGCAACAAGCAAAAAAACAGTACACTTAATCTTACCCATAGTTTTATTTTGGTTAGTTGGCAACGCCAAATGTAGTTATTTGGCTCACAGTTTCAAAAATAGACCAAAAAATGTAATATACAACCTCATAAAATTGTTTGGATTTTTTTTAAAAACTTTTTGGCACGGTATTGGATATTGATGAAACAACCAAAATTCCTGATCATGTTTGAAATGTTTCCTTTGCTGAATCTTCACTCAAGATTGAATGAAATCAGCCAGATGAAAAAAGATGCTATGAAGCTTATGAAAAATGGCAATCTAAAAGAATACTTCAGAAAATTAATGGAAGTAGAAAAATTAGAGCGTCAGGCAAGAATGTATCAGTTAAACTAAAAAAAAATTAAAGGTGAAAGAAACTCCATCATCAGCATCGAAGCAATATGTAGCTAAATCTATTGTGTATTTAGTTGGTTTATTCGCGATAATTTTAGCTACATATTTGCTATTCTGAATAAGAAATTTTTAAACAGTTATTCAGCGTATAACTTCTTTGGCAATGTTATAAAAACAGTTGTTCCTTTTCCGGCCTCAGATTTCAACCATAATTCGCCCTTCAATCTTTTTAGAATTTTCTGACTTAAAGGCAACCCCAACCCTACCCCTTCAATTTCAAATTTACTGTGTAATCTTTCAAACGGCTTTAACACATGTGCCTGTTTAGATTCCTCAATACCAATGCCGTTATCTTCAATATAAATAGTAAAATGTGTTTCATTTTCTGAAGTGCCGATACTTATTTCAGGAAATTTATTACCTCTGTATTTTAATGCATTGTCTATTAAATGCGTAAATACCATTTTCAATTTTTCTGCATCGGTCTCAATTTCAGGCAGTTTATCAAAAATTACTTTCGCTTGTGTAGCTTTCAGCAATACATTAATATCTTCTAAAACTTCATTTATAATTTTTTCGAGTTTTACTTTTTTAACATGAAGCTTTCCTTTATCTGCTTTTGTATAGTTTTTTAATGCAGAAATAATTTTATCGAATCGTTTAGAAGAAATGAAAATATATTCTAGCATTTGTAGCCCTTCAGCATCTATTTTGTCTTTGTACTTTTTTAGCAATACTTCTGCCCCTATACCCATTGTTCTTATAGGCTCTTTAAAGTCGTGGGTGGCATGAGAAACAAATTGTTCCAACTCTTCATTTTTCTCTTCCAGGTCACGAATAATATTTTGTAGCCGTAATATTTCTTTTTCTTGCTCGTTCATAGCTTCGTTGTTTTATCCGAAAATAATCAGCTAATTTTGGAAAACCTAAAAAACAAATTATGAAAAAAATATTCTTAGCATTTTACCTTTTTACAATTTCAATTTTTCTTAGTGCGCAAAACTTTGAAGGTGTTTTAAAATACGACCTGAAATATGAAGGGGAAATGGTGCAGCAATTTGCAGCTATGATGCCCAACAGCTATACTCTAAAACTAAAAGGCGACAATTCAAGATTTGCCATTCAAGGTGGTATGGTTTCTTCTTTTATGGGCGATATTATTACCAACGCAAAAGGTATTTCTTACATGTTAATGCCAAGTGAAAAAACGGCCTACAAAATTTCTGATGGCACCGAAGACACTAAGAACGACAAAGTAGATTACAAAGTTACCAATACCGGCATTTCAGAAACCATTAAAGGCTACAAGTGCAACAAATACAAAATAGTTATTAAAAGCGAAAATGGTGAAGACGTTACTACTTATTTATGGGCATCTAAAGATTTGGAAGTAAAACTTCCTAATAGCAGCTCAAGACAGAATGCCATTAGAGCCTATGAGGGCGTTGAAGGTTTCCCGGTAAAAATTGAGCAAAATATGAATCAGATGGGTATTAGCTTCACTATGACTATCATGCTGAACGAAGCAAAACCTGTTGCAGTTGCCGACAGTGAATTTAAACTTCCTGCTGATTACAAAGTGCAAGATGGCATGCCCAATTTTGGTGGCATGATGGGAAAATAAAACTGAAAAATATTTATTGCCAAAGCCCTGAAAATCTTTTTTCGGGGCTTTGTTGTTTTAGATAAGTTGTTAATTAAACCAAAATAATAAAACTCAATTCCACATCGTTACGTATTTTCACAAATAAATATTCAGAATAGCCTATGTTGTTTTCAAGATTTTTTTCGGGTGTGGTTTTACTGCTTCTTTTTACTTCTTATAAAATAGAATTTGATGCTAAAGAAAAAGAAAAGGTATTAGGTCAGGTAATACAGCAGGCTATAATTTCGGGTCACTTTTCACCTGTTCAGTTTAACGATAGTTTTTCAGAAAGGGCATTTCAGCTTTATTTAAAAAGAATAGATGTAAGAAAACAATTTTTTACTGAAGAAGATATTACCGACTTAAGCCGTTTTAAAAAAGAAATAGATAACCAACTGGCTACCGGAGAATATACTTTGCTCGATAATGCAGTTTTAATAATGTCGCAAAGAATAAAAGATACGCGTGAATTTTACCAAGAAATACTTTCAAAACCTTTCGATTTTAATAAAGATGAAGTCATAGAAGTTGACCCCGAAAAACTGGAATGGGCAAAAGATAAAAACGAGCTAAAAGACCGCTGGAGAAAAACCCTGAAATACCAAACTTTAACTCGCTTATACACACAACTTGAAGCACAGAAAAAAGCTAAAGAAACCAACGATACTACGGTAAAAGAAAAAACTTTTGCAGAGCTTGAAGAAGATGCCCGTAAAAAAGTTTTAAAAAGCATGGACGATTGGTTTGGTAGAATAGAAAAATTTGACAGAACTGACCGACAAGGCGAATTTTTTGATGCCATAAGCATGGCAAGCGACCCACATACCAACTACTTTGCTCCGAAAGAAAAAGAAAACTTCGACATAAGCATGAGTGGCCAGTTGGAAGGCATTGGAGCTACGCTGCAAGAAAGTGATGGCTATATTAAAGTTATTAATATTGTGCCCGGCAGCCCTTCATGGAAACAAGGCGAATTGAAGGTAAACGATTTAATATTATCTGTTGCCCAAGCAGATGGCGAACCTGTTGACATTACCGGAATGCGTATAGATGATGCAGTGCGCTTAATTCGCGGAAAAAAAGGTACCGAAGTCAGACTTACTCTTAAAAAACAAGACGGTCAAATAAAAACTATTTCTATTATTCGCGATGTTGTGGTTATAGAAGAAACCTATGCCAAATCTGCCATTCTGAAAAAAGAGAAAGAAAAAGAAAACTACGGCTACATATACCTGCCAAAATTCTATGCCGATTTTAATGATAAAAAAGGCAGAAGATGTTCAGAAGATATAAAACAAGAGTTACAAAAACTAAAAGGTGAGAATATTAGCGGTTTAATAATCGACCTTCGCGATAATGGTGGCGGTTCGTTACAAGATGTGGTAGATATTATGGGGTTATTTATTCCTACAGGGCCTGTAGTTCAGGTTAAATCGCGCACCGGCATGCCCTATGTTTTATCAGATTTAGATGAAAATATTTATTACGATGGCAAGCTTATTATTTTAGTAAACGAGGTAAGTGCTTCAGCTTCTGAAATATTAGCCGCAGCCGTACAAGATTATAACAGAGGCATTGTAGTGGGTAGTGTTGCAACATTTGGAAAAGGTACCGTACAGCGTGTAATTGATTTAGATAATTTTCTAAATGCAACCTACAGCGATATGAGACCACTCGGCTCGTTAAAAATTACTAACCAAAAGTTTTATCGTGTAAATGGAGGGGCTACACAATTAAAAGGTGTTAATGCCGATATCGTATTGCCAGACAATTTTCAATACATAGATATTGGCGAAAAAGAGTTAGACCACCCTATGCAGTGGACAGAAATTGCACCGGCAACATTTAACCAATATGCAAAAGGTGTTCAAAATTTAGAAGAACTTAAAAAGTTAAGTGCCGAGCGTGTAAAGAAAAATATTACGTTCAGTATGATTGAAGAAAATGCCAAATTTTTAAAGCAGCAAAGAGATAAAACTTCGCTACCACTAAATTTAGAAGCCTATAAAGCTAATCAGGAAAAAATAAAAGAAATGAATAAGAAGTTTGAAGACATAAAAAAAGAGATTCCTGAGCTGAACCCTGTGTTATTGAAAGCTGATAAACCTAGAACGGAAAGCGATACTACATATAAAAAACGCAGTGAAGAGTGGCTGAAAGAATTGAAAAAAGATGTGTACCTGCTTGAATCGTTAGCTATTTTGAAAGAAATGAAATAGTATAAACGTATTCACATTATTGTTATTCATCAATGCCATGCTAACTATTTATTTTTGCAGCATAAATAATTTGCCTTGCAATTACCTGAAACGCTTTTGAATCAACTTCAAAACCAACTTTCCGGAGAACTATTTTTCGACCATGCCATGCGCGCATTGTATGCCACCGATGCTTCGGTGTATAGAGAAATGCCTTTGGCGGTAGCTTATCCCAAAAATGAAAGCGACATTAAAACATTAATTCATTTCGCTGCTGAAAATAAAACCTCTTTAATACCACGCACAGCAGGCACTTCATTAGCAGGGCAATGTGTGGGCAATGGAATTGTTGTAGATGTTTCGAAACATTTTAATCAAATTCTGGAAGTAAATAAAGAAGAAGGCTGGGTGTGTGTGCAGCCGGGTGTGGTGCGCGATGAACTGAATATGTTTCTAAAACCTCATGGTTTATTCTTTGGTCCGAATACTTCTACCGCTAACCGTGCCATGATTGGTGGCATGGTGGGCAATAATTCATGCGGAAGTTATTCTATTGTGTATGGCAGCACACGCGACCATGTGTTGGAACTGAAAACTATTTTAAGCGATGGAAACGATGCCGTTTTTAAAACTATTTCTGCAGAAGTATTTTCAGCAAAATGTCAACAACAAAATTTAGAAGGAAATATTTATCGCCAGTTAAAAGATGAATTGAGTTCGCCTGAAATGCGTGCGGAAATTCGTAATCATTTTCCGAAGCCGGAAATACATAGAAGAAACACCGGCTATGCAGTAGATGAAGTAATGAATACCTCGCCTTTTGTGCCGGGCAATGAAGATTTCAATATGTGCAAATTGCTTTGCGGCAGCGAAGGCACTTTAGCATTTACTACCGAAATAAAATTGCATTGCAACGAATTGCCTCCATCGCAGCAAATATTGGTATGTGCTCATTTCAAAGATGTAAATGAAAGCATGAAAGCAACAGTCATTGCCATGCAACATCAACCACGTGCAGTAGAATTGATGGACAAGATTATTCTCGATTGCACCAAAGAAAATATAGAATATCGGAAGTATCGTTTTTTTGTGGAAGGCGAACCCGGTGCAATACTTGTAATAGAATTTGGCGAAGCCACCAAAGAAGCAGCACTAAAAAAAGCTGAGGCAGTGATCGCTTCTATGAAAGCTGCTCAGTTGGGCTATGCTTTCCCTTTGGTAGATGGTAGTAACATTAAAAAAGTATGGGATTTGCGTGCTGCAGGTTTGGGTTTGTTGAGCAATGTAAAAGGTTCGCGCAAGCCCGTTGCAGTTATTGAGGATACAGCGGTCGCCCTGCCTGAACTGCCCGATTATATTGCCGAGTTCAGTGAAATGATGAAAGACTATGGGCAGACACCGGTATATTATGCTCATGCCGGTGCAGGTGAATTACACCTAAGACCCATTCTCGATTTAAAAGATGAAAATGATAGAAAGCAATTCAGAGCCATTGCCACGGCTTCTGCGCAGTTAGTAAAAAAATATAACGGCTCTTTGAGTGGCGAGCATGGCGATGGCAGGGTGCGTGCCGAGTTTATTCCTATGATGGTGGGCGAAAAAAATTATCAGCTTTTCAGAAGAATAAAACAAACGTGGGATCCCAACAATATTTTCAATCCCGGTAAAATTGTAGATGCAGCGCCAATGGATACTTCGCTGCGCTATGAGCCTAATCAGAAAGATGAAAAGCTCGACACCATTTTCGACTTTAATGTAGGCGAAGGGATTTTGGCTGCTGCCGAAAAATGTAATGGCAGTGGCGATTGCCGCAAGAGCCATTTAAGTGGTGGCACGATGTGCCCCAGCTATATGGCAACCAAAAATGAAAAAGATACCACTCGTGCCCGTGCCAATTTGCTGCGCGAATATTTAACCCGTAGCACTAGACATAACCGATTCGACAGCAAAGAATTGTATGAGGTAATGGACTTATGTGTAAGCTGTAAAGGTTGCAAGAGTGAGTGTCCCAGCAATGTAGATATGGCAACCTTGAAAGCTGAATTTCTACATCAGTATTACAAAATCAACGGTGTTCCGTTTCGTGCCAAAGCGTTTGGTAATATTGCCAAACTCAATAGTCTGGGTGCATTAATTCCTTCAGTTACTAATTTCTTTTTAGGTGAAAATTTTGCCGGTAATACCATAAAGAAAGTTTTAGGTGTTGCTGAAAAAAGAACGTTGCCAGCTTTGCATTCTTTCACATTGCGTAGTTGGTATCAAAAAAACATTTCAAAACTTCAGCCTGAAAAACCAAAACAAAAAGTTTACTTTTTTGCCGATGAGTTCACCAACTACAATGATGTAACCATTGGCATTGCTGCAATTGAGCTTTTAACTAAGTTGGGCTATGCCGTTGAAATACCGCAACATGAAGAAAGTGGAAGATCCTATATTTCCAAAGGTTTATTAAAAGAAGCCAAATTGCTCGCTGAAAAAAATGTGGAACAACTAAGCAAAGTAGTTTCTGCGACTATACCACTTATTGGTATTGAGCCTTCGGCAATTCTTACTTTTAGAGATGAGTATATTAATATAGTTGACAAGCGCAGCAGAAATGCAGCGCAGCAACTTTCAGAAAAAACATTTACTATAGAAGAATTTTTGCATAGCGAAAAACTAAAAGGCAATATCACATCGGCTTCATTCACTTCTGAAACCAAGCACATTAAACTGCACGGGCATTGCCATCAAAAAGCATTATCTAGTATAGATTATTCTGCTTTCGTTTTAAGCCTTCCCGAAAATTATCACGTAGAAGTTATTCCCAGCGGTTGCTGTGGTATGGCGGGCAGCTTTGGCTATGAAGCTGAGCATTATGAGGTTTCTATGAAAATGGGCGAGTTGATCTTATTTCCTTCAGTAAGAAAAGCAAATAGTGAAACTTTAATTGTTGCCCCCGGTACAAGCTGTCGCCACCAAATTTTGGATGGCACAAAGCGCAAGGCATTGCATCCGGTAGAGGTGTTAAATAAGGCACTGATATAAACCGAAAAGGCAACTTTGTACGATAGACAAATCTACTTTTAATCTTTAGTTATAAAGTATGTCCAATTTTCTCTTTTAGTCTATTTTGTATTTGTTTCTAAGTTAACTACTTTTCTTTCATTCATTCAAAATAAAAAAGAGTTAAAGATTCGGATTTTCAAAGAGTATTATTTGAAATTAGGAAAATCATTCCAATTAAAAGATTTGCTAAGAAAGGGATTAGAATATTCCTTTGAAGTCACAATATTACTATCGGTAAACAATTCAAAAAAGGCTGCAAATTTTTTTTTATCGTAATCTAATAATTTTAAATCATCAATAGATACACTCTGAAAAAACTCTGGATTTTTATGGTACACATCTTCCAAGTGAGTTTCATAATGTTTAACAACTTCTTCAATTGTAAGAAATTTACCATCATGCATGTAAGGTGCTGTTAACTTAATATTAATTAGGGATGGAATTTTAAATTTATTTACATCAGTGCTATCTTTTGTAACTGAAAATCTGCTAAACAGTTCATTATTTGAGTTTAAATTGTCTGCAAATCTTGTAACTCCAACACCCTCACCGGGATGGCATCTACCACAGGTATTAATTGTTCTATAATATAAACCATCCATTGATTTTTCTTTTTCTAAGATTTTCGACTGGCGATTATCATTTATCCTATTTATCATTTCAAAAAAACGATTATTATAACCTTTTATATGGATAGTTCTTAGAAATTGAGCTATTGCTTTAGAAACATTATTAAAGGTGATTTTTTCATTTGGAAAAGCTTTAAAAAATAACCCTGGATAGTGAAAATGGTTATTTATAGAATGTACTATATTATTAGTATCATTAGCCATTTCTAATGTATCTGTTATGGGGAAAAATGATACTTCTTCTAAGGTTTTTGCTCTGCCATCCCAAAAAAAATCTGTTTGCCATGCCAGATTTATAAGTGCCATAGTATTTCTTTTTCCCTCTTTTCCTTTTACTCCTTTACTATATACATTGCCTCCATCAGAGAATGAGAAAGCTTGTTTATGACAACTACCACATGAAATAGAACTATCAATAGAAAGTATAGGGTCGTAAAACAATAATCTTCCTAATGTAATCCCTTCTATGGTTAATGGGTTATTCTCTTCAATATTTGGTTCATGAAACCTGAGCGTATCATATTCAAATACATAAGGTGTTAGAAATTCTTTTTCATTCTCATTGGTACTTAAAAAGGAAAAAGATAGTAATGCAAAACTAAAGATTATATATATTATAAAATTTCTCAAAGAGATATCTCTTTATATTTTTTACTCATTCACCTTCAGTTCAGCACCATTATTAATTTTTAAATCGGCATTAGGTGGTGGTGCACCTACTGTAGCCATATTTACTTTTTTAGCCTTTGCTTTCCCACCACTATTATCTAATGGCGAATTGGTAATAATTACCGGATAACGGTTATGTGATATACCTGCAGGAATGGTGACAATAGTATTGGTTCCCGGAACGCAGTTGCTCCAATTGTAAGGTTCAAACCAATCGGTATCTATATTACCATTCCATGTGCTATTGCTCATATTTTGATTAATATTTACAGCCACACAATTAGAAATTACCTGATTACAATCACTTCCTGAGGAAGTAATAACTACCCTATAATGTCTTGCAGCGGTTAATCTAGGAGTGGTGTATGTATTGGCATTTGTTCCTACATTATTCCATGTTCCGGCACATCCTGTGGTTGACTCTTGCCATTGATAGTTAAAGGTTCCTATGCCGTTTGCCGGAGTAACACTTAAGCTATAATTAGCATTGTAACAGGTATTTCCACTTAAAGGCTGAACAGAAATAGTAGGGTCAGCTACTACTAACCAACTTATCTGGTTAGCAGTGCTATCACAAGCTCCTCCATTACATTTTCTTCTGGCCTGAATAATATGTGTTCCTGCGGTAGAGGTCGATATAGTTGGATTTGTGGTACTCCAAGCTGTCCATGTGCTGCCCCCGTTGGTAGAGTATCTGATTTGGTCTTCGCAAGTACCAGCACCGCCACTACCGAAGTTCGTGATATTAGCACTAACGTTCGTTCCTACACAAACCTCAGCAAATGCAGGGTTTTTAGATATGGCAGGTGCAACAGGTGAAGCATCTACAATCCATAATTGTGTGCCATTAGGTGAAGGTGTCCATGCAGTATTGTTACAGCCATAACCTGTTGAGACTCTACGTGTTTGGAAGTAATAAGAACCCACCGTATTGGCTGTTATACTTCCCGAGTAAGTTGTCCATCCACCTGAAGTGCCAATTCTCCATTGCATTTCGTCTGTAGAATTAATACCTCCATTTCCTCCTGAAACGTTGGCTGTTATATTTGCTCCTTGACAAATAAACTGTTCAGCAGGGCTTGTTCTTGCTACACTTCCTGCGGTAGGTTGTGAAACTACTTCCCATTCTACAGCAGGTGTCTCATTAGACGGACCACAAGCCACTCCATTACAATTTCTTCTGGCTTTTATTCTTACGAAACCCGGAGCGGCACCGGCAGTTACAGAAGGTATGGCAGTTTGCCAATTACTCCAATTTCCATCAGTATTTTGAAAGCTATATTCATAATTACAAGTACCTGCACCACCTACACTTCCTGTAGCAGCATTTACTGAAAGACCGGTTGCTCCCTCGCATACCTGGGTAAAGTTAGAACCAGTAGTTTTTGTTAAATTATTGGGTTGTGACGGTTGTTCAGTAATCGTAAAGTTTTCATATCTAGGTCTGCTCCAACCACAACAAATTTCTCTTACTCTGTATCGTACCTTATAATTTCCTGCAGGTAAAGAAGAAACATCCACTATAGGATTATTGCTTGTATTTGTGACAAGAGGGCTATTGGCATCATTTCCAGATGCACTAAATATTACCCATTCATAAGCCACTTGTGTTCCAAATGGATTGGTATGATTAAGCTGAATTTCTGCACCTGTACCTACACAAAGAGATGATGGTGTTATGGTGATAGTTGGCCAAGGTCTATTATCAGAAGCTACTCTTATGAAATCAGGAAAATTTGCAGGAGCAGTTAAATCATAAACTGCATTCAAAGTAGTCGAATATACTTTAACAGTTTGCAGCGCTGTGGTATAGGAAGTTCCAGATGTACCTGATTGTTCATTTTTATCATTCACAAAAGTTAATCCTGAAGGCATAGTCCATGTTCCAGAACCTTTATAAATTTCTATTTCAGAATTAATGCATGGTTTTCCTTTATCGTGCAAAACTCTAATTTCGGGTGAAGTTATTATCGTATTTGAAGGCGAGGATGCTCCTGTACCTACTACATACATTCTATTTGAAACCCCAGCTATACCATTCCCTCCATTTCCTCCTTTACCCCCATTTCCTCCCTTACTTCCGTTCCCACCCCTACCAACTTCGCCTGTACAACTGCTAGCTCCGGTACCCCCATTTCCTCCAGTACCTCCGTTTCCTCCAGTGCCGCCTATGCCTCCTGCACCTGCTGTTCCTGAAAGAGCGGTAATTTGTGTATAAGTAGCCGAAGTGCCATTATTTACATATATTCCAAAACTACTTCCCCCACCATGACCTCCAGTGCCGCCTGAACCACCTTGTCCGCCAGCACCACCTGCCCCTCCTCCATTACCACCTCCGTTATCACACCAAAAACAACCTTGTCCGCCTCCGCCTCCTCCACCTGCACCACCGCCTCCGCCTCCTCCATCAGCACCTGTTGCTCCTTGAGAACCTGGTGTAAAGTATGTTGAGAAAGTTCCTGCACTTCCTGGAGCACCATTATTTCCAGCAGTTCCATTAGATGCTTCTGCTGTTGTAACAGATGAAGAAGCATTACCTCCAGCTTTACCAGGATCGCCACCACTACCACCAGTGCCAGCACTTCCGTCTCTTGCAGCACCACCTCCTCCATTTGTACCTAAACCTCCTGAAGAACCGCTGTTATTGCCTTCAGGTCCACCTTGACCTCCGTCTCCTCCATTTCCTCCTTTTCTTATTCCAGACCCAGGCCCGATTGGACCTGTTCTTGTCCCTCCATTTCCACCATTGCAACTACCATTATTCCCGTTTCCACCTGCAGAACCATTAGATCCTGCTGCACCTACTGCCCCATTAGAACCATTACTTGCAGCACCGGCTGTAAATTGACTACGAACAATACTATAGCTAGATGCCCCATTTATCCAAAGTGCATAATTTGAACTTCCTTTACCGCTTGTTGATTGTCCAGAAACAGCATTAGTGGTAACATTAATATCTTGTAAGGTCCAACCGGTGGTGCCATTAGATGCCATACCAATTAAATGTCTAACATCGCTATTTACCTGTGTAGTTGTTGGGGCGTTTATTGGAGCAAGATTAGATGTATTGTTGGTAAAGGTGATATTCGTATTGCCATTATTCACTTTTCGCCAATCATTCGCAGCATCAAATCTGCCTTCTATTATCACATTAGATGGAATATTTACTCTTTGTGTTTCAGTGTAATTACCATTTGCCATTCTTATATGAGTTCTGCCGCCTAGCTGACTTACTGCATAAGCCAATGTTTTATAAGGGTTGTCTGGACCACCTTTATCAGCAGCATCTGCACCTGTAGAAAAATCTACATAAGCATAATTACAATTTGGAGAGCCTACTTCAATATTACATACTGTTTGAAAATTTGTGCATGAATTATTGTAGGTTAGGGTAATAGCGTAATTACCTACAGCCAATGGCGCTGTCCAGGTAACACTGCTTCCTGTACCTGTAAACGAGCCACCAGAGGCAGCCCAATTGTAGCTACTAATGTTATTAACTGCGCCTACAGCAGGTGGTTGTAAAGTATTTAAAATATGGGATGAACCCGGCAATACTAATCCTCCACAATTTGAAAACTGTATAGCAGGAGGATTATCTCCTGTGCCGTAAGGAATAGAAGTATTGGTGCTCGTTCCGTTCATAGGGTTTATAGTAACTCTAACACAATTAGAAGTTACACTTCTGTTAGATAATGCGCCCGGACAATCTGAAGAAGTTACAATTACTCTATATAAACGTGTACCGGCTATACGAGGAGGCGTATAACTGCTAGAAGTAGCACCAGAAATATTTTGCCAAGTGGTAAAGCTGTTACAATTGGTAGTAGAGGTATTGTTAGACACCTGCCATTGATAAGTTAAAGCTGTACCGTTGGCAGTAACAGATAAGGCTGTCATAGTACTATTGGTACAAGCATTATAGCCAGAGGGTTGAGATGTAATAGAAGGAGGTACACAATAATCAATTGTGATATACGGCTTTAGAGAAGCATTTTGATAACCATAAATATGATGGTAGTCTCCGTCATTACCTGCACATGCAAATGAACAACAATCATCACCTCCATTATATGCCCAACCCATAGTAATTTGATCTCCAGCTAAGGCATTGGTAACATCTATGGTGCTTGCTGCTTGAAATTGCCATCCTGTGCCATTTTTGGTTGTTCCATTAAAATAACTATTATTATTTCTTGAAGCAGAGCCATCTAAATTACAATCAGTATTGTTTGCTAAATAGGTATTGTTTTGAACTCTTCCGTGCTTCAAAACAATCGCATCATCACAAGTTCTTCCTCCATATCTGTACCACCAGTTAGTTGCTGAAGTTATAGAGGCATTATTGGGTATTGCAGCAATATTGAAAGAGGCATAACTATCCATGTAAGGGTTGCTAAACGGCCAGGTATCATCTACCCAGCCATAACTTATATCAAACACATTGGTTTTTCCAGCATAAGTACCGGCAAAACATTGCCAACTACCTGAGTTACCGCTTCTATTTGCAGTATAGGTAGGCCACGTGCATGTACCCGGTGTAGCGCAAGGATAAAAATTGGTAACAGGATCAATGGTAACAGGAAACCTTCTATTGGTTTGTTCAAGCCAAGTAATAGGCACCAAAACAAATGAATTATTAACGGAACCATTATTTATCAATAAATAAGAACCTTCTAATGTACCATCAAGCTGATTAGCTCTTTTATCAAAGCCAGGCTCATCACAAGAACCTGAAGATTTCTTTTCAAAATAAACAGGCCTCATTTTTTCAACAATGTCCGCACCTTTATTTCTCCAAAGCAAGGTTTCATAAACGTTTCCTGCGCTACTTAAACTTGCGTAAGCTTCAGTAGTTTTTCCATTTAATATCCAATTGCTGGGAGCTTTAACATTTTCTTTAAACGCCAAATAAACTGCCCCAGCAGGTTTTTGATTTAAAAATGTAGCATCTTGAATGTAGTAATTCAGCTTTTTAGAAGTTGTATTATTGTGAATATGTGCTGTTATCCCCGGAAAAATATTTTCATAATATATTTCAGTATTTGAAACTTTTGCTTTTGTGTTGTTGGCAATAATTTCTTTTAAGATGTTTCCATCTTTATCTAACCAAACCATTGTAGGAGCTTCCCAATCTTCAAAAACTCCATCGGGTGTAACAGAAACTATTGACTTTCCAGGTAATTCAGGAAAATACAATTTATGTTTATTATAAGGCGCAGCATATTTTCTGTCTTTAAAATTATTAGTGTTATTCTTAAAAATATAGTCAGAAATAGTTTGCCATTTTCCATTCTCATAGTAGTGAATAGGCCCCGCACCAACTAACGCTGTTTTACTACCATCGCTGTTTAAATAATGTTTTGAAAATTCATTTCTTAATTCCAACAATTCCATATCAGGTGTAAAGCCTGAATAAGGCACAGAAGTGGAGTATAATATTTTCAGCGCTTCATAATCTGAATATTCTTTGATGTATGTTTTATTGAAATTGGTTCTGTCTTGAGCAGAACTGTTTTTCAATACTGATAAAACTAACAGTAAAGAAAAAACAAACAATTTAAAGTGTAAAATTATTTTCATATAATGTGTTATATATTAACTGTAATTTAAGTACTTATCTGTGGTTTGCCAATAAATTCTTGTAAAAAATTACACACACAATAAAATAAATATTATTCACTTAAGCTTTAATACTCAGTTGATTACAATAAAAGAAATATTAATAATATTATTTCGAATTCACAAATAATATTATTCAAAAAATCTTCTCTGTTGTTTCTTTTCGCTGTGTAGTTTTTTTGAGTATAAGCGCGCTTCTTTTGCAGCTTTAGAGGGTTTAGTTGTTTTTCTGATTTTAATAGGCTGAAAGGCTTTACTGATAAGCTTTTTGAATTCTTTTACGGCTTTTTCTTTATTTAATAACTGTGACCGCTCTGTTTGTGATACTATATGCAATATGTTATCAGCATCAATTTTATTTGAAAACTTATTAAAAACAATTTGCTTTTGATACTCATCAAGTACATCACAGTTGGCTATATCAAACAACAGTTCCACTTTTGTTTCTACTTTGTTTACATTTTGACCACCCTTGCCTCCACTACGGGAGGTTTTAAATTTCAAATATTTGAGTAAAGCAGAAATATCAAGTTTCATAAATCATATCGGGTTAGAAATATTTTTTCATTTTATTTGATAAGCTATATTCATTAATGAAAAAATTGCTTAAGTAAAGAAAACAAAAAAGCAGCCATATTTATCCGGCTGCTTTTAGAGTTTTTCTCAATTTTAGAAATTAAATTTTAACGCCCTGCAATTCTACTGGAACTTGTTTAGTTTCTTCGGGTATATCGCCTGTTAATGTTTCTAAAAACAGTTTTATTGAGCCTACTTGTTCTGGTGTTAAATCTTTTGCTAATTGAATTTTAGCCATAATAGTAATGGCTCTGCTTAGTTCTTCTACACTGCCATCATGAAAGTAAGGTGCCGTTTTGGTAACATTTCTAAGTGAAGGAGTTTTGAAAATATCTTTATCCATTTCATCTTTTGTTACCTCTTTTCTACCTTCATCATTAATTGTGCTACCCGTATAGTTTCTATAATTATCTAAGCTGCCAAATTTCTGAAGCGAGTTTCCACCTAATGCAACACCATTATGGCAAGTGGTACAGCCGGCATCTATAAAAGTTTGAAGCCCTTTTTTCTCTTCATAGGTTAGTGCATTGGCATTACCTTTCAGATAATCATCGAATTTTGAAGGTGTTAATAGTGTTCTTTCAAAAGCACCTATTGCCTTTTCAATATTAGCATAACTTATAGGTGATTTTTCTTCAGGATATGCTTCTGCAAAAAGCTTTTGATATAAATCAATACCTTTTAGGCGATTTACCAAAAATTCCTTTGAAGGAATATTCATTTCCATAGGATTTAAAACAGGCATTCCGGCTTGTTCTTCTACATCTTTGGCTCTGCCATCCCAAAATTGCATAGTATGTAAAGCAGCATTGAATGTCGTTGGGGAGTTTCTGTTACCATTTTTGCCTTCGTCTCCGGGTGAGGTTGGTAAATTATCTACACCAAACGTGCTAAGGTTGTGACAAGAATTACAACTGTTATTCCCGGTTTTTGACAGTCTGGTATCGTGATATAAATATTTACCCAAGTTTACTTTTTCAGGTGTTACGGGATTATTTGGGTTTTCAGCAATTTCAGGAAGTGGTTTAAAAATACCTTGCGCATGAGCCAATAATTTTTGGTCTTCTTCTGCAGAAAGCCCTTGTTGCTTATTGGTTTTGGGCTGATTGTTAGGATTCATATTGCACGATACAATAACTGCTGATAATGCAATTGAAGCAAAAAAAAGTTTTTTCATAGCGTTGGTTTTAAATAGTTATGCGAATTAAACTTGTGTTAATATACTAAAGTTCCCGTTTAATAAAATTTTTTATTTGCACAAAAAAATGATTTACCAATTGTAGTAACTTGCAACATCAAATATTCAGAATAGTTATGAGACAATACTTAGTTATTTCAGTAATCATTTTAATATTTATTTATGCGTGTAAAGAAAAGCCTAAACAGGTTACAACTTATTACGATGAAAAAAATGCAGTAAAGAAGGAAGTATACTATATAGTTGGTAATAACCCTGAAAAAAGAGAAGGCCTTTATATTTCCTATTATCCTAATGGCAATAAAAAAGAAGAGCGGTTTTATAAAAACGATGAGCTAAATGGACTATATAAAATTTATAGTGAAAACGGAAAACTAATTGAAGAAGCAAATTACAAAGAAGGTAAGTTAAACGGGAAAAGAGTAATGTATAATGAAAATGGAAAAGTAGAAATAATGGAGAACTATAAGAATAGTGAATATAATGGCCCTTACAAAAGCTTTTATAAAAATGGCAAAACAGAACAAGAAGGGCAATATAAAAAAAATGAAATGACCGGTTTATGGAAGTTTTATTTTGAAAGTGGCAAACTGAAAGAAGAAGTAACCTTTGTTAATAATATGGAAAATGGTCCTTACAAGCGATATTATGAAAATGGCAAAGTTGAGTCGGAAGGACAGTTTTTAAATGAAAAAGAAGAAGGCTACTGGAGATATTACTTTGAAAGTGGTAAACTGAAAGAAGAAGTGAACTATGAAGCAGGTGCAGAAGAGGGACTAGTGATTGTGTATAATGAAGAAGGCGATACTTTGAAGCGCATAGAATATAAAGCCGGAAGAGTTACAAACTACAAAGAGTATAAAAATTAAACTCCATTATCTGCAATTATTGTCTTGAATTTATCTACTGAAATACTAATTATTGGCGCAGGCCCTGGAGGTGTAGCAACTGCCTTGCAATTGGCAAAACAAAACATTTCTTGCACCATAGTAGATAAAGCAGTTTTTCCTCGTGATAAAATATGTGGTGATGCTTTAAGCGGAAAAGTAGTGGAGGTATTAAAAAAAATTGAACCCGATTTAATTCATGATTTGTTTTTGTCACCTATGCAGGTAGGTTCATGGGGTGTGGCTTTTGTAGCGCCAAATGAAAAAGTGTTGCGAATTCCATTTAAGCAACAGTATAATAAACTTGAAGAAAAACCTCCGGGATATATTTCAAAAAGAGTTGATTTCGATAATTTTCTATTCAATGCGTTGAAAAAGTATTCTGATAAAATTCAGGTTTTAGAAAATATTGATTTAGTAAAATTTGAAAAAACTGTTTCTGGTTATAAATGCATAAGTAAAAATGAGCAAACTATAATTGAAACCCGCTTTATAGTAGCTGCCGATGGCGCGCAATCGCGCTTTGCACGTTTCACAAATGACATGAAAATAGAGCTGCAGCACTATTGCGCAGGTATAAGGGCCTATTACAAAAATGTTGAGGGAATGGATAACGATAATTTTATCGAACTACATTTTATTAAAGATTTATTGCCCGGATACTTTTGGATTTTCCCTTTGCCTAATGGCGAAGCTAATATTGGTTTAGGTATTAGGAGCGATAAAATAAGTAAGCAAAAATTGAATTTGAAAAATTTACTTCAAGAAATTATTGCTAATCATCCAGTTATAAGCAAGCGCTTTAAAAATGCTGTTTTAATAGATGATGTAAAAGGTTTTGGATTGCCTTTAGGCTCAAAAAAAAGAAATATTTCAGGAGATAATTATTTGCTTACGGGTGATGCGGCTTCGTTAATTGACCCTTTTACAGGAGAAGGCATCGGCAATGCCATGATGAGTGGTTTTTTTGCTGCTCAACATATTGAAAATTGTTTAACACAAAATAATTTTTCAGCAATATTTAATAAACAATATGATACAATGGTATATAACAGAATTTGGAGCGAATTAAAACTAAGCCGAACCATGCAGCAATTAGTTACGCTTCCATGGCTATTTAATTTTGTGGTAAATAAAGCTGCAAATAATGCTACACTGCGCGAAACCATTTCTGCCATGTTTGAAGATTTAGATTTACGCGACCGTCTTAGAAAACCATCATTTTACATAGATTTGTTATTCTCAAAATCTTGAAAATAATATGAAAAAGCATTTTTTATTTATTGTTTTAATTACTTTTTTAATCACAGGTTTTTTCACTTCATGCAATTCAGATAAACCTACTTCTGAAAAAAGCAATACAGAAGATACAGCTTTATATGATACTATTGTAGGTGAAGATTTTACAACCGATAAAGTAGTTCAGGTAGCTGAATTAGATGAGTTAATGAAAGACAATGACAATCTTGAATTAGTTATTGAAGGCAAAATAGAATCATGTTGCCAGAAAAAAGGTTGCTGGATGAAAATAGATAAAGGCAATGGCGAAACCATGATGGTAACATTTAAAGACTATGGCTTTTTTGTGCCTCTTGAAAGTGGCGGAAAAACTGCACTTATGAAAGGCATAGCCTACTATGATACTATTTCAGTTGAAATGTTGAAACACTATGCCGAAGATGCCGGAAAATCTGAAGAAGAAATTGCTTTAATTACCGAGCCTGAATTGGCGATCTCTTTTGAGGCAAGTGGTGTTAAACTAAAGTAAGCCTATAATTTTTTTATCTTCCAGTTTTCGGTTTTGTTGTTTCTAGTGGCATAATAGCCTTCGGGAATTTCTTGTATTTCAAGAATTGAAGAATCTAAAAGAATAATATCTGAAAACTTCACTACGCGCATTACTTTTTCAAAATCGTTATACTCATCGTTGCTGAAAAAAAGCCACGCATTATCTTCCTTGTTGTAGGTGATATAGGTAATGTCTTTATTTTCTTCAGTAACAAAACTGGTAGTAATAGCAACTGAGTTTAAAGGGTCGAAAAAACCTTTATAGGGTTGCTCTTCAAATGGCTTCCCAAATCCTAAATATGGCATTTATGACTACAATATGTTTTAAACTTACTATTAAAATTAAAAATTGAATACTCTTTGCAACATTACATTCTGAAATAAATTTTGTTGTTATCTAAAACTAAATCGCAAAAACTACCTTTCTTTTAATTTTAAAAATGGTTTTTCGATAGTGTAGTAGCTTATAAAGCCCACTAATACCGATATCCATAAAGTATTTGCAAATAGAAACAGATTAGCGTTGGCTGTTGTAATATTCTCAAGTTTAAAAATTATTTGAGTTAGTTTATAAATAACAAATAATACCATATAACTCCATATGTAAATGCTGTATGTATAGTTTCCTAATATTTCAGTTATTGAAAAAAAGGTTTTTTGTTTAATCTCTTTATTACACAAATATCCAATGGGTATTAGAAACAATATACTATGAGACAGATATGAATCAGTAAACTCTGTTAAGGTTTCAATTATAATAAGCAGTGCTGAAAGAGTGAAGCTTAATAAGAAAAACGATTTATGAGAAGTTAAATTAACCCAATATTTATTTCTGTTTCGGTGCCAGTAAGCGGCCATACATCCGGCTAAAACACAGTCAACTTTATTATAAAAAACAAACTTCATGATGGCTTCTATGTCAATACCAAAACCATTTATGAACTTCAGAATCACTTTTAATACCATTATCCCGAAAATAATTTTTATGGGTAAATAAGCATTTTTTTGCATACGCATTACCACAAAAGGCAGTACGCTATAGGCTATTACTTCGCTACCTATAGTCCACAATTGTTCGGCACCAGGCACAAAATGATATAGGGTGGCATTTAATTGTGGAAGTAATAAAACAAAACAAATCAGTTTACTAAAGAAATTTTCTTGCAGGTCTTCTGTTTGGCGTGGTATATAAGTAAAATCAAAAAAAGGTACTACAATAAATGCTGCGAATACCAACAAAAAATATAAAGGCAATATTTTTAAAGCTCTTTTTTTAAAAAACAATTTCAAGTTAATTTTTCCTTTTACGGCTTGTTCATGAAGTAGTAATGAACCTATTAAAAAACCACTTAAAACAAAAAAAACTGAAACAGCCATTTTGCCTATTTCATAAGAAAATTTCAATATCGTTGAAACTTCCTGAAACCTGTAATGCTTCAATATTTCGGTATGAACGGCAATTACTATAAGGCAGGCAATAAAACGAATGGTATTAAAGTAGCTAAAGTGCATTTATCAAAAGTATGCAACATTTAAACAAAATGAAAAATTGAAACCTATAATATATCAGCAGATATAGCATTAGGGTATGCTCCAAAAAAGGTTGAAAAAACAAAATTCACGTGTAATAGTATTTTCTAAAATGAAATCTCAAAAATTTCTATTTCGTTTACAGTGTCGCCAAAATGTTTTTCAATTCTGGTACGTTGCGTATCGGTAATAAAAATTTGCCCTTTATAATGGGCTTTTAAGTATTGCAACAAGTTTTTGCTGCGTTGTAAATCGAGCTTGTCGAAAATATCATCTAACAGCAATAACGGACTTTTATTTAATGTCTTTTCTAATACAAAAGCCTGTGCCATTTTTAAAGAAAGCAAAAAGGTTTTTTGCTGCCCTTGCGATCCAAACTTTTTTATTGCTTCGCCACGCATAGTGAAAACCAAATCGTCTTTATGAATACCTTCAGATGTCCGTCTTATTGCTCTGTCTTTTTCAATATTTTCCTGAAGTAATGCTGCACCTTCTTTAAAATGCAACGATGAATCATATTCTAATGCTACTGTTTCGTTTCCGTTAGAAAGATTAGTGTAAATTGAATCAAAGACAGGCATTAATTCAGCAATAAAGTTTTTTCTTTTTTCAAAAATATAGTTATTTAAAGGGGCAAGTTTTACATCATAAGCCAGCAGCAAATTGCTATCAAATGTTTGTTGCTCGGCAAATTGTTTCAGCAAAGCATTTCTTTGCATTAAGTATTTATTGTATTCCTGCAGGGCATCTAAATAAGCCGCATCTATTTGTGAAAGTGTATTATCAATAAATTTTCTGCGCTCATCACTATTTCCGTATATAAGTATCTGGTCATCGGGGGCAACCATTACTATGGGCAATAAGCCAATGTGTTTAACAAGCTTAGCATACTTTATATCGTTTAGCCACAATTCTTTTTTTTGGGCTTTGGGCAACAAGCATTTTACTTCGGCTGTCTCATTATTAAGCATAAAATCTCCTGAAATTTTAAAATATGCTTGCTCGTTGCGAATAAGCTGCTGGTCAACTGAATTAAAATAAGATTTGGTTAAACACAAATAATAAATAGCATCTAAAATATTGGTTTTACCTACTCCATTTTCGCCCGTGAAACAGTTAATTTTTTTAGAAAAACTGAATATTGCCTGATTATAGCTTTTAAAATTATAAAGATGAAGCTTGTGTAGAAACAAAGTATAGACTGAAGGTTTTTTAATATTTTTGAGCTCTCTATAAAATAAAGAATGGCTAACACAAAAATAAATAAAGAAACCTATCTCTATTGGTTCGAGCTAATGGTAAGGCTTCGCAAGTTTGAAGAACGTGCAGGTATGTTATATGGCCAGCAAAAAATTCGTGGATTTTGTCATTTATACATTGGTCAGGAAGCAGTAGCAGCCGGAATAATGAGTGCTACCCGCCAAGACGACCCTTTAATTACTGCTTATCGCGACCATGGCTTAGCTATTGCAAAAGGTATTAGCTGCAACGAAGCTATGGCCGAACTTTATGGAAAAGCCACCGGATGTAGCAAAGGCAAAGGTGGTTCTATGCACTTTTTCTCTAAAGAAAAAAGATTTTTTGGCGGGCATGGTATTGTGGGTGGGCAAATAGGCTTAGGAGCAGGTATTGCATTTGCTGAAAAATATAAAGGCACCGACAATGTTTGTGTGTGCCTTTTTGGTGATGGTGCAGCACGTCAGGGAATTTTATTTGAAACCTTTAACATGGCAATGCTTTGGAAATTGCCGGTAATATTTATTTGCGAAAATAATTTTTATGCCATGGGAACGGCTGTTGAGCGTTCTTCAAATGTAACTGACATTTACAAAATAGGCAGTGCATTTGATATGCCTTCAGAATCGGTAAATGGTATGCGCTGCGAAGATGTTCACGAAGCCCTTGAAAGAGCAGTAACGCGTGCCAGAAAAGGCGATGGACCAACTTTTCTTGAAATTAAGAGCTACCGTTACAAAGGGCATTCTATGAGCGACCCTGCAAAATATAGAACCAAAGAAGAAGTAGAGGCCTATAAACTACAAGACCCCATAGAACAGGTAAGAACTACCATTTTGGAAAAAAAATATGCTAAAGCCGCAGAACTTGAAGCAATTGAAGCAAAAGTAAACGAAGAAATAGACGAATGTGTTACCTTTGCCGAAAATTCGCCTTACCCGGATGCTTCTGAGATGTATTCAGACAATTACGTACAGGCTGATTATCCATTTATAAAAGACTAAAAACCCAAAAAATAAAATGGCTGAAACGAAAGTAAATCCGTCAGTTGCGGAAAATGTTTCTCTTGAAAATGCACAAGATTTTATCGAAAAAAATCAAAAAGTAATTGTTGGTGTAGCCAGTGCAGTATTAGTAATTTTTGCTGCTTATGTTGGCTTTTTTCACTGGTATGTTCCGGGACAGGAAGCCGAAGCTCAAGGGCAAATGTTTAAAGCAGTTTCTTATTTTGAAAACGACAACTATGAGCAAGCTTTAAATGGTGATGGCAATTTTCCGGGACTTTTATCTATTGCCAATAAATATAAGTTTACTAAAGCTGCTAATCTGGCTCATTACTATGCAGGTATCAGCTATTTAAATACCGGTAAATTTCAGGAAGCAATTGACCAGTTGAAGAAATTTAGTTCTGACGACAAAGTAATAAGTACTTTAGCATTAGGTGCTATTGGCGATGCTTACTTTGAGTTGAATAATGCTTCAGAAGGTATTAGCTATTATAAAAAAGCTGTTGCTAATGAGCCAAATGAGTTTACTACACCTGTTTATATGCTTCGCCTGGCTTTGGCACAAGAAACCCAGGGAAATAAAGAAGAGGCTGTAAGCACATTACAAAAGCTTAAAGAAGAATACCCAAATACACAGGAAGGAAGAAATGCTGAAAAGCATTTAGCTCGTTTAGGCAATATCTAAACCCATTGAGTTACAAATTCTTAATACTCATTTTTTTGAGTTTAGGTTTTAGAATTTTGAATTTATCAATATGGCTACTACTTTAAAAAGTCTTTCAGAATATAATGCTGAAACCATTCCCTCAGGTAAGGGTAAAAAAGTAGGTATTGTTGTTTCAGAATACAATTCAGATATAACTTTTAGTTTGCTGAAAGGCTGTTTGGAAACTTTAGGGCAGCATGGCGTAAAAGAAAATCACATTCAGCTTGTTTATGTGCCCGGGGCTTTTGAGCTAACTTATGGCGCAAGAATCCTTTCTAAACAATATAAGTTAGATGCTATTATTTGTTTAGGTTGTGTTATTAAAGGCGATACCGACCATGATAAATATATTAATCATGCTGTAGCACAGGGAATTACCCATCTTTCTTTACAAATAGATAAACCTGTAGTTTTTGGGTTGCTTACGCCCAATAATCACCAGCAAGCAGTTGACCGTGCAGGCGGAAAACATGGTAACAAAGGTGTAGAAGCCGCAGTTACTGCTCTAAAAATGATGGCTTTAAACCAATAAGCCTCGATTACACATAGAACTTAAAGCAAAGTTTTGTGTTTCTTGACAGGTGAACAATTCATTTAAACTTAAGGAAATTATTTTTACAAAGCCTTTAGCACAAGGAATGGCTTTATTGCTATTGTCTCTAATAGCATTTACCATTTCTTCTGCCTCTACAAAGCCTAATAACATTTCTTGGATTATATTGAACTGTGCTGTGCTGCTGTTTGCCGTTGGAAACCCATTATTGGGAATATTTACAAAAAAATGGGTAAGATATACAGGGGTTTCACTTATCACATTCGCCTCATTAATCTTTTCCCTATATTTTCTTACCCAGAAATTTTTCTATAAACCTTCTTTAGAAGTTAGCCAATACAAGTTTGTACTAATAACCTTAATTGTGTTTTATTTTATGCTGGTGGGCATTAGTGCTCTTTTCAGAACTATAATACATACTTTAGAAGGCAGAAATATTTAAATTATCTCATCATCGAACAATTCTCTTAGATGCTGATATTGATGTAGTCTTTTATTTTTATGCTGATGTTTTTCTCTTCTTTCGGCTTTTGCAGTTTTTGGTGCTTCTGAATACCAATCGTTTCCGGTTGACTGTGAAGTTTTTACCCACTTGTCTTTTCTGCGGTAATTTACTTTCATAAAAAATGTTTAATGATTTTTAAAAGTTTTAAATAATTATCGAACATCTTTTACGAAGCATTTTGAAAAAAGTTTCTTAACCATTAATGGTATTATTTACCTAAAAATGACTTAACACTTAGTTGAATAACAGTATTTTTGGCCTTAAACAATTCTTTTTAAACCATTTAGAGTGTGTGGTGTTTTAAACCGGAATGAATAATAATACTACCATAACATATCATAAACGCAACCCTAAATGGTGGATGAAAGCCGCACTACTAACCGGCTCTATTTACAGCATTATTTGGGGTATTTTAATTATTTCATTTCCAAGCCTTTTATATAATGCCAACCATTTAGATGCCCCTAACTATATGTTTTTATGGAAAACTATTGGTGGTTTAGAAATTATTATGGGTATAGGACTATTTATAGCTTCTAAACATGCTTACAGAAACTGGGCTGTGGTATTAGTGGTGTTTTTATACAAAATACTAGCTTCTGTTATCTATTTCAGCAGTGCTTACGACAACTCTAAGCTGCTTAGTTTAACCAATTATATTTTCATAGATAATATTATATGGATTTTACCTTTTGGAATTATTCTATTGCGCAGCTTTCAATACCATGCATCGAGCGATGATTATGAAATGGATTATTTTGGAGGCGAACAGTTTACCTTAGACATGTTTGAGACAAGTGAAGGGTTAACCCTTCATGAAATGACTCATAAATGGCCTACTTTAATTGTTTTTTTAAGACATTTTGGTTGTACATTTTGCAGAGAAGCCATGCAGGACATTGCTATGCAAAGAGATGATATTGAAAAAAATGGTACCAGAATATTAATTGTTCATATGCTGGAAAATGAAGATGAAGCAGCCGAGCAGTTAAGCAAATTTGGTTTAGAAGATATTCCTACGCTTAGCGACCCTGAAAAATTTCTATACAAAAAGTTTCAGTTAAAACAGGGTAGTATTTTACAATTATTTGGTTTTAAGGTTATTGTTAGGGGTATTTACAAAGGCTTTTTGAAAGGTTTAGGTGTTGGTGCTGCCAAAGGCGACCCTATACAAATGCCAGGAGTATTCTTATTATATAAAGGACAAACAATAAAAAGCTTTATTCATGAAAGCGCAGCCGACCGCCCCGAATATGTAAAACTGGCTGAATGCATGGAATGTGTTTAATGCCCATCTACAATTATTAAGTGCTTTGCTTCAATAATTGAATCAGTTTCCTCAACAATTTACCCTTTGCTTCAACTCTTAAAACGTTTGCTTTAGTTATTGAATGCTTTGCTTCAACTCTTAATGCGGTTGGCCAAACAGTTAAATTCTTTGCTTTAACTTCTGAAGCGGTTGCCCCAATGATTGGATATTTTGCTTCAACTACTAAAATGATTGCCTTAAAGATTAGGCACTTTGTCTCAAGGCATATTTTTTCAGGTTCTTATCTGATTCTTTTTTTTTAGAAACAAAAAAAGGGGCGAATCAATCGCCCCTTCTTCATTTGCCATGAATAAACCTAAGCCTGAATTATTCTTCAGATTTAGTTTCTTCTTCAGCTGATTTTGCGTCTTTCTCAGATTTTTGTAGCTGATCTCTCAAATCGCCAAGTACACCTAAATCGCCAAGCGTAGTTTTTTCTACTTGCTTGTTTACGGTTTTCACTGCGTCTTTAGTTTTCTTGCGTTCTTTGGTTTTTTCAGCTTTTTCTGCCTGTTCTTGTTCTTTGTTCAGGCTTTCTACATAACTTCTGTGAGAAACAATCAGCTTTTTATCTTTACGGTCAAACTCAATTACTTTAAAAGTAAGGGTTTCTTCCACGTTGGCAGTTTTGCCATCTTCTTTAGCTAAATGTTTAATTGGTGCAAAACCTTCTAAACCATAAGGTAATGAAACTATAGCACCATTATCTTCTTTTTTAATTATGGTTCCTTCGTGTAAAGAACCTTCCTGGAAGATGCTTTCAAAAGTATCCCATGGATCTTCTTCAATTTGCTTATGACCTAAGGTTAATTTGCGGTCGTTCAAATCGATGTTTAATACCACTACATCTAAATCGTTACCTACTTTGGTAAATTCTGAAGGGTGGTTGAAACGCTTAGTCCATGAAAGGTCTGAAATATGTACCATACCGCCAATACCTTCTTCCAGTTCAACAAATACACCATAAGGAGTAATGTTGGCTACTTTGCCGGTATGCTTAGATTCAACAGGGTATTTTTCGGTAATTTTCTCCCAAGGATCTGGTAATAAACGCTTGATAGATAATGACATTTTGCGCTCATCGCGATCAACAGTCATAATTTGCGCTTCCATAGTTTCGCCTAACTTGAAGAAGTCTTTAGAATTTACCGGTGTGTTAGACCAGGTAACTTCTGAAACGTGTATTAAACCTTCAACGCCCGGCTGAATTTCTAAGAAAGCACCGTAATCTTCAATGTTTACAATTTTACCTGAAACCTTGTCGCCAACTTTCAAGTTCTCGGCCAATACTTCCCATGGGTGTGGCTGTAATTGTTTTAAGCCTAAAGAAATACGTTTTTTCTCATCGTCAAACTCTAATACTACCACGTTCAACTTTTGGTTTAATTGTAATACTTCGTTCGGATGATTGATTCTGCCCCAAGAAATATCGGTAATGTATAATAAACCATCTACGCCACCTAAATCGATAAATGCAC
Organism: uncultured Chitinophagaceae bacterium; assembly: GCA_964543705.1. Taxonomy (GTDB): domain Bacteria; phylum Bacteroidota; class Bacteroidia; order Chitinophagales; family CAIOSU01; genus CAYSGX01. Next base: position 36,256 of record CAZIZP010000026.1, read on the forward strand.
CGAAATCGGTAATGTTTTTAATGGTTCCTTCCAATACCTGACCTTTCTCCATTTTGCCGATAATTTCAGCTCTTTGAGCTTCAATATCGCTTTCAATAAGGGCTTTGTGAGATACTACGGCATTTTTAATTACTTCGTTAATCTTCACCACTTTAAATTCCATTTTCTTACCTACATACGCATCGTAATCGGTAATTGGTTTCACATCTATTTGCGAACCCGGTAAGAAAGTTTCTAAACCAAATACTTCTACAATTAAGCCGCCTTTGGTTTTGCTGGTAATAAAGCCATTAACAATAATTTCAGTTTTGTAAGCATCCACAATCTGATCCCAGGCTTTGGTAAGTTTGGCTTTTTTGCGAGATAATACTAAATGGCCTTTAGCATCTTCTTTTCTTTCAACGTAAACATCAACGTAATCGCCAACTTTAATGCTGTCTAAATCGCGAAATTCTGATAATGATACCAAACCATCTGACTTAAAGCCTACATTAAGTACCACATCGGTAGCAGTAATGCCTACAACCTGACCTTTAACAATCTGGTCGTCTTCGATAGTCTGAAGTGTATCTTCATACATTTTTTCAAACTGTGATTTTTGCTCGGCAGTGTAAAAAGCCTGGCTTCTTTTGCCTACTGTCCAATCGAAATCATCGTGAGCGGTTTCAACTTCGGGGGTATGTTCTACCACCGTTGCAGGTTGTTCTGTTTGTTCTGAAGCCACCGGGGTAACTTCCTGTTCGTTTAATTCTTGTTCTGTCATGAGTGACAATTCCTCTTTCAGCAAACTATCGCATTGCCGCGCGTTTTTGGGTTAAACAATTTTTTAAAAAACGGACTGCGAAGATAGCCCTTTAAGGTGGATAAAGCAAAGGTAAACCCTGCCTTACCGGCAATATTTAACAATTATTTTAAAAGGTAATATTAAATGTAAATTGTTGATTTTTATTTACTTAGATAATGTTTGACCTAAAATGTTTTGCTGATTTTTTTTCAGAAATATTAATTTATGGAATATTAATGCCTGAAAAGCTTAATGTGGATAACCTAAAGTTTTTCAGGCTACTCTGTGGCATAAGTAAGTATATGGTTATTTATTACTTCATACTGAACCACAATATCGAAAGCAGCATCGGGTAATAATAATTTATAATGCATTTGGCCTTTTTCTGAAAAAACAAAGCCCGGCTGCAACACTATTTGCTTGCTGAAAGACAGGTTTCCTTCGGAATACCATTTAAAAACAGTTTCTTTTGCCGACCAAAACAGGGTAAACAATTCTGTTTCGGTGGAGGGGCTTGCTAAATTTCTTTCTTCTTCAGAAAGAAAGCGAGAAGCAACTTTTTTTACCCGGGGATTTATTGTTTCTATGTCTATTCCGCATCGTTCGGTTTCTGAAACTAAAACAGCTGCATGAGTGCTTGAATGTGAAATGGAAACTGATTTTTTAAGGTTTTCAAGAAATGGCTTTCCGCTGGGTAGTTTTTGAAAATGCTGCAAGGCTTCTTTTCCCTCGATGTGCTGAATTAAATATCGGCTGGAAAGAAACTCGAGTTGCTTTTGGGCATTGGTAATGTTTAACAACTGTGGCGATACTGTATCGGCAGACATTTTATTTAAAAAAAATTCTGCCGACTCATTTATGTGCCAAAGTGCCAGTTTAAAATGATAATGGTTTATTTCTTTTAACAAGGGCATAATGCTTAAGCCTTAATTTTACAGTATGAATGTAAACGTAAACAAAGTTGCTACATTAACTGCACATTCGGGGGCTGTTTATACCTTATTGCAAAATGGGGCTGAAAAAAATATTTTTTATTCGGCAGGTGGCGATGGCAGGCTTATTGAATGGAACCTGAACGAAATAGAAACGGCTGTTTTGCTTTCTAAAGTGCCTACCAATATTTTTTCGATGAACAGCCTTTTGGGTAAAAACCAAATTTTGCTTGGGCAAATGCAGGGCGGCATTCATGTGTTAGATATTGTACAAAAGAAGGAAATAAAACATCTGGTATTTCATAAAAACGGCATTTTCGATATTCAGATTATTGAGAATGGGGCTGCTGTGCTGGCAGCCGGTGGCGATGGAATGGTTTCTTTGTGGAGTGCAGACCATTTTTTGTTGCTGAAAAACAAAATGGTTTCTGAAAAAAGTATTCGCTGCCTGGCTGTAGATGCTGAAAACCTGAAAATTTATGCCGGTTGCAGCGATAACAGTATATATGTGTTGCATTATAAAACTCTGGAGGTGTTGCATCGATGGCAGGCACATGGTAATTCGGTTTTTTCGCTGTGCATTTCGCCCGATAAAAAATATTTGCTTTCGGGTTCGCGCGATGCCCACCTTTCGGTATGGAGTATTGAAGATGAAAAATACAGCTTGGTTGTTTCGCAGCCTGCGCATTTGTTTACCATTAACGATATTGTGTTTAATCCTGAAGGCAATTTGTTTGCCACAGCCGGAAGAGATAAGCACCTGAAAATTTGGGATGCCGCTACCTTTAAACTGCTAAAGGTTATTGATAAAGAGAAGTTTGACGGGCATGTAAACTCGGTAAACAAATTGCTTTGGCAAGATTACCTTATTTCGTGCAGCGATGACAGGAGTGTGATGGTTTGGGACATCACTTAGTTTTTAAAGTTGAAGCCATGTTGAATTAAAGTTATTGGTCTTCAGTTATCTGTTATCAGTTTTGGGTGAGCCGTAAGCCCTTAGCCTTAAGCCTTTAGTTTTAAGTTTTATGTTTTTGGGAGAGTCTTTAGCTGTAGGCCTTAAGATGTTAGCTTAAAAGAATTGGTTTATTGGTTAATGCGATGATGAATAGCCTCTCCTAAATCCTTCCTTACAGTGAGGACTTTTGGCCTGATGATAAGAACTGGAGTTTAGGAGGTGTGACTGGTGATTGCGACAATGTAATTGAGGATTTCGGTGATGTAATTGGCGATTTCGGTGATGTGATTGGGGATTGCGATAATGTAATTAGTGGTTGCGGTGATGTAATTGGCGATTGCGACAATGTAATTGAGGATTGCAATGATGTAATTGTCGATTGCGACAATGTAATTGAGGATTGCGACAATGTAATTGAGGATTGCGATGATGTGATTGGGGATTGCGACAATGTAATTTGCGGTTGCGGTGATGTAATTGGCAATTGCGACAATGTAATTAGTGGTTGCGATGATGTAATTGGCGATTGAGATGATGTAATTGGCGATTGAGATGATGTAATTGTGGATTGCGATAATGTAATTGGGGATTGCGGTGATGTATGAGTGGATTGCGGTGATGTATGAGTGGATTGCGGTGATGTACGAGTGGATTTCGGTGATGTACGAGTGGATTTCGGTGATGTACGAGTGG
>CAZIZP010000027.1:0-35848 GCA_964543705.1 uncultured Chitinophagaceae bacterium
AAATAAAAAACCTAAACCCGCCTTACTTATCAAATCCTGAAGGATGGAAAAATATTTATTTCTACAATTTTGGCTGGAAAAAACATACTAACTGCGACAGGTTTCCTAAGACCCACCAGTTGCTGAAGCAAATACCCAACATGGTATTTGGCGGTATCACTGTTTTAGAACCCAAAAGCCGTGTATTGCCCCATAATGGGGAAACCAATACCACCATAAGATGTCATTTAGGTCTTAAAATACCTGCCCCTCTACCCATTTGTGGTGTTCGTGTAGGAAATGAAGAACAAAGCTGGGAAGAAGGTAAGGTGATGATGTTTAGCGATGCCCACTATCATACAACATGGAATGAAAGCAATGAGAGACGTTTTGTTTTAGTATTTGACATTGTTAGACCTGAATATGCACATAATAAAAATTGGGTGTGTGCAAAATCTTTGGGTGCCCTAACACTTAAATATTTTTATTCCAAATTTCCAAAACTTAAAGAACTTCCTTATTTTTTTTTAAGTTTTTTTCACAACATTTTTAGTATATTTTGGTATTTATATTTACCCATCCAACAGAAATTTCGTCTTCCTTAAAGAATTCAGCATGAGAAAATTAAATGTAACATTTGTAGGCCTTGGAACGGAGCAATTAGGTATTAGCCAAATAAGTGCTATAGCCAAAAGAGATGGGCACAAGGTAGGCTTGGCTTTTAGTGCTTCATTGTTTCACGATAGATTTAATCTTGAATTTCCTTCAATAGCCCCGTTTTTTGATGATACACACAATGTAATTCAGGAAATAAAGAACCAAAAACCTGATGTATTATGTTTTGGTGCACTTACCTCTACTTACCAGTGGATGTTAAGTGTAGCCAGGCAGGCAAAAGAAATAAACCCAAACACAAAGGTTGTTTTTGGTGGCGTGCATCCATCTGCAGTACCCAATTTGGTAATTGCCCGTCCCGAAGTAGATTTTGTTGTAGTGGGCGAAGGGGACGAAGCTTTTCCTACAATATTAAAAGCAGTAGCCAATAACGACTATTCACAGCCAATTTATAACACCCGTTATAAAAATAAAGAAGGTAAAATAATTGTTGGGCTACAGAAAGGTTTTTACCAGCATTTAGATACTTTACCATTTTTTGATAAACCACTTTGGGAAGAACATGTAAGGCTGGGAGATTTATACCTCACTATGGCCTCTCGTGGCTGCCCTTATCGTTGCACTTTTTGTTTCAACAATTTTGTAGCAAAACTACCGGAAGAAAAAAGCGGAAAATATGTGCGCCTGCGCAGTGTTGACCATGTGATAGCAGAACTGAAAATTGCCAAGCGCAGATATAAATTACATAAAGTAGACTTTCAAGATGATGTATTTGCAACCAGTAAAAAATGGTTGCATGAGTTTTCATGGAAATACAAAAAAGAAATTGGTATTCCTTACAACATACTTACCCATCCTCGATATATGGATGAAGATATTGCAAAATGGCTGAAAGAAAGTGGTTGTGAATGGATTCAGATGGGTGTTCAGAGTATGGATGAAGGATTCAAAAAAGACAACCTCATGCGTTATGAAAAATCTGATGATGTGGAAGCGGCCTTAAACATGATGAGAAAATATGGTATGCATGCTAAAGTGGATCATATGTTTGGGCTGCCAGACGAACCATTAGCCGCACAGGAAAATGCACGCATATTATATGCTAAAACTCACCCAAAACGGGTGCAGACATTTTGGACTTGTTACCTGCCCGGCACACAAATGATGCGTGAAGCAGAAGAAAAAGGTACTATTACTGCCGAACAAGCCAGAAAAATAAATGAGGGTGAGGACTTTTATTTCTTTAGAAATACTGACAATGTAAAAGACAAAGATTTAATGGAGAAGTATAAAGCCTATGAGGTAATTTTCCGTTTAATGCCTGCTTTACCTGAAAATTGGAAAATGGATTTGACCATAGATAAAGTATCTGTTATTCCAAAATTTATGATTAGACCAATGTCAATTTTAGCTGATGTTGTTACAGGATTTAAGCAGCGTAACCCTGAATTTAGTGCTTATGCTCTTCATAACATGTATCACCTCAATAAATTTTTTATGGCAAAAGTTGGTATTAAAGTACCCAACGCTACTAAAGTAATAGAAGATATTCCTTTTGAACTGCCTGAAGAATTTATTCAAAAAAATGACATTATTACTGCTGCTTCAGCTGACGTAGCAAAGACAGGATGACAATAGTTAAAAAAACCTCTTCCACCATTTCATATTAGTTTTAATATTTTCTTGCGAAACTGTATTGTTGATTTCAGAAATGTTACTATATATTGTTTTCATTTCATATCCAGCAGCCATTTTCATTTGTTTTAGAAGATCATATAATTTCTCTCCTGACAACTGTGGTAATTTATATGGTACGATACCTATGCTTTCGCCCCAATAAGGTCTTTTACCAATATCGTTTATAAAATCTTTAAACTGCAAGAAAAAGCTATCCTTAACTCTAAAAATTTCAAGTTCATCTTTATCAGGAATCTTATAATGAAAATACATTTGTGCTCCGGCACTTTTTACACCAGCAGTAATCGCTTTTCTTATTTTTTTACTATTATTTGGAGGAGAATAGTGAATAACACTTTGATTAAGTAATACTGCTGTACCTGCTTTCACTTCTATAGGAATTAACTCATTCATTACCATATCATCACCACCTGTAAAAAAGAAGGGTAGTGTTGGTGCTCTTATTACTTCAAAGACATCATATTGGCTTCCGGGCAATACCATAATAGGTCCATTTTCTAAAGTAACATCACATAACGGCACCCAACAATTAACAGCTACATTTTTAGCTTCATCAACAATAGTCCAATCTTGATGAACTGCTAAGGAACTATTTTCTCCCGGAACCTTATACAAAAAGGTGCCACCAAAAGGAGTATAGTTTGTAAAAATTGACTTATATGCTCTATCAAATATTCTTACTATTTCCTTACTCGCATTTTCTTTGTAGGCATTATCAGAACTGTAAGTACCGCTAAAAAAGCCAGATGTACTGACATTAGGGTGTAGCTTATCAAATAACAAGTCTAATTCATTAACTTCTTCTTGATTCAAAAAAGGTAAAACAATAAAACCCTGTTTATCAAATATTGCCTGATGATCAGCGTCTAAAAAAATCCTTTTGCTCATTATTTTAATATTGCTTTTATTCTATCAAAGATTGAAGTTTTTTTTATTTTAACTGATAATTGCTCAGGAACATTACCTTCGCTAATAACTAAATACTGTTTAGGTATAGCATCATTAATAAGCTTTCGTGCATTTGTTTTTTCAAAGGTTTTTTCAAGAAACTTACTGTCTATTCTTGGAAAGTTGTAAGGAATTAAACCCATTGATTTTCCAACTCTGGGCCTTTGTCTAATATCCGAACCGAATTGCTCATAATCAAGCATAAAGTTATCATCTTGTATAAAACCTTCAACATATTCCTCAGGTGTTGTGTTGTCCCAAAAAAAGGTTCTAAACTCAGTGTCTTTATGACAAATGTAAGTATTGGTAACAATTCTTATCTTATCGGAATAATTAGGTGGTGAGAAATGAATAATACTTTGGTCAAAAATAACTGCTTGTCCTGCTTTTATAAGAACAGGATGTAAATAATCGTACATTTCATCCATCACATCACTAAAGAATTCTCGGATACTGCTTCCTCTGTATGTAGGAAATATTCGATGGCTACCAGGAATAACAAATAAAGCGCCATTTTTAATAGTCAAATCAACAAGAGGAATCCAAATGTTTATGCCGGTATATTTACTTTCATCAATAAGTGTCATATCTTGATGAATACTCATGCCGCTATTAGGGCCAGGTGTTTTCACAATGAATGAAGAACAGACAACCTTAATATCAATAAAAAAATTTTCAATTTGTCTTGACATAATTGACTTAATTCCTTTGTCCATTTGGTCCCGGAATTGTTTATCAAAAGAATAGGTTGCGGGATAAAACCCCTCCTTTTCAGGATGTATATCATAATATAATTTTTCGGCTGCAATAATTTCATCTTTATTATAGAAATCAACAATAACATACCCATTCTTTTCAAAGTTATTTTGCAAATTTTCATCTTTGAAAACACGCAGCATTCTTTTTGGAAAATCAAACATATTAATTTAATATTTTGAGCCTAAAGGCTATTTCTCTTAAAATATTAACTGGGGTATAAACACGCCAAAAAGGTATCTCTTCATTTTTAGTATTTGGTTCTTTTTGTGATTCACCGATTTCTGTTTTTGGAATACTCGTTTCTATTTCATTAGGTTGATTTGAATTGGTTCCAAAATAGTTTGTCAATTTCTCGGCAAGCATACTATCATAAATATTACCATTTGCGGTAAACAGTTTATTTAACTCATCAAGTGTATAATTTGGACAATAAAAAGGCTGTTGTTCGGCAATTTCATATCCAGAAATTGTTTCATTATTATCATACATTTTTGAAAGCTTATGATTATTAAACTTCATTAAAAAGTCATCATTAATATAATATTTATTTACTTTATTTTTTTCGCCATCAGAAACTAAATTGTAATGACAAATTTTTGCTTCTTTTTGTGTAAACCCTAGGCCCACCGCAATTCTAAGGTCATCTGTAATGTTTGGTGTTGAACCATGAAAAGTTCGATGGTCAAAAATTAAAGCCTCACCGGCTTTCATTTCATACATTTTAAAGTAGGGAAATATAGAAAAAACATTGCTGGATAAGGGCGTTGGTACTTGGGGAGAAGGTGATGGCCTTAAATTATTCATCAACAAATGACTACCAGGAATAACCCCCATACAACCATTTTCTATTGTTGTATCAACTAATGCAATCCAGCAAGTTACAGAATAATAAATACCCTCTTCTTCAACAAAACTCCAATCTTGATGCGGTGGAACTACTCCAGTAGGATTAGGAAATTTAACAACAAAACTGCCAGCTATTGGCTTTGCGTCATGAAAATGCGGCATTGCCTTTGGTAAAGCAATCTCAAATATCTTCTGCCTAATTTCCCTCACTTTTATTTCATCTTCAATTTCCATACTCATACTAAAGCCCGAGCCATAATTATCAATAAGTTTTTGAGAATGATAATAACTTAGCAAAGCATCAATCTCATTTTTATCTAGCATTGGGATTTTTACATAGCCATTTTTATTAAAAAAATCCTGTGTTTTTTCTTCAGCAAATAGTTTTTTCATTTTACTTATATTCATTATATTTTTGTTACTTATAAAAGAAGCAATATTGACTTCTGGAACTGTGTAATTGAAAGATTTTTTTGGTATAGATTTCTCCGGCATTTGCCCTATATTGTTATAAGAAATAAAAAAATCATCTTCAACAGAAAGTTCTTCTATATATCCCTCAATAGGCTGATGGTAGAATTTCAATTCGGAATCAACAGGGACAAATCCGTATGAAGCAACAATTCTATTACTTTTGCCAGTATTAGGTGATGATGCATGAATTAAAGCATGGTTGAAAATAATAGCTTGTCCTTTTCGTAGAGGTATCGGTATTGTGAATGGAAAAATATCATTAACAAAACTTTCGAAAATAGATTTTATTGTAGGACTTCTATATGCTTTATTCCATAAATGACTACCTGGAATAACCCTTAATGTACTATTTATTTCATCAGTATCAGAAAGCGGTATCCAAACGGTTGCTGAAAAATAAATTTCTTCATTAACAATCATCCAATCTTGATGTGGAGACATATAACTGTTAGCAGTAGGTGTTTTAGTTAAAAAACTACATCCTAATGATCTATGCTTTTCCAAAAAATTATCAATGCGTGGCTTAACAATTTCATTTATGTTATTAGAAATATCTTTCTTAAACTCAAAATCATTGCTGTGTATAGTTGTAGAAAATCCATCAGTTACTTCATTAACGTTTAAGTCATATAAATTCTGAAGCTTACTTAAATCATCATTGGTTAATAAATCTATAACCACATAACCATTTTTATGAAAAGCTTCTGCTAGTGCTTTATTTGTAAAAACTTTTGTAATAGCTTCTACCACTTAAATATTTTTTTAAAAGTTGAAAGAAAATCATATTTGTTATTACTAAAACTATTGTTTTCAAAAGTGGGTCCATTTAACCGCTTAACAAACTCTTTTTCATTTAGTGGTTTGGGCTGATGTTGTATTTCAGATATCTTTTTATAGCCTTCAGGTTTTTTCCATGGATTAAACTGAAAATAAAATTCTTTATCAACTTCTAAAACATCTATTGTTGACCCTTTTCCATAAAAATGAAGGGAAGGTTCTTCGTTAGGTATACATATAAGCTGAATAGCTAATCTTAAATCATTTGTTAAATTTGGGGCAGAATAATGTATAATACTGTCATCAAGAATCACACAATCACCTGCTTTTGTTTCAAGCGGAATTAAATAATCTTTAATAATTATATCTTTTATATTTTCTAGCTCCCAAGGGATAAGTGGCCCTCTAACCTCACCAAATCGTTTATGACTTCTGGGAACTACTTGTAATGTACCATTGGCTACCGTTGAATCTACCAATGGACACCAAATCGATACTGTATAGCATTTGTGCTCGTCTGCAAATGCCCAATTTTGGTGTAATGGAACTTCACCCTTATCGGTTTTTTTTCTAATGAAATTTGCAATAATAGGTTTATAGTTATATAATAACTCATCCATTCTTTTTTTAAACTTTTGAGTTATCATATCAAATACTTGTTTCTTGTAATCAGGATTTTTATCTATGAAGGTGAAATCATAGGTAATCTCATTTAGTGTTTTTATTTCTGTTTCAGCTGCGGTAATCTGACCTCCACTAAGAGGGAGTGTTTCAAAAAAATGCTGTTTTAATTCTTCTACTTCTTCTGCGCTTAAAAATGAAGTTTGAACAAACCCTTGTTTAACAAATTCTTCATTTAAAGAAATATCATTTAAAACCTTTCTCATTTTTATTCCTTTATGATTTGAGAAATATTATTCAGTACATCTACTACAATACTACCCATAATCTACAAATTTATCTTCTACTTTTATAAAATAATACCCTCCTGATAATGCAACTAAAGTGAAAAACAATATACTATAGGTATAATTGTAAGAGAAACTACTGGTGCCAAACATACTTTCTCTGAATGCCTCAATAACCCCAGCTATAGGATTAAAGTAAATGAAATAATAATATTTGTCTGGAATAATTGTAGATGGAAAAAAGACAGGTGTAAACCATATTGCAATGCCTATTATTGGTGTCATTATCTGGTTTAAATCTCTGTATTTAATATTCAAGGTATTCATCCAAAAAACGATTGACAATGACATTAGTATCGTAAGAAGTACTATTAATGGTAACGCTAATATCATCCAGCCAGGATAAAGACCTTCATAAAGTAGAAGTATTAAAAATATTGCGAAAGAAATTGAAAAATCTACTAGAGCAATAATTACTTTTGAACCAATTAATACCATTTTGGGGAAGTACATTTTCTTTATAAGTTGTATTTTATCTAAAACTGCAGAAGAACCACTGGTGACAATTTGGTTGAAAAGATTCCACACAATAATACCTGAAAACACAAATAAATAATAAGGTATTGATGTTTCTAATTTTAATAAAAAATTAAATATTATTGTGAAGATGACTAAAATAACAATAGGTCTAATAACCGCCCATAATAACCCAAAATAAGTTTGTGCATATTGCACCTTTATTTCTTGGTATGCAAATGTCCAAATTAAAAATCTGTATTGCCAAATTTTTCTCAGGTAATCAATCAAAGAATCAGGCTCACTAGTAATAATTTTTTTCATGATTATTTATGGTATGACATACATTCACACAATAAAAATAACTCATTTAGAAATTTTAAACTCTACACTTATTAACTAATACAAAATTTATTTGCTATTGTTTTAACCAATAGTAATTTACAAGAATATAATATACCCTAAAACCTAACCAACATTCCTCCAGAAATACCGAGATGATGTGTTCTTTTTTGTTGAATACCTATATTGTTTATACTGAATTGGTATGTGGGTTCAGCAAAGAAATGCCATTTGTTTCTTAGAAGATAAGCTACGCCTGTTGCTATATAAGCTGAAGTATAATAACGTTTAGCGTTGTTTATTGAAAAGTCGCTGGTATTATTTATATACACATCGGTGTTTCTAACATTTCCAATGCCTGAAAAATCTTCTGTTGTTGCTTCATACTGAGCATTTAATCCGCCACTTAAATTTGTTTCAACTGAAACATTTGTTGGTAGTGGTTCCGGATTGGGCAGTGTAGTATCAACAGAATAAACTAAAAACTCAAAATTTTCATTCAACTTAATATGGTTATTCAAACCCGCATGAACATACCAACTGAATTTTTCTTTTGCCACAATATTAAACTTTACGCCCACTGATATATTTAGCATAGTAATTGCACATGAATATTTTTCAGGTTGTGTTTCAAAAGTATTATTTCTCGGGTTGTTTATTTCGAAATAGTTTTTGCCATACTGAAAAGCATTGGTAATAGCCAATCGTTTTCCAAACTGTACTTCATTCGCAAAGCCCACTGCATAATATGGTTCGCTGAAAAAATTATGGGTTACGTTTTCTTGTTGCCCTACTGTGGTTGCGGCAACAATACCTGAAATACCTAAAGCATAATGGACTTTCTTTTTGTTTGGAGCAACAATAGTTGTCTCATTAGTTTCAGCATTTTTCACACCAATAAATTCCATTGCTTCATGCTTGAAAATAATTTTTTCTATACCTGCTATAAAAAAGGGAATTTGTGTTTCATGATTAGTATTGTTGTTTGCAATGGCTACAGCATCTATACTAGAAATAGTATTGGCAATTGTATTGTTTTTCTTGCTTTGTTTACCTTTTGTAATTGGCGATTTTGAGATGCCGTTTTTAGAGTTATTATTTTTTGCAAGTTCATGCCTTCCGTTTTTACTTTCTGTTTTTTCTTCAGGTAATATATTTTTTACTGAAGCAGTAACAGTGTTGTTTAACTCTTCATTTTTATTGCTAAAATTATTTTTTGGCTGAAAAGTTGTTGTGTTATTGGTTACAGATGGCTGTGATGTAGAAATATCGTTTTTGTTTTTAACAGTGCTGTTTTTTTGTGAAGTATTATTATTGTTAGCAGTTTGGGTTTCATTATTTGTGTAATTGTTTTCAGTGTTGTGGTAAAAGTATATTGCTGTGCTACCCATAAGTAACAAAGCACAAAATGCTCCCGTAAACCAGAAAATAAATCCTCTTTTTTTCTGCTCTTTGTTAAGCATATCTTCCATTTGATTCCATGCTTGTGTATCGTATGGAACCTGCAAATTTTGCAGTTGTTGCCGAAGTATTTTGTCGTTTTTTTCTTCGCTCATATTGCTTGTACTTTTACCTTGTTAAATGCTTTTATCATTTCTTGCAATTTTAGCCGGGCCTTTGCCAAATTTGATTTTGAAGTGCCTTCTGAAATACCCAATAGTTCACCCACTTCTGCATGATTATAACCTTCTATTACATACAAGTTAAAAACCGCTCTGTATGAAGTAGGCAGTTGATTTACCATTTCTAATATTTGATCAGCTTGAATACTAGCAATTATATCGCTTTGGTCTTCTATTACTGGTGTAACATAATCAATATCATCATGGCGGTGACGCATTTCAGTTCTTATAAAATCTATGGCTGCATTTACCATTATTCGATATATCCAGCCTTCGAGATTGCTGCCTTTTTCAGCATAAGTTTTTATTGATTTAAAAACTTTGAAGAAGCCTATATTTAATATTTCTGCTGCCTGTTCTTTATGGGAAGCGTAGCGCATACATACCCTCATCATGCTGACGTAGAAGCGTTCATATAAGTGCTTCTGTGCCAGCCTGTCATTATTAATACAGCCTTTTATTATCTCAGCTTCGGTCACTTATTAAATTCAAAATACTAAACTCAAAATACAAAACTCTAAATTCAAATTATTCAATCTTTTATTTATTACATAAACATATTTCACATTCTTGTTTAGTAGCAAATCCTTTTTGAGAACAGCCGCTATATCCTATTTCTTCACATTTGTCTAATGCCTTGTCATAAAACCATCTTACAAAATATGCCGTACATTCTTCATAAGTAGGAACTGTTTCTTTGCAATTTTCTATAGTAACTTCACAATCCTTCCTGCAAGAAATGAAACAAAGAATAATTACTAGAATTATGATACTTCTAAAATTCATAATAGATTTATAACACACTTATTCCTTTTTTATTTGCTTCACATTCATTGCAATATATATTCCCGTCACAACCTGTTACTATCATACAAGACATAGGGCAGTGGTTATCTTTAGACTTTATATACAGTTGCTCATCAAAACAAGAATTCTCTTTTTTATAAGAAATAAAACCCAATAAAATACAAATCAATACCACTGTGATTCTATTCATTATTTTGAATTTTGTATTTCGAATTTTGCATTTATTTAATTACCGGCAAAATACTCAACAAAGTAATATTCTCTAAATTATTGTAATCGTATTGATACAAGCCATTATCGCCAATCATTAACAGCTTTTTATTTCCATAAGGTATTACATCAAATGCCTGTATATTTCTAAAGTGCGCTATTTGATTACTTGTAATATTTAAAACATTTGAGGCATTAAATACTTTAAGTCCTTCACTGCCATCGCAAATAAACAAAGTGCCTTCGTCAATACCTAAACCATGCGGGTTGTGCATAGGGTAGGTAGCCACTAATTGCGGGTTCGATAAATTCTGGATATTAATAACCTCCAACTGGTCAATAACATTATTGCAATCATTACCGCTTCTTAATGTAACGTAAGCATAATTGTCATCTACAACAACAGGGTCGCAAGCTGTAGCATGTTCATAGCTTGAAACAAAAACAGGATTACTTGGATTGCTGATATTGTAGATAAACATTCCGTTAGATGAACCAATAAACAAATGATTTTTATAAGGAAATATAGTTTCTATGTTTCTGCCTATAAGGGTTGAACCTTGAGCAATTGGGTTGGTGTTTTGGCTAATGTTAAAAAGTAATAATGAAGAATTGTCAACTACATATAGCATAGTGCCCCAAATAGTAAAACGTGCCATTGAGCCTCCAATTCCAGGTGCGATAGTGCGTGGGTTGGCACTACTGTTAAAACCACTTCCGGATTGTGGCGATGAAGTACTTATTGCAGCGTCTTCCATAATGCCACCACCCCACCAGCCACCGCCATTGCAGTCCATCTCTATTTCTTCAGTAACTTCTTTTTCAAGCCAGTCTACCACTACTCCTTGCTGTGGATTAGCATAAGTACCATTAGTAAAAACTCTGTAAGGCAATACATTTTCATTTCTATTTAATATTGAAATGTTGACAGGATTAGAAATATCCAATGTCAATAAATCAACATAACTATCGGCATATAATACATTGCCAATAGCAGCAATATCTATATTTCCCGGAATGTTTATGAAAGCAATATTTTGTGGTGCTGCAGGGTTGCTGTTGTCAATAATATGTATGCCTTTATCAACTTCATTAATAAAAACATAATTTCCTTTCATGTAAATTTTACCCGGTTTTTTTAAGGCACGTGCCGGTTCAGATTTTACGGCTTGCCGCAAATCCTCATAGCTCATATAAACTGGTTCATAAGTTTTGTAGGTAACAGTTTGTATGCATTTATCTTTTTTACAAGCACTAAATGAAAAAATGCTAATAAATGCAATTAACAATAATGAAATTTGTTTAGGGTTTTTCATAATTTCAGTTTTTGAGGCAACGGTTTTCAACAGCTAAACGTTAAAGGTGACAAAGGCGTTGCCTCAACTAAAAAATATTTTTTATGTACCGAAAGTTATGGTTTTTTATTGCAATATTCATTTGTTACTCGCTAACCTTGTTTGCTCAAAATAAAACTGAAAAAGAAGATGTGCTTTACCTGAAAAATGGCAGCATAATAAGAGGCAGTATTATTGAGCAGCAAATAGGTGAAAGTGTAAAAATTGAATTATTGGGTGGTAGTATTTTTGTTTTTAGGCAAACAGAAATTGATAGCATTAAAAAAGAAAACAAGATTGCCCAAAGTAAAACTGAAAAACCCGAGTATTTCATTAAACAGAAAGGATTTAGAACAATTGCTGAAACAGGTATAATTACAGGTATTTCAGGTAGTGGATATTATAATAATCCTTTTGATATTGGCGCACAATTGCATATGGTTTCCGGTTGGCAGTTTAATCGATTTTTATTTATTGGCGGAGGTGCTGGCGTTGAAAAAATGGCTGCTTACCGACAAGGCTTTGCCCCATTTTATGCTCGTCTTTCAAGCGATTTTCTCAAAAAAAGAACTACGCCATATGTTTTTACCGATATAGGCTATGCCTTGTTTTGGGACAGTGATGAATATCGTGAAGATTATAGTTACTATAAAAACAAAGGCGGTTTTTATTTACAGGCGGGTGGTGGCGTAAAAATTTTCACACGCAGTAAAGCAGCTATTAATGTAGGTTTGGCATATAAAAGATTAAGCAGCGAAAGCGATTGGCAATATAACTATGAAGGAAGTCCAAAATACAATATGAACAGAACATACCAGCGAATGGTGATATTGGTAGGAGTTAACTTTTAGTAATTAAAGTTAAACAGGAACTTCAAACGTAAAAGATTATAGTACCCAGTAAAACAATTTCAGCTCTAATTTATTATCATAAAGTCATTTGTTTATTCAAACTAAACACGAATAAGCGTTTTTACCTTTAATTTCGCTGCAAGCAAATTATCATTTATACATTATGAATAATGCCACAAAAGGCAAGCGAGTTTCACTTCAGGAAATAAAAAAATCTGTTGAAGTTTTTAGTTTTATAAAACCCTATAAAGGTTTGTTTATTATTGGATGTATTTTCTTGCTTTTGTCAAGTTTTACTTCACTATTATTTCCCTATGTAGCAGGAAAATTAATTGACGCAGCTACGGGAAGTGCACAAGGTATATTGAACAACGTAAATTTTATTGCATTGGGTTTAATTGCAGTGCTGCTAATACAAAGTATTTTTTCTTATGCGCGTGTTTGGCTGTTTGCTGTTGTTACAGAAAAATCAATGGCCGATATTCGTAAAGAGCTTTATAACAAGATAATTGCGATGCCACTACCTTTCTTCGATGAGCGCAGAGTAGGTGAATTAATAAGCCGAATTACTTCAGATGTAACACAATTGCAAGAAACTTTATCGCTTACTTTGGCAGAGTTTTTCAGACAAATTGCTACACTAATAGTAGGCATTAGCATAATACTTATTACTTCTACTAAACTTACTTTAATGATGCTGGCAACCTACCCCGTTATTGTTATTGTAGCAATAGTATTCGGAAAATATATTCGTAAGCTGTCAAAACAAACACAAGATGCTCTTGCCGATGCTAATGTAGTAGTGGATGAAACTTTTCAGGCTATTAATGTTGTAAAAGCTTTTACTAACGAGCAGCACGAATCGAAACGTTTCAGCAACGCTATTGACAAAGTGGTTGATTTTGCGTTGAGTGCTGCCAAATATCGCGGGGCTTTTATTTCGTTTATTATTTTCGGCTTGTTTGGCGGCATTGTGTTGGTTTTATGGTATGGTGCTATATTAGTTTCAGCAGGCGAAATGACTATTGGCGATTTAACAGCATTTATAATTTACACTGCCTTTATTGGCGGCTCTGTTGGCGGCATGGGCGAGGTGTATAGCAAAATTCAAAAAACAGTGGGTTCTTCCGAAAGGCTTTTAGAAATTATGAAAACACAACCTGAAATAGAAGTAAGTGAAAACTTTAATACTACAACCAAAATAGAGGGTAAAATTACTTTCGATAATGTGCAGTTTGAATACCCAACAAGAAAAGACGTGCAAGTACTAAAGGGTGTTTCATTTAATATTGCTGAAGGCGAAAAAGTAGCATTGGTAGGGCCAAGTGGTGCAGGAAAATCTACTATTGTTCAACTGTTGTTGCGCTATTATAATATTGAAGCAGGAAGCATTTACATTGATAATAATAATATCAGCGAAGTACCTCATCAGCAATTAAGAAGCAATATTGGTATTGTTCCGCAGGAAGTAATATTGTTTGGTGGCACCATAAAAGAAAATATTCTCTATGGAAAAATTAATGCTTCCGAAAGTGAATTAATTGAAGCTGCAAGAAAAGCCAATGCACTGCAATTCATTCAGTCGTTTCCCGATGGGTTTAATACTGTAGTAGGTGAACGGGGTGTTAAACTTTCAGGCGGGCAAAAGCAGCGCATTGCCATTGCACGTGCTATTTTGAAAAACCCAAAAATACTCGTATTAGATGAAGCTACCAGTTCGCTCGATGCCGAATCGGAAACATTGGTTCAGGAAGCGTTAGATGAATTAATGAAAGACCGCACCACTATTATTATTGCTCACCGCTTATCTACCATTAGAAAAGCCGATAGAATTATGGTAATCGATAAAGGACAAATTATTGAACAAGGCAACCACGAGCAATTAATGCTCAATGAAAGTGGTTTATATCATCATTTAGTAAAGTTGCAGTTTCAGCAGTAGTTATTTGCTTGTTGGCTTTTGATAGTCAATACCACTTTTTATTAATTCAGCCATGCCACCACGCATATCAGTAATGCTTACAAAGCCCATTTTTTTCATCATTTGTGCGGCTTCATCGCTTCTGCCACCCGAATGACAATATACATACACAGGCTTAGTTTTATCTAATTTCTCTAATTGTTGTTTAAAGTCTTCCTCAAAAATATTCAGATTTACAGAGCCTTTTAAATAACCAACTTTTTTCAATTCTCCGGAAGTTCTTACATCAAGAAGCACTGCATCTTTTTCTGCATTAAAGGCCGAAACAAATTCTTTTGGGCTTAAAACTTTATGTACAACATCGTTTTGCGCACTAAGATTAAAGGCAGTTAAAACAAAAAACAACATCAGTAAAGAAGAATTTAAAATTTTCATATTGCTTACGTTTATTTTGTTCAAAGTTATTGTATTTGCTTCAAGTTTTCAGGTTTGTAAGTCTTTTCGGCATGTTTGCGTAACTTTGTCGTTCATTTAATAATCAAAATCTTATCGTAGTTCATGTTAAATTTAGTTTTATTCGGACCTCCGGGAAGCGGAAAAGGCACACAGGCAGATAAATTGAAAGCAAAATATAATTTGGTACACATTTCTACAGGCGACTTATTACGTCAGGAAATAAAAGACCAAACCGCTTTAGGCATTGAAGCTAAAAAGCTAATGGATCAGGGATTATTGGTTCCTGATGAAATTATGATAGGTATGATTGACAGCAAACTGGAAGCGAATAAGGATGCAGCAGGAATTATTTTCGATGGTTTCCCTCGCACCATTCCGCAAGCTGAAGCTTTAGACAATTTATTAAGCGGAAAAAATACGGCTATTTCAGCCTGTTTATTTTTACAGGTTAGCGAAGAAGAATTGGTGAAGCGTTTGTTGTTGCGCGGACAAACCTCTGACCGTGCCGATGACCGTGATGAAAGCATTATTCGCAATAGAGTAAAAGTATATCGCGACCAAACTTTGCCTGTTGCTGAATATTATGGTACACAAGGCAAGCGTGAAGATATTCAAGGTGAAGGCAGCATAGATGAAATATTTGCTTTGCTTTCAGCTGCAATAGAAAAAGTAAAATAGTTTTTTAAACTCATAAACAATAAGCCTATAAGGTATTTAATAGCCTTATAGGTTTTTTAGTAAAAATAAATCTCCTCTCTGTGGAATCTAACTTTGTAGATTACGTCAAAATATTTTTTCGATCGGGTAATGGTGGTGCAGGCTCGGTGCATTTTCACAGAGATGCTTTAACTGCCAAGGGTGGCCCCGATGGTGGCGATGGCGGCAGAGGCGCACATATTATTCTGAAAGGCAACAAACAACTTTGGACTTTGCTACACCTGAAATATCGCAAACACATACATGCTGATAACGGGGGCAATGGCGCAGGCAATCAACGCACAGGTGCCAACGGAAAAGATATTATTGTTGAAGTGCCACTGGGCACTATTGCTAAAGATGCTGAAACCGGTGAAATAATGGCTGAGGTGATGGAAGATGGTGAAGAAATTATTTTAATGCCCGGTGGAAGAGGCGGCAAGGGTAACGAGTTTTTTAAATCGGCTACCATGCAAGCGCCACGCTTTGCACAGCCGGGCGAACCCGGACAGGAAGGTTGGGTGGTGTTAGAGCTAAAAGTGTTGGCAGATGTAGGTTTGGTAGGTTTTCCCAATGCCGGGAAATCTACTTTGCTTTCGGTAGTTTCTGCTGCAAAACCTGAAATAGCCAATTACCCGTTTACTACGCTTACTCCAAATTTGGGTATTGTTTCCTATCGCGATAATCGCTCGTTTATTATGGCCGATATTCCCGGTATTATTGAAGGCGCACATTTAGGCAAAGGCATTGGTCACCGGTTTTTAAGACATATAGAACGCAATGCTACTTTGCTGTTTATGGTTCCTGCCGATAGCGAAGACATAAAGAAAGAATATAAAATTCTGCAAAACGAGTTAAAGCAATATAATCCCGAACTGCTTGATAAACCCAGAATTTTAGCTATAACCAAAAGCGATATGCTCGATGAAGAGTTGGAAAAACTGCTAAAAAAAGAATTGCCGCGCAATGTAAAATCTATCTTCATTTCTTCAGTTGCAAACAAAAATATTCAGCAACTTAAAGACCTGCTTTGGGAAGCTATAAATGGTAAAGATTAATTATTGCTTTTGTTACTTAAAGCCCCGCAAACTTTACGACATTTGCACTCTTATTTTTTCTGAATAAAATGCCCGAAAAACAATCTGATTTCCTAAAGTGGTTTTTGTTAATACTGCTTTCGCTGCTTTGGGGCAGTTCATTTATTTTAATGAAAATGGGCATGAAAGCCTTTTCGCCTCATCAGGTTGCTGCACTAAGAATTTCGGTGGCTTTCTTCGTAATGATTCCCGTGCTGTTATATAATGGCTTTAGAGAATTCAGGCTGAAAGATTTACCTGCCGTTTTTCTCATTGGGCTTATTGGTAATACTATTCCGCCTTTTCTATTCTGCTTTGCACAGGTAGGTATTTCAAGTGCTTTAGCAGGAATATTAAATGCGTTAACGCCTTTATTTGTATTAATTATGGGCGTGTTGTTTTTCGGTTTTCAGTCTAACTGGAAAAGCAATATGGGTATTGGTTTGGGCTTGGTAGGCACTGTGCTGTTAATCTTGCTGAAATCAGACGGCTCAGTAAATTTTCAGTTTAATATTTACCCTTTTTATATTATTGGTGCAGCCGTGTTGTATGGTATTGGTGCTAATAATTTAAAGAAGCGACTGGCACATATTCACCCTATCACCACTTCAGCATTACTGTATATTACAACCGGCTATATCGGCATTATAGTATTGCTGTCCACCGATTTTTTTACCATTCTGAAAACCAATAAAGAGGCTTATACTGCCTTGTATTATGTTGTTTTTCTCGGCATATTTTGCACTGCTTTTGCTATGGTAGTATTTAATTATTTGCTAAAAAATACCAGCGTGGTGTTTGCCTCTACCGTTACTTATTTAATGCCCATTGTTTCTCTTTTTTGGGGGTTTCTCGATGGCGAAATCATAACACTTATACACCTTATTGGCTTGGGTGTTATTTTACTGGGGGTGTATTTAACCGGCAAAAAATAAAGTACACTGCTATTTTAAAACAGTACTGCTAATAGTGCCATAATCGGGAATATGCCTGTGATGGTATTTTGCTTTTACCGTACCATTTTTAACAATCATCAACCCGGGATTAGACCTGATGATAGTTTTCAGAAAAATGGCATCACCGGTATAAAAAGTATAGTCGGTATTTAATTCTTTTTTCAAAGCTGCATAGTCGGCAGTAGCAGTAGCTACAAACACCTTATAACCGTTTTTCTTTGCTTCGGCTGCTATAGTGTTAAGCTTATCGGTAAATGCAGTTTTATTGGTTTTGGTTAAATCATAAGCAATAATCCAGAAGGCATAGTTGGGGTCATTCAATACTTCTTCTGAAATATTTTCACCATTTTCATTATCTAATCTGAAGTTATTAATCTTAGGCAGTTCTCCTTCTTTTATAACCTTTTCTTTTCTGTCAATAAATGAGTCATACTTTGACTCTAACAAGCCTTGCATCAAGTCCTTTTCAGAAATTTCTCTTATTTCTGATGGCTTTTTACTGTTAGCATAAATAAAAATTCTCTCAACAACTGGTCTCAGGCTATCAGGAACGGTCATTTGTTCAGGAATGTGGTTGCCAATTTTGTATGGGCGAAAATCGAACTGTGGCAGGTTGAAATAAAAATTGCTGAAACAATACCAGGTAGAAACTATAGTTACCACCCCCAGAATTAAAGCTGATGGGAACTTGCTGATTAATGGCTCAATATGTTTTTTTCCGAATAGTAAAATAAGTATCAGCGCAGTTAGAAACACATCTTTGTAAAACGATTGTATAGGTTTCAGTTTTATAAAATCGCCAAAGCAGCCACAATCGGTTACTTTGCCGGTATATGCCGTAAAGCCGGTTAAGAATGTAAAGAAAATAATCATGAGCAATGAAAGCCATATAGATAACTCTTTCTTATAGCCCAGCAATAAAGCTACCCCAAGCACCAGTTCAAACACGATCATAAAAACCGCAAATGCCAACGAGTAATCATCCATAAACATCATGTTGAATTCATGGAAATACTCAGTCATTTTATAGGCAGTGCCTAACGGGTCTATAGCTTTTACAAAGCCCGAAAAAATAAATAATACCCCAACAAAATCCTGAATAAAAGCTATAAGCGGCCTGGCAGGTTTTTCAATAAAATAACGAATAATGTTTACCACCAAAGCTATTGCACCAATTAGCCCGAATAAAGTATAAATAGTCATAAGAAATTGTTTTTTTGTTTGCTAAATACAATTGTAAGTATGGCTTGGTTTTATACAAGCAAGCAAACTTACGCAATCGTAATAAAAGAATAAAGGTATAATTCTGCTCGGGTTGTTAAATAACTTTAAGTTGCTGTGCAAGGTTATATGCAATACTACACTATTTCAGCAACCATTTTCGGTGCAGCCCTTCATTTTTGGTAGGGTCTTTCTCTCTGTATTCCAGCAGTTCTACCATCATGCGGTTCATAGATAGTTCTACCCGGTTTCTTACTTCCCAAAGTATGTCTTTATTATCGGCTTGTTTTTTATATTCTTTGGTAGTTATTCTTTCGCCAAAGCCATAGTAAAGTTTTACAGGCTTAGGAAAAATAGTTTTACCTACACCATAAGCCAGGGGCGGCACGTGTTCGTTGTTTTTCAGCAGGCCTTTTGCAATACCTGTTTTTTTCAAAATTTTTCCAAACAGGGTTTCATCTAAAACCTCTTCCGGATTTTTTACAATATCATAGGCATCGTCTCCGCCAACATTTACAATAGGAATAATATCGTAATTATTTTCAACGGCCATTCTTGCAAAGCCGGTTCTGTCTTTCCACACCAGCTTATATTCTTCTCCTTTTCGCTTACATACCTCGCGGCTGCCCCCGGGAAAAACCAGTATGTGCTGTTTCTTTTTCATTAAAAAAGCACAGTTTTCGCGCGAGCCTCGTGCAAAGCCCAGCTTGGTAAAAACATCTTTCCAGCCGGGAATCATAAAGTGCATATTATCGGCAAGCCCCCTCATGTATATGCCTTTTTTCAGGTAGGCTTCAGCAACATATAAAGTGCCATCGGTAACGCCATAAATGGTGTGGTTGGCTACATACAGTGCAGGTTTTTTGGCATCTAAGTTATCGAACCCGAAAAATTCGGGGGTAAAATAAGCATACCACGGCCTGGTAAAGTTTTCTACAAACGAAACCGAAGGCGGAACAAAATCTATCAGTATATCATCGTGTGGTTTTTTAGCGGCAGCCATAACCTTACTTATTTATTTTTAATTATCGGTGTTTAAAATTAATGGCAACCCGTTTTTGCCACCGCCTACTACCACAATTTTGGTATTGGGCGATTTTGCCAAATCTTGCGTAGCCTCTACGCCCTTCCAGGTTAACAGTTTTTCTGAAATACTTTCTGAAATAATTTTCTGAAAATTCTGAATGCCTTTAGCTTCTATAGATTTGCGCTCGGCTTCTTTTTGTTCTTTTTGTAAACGGAATTCATACTCGAGCGATTCCTGTTCTTGTTTTAATTTACTTTCTATAGCAGCTTTAATGGTGGGGGGCAAAGTTACCGAGCGTATAAGCACTGCATCGAGATTGATGTAATTAGAGGCCAGCACTTTATTGGTTTCATTCTGAATTTCGGTTTGCACTACTTCTCGTTTAGATGAATACAACTCTTCGGGGGTGTAGCGACCTATAATTTTTCTTACCGATGAGCGCACTTCAGGAATAATTATTTTATTGAAATAATCGGTGCCGATAAGATTATGCAACTGTGGCAGCTTGCTTTCATCGGGCCGGTAAATAACGGTAACATCTACGGCAATAGATAAACCGTTTGATGATAAAACATCCATAGATTCTTCGGCCTGTTGCTTTCTTACATCGTAAATAAACATGGTGTTCCACGGGGCAATAACATGAAAGCCCTGCCCATATTGTTTATCCATATCGAGCCCGCCACCAAATTTTCTGAAAAGCACCCCTTTATTGCCGGCATCTATGGTTAAAAATGCCGAGCCTAAGGTCATGGTGGCTACAATAAAAATGGCTACACCAAACAGTATGGTTTTTAACAATCGGGTATCAAATCTTTTAGGGTTATCGTAGTTCATAATTAATATTATTTTACTTGAAGATAACTAAAGATTTTTGGAGCAGCTTACAGCAAGTTTGTAGTTGCTTTTACACCCACAACTTTATTTTTGTTGATGGTTGATTGTAGTAACGGTTGTTACTATCAGTATGGTAGTTATGGGGTATATCTAAATATTTCCCTTGTGTTTGTTATATGCTAACTGACAAACTTTATCCATTGCTTTAAAAATGGAAATATCAAAATCTGAAGCTTTTGAAATGCAGGTTAAGGTTACAACAGCATTATAAAGTATTTCATTTTCGTTACGCCCAATACGTTCAATAAAATTTACTTTGTTACTTCCTTTTGGCGAATCTGAAACAATTACTTCTTCTGTGTTTATATCTACAGCAAATAAAAAGTTATTACTCATTTTTTAAAATTTGATTTTTACAATGTTAATGTAAATGACATCGACCGTTAGCATTGGTGGTTCTGTTTTTACATCTTAGCCCTTTTTTGGTTATTCCTGAGCATTGTTGAGAAGTGGTGGTTTTGCTTTTTGTGGTGCTGCCACTACAACAATTGGTACCTACTCTTCTATCGTGAATTTTACAGACACAGCTATTAGATTTACTTCGGTTGCAACTCATACACAGCAACTGAATATTTGAAGCACTGCTGCCACCGCCACAAGAAAATGGCGTAATATGGTCATACTCTATATTTTGAGAACTACCGCAGCATTGGCACACACCACCATCTCTTGAATAAACTATTTTTTTTGTTGTTTCTGAAACATACCGACTTTGCGAAAAACCACAAACAATAATTGAAAGTAAAAGAACTATTAAGTATAGTTTTTTCATTTTTTAGTTTTTGTAAATATAATTTAAACCCGTTCTACTTTTTTATCTTTTAATTTCATAGCCCTTAGCTGGTTGTAGCATCCGCTACGTTTCCGAAACAACATGAAGCGTACGCTCAGCATTTACAAACATCACTAAATAAGTAATTTCAATTTTACCTTCAATGCCTTTTTCATAATTGGCAACACACTCTTTTCCCATAAATCTAAATTAAAAAACAATCTTCTTAGCGGACGCTATAGTTTTCATTTTTAGGTCTTAGCGGATGCTAAGACCAGCGGGGACTTGCGCCAGTTTTGGAATTAAAAAGTCATGTAGTATTTACCTTCTTCAATTTTGTAAAAACCAAGTTTATTATTACCGTATTCTTCTAGAGTGTCAAGTGTAACTGGTTCATATTTGGATAATGCCCCGCTTCTCTCTAACTTTCCTTTCAACCAAATTCCGAAAATCTGTAAGCTTTGTTTAGACCTTATGTTTTTATAAAAATCGCCTTGTGTCCTCATTGGAATGATATATCCATCATCCGTATATGCCAGAAAGTCACCTTTGGGATAGTATAATTGAGAATTTAGGTCGTTGTTTGCAATTAGCTCTATTTCATACCACGGTCTTGGTATAATTTTTCCATTTTTTGTGTTAAGCCTACCTTTACCAAAATATACATTGAGATTTGATTTTTCCATTTCTGCTACTCTTTCAAGAGGAAATTCAAACTTAGGCATCTTAGATATATCAATTGTTTTTGGATCATATCGTTTTAATGCATTCCAATAATTTTCAACGGTTTTTAAAACTATTTTTTTCTTGCCCGGAACAGTTATTTCTGCCTTGTCAATTGTAATTGCGTGGTCGGAAGAATAAAGGTCATTTAAGAAGTCAATTAGCGACTTTTTTTGTTTTAAATCTGATATTGGAACAGTGCACTCAATATTCCCGCGGGTACCACTTGATGAAAAATTTGAAGAGCCTACATAAATATTAGTTGCTGTTTCGTTGTCAAACCAATAGACCTTTCCGTGATATCTGCGTCCATTTGTTACATAGACACCAGAGCCGTTTCCAAATTTTTTTAGTTTTTCATTTAATTGATTTGCAACTTCTAATTTTTTTAAACTTAAACCTTCATAGAAAGCCATTCCAAGTAATAATCTTGATACACCTCCCGATTTTGCAATTTTTAAAAACCCTTCCTCATAAGCATGAAGAATATCTAACGATGTATATCCAGAAGCAATACAAACATTCTTTGCTTTCGGAAATTCTTTGTCTAGAATATCTCTAAAATCTCCTCCGTGATGTGATAAATTAGTATACATTTACTTTAACCGTTTCTAAAAATTTTTTTATGTGCTTTGCAATTGGTAGTATACCAGCTGGTGGAACAGAGTTTCCAATTTGTCTTCTTACGTCTGTAATGCTTCCTTCAAATATGAAATCGTCTGGATAACCAAAAAGTCTTGCTCTTTCTCTATTTGTTAGAGGGCGTGGCTCTTTAAAATGATATCCCCAAGTTCCGCCACCACCTGCCGCAATGATTGTGGTTGAAGGTTTATCAGGATGCAACCTGCGGTATACGTGAGAAATCATACCTTTTACATAATAGGGAGAGTCTTTAGGAATATCTGTAAAATTGCCTCCTGGTGGTATCAGCTTTAACTTTTCTATAGTGCTTTCTTGAATGTTTTGATGCTCATTGTTGAATTTTACTTTTTCAACACCTTTTAAAGCCTCTTTTGCAGAAACATAACTTGTTGGAGAATGAGTAGGTGATGGAATGTCAAAAAATACATCAATATCTTTTCTTACCCCAATAATTAAAACTCGTTCTCGAAGTTGAGGAGCACCATAGTCGGCAAAATTAATTAAGTATGGAGTCGTGTTGTAGCCATACGTGCCCGTCTTTGAAAAATCTTCAATTATTTGTTTGATAGCTTTCTTTTTATTAGCTGTCAGAATACCTTTTACATTTTCTGCCACAAACATTATAGGATTTTTTAAGGATACAATATCTACGAAATTTCTATACAAATTTCCTCTGTCTGTGTTTATCCCTCCTCTTTTCCAAATCATTGAAAAATCCTGACAAGGGAAACCACCTATAACCAAATCTGCATCAGGTATTTGTTGGTAATCCAACTGAGTTATGTCTCCGTGGACAATATGATTACCAATGTTCTTGGCATAGGTTACACAAGCCATCTTGTCAAAATCATTTGCCCATTTTATATCAAAACCTGATAAATGAAATCCTAAATCCATTCCGCCACAACCCGAAAAAAGAGAAATCATTTCAATCTTTTTTTTATTTGAAGCAACCGTTTTGGGTAAAACAGTTTCGAATCTCAGTTGTGGTTCAGATGCAATATTTTCACTCTTCATGTAGTAAATTTTAACAAGAGAACAAATTTACGTTCTTTCATGGCTAAAATAATCAAAGTTCTCAAGTTGATGCGCCCACAACCCTCTAGAATTTATTAAAAAATTAACATGGTCTGTATCGCATTATTTATAAATATCTATACTTTTCATAAATCATCAAACCCTTCTTTCGGTTAAGATGTTGCCCTTCAGTTTTCTGCCATTTTTTCAGTTTCATTATTGCCACTGCAAAAATTTCATACTATATGCCAAATTTTCATATCTATATTTCAGCATGTATAAAAATATTATTTACAGGCATTTGGATTTTCCCAAATGCTCGCGGATAAATTCCGGAAGCATTTCGGTTTTCCCAAATGCTCGCAGATAAATTCCGGAAGCATTTCGGTTTTCCCAAATACTCGCGGACAAATTCCGGAAGGATTTTGGTTTTCCCAAACGCTCGCAGATAAATTCCGAAGGCATTTTGGTTTTCTCAAATGCTCACGGATAAATTCCGAAGGCATTTTGGTTTTCTCAAATGCTCGCGGATAAATTCCGAGGGTATTTAAGTTTTCTTAAATACTCATATGTTTTTCATAGAAGCATTTTGGTTTTCCCGAATGCTCGTGTGGTTATTCAAAAAGCCGTTGGCTAAAGCCTAACGGCAATAGTAGCCCCCTTATAAATTGCCGTCTGCTTTAGCTGACGGGATTGATTAAAATTCAAAATACTAAGCACTAAATCTTAAACAAATTCAAAAATCGAAATTCAAAAGTCAAAAGTCATCCCCCTACCCCCTTCACACTCACACGCTGCCACCCGCAAGGGGGACTTGGCTTTCCCGAAAACTAAGGGCTAAAGGCTAATGGCTTCAGGATAAAAGAAAAATGAGAAAATTGAGAAAAGTAAGTAAAATTCAAAATACTAAGCACTAAATCCTAAACAAATTCAAAAATCGAAATTCAAAATTCAAAAAGTAAAATCTACAAACGGTCATTCTGTCCACGATAGCTATCGGGAGAAATTTTCCAATAAATACCCCCACAAAAGAAAGATGCCTCCGGCATGACAAAAAAAACACTGAACCCAAAACTGAAAACTTAAACCAAACCACATAGATATATAGCGGTTGTACCTTTTAACCACGCTTGCGGGGTTGCTATGTTTTGCTGGGTTTTATGCTAATTTTTAACAAACACAGAAGGCATAGTTTGCAAGCAAAATACACAGTAGTGGCTATTAATAAAGCACTTGCCTATCTATGTATCTCCTATGTGGTTAAATATTCAAAACAAAAAGCTCAAAATTCAAAAGTCATCCCCCTACCCCCTTCACACTCACACGCTGCCACCCGCAAGGGGGACTTGGCTTTCCCGAAAACTAAGGGCTAAAGGCTAATGGCTTCAGGATAAAAGAAAAATGAGAAAATTGAGAAAAGTAAGTAAAATTCAAAATACTAAGCACTAAATCCTAAACAAATTCAAAAATCGAAATTCAAAATTCAAAAAGTAAAATTCACAAACGGTCATTCTGGAAGAAACTTTCCGATAAATACCCCCCACAAAAGAAAGATGCCTACGGCATGACAAAAAAAACACTGAACCCAAAACTGACAACTGATAACTTATTACATAAAACATAAAACATAAAACTAACAGCTAACGGCTTGTCTAAAACTTATACCCAACAACCAACCAAAATTGTATTTTTAAGTAAATTACCGGGCATGATTACCACTATAAAACACAAAGGCAACAGCTACCAGATAGATTTGGCAAAGCCTGAAAATATTGGCATAAACATAAAGCCGGGCAAAAACAATGTTAACTGCTTTTATGCACCTGCACCCTTTGCCGAACCGGTGGTGGCAGGCAGTTTTACCGGAGATACACAACTGGGCGGTGCCGTAAACTTTTTTAACCTTACGCTAAACCCCCACGGCAACGGCACCCACACCGAATGTGTGGGGCATATTTCGCAAGAAAGATATTATGTTACCGATTGCTTTAGCCAACACTTTTTTTTGTGCGAAGTAATAAGCATTGCCCCCATGCAAACCCAAAATGGCGATGAAATTATTTTCAGAGAACAACTGAAAGCGCATTTGAAACACAGCCCCACCGAGGCGGTGGCTATAAGAACCCTGCCCAATGATAAACTGAAAATGGTTGCCAAATATTCGGGGCATAACCCGCCTTATTTACACCACGAAGCAGCAGGTTTTTTGGCAGAACAGGGTGTGGCACACTTGCTTATTGATTTACCTTCGGTTGATAGAGAGGAAGACGAAGGCAAGCTGCTTTCGCACAAGGCTTTCTGGCAATATCCTGAAAACCCCCGAACCCGTGCTACCATTACCGAGCTGATATTTATTCGCGATGAAGTAGCCGATGGCTTGTATTTTGTAAATATTCAGCCCGCCCCTATTGAAATGGATGCCTCGCCCAGCAGCCCGGTTTTATACAAAGTATTATAGTATTGCTTTAAAACCTGTCGAAATCGCTGGCAGGGGCTTTTTGCAATTGCTGTGGGTTGTTCTGCTTGTATTTATTACAATCGAGCTCTATGGTAGTGGGGGTAGAAGGTGGTGTAAAACGTGTGTTTACATCGTAGCCCAGGCTTTTATCTTCATATACTTTCTGAAAAAATAATGCCCACACCGGCATGGCAGTGCGCGCCCCCTGCCCCATTTCTAAACTTCTGAAACGCACAAAACGGTCATCGCAGCCTGCCCAGCTGCCGGCAACCAGTTGCGGGGTAATGCCCATAAACCAGCCATCACTTTGGTTTTGGGTAGTACCGGTTTTGCCGCCCATATCGGCTGTAATTTTATACATGCCTCTTAAGCGGGCACCGGTTCCATAGGTGGTAACATTGCGCAGCAGTTCTACCATTGCATAGGCGGTTTGCTCGCTCAAGGCTTCGGTTTTATCGGCTGGAAATTCCTGCACCAGATTTCCGTTTTTATCTACAATGCGGGTAACAAAAAACGGCTTGCTATATACGCCCGAATTGGCAAAGGCCGTGTAAGCACCGGTCATTTCCATTAATGAAATATCGGGGGTACCCAGGCAAATAGAGGGGTAAGGGTCTATATGGCTGGTAATGCCCAGTCTGCGGGTCATATCAATTACCGGCTGCGGGCCAATTTGTTTCATTAAAAAGGCTGAACAGGAGTTTTGCGACAAAGCCAAACATTTTTTCAGGTTCATTTTTTCGCCTGTAAACTTATTGTCGGCATTAGAGGGGGTCCAGTTATCGAAATCTTCAAAGGTTACGGCTAAGTCATAAATTTCGTAGCAGGGCGACCAGCCATTGTCTATAGCCGTAGCATAAAGAAAAGGCTTAAAGGTAGAGCCTATCTGGCGTTGAGAAGTTACGTGGTCGAACTTAAAATGCTCATAATCTATACCGCCTACCCATGCTCTTATTTCGCCTGTTTTGGCATCGGCAGCCAGAAAACCGTTTTGCATAAACATGCGGTGGTATTTCAGCGAATCGAGGGGAGACATTAAAGTGTCTTTAGGGCCTTCCCACGAAAACACCTTCATTTTCTTTGGGGTATTCATGGCCTTGTCTATTTCGGCTTTGGTGGCACCATTGGCAGCCATTATTTTGTAGCGGTCGGTTTGTTTTACTATGCGGGTAAGTTCATCGGGAAATTCTTTCCAGGGGTCTTTGCCTTTCCAGTGGGTAAAGAATTTTTGCTGCACTTCTTTAAAATGTTGTTTCATGGCTGCTTCAGCATATTGCTGTAAACGCGAGTCTATAGTTACATAAACTTTCAGACCATCTTTATAAATATCGTAATTAGTACCATCTAATTTTTTATTGTCTTTACACCATTTCTGCAACCACATTCTTAAATGTTCTCTGAAGTAAGGTGCCAGCCCGCCAACGTGGCTGCTGCTTTTAAAATCGATAGTTAAAGGTTTTTTGCTTAACGAATCGAAAGCTGTTTCATTAATCTTATCGTACTTTTTCATTTGGGCAAGCACGGTATTTCTTCTGCCTATGGCATTATCGGGGTTAATGCGGGGGTTGTAGAAATATGGTGCTTTCAACATGCCTACCAGCACGGCCGATTCTTCAGGCTTTAAATCTTTTACCGATTTGTTGAAGTAAGTGCGAGCGGCAGATTTTATTCCGAAGGCATTATCGCTAAACTCAACCGTATTGAGGTACATGGTAAGAATTTCTTCTTTGGTATAGCATTTTTCTAACTTGGCGGCAATAATCCACTCTTTCAGTTTGCGAATAACAAGCTGAAATTTATTGAGCCGCTCGCGCGGAAAAAGATTTTTTGCCAATTGCTGTGTAATAGTAGAGCCGCCACCTGCACTGCCCTGACTAAGCAACAAGGTTTTTACCAATACCCTTCCGAGGCCACGCACATCTACACCCGAATGGTCGTAGTAGCGCACATCTTCTGTAGCTATTAAAGCATCTACCAGGTTTTTGGGCAACTCTTCAAAGGTGGCATTGCTACGGTTTTGGCTATAGTATTTTCCCAGCAATACCCCATCGCTACTCCACACTTCGGTTGCCAAAGCACTTTTAGGATTTTCCAGTTCTTCGAAGGTGGGCAGCTTGCCAAAAACACCGGCCGATATAAGCCACATTAGCAAAGCAAAAGAACCTAAGCCTGTTAAAAACAAAGCCCAAAGTATTAAAAGGTATTTCAGGTGTTGTTTATTCATTTAGAATATAATTTTTGTATTTGGCGCAATAAAGTTGAATATAATATGGCTTTAACCCAAGCAACGGCATGTTTTTATTTCAACCATATTATTTTGATATTCCAGTTATCTATTTTTTTATGCAGTATGGAATCGGCAGTGGCTTCGTAGTTTATACCATTTAAAGTATATGCCTGCCCCGAATCGGCTTCATCAGCTTCAGTAATTATAACTTTAGGCTGATGTTTTTCTAAAATGCGGTTTATATCAAGATAATTGTTCCAAACAGGTAGCGTTAAGGCATTGCTTTTCCATGTTAAAGAAGCTGCCCATGCACCAATTACGGGGCGATTGTCAAAATTATAATCAGCAAAATATTCATTTATTTCTTTCATGGCAAAGGTGCGTGTGTGGTATTGCTTTATGTAGTTATTACTGTTGTAGTACAAAAGGTATATTAATGCCGAAACGGCTGTAACCCTGAATAATATTTTCAGGCTTTTGAAATGACTTTTAATAACAAGCAACTCATTAACAACAATGGCAATAATAAACCCGCCACTCAAAAAAAGACCTACCAGATATCTTACTGGCAGGTAATACATTTTAAGCTTGTGTAGTTCTGCCACAAACCAAACCACTGCAAAAAATAATATTAGCAAATACCGGTTGTTGTTATGCTGAACCACTGCGAGTACAAGCCCTGCCAAAATAGCAGCATAAAAAATATAGACCGAAGGCTTAAATATTTCATTCAGAAAATAGTATTCATACATTTTATCTATATAATCATATAGCTCTTCATATGGTACCCAGCGATTAGCCGTTTGTTCTTTCATTATATAGCCAAAGAATTGGTTGTGGGGCATTTTCCATAGCAACAAAAACAATACTGCAAACACCATTATTGTTGCTACATAGGTAAAAGTGATTTTAGCCCCTGCTTTATGCAGGTTTTTATGTTTTACAAGCCTTGCTAAAAACAACATTACAACAGCCGCAACCATAGCAGGCAATATATACAGAAACTGAATTTTTAAGCCCCACGAAAACGACAACAATATGGCACTTGCAAAAGCATAACGACATTTGTTTTGTAACACTGCTTCACTAAAAAGCAATAGGCTGCACAGTATTAAAACACCCGAAAGCATTTCGGCCATGCTATAATGGGTGTAATTAAATAAGGGTTGCATTGTAAGTATGCCTGCCAGCAGAATACTTATTAATACTTTGTAGTTACTGTGAAGAGAAGCTATGGCAAGCAGCATTACTAAAACAAAAACAACAGTAAGTAATCTGGCTTTTACCTGACTAATGCCTACTATGCTATACCACAAATATTGCATAAAGCCATACAAAGGGGTTTTAATTAAAGCATCAGAATCGTAGAGTGTTAAATTTTGATGATGAATATAATTTCTTACCTGTGAAGCATATAAACCTTCATCGGTAAATGCATCTCTGCCATAAGGAATAAGCACGGTTGGGTCGGCTTCAAGAAAAGGAACATGCAATACAAAAACAAAAAGCGACAAAACGATTAACAACAATTGCCAACCGTAAACAGAAATGAATTTGTTTTTTGCGAAAGCGATAATAGTTTCTTTATGCTGCGGTTAAAACAGTTACTTAATAATTACTGTGTGTATCTCGATTCGTAAAACATTTTGTAAGAATCAATTTCTCTGTGTTTTACAATAAGATTAAAATTGTTTTCAGAAATAATGCTGAAATACATTTTTTCAGTAGGAAGCAAAGCAAATGCATTGCTGCTTACTATGGCTTTCATATAGTCGTTAGCCGTAACCAGATTTTTAAAACTTTTTACCACTACGGTAGTAATATCGTCTTTAAGAATAAGGCTGTTTATTTTTAAATCTTCGAGGCTGCGATTGGCATCGTTCCACTTTGCAATGGTATTAGAAATATCAGTGGCTTTCACATATTTGTTTTCAAACATCAGCATAAAATAATGACCATCGTTAGGCATGTAATCGAAATCGGCAATATTGCTGAGCAACCGCACTTCTTTGGTATCGCTGTTTTCCAGATAGTCTAATATTTCCTGTGCTTTGGTTTTTACTTCATCGCCCGGAAAAGATTTGGTAATAGCAGATAAGGCTTCTTTATATGTTTTTACATCTTGTGTTTTACCAATGGCAAAAGCATTTAATAAAGCAAACTTAGGCTTCAGGTTATTTTCCTGATACAATGAATCTACAATGCTTACCATTGCAATTACTGTATCGTAAGCACCACTTTGATAGTAGCCAAAAGTAGTTTTATAATAATCTTCAACCTGTCTGCTTTTTTTATTTTGGTTGGCTAAATAGTTGGGGTCTAAAATTATTTTAGCGTAAGGGCTTTCAGGGAAATTATTCAATAACAGGTTTTTGTAGTAATCAGACTTAGGCATATTGCCTGCATCTTTATACAGCAGGTACAGGTTATAATAAACCTGCGCTTCAAATTTATTTTCAGGATAGCGTTTTAGCAGGTCTTCAAAAGTAATTATAGCCTTGTTGTTATTGTTAAGTTTCGATTTGTAAATAGTGGCCGCTTCATAAAGTGCCATTAAAATCATATCATCGGCTTTTGCCTGTGCTTCTTCTGAAACAGGAAAATTTTTCAGCATAGCTTCCCTGTCTAATGAAGCAAAACCTGTAGAGCCATCTTTACTTTCTTCATTTTCTGTTTCCTTGTTGCTATCTTCTTCAAGGGCATTGCTGCTTTTATCAAGCCTGCGCCAGTTATCTTCTAATGTTCGTTTACTACCCCATTTTTTTACAAACTCATTGTAGCCGGAAGACCTTAAAGAAACATTGTAAAAATACCAGTCGGACTTTGAAGAAGCGCCACCGCTTTCTTCAGCACCTTTATTCGATTTTTCTGCCGGATTAGAAGCCAGTTGTTCCGTTTTTTCTTTATCGGCTTTCTCTGCTTTTTCTTTTTCAAATATCAGGTCATCGATAAACTTATTTAGTTCTTTTTCAGGCAGGCGGGCAATTTTCAGCAAGCTGTCTTGTTCATAAATAATATCAAGTTGTTTTACCAAATCGGCCAACACCTCGCTGCGATATTTTATTTCGGCATAATTAGGATATTTATTATCTACTAATGCTACCGCAGCAGCATAGTTTTCCTGTGCTTTGCGGTACTCTTCATCGGCAAAGTATAAATCGGCAAGTTTAATGTGTGATATAGCTTTTTGTTTGGTATCGGTAGTAGAATTTTCAACCGATTTTTCCAGATTTTCTATAGCACAGGTTTTGTTGTTTTCTCTTAAACACAATTCTGCCAGGTAGTAGTAAATCTGATCTAAATAGTCTTTATTCTTTACATCTTTACTCATTTTGGTAAGCATCTTGCGGATAGATGCCGGAGACATGGACTGGTCTATAGCACCAATGCGTGCAATGCTCATCCAGGCTGCAAATTCCATATCGTATTTAGGCCTGCCTTTTAAAGATTTTTTGTAATTATTAACGGCTTCGCTGTAGTTTTTATCGCGCTCTTGAATTTGCGCCATAATAAAATGAAAGCGGTTTTTGTTTTTATTCTTTTTAATTTTTGCTGTAAGAATTTTAAATGCATCTAATGCTGTAGCATAATCCTGCTTCATCATAAATAAGTTGGCTCGCGCGGTTTCCAACTGGTGGCTAAGGCGAAAAGGAAACTTGCCTTTGGCATCTAACACGGTTAACACTGCTTCGGCTTCTTTGTATTTACCCATAAAGGTGTAGTTATCAATTAGCCATATGTAAGCTTGGTGGCGGGCAGGCTTGTGCCTTAATTTTTCTTTAAAAGTTTCTTTATAGTATTTTTCACCATCAAAACCGGTTTTTTCTTTTTCGGCAGCTTCAGCTTCTTTATCAGCATCAGCTTCTTCCAGTGCTTTTTGTTCGGCTTCCAGGGCGGCAGCTTTCATTTGGGCAGCGGTCATAGGTTTTTTTCCTGAACTGCCTTTGGCATTACTGCTTTTACTTGCTGTGCTTGCTCCGGCAGCCTGTGGTTTTCCTTTTTTAGAAGAACTGCCTTTTTTCTTTTTCTCTTTATACTTCGTAAGTATATACTGAAAGGATTTTACAGAATTATCAAAATCGCTTTTCAGAAAATAACTTTTGCCAATAATTAAGTAACTATCATCGGCCCAGCGGGCAGGCTTATGATATTGAATAACTTTTGAGCCTTTCTTAATTATTTCATCTAAATCGCCTGTAGCACCTTTGGCAGCCTCAGGATTTCTATCGGTATAAACTGGAATAATTTGGGTAAAATCGTCTTTATGAGCATCGCGCATTCCCCTTTGAATGGCTTTCAGTTTTTCATTGGCATTAAAGTAAGGATTGTTTCTTGCAGTTATATCGTGATAGGCCCTGCCTAATAAACCGGGGCGTTTATCGCTGCTTCCCTTTTTTTTAGATTGAGCAACCGATAAAAAAGGAAGTAACAACAGTAGCCAGAAAAAAGGTGAAATTTTCAAAATTTATTCAAATGTTTTATTGTTTGGCAGAAACAGTTTTAGGCAACCTATTAACGTAAAAACACAAAAATATTTTAAAATCCCGAAATTCGGGGTTCATTTAACGAACCTGCTAATGTTAGCCTCTTGATTAATGGCTTATTTAGCAACTGAAATATATGGAACCACAGCCGCAAAAAAAGCATCAGCGAATTATAAAAAAGCTCACCAACAAATATCGTTTGGTGATTATGAATGATGAAACTTTTGAAGAAAAGCTTTCCATGAGCCTTACACGTATTAATGTAATGGTGCTTTTAAGTGTATTGGCAGTAGCCTTTGCATTTATTATATATGCGCTGTTTATTTTCACGCCTTTGAAAGAATATATTCCCGGCTATGGCGATGTGAATGTGCGCAGAGACCTTATTGATATGAAATCAAGGGCCGATTCATTAGAAGTAGCTTTAGACCAGCAATCCCAATGGATGAATAATATTAAGGACTTACTGGAGGGGAATTTAGATTCGGTAAGTATAGCCAATTCCGTAAAAGAAGAATTTTTTGATACCATTAAACTAGACAGAATTCCTATTGAAGATATTTTATTACGTGAAGAAATAGAACGTGAAGAAGGATATGCCCTGCTTTTTTATGAAGACAAGCAACAAAAAACCAACGATTTATTCAGCCTGAATTTTTTACCACCGGTAAAAGGGTACATTACTTCTGAGTTTAATCCTGAAAAAGAACATTTCGGAATAGATATAGTAGCGCAAGACAATACCCCTATACTTGCTACGTTAGATGGTACGGTAATTTTTTCGGGCTGGACATTAGAAACGGGCTATGTAGTGGTAATTCAGCATGGATTTAACATATTATCGTTTTACAAGCACAATTCGGTGGTGTTGAAAAAAACCGGTAATTTCGTGAAAGCAGGCGAGCCGGTTGCAATTATTGGAAACACAGGCGAGTTAACCACGGGTCCGCATTTGCATTTTGAATTATGGAAAGACGGGTTGCCTGTTAACCCTGAAGATTATTTAATTTTCTAAAACTATTTTAAAACATGTTTGGAAAAAATACAGAAAACACAGCCAATGCCGCAGGTAAAACGTTGAATTTATTTTCGGAAGGCACGGTAATAAAAGGTGACATAAAAACCAATAACGATATTAGAATAGACGGTATTATTGAAGGATTAATTTACTCTGATGCAAAAGTGGTTATTGGCCCAAACGGAAAAGTAATAGGTGATATTATGTGCCAGAATGCCGATATCTCAGGAAAAGTATCAGGTGTAGTTTCGGTAAAAGAATTATTATTTCTGAAAAATACTGCAGAGGTTAATGGTGATATAGATACCAATAAACTGGTGGTAGAATCTGGTGCTAAATTTAATGGCAACTGTAGTATGGGAAATGCAAAACCACAACCAGCCAATGCAGCAGCCCCCGCGCCCAAAAAACTCGAAGAAATCGGCAAATGATTTTTTTAAAGCCTATGCCAAATATTCATCGCTGGGTTTTCAAATGCTGTTTGTGATTTTGGCAGGTTATTTTGCCGGTAATTATTTAGATAAGCGTTTTGAAAACACTAATGCAATCTTTACCGTTATAGGTGCATCTGTAGCCGTAGTCATTTCAACGGTATGGATAATTTGGAAGTTGGTTAACGATAAATAACAATGCTGAAATTTCGCCATTATTTAAAAGAACTACTTAAAGTAACCTTTTATGCAATAATTGTATTAACGGGCTTAAGTTTTTTGCCTTTATTCGATGTGGTTAATGCCATTTCGTGGTTCAGCATGTTGTTCTTCTTTTTTTATCATGTAGTATTTGGCTATTATGCTACCCGAAGCCTGGACAAACCCATATTCGTTTATATTTTTCTGGGGGGTATGGTGGCCGAGTTTGCCGCAAGTATTTTATTTATTTTCATTTGGTACAAAATATTTCACCCTATAAACAACTACTTTATAGTGCCTTTTTTTCTCTTCTTTAGTTTATATAAAGTATTTTCTGTGGCCATTTTTTTAAAATACTTTCATAAGCAAAATGAGGTTACAGAAAACTCTAAGTAATAACTGCTACTCAACCGTTTTCATTATCTCAATAAAATTTTCTTTTATCCTCAATCCTTTACTTTTTGAATTTTGAATTTCGAATTTTGAATTTGTTTCGTATTTCGAGTTTAGTATTTTGAGCTTTGTATTTTGAATTTATTTAGCATTTCACTCAATTCTCTTAATTCTCTCACTTTTCTTTTTATACTGAAGCCTTTACTTTTTGAATTTTGATTTTAGAGTTTTGAATTTGTTTCGTATTTCGAGTTTAGTATTTCGAATTTATCATGGCGTTTCCCCAATGCTTCGCAAAGGGGTCGGGCTATCCGCTTCAAGTCCTCGCTGCGCTGCGGGCTTTCCGCTACTATCCCTCACGCACTGCGCTGTCTAATATTAGCTTTCCATAATTTATACCTAAAATAAAAAAGCCCTGAAGCACATTATTATTTTAGGTGCAACAGGGCATTTTATTCACGATATTTTCGATACTAAATAAATGATACTAAAGGATTTAATGAAGCCAATAGTATCGTGAATCCATCTTTTAATTCAAACCACAAC
>CAZIZP010000028.1:0-35024 GCA_964543705.1 uncultured Chitinophagaceae bacterium
TATTTAGCATTGGGTTTTCTACAACCGCCTTATTCAGTATTTCAACCTGGCCTTTATTTTTTTCAGAAGAAAATATTTCTATACCCTTCCACGGCAAACCACACTCGTTATATACTTTGCCGCCATCTACAATTAATTGCGCTCCCGGATAAATTTTAATACTGCTGTTTTCGGGCATCGATA
This sequence comes from uncultured Chitinophagaceae bacterium, assembly GCA_964543705.1. Lineage (GTDB taxonomy): Bacteria > Bacteroidota > Bacteroidia > Chitinophagales > CAIOSU01 > CAYSGX01. Next base: position 184 of record CAZIZP010000028.1, read on the forward strand.
GTAAACACGAAACGGTAAGCGTGCTGTTTTCTTTCAGTATAATATTGCCTTCTGCCTGTTTGTTGCATTGCCACACCACTTTGGCATTTCTGGCAATTACCAGGTCTTTAAACTTTTCGGGGGTGCACCAGTTGTTTTGTAAATACTTTCTTATGCTGCTGTATTTATCGGTAAGGTTAAAATTTATTTTGCCCAACTGGCAGGGCGTTAAGCTGTTTTGAAAGGCATTATAGTCCATCATGTTGTTCGATACTTCTTTGTCGCAGGGTGCAGTGCTGCTATAGTTCCAGCAGTTTTCATGAAAGGGGGTATCCTCGCAGCCATCGTTAAACTTCCAGGTATGAGAAAGCCCCAGTATATGCCCCATTTCATGATTAAACAAGCCTACATATTGCGCGGCCCATTTTCTTTGTTTTATTCCGTTTTCATCAGTAACCGAATCTAAACTTTGCTGATATGCGCCAACAATTTTCATCCATGGGCCCATGCCCACACCATCTATACTGGCTTTGTAAGTTGGCGAGGCAATGCTGTCTTGCGGATGCTCCAGCATAAAAATATCTATGGCATTATCTTCTTGAATACCATACTTATCATATTGCTTTCTCCAGAATAAATTTTGCTGATTGTTTTTCTTATTCATAAAAGCCAGTTCTGCATCGTCATGCAAGAAAACTTTTTCTTTTTTAGTTACTGAATCGGTATCTATTACATAACGGTAAAGCACAGGATAAACAGGCGTGGTATTGCCTAAAGGCAGGTTCATAGGCATATTGTTGGCCAGTTGCGTGTTACAAAACATCACCAGGTCGTTGGCATACATAGAAGCTTCATAGGCTGAAAAAAAAGGCTGTTCAGGATGTTTTATAAAATGAAAAGCAAGCTTTATATACTTAACAGGAAAATGAGCAGCATTGCGATTATTCACCTCATAATTTTCAGTATTAAAACAAACTTTTGAGGGTTGCCAGGTAGTGTTTTCATTTTTACCGTGCACATACCATTCAGCAATATAATTGGTGCTGCTGCAACCATAAAGTATTGAAGCAATAGTAAACCATAGTATAACAAAATGTTTAGTGCAAAACTTCATGCAATATTTTATGCGATTTTATATCGTTGAAATTAGGTAAATGCAAATTATAGTATTGCAAAATGTGCTGTAATAAAATTTCGCGCGAGGCATTATTAATGCCTTCTGGTTTTTCATGTTGCAGCAGGCAGTATATCCATTTGCTGTATTTGGCATCTGTACAATGCAACTGCCCAGCATTGCTTTCTACAAACATGCCTTCCAAAAGATTAAAATAGCCGTTGTAACTGCTGTAATTATCGGAAGGAGAAAACCCTAAATAAGCAGAAAGCTGAATAAGAAAGTGTAAATGAAAGTTTAAATCTATTTCCTGCATGTGGTCGAGCTGTAAAAAACTATCTTCCAGAAAAACATAAAGCTCTTCGTTGGTTTCTTCTTCTTTTAAAGATTTATTTAAAATTTCCATCAGAAACATCATCATAGCACTTTTAATTACGTTAAACGTAATGCTGTGGTAAATGCTTTTAAACTTAAACTCTTTTAAAAACTGAAGCTCTTTATTGTTGCGCTTATACACATCTATTTCTAAAATATTACCGGGAAGAAACACTACCGCTTTGTTTTTGCTTTTCTCGCCTCTTACCCCTTTTACCATATAGCTTTGCAGCCCAAGTTCGCGGGTAAAAATTTTGGTAATAATACTTGTTTCAGAATATTTAATGGTTCTTAAAACTATGCCTTCTGTTTTAACAAGCATATATTGTATATTTTAACTGCAAAGTTGTATTTCAAAACTGAATATAAAGCACTTTGTTTAGTTAATTGAATATTTTGCTTCGGTATGTTATTAGGTTGAAATTGAAAACTGCTTTTCTGCAAAGCATTCATCTATATTTGTTTTCATGACCATTGAACAACTACACCATATTCTGAAAACTGAGTGCAAAAGAGTATGCACCGATAGCAGAAAAATTGCACAGGGCGATTTATTTTTTGCTTTAAAAGGCGAAAATTTTAACGGCAACGAATATGCGGCTGAAGCACTGAAAAAAGGAGCGGTATATGCTGTGGTAGATGAAGAAAAATATGTGGGCGAAGGCAATTTTATTTTAGTTGAAGACACCTTAAAAGCCCTTCAGCAATTAGCAAGGCATCACCGCAATCAAATGAATATTCCGTTTATTGCCGTAGCAGGCAGCAATGGTAAAACCACTACCAAAGAATTATTATCAGTAGTATTAAAAACCACTTTTGTTACCTATGCGACCCCGGGAAATTTTAATAATGAAATTGGCACCCCGCTAACACTGCTGCAAATAACCAGCGATGCTGAAGCCGCAGTAATAGAAATGGGTGCGCGCAAACTGGGTGATATTGCCGAGCTATGCGAAATTGCCAACCCTACACATGGCATTATTACCAATACCGGCAAAGACCATTTAGAAACTTTCATTACTCTTGAAAACACTCTAAAAACCAATGCTGAATTATATGAGCATTTAGCACAGCACAATGGTGTTGCTTTTGTAAGCGCGCAACAAGATGATTTAATGCAGGCTTCGGCAATAGTTGCCAACAGAGTGGTTTATGGCAACGAAGAAGCTTTAGTGCGGGGAAAAGTAACACAACTGTTTCCTTATCTGAAAGTAAGTTTTCAGCATAATAATGAAAGCTATGAAGTAGCTACTAATCTTGTGGGTAAATATAATTTTGAAAATATAATGGCTGCTGTGGCTGTTGGGCTTTCGTTTAATATTTCGCCTGCATTAATTAAGAAAGCCATAGAAAGTTATGTGCCTTCTAATAATCGTTCGCAAATCATTCAGCAGGGCAGCAATACGTTTATAATGGATGCTTACAATGCCAACCCAAGCAGCATGAGCGAAGCACTGGAAAACTTATCGCTTATTCAGGCTGAAAAAAAGATTGCCATACTTGGAGATATGCTGGAACTTGGAGAGGCTTCTTATGAAGAACATTTACTTATAGCACTGAAGCTGAAAAATATGCAATTAAGCCAGGTAGTTTTAGTAGGAAGCGAGTTTGGTAAAGTTGCCGACAAACTAAATTGCTTACACTTTAATACTACTGCCGAAGCAAAAGAATGGTTTGTGTCTCAGGTTTTTGAAAACACCGTTTTTCTTTTAAAAGGCTCAAGAAAACTGGCTTTAGAGCAGATGCTTTTATAGCTCTGTAACACTGCCGTCTTTATTAACTCTAAATACTCTTTTCTTATTTTCTGAAATTATTTCAATTTCATTAATGCCTTCATCAGTGCTTCTGATGTCTTCAATTTTAAATGGCGATGTTATTTTATTGAATATAGCATCAGACAGCGAAAAAACTAATTGCTTTTCAAGCAAATTACCTTCTTTAGTAAAAGTTAAAGTAAACAAGTCTTTTCCTGAGATTATTTCAGCATAAAACGAGTCGTCTTGTTTGTTAAAACGATTTACCTGAAACTCTTTAAATTCTTTTTGTAAAGCAACAGCTATCTCTTTCGGCAAGTTGTTTTCCTGCGCATTTAGTATTGCAACAAAAAATATAAAAATGAATAGAAGATGTTTTTTCATGTAATTACAGTTTCATAATAAATGCCAGTTTGTAATATGCAGGTCTGTTGTCTATTGTTGCACCTGATCCTACAGAGTCAGTGGTGAATGAATGTGTATGTGCACCACCGCTGGCTGTTGTAAAACTATGTGTGTGAGCACCGTTGCTGGCTGTAGTAAATGTATGTGCATGAGAGCCGGCACTTCCTGTAGAACCATTAAAACTATTTATAGAAATACCGGTAGTACTGGTTGAAGTGTTTCTGGGTTGGCTATTGCTGCTGTTATCAGTTTCAAATGTTGAACCATCACTGCTAAAGGTATTATTACCTGCAACAACATGCGAGTGGCCGGGGTCATTAATAGTGTGTGTATGATTCATGGTATGTGTATGGCTGCCTTCGGTACTGGTAGTGCCTGTATGCGTGTGCGCTCCCTCGGAACTTGTAGTGCCTGTATGGGTGTGAGTACCATTGGAACTTGTAGTACCCGTGTGAGAATGTGCAGGAAGTTGATTAACAGATAAAGAATAAGAGCTTTCACCTCCGGTTGCTCCAGGGTTTTCTGCTGTTCCTACAGAAAGTATAAATCTGTCTCTCAAGTCAGGCGTTCCTAAACTTCCATCACACAAAGCATAGCCTGAAGGAATATTGGCTAAAGTGCCACTCCACATTACAATAATTCCTCTGGGCTCGGGGCACATAGATACCCAACCTGCAGGTGCAGCAGTTTTATAACTGAAAAAACAGTTTACATCTGTGTCATATACATACAGCCCATTAGCTGGGTTTGCAATACCGGTTCTTTGTGCGGTGGTTAGTCTGGGCACTAAGAGCCCTTTATCGGTTGATGAAATTTCAAGTGCTGCTGAAGCGTTAGGAGAAGAAGTTCCAATACCAACCGCACCATTTGATTCTATTCTGATTCTTTCAGTATTATTAGTCCTCACAGAAAGCCCCTGGTTATCTGTTGTACCAATAAAATTAGTAGATGGGTTTGTGCCGCCATTCCCATTTTGCAACCACGCATTTCCGTTTACTGAGTTGTTTACGGCATTGTTAATAATGGTTTGTAAAGATTCGCCTCCAACAACTATAGAATCGGTGTAAATGATATTTGAAAAAACTGTATCGAGACTTGCATAAGAAGCAAAAATGCTGTCGAATTGAGCAAAAGAAGCATAAATAGTATCAAAAGAAGCTATCACAGAAAAAATACTGTCGAAAAATGCTACCTGAGAATAAAGCGTATCAAGTTGAGCTATTTGAGAAAAAATAGAATCGAAAGAGGCTATAGTTACCAATAGTGTATCGAACTGTGCATAGTTGGCAAACACTGTGTCGAAAGAAGCTATGGTTACCGTAATAGAATCAAATCTGGTTTCACATAACGATTGCCAAGTGTTGCTTTTATAATAATAAAAACAGCCGTAGCTATTGTCATACACCACCAATCCGTTAGCCGGGGTAGCAATAGCATTACGTTGCAGCGAGTCCATTCTAGGAACTAACAATCCCTTATCAGTAGCCGTTAAATCTAAAATAGCCGATGGGTGCGGGTTTAAATTACCAATACCAACATTGTCTTGCGCATTTGCAATCAGTGCAAAAAATACTACTAATAATGCTGAAAAAATATTTTTCATATTAAATTGAAATTTCAGCAAATGTATTAAGATTAATACCGAAAAAAGAAATGGCGATTATTAACAAATTGAAAAGTTATGCGGCAACGGTTTTATTCTTTTCAGAAAAATAAATTACTGAAAGCAAAACCGAAAGTAAAACTATAGCCATGCCCTGATGCAACACCCCCCAGAATACCGGAATGCTGGCTTTGCAATTAATAACCGTAATAATACCAATTACCACTTGAGCCAAAATGGCCACAGGCAGCAGATGTTTTATAGCCGGCAACTGTAAATTTTTTATTCTGAAATAATAAACCAACACTAAGATGCTGAGTATATAAGCAATTAATCGATGAAAAAACTGCACTTGTGCCACGGCAAATGGCTTGCTGTCATACATAGTTAAATCTTCCAGTTTCCATTCGTAAAAATTTAAAATTACCTGTGGTATCCAGGTATCGCCCATTTTGGGCCAGGTAGGGTAAAATAAGCCGGCTTTCATACCGCTCATTAATCCGCCTAAAAATAATTGTACTGCTAAAACCACCAATAAAAACCTGCCTAATTTTTTTATACCCTTATTAATTACAATTTCGTGACGATTGAATGTGGCTAATAAGGCAGTCCAGAATAAATAAGCATACAAAAACAACGCTAAGCCTAAATGCAAAGTAAGTTTATAGGCATTTACCCACGGACGCTCTACCAGGCCGCTGGCAACCATTATCCAACCAAATGAAGCTACTAAACATGCCAATAGAAAAATAATGATAAGCCGCTTTTTCAGTTGCACATCAAAATAATTTTTCAGCCAAAAAAACACAAAAGGAATAGCAAACACAAAGCCCATAAGCCTTGCCCAAAGGCGGTGAAAATATTCCCAGAAATAGATGAATTTAAACTCATCTAAGCTCATGCCTTTATTTATTTTCTGATACTGTGGCGTGGCTTTGTATAAATCGAATTCTTGTTGCCACTTAGCTTCGTTAAGTGGTGGCAGTGTGCCGGTTACAATTTCCCATTTTGTTATGGATAAGCCCGAACCGGTAAGACGAGTTATTCCGCCAATAATAATTTGAACAAACACCATTAGCACCCCAATAAACAACCAGATGCTAACACTTCTTTTATAGGAGGTATTCAACAGAAATAAGTTTTTGTAAAGTTCGTGAATAGAACAATGCAGAAACGTTTTTGATTAATTTTTTCAAATAAAAAAGCAACTGCTCTTGTTCAGAACAGTTGCTTTACATTTATTAACGTTATTGTAAGATGAAAAACCTTATGGTAAAATCACTTTATCTACAACGTGAATTACACCATTAGTACCTTCAATATCAGTAGCAGTAATATTGCTTACTCTGCTTTGACCATCAGTAATTTTAGCACCACCTGCTAAGCCAATAGTGAAAGTTCCGCCTTGCAAAGTAGTAACTACTTGTCCTTCAGTTAAAGAACCGGCTAAGACTTTACCACTTACTACGTGATACTTCAATACTTCTTCTAAGGTAGCAGCAGGAATATCATTTAATGAGCTTGCACCTAATTCAGTTAACAAAGCCTGAAAAGCAGCGTTGGTTGGTGCAAATACTGTAAATGGACCATCGCCACTTAACACAGTTGCATAATTTGCAGAAAGGTCAGAACGGGTTAATGCTTGCACTAAAATGCTGAAATCGCTATTGCCTTGCGCAATTTCTACGATTGTTTGGGTTGGTGCATTGTCATCGTCTTCTTCATCTTTTTTGCAAGAAGATAATACTACTCCTGTAAATGTTACAAGCAGTAAAAACTGGAAAAATCTTTTTTTCATTTTGTTTAATTTTTGGTTTTTAAAGCAGTAGTAACATTGCTGTTTTCAGATTGTTTAAAAAATTTTCAAAAAAATTAAACAAATACAAATATCAATCTCAAGAATATAGCAAAATAACAAATGGCTTTTATTACTATTTGGGCTTTTGAGTATTTATTAAAACCCCGTTTTCATAAGTTTCAACTAATTCCACATTCCCATGTATATCGAAATATAACCAGGTGCCTTCTTTAATATTATTTCTGGTATTACCTCTGGCTCTTATTTTTCCGTTAGGATATTTATCGATACGCTCCTGTAAACTATTTAACTGGGGAAAAAAACTGCTTACATTGCCATTTTTCGATTTATGTTTTGAATTATAATACACTAAAAAAACAGTTAATACCACTGTAACCCCAAACAGAATCTGCATATAAAGCCTAATACGATTATTACCACGCATAAAATGAAGTTTTGCAGTTTACAAATACTAAGCCGAATTGTTTTGAGTAAGTTTGCCCTCTCATTTTTAACAGTTGAGCAACAAAACTAAACATATTGCCATATTTGCTTCAGGTAAAGGTAGTAATGCACAATCTATCATCAGTCATTTCGCTCATTCAGAACATGTAAAGGTTGCCTTAATAGTAACCAACAATTCTAAAGCAGGTGTAATAAACATTGCTAACAGTTATGGTATTCCGTTATTAATTGTAAGCAATACCGATTTACTTCAGCCTGAAAAACTTTTGCAACATCTGCAATATTTTAAAACAGATTTAATTGTATTGGCAGGTTTTCTCAAAAAAATACCTGATGTGCTGGTGCATCATTATCCTGATAAAATTATTAATATTCACCCTGCCTTGTTGCCTAAGTTTGGTGGCAAAGGCATGTATGGCGACAAAGTACATGAAGCTGTATTAAATGCCCGTGAACAGGTTTCAGGTATTACCATTCATTATGTTAACGAGCATTACGATGAGGGACAAATAATTTTTCAGGCAGAAACCCCAATAGCCAATAACGAAACGGTGGATACTTTAAGAAAAAAAATTCAGGCTTTAGAACATATGCATTTTGCGGCAGTAATAGAGCAACTATTAAAAAAACAAAAGCCGTGAACGCTTACAGTATTCACGGCTAATATTTAAAAGCACTAAAAACTAAGGCTTTTCGCTTCTCATTTGCTTAAGCAACTCGCGCTTAAACTGTTCTTCAGCAATGTATAACTGTGCTACTTTTTTTACAGGAAGTATTTTTTTAAATTCTTCATGATATTTCTTTTTTATATCAAGTGCTTTTTGTTCGGTAATAAAACGCTGCTCGGCAAATGTGGCGGCTTCTTTTTCCGTCATGGTTTCTATATTGGGTCTTGCTTCGCCATTGGGCATTTTACCGGCTTTCTTAATTTCTTTCATTTCAGCTTTAAACTGGTTGTAAACCGGCCAGAATTTTTGTGCTTCTTCAGGCGTTAAACTTAGTTTTTCGGTGATAAAAGAAACTTTCATGGCTTCAATTTTTTCTTTGTTGGCCTGTGGATTTTTAGCATGTGGCCCGTTATGTTGTGCAAAAGCCATTTGTGACACAACAATAAGAATGCTTGCAATAAATATGTTCAGTGTTTTCATAGTGATAATTTTTTTAAGTTTTTGTAATGGCTGTTATACAAATTTTACATGTATTCGTTAATAATAATTTCTTCATCAACCTCTTCTAAAAAAACCTCGTTGATAATACTTTTTTCAGAAAAATTTATAGCTATATGTTTTTCTAAAGCTTTAACATCTTGGGCAGTTAGTTGGCTGTTTATGGTTTCCATATTCAGTTCTTCTTCTAGAAGATATTCTGAAATTGTTTCAGGGTTTGCGTAAAACTGTTGCTGCTTTTCGCTAATGTGTAATATTGCCGAAACAGAAACTAAAATAGCAATGGTAAATGCAGGCACCGCATATTGGGGTTGTAAAAACTGTAAACCCTTAAGCAACAAAATATCAAAAAACGACTTCTCGGCTTCTTCAACCCTAATTTTATTAAATACCTGCTGTTGTAAATTTTCAAAGTAGTAGGCAGGCACTTCAATATCTTTTGGCTTTAAACCCGAAAGTATTGGGGCTATGTTGTTTAATTCTTCCTGTATGTTTTTTCTTGTTTCAGACATTACAAAGGTTTTGATAGATTGAAATATAAAAGGTTTAATCTTCGGTTAAAAAACTTTCAATTTTTTTTACTGCATGATGGTATGATGCTTTCAATGCCCCAACAGAAGTGCCGGTTAATTCGCTCATTTGCTCATAAGTAAGTTCATCGAAATAGCGCATTGAAAAAACTTCGCGTTGTTTGTCGGGCAAGGTTAGTAATGCTTTATTTAGTTTTTGTTCAATATCATTTGCAGAAATGGTTTCAGCATTGGTTGTAAAGTTGTTTTCCTGTTTATGGTTTTCAAATTCAACTGATTGATGTTTCTTTTCTTTTTGCAGAAAATTTAAGGTTTCATTTCTTGCTATACTGTAAAGCCATGTGTGCAATTGTGAATTGCCCTGAAACCCTTGAAGCCCTTTCCACACTTTCACAAAGGTATTTTGCAAAATATCATGGGTGTGGGTATGATTTTGTGTCATGCGCCATATTTGATTGTACAGCTTTTCCTGATAGGCATTCATTAACATACGAAAGCCTTTTTCTTTAGTGGCCTCGTTGTTGAAGGTTAACAGAATTTCAGAATCGGAAGAGTGCATCAATAATTTTAATCAATTCAAAGTTGCACTAAAAATAATGCAAAGCTTAGACCAACATTTAAGGAATGGGTTTAATGAGGAATAAACTTGTTTTTTTAGAAAGTATGAGTCTATATTATATTAATACTCAAACAGCGTATTCATATTCCCCGGAGGAATTTTACCTAAGTGCTTGTAAGCTAAATCGGTTGCTTCTCTGCCGCGCGGGGTGCGTTTCAGGTAGCCTACGCCAAGGGGGATAGATTTAAACTTGTGTGCAAGATGCACGATAAACACACACTAGCCGGGACGATAGCGAGGGCGGGAAAAATGCGGTATTGTCTCTTTGTCATTCCGCAGGAATCTTTCTTAGTTTAAAATTTTTGCTGAAATATAAAGGAATTAAGAATAAAAGGCGACAACTGATTATAAAACTTTGCCCTTATTGAATTTTCTCCTTTGTACTTTTAAATATCTCGTATTACGAACCGGAGAACATAGATACCATGAACTGCCATTAAATGCAAAATCAATATTAACACTCGCATAATTAATAGTTCCTTTAATGTTTAAATGGTCATCTTCTTTGGGAGTATATTCAAAGTCAAAACAGTTTCTTTGATTTAAATGCCCTTCTATAATTTCACCTATATTTTCTTCTCTGAAATCATACCTTAACATAAACACACCCACAACATCAAATTTTTTGGGTTGAATTCTGTGGGTACTTAACCTGTAAAGAGACCAAATTACTTGTTTAGACTCATCAAGTTCTTCATCAGGCGCACAAGTGCATAAGGATAACGTTGTATTTAAATTGCACATACTTTCTTATTTATGTAGTTGTCTTAAATAGTCAATTTCTCTCCAAATATCTGCGTTTTCATCAAAATACTCCCATGCTTGCCAGCCATTTACTTCATTGCCAGTTACAACTCTTGCAGCAGCTGTAGGACTTTTTACAATAGTTCCATTTACTTTAAATCCATCTTTTTGAACAATTGCAATAACATTGAGCTTAGACTTATATCTGAGTTTTGATCCAATTTCAAAGGGTGTGTTTTTATAATAATATGAATTGTCATCAATCCCTTCTTCAAACGGCTTGATTTCTTCATAGCGATTGAACACAAAATGATTGTTCTCAACAAGGTCTGATTTTTTATTATGCTCAGAAATGAGCATTTTGATAACTGTTTCAGGGGTAATTCCAAAACCCCATACAAGTTTTTCTAAACTTATGTAAGTTTCTTCTGAAATTTCTATTTTCCTCATGATGTAAATTTTTACAAAGCTATGAAAAAAATGAAATAAATGAAAAAAATGTTTTTACATATTTTTCATTTAAAGCTAATACTCAAACAAAGTATTCATATTTCCCGGAGGAATTTTACCCAAGTGTTTATACGCCAAATCGGTTGCTTCTCTGCCGCGCGGGGTGCGTTTCAGGTAGCCTTCTTGAATAAGATAAGGTTCATACACTTCTTCTATAGTGCCGCCTTCTTCGCCTACAGCAGTAGCAATGGTATTAATGCCCACAGGGCCACCATTAAACTTTTCAATAATGGCTTGCAATATGCGGTTGTCCATTTCATCGAGCCCATGTTCATCTACATTTAGTGCATTTAAACCAAACTTGGCAATTTCTATATCAATAGTGCCGTTGCCTTTTATTTGTGCAAAGTCGCGAATGCGTTTCAGCAGCAAGTTAGCTATGCGGGGCGTGCCACGGCTTCTTCGGGCTATTTCAAAAGCCGCATCGGGAATAATTTTAGTGCTTAAAATTTTCGATGAACGCTCAATAATACCTGCCAGTGTTTTCGCATCGTAGTATTCCATTCGGGCAGTGATGCCAAAGCGCGAGCGCAGTGGCGAGGTAAGCAAGCCTGAGCGGGTTGTTGCACCCACCAAAGTAAAGGGGTTTACTTTCAACTGAATAGAGCGGGCACTAGGGCCGCTATCTATCATAATATCTATGCGGAAATCTTCCATTGCCGAATAGAGGTATTCTTCAATAACGGGGCTAAGGCGATGAATTTCATCAATAAACAAAACATCTCTTGGCTCTAGTCCGGTTAACAAACCGGCAAGGTCTCCGGGTTTTTCTAATACCGGCCCCGAAGTAATTTTTATGTTCACGCCCAATTCCTGAGCAACAATAAGCGATAAGGTAGTTTTTCCCAATCCCGGTGGGCCGTGCAACAGCACATGGTCTAGCGATTCTTCACGCTGATTAGCCGCCTGAATAAATATTTTCAGGTTTTCCAGAATTTTTTCCTGCCCGTTAAAATCATTAAATCGCTGCGGACGCAAAATGTTTTCCATTTCGCGGTCGGCATTGGTAAAATGCTCTTCAGAAGGGTCGGTGGTTGGGTTTCTCATTAAGTTCAAAGGTAGTTAATAGTCTATAGTTCGCAGTCTATACACTATAGATTTTTTTGAGGCTTATTACTTCAGTTTATGCCCTTTTACAGCATAAAACAAAATAAATAAATAGCAGGGAATCATAATCAGGTAAGCACTCTTTTGCCCTATGCCCGGCATATCGGCAAGGCTGCCATAAACCAGGGGTAATAGTGCACCACCAGCAATAGCCATAATTAATAATGCTGAACCTGTTTTGGTAAACTTGCCTAACCCCTCTATAGCAAGCGGCCAAATAGCAGGCCACATTAAAGCATTAGCCAACCCCAACAATGCAATAAACAACACCGCTGTATAACCTGAAGTTGTTATAGCCACTATACTGAACACTATACCCACTAAGGCAGAAATTGCCAGTGCTTTATCTTGTGAAATAAGTTTAGGAATAGCGGCAATGCCTAATAAGTAGCCAATAACCATTGCGCTTAGCGTGTAAGAAGTAAAATGTTTGGCTTCTGAAAGCGGAATACCCTGCGATTGTCCGAAAGTGCCAATAGTATCGCCCGCAATAACTTCAACACCCACATATAAAAACAAAGCAACAACGCCTAAAACCAAATTAGGAAATTGCAACACGCTTGTTTTCTTTGTTACTGTTTCCGAAACGTTTTCTTCCTGCACTAAATCTATTTCAGGCAATGGGGAATATTTAACCAAAAAAGCCAGTGCTACCAATGCCAGTGCCATTAATGAATATGGCATAATAACTCTCGAAGCCAGCTCGTTTAGTTTAGCTGTTTTGGCAGTTTCATTCAGCACAGATAATTCATTAACCAAGGTATCGGCATCGGCAAGTATTACAGCTCCTAAAATTATAGGTGCTAAAACACCGGCTACTTTGTTGCAAATGCCCATAATGCTTATGCGTTTGGCTGCACTTTCAATAGGCCCGACAATAGTAATGTATGGGTTAGAGGCTGTTTGTAATACCGACAACCCGGTGCCGATAATAAACAAGCCGGCAAGAAATAAATAGTAGGTTCGGCTTTGTGCAGCCGGAATAAAAATTAACGCCCCGACAGCCATAACCAGCAGCCCCACCATCATCCCTTTTTTAAAGCCTGTTTTTTCTAATATCCATGAGGAAGGCAACGCCATAACGAAATATGAAATATAAAAGGCAAAGGCCACCAACAGCGATTGAAAGTTGTTTAGCTCACAGGCAATTTTTAAATAAGGTATTAATGTTCCGTTAAGCCACGTTACAAATCCGAAAATGAAAAATAAAACACCTAATATAAAAACTGAAGTAAGCGAAGAAGCTTTATGGGTTGTAGTCATGTTAAAGAAAGATATTTCTGCAAATAAAAAGAAATAGACAATGCCATAAGCGCAAAAAGTAGTTTACTTATACACAAATTTGAGTAGTTAAACATGCGTTTTGCATTAAAACATATACTTGTCCTCACAAAAAAATTGAAACCACATAGGAACATAGAATTTTTGTAGCCTAAAAAATTATTATGGTTTTAATGTAGTTTTTTTATTTAATCTAAAATTCCGTTTACGGAATAACTATGTTTTACTGTATTGCACAACTATAATAAACATAGTTTTGCAAGCAAAAAAAGCATTAGAAACAAGCTGTACATTGCTATTTATATTTCCTATGTTCCTATGTGGTTTATTTTAATTTTCAGTAATGAAATTATTTTTTGAACATATGGGTTACAAAGGCAACCAAAAGCAATTATTTATTTTTGCACTTCAACCACTACTTCCATGAGCGATGCCATTAAACACGAATGCGGAATTGCCGTTATTCGTTTACTGAAACCACTAGATTTTTATCAGAAAAAGTATGGAAACGCCTTGTATGGTTTAAACAAGCTCTACTTGTTAATGGAAAAGCAGCACAACCGCGGACAAGATGGCGCAGGTGTAGCTACCATAAAACTAAACCCTACACCCGGCTATAAATACATAGACCGTATGCGATCTAACTCATCGCAACCTATAAAAGAAATTTTTCAGAAAATATATGAGCCGTTAAGGGCTATAGAAGAAAAAGATGCTACAAGACTTAAAGATGCTGAATGGCTAAAAAACAATGTTGAGTTTTCGGGCGAAGTAATGTTGGGGCATTTGCGCTATGGCACCCATGGGAAGAATAGTATTGATGCCTGCCACCCGTTTATTAGAGGCAATAACTGGATGACGAGAAATCTGGTACTTGCCGGCAACTTTAACATGACCAATGTAGATGAGCTTATTGAGCAACTTATTGAAATTGGCCAGCACCCAAAAGAGCAAGCCGATACAGTTACAGTGCTTGAAAAAATTGGGCATTTCTTAGATGTTGAAGTACAAAGGCAATTCGATATTTTTAAAAAGAAAGGTTACGATAACAGAGAAATAAGTCATCTTATTGCCGAAAACATGGATGTGCAGCGTATTCTTACCCGATCTATGAAAGATTTCGATGGTGGCTACGCTATGGCAGGGCTTATTGGGCATGGCGATGCTTTCGTAATGCGCGACCCTAACGGTATTCGCCCGGCATTTTATTATGTAGATGATGAAGTGTGTGTAGCAGCATCGGAACGTCCGGCAATTATGACTGCCTTTAATGTCAGGGTTGAACAGGTAAAAGAATTGCAGCCGGGCAAGGCACTTATAATGCGCAAAAATGGAGAGGTGAAAGAGCTTAAAGTTGCCGATGCTGGTGAAAAAAAATCGTGCAGTTTTGAACGCATATATTTTTCAAGAGGCACCGATAAAGACATTTATCAGGAACGCAAAAAACTTGGGCATCTTTTAACCGATAAAATTCTGAAAGCAATTGATTATGATTTGGAAAACACGGTTTTCTCTTTCATACCTAATACCGCTGAAGTAGCTTTTTATGGCTTAATGGATGGGCTGAACGACTACTTAAACAAACATAAAATTCAGCAAATAAAAAATTTAGGTGCACACCTAAAAGATGCTGAAATAGAAAAAATACTAAGCTTTAAGCCACGGGTTGAAAAACTGGCCATTAAAGATGCGAAGCTTAGAACCTTTATTACTGAAGATGCTTCAAGAGACGAACTGGTTTCGCACGTGTATGATGTTACTTATGGTTTAATAAATAATAATGTAGATACTATTGTGGTTATTGACGACTCAATAGTAAGAGGCACTACACTGAAGCAAAGCATTTTAAGTATTCTCGACCGCCTTGCACCAAAGCGCATTATTGTGGTTTCTTCTGCACCGCAAATTCGCTACCCCGATTGTTATGGTATAGACATGTCTAAGCTGAAAGATTTTGTGGCTTTTCGTGCTATGATTGCATTGCTGGAAGAACGTAATTTGAAACATCTTTTAGCTGAAGTATATACAGCTTGTAAAAAATCTTTAGAGCTTCCGCTTCACGAAACCAAAAACGAAGTAAAGGTTTTATACAGCCAGTTTACCGATGATGAAATTTCTCAAAAGATTTCAGAAATACTAAGGCCACAGCATATTTTTTCTAATGTAGATATTCTGTATCAGTCTATAGAAAACTTGCATTTGGCCTGTCCTAATCATTTGGGCGATTGGTATTTTTCGGGCGATTTTCCTACTAAGGGCGGCAATCGTGTGGTAAACAAGGCCTTTATAAATTATATGGAAGGCAAAGATGCAAGGGCTTATTAATTGCACAGGCAGTTAAATCATTTCGAGCACATTCCATATTAACTGTGCCTGCGGAGAAATTTCGTTGTTGCTAAGCAGAATTATGGTTTTATCGTTATAAATGTCGCGAATAAACAGAGTTTTAAAACCTCGCCACCAGCCCGAATGGTAGGGAATAAACTCGCCATTCATGCGCCAGTCTTTCAGGCGATGCCCCAGGCCGTAATCATCGTATTTTTGGTTGCGTTTTTTAATGGTGCGCTCAAATGCCAGTTGTTGTGTTTCAGGCTTCAGAATTTTTCCTTTAGCCATAGCTATATCAAACTTGTATAAATCTAAAACTGAAGCATAAATACCTTTATCGCCCACTACCCCATTTAAATAATCCTGTTGCGGCTCTAGCGGATAACGGTAGCCTCTGGCGTGTCCATAGGCAATACCCTCCATATTTTCATGAGTAAAAATATCGAACACAAATGCCTGACTCATACCGCTGGGTTCGAAAATATTTTCCTTTATATACTCATGAAAACTTTTTCCTGAAACCCTTGCTACAATAGCTGCCAGAATGCCATAGTTGGCATTGCTGTAATCATATTTTTTTCCGGGTCTGAAAAACAAACGGGGCTTATACCGGGCATAAAGTTTTATCATATCGTTGTTGCTCATAGGAACAGTCCAGTCCCATTGCTTGCGATTAAAAGCCTCGTAGCGTGGCAGCCCCGAACGGTGCGATAACAAATGCCTTACGGTAATATCTTCATAAGGAAATTCTGAAATATAAGCGGTTACTTTTTCATCGAGGTCTATTTTTTGTTTTTCAAACAACTGTAAAACAGCCACTGCCGTAAAAATTTTTGAAACCGATGCCAGCTGAAATGAGGTTTCTAAAGAAAGCTGGTCTTTAGTTCGGTTGTGTGCGTTGCCAAACGCACCCATGTAAATAATTTTTCCCTTCTCGGCTATTAATACATTGCCTTTAAATGCACCCGATTTATGTAACGACTTGAAATAATTATTGAGATACTGTTTCTTTAATTTAAGACTGTTTCTTATTGAATCTAATGAGGCATCAGGCGGCACAAAAAAACAGGCTTCCTGTTGAGTGGGTATTTTTTTAGGTTGGTTGCAGGAAAGAAAAGAAAAAATAAAAGGCAGTAAAATCAATAACTTTTTCATCACAAAATCACAACTACAAAGATTAAAGATTATTGCACACGCTAAGCCTTATGTTGCTGAATAAATGTGGTGGATAAAAGCCCCATTGTAGTATATACCAACAAGAAAGCCCGTTCAATAGCTGAACGGGCAGTACTATAAATTTTCTAAAAAAAATTATTGCAAATTAAAATCGGCTACACCGGTTTGTGACTCGTCAACATGGTTTTTAAGTACATTTTGTCTGTACTCGGTCCAGGCGGTAAACTGTTCGTTTTTCAACGTTTTTTTAATGCCTGCTTCAAACCTTTGCTGTGCTGTAGCCAGCTTTTTGTCAAGCTTTTCGGGCTGTTCGGCCAGTTTTTTTGCTGCCAGATTAACTGCCAGCGACAATTCAAATCTTAAACGGTAAATCTCATTAAGTTGCTTTTCTTTCAACTCAAACAAGTTTTCCATTTGTTGCGAATACTTTTTTGCTTTTTCATCGGCCGATACTAACAGGTTGCTTTGTGCTTTGGCTGCAAATGCCGAAAAAATCATCATAGAAATAATCAACTGCCTCATAACTCTCCTTTTTTATTGTTTTCATTCTTACGCATGCCATTTAAAAAGGTTACACTTTTTACTATTTTTTTTCAGTATTCAGTTTTTATTCATAATAGTCTTTAAATGTTGAGCTTACAGATTGTTTAGCAACTAGTATGCTTTAAATTCTCTTACTTCTCTTATTTGTCTTAATTATCTATATACTTAAACAGCTAACTTCATTTCTCAATAATTTTTAACTTCAGAAAGAAAATTTACTGTTATGGAAGCTGAAAATATTGCCCACTTGCAAGCTGAACTTGCCCGATTAAACCAGCTTTTAAAGAATTTAATAGTAGAAACTGCTGAAATGAAGGCAGATATTGCCCACCTAAAAAGTTACATAGGCAATCCTGAACGAGATATTGCCCATGTAAAAAGTTACATAGGCAATCCAAAAGAAAATATTGCCCATGCAAAAAGTTACATAGGCAATTCCGAAGCAAATATTGCCCATACGAAAAGTTACATAGGCAATTCAGAAGAAAGTATTGCCCATCTAAAAAGTTACGTAGGCAATCCAGAAGCAAATATTGCCCACCCAAAAAGTTACATAGGCAATTCTGAAGTAAATATTGCCCACCCAAAAAGTTACGTAGGCAATATTGAGAGCCACACCCCCCTTCCCGAAATTATTACCGAGCAATCGGGCATAAGGCAAAAGCTTGTAAATTATCTGATAAGTCAAAAGGTAGCCCGAAGCAACCGGCAAGCAATTAAGGCTTCGGCACAACTTATTATACATATCTACAACAAAAAGCCTTGTAGCTATCCTGAACTGAAGAAGGTAACCGGGCTAAGTCAGTTTGGTGTTGCCAAGCGCATTAGTGCCTTGAAAAAAAGCGGTTTTATAAAAAGCAACGGCTTTCAAAACTTTGCCCTAACTGCCCACACCCAGCAAATATTGCAGCAGATAGTGAAGCAATAAAAGTAGTGTTTAATACATGTGTTGGTAATACGAATAATGTATTTTGAAACTTTGGCCTTCTGCCCAAAATTCTTTTTGCCTTTCATATTCAACAAAAGAAGTTAAAACCGCTCATACAATTTATTTTAGTTTTGCGCCAAAACATATTTCAGCATGAATATTTTATTATTAGGTTCAGGAGGAAGAGAACATGCCTTTGCATGGAAAATTGCACAAAGCAAACATTGCAGTAAGTTATTTATTGTCCCCGGAAATGCAGGCACTGCTGCACATGGTACTAATGTAAATTTGAATGCATCTGATTTTAATGGCCTAAAAGATTTCTGTCTTCAAGAACTGATTGATATGGTAGTAGTAGGCCCTGAAGACCCCTTGGTAAAAGGCGTGTACGATTTTTTTCTGAACGATGAGGCCCTGAAAAATATTCCGGTTATTGGCCCTTCAAAAGCCGGTGCACAATTAGAAGGCAGTAAAGATTTTTCTAAGCAGTTTATGATGCGCCACCATATTCCAACGGCACAATATCAATCGTTTACTGCTGCTACATTAAACGAAGGTTATGCTTTTATAGACAATATGAATATTCCTGTAGTGCTGAAAGCCGATGGCTTAGCGGCAGGTAAAGGCGTTATTATTGCACAAAGCAAAGAAGAAGCAAAAGCCACCCTGAAAGAAATGTTGGTTGATGCCAAGTTTGGTGCATCAAGTGCAACAGTAGTTATTGAAGAGTTTTTAAGCGGCATAGAGTTTTCGGTTTTCACATTAACCGATGGCACTAACTATAAAATATTACCCGTTGCAAAAGATTATAAAAGAATTGGCGAGGGCGATACCGGCTTGAACACAGGTGGCATGGGTGCTGTAACACCTCTGCCTTTTGTAAGCGATGAACTAATGCAAAAAGTAATTTCAAAAGTTATTGAGCCTACTATAAAGGGCTTAAAGGCTGAAGGCATAGTGTATAAAGGCTTCATTTATTTCGGTTTAATTAAGGTAGGCAACGAACCTTATGTAATAGAATATAATTGCCGCATGGGCGACCCTGAAACGGAAGTAGTAATACCCATGATTGAAAACGATATTATAGAGTTGTTTAATGCGGTTGCAGCAGAAAAACTGAACGAAACAAGTATCAATATTAAAAATGGCGCATGTTGCACCGTGGTATTGGTTTCGGGTGGTTACCCGGGCGATTATGAGAAAGGCTTTGAGATTACTGCGTTTAATGACATTAACGACAGCATTGTTTTTCATGCAGGCACTGCAACAAAAGACAATAAAGTAGTTACCAGTGGCGGAAGAGTTTTAGCTATTACTTCATTTGGCAACACTTTAGAAGAAGCATTACAAACATCGAAAGCTAATGCAGCTAAAATTCAGTTTAAAGGAAAAAATTTCAGAAGCGATATTGGCTTTGATGTTTTAGAAAAATAACCACAATAGATACATAGATTAATTAGTTTTTGTAACAACACTACTTACACCTATGTTTCTTTTGCTTGCAAAACTATGCTTGCTAAGAGTGCCTTGGATAAAGCAAAAAATAGCCATTCCGTAAACGGAATTACTGTTGCCACTATAAACAATTTACGATAACATAATTCTGTAAAATTACTTCTATGTTACTATGTGGTTTTTATAAGTTGTAGTCGTGAGATATAGACTTTTTTTAAGAAATAAAGCGATTAACTACACTTTTTTTACCACCAGATTTTTAGCCACTTTTTCAGAAAGAAAAATCTTTTTGCCCTTTATGCTAATGGTTTTAGAGTTGTCGTATCCATGATGCTCTAAAACTTCCAGCTTATAAGAAATTTGCAGTTGTTGTTGGTTTAGATATTGAAGAAAAGAAACCGACTGGTCTGCCACGCCTACAATTATTGCTTTATCATTTTCCTGAAGCTGGTCTAAAGTAGTTTCTTCATGATACACTATTTTACCATGTTCATCGGGAATAGGGTCGCCATGCGGGTCGAATTTGGGGTTATCTAAAAACTCATTCAATCTTGAAATTAATAATGGCGATGAAACGTGTTCCAGCTCTTCTGCAACATCGTGTATCTGATCCCAGGTGAAGTTGAGTTTTTCTACTAAAAATACTTCCCACAAGCGATGCCTTCTAATTAATCCTACTGCAATTTTTTTTCCTTTTTCAGTAAGCTGTACACCATAATACTTTTCATAATGCACCAGCTTTTTTTCTGAAAGCTTTCTAATCATATCGCTTACAGAAGCAGCAGTAGTTTTTATTTCAGCAGCAATATTATTGGTAGAAATATTTTTTCTGTTTTTCTCAGAAAGCTTAAATATGGCCTTTAAATAATTTTCTTCTGTAATTGATAACATGATAATGTAAATGAGGTGCAGGTCGAAAATATAAATTTTATGGTTAGCAGTTTTTAGTGCTATTGATTACTCACCAGCTTTTTTGAAAGTAATCAACTGTAAATAAATCATGGTTTTACTTAACTGACCTCTTAGCCAGGTAAACTTGCTTTTATGTGGCGGTGAAGTATAGTTGGCAACCAGAAACTGGTCCTTATTCAGCCTAATTATACTTGGAAAAGCAGTATCACCGGCACCCGGCATATCGGTAACCGGCTCAAAGCTTTTAGTGATTTTATTAAGTTTAAAAATAGTAGTGGTTTTAGGGCTTAAAGAATATCGTGTCCAGTTAAAAATGCGTTGCCACTTCATGCTGCGTTTAGGGTTAGCATGTCCAAAAACTTTTTTACCCAGCTGTCTTCTTGCAATCAGGTATATATCATTATTATGTCTGAATAGTTTAGGCGACATGTAAGCCACAGGATTAGACTTGTTGCTATGCTGCCAATTACCTAAAGTGTTTTCAGATGCATAAAACAACATAGAGCCAAAACCGGTCTGGTCTCCATCTTCCTGTCGGCCAATAGCCCAAATATTTCCTTGTTTATCAAATTCAAAATCGGCTTCAGAAATGCCCCCTGTATATACAGTTAAAGTGTCGCCTACAGGCAGCCAGTTAATGCCATCATTTGTTTTTCTGAAATTAAGCTGAACAGTTGCATTGCCTTTTAGCTGATAATGTGACCCCAAATAGCTGGTTAGAAAAGTAGTGTTCATTCTGTTTTTCATACTCCAGTGTACTTCACCTTTTTGCAGCACTTCTATGGGTTTTGTCCAGATACCATTTTCGCCCATAGCATACATTTTTATTTTCTTAGGCTCGAAAGCAACAGGCGAGTTTCCGGCTTCAAAAAAATAAAACCTGAGACTATCTATTATTTCAATTAAAAAAGGCTCGCGCGCATCGCTGCCTCCAGCAATTACCAGTTCGGTTTTCCAGGTTTTACCATTAGCGGTTGAAATTACCTGAAGGGCTGTAGTACCTGAAGCAAAATGTGTTTTGCTGGTTCTGAAAGCAACATATAACCGATGATTAAAAATTTGGATAGACATGTTGTTGTTAGAATTTAATAACAACAAATCTTCGGGCAGTATATTAGAAGGAATAAGCCAAAGCGGCTCGCTTAAATGCAAGGTGTACTGTTCATTTTCGTGAAAGTAGGCATCGTAAAAAGCCGGGTCATCAATACTATTTTTATTGTTGGCTAAAAAAGTATCAATGGCTCGAATTACTTCATGATTATCAGTTTCAATTTGATATGGCTTTAGTGAAACACAAGACGAAACCATAAAGGCAATAAAGAAAAGAATAAAGGTTTTCATTTATTATGAAGTTAAAATATCATTTATCTCGAAATCCAACCGGCAGGATTCATTTTTTCAGTGCCTCGCCACAATTCAAAATGTATTTCTGTTTTTGCCTCTTCTTCGTTGGTATGAATAATACCTAAATCTTGTTTAGTAGTTACTTTATCGCCTGCTTTCACAAATACTTCATCTAAATTAGAATACACTGAAAAGAACTCGCCATGACGAATCATTACAGCTTTTTGCATGCCCGGAACAGTTATTACAGATACTACCGAGCCTTCAAATATGCTGCGCGCCTTTGCTGCTTTTTCAGTTTTTATATCTACGCCATTATTATTGATGATAACCGATTTAAGCACCGGATGTTGCTGTTGCCCAAAGCCTCTGGTAATAATACCTTTCTCTACCGGCCATGGCAATTTACCTTGGTTAGATTGAAAATCGGCAGAAAGCTTTGCTGCTTCGGGTGTATAGCTTAAAGATGAAGTGCCTTTAGTGCCGGTAGCCGGTGCGGGTTTATTTTTAGCTTTGGCTTCAGCTTCAGCTTTTTTCTTGGCAGCTTCAATTTCTTTTTTAATTATTTCTTCAATTTTTTTGTTCAGTTTTTCAGCAGTAGCCTGTTTCTTTTTTATTTGTTCGTTTAGCTGTTTTTCTTTTTTCTTTAGCTCCTGCGCTATTTTATTTTGTTCTTGTTTTTCTTCGCTTAGCTCAGTACGCTGTTCAATTTCGGCATTTAGCAATTTCATGCGTTCTGCTTTTTTGGCCTTTAAATCTTCTACCTTGTTACTTAATGCCTGTTTGGTTTCTTCTATCATTTCAGCTTGCTTTCTTCTAAACTGATTGAGTGTTTGAATTAATTTAATACGCTGAAATGCATCGTTAAAATTTTTTGAAGAAAACACAAAGACAATTTCATTGAGCGCAGTTCTGTTTTTGTAAGCATTAGTTACCATTTCGGCATAGCGCTTTTTCAATTCATTTAAGTCATTTTGAAGCGCGTTAACAATATCTTCAGTTTCTTTTATTTCACTTTCAATTAATCTTATTTCTTTATTAATGGCAGCAATAACCTGTTGCCTCATTTGTATTTGTTTCTGAAGCGTTTCAAGCTGGCTAAGTGTTTGCTTTTTGTTTTCGGTGGTTTTGTCTAAAAGCTTTTTAGTAAGCTCAATATCTTTCAGAAGTTTCTGCCTCTCTTTTTCAAGCTTAGTTTTTTCTTGCTGGGTTTTGGTTTGTGCGGTGCAGTCTACAGTGCATAGTCCATAGACCATAGTAAATAGCAGTGCAATAAATAATTTTGTTCTGAAAAGTTGGGCTATTTGAAATACTATTTCAGTTGCCGAAATTGGCAAATGCAAATCGTAAATCGTAAATCTAAAATCTAATCTCATACTTCTCTCCAACGCTGAAAGGAAAACTTAATTCTTCATTCCAGCTAATGCGTGAAAACTTGATGTCAATTTTAGTTTTTTTTCCGCTTTTGAAATCCACAATACGATGGAAAGAAAAGGCTTTTGAGGAAGTATCTGTATCGTTAGCAGGACGATAGTCGTTGTATTTAATGGTAATTTGTCTGTTGTTTTCCTGTTCATTCATTTTTACCAGCAATGGGTAAAACTCATCGCCTGCAATATGGTAAGCCGCTTTCATTTTCGGGCTTTCTTGCTGAATTATATACGCATCGTCTATTGTCAAAATAGTTTTAGCTTCTTTATCTATTGTATGATTGCCCAGCAAAATATCTTGCAAAAAATTAAGCTCTAAAGGAAAGGGCACAAACTCGTTGATATAATCGAATGGCTTTTGATAGTATATTTTGTTAAGCTTATCAATAATGTGGATACTATCTTTTGTAGCCAGTATTCGTGCTCCCTCTACACCCATAGCACCGGTAAGCGAGGCCCAAATAACACTATCACGAACCATGCGAATATTGGCTGTAAAGCTTCTGCTCTTCTTATCAGTAACCTCTACTTTAGCTTTAATAGAAGCCGTTTGGTATTGGTGGTTTTGTTGCTGAAACTTTTCTGTTACTGTTTCAAGAGGCAATGAAACAATATTTTTTGTAGTTGCAATATTTTTGGTTGACTTGCATGCACTTATAGTAAATAAGAATAAACAGATAATTGAGAAAAACTGTAGTCTGATTGCTCTATAATTTGAAAGAAGCATATTTAATGAAATCCCCATAAATCCTTTCTGCAAGTTTCAGGGTTTAATGAAGTCTTTTTCCATTTTCCAAAAAGAAAAGTGGGAGAAACAGATGTTGGTTTTACTTCAAGTTGTTTGGGTTCAATTTCCTCTTCAACTACAAGTCCAAGTTTGGTAAGTAATTCTTCTACAAACCGTTTATTATGCTCATCTACATTTACTTTC
Organism: uncultured Chitinophagaceae bacterium; assembly: GCA_964543705.1. Lineage (GTDB taxonomy): Bacteria > Bacteroidota > Bacteroidia > Chitinophagales > CAIOSU01 > CAYSGX01. Next base: position 24,681 of record CAZIZP010000028.1, read on the forward strand.
AAATAACTCATAACATGTTGAATTTACAAATTTTAAAAGTAATGTACTATTCGTACAATTTCTTTTCTTCAATTTTCTTCTTAATAAATTCCGACTCTGAGCCTAATGATAATGCTTTTATCCATTGTTGTAAAGCTCCTTCAGCATCGCCTAATTTATACAAAACATCGCCATAATGTTCTATAATTACAGCATTGTCTTGTCCGCCATTTTCAATAGCCTTTTCAATATATTTTTTGGCATCGGCATATTCACCACGCTGATATAAAATCCAACCGTAGGTGTCTAAAAAAGAATTGCTGTTGGGTTCCAATTCTAATGTTTTTGCCGACATTTCTTTAGCCTTATCTAACTGTTCTTTTCTTAAGGATAAATAATAGCTGTAATTATTGAGTACATATGAATTGTTGGCATCTAAATTCAGGGCAGCATCATAGGCACTATCACTTTTAGCATACTCTTTCAGGTTATGATAAACATCGCCTAACGATGAATAAAACTGAGATTTAAGCGGATCATTCTTTACAACCATTTCCAGCCCTGTAAGGTATGCTTCTGCAGCAGCTTTATATTGCTTTAACTGACTTTTGGCAATGCCATTAAATAAATAAGGTAATGGTTTGTTTGGAAACAATTCTATGGTTTGTTCGGTAACTTTTATTAAGGCTTCAAATTGCTTCAAATCGTTTCGTATAAAAAAGGTTTGTTGCCAAACTTCATAAACGCTTTTATCTAACTCTAATGCTGTTTCATATACCTGCAATGCCAATGAATCTTGTCCATCCTGATAAAGAAAGTCGGCATACATAGCATGAGCCTTTGCCTGTTCCGAGTGGGTTTCAGCCATAATTTTACACAACTCAAGTGCCTCGGCTTTTTTAATTGTGTCGTTTTGTTGAAAAGCATTCAGGTATGGAAAAACCATTCTTATTTTGGCATCTATATTAAGCGAAGGATTTTTAAAAACTTCACGCATATAATTCATGTATGAAATGCGGTCGTTTTTCTTACGTGCATTTTCAGCAAGATTCAGCAGCGCATATGGACTCTTGGGGTCTAATTCTAAAAGCTTGGCATATACCGCATCTGCTTCTGCATCCATATTATTTGCCTGATATAATTCTGCAAGCATTTGATAGTATCGTGGCTCCTTTTTGTCAGAATCAATAAGTCTTTGAATTTCAGCAATGGCCTTATCTAACTTATTCAGGCTTAAATAGAGTTTTTGTTTTTGTATTACCAACTCTTCATCAAGACCTATTTTTTCTTCCAGCTTTTCATACACTTTTATAGCCTCTTCTACTTTGTTGGCACGTAACAAGGTAAACGCCCAGTTATAGTAAAACTCATATTCTTCCGGATACTCTTTTATGAGCTGATCGTATATTTTTACCGCTTCGGCATATTGCTTTAAGTTGCCTAAAATTTCTGCATTCAGAATTAAATACCATTTGTTTTTAGGATCGTGCTTTACGGCATTGCTTATGTATTGTTTTGCAGCCTCATTTTGTCCTGAGCCATAGAACATAACAGCAAGTTCATAATACGCAGCATGATTGTTAGGGTCTAACTTCACTACTTTTTTGTAGCCTTCTATTGCGGCAGGATAATCTTCCAGCAACTTGGCCTTTGCCGCATCTATATATAGCTGCTCAATTAAAACTTTATCAATAGCACCCTTGCTGTTGCTGAAGAATTCAGAAGGTTTTAATTCAGTTGATTCTTTTGAACTTTTACAGGCACTTAATAAAAGTAAGGCTGCTATAACCGGTAAAAATATTTTTTTCAGATTAATCATTTAGTAACAATATAATCGCCAATGCTTACATCTTCTTTTGCTCCGCATAAATTAACATGGTTTCCAATCATGGAGTTGTGTATTATTTTATGCTCAACAATACTGTTGGTTTGAATAATAGAATTTGAAAGCACGCTGTTAGAAATTTTTGTTTTATCACCTATTGAAACATGTGGCCCTACCACACTGTTTTCAATAATAACGTTTTCTCCAATAAAACAGGGTTCAATGATAATGCTGTTTGCAACTTTTAACGAATCGGCAATTAGTTTTTCTTTGCCCTTCTTCAATTCTAACACACGCTGATTAGTATATACTGTAGCATCTTTATTACCACAATCGAGCCATTCATCCACTTTTCCCGGCAGAAAATTTGTGCCTTTATTTTTCATATTTTCCAAAGCATTGGTCAACTGATACTCGCCTTTGTCTTTAATATCATTATCGAGCAAATACTTTATTTCGCTTTTTAAGTAGTCGCCATCTTTAAAATAATAAATGCCAATAATGGCCAAGTCGCTTACAAACTCCGCTGGCTTTTCTACAAAATCGGTTATATGATTTTCAGCATTTAATTTCACTACACCAAAAGCTGAAGGGTCTTCAACTTTATGTACAAAAATTACACCTTCAGCATCATTGCCAATTTTATAATCGGTTTTGAAAAGTGTATCGGCAAAAGCCACCATAACATTACCGCTTAATGAAGGCTCGGCACAATAAATAGCGTGTGCAGTACCTAAGGCTTCTTCCTGATAATAGATAGTGCCTTTAGCTCCAATTTTTTCTGCGATGGCAATTAAGTTTTTTTCAACCTCTTTACCAAAAGTTGGCCCAATTATAAAAGCTACTTCTTCTACTTGCTGCGGAATGGTTTCGGCCAAATCTTCTACTAACCTTTGTACGATGGGTTTACCCCCTACCGGTATTAATGGTTTTGGAACAGTTAAAGTGTGTGGGCGCATTCTTTTTCCCATGCCCGCCATTGGAACAATAATTTTCATGATATAATTTTTCTCAATTTTCTAATTACATAATTTTCTATACTCCGGTATGCCCAAAGCCGCCATCGCCTCGCATGGTTTCTTCTAACACTTCAACAGTTTCAAAAGCAACTTGCTCATGTTTGGCAATTACCATTTGCGCAATGCGGTCGCCATTATTTATGGTAAAATTTTCATTCGAAAGATTTATTAAAATCACTTTTATTTCACCACGATAGTCAGAATCTATAGTGCCCGGTGTATTTAAGCAAGTAATGCCGTTTTTAATAGCTAAGCCGCTTCTGGGTCTTATTTGTGCCTCATAACCTTCAGGCAATTCTATAAATAATCCCGTTGGTATGAGTTGTCTTTCCATTGGTTTCAATACTACTGACTGTTCAATAGAAGCACTAATATCAACCCCTGCCGAGCCTTTGGTTTTATACTCGGGTAATGGATTTTGTGACTTGTTTATTATTCTCACTTTCATGGTAGGCAAAGATAAGGTTTATAGATAGTATAATAAGGAATGGCTTTAGGGGCTTACTGCTCTAAAAAATTCACCATTAATCTAAATGCCCCCGGCACACCGGCAGGCAATTCTCTAAAAAACGATAAGCCGGTGTAAATAAATTTCCCTTTGCCATATTCAGCATAAATGGTTGAATTGTCTAATGGTTTTTCGCCTGTATCACTCATGCTGAAAAGCCTGGTGTACTTAGCATCTGTTTCAGTTGGAAAATAAAGTCCGCGTTCTTGAATCCAGCCATCAAAATCATTATTGGTAATTTTATTCGGAAAATTAAGCACTTTGTGTTGAGGGTTTAAAATAGTAACCACGGCATCTTCTTCTGTAACTCTATCGCGCGAAAGTTTAAAGGGATAGGGACCTAAATTTTCGGTTAATAATTTATAGGTGGTATTATACTGAACCACCAATGTGCCGCCTTGCTCTACATACTTCATTAAAAAAGGCTGCCAGTTTTTCAATCGTGTTTCAGTATTGTATGCGCGCACTCCTGTAATAATTGCTTCATACTGTTGTAAGCGGTTATTTAAAATTTCATCTTCAGAAATTTCTTTTACTGTATAACCCACTTGCTTTAAAGCATCAGGAATTTTATCGCCTGCGCCTGCCAAATAACCAATCAATTTTTTGTTGCGCTTCAAATCTATTTTTACCAGTTGTGCTGTAGCTTCGGGAAATAATAATTGTTGCGGAATATGGTCGTATTGAATATTTACAAAACCATAAGAAAAAAGTGTTCCGTTTAAATTTATAAGCGCTTTTGCCGTAGCATTTCCTGTTGGCGTGTTGGCTTCGGCAGTAATATTAAACTCAACCATTTGCTCGTTACCGGCTTCAGCTAAATTAAAATTTATGCTTTGGGGTAATGCTTTATACCCCTTTGGTAATTGCAAAGTAATACTGCCTTTTGTGTTGGCTTTAAATGTTTTCAATTTAACCTGAACCACTTTGCTTTCGTTGCCTGTAAATACCATCACTTCATTTTGTATGGTGGCAGTTACAGCAGGTGCAACGTAAAATGGCTGGTAAACTTCTCCCTTTGCAGGGTCAACTATTTTATACTGAACAGGTAATTCAATTTCAATTTCTTTTCCGCTTATAGTAATATTAAATGTAGCTCTTAACGGATAAGGGTTTTCAGGATTTCCGATTTCTAATAAATCATTAACCTGAAAAAGCCCAATTCCATGCTGCTCTCTAAGCCAGTAAGGCTGTGAGTTTGGTTGCTTTTCATCAATAATAACCTTTTTGTTTTCATTCAGCAATATCCCTTTTTCCAATTCAGTATTAAATGAAAATTTTTCTCCATTTACAGCAATATGATTCAATTGTACTGCAATACTGCTTCTGTTTACTGCTAAAAGATTTATTTCAACACTATCTCCATTTGAAGCAATTTGTTGCTTGCTTAATGCTTCAAACCACAAGCCTGAACAAGCAGTTATAAGTTTTTCTATTTCTTTCAATTTTACTTTTTTCCAAACAACATCAATATCGTTGCTGTTTTTTAAAGCATCATAAAGTGATATAAGGTTGTAAACCGAGTTACTTGGATTTTCAAAATTGAAATTCTTTATTAACTGCTGAATGGCATTCTGAAAATAATTGCCTTTAGAAAAACGCAGCCATGAAACATCTACGCCATCGAGCAAATTATTTTTAGGGGCATCGCCTAAAATGGTTTTAAAATATTCTAATTGTGAAGCGCGGTTGCGAGCAGTGCCAAATGCCTGGCTGCTATGTTTTGAACGGCTTTCGGCAGCAATTTCGCCATAGCTTTTGCCTAATAAAACATCGTAACCTCCCACATCAACTTTAAACTGATCTTCTGATGTAGTGTTTCTATTGCCAAAATTAAAGGTGTTCCAAAGTAATCGTTTTGCCTGCCATACTTCGGTGTGTTGTAACTGCTGCGGAAACATTTTTGGGTTGGCTGCTGCGGCAAAAGCTTCTTCGGCTAAAATAGCCGAAGCGGTGTGATGCCCATGCCCGCCTTCGCCAGTAGTGGGGAAACGGCAGATAATTACATCGGGTCTGAAATTCCTTATAACCCAAACCACATCATGCAATAACGAATCTTTATTCCAAATTTTAAACGTTTCTTCAGGAGTTTTTGAATAGCCAAAATCATTAGCGCGGGTAAAGTATTGTTCGCCTCCATCAATATTTCTGGCAGCTAATAATTCTTGGGTTCTAATAACACCCAGCAGCTCGGCTTGCTCGTTGCCAATTAAATTTTGCCCGCCATCGCCACGGGTAAGCGATAAATAACCGGTTCTATACAGTTGCTCATTAGTAAGAAAAGAAATTAGTCTAGTATTTTCATCATCAGGGTGGGCAGCAATGTATAACACACTGCCTACAACGCCTAATTTTTTTAACTGATGCTTAATAGCTGCAGCGTTGGGTTGTTGCAGGGGTTGGGCAGATAATAATAACGAGAAAGCAATAATGGCTATGGTATTAATAAACTTCATTGGGTAATATTTTAAACACTAAAACAAAACAACGTAAATATTTTCTATTTGCTGGAGATTGTTATTTACAATCGGCAATTTATTTTGTTATTACACTGATGAAAATTATTGCCACAGCAATATATAAACTCTATATAAGTGGGAAATGTAGAAGAAGTACCCCATACAGCCCCCTAAAACGAACAACCCCTTGTAAAACATTGGTTTACAAGGGGTTATTTTTTTAAGTGGTGGTGCGAGAGGGAATTGAACCCCCGACACAAGGATTTTCAGTCCTTTGCTCTACCAACTGAGCTACCGCACCGTGATTGGAGGAGTGCAAAAATACTAATTTTTAGTTCACTAACAACTTTCAACGCGCTTTACAATAAATATTTTCTAATTTTCAGCCTGAAGACGTTTCTATGAATTTCGATTTTGAGTTTCTTTTCAGTTTTGCCAATATTGCCATTTTACCGGTTTGGTTATTACTTATTTTTTTGCCTCGCCATGAAATTACCCGGTGGCTTACAGGCAATTATGTTATTCAAATGATTTTGGCTTTAATGTACACCTTTTTAATTGTAGGATATATTGGTGAAGGCGAAGGAGGGTTTGGTTCATTACAGGAAATAAGAAAAGGCTTTGAATCTGATGCTATATTACTGGCCGGCTGGATTCATTATATCATATTCGATTCGTTTGTGGGCACATGGATTGTGCGCGATGCAGAAAAAAATAATATTCCGCACATTAGAATTGTAGTGCCTTTAGTATTTACATTGCTGTTAGGCCCAGTGGGCTTATTGCTGTATTTGGCATATAAGCGCATATCTGGCATTGAGTAAATTCTGTAAAAAAAATTTTGTTAATCACTAACCTGACAGCTAAAATAACTATGCTTAATAATTAGCTTCGCAGCTGCTTGTGAAAAATAAAAAAGCCATCTACTTACTATTTGCCGCCAATTCTATATCGGGCTTTGCTCAAGGCATTAGCATGATTGCTATTCCATGGTATTTTTCTAACGTCATAAATCAGCCCGGAGTTTATGGTAAAATTTTTTGGCTGGTTACTATAGCATCATTGTTTTGGGGGCTTTATGTAGGCTCTTTGGTTGATCAGTATAACAGAAAAAATTTGTTTCTGGCTACTTCAGCCGTTGGTGGCACTATTTTATTTAGCGCAGCATTTAGTGGCTTTATAAATGAATTAATTCCTGCAGAAATGGTTGCTTTAGTATTTGCAACCACTATTTTTATTTTCAATATACACTACCCCACTTTATATGCTTTTGCACAGGAAATTTCAGAAGCTAAAGACTACGGGAAGATAACCTCTTACATTGAGGTGCAAGGACAAACCTCATCGGCACTGGCAGGTGCTTTTGCGGCAGTTTTAATGAAAGGCACTGAAAATGGGATATTAAACATTTTTGGTTTTAAATTAAATGTAGGTTTTGATGTGGCTGCATGGAATTTGCACGAAATTTTTTTACTCGATGGTTGTACCTATTTCCTTTCTATAATACTGGTTAGCACAATGCGATTTACTCCGGTAGCCCTACGCTATAAAGAACAAATTAAAGTTAGTGAACGATTGAAGGTTGGTTTCAGATATTTAAATAAAAACCGTTTTATTTTTCTGTTCGGAATGTTAGCTGCCTCGGTATTTGTAGCCATACTGGTAATAAGCTACTATCTTAATCCTATTTACATTAAAGCACATTTAAACAAAGGGGCTGATGTATATGCCTCTTATGAGTTTTATTTTGCTGTGGGCAGCTTACTGGCCGGTTTGTTTGTACAAAAAGTGTTTCAAAAACTGAATGCTGTAGTAGGAGTAGTATCATTAGGTTTTATTTCAGCCATTTGCTACTTATTATGTGTATTTAATCAAAATCTGGTGGTATTTTATGTGGTTGCTTTATTAGTTGGTTTTTCTAATGCCGGCTCACGTGTTCTGCGTGTAAATTATTTGTTTCAGCGAATACCCAATCAGGTAATCGGGCGCACTTCAAGTGTTTTTACTGTGGTAAATACTTCATTTAGAATTGTATTTACCTATCTGTTTTCTTTGCCCTTTTTTCTGCAAGATAACCATGTGGTTTTTGCCTACCTGTTGTTTAGCCTTTTCATTTTTGTTTCTGCCTTGGTATTAGTTTATTATTATAAACCAATATTAAATGCTGAAAGTACCGAAGTGTAATTTGATATTTTAATGAATATCGACAACTGTTAAAAATTGCATTGATATAAATGCCGGTTTTTTAATCTGGCAACCTTGCATATATAAAACACCCAAAACTTTAATGCCAAATCACCACCTCGATATTATGCAGTGCCTTTCAAAATTTTATTCCAGTACAACCAGGGCAGTACATATTTTTTCAAAGCATACATGCTCCACCGTTCTTTTGACTGGTCTATGGGGAAACTCTCGGTAGGCTCGTTATTATAATCAAACTCAGCCAATACCAGTTTTCCGTAGCCGGTAACTAAAGGGCAAGAGCCGTAACCATTATATTGTGCATCGGGCTGCTTATGCTCCATTAAGCTTAAAATATTCTGAACCATTACAGGCACCTGCTTTCTGATAGCCGCTCCGGTTTTGGCATTTGGCGTATTGGCTACATCGCCACAACTGAAAATATTGGGGTATCGGTTGTGCTGTAATGTATGCTTATCTACATCTACCCAACCCAAAAAATTTGCTGAATGCTGACCGGGCTGACAAGGTGTATCTGCGGAAGCACCCGCAGTATCGGGTATAGCCAACGGACTATTTTTTATAAAATCAGGCGCACTTTGTGGAGGGGTTACATGTAATAAATCATAGGGTTGTTCAATTATACGCTTTACTCCTTGTTCATCTACATGCTCAAACACAGCAATTTTTGCTTCACCTTTAATTTCAGTTAAGTTATGCTTAAAATGGGTTTTAATACCGTAACGTTGTATTACCTCATTTAAAGTATCGGCATACTTTTTAACGCCAAATATTACCCCGCCACCTGAGTAAAAATGAACATTACTATTCTTCAAAACTCCTTTTTTTCTGAAATAATCTGAAAGCAGGTAAGTAATTTTTTGTGGTGCACCTCCACATTTTATAGGTGTATTCGGGTTTGTAAATACTGCATTGCCACCCTTAAATTGTTGTGCCAGTTGCCAGGTATATTCGGGCAGGTGTGGCAGGTAGTTAGAAGTTACTCCGTTTTTACCTAATGCTTCCTTGGCACCTTTAATTTTATGCCAGTCTAGCTGAATGCCCGGTGCTACAATTAAAAAATCGTAAGTGTATGTTTCATTTTTCTCACAACTCACTTCATTTTTTTCAGGCTGAAATGAAACAGCTTTATTTTTTATCCAGGTAACTTTTTCGGGCATTACGCTTTGTTGTGGCCTTATAGTGGCTTTCATATCAAAATCACCACCGGCAACCAATGTCCATGCCGGCTGATAATAATGTTTTTCTGAAGGTTCAATAATACCAATAGAAAGCGTTGGTTTTTTCAATAACAATTGCGAAGCGGCAGAAATACCTGCATTGCCACCACCTATAATTAAAACTTCAAAATGGGTTTTCATGGTTGTTGTTTGTAGGTTGAATGTAAGGGCAATTCTGAAACTGTTTTGTGATAATTGTTACAGGCTATCGGTTGCTTTTAATTTTCACCTCCGGTCGCAGTTGCTTCTACAGCCACCACTATGTTATTGTTGATGGTTGATAGTGCTTATTTGTTCAGCATCATTTTGGCACTCAATTCTTACTGTGCAATAACGAGTAAAATGCTAAACCCTAAACTCTAAATGCTAAACAAATTCAAAACTCAAAGTTCAAAATTCAAAAAGTAAAAGCTTCAGTTTAAAAGAAAAATGAGAAAATTGAGAATAATAAGAGAATTGAGTATTGGCGCTACCAAAAACATAAAACCTTTTTCCCTATGCCGTCATTCTGGAAGAAACTTTCCAATAAATACCCACCACAAAAGAAAGATGCCTTCGGCATGACGAAAGCACTGAACCCCAAAACTGATAACATAAAACTTAAAACATAAAACTAACAGCTAACGGCTAACGGCTCTATCAAAACTGATTACCGCTGCATGTATAGTTGACCATATTTAAGCGTGTTTGTTGTGAAAGGCGAAAACAGAGTAGCTTACCGTTATAAGTTGTCTGTTACAAACTGTTGGCAATAGTCCTTAATCTGTTGTCTAACTTGCCTGAACTGTTCTTTAATTTCTTCTTCTGTACCTGTTGCTTTTGCAGGGTCAGGAAAATTATAATGAAACTTTTTCGCTTTTGATGGAAAGTAGGGGCAACGTTCTTTTGCATTGTCGCATACGGTTATTACAAAGTCAAAGTCTATATTGTAATATTCATCAATGTTATTTGAGGTGTGTTTTGAAATGTCAATGCCATCTTCCTGCATGGTGGCAATAGCTTTCGGATTTACTCCGTGTGTTTCAACGCCTGCACTATAAACCTCTGCTTTGTTGTTTGCGAAATGTCTTAAATAACCTTCTGCTATTTGACTTCTGCAACTATTGCCTGTGCAAAGCACCAATATTTT
>CAZIZP010000029.1:0-31023 GCA_964543705.1 uncultured Chitinophagaceae bacterium
CTATGGCACAAGAACCTGGTCGGGCGTTGGCGGAACATGGCAGGCTACAGACGCCAGAGAAGACCAGTCTATTTCAGGAAAAGCAATAACCATTCGCTCAGGAGTACTTACTTCACCTTCATTTTCAACCGGAGTTAGTGCTATTTCTTTTAAAGCTAAATTTCCTTTTTCAGAATCTTCAGGCAATTTAGAAGTTAAAGTAAACGGGAATACTGTGGGTACTCTGCTATTTTCTGAAATGACAGGCTCAACACCCATAACAAAAAGTATTACAGGACTAACTATTCCGGGCAATGTAGTTATTACTTTAGAATCTTCAGGAGCCAGATATACTATCGATGACTTAGAATGGTTTTGCTTTGATAATCCTGAAATCAACCTTCAAGGCAATAATACAGACATTGTTAGCGGAAGTACAACTCCGGGTTTAAGCAACCATACCGATTTTGGCTCAACAGCTGTAGTGGGTGGAACAATAACCAGAACCTATACCATTCAAAACACTGGTTCACAAGATTTAAACCTAACTGGCGCATCGCCCTACGTTTCTATTTCGGGCACTCATGCTGCTGATTTTTCTATAACAGCCAACCCAACAACACCCGTTGCTGCAAGTAGCACTACTACTTTTCAAATTACTTTCGACCCATCGGCTGTAGGCGTTAGAAGCGCTACCATAAGCATTGCTAATGATGATAGCGATGAAGACCCTTATACTTTTGCCTTACAAGGATCAGGGACGAATAGTAATACTTCTGATATTATAGAAAGTGCCGGGTTTGTTTATACCTCAAACATACCTTACACAAACTTTCAGGCTGCCGGCCCATTAACCAATACAACAGGAAGTGTTGGCGTTTTTAGATTTGAAGTGCGCGATGGTGGCGGTAGTGCCGATGCCGATGCTTTAGGAACAGAATTGAATAGCATCACTTTTAACTTAGGTACTACACACATTAACTACATAAGAACTGCCGCCTTGTTTGATGGCAATGCCATGCGCGCCAACAATCCAACCATTAATACAATAGCGGGCACGATTACCTTCAGCGGGTTATCGGGCACCAACTTTACTGCACCTGATAACGGTTCGTTGACGCTTACTTTAAGAGTATCGTTTTTAACTTCTGTAACCGATAATGAGCAATTGCAGTTTACCATTAGTACAGCAACAGCTAATGCTGCAACAGGGTCGGTATTTGCCACTGCCAATGCAGGCGGTGCAAGCTCAAGCACAACAGGCGACAGAAACAGAATAGAGGTAGTAGCAGACAGATTGGCTTTTGTACAACAGCCATCTACCGCTACAACAAACTTAGCTATGTCTCCAGCTGTAACGGTTAAAGCAGCAGACATTCATTCAAACACCGATTTAGATTTCACCGGAAGCATCAGCATTACTTCAACTGGTACCCTTACAGGAAGCCCGGTAACAGCATCGGCAACAAGTGGACTGGCTGCATTTGCCGGTTTAACACACACAGTAGCAGGCACAGGATTTACGCTCACCGCCACATCAACAGGATTAACTGACGCTGCATCAACAACATTTGACATTGTTAATTTTACCTTTTTAACAGGCGATGTAAGGCCGAAAATTGATTATGCTGATTTTTCATTTGGCGGAACTTCACCATACTGGTGGGAGGAGTTTAATGGAACTTCCTGGATAGATAGAGCCGCTTCACCTCAGGCTTCTAAGCCAACAAGAATAATTATACATAGGCCGGGCATAACCGGTGGCGGAAGCACTACCAATACTTATAACGATATTATTATTCAATCGGGTGGTGAATTATATTTAGTAGATAACGATAATCCGCCTGTAGCAGCAAAATTTTTAAATGCAAACAAAAAAATTGAAGTATTAAATGGTGGCGAATTATTTATACAAGGCGATATTGATTTACCTGCAACATGCAGTTTAATAGTAAGAAGTGGCGGCACCATGACTATTGACCAGCCTTCTATTGCCAACGACCACCCTATGTGGGCAGGCGTAGAACTTTTTGAGGGCGGCTCAACTGTTGTTATTAAAGATTGGGATTGGTCAATATCTCCGGGTCAGCGAAGTATAATCAACTGTACACCATGTTCCGAGGGCATTTCAGACAATGCAAACGGTTATAAGTTTGGCAATTTAATGTTTGATGTAAACCCTTCTGATACCTGGACAATAATAGGCGGGCCTGTAGGCATTATAAATTTGTGTGAAAACGATTTAGATATATTCAATGCTTCTGAATACTTTATAGGTGGTGCTACTAACAGAACAGGCACCAACGGCTTTGTGGTGAATGGTAATATGACCATTTATGATGGGCCATTCAGTTTTGGTTCAAGTTTTAGCAATGAGGCTTTCAACCATCAATTTACCATAAACGGAAACTTTGAATGTGGTAGTGATGATGCTTTAAAAATTCATCATATTGGTTTAAGCACACCTTCAGGTTTATCAGGCTCAGTTACTTTTAAAGGTAATGTTACTGTGGCGAATACTGTTACCGAATTTTCTAATGATGTTGCTTCTACAGCTAATTCAAGAATGTTTGTGAATTATGAAGGCGGAACTTCCTCATCTCCCTTATTTGTAGATATTGCCCCGGTTGCCAGAGCAATCTCGATGAATATTAAAAATGGCTCGTTTGTTCAGCTTAGAAATAATAGTTTAAGCACCAACAGCTTAACTTCTAACACCGCAACTATAACCGTAGAAAGCAATGCCACCTTGCATTTTGGCTGGGCCAGCAACAATACTACTCCATTGGTTATTAATAAAACCTCTTCTTCTCCGGCAGGCACTAATAATTTTGTAACCCAACAAGCCAGCACACTAATTATTACTTCATTAGATGGCATTCAACAGGCATCGGCTACCTTAGGTAATGTTCAATATACCAGCGGAAACAAAACTTTTAACCAAACCGCTACTTTTTGGTATGTAGGTAAAGGCAACCAGATAACAGGCGATGCCATAACCACCGCTTCGAACGGAAAGGTTTTAATTTGCGACTTAATTGATAACAACACGCAACTTACACTTACTAATGCTACAAGCTTTACCAACAATACTGCGGTAAGTGCCACTGGCGGTAAACTAGATATTCGTAAAGGGCAATTTATAGAAAGCACTTCGGCCTATGTTACAGGTTCTACAGGAACTTTATATATGTCGCCCGGCACACTATACCAAATAGCCAAAGGCAGTGCCGATGCTACTTCAGCATATGCAGATTTAATACCAAGAATGAATGGCGGAAGTTTCCCTTATGTACTCAACGGTGGCACTATCGAATTGGCCGGAAGCGGAGCATCTGATGCTTTCCAGGTTTTAAGAGGGTCACAATCCAGACCTAATTATATAAATATTAAATACAGCGGCTCTAATACTTATGGCACCAATTATAAAGCATTAAGTACAGCCACTGTAATTGATTCATCTTTGATTGTAACAGGCACTACGGTTGTAGATTGTAGAACTGTTTCTAATGCTGCTGCCTCTTTTACCGGAAGTGGCGGATTGGTAATGGATGGCGGAACATTAAGAATTAAAAAATTAAACGATGCCAATCCTGAGTTAGAAGGTACTGCCCTAAATTATAATATTACAGGTGGCACCATCGAATTTTATGGCTCAGGCAGCACACAAATTCAGCGTTTAAGAGGTACTGATGGCAATGGAAATAATATAACCTACCACAATATTGAAGTAAATGCCGATGCCATGAATTTAGACTTTAGTGGAGATTTAGGTAATCTTACCCCAACAGCATCTTTTGGATTAACCGGTACTTTAAACCTTAATAAACCGGCTTCATTAAGACTAGATGGCGATAATAACATTTCTGGAACAGGAAATTTTATTGTGCACGATTCTACTACATTATTTTATGGCTCACCGAATGGTATTAAAACTTCCGGAACAGGTACAGGCGATGGCAATATCAGAATTTCGGGCACACGCACATTCAGCCAAAATGCTTCATATGGTTTTATAAGTAATCAAAACATGGTTAGTGGTAATGGGCTGCCGGGTGAAGTAGTAAATTTATACACTGCTAAAGCTGCGGGCACTTCGGCTACTTTATTAAGCCCCATTACTGTTAAAAGAGATGTAGAATTAATTTCAGGCACCCTGAATGCCGCAGGCAATACTATTTCAGTGGGCAGAAACTGGAATAATACCGGAGCTTCTTACACGCATGGTAATAATACCGTTATTTTCTTCGGAAGCGAAAATTCTAATATTAATAGCGGTGGCTTGGCTGTTGGCAAAAGATTCTACACTGTTGAAGTTGGCAAAACAAACAGCACCACACAGGTAAACACCGCAGGTAATGTAAAAGCAGAAAACTTAACTGATATAAAAACCGGAACATTAAACGTAAACAGTAATGATACTTTTGAAAGTTTCAAAGTAAACTTAACCAATAACAATTCTTTACTCGATATTAAGTCTAATGCGGCTATGTATGTAAATCCATAACGCATAGCAAATCTCTATAAGCACATGTTAGTGCGCGTGTGTCATTATAGTTGGTTGTTTTAAAAGCCTCTGCTGTGAAGCGGGGGCTTTTGTTTATCATTTAATATATACTTCATAATACCGTAATCTCATGTACCATAACTTTATTTAGTTACATAAACTAAACTATGGATATTGTAAAAGTTATACTGCTGGTTTTAGGAGGCTTGGTATTGTTTCTTTATGCGGTAATTACTTTAGGTGAAGTAATAAAAGAAATTGCCGGAGACAAAACCCAAAACTGGATTACAAAATTTACAAGCAATACTTTTTCGGCAGTACTTACCGGGTTAGTGGTAACTACTATTTTAGATTCTTCTTCAGCAGTTATTATTATAACTATAGTGCTTATAAATGCTGAAATTTTAAGTCTTAGGCAAGCTCTAGGAATTATATTGGGTGCTAATATAGGCACCACTATTAGTAGCCAGATAATTGCTACAGATGTTGCCAAATATTCACCTGTTTTTTTAGTTATGGGCTTAACACTACTTATGTTTTCTAAAAGCGAGAAAATAAACAAAACAGGTAAAGCCATACTTTTTTTCGGAATGTTATTTTTCGGATTATTTACAATGGAAAATGCTGTAGAGCCACTTAGAAATTATGAAAAATTTGAAGGGTGGATGAAGCAATTAGATAACCCCTATAAAGGTGCCGCTATTGGTGCAGTTGTTACACTTGTAGTACAATCTTCTTCAGCTACAGTGGGCATGGCTATTACTTTAGCAAAAAAAGGATTATTGTCTTTGGCAGCAGGCATAGCCATTATGATTGGTGCTGAATTAGGTACTTGCAGCGATACATTAATTGCCACTATTAAAGGTAGCAGGCAGGCATTAAAAGCAGGCATATTTCATTTATTTTTTAATCTTACTTCTATAATATTGGGTTTAATTTTTTTTGCACCATTTTTAAATCTCGTGTTCTATATTTCTTCCGAAGCAAAGCTGGAAAGACAAATCGCCAATGCCCATGTGTTATTTAATATAATGGGGGTTTTGCTTTTTGTTTTTTTAATTCCGCATTCTGAAAAAATCTTAAATTATCTACTTCCTGAAAAAACATAAAGAATAAATAATTTTCAATAATTATTTAAGTAAGTAATTTTCAGTTACTTCGTAAAAAAAATACCATGAGGCAGCCCGATATAACTTGCCCTGACTGTGGTAGTAAGGATTTAAAAAGAATAAAGAGAACTTCAATAGACAGAATTTATTCTTTCATTCACAAAAAGAATTTTATTGTGAAAAGATATTTTTGTCTGGCTTGCTTTTGGGAGGGCAGGATATTTTTTAAGAAAAATAACTCTATAAATCTTAGATCCCCAAATACTTAAAGCTTTCATAAACTAAAAAAGCCGGCCACACCATAGCCTTTAGTATTCCAAGCGCACCATTCCAGAAGCCAGTTGCTTGTGAAACAAAATAAATGGCTGCACCAATAAATCCAATAAAGTACAATCCATCTCCGGTTGAAACATATTGCTTGTTAGATTTCATGAGCTATTGTTTTTTTATTCAAAATAACTGTATAAAAGTATTAGTTACTAGTAACATTTTATCTATTAGCAAATACAACTTTTGTTAAAAAAATGTTAGGCAAAGTATAATTACGAAGCAATAACAAAAGTCTATTATGATGAGAAGGTTAGCTTTAGTTTATAGTTTAATTAAGACAATAACAATAGCACATACCAAATGTACTTTTACATTGGTTTTGAAACATAATTAGGCTATGAAAAAAATTATCGCAACTGCATTATTGTTTACGAAGTTGTTTAATGGATATTTATACAGTCAGGAATGCGGCATAATATATACTACTCCCAATGGAGCTTCAACAGGACAAGCGGGCACTAAAGCTAATCCGGCTAATTTGCTGTATGCACTAAGTTTAGTTAACCCTGCTAATTCAAGGGTGTGGTTGGCAACAGGTAATTATACTATAGATAATACTGTAATCTTGTCTTCAGGTATTACTATAGAAGGTGGCTTTGATGCTACAACATGGGAAAAAAGCAATGCCTCGCCTACGGTTATTAATCGTTCTGCTTTAAATCCTGATAATGCTAATTTAGCCTTAGTGGCATTTGAAGCAGTAAATCAAACAAACTTCAGATTACAAGACCTAACAATTACCGTAGCAAATGCTCCTTCTGCAAGTATGAGCACTTATGGTTTAAGGCTACAGAATTGTTCAGGCTACAATATTGTGAGGTGTAATATTAGTACCGGTAATGGTGGCAATGGTATTCAAGGGGCTGATGGCACAAATGGTGTAGCAGGTGGAAATGGTGCAAATGGACAAGCCGGTGATGATGACTCCAGAAATACAACAGGCAGAGGTGGTGTAGGTGGCCAAGGTGGCGGGGGCACTGCCGGTGGTGCTGGTGCACAATTAGGAAGTGGAAGTGGGCTTGCCGGTGTTGCGGGCGGCAACGCACCTGTTCCTAACCCCTCAAGAAATGGTGGTGGAGGCGGTGGCGGTGGCTGTGGCGCACACGATGACTTACCGGGGGGTGCAGGAGGCCAGGGTTCTTCGGCCTTCGGAAACAATACTAGTGTTGGTGCAGGTGGCCCGGGTGGTGGTGGTTGCTGCGACCAGAATAATGCTAATTGTACTAACCCAAGATTGAATGGAACGAACGGCTCAAATGGGGTTAACGGTGCTGACGGCACCATAGGAAATAATGGCGTTGCATCACATGTTGCAGGCTTTTTTGTTCCGGGTACGGGCAGTAATGGGCAAGATGGATTTGGTGGACAAGGCGGTGCAGGTGGCGGTGGCGGCTCAGGAGATAGAGGGTTGCCTGTTCCGGCATGTGCCTTTTCATTCTGCACCAGTGGTACCGGAAGTGGTGGCGGTGGTGGCGGTGGCGGTGGCCAGGGAGGCAGTGGTGGTTCAGGCGGTACCGGTGGCGGTGGAAGTTTTCCCATTTACCTTTTTGCCAATGGTGCCAATAGCAATATCATTGATGTTTCACTTACTCCCGGCTTGCCTGGAACAGGAGGTGTAGGTGGAGCAGGTGGAGCAGGCGGAACAGGTGGTGTTGGTGGTTCAAGAGGCACTGGTAATGCTGAAATAGGCTGCGGTGGGAATGGAGGGAACGGTGGTAATGGCGGTAATGGCGGTCAGGGTGGTAGTGGTAGTAACGGAGAAAGTGTTGCCATATTTGAAAATGGCACAGGCGCAGTAGTTTCAGGCAATACAGTACCAGGAAATCCTCCGGTGATTTCAGTATTAAATTCAG
The DNA here is from genome assembly GCA_964543705.1 of uncultured Chitinophagaceae bacterium. Taxonomy (GTDB): domain Bacteria; phylum Bacteroidota; class Bacteroidia; order Chitinophagales; family CAIOSU01; genus CAYSGX01. The sequence continues at coordinate 7,779 of CAZIZP010000029.1, forward strand.
GTTGTATAAACCAAACCATATTATTTGAAGCACCCGTTGCAGGCAACTGGAATTTTGGCACAAATGCTGCGCCAGCTACTGCAAATGGGGTTAGTACTGTTCAGGTTGAATACAGCAGTTTAGGAAGAAAAACAATAACCTATAATGGAACTGTTTTTACTGATTTTATTGATATTTTCAATACTTCAGGTCCGGCTGTAGATATTATTCAGACAGCACAAAATCCTATTCCGGCAGGTTGTCCAACTTCTTTTTCTTCTACGCTGCAAGGAAGTTTTTACGAGTGGCGTTTTAGCAATCCTGCCATTCCCGATTCTGTTGCCGGAGCAAATCTTCAAACTATAGATTCAGTGTATTTTATTAATCCGGGTCAATATGAAGTAATATTAAGAGTAGCATCACCTGCATCTTGTTGTGGATTTGTATCAGATACCTTATTGGTTGACGTAATTCCCAATACTATAAATATTGCTATCAGTTACCAGCCCGATACTTTATGTGCAGGCGAAAGTGCCACTTTCACCGCCAGTCCGGCTAATTATCAACAATACACCTTTTTTATAAATAACTTACAGGTACAAAGTTCAGCCGCTAACACCTTTGCTACCAATACCTTGCAGCCGGGTGATGAAGTAACAGTAGCTGCATTTGATGGCAGTTGCTTCACTAACCCCAGTGCTTCTGCAATTGTTCCTTTTTATAATTTGCCACTACCCTCTCTGCTATCGTCAGATGCTGATAATATTATTTGTGAAGGAGAAAATATTTCATTTACCGCCACTGGTGCTTTATTTAATGAATATAGTTTTATTGTTAACGGTGTAACTGTACAAAATGGTAACAATAATATCTTCAGTACATCTGAACTTACCAATGGAAGCGAAATAAAAGTTGTGGGTTTATATAACGGTTGTCCTTCAGATACTTCTGCCAATATTGTGGTGCAGGTAATTCAGGTTAACCGACCCGATGCCGGAAATGATTTTTCAGTTTGTATTGATGCTGGAATACAAAACCTGAACGGAGTTCCAGCCGGAGGCACGTGGAGCGGAGTAGGAACAGATAATGTTACAGCAACTTTTAGCCCCTCGTTGGCAGGTGCAGGAGTATTTAATATTGTTTACACCATTTTTGATTCACTGGCCGGTTGTAATGCCCGCGACACCCTTGTAGCAAGCGTAAATAATTTACCGGCAGTATTTGCCGGAAACGATACTGCTACCTGCCAATCTGCTACCCTTCAACTAAACGCTACAGGTGCTATAACTTATGCATGGAGTCCTGCTTTAGGATTAAGTAACAGCAATATTGCTAACCCCATTGCTGTGCCCGATACAACAACCACTTATATTGTAACCGGTATTGATGAAAACGGGTGCATAAATTCTGATGAAAAAACCATTACTATTATTGCTAAGCCAATTGCCGGATTTGATTTTCAATCTAACTGTGCCGGGCTTCCGGTTATTTTTACTAATACTTCAACACCTACCGGCTTAAACCATAACTGGAATTTTGGCAACAGTAATACTACCACTATTGAAAACCCTACCGAAACCTATGAACAGGCAGGCAGTTATAATGTTACTCTAGTTGCTGATAATGGATCGTGTTTCGATACACTTACACAAAGCGTAACTGTTTTTGAATTGCCACAGGTAAATTTTTCGGCAACGCCTGTTAGGGCTGTAAAAAACGAAGGGGCTGTAGTTTTTACTAACGAAACCACCAATGCAACTTTATGGCAATGGAGCTTTGGTGATGATAACACCAGTACCGAATTTCAACCTACTCACATTTATAACGAAGTCGGTTTTTATACCATTACTTTAAAAGCTGAAAACGATAATGGCTGTGCCGATTCTTTAAGAAAACAGAACTACATTGAGGTTTATGATAAGCCTGTTATTTATGTGCCGAATGCCTTTTCGCCAAACGGTGATAATAATAACGACCTGTTTGAATATCAGCTTTCAGGAATGAAGCAAGTGTTTATTAGAATATTTAACCGTTGGGGGCAATTACTTTTTGAAACCGATAATCCAACAGAATACTGGGATGGTACTTTTAATGGAAAGCCTTGCAGTGCTGATGTTTATGTTTATCACATAAAGCTGGTAAGTAACGATAATCAACAAAGAACTCTTAAAGGCTCGGTTACTATTTTAAACTAATTTTTATTTTGTCTTTATTTTTTGAAAACAATTTAGGCTTTATAAAGCTATTATTATAACAAGTCATATTCTTTCTATACCATACCACACAAGGGCTGCTACTTCAAAGCCTCTACCAATTGAAGAATAGAAGTTTGGGTATGTTTTCTCTCAATAGTTTTTCTGATGTCTTGCTTTTCTTTATCGGTTAAGTGAAGGCTTAGTGAGGCTTCTTCTTCTTTCTTTTCTGCAACGTATTCAAAATTAATAAACGATAATTTTCCGTCCATCCATTCATCGGCATAAGAAAGCAAATAGTTTTGGTCATACTCTTGCCTTACTAAAAAATTGGCATAAATATTAGTAACAGGTTTCAGCATGCGACTAATAAATGTTTCGCGTTCATACTTTTCAATATCTCTTTGTCGCTTATTACTTCTAACCTGCACTACCACAACACCCGAAGTATTTTCTTTTATCCAGTCTTTAAATATGTGTATGAATTTTACAGTGGTTTCAATACCATAGTTATCTCTAAAACCTGCATCCATTACTTTTATTTCAGGTTCAGAAGGTAACGATACATAAGGTAATATATAAGGATAGGTAGCATTCATTCTAATGGCTGAAGTTACTTTTAAGTTGCCTGCATCTTGCTTTTGAAACAATGCTCCAAAATCTACTCCATCAACAACCGATGAGTCTTTTGAAAATTTGGTATTCAATGGTTTCATAAGATATGAAACGGGTTGTGGCGAAATATAAAGTTTACGTTGGTCATTAATAATGGTAGGCACAAAAATCATCATAGGTATAACAGCCACTTCTTCCAGTTGCTTATACTCTTTAATAGATTTGTCTAAAAAGAATTCAGTGTTCTCGTTAAATACACGCTCAAAAATATAGCCTCTGTCTTTTGTGTAGATTTCGTTGTTTAATGTAAACTTTCTAAATGGCAAGCCTAAATCGTTTACCAGAATGGTAAATGCTATGGGGTTTAATAAATCTTTAGCAACATTCTTATTGTACATAGGCGAATAACTATTGCCAATTTGCTGCATTTTTTTTCTTAAATAAATTTCGCGATAGTAAGCTGCTCCAAACATGCCTCCCGATGCACCTGTCATAAGAAAAGCGTTCTTCATTAGCTTGCCATCGGTAATGCTATCTATTTTCTGAAGTACTAACGTTGAAAACATGGCGGCACTCATGCCGCCACCTGTAAAATTTAAGAATACCATTTTAGGTTTCTTTTCACCGGTTTGTCTTTTCCACGCGTTCAAAATAGAAATGGTATTAAGCTTGTCTTTTTGAACGGTGCTATCGTTACAAATGGCACTTAATGATTCATAAGAATAATCAGCATTTCCTTCGGAATATTTTACTCCGTAAGCTTTGTTATTATGAGTAAGAATTTGTTGCTGAACCAATATATTAATAATTAAAATTGCAGCAATTAATGCCGGGGCTTTCCAGCCACCTAACCAAAAATTTAAAAACCCGGAAAAAGAAATAAATGTAGCAAACAACAAAAGTAAGCTAGCACCTGAAGGAATTCTGAATTTATAATTATCTATAGCAAAACCTAATGCTACAATAATGAAAACAAAAACCATTTGAATAATAAAAGCATTGTAGTGGTTTTGTTTAAATACCGATTGAATCATGCTGTCATCGTAATGTTCTACACTTCTGATATGTCTTAAAGTAAACTGTTGCGACAACAGATAATCAACCGGAAACTCAGGATTTTTGTACTTGTATTCCTTTAGTAATTTATTTTGCTTATTGGTAACACGCTTGCCAATATTACCAACATTCAGTTTTAGTACATTAAAAATATTTCGGTTAGTAGCCTGAAAATAGCCTGCAGCAAAAGAGCTAACTAATATAAAGCCTGTTAAAAAGCCTGCAATATCTTTTAATACTTCTTTTGTGCCAATATTATCGTTTTTAATTTGAAACTGATATGCCAAAATAAAGTAGGTGATAATAAAGCTTACAGGTATTATGGAATTATTAATTACATAAACAGCAAAAGGTCTGCTGCATGCTGCCAAAAACTGAAAATAGTGAGTATTTAGCATATAGGTGCTGATGTTCCAGGTAATTACGAAACCTCCAAAGCAAGCACCTACTATGGCAAAACTGAAGAAATCTACTTTACCTAAATACTCAGGGTCGAGTAACAAATATGGCACACCATATTCTTTTCCGAAGGCCTCAAAAACAGTAGCAAACAATATTACCCAAAGCAGTAAAAAAAACTGATTGCGCTTCAGATGCAGTATTATTAATTGCACCGGAAAAAAATAGTATAATGCCTTTAGCAGTTGCATTGGAATATTTTCGGCTACGTCAAATTAATAAACAATAGACGAGAATATCAATTAATGTGTGGCATTATGACTTGTTAATTACAAACAGCAATATTGTTAATTGGTAAATTCATAACACCCCATGTCGGGTGCACCATCACGTGCGTTACAATCTAAATCGGTAGTTACGGTTGATGAAATACCTGCACTTACAGCCGGTGAACTCGCGTCTAAACGATAATTACTTTCACTACGATTTACAAAAAATGGGTCTTCATTTTTAATACATGCTGTATAGTAATTGATATCGTTTATATCGCGCTTGGTTCTAAGCAGGCAGTTGGTAAATGTATATTTGTAAACATTTAAGTCGTGATTAACGATGCTGGTATCTATTTCTTCTTCTAGAGAGCCATAAATAATGGTATTTAAAAATTGAGCATCTAAAAGTTCCGCAGCATAATTTTGAACGCCATCGTTAATAACATTGCTGATAAGCAGCGATGCTTTTTTGTGTTCTACATATCGGCTGCCATAATTGGCAAATGTGCAGTGGTTAAAATTGTACTTGCCACCCAAACCCAACGAAACCATATTGTTTCCGGCAGTATGAATTAAACAGTTTTCAGCATTTACTTCTGAACTAATGGCTACAATATTATTGACTAAACTGTTTCTTATGATAGAGTTTTTAAGTGTTACAGAAGCTTTAGTGCTGAAAGGTACTAAATCAGCAGGGCCACAATCTACACAAGAGCCTAAAGACAAGCCATATAGTGCGCCTGTTATGTCAACATGCTCAAAAATATTGCCTGTACTGTTTCTTAAAAGAAATATTCCGGTCCATTGCCCGGCTTGTTCACGATAAAACTCTTCTAATCTTATACCCCTGAAAACAATAGAATCTTCGCAACTGCCTTGCGCAATTACTTTCGCCCCGCCATCAACAAAAATGCCTGAATTGCCCCCCATGAAAACCTGAACTCCGGGCTGAATAGTTAGCGTTACTCCCGATGCAAGAGCCATTGAATTTAAAATTACATAAGGCTTATCGTTTACCCAGTTTTCATTGGCTTCTATTAATTCTGAAACATAAAAATGTGCATCTTGCCCCCAGGCGATTAAATATACTTTTTGCAGGTTGCCATTGGTTTCAAACAAAACTGAGTCAATGAAAAATAAAGGATTATTTTGGTTAGTAGGGTCTATAGTAACAGTAGTAAACACATAAAAGCTGTCTTTTCCATCTATTTCAATATTTCCGGCTTCGTTGCCCGAAGCACCATCAATATTTAGTTTAAATGGCGACAGGTTGCCACCTGCCAGTCTGATATTGGTTATATTCAGCTTACCATTATTATTATTTAGTACTTTAAACGATTTAGTGGTGCTGCCTAAGGTTGTAAAAACAGTATCGAAAGTTAAAGTATCAGTAGAAAAAGAAAGTTTTGAGTTGCTATCGGTAAGTAATCTTTCTTTTCTGCAAGAAGAAAAAAAAGAACTGATAATTAAACCGGAAATTAATAACAGAAAAAAAGAGATTTGCTTCATATATCTTTTGCAAATTGGCAACTAAACGGAATATCTACTAAAATATTTTTCAAAAATAGCCATAATAATGCGCAAAAAAGTTGATTGCGTTGATTAATATCACTTGGTGTCAATTGATATTTTTTCATCTTTGAAAAAAATTAGCTTTATGCAAGACGGAGTTTATTACAGCGAATATTTACAGTTAGATAAAATTTTAAATGCTCAGGAACTGGAAAGCGATAAGCACCAAGCTCATGCTCACGATGAAATGTTGTTTATTGTTATTCACCAATCGTATGAATTATGGTTTAAGCAATTGTTGTATGAAGTGGGTTCGGTTTTAGAAATTATGTCTCAGCCTAATATTCAGGATAACTCGCCCGATTTATATACCGTAAATCATCGCTTGAAAAGATGTGTAACTATTCTAAATGTGTTGGTGCAAAAAGTAGATATTCTGGAAACTATGACCCCGCTTGATTTTCTCGATTTCAGAAATATGTTGCGCCCTGCTTCGGGTTTTCAAAGTATTCAGTTTAAATTGTTAGAAGCATTTTTAGGGTTGAAAATGGAAGCAAGGCATGGCAGAGAATATTATACCAGCCAGCTAAAGCCTGAAGATGTTGAAATTATTAAAAAGGCAGAAACAACGAAGCCTTTGTTGGCTTTGGTAAACGAGTGGCTCGAGCGTATGCCATTTTTTGAATTGCCTGAATGTTGGAATGATTATAAAGGTGAAGCCGCTAATCATCCGTTCTGGAAAAATTATACTGAAGTGTATAGCCAAAGCCTAACTGAAGGTGAAACCTTCAATTTAGAACGCTTTAAAGAAATGGTGTTGAACGATGAGAAAAAACCTGAATGGTCTTTAAGCCCTAAAGCAAGAAGGGCCGCCTTGTTTATAATGTTGTATCGCGATTACCCGTTAATGCAATTGCCTTACAATTTGTTAAACGTGTTGCTCGAAATTGATAATGGTTTGTCATCGTGGCGCTATCGCCATATAAATATGGTGCATAGAATGATTGGTACGCGCACCGGCACTGGCGGTAGCACCGGAAAAGGCTACCTTAAAGGTGCAGCAGAAAAACACTACATATTTGTTGAGTTTGCTGAACTTACATCGTACTTAATAGAAAGAAATAAACTGCCTAAGCTTTCTGCTTCTCTAAGCAGCAGACTGGGTTTCGGGCAGTAATAAAATTTTATTCTTCAATTTTACTTCTTTCAAAAGGAATACTTCTGTCGAAAATATAGCGATAGGTAGCATGAGTTTTAGCAATATGTGCGCCTAAATTTTCTGCAACTTTCATCATACGCGGATTAAAATCGGCAATCCAGGTTAGTTCCATAGTATCCCATCTTTTCTTAGGGGTAACCACATTATCGGCAGCAATAATAATTCCGCCTTCAACACCTTTGCCTTGATGCTCGGGTACTACACCAAACAAGAAACCAAACATTTTCCGGTTAGTACCCATTAGCTTATGGTACATATACTTAGCAATGCCCAGCCAGTTCATTTTTCCGTTTACATGCTTAAAATATCCATTCAAATCGGGTATCATAAAAAATAAAGCAATAGGCTCTTCTTTGTAATAGCCCAGCCAAAGCAGGTAATCTACCATTACAGGTTTCAGGGCTTTCATTAAGTTAGTAGCTTGTTCTGAAGTAATTTCTTTAACCCCTTCCCTGCCACCAAAAGCTTTGTTAAAAATTATTCTGAAATCTTCAGTCTGCTTTTCAATTTTCTTAAAATCTATATGTTCAAAGTGATAGTTTTTATCTTCTAATAGTTTATGTGATTTTTCGTAATATTTTTCAGGCCGAGGGTCGTTCACATTTAAGCCATAAGAATATTGGTAGAAATAAATTTGAAAGCCATAGTTTTCAATAAGGTCTTTATAATACTTGGGGTTATAGTTCATGCCGTAGCAAGGTGGCGTAAATCCATCAATTAATAAGCCCCACCAGTTGTTGCGCTCGCCAAAATTTATGGGGCCATTCATGGCTTCCATACCTCTTTCTGAAAGCCATTTTTTACAAGCATCGAAAAGTATGTTAGCCGCCTCTTGATTATTTACACACTCAAAGAAACCCATGCCACCGGTTGGTTGCGGAAATTCATTGTAGTTTCTTTCATTAATAAAAGCGGCTATTCTGCCAATATATTTTCCCTGAGCATCTTTAAGTAAAAAGCGCGTGGCGCTACCATGCTTAAAATATTTATTTCTATTGGGGTCAAATACTTTGCGAATATCATCGTCTAACGGGCGCACATAATTAGGATCGCCATTGTAAAGTGCAATCGGAAACTTTATAAAATCTTCTCCCTGCTGTGGCGTAGTTACTTCAATAAGCTGCATGTGGTAGAATATTGCTTAGGGCAAAAGTAGTTATTTCGGGGGCAAGTAACTATTTTATAAAGTGTGCATAGCATAAAGCCTTCAATCATTATATCTTTATCGGCATGAAACTGTTTGCTGAAATTGTAGTGCCATTAGCCTTGCCCGGAACTTACACTTATGAAGTGCCCGATGCCCTGCAACAACAAGCAGCTATTGGCAAAAGAGCAGTAGTTTCATTTGGCGCACAGCGATTATACAGTGGTATTATTGTGCATTTAAAAAACGAAAGCGAATATGCGCAGGTAAAAGAAATAATTGAAATTGTAGATGAAACACCTGTGCTGAATACAATGCATTTGCAATTCTGGCAATGGATAAGCGACTATTACCTGTGCCATGCAGGTGAGGTAATGCATGCTGCTATGCCCAATGGCATGAAGTTCGATAGCGAAACACATTTTTCTTTATTAGACGATTCGCCTGAAAAGTGGAACTTGCTAAATGAAAGCGAACAAATTTTAGTAGAGGCGCTGAAGCACAGAAGCTATGCACTAAAAGAAATTCAGAAGCTGTTGGGTAAAAAAACAGTTTACCCAATAATTAAAAAGCTGGTTAACGAAGGCATTATTACAGGCGATGAAATTTTGCGCAATCAATATAAAGCGCGCACCGAAAAATATTACAAGCTTGCTGAAGGCATTAACGATGAACAGCTTTCAGCCATTATTGAACAATGGGATAAACGTGCTGCAAAGCAACTGGAAGTGCTGCACGAAATAGTTTTTCTTTCAGATATTTCGCCACTGATAAGTCGTAAAGAAATTGCTGAAAAATTTCCGAACAGCAGCAGTGTTTTAAAAAAACTTATCGAGAAAAATATTATTGAGGAAGTAATAGTTCAAAAAGGCCGTTTGGAAGAAACACCTGTTCAGCCTGAAAAAGAAATATTGCTTTCATATCAGCAACAACAGGCTTTTGAAGCCATTCAGCAAACGTTTCATCAGCATGAAGTTACACTGTTACATGGTGTTACATCGAGTGGTAAAACGCATATTTATATTAAGCTTATTGAAGAAATGTTGCAACACAAAATGCAGGTGTTGTATATGTTGCCCGAAATTGCTTTAACTAGTCAAATCATTAGAAAACTAAAAGCACATTTTGGCAATAAAGTAGGGGTGTATCATTCTAAATTTAACCCCAACGAGCGTGTTGAAATTTGGAACAAAGTATTGAACGAAGAATATCAGGTGGTGTTGGGCGTGCGCTCTTCTATTTTTTTACCGTTTCAGCATTTGGGTTTAATAATTGTAGATGAAGAGCATGATAGTTCTTACAAACAACACGACCCTTCGCCACGCTATCATGCGCGCGATGCTGCGGTGGTATTGGGAAAACTAACCGATGCAAAAGTGTTATTAGGTACTGCCACGCCATCGTTAGAAAGTTATCAAAATGCAGTGGAAGGCAAGTATGGTTTGGTAGAAATGAAACAGCGTTTTTTAGGCATAAAAATGCCCGAAATTGTTGTGGTAAACACTAAGGAAGCACGCAGAAGAAAATTAATGAAAGGGCATTTCAGCGAATCGCTGATACAAGAGTTAGATAAAACCTTACAACGAAAAGAGCAGGCTATTTTATTTCAGAACAGAAGAGGCTATGCCCCCTTTATTCAGTGTTCGCAATGCAGTTATATTCCGAAATGTAAAAGCTGCGATGTTAGCCTTACTTATCATAAATACATTAATAAACTGAAGTGTCATTTGTGTGGCTACACTGAAAACAATCCAAGCAAGTGTGTTTCGTGTGGCTCGGCAGATATAAAAATGCAAGGCATTGGTACCGAAAAAATTGAAGATGAAATTGCCACGCTGTTTCCGCAGGCAATACTCGATAGATTAGATATTGACAATGCACGTGGCAAAGAAGCGCACGAGCATATTATTCAAAAATTTGAAACGGGCGAAACCGATATTTTAGTAGGCACGCAAATGGTAACTAAAGGTTTAGATTTTGATAAAGTGCGCCTGGTAGGTGTTATTAATGTCGATCAAATGCTGAACTATCCTGATTTTCGTTCAGCAGAAAAAACGTTTCAGCTTTTAGCACAAGTGGGCGGCAGGGCAGGCAGAAGAGAAGATAATGGGTTCGTAATGCTGCAAACCTCTCGTCCCGAACACCCTGTAGTGCAATTTGCAGCAGCACACGATTACAATAATTTTTATTATGCTGAAATGCAGCAGCGAAAACAATTTTTGTATCCGCCATTTACACGCATGATAAATATAACGCTGAAGCATAAAGATGCCGATGCTGTGAAACAAGCGGCTCATTACTTTTTAAAACATTTTACACCGCCTGCCACAGTAAAAATGTTAGGCCCCGTTACACCTGTAATAAGTCGCATAAAAAATATGTATTTGCAAGAAGTTATTCTGAAAGTACCCAAGAACTCAGTGTTATTGCAACAAACTAAAACAAAAATTTTACACGCAGCCAACCAGCTTTCACAAAATGCTTTGTTGAAAGGGGTTCAATTGCATATTGATGTTGACCCTTATTAGAGGAGTGTAAAATAAATTTATTTTAAATGGGGCTGTCTCAAAAGTCTCCTAACTGTCATATTGAACGTAGTGAAATATCTTATGTGTTGAAAACCAAGATTCTTCACTGCGTTCAGAATGACAATATGGGTTGAAAAATGACTTTTGAGGCATCCCCATTAATTTTATTAATTAGACTTAAACAGCCTTTTTGTAATAGATGATTCTGAAGTTTTTAAAACTACTGAATATATACTTTGTGCCAGCTGTCCTAGTAATAGTAAAAGGTTAAATAATTAAACGTTTATAAATGCCTTAGTTATAATAGATACAATAATAAATAACCTGCAATTAAAACAATAGTTTTTTTATTCAAAACTAGGGTTAGATTAATCTTCATAATTGTAATTTAAAACGATTATTATGGTCAAATTACCCCGTTCTATTTTGACCTAACTTACTTTTCACCTATACAGGGGGCTGTAAATAAAATATAACACATTTATTTATATATTAAAATTATTTTGTATTTTTATACAAAAAATATCGTGAAAGTCACACACAGGTATTGAAACAAATAAATTAGAAATTATTAAATTATTGTATGCAAGAAATGCTGTCTGTTAAATTCAATTAGTTCCAACCTACTTATATTACAGAATAAAGAAAATTTTTTCTTTATTAATTTTAAAACAACGGCATTACTCCTTATGACTTATAACTTAATTTTTTACACACCGCACCTGAAACCCAAAACATTTGTCCATACTATTATAGTGAGGGTCCGATGCGGTTTCAGAGAGTTCCATGGAATAAGCTTGACCTGAACAGTCTTTGTATTTGCATTCTGTTTTAGTCCACCAACGATAGCAATAAAAAAAAATGCCTTTTTTTGACCGCCCTCCGCCTTTTTGATTTCTCAAGCCGATTGAACTTATTCTTGCGCCTGTTGAATATTCTAATTGTCTATGACTTTCTAGTTGAACCCATTCTTCTAATGTAGGCGTGTGCCATCCTTTAGGCGCTAAACCCCTTGGGTCAATTACTGCATACCAATTATATAAAATTCCATATTCTTCCTCTGCGTTTTCGTGGTTATTATAATCACTATAAAAATAACACCAAGCAGGCCTTCCTTCCTCACATGCTTTTACCCATTCTTCATCTGATTGTGCTTGTGGAATAGGATTCCCATTGCTAAAGTTTACAACATTTAGGTTTTCAGCCATCCAAATCTGATTACCTACTTTAATTTCTTTTATTGATTGAGAAAAACCCAGAAGTGATAACGTTATAAATAAAAACAATACTGATATTTTTTTTGATATGTTTTTCATAAATTGAATTTTAAGATTTATATTGCAAATAACCCTAGTCTTTAACACAACGAACAGAAAGTCCCCAAGACATACCAGTTTCATAATTAGATCCTATGTTATTACTGAAGTATGACAAACTAAACGACCAAGCATAGTAAATGAAATTTTCAGTAGTCGACCACCAATAACCATCTTCGCCTATATTAGTAAAGCCACTGCTACCACATGAACCAGCGGCTAACGCTGAAAAACCGCTTTGATTGTTGCTTTTAATTGGCTCGCTATCATAGATGCTTGAGTTGTCTTCATAGGCTTTCCAATTGCCAACAGCTTTCAGTTTTATTCCTACATCAGTTTCACCCAAATATTTAATTAACACTTCCCATTCTTTTGCGCTTGGAATATGCCAACCTTCAGGAGCTAAACCTCTAGGGTCATTCACTGCATACCAATTATAAAGTTTACCATATTTTTTTCCATTTTCTGGATCATTGTCATAATATCTCCAAGCTGGCATTCTGCTATTTCCTGCTAATTCCCATTCATAGTTTGTTTTAGCATGAAAAATTTCATCTCCATTACTAAACTTTGCAGTATTTAGATTTTTAACCATCCAAGTTTGTTTACCAATTATTACCTCTTCAAATTTGTTATTGTTAACCAATGAGGTATTTCCTGCATATGACGAATAGTTTTTATTTTTTACGCAACGTACTGAGAACCCACTTTTTTTATTATAATTTTCAATGTTAATTTCACTGTTGTCTGAATTTATACTTCTAGTCCATGCATTGAAAGTACTGTGTGTATTGTATTTTACTGAACTCCACCAATAAGCTGATACATTAATGTCACGAAAATAACCGATGTTATCGCGATACCCTCCATAAAAAACAGCCTCGTCTTTGTTCTGATACCAAGTATTAGAAGTTTTCAGTTCATTTCCTGCAATATTTTCGCCACCTAAGTAATTTATTAATAATGCCCAATCACCATCCCCTGCTACATGCCAGCCTTCGGGAGCTAATCCCCTTTTATCAATTACAGCATACCAATTATATAGTTTACCGAATTTTAGTCCATTAGCTGGGTCATTATCGTAATAACACCATGCAGGCTGTTTGTTTGAACCTGCGCTAACCCATTGCTCAAGAGTTTTGGCTTGTGGAATCAAGTCACCGTTTCTAAATTTCGATACGTTTAGGTTTTCAGCCATCCATATTTGTGAGCCAAAACTTATTTCTTTTATAGTTTGACTAAAAATTAATGTAGTCTTAATTACTATAATAAGTATAATTATGCTGTGTTTCATATTGGTGTTTATGATTTAAAGTAATTACAATGGCTGTTTGCTTTTTCACAAGCGCACTTACCTGAAATAATCATACTTACTTCGGGCATTTCATATAATCTGTAGTAAGAATCTTTTTGAGATAGTTCTCTTCTTAAAATACACTGCACTTGTTTTTTCTTAAAATGATAAATCATTCCGGCTTTCCAGTGCTGCCAAACTTCCCATTCTATTCTGCCTTTCCTATACCAAAAATATTCTTCGGCACAAAGGTTTATATAGTCATTAATTACTTCGTCTGTTTTTCGTTTTTCATTAGGGTTGCAGCAACAGCAACTTTCTTCTTGTTTTCTGTATTTTGTTTTATTTTCTTCAGTGGTTACTTGTTCTCTACTTTTGCTTTCTTCACATAGTTCCTCATCAATAATATTGTTGAGGCATTGGTTTAGCTGATCGTATCGCCTGTTAAAGTCGCTATATAATTCTCTTTTAAAAGTATCGTTGCTACTTTTTAATTGCACAATGCCCAAAAAGAAAGCAGCCATGCCTACTAAAACAGTTGCAACAAAATCGGCAGCCCCACTATTTTTTTCTTTAGGAATATATAAGTCGTTTAGCCAACCTTTATGATGTGCTGTAAACAAGAAAATAACCGCTATAGCAATAGAAAGTAATGCAAAAAACCACTTGTTATAGAAGTACATCCACAAAAAGCGTAGTGCCAATTTTATATCCATAAGCTAAAAAGTGTACAAAGCTATTTCTACAACATAGCAGCATAGCAACTATTTTGGTAGGTTTGCTGTACTTTTATGGCAGTTTACTGAACTTTTAAAAACAACCTATATGAGCATAGCACATAAAATTCGCAGAATAAGAGAAATTAAAAATTACTCGCAAGAGTTTGTGGCTCAAAAATTAGATATTTCGCCTAAGGCATACAGTAAAATAGAAAATGAAGAAACTAAACTATCGGTTGACAGGCTTTACCAAATAGCTGAAATTTTGGAAGTAAAGCCAGAGGACTTATTGAATTTTGACGAGAAAATGATTTTTTATAATATCAATAATCATGATAATGGTATTGTAGTAAATAAATCATTATCTGATGGTGAAAAAAATGCCTATGAAAAACTTATTGCTCATCTTCAAGATGAAATAGCTTTTTTAAGAAAACAAATAGAGCATAAATAAAAGCATTTAGTATTTGCTAATCTTTCAATGTTTATTCAAAGGTTTTTATAAAATCTCTAAATTCAACCTCCTGCTATTTTTTCAGGATTTTTTTTCAGAAAATCTTTCCAGTTTTTAGCTTTTGAGTCAGCCAGTAACGGTGAAGAGGTTTGGAAATAATGACACACTGCTACTCCTAAAGCATCAGTAGCATCAAGATATTTTGGCAAATCATTAAAGCTTAATATACGTTGCAACATGGCAGCTACCTGCTCTTTAGAAGCATTTCCATTACCGGTTATAGATTGTTTTATTTTTTTAGGGGCATATTCTGTTATTTCAATTTTATTAGTCAATACAGCAGCCATTGCCACCCCTTGTGCCCTCCCAAGCTTCAACATCGATTGCGGATTTTTACCGTAAAATGGTGCTTCAATGGCACAATCATCGGGTTGGTATTGTTCTATAAGCCAGCATACCCGTTCAAATATTTTTTCAAGTTTTGCGGGTTGGTTTGGCAACTTGTTTAATTCAATGGTACCCAAACTTATTAGCGAAAGTTTATTACCCATTACTTCAATTACTCCATAGCCAAACAGCACCGTTCCCGGGTCTATTCCAAGAATAATTTTCTTTTTAGGTTTCAATACGGTTATAATTTATTTTCTGAAAATAAAAAAACCGAACTGTATTTCAATTCGGTTTTTATATTATTAATACTTAATCGAAATTACACATCAGATTTTTCTGAAGATGATGAAGATTTTCTCGATTTCTTGATGCTAAATTTTAGCTTAGCCTCTTTTTCATCATAATCTACATTCAACACATCGCCTTCTTTTATTTTGGCATTCAGGATTTCTTCTGCCAATGGGTCTTCTAAGTATTTCTGAATAGCCCTGTGTAAAGGACGTGCACCGAACTGAGGGTCATATCCTTTTTCAGCTAAAAACTCTTTGGCTTCTTTGGAAATATTAATGCTGTAGCCTAAGTGCTCTAAGCGTTTGTGAACGCCTTTCAACACTATATCTATAATGAGCAAGATATTTTCTTTGGTTAATGAGTTGAAGATGATTACATCATCAATACGGTTCAGAAACTCAGGAGAGAAGGTGCGTTTCAGGGCTTTTTCAATAACTCCCTTTTCATACTCTTCCATGTTTTCTTCTTTGGCAGCCGTCATAAACCCTACCCCTTTACCAAAATCTTTCAGCTGGCGCACACCAATATTAGAAGTCATGATGATAATGGTATTTTTAAAATCTACTTTTCTGCCTAAGCCATCGGTAAGCATCCCATCATCAAGCACTTGTAACAGAATATTGTAAATATCAGGATGTGCCTTTTCAATTTCATCTAACAATACTACCGAATATGGCTTACGTCTAACTTTCTCGGTAAGTTGTCCGCCTTCTTCATAACCAACGTATCCCGGAGGTGCGCCAATTAAACGACTTAACGAAAACTTCTCCATATACTCGCTCATATCTATTCTTATAAGCGAATCTTCAGAGTCGAATAAATAGCGTGATAGTGTTCGTGCCAATTCGGTTTTACCAACACCGGTAGGCCCTAAGAAAATAAATGAACCTATTGGCTTTTTAGGATCTTTCAAACCAACACGATTTCTTTGAATGGCTTTTACCACTTTTGCAATGGCATCGTCTTGTCCAATTACTCCGCCTTTAAGATCTTCGCCCATGGTAAGCAACTTATTGCTTTCGCCTTGTGCTACACGCTTCACGGGGATGCCGGTCATCATTGCCACTATTTCTGCAATATCTTCCTCACTTACAGGATAGCGTTTTGTTTTTGCTTCTTCCTCCCATTGGTTTTTTGCTCTTTCCAAATCATCAAGCAAGCGTTTTTCTGTGTCTCTTAATCTGGCAGCCTCTTCATATTTCTGGCTTTTTACTACCTGATTTTTTTCAACCTTAATGTCTTCAATTTTCTTTTCCAGTTCTATGATTTCTTTTGGAACAGAAATATTTTTCAGGTGAACACGGGCACCCACTTCATCTAAAATATCTATGGCTTTATCGGGTAAAAACCTGTCGGTAATATAACGGTTACTTAAATGAACGCATGCACTAATCGCTTCATCAGAATAGGCTACATTATGAAATTCTTCGTATTTAGGTCGAATATTATTCAGTATCTGAATGGTTTCATCAGGTGATGGCGGATCAACAATTACTTTCTGAAATCTTCGGTCTAACGCACCATCTTTTTCAATATACTGGCGATATTCGTCTAAAGTAGATGCACCAATGCATTGTAATTCGCCACGAGCCAGTGCAGGCTTAAATATATTTGAGGCGTCTAATGAACCTGTTGCACCCCCTGCGCCAACAATGGTATGAATTTCATCTATAAAAAGAATTACATCGCGATTTTTTTCCAGCTCAGTCATAATAGCTTTCATACGCTCTTCAAACTGTCCGCGATATTTGGTACCTGCCACCAAAGCAGCAAGATCTAACATAACGATTCTTTTATCGAATAACACACGCGACACTTGCCTTTTCACAATTCGCAATGCTAAACCCTCTACAATAGCAGTTTTACCAACGCCAGGCTCACCAATTAAAATGGGGTTATTCTTTTTTCTGCGCGAAAGTATTTGCGATACTCTTTCTATTTCTCCTTCTCGTCCAATAATCGGGTCTAAGGTACCTTCTTCAGCTTGTTTGGTAACATCTCTTCCGAAATTATCTAATACAGGTGTTTTAGATTTTACGTTGCCTTGTTTTTTGGCTGAAGAACCTGCCCCGGCACCTGCCCCGCCTCTTGAACGCTCATCTTCTTCATATGGGTCATCATCGCCTTGGTCGCTCGACATTTCGCTGGTAATCTCGTTTTTCAAATAATCTAATTCGGCCTTGAAAATATCATAGTCCACATCAAATTGTTTTAAAACTTGTGTTACTACGTTTTCTTTATTTTTCAGTATAGAAAGTATAAGATGTTCTGTACCAATCTGATCGCTTTTCGTAACCTTTGCTTCCAGTACGGTTATTTTCAGAATTTTTTCAGCCTGTTTAGTCAGCGGAAGACTGTTATTACTATTAAAAACAGTTTTGGTGGCTTTATCTTTTATATTAGACTCAATAATTTTTCTAAGTGAAGGCAAATCTACATTCAGGGCTTTTAAAATACGTAAAGCCAGACCATCGCCTTCTCTTATAAGCCCTAATACAAGGTGCTCAACGCCAATATAATCTTGCCCTAAACGAAGTGCTTCTTCTCTGCTGTAAGAAATAACTTCTTTTACCCGTGGTGAAAATTTCGATTCCATAAACACAAAGTTGATAAAAATACTTACGCAATTCAATTGCCTGCAAGCAAGATAGTAAACTCTAAAGCAATAAAAAAGTTCTTTTTAGTATTACTACAACATACTTTCTAACATTACCCACGTGAACTGACTTGTTTTTTTTAAATACAAATATTCAATATTAAACCATGTATTTTAAAAAGCTAAGAGCTTCGTTTTACGGAAGCTCTCAAGTATTTATTACTGTTTTACAATTTTTCGGGTTATGTTGCCAGTCGGGGTTTTAATTATGGCTAAATAAATTCCTGCATCTACTTCAGTATCGTATTCATCTGTTCCATTCCAGCTTGCAATTAGTATATTATTTTCTGAAATTAATTTCAGCTTTTTAATTTCTCTGCCCAACATGTCAAATATTAATATTTCAACGTTGTTTTCATTTAGCTTTTCGCCACTGATGCTAATAGTAATTTTATTACTGAATGGGTTAGGCTGTGTATTAACTGTATAAGTATTTAAAACATTTTCTGCTATAACAAGCGTAGGCGAATTAATATCAGTTTCATCGGGGCAGGTTTCACAAGCTGAAATTGTGTCGTTTGGCTCAAGCGCTAAAAAAGCTGTGTATCTGCAAAGCACCCTGTTATTTATACTACTATCAATAATTTCTCTTACTGTTTGATTGTTTGCACTTTGAGATTCAAGCGAAGTAATAAATGAGTTCACCCACATTTTTTTCACCAGCGTATCCTGAAAATTGTAAGGGCTGTTAATTTGAATATTTTTCATCACCACATTTGAATTAATTCTGCCTGAAATGGTAGCCTCAAAAGGGTCGTTGCCAATATATTTACCGAATTGAATTATAGGTTTTTTCAAAAAGGCAGAAATGCCTGTGTTTATATTATATCTTCCGTAGCAAAAGCCGTTGCTTACTGTAGTGTGTAAATCGAAATCGTTTATTTTACCCGAAGCCATCATGAGCATTTCCGAAAGAGCATTTGAAAAACTTCTTACTATTCTGTTTTGCATAGAATAATAGTAATTGTTTGATCTTTCATAAAGCTGAAGATAATTTCCCCCAAACACATGAGCCAGTCTTTGGTTAAAGTATTCATTACAGAAATAATAACCTATATTTTGATTATACCAGGGCTGTCCGAAATTTTTGTCTTGATAACTTATTACATCAATTTTTATATTTTTCGGATATACCATTGAATGTAAATCGTTAATAAGAGTATTGGAAGCATTGTAAGAATTTATTTGGTCTCCACTTGATATAAATACTATATCTCCGGTATAATTATTATCTGAAATAAAATCTATTGAATGATACAACAGAGCCGATGTGTTAAAAGATAAAGGCTGAGACTGATTAATGGCAATGAATACATTTTCAATATGAGCAGAGTCGGCAGGCAGCCAAGTACTACTGTGCCTGTTTACATAAGGAGCAACATACATTACACTAAACGAATCGCCTTCATTCAAATAGTTATACATAGCATTTTTCAGGTCATATAATAATCCGGCCTGGCTAAGTGAATAATTTGCTGCTTTATGGTCTATTGCAAATAATATGTTCTTTGAAATCTGGGTATCAATAATTTCATCAGGAATAGTTATAAACTGATAATAACCTTCATCCGTTGAGGTTTCATATTTCTCTAAATAATACCCATTAGTTAAAGGCGACCGGTATTGAATATATGTAGTGGCATTATTTGCAACTGCTGAGCCGGGTAAGGTACATACATATACATTCCCCGCAGAGCTGTAAGTAAAATTGGCATTAATAGCACCCGTTATTTCTGGAGATTTCCAAACATTATTGGCGTAAGCCAGAATTCTAAAATTTGGCACTTGCGATGTAAGTTTTAAAATGTTTAACGGCAGACTTGCAGTTACATGATTCTTGGAAAAATCTACCGGAACTAAGTATGTGATTTTTATTTTTCTGGTACTGTTTCCTTCTAATGGAAAAATTTTAATGTCGTAATTAGTATCACTGTTTTTATACAGCAAAGAAGGGTCTTGCCTTCTTTGTACAATACCTTCATATATATTAGTAGCAGTCCAGCGGTCGAGCAATTCAGCCTGAACTACTTGATTACCTACCCAAAGCCACGAATCGTGAATAAATGCTCCTTTGGGTAAATCGAAATTCATTACAATTTCAAAAGTATCAGATGCTACAGTTGGAACCGATGGTCCGATAGTAAGGTAAAGCCCGTATTCCATATACGCACCTTTAGGGTTCACTGATAAAACCGCTTCAGTAATATTTGCTTGTTGCCTGCTACCCCACCACCCTCGCGGGTCATGAACATACAAATCGGCAGCAAAAACATTGCAGAAATAAAAAACCGACAACAACATAGTTACTGCCGGTTTAAAGAATTTAGAGTTTTTCATAGCATTGAATTTTTAGTTACGTCAAACCTAATTCAATGCAAAACGAATATCAATTATTTACAGTCATATAAATGTAATATATATGTCATGGAATTGTAAGGTAGAATAATCAAAAAAATTACCACTCGTAAGCAGCCGTTTGCGGTAATGTTTCAACTGCTTTATTGTCTGATGCTTTATGTTGTGAAGCCACAAAATCTTTTTTGTATTGATTCAATATGGCAATTTGTTCTGGCTTTAATAGTTTCTTTATACCAATCTGAAAATCTTTTTGAGTATCGGCCACAAACTGCATCATCAGCTTTTCGTTATCGGCATATTGCAAATGAATAAGTTGTAGTGAAATAGATAGTTCATATCTAAGGCGGTAAACTTGCGCAGCCTGTTCTTTAGAAAGGTTTAAGGTTTTCATCATTTTAGCAGTGTAAACCAATGCTTTTTCAGATGCAGCTTTTTTTAATGAATTTTCTTTTTCCTGAGCATTTACTGTAAATGATACAACAATAGCTATAACCATCAGCACCCATTTCAATCCCCTCATAACAAAATTGTTTTTATTCGTTGCGTTATACGCTATAGCCGGAAAAAAGTTACCTGTAATCATATCTGTTCCATTAAGCTTCTGAAAGCTACCATTTTTTGTTCGAATTTTTCTGCGCCTTTTTGCTGAAGTGCAGGGGCAAAATGGGTTTTATATTTCAGGTAATCTATTTTCTTATTACAGGTATATTGTACTATAAAAGTAGGGCCTTCGCTATCGTCCTGGTCTAGCAGTTTAAACATTTTAGCTTCTGTAAAACAGCCGGTATCTAATACTTCCTGCAGGTGTTCTTCGCGCATCCATTTCAGCCAGGCTTCTACTATTTCCCATTCTAATTTTAGCGATACGTTGTAAACAAACATTTTTTTAGTTTTCAGTTTTCAGTAATCAGTTTTCAGTTTTAAAAAAGCCCTTAACTTTTTAAGTTTTGAATTTAGAATTTTGAGCTTTGAGCTTTGAATTTAGGATTTAGAGTTTAGGATTTTAAAGCACATCTCCTCTAAGCAATCTGTAACGCTTACGCGCTTCTGTAGAAAAAATACTGTCTTTAAAATTCAGAATAATCTCTTCATATAACTGCTTGGCCTTTTCTTTATCGTTCAGTTTGGTTTCATATAATTCTGCCAGCAAAAATGTTGCATCATCGGCTTTTAAATCTTCTTTATACAATGCAATAATTTTTTCAAGATACTTTACCGCCAGCGAGTCGTTATTTCTTTGCTTTTCAATTTTTGCTTTGAAAAATAAAATATCATCCATCAGAATATGATTGGGCAATACATCGCCTACTGAATCTACTTTCAAAATAGCCTCATCTATTTTATTCTGATAAAATAACAACTCGGCCTGTGCAAACATCTCCATGGGGTAAGCAGTGGTATCGAGCCCTAAATTATCCTGAATAAATACTGACAGTTCTAATGCATCATTAGCTACCAGTTCGGTAGTGGCCGATTTTAAAATGGTAAGCTGTGCCTGTGCCCACTCAAAATCGCCTTTGTAGTAAGAGAGCTTGGCATTTTTAAAACGCGCCAGTTCTGCCAGGGGCTGGTCTTTAAAATCTTTTTCTACCTGAGTGTATAATAATACCGGCTCATACACATCGCCCTGCATCAGGTAATAATCGCCCAGGTCTAGTTTTGCATTTCCTTTAAATTGTTTATCTAATTGCGGGGCGTTTACCAGCACTTCTGTAATGGCAATGGCCGAATCTAAGTTATATAAATACAATGCCTGCAGCCTGGCTTGTTCCGAAAGTATATTGGCCGCAAAACGATTAAAGCCTACCTCAGTTACAAACTCGTTATAATCATTATTCAGGCTTAAAATATCTTGCTTGGTGTAGTTGCCGGCATTGGTAATTTTCAGCTTTTTAGTTTGCAGCAATTCTTGTTTAGCTGCCATATAATTGGGGCTGCTTTTGCCTTTATCCATTACATACTGAAAAGCTTCTATGGCAGCATCATATTGCTTTTCGGCTACTGCGCTTCGTGCCAAATCCATTACACGCCAGCCGTTTTCGTTTAAGCGTTTATCTATGGCCCTGGTTTGAATATAGGCCGAACGAAAATCTTTTCGCTGCACAAAAGCCCATATCAACAAATCGGAATACACCATAGGGGCATTATTGCTTTGCACACGGGTAAGCAATTCATCTTTAAATGCTGAAAAAACAGCAGGGTTGGTAAGCGGCTCTTGCAAACGGTTTTGTACCGACTGTACCTGTGCTGGATTGTATGCCACATAATTCAGGTACTGATTAATAGCTTTATCGTTAGCTCCTGTTTTTTCATACAACACCACCAAATCGAAAGCAAATGCAATGGGGCTGCGCATAAGTTGTTGCCCGGCTTCGTAAGCCTTAATGGCATATTCGGTTTCGTTATAATTCTGAAAAGCAGCAGCCGTTTGCTGTATTTGGCTTTCTACGGGTATTAGGGCTTTAACCGCTTTCGAAAATTCTGCATCGGCAGCTTTTACATCGCCTTTTTCTTTAAACACATTGCCTAAATCGACCAAATAAAAAGCTTCCTGCGGTTGGTTTTTAATATTCTTCTTCAACATTTTTTCCAGCTTCGGAAAATCTTTCAGCTTCAACAATGTATTGTAGTAGTAGCGATAAATAATATTTGAAGAAGGGTTTTTATCGTAAAGCTTTTCAAACAAATCTACTGCCTTGGCATACTCTTCATTATTGTAATACTGAACCGCCAGACTTTGCTCAGTACCGGGCTGTGCCTTTAGCAACAGAAAAGAAAAAACAAATAATACAACTGCAAAAAATCTCATGCCTAAAGTTAAGTATTATCTGTTGCTGATTAAAGTAAGCCC
>CAZIZP010000030.1:0-10300 GCA_964543705.1 uncultured Chitinophagaceae bacterium
GAAATAGAAAAGCAATTCGCCAAAACCAAACAATTAAAAGAACACATCATCGCCAACCAACAAGCCACAGAGCAACTTCTAAAGGCATTGTTGCATCAGGCATTTGAGGTGAGGGAGTCTGAACCTGTGATTGAATCTGATTAGTAGATTTACTATGATTAAAGAGCAATACAAGTATTCAGAAATAACGGGAAAGATTTTGGGTTGTGCTTTTGAAGTGCATAAGATATTGGGTAATGGCTTTCAGGAAGTGATTTATCAGCGGGCATTGGAAAAGGAGATGGCTTTGCAGGGCTTATCGTTTGCCCGTGAATTTGAAATGCCTATTTTTTATAAGCAGGAGCAAATCGGAACGAGGCGGGTAGATTTTTTAGTGGAGGAAGTTATCTCCGTTGAACTAAAAGCACTGGTTAAGTTAGAGGATGTTCACATGGCACAGGCTATAAATTATCTGGAGGCATATAACTTAGAGGTGGGCTTATTGCTTAACTTTGGTGCCAAGAGTTTAGAATATAAAAGGCTTATCAATTCAAAATTCAAAGCAAAAAATCACAGTTAATCAGTTTAATCTGTGGTCAATCAAAGGTTCAGACCATGTTTTACAGACGAAAAATAATACTGGCTTTACTGCAACTGTTTGACGGGCAATTGGATAAAATCCGCCTGCAAAAACTGTTATTCCTGTTTGCCAGCAAGCAAACCAAAGCCGAGTATGATTTTATTCCTTATAAGTTCGGTTGTTATTCTTACTCTGCCAATGCCGATATGACGGCCATGGTGACAAGGGGCTTTTTAACCGAAGATGAGAAAACCTTTTCCAAAAAAGACCCAACCGACTACCTGAAACAACTGAAACCTGCCGACTTAAAACTGTTGCAGGAGGTAAAAACACATTACGGCAAAATGAGTGCAAACACATTAATGAAGCACACATACATCAACTTTCCGTT
The DNA here is from genome assembly GCA_964543705.1 of uncultured Chitinophagaceae bacterium. GTDB lineage: Bacteria > Bacteroidota > Bacteroidia > Chitinophagales > CAIOSU01 > CAYSGX01. The sequence goes on from CAZIZP010000030.1 coordinate 951, forward strand.
TTATGCCATTAAAAGCGAAGTTGCCGAGAATATTTTGAACCAAGAGGAATTAGAAAAAGTTACTAAAGCCAAACCGAAAAGCAATAAAACAGTGCTCTTTACCATCGGTTATGAAGGCATATCGCTGGAAGAATATTTGGTTCGTTTGCTTAAAAATGATGTAAAGGTTTTGGTGGACGTTCGCAACAATCCGTTGAGCATGAAATACGGCTTTAGCAAAAGCCAATTGAAAAAATATTGTGCCAGCGTAGGCATTGACTATGTGCATATTCCCGAAGTGGGCATACAAGGCGACCAACGCCAGGAACTCAACACCCAAAGCGATTACGATAAACTGTTTGCCGTTTACCGCAAAAACAATTTAACCAAAACAACTACGCACCAACAACAAATTTTAAACTTGTTGAAGCAACACAAACGCATTGCGTTAACTTGTTTTGAAGCCAATATATGCCAGTGCCACCGCAAGCACTTAGCTGAAGCCATAGAAACCCTGCCCGGCTTTGATTATGAGGTAAAACACATATGAATTATGCCTTTAACGAAAGTATTAATCACGGTTAAAACTTATCCGGCCATTTCAAGTAAGTATGAAGAGTTGGTTTGCACCGCTGGTTTTTTGGAAGATGGAACTTGGATTAGAATTTATCCTATTCAGTTTCGTAAGAAGTCTTATGACCAACAATACAAAAAGTATGATTGGATAGAGTTGGACTTGGTGAAAAACGACAGTGATTTTCGACCCGAAAGTTATCGTCCATATTCACACGACAGTGAAATAAAAATACTTGACCACATTGGCACTGAACACAACTGGGCAGAAAGAAAGAAGTTTGTGCTTGATAAAATTTACTACAACCTCTCAGAACTGATTGCAGAAGCACATAACAAAGAAATTTGCACTTCGCTGGCAGTTTTCAAGCCAACCAAAATACTTGACTTTACCATTGAAGAAGTTGAAAGGGAGTGGGATAAAAACAAAATCGCCAAACTGGAGGCAGAGCGACAGCAGTTTAACCTTTTCAAACAACCTGAAGACCCATTGGAAGTAGTTAAAAAGCTCCCTTACAAATTCTCTTACGTTTTTGAAGACATTCAGGGTAAGAAAAGCAAACTAATGATTGAAGATTGGGAAATCGGACAACTGTATTGGAACTGCTATGCAAGGCATGAAGGAAACGAGAGTAAAGCCGTTCAAGATGTAAAGAACAAATACTTTGAGGATTTCGCCAAAACAAAGGACTTGCATTTATTTTTAGGAACATCACAACTACATCATTACGTTTCACTCAATCCATTTATGATTATAGGAACGTTTCATCCAAAAATAGAAACTCAAGGAAGTTTGTTTTAGCCCACGCATTTTGCAAGCACATTGTCAAAGCAGCACAAGCCTAACTCAACACTTTTAATCTTAAACCTATAAGGTTTTGGAGACCTTGCGGGTTTGAGGTTGGGAAAAGCCAATATAAGACAGCGCAGCGCGTGAGGGATAGTAGCGGAAAGCCCGCAGCGTAGCGAGGACTTGCAGCGGATAGCCCGACCCCTTTGCGAAGCATTGGGGGAACGCACTGATAAAATTCAAAATACTAAACTCGAAATACGAAACAAATTCAAAATACAAAGCTCAAAAATCGAAATTCAAAAAGTAAAGGCTTCAGCATAAAAGAAAATTGAGAAAATTAGAAAACTAAGTAAAATGCTAAATACAAAACCCTAAATCCTAAACAAATTCAAAATACAAAGCTCAAAATTCAAAACTCTAAAATCGAAACTCAAAAAGGCTAAAGGCTAACAGCTCTTTCAAAACAGAAAACTAATTACTTAAAACATATCACATAAAACTAAAGGCTAACGGCTAATGGCTCTCCCAAAACTGACAACTGATAACTGAAAACTGATAACTTACCACTTAAAACATATCACATAAAACTAAAGGCTAACGGCTAAAGGCTCTCCCAAAACTGATAACTGATAACTGAAAACTGATAACTTAAAACCTAATACCCAAGACATCTTTTTCGTAATCTTGTAAAAAATTATGGAACATGAAACTGCTGAATGAAAAGGTAGCATTAGTAACAGGGGGTTCAAGAGGTATAGGTAGTGCTATTGCCGAAGTATATGCCCAAAACGGTGCGGCTGTGGCCTTTACCTATTTACATGCCGAAGAAAAAGCGCTGGCACTGGAAAAAACACTGGCAAGCTATGGAGTAAAAGCTAAAGCCTACAGAAGCGATGCAGGCAGTTTTGCCGATGCAGAAGCCCTTACCGCGCAGGTGTTACAAGATTTTGGAAAAATAGATGTGCTGGTAAACAATGCCGGCATAACGCGCGATAATTTATTGCTGCGCATGAGCGAGCAGCAATGGGACGAGGTGATACAGGCTAATTTAAAATCGGTTTTTAACCTAACTAAATGTGTGGTAAAAGAAATGTTGCTGAAGCGCAGCGGCTCTATTATTAATCTTACTTCGGTAGTGGGCATTTCGGGCAATGCAGGGCAAGCCAACTATGCCGCTTCAAAGGCAGGGGTAATAGGCTTTACCAAAAGTATAGCTGCTGAAATTGGTTCGCGCAGTGTGCGCTGCAATGCTATTGCGCCCGGGTTTATTAAAACCGATATGACCGATAAACTTAACGAAGAGCAGCACAAGGCTTTATTAAAAACCATTCCGCTAAACCGCCTGGGCACTGCTGAAGAAGTGGCGCAAACCGCTTTGTTTCTGGCATCAGATTTTTCAACCTACATTACCGGGCAGGTCATAAATGTTTGTGGCGGCATGAGCCGTTAAAGAATATATTTATGGCTAATGCCGGTAATTGTAATGTGTGGAAAGTATGTGATGTAATCTTTTAAAAGGTTTTTCTGATTGTATTTTTTAACAAAACAAAGCCCTTTAAAAGCCTTAATTTTACCGCACACAAATTCAACAGTTTTTTCCATGAAATTATTTACTTCTTTAATGGCTATGGCGCTTAGCATAGCTGTGTATGCCAAAGACAACCTGCCCGCCAACTTTTTTATGAAAAACCTGAATAACGGGCTTCAGGTATTGGTAATTGAAGACAACAGTGTGCCGCTGGCTACCATAGAAATAGTGGTAAAAAATGGTGCTTATACCGAATCGCCCGAATATGATGGCCTTTCGCATTTGTATGAACACATGTTTTTTAAAGCCAATAAACAATTGCCCTCGCAAGAAGCCTTTATGAAAAGAGTAAATGAGCTGGGTATAGTTTTTAATGGCACTACTTCTAACGAAAGAGTTAATTATTTCATTACCCTGAATACTGCTAAAGTAAACGATGGGTTGCAGTTTATGAACGATGCCATTCGTTACCCATTGTTTCTTCAGGAAGAAATGACCAAAGAGAATCCTGTAGTAGATGCCGAGTTTCAGCGTGCCGAATCGAATCCTGTTTTCTTTTTGCAGAAAGATTTTCAGCGTGCCATGTGGGGCAATTTATTCAGCCGGAAAAATACCATTGGCGACCACGATATTATTATGACTGCCACTCCGGAAAAAATGCGCATTATTCAGGAAAAATATTACTACCCCAATAACACCATGATAGTTGTAGCAGGAGATGTAAAGCATGAAACTATTTTTAAACAAACAGAAGCGGTTTTTGGCAGCTGGCAACCTTCAAATTTCGACCCTTTTGAAAAATGGCCTATACCGGAATTTGAGCCGCTAAAAGAAAACAAATATTTTGTTACCGAAAACAGTAATACACGTGTGCCTATTATTATGCTGGGCTGGCATGGCCCTGATACCCGTGGCGACTTAAACGCTACTTATGCTGCCGATGTGTTTTCAACCATTCTTGCTCAAAAGTCATCGAAGCTGCAACAGGAACTGGTAGATGCAGGCCTGGCATTAAGTGTAAGTAAAAGCTACCAAACGTGTAAATACACCGGGCCTGTAAGTATGTTTTTTGTGCCCAACCCTGCAAAGGTTAACGAGGCTTACAACAAACTTTTTGAGCACATTAATCAGTGGGATACAGATACTTATTTTACCGATGAACAACTGGAAACCGCCAAGAATAGTTTAATTATTGATGATGCTTACGCTAAAGAAAAAACTTCGGAATATGTACACACGGTAACTTACTGGTGGGCTTCGGCTACCATAAATTATTATACTGAATATGCTGAAAACATTAAAAAGGTTTCGCGTGAAGACATTAAGCAATATGTATTGAAATACATAAAAAACAAACCCTACACAGCAGGCATACTGGTAAATGAAAAAATGAAAGAAATGCTGGGCATTAATGCTGATGATTACTTAAAAAGCCTTAAAAACTAATGGTGATGCAATCTTATAATATAGTGCTGTTAGGTTCGGGAAATGTGGCTACTCACCTGGGGTTGCAATTGCAAAAGGCAGGGCACCGGATATTGCAGGTGTTTAGTAAGCATATAGATAACGCTGAAGTGTTGGCCGCTAAACTGAATGCCGATGCCACTCATAAACTTTCTGAAATAAATAAAGATGCTGATTTGTATCTTTTAGCAGTTAAAGATTATGCCATTGATGATGTAATTCTTGAATTGCGCCTTCCGGGAAAAATTGTTGCCCACACCTCGGGTGCAGTGCCTTTGCTGGGCATGGAACATATCTCAAATAAATGCGGTGTTTTTTATCCTTTTCAAACCTTTACTAAAAACACAGTAGTTGATTTTAACACCATACCCATTTTTATAGAAGCATCTGATAAAGAAACTGAAAAGGTATTGCTGAGTGTGGCACAAAGCATTTCAAAACTTTCGCAAATAGTAAAAAGTGAACAGCGGAAGGCGCTGCACCTGTCGGCAGTTTTTGTCAATAACTTCACTAATCATTTGTTTCATATAGCACAAAGTATTTTGCAAAAAGAAAAGCTGCCTTTTGAGTTGCTGTATCCGCTTATAAAAGAAACCGTAACTAAAGCAGGTAATCATAATCCTTATGATATTCAAACCGGCCCTGCCCGCAGAGACGACTGGAAAACTATTGATGAGCATTTGCATTTTCTGGAAGATTCGCCCGAATTCAGAGAAGTATATCTGGTACTTACTGAAAGCATCATGGCTGCGTATCGTAAATAATTAATAGTAGTTTTGCCACTATGCTGAAATCGTTTTTATTAATGACCCGACCGGTTAACTTGCTGATGATTGCCCTTACGCAATTGCTCATCAGGTTTTGTGTAATTCAGCCGGTTTATGAATACTTCAAAATTGAATCGTCTTTAAGTAACGGCATATATTTTCTGGTGGTGTTGGCAACCGTTTTTATAGCTGCTTCAGGCTATATTATTAATGATTATTTCGACCAAAACATTGACAGCATTAATAAACCTTTCCGCCTGAATGTAAATGAATATTTCACGAAGCAACAAATTGTAAATTTTCATTTGCTGTTAAATCTTGCCGCCATTATTATGGCGTTTGTTGCGGCATGGCTGGCAGGTAATTATAAGCTATCATTTATTTATGTGGTGGCTGCGGGTTTGCTTTGGTTTTATTCCAGCACCTATAAAAAAATGTTTTTGGTAGGCAACCTGGTTGTATCTTTTTTAACCGCTATTGCTGTTTTAATGCCGGCCTTGTTTGAGTTGCCTGCTTTGGTTTCAGAAAATCCGCTGGGAAGGTATGATGCCGTAAAACTAGAGGCTGCAAGAATTATTTTAATTACGGTAACAGGGTATGTGGTATTTGCTTTTTTAACTACACTTATAAGAGAAATAGTAAAAGATGCTGAAGATATTAAAGGCGATATGAGTAATGGTGCAAATACTATTCCGGTAATGCTGGGTTTTGGCAATACTAAAATTTTAATTTTTATACTTTGGCTGGCGCTTACTGCGCTGGTTGGTTTTGTGCAGTATTCATTTTATAAAGATGGCCAGTTAAGTCGTGCTATCTATTTTCTGGTTGCGGTGCAGTTGCCATCGGTTACAGGCTGGTTTTTATTATTGAAAGCAAACGAGCCTGAACAATTTGGAAATATCAGCAAACTGCTGAAGGCCATTATGTTTTTAGGAATATTATCTATGGCAGTATTTTATTTGATGAATCAGGCATGAGCAAGCATCAATTTATATTAGCCTCGCAATCGCCACGAAGAAAACAAATTTTAGAATGGGCAGCTATTCCTTTTGAAATAATAACAAAAGATGTTGCTGAAGTATATAGCGATGATATGCCGGTAAGGGACGTTCCGTCTTATTTGGCTTCTATAAAAGGCAAGGCTGTTGCAGAAGATGTTGATTTAAATAAGCATGTAATTATTTCGGCTGATACTATAGTGCTGCATCATAATAAAATTTACGGCAAGCCTAAAGACCGTGAAGATGCCATACAAATACTTCAGGAACTTTCGGGCAATACACATGAAGTAATTACAGGTGTAAGCCTTATCTGGAATCATGAACAGGTAGTTTTTGATGAAACCACCAAAGTGCATTTTTCTCCTTTAACGCAGCAGGAAATTGAGTTTTATATAGATACTTATAAGCCATACGACAAGGCAGGTGCTTATGCCATTCAGGAGTGGATAGGGGTTACCACCATATTAAAGGTTGAAGGTTGTTTTTTTAATGTTATGGGCTTACCCATGAACCGACTGTATCACGAAATGAAACGGCTGGAGCTGTTATAAAATATACTGCAAAACACCCTTGTATTCTGTTACCATTAACTTGTATTACGAACCATTGTATTATTAAGTTGTTTCTGTTGCTAACCCATAAACCATGAAAAAAGCCATCAACATATTTTGGTATAGACGCGATTTGAGATTAGATGATAATGCAGGATTGTACCATGCTTTAAAAAGCAATCATTCGGTGTTGCCTGTTTTTATTTTCGATTATAATATTCTGAAACGATTAGATGATAAACACGATGCAAGAGTATCTTTCATTCACCAATCTATTCAGAAATTACACGAAGAACTAAGAGCATTAGGCAGTACGATAAATGTATATTACGGGAAACCTGTTGATGTATGGAAAGAAATAATTTCAGCTTATAATATTGAAAAAGTTTTTACCAATAGTGATTATGGCTTGTATGCAAGACAACGCGACCCAGATATAGCTGCCCTGCTTAAAGAACAGGGTATTGCTTTTCACGAGTTTAAAGATCAGGTAATTTTTGAAAAAGATGAAGTATTAAAAGACGATGGCAAACCCTACACAGTTTTTACCCCTTACAGCAGAAAATGGAAGGCTAAGCTTAATACCTTTTATTTAAAACCTTACCCAACAGAAAAGTATTTCAACAACTTTTATAAAACAGAAGCAAGCGAGCTTCCATCACTTGAAAGCATTGGCTTTAAACCAACCAATATTCCAATACCCAGCAGCAATGTTTCTGATGAGTTAATTAAAAAGTATCATGAGCAACGAAATTTTCCTGCGGTTGATGGTACTTCAAAGTTAGGCGTGCATTTACGCTTCGGTACTATTAGTATTCGCAAGCTGGCGCAACGTGCATTAGCATTAAATGAAACTTATTTAAATGAATTAATCTGGAGAGATTTTTACCACATGATTCTTTGGCATTTCCCTCATGCAGCAAAAAATGCTTTTAAGAAAGAGTATGATAAAATTGTGTGGCGCAATAACGAAGAAGAGTTTAAAAAATGGTGTGAGGGCAGAACCGGTTATCCGATAGTTGATGCAGGTATGAGAGAATTAAATGCCACAGGTTATATGCATAATCGGGTGCGTATGATTACTGCAAGTTTTTTAACCAAGCACTTACTTATTGACTGGCGCTGGGGCGAAGCCTACTTTGCCAAAAAGCTTTTAGATTTTGATTTAGCGGCTAATAATGGTGGCTGGCAATGGGCGGCAAGTACGGGCTGCGATGCTGCGCCTTATTTCAGAATTTTTAACCCCACCGAACAAACCAAAAAGTTCGACCCTGAATTGAAATACATAAAACACTGGGTGCCCGAACTGAATTCTTTTGATTATCCCAAGCCTATTGTAGAGCACACTTTTGCGCGCAACCGTGCTTTAGAAACCTATAAGCAAGCTTTGAGCAAATGAGAGTTTTATACTGGTTTAGAAATGATTTAAGGCTGCATGATAACGAAGCCCTGCAATACATTAGTCAACATGCTGAAAGCTGGTTGCCGGTTTATTGTTTGCATGAAAAAGAATTGGCGGAAACTTCTTTAGGATTTCCTAAAACCGGAAAATTCAGGTTAAAGTTTTTGAAAAAATCTCTTCAAACCCTGAATGAAAATTTACAACCATACCATGCTGAAATAAATGTTTTTAAAGGCAATACTATTGCTATTTTAAAACAACTGATTGCAGAAAATAATATTGATACTATTTGCTTTCACGAGGAAGCAGCCAGCGATGAAAGGCAGGATGAAAACGAATTGATTTCATATTGCAACCTGCACCGTATAAAAGTGGTTAGTTTTTGGGGCAGCACTTTATATCATAAAAACAGTTTGGTTATGCCACTTGAAAAACTGCCCGATATATTTACACAGTTCCGGCAGAAGCAGGAAAAATATGGTACAATACCTAACACCTTTTTAAAGCCTGAACAGTTGCCTGCCTGTGTTAAAACTAAAAACCAATTCAGCATAAATATTGAAGAAATAATATCAGATTTTGAAACAGACAATCGCGCTGCCATAAACTTTAAAGGTGGCGAAACTGAAGCCATTAAACGATTGAATTATTACTTGTTTGAAACCCGAAAAATTGAGCAATATAAACTTACCCGAAATCAATTATTAGGCAGCGATTATTCTTCAAAGTTTTCGCCTTGGCTGGCATTAGGTTGTATATCGGCAAAAACTATTTACCATGCCATTAAGAATTATGAGGCAACGGTTACAAGCAACGAGTCAACCTATTGGCTCGTGTTTGAGTTAATATGGCGCGATTATTTTCGATTTATAACACTGAAATATGGCAGCCTTATTTTTATGAAAGGAGGCATTAAACAGCTTAAGAGCAATAAAATTCCGAAACATATTTCAGAAAAGCAGGAAGCCATTTTTAAATCATGGTGTAACGGTGAAACGGGGATTCCATTTGTAGATGCTAATATGATTGAATTGAAAACCACAGGATTTATGAGTAACCGAGGAAGACAAAATGTTGCCAGCTTTTTGGTAAAAGATTTAAAAATTGACTGGCGTTGGGGTGCAGCGTGGTTTGAAAGTTTGCTTATAGATTATGATGTATGCAGCAATTATGGCAACTGGAATTATATAGCCGGTATAGGTAATGACCCTCGTGAAAACCGTTACTTCAACATTCCATTACAAGCCGAAAAATACGATAGCGATGGGAGTTATGTGAGGCATTGGCTTTGA
>CAZIZP010000030.1:10400-29504 GCA_964543705.1 uncultured Chitinophagaceae bacterium
ATTACAAGCCGAAAAATACGATAGCGATGGGAGTTATGTGAGGCATTGGCTTTGAGTTTTGCAGTGAATACAACCTATCAATACTAATAATCAGTTTGTTTCACCGAACCACGATAATCTACTTTTTCCTCAAGCTCCTTAAATACATTTGCTCCACTTTGGTTCTAGCCCAAGGGGTTTTGCGCAAAAATGCCAAACTCGATTTTATGGAGGGGTCGTGGTTAAAACAGCGAATATTAATGCGCGAGCCCATAACTTCCCAACCATATTCTGTCACAAGATGCTGCAATATTGCTTCAAGCGTAATGCCATGTAGCGGGTTGTTGGGTTGTGTTTGCTCCATTAAATTGCTTTCAGAATTAAGTTTTTTAATAAGCCCTTGCAAATACCACACGCTCTTTAGAAGGCTTGCCTGAATAAACACAAGTTCCTTCTTCTTGCTTGTTGTTTAATGGTATGCAGCGAATGGTAGCTTTAGTAAGTTCTTTAATTTTTTCTTCCGTTTCAGGTGTACCATCCCAATGCGCATAAACAAAGCCCGATTTGTTTTCAATAACATCTTTAAATTCATCCCAGGTATTTACTGTATGGGTGTTTTGTTCTCTGAAAATTTTAGCTTTATTGTAAATATTCTGCTGAATATCGTTGAGTAAAGTTTCGATGCTGCCAACAATACCTTCAAAGGCCTGCGAGGTTTTTTCTTTGGTATCTCTTCGGGCAACTTCTACGGTTCCATTTTCTAAATCGCGCATACCTAAAGCTAATCTTACGGGCACGCCCTTCATTTCGTATTCGGCAAATTTAAAACCTGGGCGTTTGGTATCGTCAGTATCAAATTTTACAGAAATTCCTTTTGCCTTTAATGCTTTCATTACCGGCTCTACCTTTTCAGAAATTTTAGCCAAATCTTCATCGCTTCTGTATATAGGAACAATTACTACTTGTAATGGTGCCAATTTCGGAGGCAACACTAAACCTGCATCATCGCTATGCGCCATAATTAATGCACCAATTAAACGGGTAGAAACTCCCCAGCTTGTTGCCCAAACATATTCTTGCTTGCCTTCTTTATTTAAAAATTGCACATCAAATGCTTTGGCAAAATTTTGTCCCAAGAAATGAGAGGTGCCGGCCTGTAATGCTTGCCCGTCTTGCATCATAGCTTCTATACATAAAGTGTCTTCAGCACCTGCAAAACGCTCGTTAGCACTTTTTCTGCCTTGTATTACAGGCAATGCCAGCCAGTTTTCAGCAAAATCGGCATATACTTTAAGCATTTGTTCTGCTTCTGCTATTGCTTCTTCTTTGGTTGAATGGGCAGTGTGCCCTTCCTGCCATAAAAATTCGGCAGTGCGTAAAAAAAGTCGGGTACGCATTTCCCAACGAACAACGTTTGCCCATTGGTTAATGAGTAATGGCAAATCCCGGTATGACTGAATCCAGTTTTTGTAACTGTTCCAAATAATGGTTTCAGAAGTAGGACGCACAATTAACTCTTCTTCCAGTTTGGCTTCGGGGTCAACAATCACACCCTTTCCATTCGGGTCGTTTTTCAATCTATAATGTGTTACTACAGCGCATTCTTTGGCGAAGCCTTCTACGTGTGCCGCTTCTTTGCTTAAAAAACTTTTCGGTATAAATAAAGGGAAATAGGCGTTTACATGTCCGGTATCTTTAAACATTTTGTCTAAAGCATCTTTCATTTTTTCCCAAATAGCATAGCCATAAGGCTTTATAACCATACAACCCCTCACAGCCGAATAATCTGCAAGACCACCTTTAATAACTAAATCGTTATACCACTGGCTGTAATCTTTCTCTTTTGAAGTAATTTCTTTACTCATAAATATAGTTTGGCAAGTTCTTTGATTATGCTTTAAGCATTGGCGCAAAGTTATATCATTTCAATAATCATAAGGCTGAAATGTATTCATTTTAAACAGTTGCTTGAAAAATGAGATGGTAATAAGCGTTAAATTTGAAAACAGATTAAACCTTTCGGAAAAATAATATGTCTTATCACTATAAATCTAATGTCATGAAAACTTCAGTTTACATTTTGGTTTTGTTGAGTTTTACTCTTGGCAGTTTTGCGCAAAATAATGATGACTTATATTTTAGCCCTTCCAGAAAAAAAACTCCTGAAAGTTACGCTACTGATAAAACGCCTGAAAGTTATGCGCCACAGGAGAATGTCTATGAAGATCCACCTTTTTATGAAAACAGCAGTGATGTAAACAATTACGATGGCTACCAAATGAGAGAAGGTGGTGGTATTAATACTTCCTCTTATAATGATGGGAATAATAGCATTACCAATAACTACTATGGTGATTATTATGAAGGAGTTAGTTATACCCAACGTTTAAGAAGATTTAATAGCCCGGCTGTAGGGTTTGGCTATTTTAACAACTTTTATGACCCGTTTTGGTACGATCCATTTTGGGGCCCATCATGGGGCTGGGGTGGCGGTTGGAATTCAGGATGGGGTATTTCAATAGGTTGGGGAAACCCATGGGCATGGAACAGGCCCTGGGGCTGGGGTGGTGCCTGGAGCCCTTATTGGGGTTGGGGCGGTGCGTGGAATAGTCCCTATTGGGGTTGGGGTGGCGGTTGGAACAATCCTTACTGGGGCTGGGCAGGTGGCTGGGGTGGCTCTTATTGGAATGGATATAATCATGGGTATTGGAACGGCTGGAATGACGGTTACTGGGGAGGCGGACGTTGGGGTAGTGGCTGGACAGGTTCTGAAACAGGCAGAAACAATAATACTTATTACGGACCAAGAATTACAGGTGTCGGAAGCAATAGTAATAATGGAACAGGAGTTAGAGGGGGTACTCAAACTACTGACGGGCCAAGAATTATTCGTTCTGAAGTACCCGCTACTACAGGAGGAAATAACACAACTGTTTCTCCAAGAAACCCTAATGTAAATAATTCTAATATTAGAACTCCAAGTACTTATACACCGGAAAGAAATTCAGGAAGTTATAACACTGCTCCAAGAAATAACACTGACAGAGTTACTTCGCCATCTAATAATTCAAATATTAGAAATAATAATACAGGTAATAACAGAGGCACCATAAATACTGAACGCCCGCAAATAAACAACGGTAATATCAATGTCAACCCTGAAAGGAATACTTCGCCTGTTTCTAAGCCAAACAGAAACAACATAAATATTAATGAAAACAGAAACAATAAAATAAATAATACTCAGCCGGGTATTAATAATAATATTCAAAGAAATTCGGGAAACAAGCGTAATTCAGGTGGTATAAATCTTAACCCCAGTAACAGGGAGTTTAGCCCTAAACCAAGCAAGCAAAGCAACTTTGAAAGAAAAAGTATTTCAAATCCATCAATAAACAGTGGATTTGATTCATCACCTTCTTTCAGACAAAGCTCGCCTTCTATGAGCAGGCCTTCATCGCCTTCGATGAGTGCTCCGAGGGGCGGAAGTTCAGGAGGAAGTATCAGTCGCCCAAGATAAATATGGGTTGGAGTTTGTATGAATATTTAACTAAAATTTCAGCAGATGAGAAAGGCATTATTTATAATAGTTTATGTTACAGTATTTGTTTTTGTATCTCATTCGCAAAATGCTTATGAGGCATTGCGATACTCACAAATATTTCCTTCCGGAACAGCAAGAGGTCTGGCTGTCGGAGGTGCTTTTGGTGCTTTAGGTGCCGATCTTACTTCAGCAGGTATTAATCCCGGTGGGTTAGGGGTTTATAGAAATTCAGAAGCTACTTTTTCGTTAAATGTAAATGCTATAAACAGCTCTTCAAATTTTAATAATAACGCAAATAGTCAAATGAAATTAAACTTTAATTCTCCAAACTTTGGCGTTGTGTTAACCAGATTATATGAAGATTCAAGAGGAAACAGAAGCAGAGGTAAATGGGTTGGTATTAACTTTGCTTTTGGGCTTACACAACATGCCAACTTCAATACTAAAAGGTTTTATGAAAATAATAACAATGCACAATCATTATTGCCCGGTTTAGCTTCAGAACTAAATGGTTTAAGGCCAAGTAGTATAGACTATGGCAGTGCAAGTTTTGAATCGGTTTTGGCTTATGCAGGCTACCTGATTAATCCAACTGAAAACGATACACTTTTATATAATACAGTAACCGATGGTGAAACAATTGGAAAGAGAATTTCTACCAATAGTACAGGAAGGCATAATGAAATGGCATTTTCGGTAGCAACCAACTATGATAATAAAATATACTTTGGCGCAACATTAGGTGTTCCATTAATTTCTTATAATGAAACCATGATTTATTCTGAAGATAACTTAAATGAAGTTTCAGATTTTAACTTTTTTGATTTGGAAAGAAGAATAAGAACCAGCGGAGGGGGCGTGAATTTAAAATTAGGTGCAGTATATCGTGTTACTGACTGGCTGCGTTTAGGTACAGCCTTCCACACGCCTTCTTATATAAGGTTAAAAGACACTTACAGCAGCTATTTATATTCAAGTTTTGATACAGTGAATTATGAGGCACAATCACCTGATGGTGATTTTAAATATAGAATGCTTACACCGTGGAGAGGAATATTAAGTGCAGCCTTTATGATAAAAAAATATGGATTTATTTCTATTGATTACGATTATGCCGATTACCGTAATGCTCGCTACTCATTTGAAAATCAGTTTCAATCTTTTGAAAATAACCTAAACACAAGTATTGATAATGCGTTAACCGCATCACATACGGTTAGAGCAGGAGCAGAGGCTGTAATTAAAAATTTCAGATTAAGGGGCGGTTATAGTATTTCAAGTAATCCTTACAGTTCAGCATTTAAAGTATTTAACAATAGAAATTTTCAAAGCTATTCGGGTGGTGTTGGTTACAGAGGCGAGCAGTTTAATATAGATTTTGCTTACGTAAGAACTTCTGCAGACAGTCCTTTGTTGCTTGCCAATACAGTAGTTGTATCTGATAGAATTGTACGTGATAATTTTATAGTAACCTTTGGTTTAAGATTTTAAATATTAATGAGCAAATGCTATAGTGGCAATGCTTACTCTTGTGTTTTCAATTTGCATTAAATGTTGAGCGCAAGCTTCTAAGGTAGCTCCGGTGGTTACAACATCGTCTACCAATAAAACATGTTGATTTTTTAATGCTTCTTTATTACTTAAAACAAATGCTTCTTTTACATTATTCCATCTTTCAAAGCGGTTTTTACCTGTTTGCGTATCAGTGTTTTCAATACGTCTCAACACATTGGTGGCTACACTTATTTTCATGGCTTCAGCAATTCCTTTTGCAAAATATTCAGACTGATTATAGCCTCTCATTCTAAGTTTTTTCTCATGTAATGGTACAGGTATTACTATCGAAATATTTTTGAAGCTATTGCTTTCAACCAAATCCTTTCCCAGCATTTTACCCAAATGGACACCAATTTCTTTTTTGCCACTATATTTTAGTAAGTGCATTAAATGTTGAACTTTATTTCCTTTGTCGAAATAAAATAAAGCTGTTGCGCTTTCAATAGGAATTCTGCCGTATAACCTGTTAAAAATTACATTTTCGGGTGCCAGATGAAAATTGGTTTTTGGTAAAGTGTTTTCACAAATAATACAAATTACTTTTTCATTTTTAGAAAGCACACCGCTACAACTCATACATAAATTGGGAAATAATAGACTACGAAAACTTTCCAAGTATTCGGCAACAGTACTTATCATAAGAAGCCCTTAATTACTTAGTTTAAAAATAATATATAATAATCTGGTTTTAAAATGACTTTTTTATGACCTTAAAGTAAAAGAATGGCATGGATATTGAAACTAATTAGCCACAAAACTTATGTGCTATGAAAGACTTCAGAAACTTGGAAAACAGACAACAGTTTTTACAGAATGCTGTAAACAGAAATTTACTGGTTCAAAAACTTTCAGCAATAAAAAGCGATGCTGAATCAAAGGCCCTGCAAGCTGAGTCGAAACTTCTTGAAGAACTGATTGCTGTTATCAACAGCAATGATGATGCACTTTATTCAAGATTAATGAGAAAATATTTTCTGAAAAGAATAGCATAAACTGCTAAAGTAACTTGTGGCTTTTCTTCATAGCTTTGCTAAAACAGTAAATAATGGACTTTATTGATACCGGCATTCAGGCTTATGCTGAAAATATTACTACTGCTGAAAGTGATTTGTTGCAAAATTTAAACAGAGAAACTAATGCTAAAGTATTAATGCCCAGAATGCTTTCGGGGCACTTACAGGGGCAATTACTTTCTATGATAAGCCACATGATTCAGCCAGGTAAAATTTTAGAAATTGGCACTTACACAGGCTACTCTTCTATTTGCCTTGCTTCGGGCTTAAAAGAAAACGGAGTATTACACACAATAGATATTAATGAAGAGCTTGAAGATATGGTAAGAGATTATTTTAATAAGGCTAATCTTAAAAACAAAATACAATACCATATTGGAAATGCGCTTCAAATAATACCTACAATAAACGAAACTTTTGATTTGGTATTTATTGATGCTGATAAAGAAAACTATTCAGCTTATTTCGATTTGGTGATAGATAAAGTTTCTAAAGGAGGCTTTATACTTGCCGATAATGTTTTATGGAGTGGCAAAGTATTACAAGAGAAAAAAGATAAAGACACCTTGGCTATTCATAGGTTTAACGAAATGGTTAAAGCCGATATAAGGGTTGAGCAAATATTGCTTCCTGTAAGAGATGGTATTTTAATTGCACGAAAACTGTAGCTTTTAAACATTTTTAGTGTTTATTGAATTAATCAGTTGAATTGTCTTGTATAAGTATAGCTAACTTATATTTGTAAGTATTAGAAAAACTTCAGGTTGAAAAAAATTACGCAAATACTGATAATAGGTATTGCCTTCATTTCTCATTTGCAAGCGCAAACGGTGAAACTGAAGAAAATGACTATAGATGAATATATCTACAAATATGCACCTATAGCCAAGGCTGAAATGAGGCGCACAGGTATTCCGGCAAGTATAAAACTAGCACAGGGAATATTAGAATCTAGCTTTGGAAACAGTCCGCTTGCTACAGAAGCTAATAATCACTTCGGAATAAAGTGCCATACCGGTTATCAGGGAAAAGGCTATTACATGAACGATGATGCTGTAAATGAATGTTTCAGAGTTTATGAAAAAGCTGAAGATTCTTATTTCGACCATTCTGAATTTCTAAAAACTCGTCCTCGTTATGCCGATTTGTTTAAACTAGACCCAAAAGATTATAAGGGATGGGCAAGAGGCTTGAAGGAAGCAGGATATGCCACCAATCCGCAGTATGCCAATTTATTAATCAGAATGATTGAAGACCGAAAGTTGCACGATTTTGATACTGCCGACCCTGAATTGGCTAAATCGTTAAAAACTGAGGAAGATGTTATAAAAACCTTTGAAAATAAGCTGGTGTTGTTTAATGGTTTGAAAACAGTAATTGCCCAGCCTAAACAAACTTTTGTAGATATAGGCGAAAAGTTTGGTGTGTCGTATAAAAACATGAAAAAATACAACGAATACACTGATGATGATTCTAATTACTTTTTAATTCCGGGTTCAAAAGTGTATTTGCAAACCAAAAAAACAAAGGGCATTTCATTTAGCCATAAGGTAAATGAAAATGAAACCATGCATATGATTGCACAAAAGGAAGGCATTCAGTTAAAGAAATTGTATGAATACAATTTAATGAATCCGGGCGATGAACCTGCTATTGGCGAAACATTAATGTTGCAGAAAAAAAGTAAAACCCGCCCTAAATTAAAATCGCAGGAAGAAAAAGATAAGTTGTTTGAAAAGATTAAACGCTTATCTGCTAGAAATCCTATTGAAGTTCAGCAAGAAACCACCCCTGTAGATACTGTTAAGCCTGAAGAAGTAAAACAAGAAATTAAAGAAGATGTAAAAACTGTTCAGGAAGAAAATAAACCACAAGTTTTAAAAGATGAAAAATTAGATGTAGTAACCCCAACACAACAAGTACCCATTTTTCATACAGTAGAGCCAAAGCAAACTTTATATGCAGTTTCTATGATGTATAATGTAAAAACTATGCAGTTAATGGAATGGAATAATTTGAAAAATCCAGCATTAGAGGTTGGTCAAAAATTAATTATTGGTTATGAAACAGATAAAATAAAAACTGCCGCTGACCTTAAAGTAAAAACCACCGAGAAGACTCCTATAGTGCATACAGTAAAACCAAGAGAAACTATTTATAGTATTTCTGAATGGTACAATGTAAAACCCGATGATATTAAACGATGGAACAACTTACCCGATTTTAAATTAAAAGACGACCAAGAAATTATTGTGGGTTATATTAGTCCCCAGCAGCCAAAACCTTTGCCTCCTACGGAATCAAAACCTGAAACTAAAATAGAAGAAAAGCCTGCTGAAAGAAATATAGAAACTGCCACTAATACAGAAACGAAACATTTTCCTCGCTATCATATTGTAGCACCGGGAGAAACATTGTATGGCCTTTGCACCAAATATAATATTGCTATTTCGCAGATGATGAAAATGAACAACATGAGTAGTATTGATTTAAGTGTTGGGCAAAAACTAATAGTAGGCTATGAAGAATTAAAAGAGACAAAAGTTGTAAAAGAAGAAGCAAAACCAATTCAGCAAGAAATTAAAAGAGAATTAATACAGCAACCCAAGCAAGAGGCTGTAAGTAGCACACAAGTTTATCATACGGTTCAAAAAGGCGAAACACTTTACGCATTAAGTAAGAAGTATAATATTTCCGTTGAAGAACTTATCAGCAACAACGATTTAAAATCGACTTATATAAATGAGGGGCAGGAAATATTTGTAGGGGTAAAAAAATCTTCATCAAATAACAAAAACCTTCAGCCTGAACCCAAAAAAGTTAATGTTGAGAAATTATCAGAAACAGAAACCACAAATATTGATTATGCCGGAAATCCTGTTATAATTGATGGCATTAAATATCATACTGTTCAACCCGGAGAAACATTATACCGCCTTTCCATCAACTACAAAGTATCGGTAGAAAAGCTTCAGGAGTGGAATAATTTATCTGACTATATTTTAAAAGTAGGGCAGCGTTACATTGTAGGAAAATAACTATTGTGATTCAACTAAAAGATAAAAGCTTTAAGCCGTTTATATCGGCAGCAGTAATTCAAACCAGAGTTGCACAAATTGGTAGTGCAATAAATAATAACTATGCTGAAAAACAAATAACCTTTATAATTATGCTGAAAGGTGCTTTTTTGTTTGCAGCAGATGTAATGAAACATATTACTATTCCTTGTGAAGTTCAATTTGTAAGAGCCAAGTCTTATGAAGGTACTTCCTCTACAGGAAAAGTTAATATGCTGTTAAACATTGAAGAAGATTTAACCGGAAAGCATGTAGTTATTATTGAAGACATTATTGATTCGGGAAAAACATTACACGAGTTTATACCATTGCTAAAACAAAAAAATCCTGAAACTATAGCTGTAGCCACATTATTGCTTAAGCCGCAGAGCTTAAAATATGATATAAAACCCGATTATACCGGGTTTGAAATTTCCAATGAATTTGTAGTAGGCTATGGTTTGGATTATGATGAATTGGGCAGAAACCTGCCTGAAATTTATCAGGTAGTTTAAATATTTTTAATCGTAAGACATAATATAGTTAAGCTGTAAAGGCTTATTCAAAACCAGTTATCTTTGTTTTTGTAAAATAAATTTTTGGAAGCAAAGCAATTTATATCAATACTGAAACACCCTAAGGAACTGGCAAACATCAATCTCGATGAATTGAATGCTTTGTCGCAACAATACCCGTTTGTTTCGTTGTTTCATACACTTATTGCCAAAAAAGCTTACGAAGAAAAGCCTTACGAATATGATGCATATCTTACTAAAGCAGCCATGCATGCTTTAGACAGAACCAAGCTCTATTATATTATTCATGATGCTAAACGAGAAAAGAAAAAATATGACAATGAAACCACAGAAGAAAACTCATTAATAGCAAACGAATCATTTAATTCTGAAATTGAAATCCCGACTATACCTGAAAAGGAAACTATTGAAGAAATTGCAGATAAACGTCTGATTTCTGAAGAACCTATTCCTTTTGTGGCAGGAAGTTTTACTGTTTCAGAACAAAATATTGAAGAACGGGAATCTGTAGAAGAAACATCAGAAATAAATGTAGCTGAAGAAGTTTCAGAACAAAAAGAACTTAAGAAAGAAAAGAAAAAGCATAAAAAACATAAGAAGAAATCAAAAGTAGAAGAAATTGCACCTGATGCACAGCTAAGTTTTACTGATTGGTTAAAGTTGGTAAATAAGAAAAAATTAGTACAGCCTGAAACAGAACAGGCAAACGATGAAGAAGAAGATGAGAAAGATTTAGAAAAACAATATCACGCAGGTAAGTTTGAAGCACAACTGCACAAAGAAGCTCATAAAGAAGTAAAAGCAGAAACTACACCCGTGCCTAAAATCCCTGAGAAATGGAAAAAGGTTTCTGATGTAAAAGCCGAAGTAAAAATCTCTGATTTGGCACAAAGGAGCATTCAGCGCGATGACAATACAATTACCGAAACATTGGCAAAAATTCTGGAACTACAAAAGCATTATGACAAGGCAATTGAAGCTTATGAAAAGTTAAGTTTGAAATATCCCGAAAAAAGCAGTTATTTTGCAACTCGAATTTTAGAATTAAAAAAGAAATTATAATATGTATATCGCAATTACTGTATTAATTATTTTGGTGTGTTTGTTTTTGATTTTGGTAGTTTTAGTACAAAACCCTAAAGGAAATGGTTTAGCAGCGGGCTTTACCAATATTGGTAATCAGGTAATGGGTGCTCGCAAATCAGGTGATGTTATGGAAAAGGCTACTTGGTATTCAGTAGTTGCCTTATTGGTACTAAGCTTAGCCTCAGGCTTTTTTATTCCAAAAGCTGATATGACTTCAGCTAAAGAAAAACAGAAGTCTGAAATTGAAGACAAAATAAATAATAACATGCCGGCAATGCCAAATACACTACCTGCCACAGGTAATGAAACTGCACCTGCTACTGATGCCACACCTGCTCAAGAACAAGCCCCACAATAACTTTTTACCTATTTATATAATTTTAAAGGGAAGATTATGCTTCCCTTTTTTTATTTTCCAGGATATTCTACAGGAACCATTTTATCTACTTATTCTTAAATTTTATCTGCCTTATGTAACCTTTTATCGTTTTTATCGTACTAACCGGGGACTTTATAGGCAAAATCTTAACCAATTGCCAGTAAAGTTTAACCTAAAAAGCACCCAAGATGAAAGCGATTTTAACAAGTACACGGGCATTCGTGTTCTTACTGGTTCAGGCATTTGCTGTTCAAGCATTTGGTCAGGTAACTGCTGAATTTACTACAACAGGCAACCGAAAAGGTTGTAGCCCGTTGGTAGTGAATTTTTCCAATCAGTCAACCGGAGCAACGAGTTATTTATGGCGTTTTGGCAATGGTAACCAATCTACTTTAGCCAATCCTTCTGTAATTTATGCTACACCCGGGCTGTATACTGTAACCTTAATTGCTTCAAATGGTAGTATATCTGATACTATTGTTAAAACCGATTATATTGAAGTTTTTGAAGATCCTGTGGCAGATTTTAGTACCAACGCAACTGCCGGGTGTGCGCCTCATGCGGTTAGTTTTCAGGATTTAAGTACACCAGGTTCTGCTTCAATAAGAGCGTGGATTTGGAATTTTGGTAACGGAGCATCATCTACGCAAAGAAACCCAAGCCACACTTTTACTCAGGGAGGCAATTTTAATGTAACATTATTGGTAGTTGACCAAAACGGTTGTAATGCTGAAAAAGTAATACCTAATTATATTACAGTTCAAAATATGCCCGATGCACAATTTACGGCACCGGTTCGTTCTTCATGTAGTGCTCCTTTCACTGTAAATTTTACCAATCAATCTACACCTGCTTCGGGTTTAACTTATGAATGGAGTTTTGGTAACGGACAAACATCATCTGCTGCTAACCCTTCACATACCTATACAGCTTTGGGTAGTTATAATGTTAAACTAAAAGCAACTAACTCTTTAGGATGCACTGATTCAATTGTAAAACAACAGTATGTAGTTATACAAGATTTAGTTGCAGAATTTACAGCTAACAGAACATCAGGTTGTGCGCCACTAACAGTTAATTTTACTAATCAATCTTCAGGCTTACCCAATAATAACCTGTGGAATTTTGGTGATGGTACAACCTCTACAAGTGCTAACCCAACAAAAACTTACAATACCCCAGGAACGTATGAGGTAAAATTAAGAGCTTCTAATTCTTCTTCTTGCGTTGATTCTGTAGTGAAAACTGCTTATATAACAGTATATCCTTCACCTGTTGCTGATTTTACCTCTACCAATACTTCAGGTTGTCAAGTGCCATTTGTGGCCGGGTTTACACCAACTACACCTGATGCTATTTCATGGCTTTGGACATTTGGTAATGGTGCTTCATCAGGTCAGGAGAATCCGGTTACAGTATATAATACAACAGGAAGTTTCAATGTTGCTTTAACAGTAACAAATGCCGAAGGTTGTACCCATACTTTAACCAGAAACGGCTACTTGAATGTTGTACCACCGGTTGCTAATATTAATGCCGATACAACAAGAGGTTGCTTTCCTTTAACCGTAAATTTCACCAATACAGTTACTGCTAACGAGCCGGTGGTTTCTTACTTATGGGATTTTGGCGATGGAAACACTTCAACACAAGCTACACCTACTCATATTTATGATACGGAAGGTGTGTTTGATGTTTCTTTAATTATTACAACTGTATCTGGTTGTAAAGACACGGTAACAAGAAGTGAATTTATTAGAGCAGGTTCAAAACCAAATGCCGACTTTATAGGCGGGCCACAAACGGTTTGTTTATTTGCTCCTGTAACCTTCAGTAATCTTACCGATATCTCTGACCAATGGTTTTGGCAGTTTGGCGATGGAGGTATTTCTACTGAAATGAGCCCGGTTTATACTTATGGAGATACCGGTTTGTTTACAGTTAGTGTTATTGTTTGGAATAAAGGCTGTGCCGATACTTTAGAAAAAGCCGATTACATTTATGTTTCGCCACCTGATGCACGTTTTGATGTATTGAGAGATTGTGCCAACCCTTATACTATTACCATGCAAGACAATTCACTTGCTCCGGACACGTGGTTCTGGGATTTTGGTGATGGTAATACTTCAGATATACAAAACCCTGTTCATACCTATGCTGCAAAAGGAAATTATAGTGTAACCTTAACAGTTACTGATACTACAACAGGTTGTATAGATACTGAAACTTTAAATGTTTTAGTTGTTGATGCAGTTGCAAATTTTGAAGCGGCCCCTCTTTCAGGTTGTCATCCGCTGAATGTTTTAGTAACAGACAGTTCTGTTGACGCCAATACTTACTTATGGGAATCTGCCGGTATGACATCCACACAGCAAAGCCCCTCATTTAATTATACAGTTCCGGGTATTTACGATATGAAATTGGTTGTAACTGATATGTTAGGTTGCAGCGACTCATTAACAATTCCTGACTATATAACTGTTTTAGGCCCAATAGCTGCTTTTAATGCTAATCCTAAAAATGGTTGTGCGCCACTATCTGTAAACTTTTCTGACTCTTCTTATACCTTCTTAAGTGAAATTACTTCATGGTCATGGAGTTTTGGTAACGGAGAAACTTCTACTGATGTTAACCCATCGGTATTATTTGAAACACCGGGTAACTACAATGTTTCTTTAACTGTAGTAGATACCAATGGTTGCGCAAACACTAAAACTGAAAACGATTTTATTCAGCCTACTTTCCCAACTCCGGTTTTTTCGGGCGATACATTATCATGCAGCTCACGTGCTGTAAGTTTTGTAAATAATTCAATCGGAACAGGGCTAACCTATTTATGGAATTTTGGTGACGGTAACTCTTCTACTCAGGTTCAGCCTTCACATACTTATGCTGCGGAAGGAACCTATACTGTGGCTTTAACAGTAATGGATATTAACGGATGTGATTCTACCATAACAAAAGTTGATTATGTTACCGTTTCTGATCCTGTTGCAGATTTTTGGGCAGATTCTACTTTCTCACCTTGTCCGCCATTATTAGTAAGTTTTCTGAATCAGTCTTCTTCTGATATCGTAAGCTATGAATGGGATTTTGGTGATGGAAATTATAGTGCTTTAGCTGAACCCTCTAACGTATATCTTACACCCGGAAACTTTGATGTACAACTAATTGGAACTACAGCGTTGGGTTGTAAAGACACTGTAATAAAAAGAGATTTTATTGTTGTGTTAGGTCCTGATGGGACTTTTACATTTGACCCTTCTAACTCTTGTTTAGGTTTCGATATTAACTTTTATGCGGTTACTACAAATACCAACGAAATCTATTGGGATTTTGGCGATGGTAATGTAAATGCAAATAACACCGATACTTTGCCTTACGTATATACACAAGCTGGAGTATATTACCCAACTATAATTCTTGATGATGGATTAGGTTGTGTAAGGGCTATTACCAGTGAAGACTCCATTGTAATTGGAGAAATAAATGCCAACTTTATAAGCAACATGACTTATATCTGCAAACAAGGAACAGTTCAGTTTGCTGATATTTCAAGTGGTATTCCTGCTGTAAATGAATGGTATTGGAATTTTGGTGACGGCACAACTAGCACGCAACAAAATCCACAACACACATATTCTGTAACCGGTTTTTACGATGTTACTTTGGCTGTAGTTAGCGATTTGTGTCACGATACTATTGTAAAAACTTCAACAATATATGTTGATCCGGGACCAACAGCAGACTTTACAGCTTCAGCATTACAAGGTTGTGATTCTTTAATTGTGAACTTTAATGACATATCTACTTCTGATAGTTCACTGGTTTCTTGGTCATGGGATTTTGGTAATAATACATCGGGTAATACTGCTGCAACTTCAGCATTTTACAATACAACAGGTACATATAATGTACAACTGATTGTTGCTGAAAATACAGGCTGTACCGATACAGTTACAAAAACTATAAACGTTTATCCTTCACCTGCATTAACATCTTCTCCCGATACTGCAATTTGTGAAAATGAAACAATACAATTATCAGTTTCTGGAGCAATTAATTATCAATGGTCTAATGCCTCTGTGTTAAATAATGATACTATTGCAAATCCAATTGCAAACCCATCTGTCTCAACTAATTTCACAGTTATAGGTATTGATGCCAATGGTTGTTCAGCTTCTGACATGGTTAGAGTTACTGTAAACCCAATTCCAAATGGTGATGTAATTGAAGACCAGCATATTTGTATTGGAAATGGTGTAGAGTTGGTGGCAAATGGTGGCAACAATTATTTGTGGTCGCCTAACGATGGGACATTAGATGCAACTGATGTTTCATCAGTAGTTGCACGCCCTCTGGCAGATGCTGAATATATTGTAAGAATAGGCAATGATTTCCGTTGCTATGATTATGATTCTGTAAAAGTGTTTGTACATCCTTATCCTACGGGTATTACGGCTGAAGTAGATTCAGTGTGTGATGGTCTTTCAACTACAATAATTACCGAAGGTGATAATCAGTTCAGTTGGTCACCTGCAACAACACTAAGCTGCAACGATTGCGATGCGCCTGTTGCAACTCCATTAGAAACTACCTTGTATAATGTAGTTATTGGTAATGAATTTAATTGCTTTATAAACGATAGTATTTTAATTGTAGTAAAACCAAATGCAGAAGCAGCTATTGATGGCGTTGAAGACTTATGTATTGGCAATACCACAACGCTAACTGCTTCAGGTGGAACTATTTATGAATGGTTAGAACCTTCAGATATTGCCTGCGTAAGCTGCGAAACGCAAACTGTTTCACCAACGGAAAACACCACCTATATTGTTAGGGTGAATAATAGTTTTAATTGCCCAAAATACGATACTTTATCAGTTTCAGTTCGCCCGTTACCTGAAGTAGCTACTATTGATGATGCAAAACTTTGTGTTGGCGATAATATTAATCTAAACACTGTTATTTCAGGTGCTGTGTCACAATTATGGTCTCCGGCAATTGGTTTAAGCAATGCCAATGCAGTAAGCCCAATTGCACAGCCGGTAACTACAACTCAATACACTGTTGTTGCAGAAACCGAGTTTGGTTGTACTGCATCAGATTCAGTATTAATTACTGTTATTGATAAAGTAAATACTATAGTAAATGGAGACTTTGAAATTTGTGTTGGAGAAAGTACTCAATTAACTACTTCTATAATTGAAGAAGGCTATTCAGGTACTAATGTTATTTGGAGCCCGGTGAATAATTTAGATAATGCAACCTCGCTTACGCCAATGGTTAGTCCTGAAAGAACTACTACTTATACCATGATTGCCCAAAGCGGTAGCTGTGTTCCAGACACTCAGGTAGTAGTTGTTACAGTCCATCAGTTGCCTTCTGCTGAAATTGTGAGAGACAGAAAAGTTTCTATTGGTACTAATATCAATTTAAGTGTTGAATCTGATAAACTTATTGAACAGTATATATGGTCTCCTGCTGAGGTTGTTAACTGTAATAACTGTGAAAGCGTGCAATTCATGGCAAACACTTCACAACAAATTCAGGTTGAAGTTACCGATGAATATGGCTGTAAGAATACGGATACTGCAAGTATTGATGTGGTTGGTATGTGTGGCGATGATGTATTTATTCCAAACACATTTACACCAAATGGCGATGAAATGAATGATAAGTTATATGTACGCAATCTGTCTTTAGATGGCTTGAAAGTATTCAGAATATTTGACAGATGGGGTACTTTAATGTTTGAGACTACAGATATTAATGATGGTTGGGATGGCAGATACAAAGGCAAAATATTAAACACTGCTGTGTTTGTATATTATGTTGAAGTATTATGTTCAAATGGACAAACTACTTCTAAAGTAGGTAACGTAACCCTATTGAGATAATAATGAATTTACTATGAAATGATGTTGTATTTTATACAACATTACTATTGAGATTGGCTTTTTATTTTGGTTATATTTAGGTTAAGACACATATGCCCTGCTGTGATAGCGGGGCTTTGTGTTTTAGTTACTGCCAATCTTATAAAATATTATGTCTTATTTATTTCTGAGTTATTGCGAAGTTTAATAAATGTATATTTGTTCAAAATTCTAAAAATGAATTATAAAATAAAACTGTTTTTTGTTTTTTTATTGAATGCTCTGTTTATAAATAAAACAATTTCTCAACAAGCAGAATGGGCTAAAAATTTTTCTGGAGCGGGTTTAAATGAAGGTTATGCGGTAGCTGCAGATAATGCCGGAAATGTTTATACATCAGGAAGATTTACAGGCACCTTAGATTTTAATCCGGGAGCAGGAGTAGCCAATTTAACATCAGGAACATCATCTGATGCTTTTATCTCAAAATTAGATGCTTCCGGAAATTATGTGTGGGCAGTACAATTTTCTGGCAACACTACCTCCTATATAAAAGACATTCAGATAGATTTGAATGGTGACATTATCGCAATTGGCTATTTTTCTGGAACAGTAGATATTGATTTAGGAAGCGGTACGAATACAGTTGCTGCTGGTGGCGATAGAGATTTGTTTGTAGCAAAAGTAAATAGTGCCGGCACTTTAGTTTGGTTTAAAAAAATGGGAGGAAGTTTAGGAACAGAAAGCTTAGAACCTCAAAAACTGGCCTTAGATGCCGATGGAAATATTCATATTACAGGTAGTTTTCAAGGTGCTAATCTAAATTTTAATCCTGATAGCACGTTCAACTTATCTTCCTCTGGTAGTGATGATATTTTTATTTTAAAGCTGAATAATTCTGGAAGTTTTGTTTGGGCAAAAAGAATTGGTGCTAATCTATCAGAAGTTGGTATAGGCATTGCAGTAGATAATTTAGGAGGCATTATTGTTACAGGTTATTTTACTGGAACTGTCAATTTTAATCCATCTGGCGTAAATAATTTAACTGCAACTGACCAAGAAGATGCATACATTTTAAAGCTCGATGTCAATGGAGATTTTACTTGGGTTAAGCAGTTAAGTGGTACTAATTTGCAAGTTGGAAATGTAGTAGTTTGCGATAATTCAAATAACGTTTATGTATATGGTGGTTTTTTTAACAATATTAATTTAAACCCTGATGGTGTTCAGAATGAAAATTCTTTAGGCTCTCAAAATGGATTTATAGTAAAATTACAACCCAACGGAAACTTTGTATGGGGTAAAATAATTACATGTACATCTAGTCTTAGTAGTAATGGTTTAGCTATAGATAATTCTAACAACTTTTACATCACTGGCAACTTCAATGCTGCAACAGATTTTGACCCCAGCGCAAATTCAAACATTTTAAATACACTGGGAGACAATGATGTCTTTTTGGCAAAATATAATTCAGATGGAATTTTTCAGTGGGTATATCAGGCAGGAAGTTCAAACATTGAGAGGGCTTGGGATGTATATTTTAGAAATGGAGCTGCATATATTACCGGGTATTTTGCCGGCACTGCAAATTTTGATTTGAATGGTAGCGGATTATTTTTAACTGCTACGGGCAGTAGAGAAATTTTTGTTTCGAAAATAAGAGAGTGTATCCCAACTTCAGGAACTGACAATCAAACAGCTTGTAATAGTTTCACTTGGATTGATGGCAATACTTATTCTTCCAACAATAATTCAGCCACTTTTACTTTAACCAATAGTGCTGGTTGTGATAGCATTGTTACTTTAAATCTCACTATAAACAATAGTTCTACAGGAACAGATATTCAAACTGCTTGTAACAGTCTCACTTGGATTGATGGCAATACTTATTCTTCCAACAATAATTCAGCCACTTTTACTTTAACCAATAGTGCTGGTTGTGATAGCATTGTTACTTTAAATCTCACTATAAACAATAGTTCTACAGGAACAGATATTCAAACTGCTTGTAACAGTCTCACTTGGATTGATGGCAATACTTATTCTTCCAACAATAATTCAGCCACTTTTAC
>CAZIZP010000031.1:0-29444 GCA_964543705.1 uncultured Chitinophagaceae bacterium
GTTTTGCAATCATGCCACTACAACGTTCAGGCGTGTTAAAAAGTTATGCAGTATGCTATTAAATTCTTCGGGGCGTTCCATCATGGCTGCATGACCGCACTTATCAATAATGTGCAATTCGGCATGCGGCACATGCTTTTTAAACTCTTCACCCACAAAAGCGGGTGTAATATTATCGTTATTACCCCAAACCAATAATACCGGCATTTTCAGCTTTACTAATTCTTCGCGCATATTGTGCCTTAATGCCGATTTTGCCAACGATACAACACGCAATACTTTTTCACGATTATTTACTATTTCGTAAACTTCATCTACCAATTCTTTTGTGGCAGTTTTAGGGTCGTAAAAAGTATATTCCGTTTTTTCTTTAACAAATTCATAATCGCCTTTACGAGGGTAACTATCGCCCAAAGAATTTTCAAATAAGCCCGAACTTCCTGTAAGTACAATAGCTTTTATTTTAGACTGGTTTTCTTTTTCAATAGCATATAACAATGTAATATGCCCCCCCAGTGAATTGCCCAACAAAGTGAAATCGCTATAACCTTTGTATTCAATAAATCTTGTGATGTAGTCTTTTAACCCAATAACGGTAGTATCTGCCACAGGCAATGAAAACAAAGGCAATAAAGGAATAGATACTTTCATGTGAGGTGAAAATTTATCTATTACTTGCTGAAAATTACTTAATGCACCAAACAAACCGTGTAATAATAACAAAACAGGCCCCTCGCCCGCTTCATAATACTTAAAACCGTTCTCTTCTTTTATTTCGTATTTCATAAAATGCCCTCCAAAAATATTCTTTTTTCTTGTAAGCTATTAAACATATGCATAGCTCACATTGGATTGTACTTCAAAGCCAAACTCTTTCCACTTCATTTTTTGTATAGTTATAAGAAAAATGAATCGTAAGATGAAGAATTTCAGACACTTATGTTAATTTATGTTTTCAGGAAAAAATCCTTTTCATAATAGTTGTTTTTTCAGCCGAATACACTCATTTTTGTACTCCTTCCGGCTCCCTTATGATTATTGCAAAAACATGGACTAAACATATTTTCTGTCTCGAAGGAGACTGGAATGAAGATTTGCGCAAAAAAAACAGCGTGAAATCGGCCCTCGATTTTTTGCACGATAATTCCAATATCAAATACATTCATCGCCACGCTTCTACTAAAGAAGAAATAGCCAACAGGCTTTCAGAATTTAACAAGAAAAAATATTCCGATTATAATATTTGCTACTTTGCTTTTCATGGTGAGCCTAATAAAATAAAGGTGGGCAGAGAGTTAATGACGCTTGATGAGTTAGCTGAAATTGCAGGCGACACTTTGAAGGGCAAGATTGTACACTTTGGCAGTTGCAGCTCTTTAAGGCTGAATAAAAGGTATATCGAACGTTTCTTAAAAAATACCAAAGCACTTTGCGTTTCAGGTTATAAACTGGATTTTTCATTTGTACCTGGAACAGTTTTAGATATTTTACTTTTTGAAATGTGCCAGCGTTATAAAAACATTATTTGCATTGAGCGCGATAT
Source organism: uncultured Chitinophagaceae bacterium (assembly GCA_964543705.1). GTDB lineage: Bacteria > Bacteroidota > Bacteroidia > Chitinophagales > CAIOSU01 > CAYSGX01. The sequence continues at coordinate 1,544 of CAZIZP010000031.1, forward strand.
GCGTTTCTATTATGGAAAACTAATGCGCGAACTGGAATTTTCTATGGCTTATTTAGATTCCTCGGGTAAAGCCAATATTACTGCACCGGGACAACGCATAAAAGGAACAGGCTTTGTTCCTTATGGGCAGTAGCATTTAACCATACACTTTTGCTGGCATTCAACACTTTAGCTGCATAACTCATAGCTATTGTCTATTCATTTTTTTCTTTTTTCGTATTGTAACTTATCTGTCCTATTGACGTAGGAAACATCTCTTTGTTAAATAATAAAATATGCGCATTATAAAATTTGGAGGCTCATCGGTAGCTACTCCACAACGGGTTAAAGAAGCTATTCAAATTGTTCAAATTATAAAGAAACAGCACAAAGAAGTGGCTGTGGTTATTTCGGCTTTTGGCGGTGTAACTGATGAATTGTTGAAGTTGTGCGAATTGGCATTGCAAAGTGAAGAGCAATTTAAACCCATTTACAAGCAACTGGAAAAACGCCATTGCGATGCCGTGAAAGGTTTGGTAGAACTCAAGCGTCAGCCACAAGTCTTAGGTAATGTTATTCAAACCATGAATCAGTTGTATGACATTTGCAAAGGCATATCATTGATTAAAGAGCTTTCTCCAAAAACCAAAGACTTAGTAGTGAGTTTTGGCGAGCGCCTTTCAGCCTATATTGTAAATGAGGCTGCTAAAGAAAGTATAAAAGATGCACAGTTTTTAGATGCAAGAGAAGTTGTGAAAACCGATAGTAATTTTGGTTATGCTAAAGTAAATTTTGAAAAAACTAACTCACAAATTCGCAACTATTTTAAGCAACATAAAACCACACATATTATTACGGGCTTTATTGGCTCAAACGAAAAAAATGAAACCACTACGCTGGGTAGAAGCGGGTCGGATTATACCGCTTCTATTTTTGGTGCTGCATTAAAAGCAAGTGCTATTGAAATTTGGACCGATGTAGATGGCATTATGACCACCGACCCTCGTCAGGTTAAACAGGCATTTCCTGTGCCTGAAATGACATATGAAGAGGCCATGGAGTTGTCGCATTTTGGTGCTAAAGTTATTTTCCCGGCTACCATGCGCCCTGCCATGCAAGCCAAGATTCCTATCTGGGTAAAGAATACTTTTAACCCAACTTTTCGTGGCACTTTAATCACCAATAAATCTACCAATACCATTCATGTTGTAAAAGGCATTTCTTCGCTCAATAATATTTGTTTGTTGAACATTGAGGGCAGCGGAATGGTAGGCGTGGCAGGCGTTTCAGGTCGTTTATTTACAGCTGTTTCTCGCGAAAAAATAAATGTAATTTTAATTTCGCAAGCATCTTCAGAACACTCTATTTGTATTGCAGTAAATGAGACCGAAGCTGATAAAGCCAAGCGCATTATTGAAGAAGAATTTCAGTTTGAAATTAAAGCCGGACAAATTGATGAAGTGGCCACGCAACGCAATATGTGCATTGTGGCTATTGTGGGCGAAAATATGAAACACTTGCCTGGAACGGCTTCAAAAATGTTTGCTGCTTTAGGTAAAAATGGCGTGAACATTGTAGCCATTGCGCAAGGCTCTACAGAGAAGAATATTTCGGCAGTAATTGCTGCCAAAGACCAAACAAAAGCCTTGAATGTATTGCATGAAGCCTTCTTTCTTTCAGATAAAAAAGTGTTGAATCTTTTTGTGTTAGGTCCGGGCTTGGTAGGCGGAAAAGTGTTAGACATTATTGAAAAACAACGCAAGCATTTAGCCGAAAATCATTTAATTGATTTGAAAGTTATTGGCATTGCTAATTCAAGCAACATGTATTTCGATGAGCATGGCAATGCACATGTGAATTGGAAAAACAAATTGCAAACGAACGGCATAGCAATGGATTTGAAACAATTTGTGGCTCAAATACAGCAGCATAATTTGCCCAACAGCATTTTTGTTGATGCTACTGCCAGCGATAATCCTATTCCATTCTATGAAAAAATATTAGCCGCAAGCATTTCTATTGTTACGCCTAACAAACGGGCTTGCTCTGAAAAATATGAGTATTATAAAAAACTGAAGCAGTTAAGCGTGCGCCATAACGCTAAGTTTTTATTTGAAACCAATGTAGGTGCTGGGCTTCCGGTTATTAATACGCTGAACGATTTATTAATGAGTGGTGATGAGGTATTGAAGATTGAAGCAGTAGTTTCAGGAACATTAAATTATTTGTTTTATCATTTCGATGAAGGCATGAGCTTTTCAGAATTATTGTTGAAAGCCAAAGAATTGGGCTACACCGAGCCCGACCCAAGAGATGATTTAAGTGGTATGGATGTAGCACGTAAAATTTTGATTTTAGCTCGTGAGTGTGGTAGTAATTTAGAATTGAAAAATGTTTTGATAGAAAACTTAGTGCCTGCCAATTGCAGAAAAGCTAAAACGGTAGATGAGTTTTTTTCAGCCTTAAAAAAGACCGAAAATGTTTTTACCGAAAAGCTAATGAAAGCCAAAAAGAAAAATTGCAAACTGAAATATATTGCTACTTATGAAAACGGGAAAACTACTACAGCACTGAAAGAAGTGAATGAATCGCACCCATTTCATTCATTAGCAGGAACAGAAAACAGTTTTTGTTTTACCACACAACGCTATAAACAATACCCTTTAGTGGTGAAAGGTCCGGGAGCAGGTGCAGAGGTAACTGCAGCGGGTGTATTTGCCGATATTATTAAGATTGCGAATAGTTAGTTGTTGAAGTAAGAAGTTAGATTAACCATTTATTTTTTACTTCAATTTTTCGCTCAACCATTCGTGATAATTTTCAGTTGTTATAATTGCAGTTTTTCTAATATCGTAATGATTGGTAAATGTTGTGGGAAATTTTACATTCTGTTTCGATTTCCATTTGAATTCAATAGCATCAATCTTCCCGTTATACTCTTCCAGATAATCAATTTCTTGTTGCTGAGTGGTGCGCCAAAAATATCTTTGTAAAGCTATTCCTGCATAGTTTACTTGTTTCCATCGCTCACTTACCAAGTAATTCTCTAATAATGCTCCTTTGTCTTGTCTGTTAGATAATGGTGCATAATTTCCAATAATGGCATTACGAATACCGTTATCATAAAAATATATTTTACGGCTTTTCTTTAATTCATTTCTAACATTTCTACTAAATGAGTGAAGGCGAAAAACAATAAAGGCTTTTTCTAAAGCATCTATGTATCGCTCAATAGTTTCTTTATCTGCACCGGTAATCTGTCCCAATTCGCTATAACTTACTTCACTGCCCATTTGAAGTGCTAAGGCTTTTAAAAGCGTTACCAAAAGAGCAGGTTTTTTAATTTTTTCGTAAGTAAGCAAATCTTTATACAAGTAGCTATCAGATAGTAATAATAGCCGTTCTTGTTCTTCACCTAAATGTGTAACTACTTCGGGGTAACATCCATATATAAGTCTGTTTTCAAGATTAGCGGTTTCTTCAAAAGCATTGGTGTTTTCTGCTAGTTCAGCAAATGATAACGGAAATAAAGTGTATTCAAATTTTCTTCCGGTAAGAGGCTCATTAATTTTATTTGCCAATTCAAAAGCCGAAGAACCGGTAGCAATTACCTGCACTGTTTTTATTTTATCTACTATTTGTTTTATGGTTATGCCAATATTCTCAATTCTTTGTGCTTCATCTATCACTAAGAATTTACTTTTTCCAATAAGCGTTTTTAGCGAAGCCAACGATCTGTTTTCCAATACTGCTTTATCATTTACATCATCTCCCGATAGCCAAATAGTATTTTTATTTTTTGCAGGACATAGCTTTTCAATTAAGGTAGTTTTGCCCGTTTGCCTAGGTCCTAATAGCAAAATAGCCTTACCTTTATGAAATCGACTTTTAATAATTGACTCTAGTTTTCTATTAATCATAAGGCGAAAATATAACAATTATCGTTTCAAAACGAAAAAAATCGTAATTATCCTCGTTTTGAAACGAATATTATTATGAAATTTACAAAATAAGAGCTATGTCTAAAACCATAAAAGTATTTGCCCCTGCAACAGTAGCTAATGTGGCTTGCGGTTTTGATGTATTAGGTTTTGCGGTTGATGCCCCAGGCGATGTAGTTACCATGAAGCTCACCGATAAGCCGAACATAAAAATAGCTGCTATTTCAGGCGATGGAGGCAGGCTGCCTTTAACTGCCGAAAAAAATACAGCAGGTGTTGCCGTAAATGCTTTTTTGCAACACTTAAATATTCAGCAAGGTGTAGAAATTACTATTGAAAAAAATCTTCCTTTGGGCAGCGGTATGGGCTCGAGTGCAGCAAGTTCTGCAGCAGCAGTAGTGGCAATAAATGAGTTGTTAAATAAACCTTTTACCAAAGAACAATTAGTGCCTTTTGCTATGGAAGCCGAGCGCATTGCCTGTGGCGCTGCTCATGCCGATAATGTAGCCCCTGCCATTATGGGGGGCTTTGTTTTAATTAGAAGTTATGCCCCTTTAGATTTAATAAAAATTCCTTCGCCTGAAAATTTATTTTGCACTGTAATTACACCCGATATTGAATTAAGAACTGAAGATGCACGCAAAGTTTTGAAGCAAGAAATAACCATGAAGGATGCTATTTTACAATGGGGTAATTTAGCAGCTTTAATAGCGGGTTTAATGCAAAACGATTATGCTTTAATTGGCCGCTCGTTGCAAGATGTAGTGGTAGAGCCCATGCGCTCATTATTAATTCCGGGTTTTGAAGAAGTAAAACAAGCAGCTTTAGATAGTGGTGTTTTAGGTTGCAGTATTTCAGGTTCCGGCCCCTCTATTTTTGCATTATCCGATACAGATACCATTGCTGTTAGTGCAGGTGTTGCCATGGAAAAAGCCTTAAATAATATAGGGCTTCAGGGAAAAATTTATACTTCTAAAGTAAATGCCGAGGGCGCAAAGGTTATCTGATGTTGTTTTCAATAACTGCTTTATAAACCATTTCAGAAATATCTGCTATAACTGGGGCTAACTCTTCGAAGCTATCACCTTTTGTCATTACACAAAGCAAATAAGGATTCCCTTGCGCATAGACAATCCCACAGTCATGAAGTTGTTTTAGGTTAGTATCTACGTACCCTCTTTCACCAAACTTATGGGAGACCACTATTTCTTTTGGCAATTTAGCTTGCAAGCCAACACTAAAATTTGTGGTGCTTAAAATCTCTAATGCTTTTTCCGACATTTCTTTATTTAAATAAGTGGCATTATATAAAAGCCTGAAAAATGATGAATAGCCTCTCACCGATATAAAGTCTTTACTTAAATCTACCCCATCTGTATTTACGCCAAGTTCGTTCATGGTTTTAACAATATTCTCATCTCCTGCTACATCAATTAATAATTCTTTGGCTTCATTATCAGAATATTTTATCATGCTTATAATTAACTCTTCTACGGTGTAACTATTTCCAAGCTTTATTAAATCGTCCTTAATATTGGGGGTGTATTCTAAATCTTGTAGTTCGTTATAATTAATCTTTTTTTGCAATAATCCACTTTCAGATTCTGCCTTTTTTAAAACAGCAATCATAATGGGAACTTTTAGCAAACTTGCAGGTGAATAATTATGGTTTTCGTTAATTCCAATCCAGGGTCCGCTATTTAATAATCTGAAATAAATTGAAACATGAGATGATGTGCCTGATGAAAGCGATTGATTAATATATTTCTTCAAGTCATTTTCGAGTTGAACCAGCGAAGAAATTTTAGAAGGTTTAAAATTATCACACTCTAATAACGGATTAATAAATTTATATGTACCGCTGTTCCTGTATTCAGAAAAATCTTTCTGCTCATCATTTTGTAAATCAGGTGTTGGCTCAATTGACTCAGAGAAAGACCTTCCGAAGAAAAAACCACCAACGGCAGAGATAATAACAAGCAACGCTGTAATTAGCATTCCTTTAAAATTTGTCACAATAGCTTAATTTATGTGTGAAAGATGAGGTCAAATGTACATAGGCTTTATTTTCAGAAAAATACTTTTTAAAGCGTAGATACAATTAAAAATAAACGGGCTTTGTGTTATATGTTTAATAAATATACCGCATTGGGGTTTTCAGAATTAAAATATTTGTAGTTTTATGGTTGTTAAAATTGTTTGAGTGTACTCAGTTAGAAGAATCTTCACGGTATTTATTGTTTTTATTGCTTTATTTTCTAAGGCTCAAGACATACATTTTTCTCAATACTACGCCAATCCGTTATACATGAATCCTGCTTTAACCGGTAGTTTTTATGGCGATTTTCGTGCTGCAGTAAATTATAGAAATCAGGCTTTTACTGTTTCCAATACTCCGTATGTTACTTATAGCGGGTCGTTCGACATGGCCCCGTTAAAAAAGAAAATGCGTTACGATGTTTTTGGAGTTGGGTTATTAGTTTATAACGATAAAGCAGGAAATGGAATTTTAAAAACACAGTCAGTACAAGCCTCTGCTGCTTACAGCAAAGTGCTTGACAGTTATAGAAAATACAGTTTAAGCGTAGGTATTCAGGGGGGAATTATTCAAAAAAGAATAGACTTTAGCAAGTTAGCATTTGAAACCCAGTTTGATGGTGATACTGATTTTGACTTTGCTTTACCCAATGGTGAAAATGTATCTAATGATAATTTTATTTTGCCTGCTTTAAGTGCAGGATTATTATGGAAAGCTTTTTTTACCAAAAAAATTAATGCCTACGCAGGCTTTTCAATGAGCAATTTGCTTCAGCCCAAACAAACTTTTTTAAATGACCCTGATAGTAGATTAAGCACCAGGTATTTGTTTCACGCTGCTGCCGATTTTAGAATGGGGAAGTATGCCACCTTCTCTCCTACTTTAATGTTTAAATCACAAAATACGGCTCAACAACTAAACTTGGGCAGTGCGTTTGGCTATGAATTAAGTGATGTTACCTCTCTGTATTTGGGCATGTGGTATCGTTGGAAAGATGCCATAATACCTACAGCAGCACTCGAAATTTATGGACTAAGAATTGGCTTAAGTTATGATGCTAATATATCAAAATTAAAGCCTGCTACCAGAGGACATGGTGCGGTAGAGTTGTCTATGGTTTACATTCATAATAAATCAGCACCATCATATTTCTCTCCAGTGAATTTCTGTCCGAAGTTTTAGTGAAGAAAAATTTCCGAAATTTATTGGGTGAACTTTTTTCAGCAAATACAACTTGGACTTAATGCTTATAAAGAAGCACATGCTTTTATAAAACAGCATAATTTTTACTCTTATTTTTTTATTCCTATTCTTTTCAATTTAGTATTGTTTGTATTGTTTTCGGGCCTGGTGTGGCACTATGCGCAAATGGGTTCCGATTATATTTATTATACATTAAATATCGAAAGCTTCCACTTTGGTAATTTTTCTTTTTTAAAAGGCATTATTCATTTTGCTATCTCTTTTATTTTTAAGTTGCTTGGGCTGGTACTATATATGATTATCTTCAGAAATATAGTTTTAATATTAATGGCTCCAGTGCTAACAATTGTTTCTGAAAAAACTGAAGAAATTATTTCAGGTAAAACCTATTCTTTTGAATGGCTTCAGTTTGTTAAAGATGCTGTAAGGGGAATTGTTATAGCTATAAAAAACTCGTTGAAAGAAGTGTTTTATACATTGGTTATTTTTTTGTTGTCTTTTATACCTGTAATTGGTATAGCCGCATCGTTTTTGGTTTTTTTTATGCAAAGCTATTTTTATGGCTTTTCTATGATAGACTATACACTTGAAAGAGCAAAAATGGATATTGCTGAAAGCGAAAACTTTATTTGGAAACATAAATGGCTGGCCATAGCAATTGGCACAGTTTTTAATTTATTGGTTGCGGTATCAACTACATTTTCTATTTTTCCTTCGGTATTTGTAAGTTTCTTTGTGAAAGTATTTTTATTAATACCACTAATAGCATTATCTGCCGCACCTATATATGGGGTTGTGGCCGGTACTTTAGCAACTTTAAAAGTTTTAAAACCTGAAAATAATCTTGAGCAATAATAATTCTAAAGGCACATTATATTTAATACCCGCTCCTCTTGGTGAAGCTGCAGAACATGTTATTCCTGAATATGTAAAGCAGCAAACCTACTTGCTAAAACACTTTATTGTTGAACGAGAAAAAACCGCCAGGAGATATTTAAAAAGTATTGGCTACCCAAACTCTTTAGACGAACTCGTTTTGTTTGCTTTAAACGAGCATACACAAGAAGCCGATTTTAGCGGGTTTATTGAGCCTTTGAAAAATGGCATTTCAATGGGTTTAATTTCTGAAGCGGGTTGCCCGGGTGTTGCAGACCCTGGTGCAGCAATTGTTGCTATGTGCCATAATTTAAATATTAAAGTTACTCCTTTAGTTGGGCCTTCATCTATTTTATTGGCGTTAATGGCTTCAGGCATGAACGGACAAAATTTTGCCTTTGTGGGTTATTTGCCCGTGAAAGACTCTGAAAGAAAAAAAGAAATTCAACGATTGGAATTGCTTTCGCAAAAAACCGGGCAAACACAAATTTTCATTGAAACACCTTACCGCAATCATCAACTATTAAAAGACTTAATTGCTAATTGCCGAGAGCAAACTAAATTGTGTATTGCAGTAGATATTACTTTGCCTTTAGAAAAAATTATAACTAAACCTGTGAAAAACTGGAAAGGCTTTAATATTGAGATGAATAAAAAGCCTGCGGTGTTTTTGTTGCAGGGGTAAAATTATTTTGCACGAAAAACATTTGCATTCAAAAATATTCAGAAATGTAATCGGACAAATTCGGAATTTAATTCCGAATTTGTCCGATTTTTATTTATTTTTACAATATGATAAACAGAGACATTAATAAAAAAATTGTAGCCCTATCAAAAAAATTTAAAGCTGTAGCTATTGTGGGTCCAAGACAATCAGGAAAAACTACTGTGGCCAAAATACTTTTTAAGGATAAGCCTTATGTTTCTTTAGAAAATATTGACCAACGCAATTTCGCTAAAGAAGATACCAGAGGTTTTTTAAGTCAGTTTCCAAAGGGAGCTATTTTAGATGAAGTACAAAGAGTACCTGAAATATTTTCTTATTTACAAGAGATATTAGATACTTCAAAAAAAAACGGGCAGTTTATTCTCACAGGTTCTCAAAACTTTTTGTTGCAGCAAGATATTTCGCAAACATTGGCCGGAAGAATTGCTTATGTTGCGCTGCTGCCACTAAGCGTTAATGAAATGAGTGAGGCAAATGTATTAAAGCAAGATATTAATGATGTTTTGTGGCGTGGAAATTACCCTGCTATTTACAGTGTAAAACCCAATCCATCTGACTGGTATGCCAATTATATACGCACCTATGTTGAGCGAGATGTAAGACAAATAAGAAACATAGAAAATCTTACTTCTTTCAGTAAGTTTATGCGTATTTGTGCCACCAATATTGGGCAATTGCTCAATTTGTCGAGTATTGGCAACGAGCTGGGAGTTGACCAAAAAACCATTAAAGCATGGCTTAGTATTTTAGAAAGTAGCTATGTTATTTATTTGTTACAGCCTTATTTTACAAACCAAAGAAAAAGATTGGTTAAAACGCCCAAGTTGTATTTCTACGATACGGGCTTAGCAAGTTTTTTGTTGGGGTTAAACAACAAAAAAGACATTGTAAATTATTATGGAAGAGGCAATCTTTTTGAAAACTTTGTTATAACCGAATTTTTAAAAGAAAACTTTAATAAAGGACTATACCACCAGTTTTATTTTTGGCGTGATAAAACCGGTAATGAAATAGATTTAATTATTGAAAAAGGCACCCAAAAAACACTGGTTGAAATAAAAGCATCGCAAACATTTAATATGTCTATGCTTAAAGGCATAGAGTATTACAACAGCTTGTACACTACAAAAAATGTTGCAGCTCTTGTATATACGGGTGACATGCATTATAAACTAAAAAATAATATTACTATTTGCAATTGGAAAAATATTAAGGAAATATAAATGGACAAATTCGGAATTGAATTCTGAATTTGTCCGTTTTTTATTCATATAAAATAGGGCATACTGAAATACGTTACTGCAAAAAAAAGGCTGTCTCAAACGGGACAGCCTTTTTAATTTTGTAACACAACTTATTATTCGTTCACCCTTAGTTGCCCTTGAGATTGAATATTAAGTTTTGTAGCACCTGTTTTTAGTTCAACTTTTTTGGCTTTACCTACTACGTTGGTTTCAACAATTAATTCGCCTTTTGTAACATCTACTTTATGAGTAGCTTCAAAATCTTCAGTAAAGACTACGGTGTTAGCGTCATTACTCTTGTTGATATTTACATGGTAAAATTTTCCATTATTTCCACCAGCGTTCACGGTAGCATTGTTGCTGCCTATAAAATTTACCACGCCTGAAGTAGAATTAAAAGTGCCTTCATTTATCCAATTACCATGAATATCTAAAACATTTGAACCTACTACTTCTAAAGTAGCCCCATTAGCAATAGTTATAGTGTTTGTTGTGCCGGTGATATCTACATTAGAAGTGTTATTTACATAGCAGATAGAGCTCATCGTTTCAGGAATTAAAACATTGTTGTTTGAAGCAGGTAAAGTACTTGCTTCAGAAAAATTTGAACCATTATATACAATAAAGTTTCTTGGGTTGCTCCAGTTGTTTCCAATATAACCTGTCCAAATATAGTCTCCATTAACCGGCACATGGCTTAACCCTGTTTCTGGTGAAACTATACTCCATAAATTATAATCAGCTGTATCAGGCTTACACCCATCACTCCCTCCATTTCTTATAGCGCGAATTTGAGCAGTTCCCGTTCCATTAATCAGGCTAATTGGGTCTCCTATATTATATGTTGTCCAACCTAAACCAATATTTAATAAATATTCATCAGCAGCATCTAATGGTCCGCCAAGTCCAGGAAAAAATGAAAGCGAACCATCTGTATTGGTTTCACATATTTCCGAACCGGAAGGTAGATAGCTGTCTAAATCAGGAGCAACAGTTGGTTGCCAAAAGTTTCTAATTTTATAAGTATTCCAAGGAGCATCACAGCCACTGCCGTTTGGTCCTCTTCTTTGAGCTCTTACTAATATTGAACCAGAACCTCCTGTAGTAATAATTGGTGTGTTTGGAACATAACTAGACCAATTATTCCCGTTATCAATACTAACTTCATAAACATCTACAGAACCGGTTAACCCATCTTGCCCTGCATTAAATGTGGCTTTAAGGGTATTATTATCTTCGCATACCATGTCGCATACCACATCCAAAAAGTTTGATGTTGCAGTTGCAGATGTAACACATACCTCACTGCTTGTTAGTTCTAGAGTGATAATATCAAATGGATTAAGTGTAGTTGAAACAAAAGTTAAACTGTTGCTTCCAACGTTATTACCATTTATTTTCCATTGATAGGTTGGCGTTGTTCCTTGGTGGAATGGTGTGCCGGTAAATGTGGCTTGTGTACCGTCACATACGTTTACTAATTGAATACCTGACACTATGCTGATGGTGGGCGTTAAAGTAGGAGCAATATTAAGATTAACTGTTCTTACAGGGCTAACACCACAAGAGTTTTCTGCAGTAACGGAAAGCGTATATGCTCCTGCAGAAGGGAAATTAAATGAAGCTGATGTGGTTCCTTGTCCGCCAAGCAGACTACTACTGCCACTTCCGGTCCACGTATAGGTAGTAGCATTTGCCACAGCATTAATACTATATGACTGGTCGCCTGTGCAATCCAATCCATTTTTCACAATGGCGTTTGGTTGTGCCGGAGTAGGGAATTTTACAAAGGTTTCAACCGGCAATGAAAATGCTGTTGGGCATAAACCGTTGGTTACTACCGAGCGCACAAAAATGGTGTTTCCTGCATCAATTGCAGTCCAGTTGAATGGGTTTGAAGTTGACAAGGTTTGCCATGTTCCTCCTGTACCATTCCACTGAAATTCAAACCTGTTGAAAGTACCTAAAGTGCCTGATGTACCGTAGGTTACATTGCTTCCTTCGCAAACATCGGTAGGTGCTCCGGTAACTGTTCCTGCGGCCGAAAATTGCTGCACCGTGAATAAAGCACCATCAGATGCTGCTGAGCAACTAAGTGCAGTAGTGGCAACACATCTTATATTTCTGTTATTGTAAAACACGTTTGCGCTAAGCACCTGAAGCGTTTGGGTTTGGCTTCCTTCTATTTCGCCAATTACATCATTAATATTTATCCAATTCGCGCCATCGCTATATTGCCACTGAAAGGTGCTTGCTCCTGTTGAGGAAATACTAAAGCTTCCGGTAGTACCTTGGCAAAGTGTTAAAGGTTGTGGCTGTGATGTAATAACTGGCAAAGGATTCACTACTTGTGTTTTTTGTGCAGAAACTGCTCCACAAAAACCGGCATCAGTTGTTAAAGTTAAAGTTGCTGTTCCATGGTAGTTGGCCGGAGGAGTCCATGTTGCATTTACATCAGAAGCATTAGGCGAGAATGCACCACCAACACCTCCATCGTTCCAAGTGCCTGAAGTTGCACCTCCCCCAACACTGCCTCCTAATTGCACCGAAGTTCCGCCCTGGCAAATAGCCGATAAAGATGTTCCTGCATCTACAGTAGAAAGAGGATTTATGGTTATGGTTATCTCACTAAATACTGCCCCGCAATTTCCGGCATCTGTAGTTAATCTTAACACAACAGGTCCTGAGAAATTGGCAGCAGGTGTATAAGTTACAGCCGCAGGATTACTTTCTTGTGCTGTAGAACTAAGTGTGCCTCCGCCTGACTGAATGCTCCACGCACCGGTTGAAGCACCACCACCAACACTTGCTCCTGTTAAAGTAATTGCCGTTGGCGATGGCGATTCACAAATATTAGTAGCTGCACCAGCATTTGCTGTTGATAAAAGATTTACGGTAACTGCCGTTGGCGCACTTGCAGGGCTGGTACAAAAACCGGCTCTGCTTGCTACTACGGTGTAGTTACCTGTTGATGCTGTGGTAGTAGTTTGTGTTTCATTAGTTGAGGCAGCAGGTGCCCCGGTACCAGACCATTCATAAGTAAAGTAACTAACTCCCGGATATGAGCCATTTGTGGTTGCATTATAGCTTGCATTATTTACACAATTAGCATTCCCGTTTAATGGATAATGTGCAACTAATCCGGTTGAATTGGTTGGGGTTTCAAGAAACATTTCTTGAACAATTTCATTTTGTGTTTTAGCAACATTCCATATTCTTATGTTATCAACAACTCCCCATTGCTGAGAGCCAGTGCCACCACAGCAGTGGCCAATTGAAACAATATCTGTGTTAGGTTTAAAATCAGACTCACCAACCAAATTACCATTTATATAAAATTTTGTTGTGGTTCCAGAACCTACTGCTGAAATATGATGCCAGCCACTGGTTAAAGCACTCATATTAAATCCACTTGGACGGAATCCGCCACCACCATTATCAAATACACCCAATAAGCCTGTTGTTTTTTGTACAATAACATGATGATGGTTTGGGCCTCTGAAAAGCGTACTCCAGTCAGCAGTTGCTGATAATGGATATTGAAACCAAGTTTCTAGAGTCCAATTTGACCCAATTGGAATGCCTCCAGATACCAACATATTACTTGTGTTAACAACAGACAAATCTAAACTTTGACCACCGGGAGCTAAACCACTGGCAGTTAATTCTAAAACCTCTCCTTCACAAACAGGCCCATTATTTAAAACTACCGGCACAGCAGGTATTTGAGTAACAATAATTTCTCTGCTGATAGAAGTTTGACAACCGCCCGGGCTGGTATATGTGAAAATAATATTTGCTGTTCCTACTTGATTAGCGGTAACAGCTCCTGCCGAATTTACATCTGCAACAGTAGGGTTAGAACTGCTCCATGTTCCTGTTGTTACATTTGGATATCTTACCATAACAATTCCAGCCCCCCCGTTACCCCCTACTTGTCCTGCAAAATCTCCGCTGTAGCCACCTCCACCTCCACCTCCGCCAGTGTTAGGTGCGCCACTTGCTGCCAAGGTTGTTGTATTAGTACCATTTCCTCCACCACCAAGTCCTCCTGATCCTGCGCTACCATTCGCTGTACCACGCGTACCTCCGCCACCACCTCCAGCATACCATGTTGGAGTATTGTTATAATTAAGCCATATACCATTTCCTCCATTTCCTGCTGCAATACCACCTGTACAACAGGCTTGAGTACCCGAGCTGTTTCCTCCAACAGCCCCAGCACCACCGCCACCGCCACCGTTATTTCCACCACCTACACCGCCACTGAACCCTTGACCCGTGACTCCTGAGCCTCCAGATCCCGTTCCGCCACCTCCTCCTGAGCCTCCGTTCCATGCATTTGTTTGAGGGGCACTTGCACCACCATGCACACCTCCCCCACCACCGCCTTCTGCGATGATAGTTCCAAATTGAGAGTTTCCTCCTTTACCACCCTGCTGAGTAGCTGTGTTCCAACCAGTTCCTCCAATACCTCCGGCACCCACAACTACTGTATTATCTCCTGCTGCAACTATAAAATTAGGCTCTATTCTAACACCTCCGGCACCACCACCACCACCGATGACACCGCCTCCTCCACCTCCACCGGCAATAACTAGAACATCTGCATTCCAATTTGAAGGAGCAGAAAAAGTAGATGTTCCGCTTGTGAAAGTATGCAGCCTATAGCCATCTACATTTGAAATAGTGCCACCTGTTGGTAAATTGCTTAGAGAAAAAGTAGTTTGCTGACCAATACATAATACATTATTTCCTGCAATAGGAGGAATGGAAGGATTAGGAATATCTACCGAAACCGATGCACTAGCAGCATCTGTGCAAGCTGCCTGATGACAAACACCACAACTTGTGTGATGTGTTCTTCTAAGATAGTAGTATTTACCTGGTCCTGGATTATCAGTTATAGATGCATTTGTCGTATTTGATTGACCAGGGATTGCAGTCCATGTTCCTCTCAATTCATCCCTTCTATACCATGTATATCTTAAACCTGAAGCGTTAAATCCTGTTAGTGTGCCAGGTGTAATACTGTTTAAAGTTACAGTTCCATTATTACAAACATTTACAGAAGAAACTGATATAGAACCTCCACTTTTTCCCAAAGTAATGCTATGATTTCCTACTAAAGGATTACCTCCTGCCCCACACGCATTCAACGCGTATAAATGTAGATTCAAGGTGCCTGTTCTTTCACATAATATATTAGCAATGTCTATTTCAAACCCAGTATTTTGATTTGAAATTCCGTATGCGGAAGCAACATCAGGACGGAAAATATTATTAGCGGTTACAGCTCCAACAAAATCGCCACAACAAGCACCATTATAAATGTGAAAGGTAATAGGAGTGTTTGGACAATCGGGGTCAAAAGCCCAACCTCTAATAACACTACCATTAACTATACCATCAAAGCTGCCAAACGGATCATTTGCTCTTGTTTTAGTTACATTGCATATAGTAAACAATAGAATAATCAAAAATGCTTTAATAACTGCATTTTCTCTGGTTCTTATTGTTTTAGTAAATGACGAATTAGTTTTGTTACTATTTATACATATTGTTTTCATAATCATACTTTTTATTATACTCGACTCGATTACTATTAGTTAATCTTTATGCATTTATGGCCCAACGGAATTCAATGTAGGCGAAACCGGGAAGGTAACGTTGATGGTAGCCTGCCCGCTTTGATTTTGACTACATTCTGTAGGTGAACTATCTTTTACACTCAATAAATTATATTCTAATATCTGTTTAGTAGCAGTAGAAATCGGTACGCTTATAGAAGTATTAGACCCAATAGTGCTTACCGTTTGGTTTCCTCCGCCATTTATATTGTAGGTGAATGTATAAGGAGGGGTACCGTTTGCACCGGTAAAAGTTATGTTTTGAGCAGCAGTACCTACACAAACCTCAGCGATGCTATTGTTACTTATAGTTGCAGTAGGTAATGGGTTAACCGTAATTGTAGTTTGGCCTGAGCAATAATTTCCATTTATTGAAGAAATCAAATCACTTACATAATAAGTTGTCGTGCTGGTTGGCGCAACTGTAACTGAAGTTCCTGTTCCCAAATTATTGGCATTGCAGGTTCCGCTGCTCCATGTCCACGCTCTTGTAGCGTTTACATCAGCAGCAGACAAGGCTCTGTTAAATATTTTTACCTCTCTAATAGTAACCGGAGCTGCACCAAAAACCAAGGCCGCATTACCTCCTGTTTTTGGATTGGCTACAGCACCTGAGTAAACTGCTATTCCATCAATATAAAGTGTAAATGTTGCGCCATTTTTTACCCCTGCTACATGATGCCATCTGTTCAATTCATAATATGGTGCCTCATCAATACCTGTATTCCCCGGGTCATGCCTCCAATGTAACCTCATATCTGTAGGGTACTTCCATAATCCGGGAGTTCTGTCACTGCCGCCTGCATTGTATCCAAAAATCTTTCTCCAAAAACCGTCTGGTAGTGCGTCAAATCTTAAATAAAAAGCAAAAGTATAAGTATCAGTATTTAAAATGCCGGTAGAAACAGATTGATAAACAGAGGAGGTGGTCATTTGTAACCCTGAAGCAGTAATTGTGCCGCCACTTCCGCTTAAATGTAAATTACTACCAGATATATCATTCAAATTGCTTGTTAAAGGATAATGTGCTACTAAATTGGCTTGGCTTCCTGCCACGCTCAAAGTTGTATTGGGCGATGTACCACAATGGATAGTTCCCCCATTTATGGATACAGATGCCTTATTCACTACGGTAATGGTTGAACTTCTGTCTCCTTGACCATTATTACTTACAGGGCCTCCTCCGGTGGTGGCACTTGCCACGTAGGTTTGGGTTGATGTTGGAGAAGCCGTAACATTTTTTGTGCTGATAGAAGAAAGTCCGGTGCCTGGAGACCAAGTGTAACTATAACTATTACTATGAGGGTTAGAGCCGTAATCTCCATAAAGTTGACGCACCTCTGTTTGTGTTAATGCTTTTCGGTATATTCTTATATCGTCCAGTATACCATTTGTAAACTCTGAAGGTGGATTGACACCGTCATTATAACACCCAATATAAACTGGTGAGTTCATATTAGGTATTGTGGCAGCAACACTATTTCTTTGGGCTACTAAATTTCCATCTAAATAAGAAGAGAATTTTGTAACTCCCTGACCCGCATAATGTGCATATTCTCTTTGCCATGTCAATACTAAATGATGCCAATTCCCATCAGTGGCATTGCCATGACTTAAACCACCGGTACCACCATCGTGTGATAAAATATGTTGACCACCCCAACCTGCAACTAAATAGCCTGCGCCACTTTGTTGCCTTACGGCTGACTGAGTTGAGCTACCTTTAAACCAATATGAAATAGTAATTTCATCTCCTGAAAGATTTAATAAGGTTGGTATTTGTAAAAAGTCTGAGGTTCCGTTTAGTTGAATTGCTCTACCATGATTACCATGCCTATCTTCGGTAAAAAGGGGATTACCCCCTCCTGGCTGAGCATTATGATTATTTCCACTTACATCTGAATAATTGCCATTAAATGGCAGGTGCATAACTAAGTTTCTGTTTATTTCATGAAATGCATTAGCCGTAAGTGTAGTATTATCCGGGTTTCCAATCATGTCGAATCTTAGTTTCGTTTCTACATATGGGCGAGGGCGTACTGTGAGCCAAATGTCTGATGCTTCATTCCAATTATAAAGCCCACACACTTCAGGGTGTAATCTTATTAAGTATTGTCCCGACTGATTAAATTGTCTTGAAAAACTATTGCCCGTATGACAATTGTCATTACAAATATCCCAACCGGGCCAAGCATTTGTGTGATCTGCAATGTAATAATGTGCATTGTAAGTGCCTCCTGAACGAGTAAAGTTTACGGTTGTACCTGCATCTACAGTAACATTGCCACTTTGTCCATTGGCTAAAAGGGTGCCTGCTAAGGCGGCATTTTGATTTATAACCTGAACATATCTTGTTGTCCCTGGACCATACTGCGAGCAAGCGTTGAATCCATTTGTATGAATAACCCATTGTCCTACTTGATTCAAAACAGGAGAGTTAACACTAAATACATTTTCATAACCAGGACCTCCGCAAACTGTCCATGATTCGCCAGCATCAATCCAACCACTGTTATTGGCATCGAAACCAATACAATAGTAATACCCTCCACCATTTATTTGCTGCCCGGTTCCTTGAGTAATAGCCACAGTTGAGTTAATGCAAACTGTTGCATTAGAAGGGCTTCCGTTTATGGTTAAAGATCCGGGTACATAAGCTCCAACTGTATAAACAACTAGTCTCCCCCCCTGGGCATTATAATTACCTCTTGTTCCTCCTCTTCCATAGTTTCCCCCATTATCTCCGTCTCCGGCATTTCCTGCATCTTCATAGTTTGCTGAGGCAGTTCCGGCTAAATTCCCAGAGAAAAAAGAAGACCCGCCACCGCCTCCACCGCTATTATTGCCACCACTATTACCACCTTCACCGCCAAAATATCCGCCACCGCCTCCACCGGCACCATAAGTTGTATTGCCTAAATTTTCACCATTACCACCAAACAAGCTTCCACCATCTTGTCCATTAGTACAGTTTTGTCCAGACGTAGGGGTGCCACCACAACCACCAGAACCTCTGGCTAATCCATCTCTATCGCCTCCTCTTTGTCCTGTACCGCCAACACCAGCAGCACCGCCCCCTTGATATCTATTTCCATCTCCACCATTACTTCCACTGCCACCACCGCCACCACCGCCACCGGCTACAGCAAGCAATGTTCCTCCACGATATATTGCTGTCATTCCTCCACCATTTCCGCCTCCCCTGTTATCTCTCCTTCCAACACCGCCACCACCAAAGGTCGCTGAACCATTCCAGTCCCCATTCGAATTAACCTCTCCTCTTGCACCAGGACTGCCTACTACTAATGTTAATGTTTCGCCAGGTGTAACGGTTAAATACCCTGCTACATATGCTCCACCTCCCCCATCGCCTCCATTGCCATTATCACCACCGCCACCACCAGCACCCCACATTTTAACATAAATACAATTTACGCCTGCCGGTACAGTATAGGACTGATTGCCTCCTGTTGAGTTATAATAACTTTGAGCTGTAGCAACACCTGAAGAACTAAACAGTGCTAATAAACCTAGTGCTGCTAATAGGAAAAACTTGTTATTTATCAGTAAATGTAAAGGCATTGATAAGTTCTTGGTTATTTTCATAACAAATAATTTTATTGTTTACAACAACACCTTAAGGCTTTTCTGGTAAATATTTTACTTGCAGAAAGCAAGCAGTAAAGAGAAAGAGCGTAAAAAGTGTTGCTATAAATATTGGTTTTTAAATAATCTTAAAAATATTGTTACGTAAATGTAGCTTGTTGGTTATGCTTTGTCAAGGCGAAAACGATGAATTTCACTGACAAAATTTTTCGATTATTTGGTTTCTAAAAGAGCTTTTTTGAAGAAATTAGAAAATTAAGAGAAATAGGAAATTGGAAAAATGAGTAGCCTATCCCTAAATCCCTCTCCTATAGAGAGGGACTTTTGGGCATGGTGATATTCGGCTACTCAATAATAATCTCCTTCACTTCTTTAGCCGAAGCGCCAAAGTAGCCTAATGCACCATTAGAAATATTGCCTTGTGCATTGCCCGGAGGGGTATCAAATAAATCGCCTGTGTTTTCCTGTTCATCTAAGCCGCTTAAATATTCGTACATGTTTTTTTCTATGGAGAACATCTCCACTCTCACCGTATCGTTCAAATCAAAATCGTACCTGAACTCAAACGATATATAGTTGCCATTATACAATTCATCGCTGGCATAAAGTAAATTATCGGGCTTGTATCGTTTGTCGTTTAAAAAGAATTTCCAGCGATAAAAGTCACCTACAGTTAAAGGGTCTTGAAAGTGTGTGGTTATATAATAGCCTTCGTCTCTGAACACGCTTCCACTTTCATATCGATAGGTAATACTGTCTAGTGCCGCAAGCGGTTTCATGGTAGCTATACTTTCATAAACTTCATTATTATAAAATACTTTCAATTGGTAGGTTGCGCCTACTTTGCCTTGTAATATTTTTTGTGTTTGATAAACGCCCGGTCTTGTCATTTTCAAGGTGTCAAAAACAGTATTGTTTTCTGAAATTATAACTAAAGCATTTTCAATGGTGTTGGGTCTGGTGGTATCGAAGTAATCGGTGCTTTGTGTAAGCCTGATTCGGTAAGGACCGGGTGTGTTATATATCCAACCATCAACAACCAGTTTCGGGTCGGCATTATTCAAATCAATATCTATTACCTCTTCACAAGCAGAAAAAGAAACTATTATTGTTAGCAGCAAAAGCATTTTGTGAATGCTTAACTGAAAACCGGAAAAGGATAACTTACTACTCTTCATTTCTTAAAACTTAAAATTCCAACTTATTGACGGCACTATAGCAAACAGATAAATTTTCTTGGCTACGGTAGCATCATTATCTACTTCAAAAATTATAGAGAATGGGTTTTTTCTATAGTAAACATTATACACCGAAAAATTCCACTCATAGTATAGTTTCTTCGTTTCATGATTTTTTCTTTTCAGCGTACAGCTCATATCCATTCTATGATAAGCAGGCATTCTGTAGCCATTTCGTTCGGTAAAGAAAGGATATATATTTCCGTCATACACAAATTTTCCGGCAGGGAAAGTAACCGCAATACCGGTGTTATAAGTCCAGTTCATGCTTATATCTACCCTGCTGCTGGCATTGTAAGAGGTTACTACATTTACATTGTGTGTTCTGTCGTGAGTAGCGGGGTAAAACTTGTTTTCGTTAATGCCATCAATTTGCCTTCTGGTTCTGGAAAGCGTATAACTTATCCAGCCGGTAAATTTCCCGGTGCTTTTTCTTATCAAAAATTCAGCCCCGAAAGAATAGCCGTTTCCATTTAAAACCTGAGCTTCAATTTTATCGGTAAGTAATAATTCAGCATTGTCTTTATAGTCAATTATATCTTTCATATACTTATAAAAACCTTCAACAGAAGTTTCTAAACGATTGTCGAATAAATTTTTAAAATAGCCAACAGCAACTTGCTGCACTTTTATAGGCTCAATAAAATTATCTGCGGGCACCCAAATATCTAATGGCGAACTTACCGTGCTGTTAGATATTAAATGCAAATACTGCATGGTGCGCATATACGAAACCTTAAAAGCATTATTGTTTAAAAATTCATATCGTGCCGAAAAGCGCGGCTCTAACCCATGATAAAACTGAATTAATTCAAAAGGTTTATACTGAATGGTATCTATGATTGACTGCCTGCTTTCATCTTCATACACAAAAGATTTTCCCTTGCCAATATTGCTGAACGATGAATAGCGCAAGCCATACTGTAAAGAAAATTTATCGTTGATTTTATGTTCGTTGCTAATATAAGCGGCTGCTTCAACTGCATTTTTATCGGGCACTTTTATGCCATTGAAAATAGTATTCTGGTCTTTAGGTACTACTTCAGCAGGCTGAAATTTGTATAACGAAGCATTGATACCATACTTCAAAGTATTCTTAGGGTTTATGTAAAAAGTAAAATCGTATTTCACGCCATAGTTTCTAATGGCTGAAGTCCACTCAAAAGCCTGTTCACCACTGGGTCTGCCAAGGCTGTATTGATAATCGGTAAAAACAAAACTTAAATTTGAAAAAAGCCTTTCGCTGAATAAATGATTCCAACGCATAGTGGCAGTAGCATTGCCCCAGGCAATTCTGAAAATATCTCTGAATTTAAAAACATCTCTTCCGAAGTAGCTTGAAAAGTAAATGCGATTACGCTCGTTTATTTTCCAGTTTATTTTTCCGTTTAAATCGTAGAAGTAAAGTTGATTGTCTCTTATTTCTTCATCGCGCGCCAGCTTAATTAATAAATCGCTATAAGTTCTTCTGCCTGAAAACAAAAAAGAGGCTTTGTCTTTTTTTATGGGCCCTTCTAACTGCAACCTGCTTGAAATAACACCAATGCCGCCACTGCCCGAAAACTTCTTCAGGTTGCCATCTTTAGTGCGCACATCTAAAACTGAAGAAGCCCTGCCGCCAAACTCAGCCGGAATACCGCCTGAATACAGCTTTACATCTTTCACCGCATCGGCATTAAACACCGAGAAGAAGCCCAGCATGTGTGAGGCATTAAACACTACGGCTTCATCTAATAACACCAGGTTTTGGTCAACCCCACCACCGCGCACATAAAAGCCACCCACCCCTTCACCGGCATTTACCACACCCGGCAACAGCGATATGCTTCTTATAATATCTATTTCGCCAAACAATGCCGGTATTTTTTTTATGGTTTGAATAGGCAGCGAAGCCACACTCATTTCCAGGCTTTTAATATTTTCAGTACTGCTTCTTTCGGCTTTTACTTCTACTGCCTGCAGCCGTTTCGATTCTGCATTCAGCAAAATATTTACGGTAGTATTTTTATTCAGCTGAATAATTTCAGTTTTGTTTTCATAGCCTAAGTATTGAAAACGTGCCGTGTATTTTCCTGCCGCAAGCGTAAGCGAAAAGAACCCATACACATTGGTAGTTACGCCTGTTTTCAGTTCTTCAATATATACTGAAGCCCCAATCATTTCTTCAGAAGAAAGCGAATCTTTAACATAGCCGCTTAGCGTAAACTTTTGTTGGGCATGTAACTGAAACACACCACCCAAAAGGCAAACCATAACTATTATTAAACGAAACATTTTACAGAAAGGAAGCCCAAAGGTAAGTAATATGAACAGGTTATAAGGCTTATGGTTTAATTATTATTATTATGCGCTTTTGTTGGGCCGGTAACCAGCAAGCATATTATTTACAGTTGAACCTGTTTGTTGGTGAAAGGCGAAAAGGAAATGGTAGCTAACTCCAAATTTCATTTTCTTCAGTAAGAATAATAGGCTTATTATCGGTTACTACTATTGTGTGTTCGTGTTGTGCCATATAACCACCTTTGTTGCCCACCATGGTCCAGCCATCGTTTAATGTTACTGCATAGGTAGAATGGGTTGAAATAAATGTTTCTATAGCAACTACCGTGTTTTTCTTAAATCGGGCGAAGTTAAATTTGTCTTTATAATTTGCAATTTCAGAGGGCTCTTCGTGCAAGCTTCTTCCTATGCCATGCCCCGTAAGGTTTTTAATTACTTTATAGCCATATTTTTTAGCTTCGGTTTCTATGAGGTAGCCAATATCTGAAATTCTAACGCCACCTTTAATATTATAAATGGCTTTATGAAGAATATCTTTTGAAGCATTTACCAGTTTTTGATAACCGTTATAGTCTTTGCCAACTACAAACGATGCACCATTATCAGACCAAAAGCCATTAAGCTCTGCTGAAACATCAATATTTATTAAATCTCCTTCTTGTAAAACTTTTTTTGAAGAAGGTATGCCATGGCAAAATTCATTACCTACACTTATGCAAGTATAGCCCGGAAACTTATAAGCCTTATTTGGTGCCGAACTGGCCCCGAAATCTTTTAAAATAGTGGCTCCAAAATCATCCAGTTGTCGGGTTGTTATGCCGGGTCGGGCATAGTTTTTCATTTCTTTTAAAGTGTAAGCAACTACATGGCTTACTGCTTTCATTCCTGTTAACTCCTCTTCTTTAGTTATTGACATAGTACTGTGATGTTTTGTGCTCTTGTTGGTCTTATAATAGACAAGTACCGCTGCATTTATAGTTGAGCGTGTTTGTTGGCGATAACACCAACAAAGGCGGGAAGGCGAATTATTTCTTTTCTCTATATTGTTCAAAGAATATCATGTCAGGTTCATAAATAGTTTTTGGTTTCACACCAAGTTCTACTTCTTCAAACATTTTTACAAGTTTTTCTCCATCTATTAGTTCAAGCTTAATGTTGTTCTTTTCTATGTCGAGAGCTGCCTTTGCAAATGAGCCAGTTGTAATTAAAAGTCCTTTTTCAACGCTTCTTTTATTTGTTTCCATTACTCCGATAAACGCTTGAACTTTTTCTGTAGGTACTGTCCCTGAATAGCGCTTACATTGAAAATAAACACTCATATTGACAAATGGATTTAGTTTAAGTGTAGCATAACCGTCTATACCACCGTCATGAGATTGTTGTGAAATTTCAATATTTTCAAAATTGTATTCCCTCAAAAGTCTACCGCACAAGTGTTCAAAACCTGTTGGTGATAAATTTTGCAAGATTTCAATTAATGAAAGCTGGAGTTTAGTACTTGAGCTGTCAATTTCATTTTCTTCTTGATTAGCAATAATTATTTCAACTTCGTTTTCAGACTCTTTTCCTTCGCGCAAGTCTGCCTGTATTTTTACCCATTTAAGAAATATATCATATGATTTCTTTTCATCTAATTTTGTTTCCCATCCTTTTGAACTTAGTGCCCAAACTCCCCGTTTTGAAGTCGCTAACAGTTCTTCCCATACTAAGTATTGTCTTGCCCAAGCTAACTGGTTAGGAAATTTCAACACGCCTGACTTTTCGTAGCGCTCATTAAGTATTTCGTCAGGTACTTTATATTCTTCACCAATCCATTCTGTAATTTCCTTAGGTGTAGCAGAACCACCTAGTGACTTTAAAGCCTCAAGAACAGGTCCAAACCATTTCACAAATTCTGTCTTACCATTTTTTTTCTTACTCATTTTATTCAGTCGCTTTTTATCTGTTTTAGCATTATTTTATATTACTGCTAATTTACTCATACACCCCACAAGCCCTAGTGTAGCTTAATCTCCGATTAAAAAATCCTCGCCTACCCATCATTTACAACCCCCCGCGCGTGAGCCTGCAATTCCGATAGCTATCGGGACAGGCGGAGCCTTCGGACTTTGCGATTCTTTTGGTGGATTTTATGCTGAGTTTATCGAAGCATTTCTTCTAAAGAAAAGTGACAAAGAAAAACCACCCAAAACCGTCAAAATCAACCCCCTATTCTAAATGCTCCCCCTGGTTGTAGCATCCGCTACGAGCCAATATATCACAGAGCGTTCGCTTAAATTTAGTGCATTACAAAATAAGTATTTTCTATTATTTCTCTATGTCGTTTTCATAACCACCGCAACAGCCCCATAGCCCCTCACAACCCATTACTACAAACCCGGCCACAACCACATGGTTATATCAGTACATTTATTTAACAGGTTCGGCAACACAGGCATTCCAAGAGCCAATAAAAATCATTTCTTTTTATACGCCTCCACCAGCTCTCTTAAATATTTTGCCTCAAGCTCCATGCGCTCAATCGTTAACTGTTGTGCAGCCGTCTTTTCTTTTAGTAAAGCCACCTCGTTCTGTAATGCCAACACAGTATTATTCGCTTCGGCTAGTTTCGCTTCACTGGTATTATTGCTTATTGCACCAAATTCAGCCACAAAATCATGGCCTAAAGCCAAACTCACCAGCCTCATTTTTTCAGTATCAATCTCTTTTCTCTTCAGCATTCTAAAAACAATACCATGGCTCAATCCAATCAATCGCGCCATTTTCGTAGGGTTAATATGCCGCTCCTGCATCACCGCCTGCAATCTTTCACCAAAATGATAAGGCTTGTAAACTATCATAAAAAGCAAATTTATAGCCCAAAACTATCAAAAAATCAATAAAAAAGATACACCACACGTGTTTTTTGTTACCGTAATAGAAATTAATGTTATCGAAATAATAAAAGATGTTACTGAAATAGGCAAATTTGCTATCTCATTAAATATGTTTGTTACCGATATAAAAACAAACTATACCACAATAAGCAGGCATGTTATTCAAATAGAAAATATTGTTATCGCAATCATTAATAGACTTACAACAATAGAAAATAATGTTACCGCAGTAAATAAAAAAGTTACCGAAATAGAAAGAAACGTTTCCGCAATAAGCAAAAACACATTCGCAATAAACCAACACAATTCCGCAACAGCTACACCAAAAATCACTATACCCATCCAACACGCCACAATTGTTCCGCGTGGAAAAATAGTTGTAAGTGTGAATTATGAAAAAATTCTAAACCCTAAACTCTAAATGCTAAACAAATTAAAAATTCAAAAAGTAAAATCCACAAACGGTCATTCTGGAAGAAACTTTCCGATAAATACCCCCCACAATAGAAAGATGCCTCCGGCATGACAAAAAACACACTGAAAACAGATAACTGAATACTGATAACTTATCACATAAACTAAAGGCTAATAGCTAAGGGCTAATGGCTTCAGCATAAAAAGAAAAATGAGAAAATTGAGAAGTGTAAGAGAATTAAGTATTGGTTCTGCCAAAAACTTAAAACATAAAACTAACAGCTAAAGGCTAATGGTTTCCCCAAAACTGAAAACTAAAGTTTGGTAATCAGCTTATTTAATTTTTCAATGTTAAGAAATTTCGAGGCGTAACAGCTATTTACAAAATGGTAACAAAGCCTTTACACATAAAGGGTTGACAAGCCCTGCCACTACAACGACCTTTGTAACATAATTTTTTGGCATGAAAAATATTTTACACTCGCTGTTTTTTATTGTAAGTTTTTTGCTGGTTGCAGAAAGGGGTTGGGGGCAGGTAGCTCAATTTAATTTTCCTGCTACCGGTTCACTTGTTGTTTCAGCTAAAGATGCAAATGTTACTGTATCGAATTTTGATTTGTCGTCTGGCACTATTGAAACTAATATTACAACAGGTACTTATTTTCCAAATGAACCATACATTGAAGAAACGGCCGGCTGGACAGCGAGTAGTCAAGCTTCTGCAAAAAACTTTTACTTTACTATTACTGCAAATTCAGGTTACGAGTTTTCAATAACAAATATTTCATTCAGGGCTTATGCTACTTCTGCGGGGCCTTCTGCTTTTGGCTTTGCCATAGGTTCTACAGATATTTATTCAGTAAATGCTCCCAATGCCAGTTTAGTTTATGTTAATGAATCTGTATCTGGCCAAACAGGATTAACTACAGCTACTATTAAAATTCAAGGATGGCTAAATGGTTCAAGATCTTCATCTGGGGCAGGAGTTTTTAGATTAGATGATGTTGTTATTGCCGGAACAGTTACCCCGGTTTCTTCAGGCTGCACCGCCCCAACCACCCAAGCCTCTGCTATTACTTTTTCAAGTGTAGGAAATAATAGCATGAATATAGACTGGACAAATGGTAATGGCGATGGTCGTGTGGTAATTATGAATACTTCTAATTCTTTTTCTGCACCAACAAATGGCGATAACCCAACAGCAAGCACAACCTATAGCGGAAGCGGGCAACAAGTGGTTTTTAACGGAACAGGTTCAGGCCCAATAACTATTAATGGTTTAACTGCCGGAAATACCTATCATTTTCGAGTTTATGAATATTGTTCTCCAGATAGAACTTATCAAACAGCAACCGCAACCAACAACCCAAATAGCCAAGCAACCACCCTACCCGCCTGCACCACCCCAACTAACCAGGCTACAGCCGTAAGTTTTACTAATATTACCGCATCTTCTATAGAGGTTAGTTATACTGCTGCCTCACCGGCAGTTGATAATTATTTGGTGGTACGCAGCACTTCCTCAACATTAAGTTCTAACCCTGTAGATGCCACCACCTACAATGTTTCTGATGCTCTAGGCGGAGGTGAGGTAGTATATAATGGAAGTGGTACATCATTTACTGACGCAGGTTTAAGCGCATCTACAACTTATTATTATTTTGTATTTGCTTATAACAATGCTGCCTGTAGTGGCGGTCCGAAATATCTTACGCCTGCTATAAGCAATAGCGTAACAACCATAAGTGGACCTTGTAATACAGAAAACTTTTCTAATATTGGCACAGCAACGAGCTATGGCACAAGAACCTGGTCGGGCGTTGGCGGAACATGGCAGGCTACAGACGCC
>CAZIZP010000032.1:0-27738 GCA_964543705.1 uncultured Chitinophagaceae bacterium
CAATCCGAATCACAACTTAAAACATCACATTATAAAACCCTTGCAATTGCAGGGGTTTTAGAGTTTTATGAAAGACACAGTAACGACACAATTGGCAAAAGTCAACCTTTCTTTGGCACAAAAACGACACTTATCTATGAACTCTGTGTCGCATAAATTCATGCTAAGAAATGAGGTGAAAAATGCCAAAGGCATGGCTCCTTTGTGTATGAAACTGTTTGTTAACGGTGAAAAACTGGTAATTTCTTTGAATCAAATGCTTTTGCCTGATGACTGGGACCATAAAAAACAGCAAGTAAAGCCATCAAACCCATCACATAAAGAAATTAATAGTATTCTGGCCGATGCAGCTACACGTAAAATTAGAATCATAGCTAATGCCAACATGAGCAATATTGCGCTTAACAAAAGCCTTTTTAAGCAAATGTTTAGTATCGATTCAGAATACAACGACTTTGTAAGCTGGGCAATAGATGATGCCAACAAAAGGCTTGGCAATATTGATAAGTCAACCCTGAATGCTCAACTGGCGGTGCTGAATAAACTAAAAAGCTTTAGAAAGAAAATACCTTTCAACGATTTTACCACACAAACATTAGAGGCATTTGAAAAATACATGACAAAAAAGGGTAACAACATCAATACCCGGCACAATGCCATGAAAACTTTAAAAACTTATGTTGCTCGTGCATTGAGGAATGGAATAATATTTGCAAACCCATTTCAAAACTACAAACTGAAAAAAGGCGAAACCCAAAGAACATTTCTGGATGAAATAGAACTGCAAAAACTATTAACCATATACGATAATGACATTTTGCCACCCAAACTTAAATCATCGCTACTTTTTTACCTGCTATCAGCATTCACATCGCTAAGAATAAGCGATGTGAAGAAACTAAAGCCTGAAGACTTAGAGAAAAACGCCATTAAAATAAAGCCATACAAAACCCGCAAGTATGAAAAGTTAGTAGAAATACCACTAACAAATGTTTCGCAGAGACTATTAAAAGAAGCTTTTTCATTTAAAGGCCGCCTAAAATCAGAACAAAAAATAAATGACGACCTGAAACTCATTGCCAACTATGCCGAAATCAATAAGCGAATTACTTTTCATACAGCTCGACATACTTTTGCAACTACATTTCTTACAATTGGCGGTAAGGTTGAAACCCTTCAGCAAATATTAGGACACACCAATATTGCCACAACAATGATTTACGTGCATATTACCGACCATCGCAAGCAGGAAGAAATGAAAAACTTTGACAAAATATTTAAATAATTTATCTTATAATTAATTCTTTAGATAGCAATTCTTGTTGTTCTATTTTTCTTTTTTCATACTTTTCTAGTGCTTTTAAATCGCCATTTTTTGCCAATTCAAACAATTTCATATCGATGGCATAATCTGATTTATCTAACCCCTTTTTGTAATTTTTATAAACAACAGAGTTTTTATTTTTAAAATCAAGTATAAAATTATTAATATCATTGTCAGAAATATCAAGCACATTAATTATTTTTTCAATTGAATAACCTAATGTGCCAACTCCAACTATTTTTTTTAAAAAATCTTCATTGTATTCCATAAATTATATTTTTTTTACTTGACCAAGTTTTATTGCAAAAACACTAACTTCTTCATTGCCAAAAAAATCATGCTTTATATTTTTTATTTCATAACCGAGATATTCAGCCTCCAATCTTGGGGCATTTTTTGCATATCCATTTTGAAAAATAACATTTGAATATTTTTTGCCAACCAACTTATTTACCCAATGTGGTTTTACTATTCTTAATTCTTCTTTCTTTTTTCCTACGAGTATTTCATCAAAATACTGTTTCTTAATAATAATAAACAATTTGTTCATGTTGATAAATTTTTACAAATTAACGGAGATGAACCTAAACGCCAAAATTTGTAAATTCAAAATGAAAAGTTTTAATACCATGTTCTCTAAAGCCTTTTGTTCTTAATAGATTTCCGCCTTTCTTCATAGTACCCATTAATCTTTTTTCGCCTAAAAATTTCCAACATTTCTGTTTAATCATTGCTTTAAATACAGGAACTGAAGAAAATTTTGCCATAATCTTATATTGATATTTTTCCTTCATATACTGGCTAGTTAAATTTATTAGACTAATACCCATGCCTAAGCCAGCATAATCGGGATGGATAACAGTTCTATTGCTGTGAAAAATTGGAATTTCACCCTTTCTAATTGGAGTATAATTCGCAAAACATTGGAAGCCAATTTGATTCTCACCGTGAAATAAACCAAATGTATATATTTTTCCACCCGGCAACCTTTCACTTAAATAATGATATTTGCTAAAATACTTCCATGTTTCTCGCCCAACTTCCTTAATTGAGAATTCGAGTCTGTCTCTTTTTTGAAAAAAAAAATCTTCGCCTTGTGGCAAAAAAAACTGTTGTTTGTTGCAGTCGATTAACCAATCTGGTTTAATCCATTCAATTATATCGTAATGACAGGAAAGAATTATTATTCTCTTTTTGTTTTTTCTTGCAAACTTTTGAACGCAATGACTCATCGCTTTAGCAACAGTTCTATCAACGACAGATGTCCATTCATCAATAATTGTAATGCCATTATTTTGCGTCATTAATAAAGCCGCTTCTGCTCTTGCTTTTTGTCCGTTGCTGAGAGTTTTAACGGGACGAACCCAACATACAACACTTGTTAAACCTATTCCGTTTAATATAGATGAACAATCATCATAAGACATTTGTTTTGGTAATTGATTTATTATAGGGGTGTCTTCATCCAATATAGTTTTAAAACAATCTTCACCAAAAAGATTTTTTGCTAATGTTGTTTTTCCACTTCCAGAAGCACCATAAACAACGCCAATGCTCCATTCTTCAGGAATATTAATGTCGTTAATCTTTAAATGATGAATTGATTTTTTAGCCAAATCAATATCAAGGCTGTCGCAAGCCATTCTGCAACGAAAGTTGTTAAAAATTTCACTTTGTAAAATTACTTCTGCTGTTTTTGGTATCATATATAAAAATTTAGGTTACAATCTTAACATCCAATCCTTGTTCCAAAAAATGCTCATACAATTCCTGTGCATTTTGTTCACTTTCACATCTAATATTTAAGAACCATTGTTTATTTGGGTCATAATCAACAGCTTTTCTTTCTTCTTTTTCAGAAACAATTTTTGTTTTTACAGAATCTAAGTCAAAATTAGGAATGTCATAATCCCATTCATTTTTAACATCATCAAATTCTATTTCCAAAACTTCAAAATCCCAATCACCAGCATGAGTGTTACTTATAAGGTTGTATTCTTTTAGTTCTGTTTTATTAAGCTGCCTGTTGGGAACTCTAACATCAATAATTTCTTCGCCCCTGCCAATTATTTGAAGTGCTTTTAATCGTTGATGTCCAGCAATAATAGTATTGTCTTTATTTATTGCCGGTATTTCCGCTAAGTTAAATTTTTCAATTGAAGCAATAAGCTTCTTTCTTTTTTCTTCTGTAATTTTTCTTGGGTTGATTTCAAGAGGCAATAAGTCGTTTACTTTTCTTTTTTCGGTAGTCCATTCTAGCATAATATTCATTTGAATAGTAGTAAAATTAATGTTTATTTTTTACTCAAAAAACAATATTTATAAAATACTAAAAACCAATAATTTAAACCTTAAAAGCCAAATAAAATTTGGCTTAACACGCTGAAAGCCGACACTTCGCCTGTTTTTCGTTGCGTTCGCAAAATGGGGTAAGTGTAATATGAAACCGTGCCTATAGATAGACTCGTGAACTTTTTGACGTGAAGCGGCAATATGTTCACAGCGATTAAAATAAGATTTGCATTAATTAAAAAGAATAGCTCATACACTTCCAGCTTGCGGAAGAAAGTATGAATAGATTGCTGTTTTAATTAATGCTAATACTATTGCGTTAAGGATGGAAACTGGCACGAAGTAAAGCGGACAGCCTGACCACGCCTAAGTGTGGTAACGCCCATTATTTATTGAAGTAAGACTTACCAATGTCCCTACATTTAAAGCACACTACATTATCTATTGCATCGCTTATATGTGTTGCTTCTACTTGGTTGGGGTTTGTTTTAGGATTCTCGCTACTTTTATCTTTCTTGAATGCTTCTGTATTACCTACTCTATGAACTTTTACTTTAGCCTTAGCCATGCTTACATAACCTTCATAAGCATTATCTAAATTGAAATGAAAAGTCGGGTATCTATCATCACGGTCTCTGTTTAGGTCCAAAACCTTTTTCCAGATTTTATATTTCTCGTTGTGGGGTATGGCTGCCTGATGGGCGTTCATAATGAATATATCCCACTCGCCACTAAATGCGTTTAGCAAATCATCGTTAAACGTTTCTTTACTGTTTGCCAATTCATTATCTCCATCGTGTCCTGTGTATGCGTGTATTTCTTTTCTTCTGTGGAAACGATAATAGTCTTTTACCTCTTGAAACATTTCATCGTACTTCCGTGGTGTTTCTACATAGAAAACTTTGAGGAGTTTTATTCTGCTTCCTTGTTGTTGGAGTACTGCGCAGCAATTAAAGTTGCCACCCCAATCCACCCCAATCTCTAAAGGAGCATCTAAATCAAGGTCGGCATCATCGAGGCAAGAGAACTGAGTAATCTTATCCCAATCATTACCGGCTGCATCTATACGGCTGTAATCGTTAGCATGGTAGCCATGAAGATATTCATCAAGGAGGAAATAGAAGCCACCTTCAATCTTCTTAATGTTTTCGTTGAATATTGCAGTGAGCAGTTCAGTAGGGGTAAGGTTTTCAGCCTGCTCTTTGAAGAAATCATAACGTAGTATGTCTATATTTTCTAAGCTGCTGGCTTCATAGAAGTGTATGCAGTTGCGTTGATAGTGAGCAATTTCTTTTTGTAAAGCTTCTATTTTCTTTAATGGTGCCTGCTCTGCAATTAGTTGCTCTAATTCAAATTTCAGAATAGCAATTAGCTCAACGAGTTCCGGTGTGGCTTTGTCTTTGAACTGCATAAACCAATCGCTATTATTTCTACCTATGTATTTATCAGTGTAGAACCATTCGCTACCATATTCGGGTAAATGCCCCCAACGATTGAAAGCGCCTCTTCTGGTGGGTGATATTTCAGTTTTGTAACGTAACCAGTCTAAAGTTTTGCACTCATCCACATCAATAGCATCGCAATCGATACCATTCTTAGCACTGGCGTTGCGGTCTTGACTTACCAGATGCAGCACTGCTCCTGTGTACCAACTTATAACTGTGCTATAATCTTCAACCGGAAGATGTGGTTTAGGAAATTTCAAACTTGCTTTTGGTTGCTCGCGGTTAACGTAATCAATGCCTTCTACATAACCGAGCCTATTCCAGCCCATCATAAGTTTAGGTAATAGGTCCTTAATTATTTTCTTGTACGATTCACCAACAAACAAAAACGAGCCTTTGGGCATCACATGCGCCAAATGCTCTTGCCTTTTTGCCATAACAGTAGTTGACTTGCCCCATCCTCGGCCACAAATAACAAATGTCTTCTTCGCGTTGATTTCAATTACTTTCAACTGCCCTTTATTGAAGTAAACTAACTCTTCCTGTTCCTCACTCATCTGTATCATCATCGCTATCGTTTACTGTTATGAAATCTACTTCATCGGCAACACCACTTAGATACTTTTTAGCTTTTTTGCGCAACTCTTCCGCTTTCATTAGCTCTGCCTCTCTGTCGTAGTTTTCAGGCAAGCCTAAAGCTGCTCTATCGGTAGTAATTCTAATTCTTCTACCGCTTCTAATTTTATCTAAATCAATTTGCTCACTTTGAATTTTCTTTAATTCTAAAAGGGTTTCACGATATTGCTTTGCAAGTTTATCGTAGTCTTTTGCATCTTTCTTAGAC
This sequence comes from uncultured Chitinophagaceae bacterium, assembly GCA_964543705.1. Taxonomy (GTDB): domain Bacteria; phylum Bacteroidota; class Bacteroidia; order Chitinophagales; family CAIOSU01; genus CAYSGX01. The sequence goes on from CAZIZP010000032.1 coordinate 5,906, forward strand.
ATGCTCAAACGCTTCTTCAGGTCTTCGGCAAGCCACATTAATTCATAGTTGATATTAATGTCCATAAATGCTGCATGAATAGTTTCAGCAGCTTTAATATAGTTTTTGGCAGTCTCGAAGCTGCAGTAATATTCTTGCACCAGCATATTGCGCACCAGGTGTTTGTCGTAGTTATGTGCTCTGAGCAACTGATCGGCTTTATCAATGCACAATCGCATTTCTTCTTCTTTTGGCGAAAGCAATTCTATGCCGCCTTTGTAATAGGCAAGTATTCTATCTACTTCGTTTGCAGGTTGGTTCATTGGCTTATGATTTTTCGAACTTCTTCCAGTTCAATTTTATAATTATTCAACTTCATTTCCCACTGCTCCAATTTCTTTAAGAGATTGTCTCGCTGCTTCTGGTCTTCAATTTTTATCAACTCGCGATTAGCTTTGGTAACATAGCCACTGTAACGATTTACATACTTCTGCAAGTTTACAAAGCGCATGGCCGCTTCTGCGGTGCCTGGTTGCAGGCTATGTTCTATTTTTTCAGGTTTGGTTTCTTCAGGCAGTTTTCCGTGTTGCTCTACATATTCAAGTTTCTCCGTTAGCTCAAAAAGTAATTCATCTACCCTCACCATTTCTTTTTGAATCTCATAACGGTGCTTTTCGCCTTTAGTAAGGTGCAGGCGTGGCTTTAGCTGGCTACCCAGCTTAGCATACAACATTTTAATATCATCATCAATTTGCTGAATTATTTTATTGGCAGAAGCATTAACAACTACATGAGCACTCGTTTTAATCGTGATGGGCGTTTTTTCTACTGGCTTTTCAGTAGCTTCTTGCAGTTGCTTCTCAAGCTTGGGAAGCATTTCTTCAATGGCTTTCGCCACCTTTTGAGGCGATGGAAATTTCGAAAGTGAATCTTTAAACGCAATAAAGTACCTACGGTCATACACCAAATGGCCGTAATCGTTAATAATAGTAACACCGCTTTTATACTCTCTGCTGCCATATAACCATTGTTTCAGCCTTATAATATCAGAGCTTGTAACACTCATATTCTACCTCCTTTCGTAGGGGCAATTGTGCCCGCTTTTTGGCTATATAATATTCTTGGTTACCAATAATTTTAAAATTTTCCCAGTCGTTTTCTAAATATTCAAGGTAGCTATCGTTGAAGTAGAAAATGTCTTTAATTTCTGAATTTTGAATTCTAATCCAGTGCTTTAAAAAAACTTCTATAAGCCCTAAGTTAGAATTAACATCTAGCCAAAATAAACTAAAGCCATTAGTATAAACTAGAGTTTGGTCATCAACGGCAGCATATGCATTCATTACCGGATAAGTATAGGAAGAATAACCTGTATTTGTAAGACCATGGAAAATACCTTTCATTTTTGGCATTTCAATATTCTCATCCATAACATGAAAGGGGTCTAGTGTATTTATTGCATCAATTGGAAATAAAGGCGGGCTTCCGCTTTGAATTAATGCGTCCCATCTTTCAACTGGAGTTTTATTTACGCCAAGCCTCATATCTGCCATAAAAGCAGTTCCAAAACCATCAGCATTGTTTAAATCATGAAAAACAGGAACTAATTGTGATATATATTCAATTCCTTCTCCTGTACTATAATCTTCTACACAATCTAAGTTGAATTTTAACTGGTCTTCAGAATAATCATATTTTAAAGTAAATGGTTGTTTTTTATTTATTTCTCTTATATATCTTGGGGCTACATCGGTGTTCTTTTTAACACTATTACCTTTTAGCTGCTTTACTTTTACTACATCATTTTTTATATCAAAAGAAGCCCCAAAACAAATCATAAAATCATTAAGAAAATCTTTAATTGTTATTTCTGGCAAATGGTTTTTTGCAGATATAACAGTATCAAGTTCGCAATATTGCTCGTTGATTAAAGGGTCTGGCAGCCCCACTAATTCATCATAAAGCTGTAAAACCCTTTGTTTTAAAATACAATTGTTGTTAACAATAACGAGCTTTCCAAAATCAAAGCTCTCTATAAAATCATCTTGTAATTTATATCCAAATTCTTCAAAACAAGCCTTTAAAACCGCTTTATAGTAGAACATTGGCACCAGTCCTCCAACAACAACTATATCATTACCTATTCCTAATATTGGCCCTTCAACTTTTACAACTCTAAACTTTGAATTATTATCGTCCCATAAATTAACATACTCATAATGCTCATCATCTACTTTCATGGTTGGAAATGTATAGTATGGACTACTATTATTTATCAGTATATCTGAACAGTATAGATTTGTAGCCTCTCCCCTAATATTATTACTATTTATTGAGTCAATATTTACAACATTATCCCCTTGAATATATTCATCTTCCATCACCTTCAAATCTTTTAATGTCAACCCTTCAATTTTATCAGCATATTCGCCTAGTTCTGACACAAAAAGACAATTAGTCTTTACATTTCTTTCATTTCTGTCAACAGTAAACTTGTTTGAAATGAGCAGTCCTTTTGATATTTCAATACCATCGCTAAGTAGTGAAGCCCTAATATTAGGAAGCTTGTCAATTTTAGATTCTAAAAGTTCAGCATGTTCAAGTGCCTTAGTTCCTTCATTATCGCCCACAACTTCTAAAACACTGCTAAATGTACTTCTTAAGCTATCTCTGCCAAAAAAGGGCGAATTTTGCTCATATTGAAATCCTCTTTTATTCAAAAGAGATAATGGTCCTTTTTCTGAAATCAAACTAATACTATTATTCATCAGCTTGTAGTTGTTGTTACGCCTAAAGAAATTAATTCTGCTTTATCTATTAAGCCTGCTGCGCTTGGCGCAGTGCCCAGTATAGTTACATGGTTCAGGTTGCCAAATGCCAGCGCACATTCTACCAGTTCTTTCAGCAACATATCGGTGTTGCGGGCATCTATACTGCCTACCATGTAAAAACGTGTAAGGGCTTTGGCATGTCGCAACAGCTCGGCAAAATATTCGCTACTTACACTGCCAAAACCATTAGTATCTATTCTTCTTAATCTCGATACCGGCAATGTGTTATAAATAATTCTTAAATCGCTGCTGCCTGCGGTTAATACAATATTCAGCAGGTTTTTGGCTTTTACAATAATGCGGTTGTGTGTGCCTGCCAATATCTCAATGTCTTCTTGTTCAGTATTCAGGTTAAGCTTTTCGCCATTCAGCCAATACTGGCAATTGTGTGCATTCTGCATCCATATGGTAAGCGTATTATCTACCGTTGGGCTGCTGTTCTCTACCGTTATTTCAAAATATTCATCAAAGTCTTTAGCTACCGGCACTGTGCCTTCGGTGTAATTTATATCGGTCCAAGCATATTTAAAATCAAAATCGTAACTCCACAAAAACTGGTTGGTGGTGTGCCTGCTGTATTTGTTGCTCGTTACCATCAGCTTTTTAAATTCCATCGCCCACACGCTTTTATTTTCTACCTGTGGCGGTATGCTGCCACATTCATACACGTGCTCGGCATTCATCAGGCTTATGTAGTAGTCTGCTTCGCTTTTCTGAATGTTTCCGGTGTTGGCTCCAAAGCCATTAGCATAGGCTTTATTAACCATGCTCATAGTTCCAAGGGCAACGGTAGTATTGTCGGCCAGCAATTGCTCTGCTGTTTCTTGTGTCGTTTGGGTTTCGCTGCTTACTGCTCCGGTAAGCCTCACCGTTTCAATTCCATAAAGCGAATTGAAGAAAAGAATAAACTTTTGTTCACGATGATAGCGCGGGTCAACAATATAGTTTCTCACCTCGCTTCTGGTGCCACCGTTATTCAATATCGAAATTTCCCAACCGATAATTTTTTTACTGCCGGTTTCAAACTGTTCCAGATTCAATTGCTTAAAGCCCACCGGAAGCAAAATATTTATATCGTTCCATGCTGCCTGCCATGCAATAAGTTGGTTACCTATAGTGTTGTCGCTAAAGCGCAACGACACCCTTATGTGGGTGTATGGGCTTAATGTAGTATTGGCAAAAACCAACAACCATTCCGGCTGCTCTTTGCTTACCAGTTTCTTTTTATTATGAAAGCTGGTAAACTTTAAAATGCCTTCATTCTGAAAACTATTCAGCCATTCGTAATAATCGGCATGGGTAAGGGCAACGCCTGCGGGCAAGGCAGTAAATGGAAATGGCGAAAGCTTTTCTACTTTATAAGTGACTGGGGTGCCACCATATACTTCGGCATACTCGATATTAAACTTGCTGAATAATTCTTCCCATATATACACCTTGTAAGGGTCAAAGGGCAACTGGTGCTTTGCATAGCGGCTCATTAATGCCGGAATATCTCTGAAATCAATCTGCATTTGGTTGCTCACTTCATCGGGATAGCCTTTGCCTTCCAGTTCTTTTACCAATTTCAACACGCCCGTGTCGGGTTGCTCTTCTGCCAGTATGCGCAGCTTCAGTTTATAATTTTCGAGCAAAGTGGCATTAGTGCCATTTTGGGCAATAGTGCTATCTACGGTAATGGTAGTGCCGCTTGCAGTGGCAATATTGTAAGCCGTTCCTTTTTTTCTGGCTCTGAAACGAATATAAAAACCTGCACTGCCCTGGTAAGCAATTTGCTCTATGATGAAGTCGTTTATTAAGGCTTCAATTTTATTCAGGCCCGGTATTAAATATTCAAAAAGGTAATCATCTACCGTACCCGAAGCATATTCTAATATATCGAAAGGGCTGTTGGTTTCGGCTGCTACAAAATTTATAGTAACTGTTTGGCTGCCCCACTGCAACTTCCAAACGGCACCAGTTCCAAGCGTGCTCCAGTCGAGTTCAAATTTAATATCGGCATAGCTGCCCGCACTACTGTAGATTCCTTTTTTTAAAAAAGAAAGCGTTGCAGGATTGCGCGTTAGCAATGTTTGCGGCAGTGGTTTTATTACGGTGAGTGTCATGGTGTTGGTGTGGGTTCGTTAATCCAAATATCAGTGTCAACTTCACGGCTAAAGGCTATCATCTTTTTCACTTCAAAGCGAAAAGCCCACCCGTGAAAGTTATTATGGGTGTGTGGTCCTACACGGTAGTGCCTTATACTTTGCCAGTTAATGTGCTTCAGAAATAAAAAGCAGCGGTGGGCAGCATACACACCACGCATATAGCTAATGGTATCAAAAACAATAGTTTTGCATTTTTGCATGCAATCTACATAAGCTGCCATATCGCCCTGCTCTACTTGCTGAATTACCATTACTTCGCATTGCAGTGTTTCCCATATTTGCCCATCGGCACTTTCAGTAACGCTTCCGGTGTAGCCGCCAAAACGGCTGTCAACGGTTAAGCACAGGCGTATATCGTCTTTACCGCTGAGGTCGCCTATATTGCTTTCATCGAAATCGAGTTGAACAAATTTATTATCGCCCACGCTGCCAATGTCTTTGTGGCTTTCGGCTCGTTCTCGGAAGAATTTTACTAAGTCGTCTTTTATTCTAATCATATTGAAATTGATTTATGTTCACGACATTAATGTCGTGAACATGGTTATTTTGCTTTCATACTTTCTACCACTCTGTCATATTCCTTGCGCTCCTTTTCCAGCTCGCTTAGTTCAAACATCAGCTCGCCAATATTCAGTTTTTTTACTTCTGAAACTGTGCCGCGCTTTGCGCCTGCCATCGCTCGGTTCAATTTTCGCCATGCCTGCAAGTCGGGGGTTTTATTTTTCTTCTCGCCTTTTTCAAACACGTCTTTATATTGCTGCTGCCACACCATCAGGCTGCGCTCATAAAACATTCTTATGCCCAATACCACATATTCGGGCAAGGTTTCAAAAGCTTTCATAGTGTGCTCTACTTCTTCTTCACTAAACGCTTTTCTTTTACCGGGCGCATTGGGGTTTTCGGTTCTGTAGAGCACTGCAACAATTCCGGCAAGCAACTCGTGCTTTTTAGTGGCATTCCAAGCCGTGTAGAAAAAGTCGGTTTTTTCCAGTTCGTCACCGGTAAGGTCGAGCAGTTTGTCTTTAGGTCCATAATAGGTAGTGCCTTGGTGGGTAAATTTTGGAATGAAATTTTTGCTGAACAGTTTGCTGTCATCAAAAATAAAATCTACTTCAGGAAACAATTTTTCATAATACTGAAGCATAAGCCTTTCATTTACCCGCTCTCTTCGGCTTGGGCGCAAAAATTCATAATCACTCAACCCCATTAATAATTTCAGAATGCGCAGCCGTGCTTCTTCTTCGCTAATCGCCATGCACAATATTTTGCAAATGCCTAAGTATTGGGCATTGCTCAACTCTTCCCAAGCGGTAGGCATGGCAATTACTTTTTTGGTTTTACCTATATGGTTTACTACATCTATCATATTTGTTTTTCAAGGGCTTCATAAACGTATCGCATGGTGCGAGCCAGTTCGGTATAATCAATTAATTCTTTATCCTGAAGCATTGCAAGGCGTGTGTCAATATTGCGCAGCAATTCTTCTATTACCACCATGTTCAGTTGTGGCTCTGCATTGGCATTGCTATTGTTTTGGCGGTTGGTATTGGTGCCATAGCGCACAGCATCGAATAGCCCGCCACTTTCAAATAAAGCATTTTCGGCAGCACGTGAAGTATTAATACTTAGGCTTCTGCCTTTAAATGCCGGGTGCACGTTGGCTAATGGCTGTCGGGTTCGGCTGGCTTCCAGTAGCGGGTCTATCAGGTCGGGGTTGGTGGCCACAAAACCACGAGAAAGAATTAACTCGCCCCCTTCCATATTGCCTCTTCTTCTTCCGGTTCTGCGCTCTATTAAATCTATACCGCCCTGGGCGTGTCTGTCGCCTTTTGTTATGCCCTGCCCTTCAATACCGCCATATTCAAATTCAGGTGGGTTTTCAGACTGTATCATTATTAATCTAGCAGCACCAAAAGCCGCAACAGCAGCAGCAGATGCAGCACCTATGATTTGACCTGCTGGCGGTGGAATAGATTGTGCAGCAACATAAGCTTGAAGCGCACCAAAAGCTGTAGTTTGAATAGTTTCTGCTATTCTAAGAGCTTTATTTCTTTTAAAGGCTGCAATCTTTATTTCCTTTTCTCTTTCAGCAGTTTGTCTGTCCATGTCGAAAATAGCAGCATTATATTGTTGTTGGCTAATTTTGCCTTGCTCTAAATTCTTCTTAAGCTCCTCTTTCTTTTTTTCATTTCGCTTTTTTTGTGCATCAAATTGTTGCTGGTCTTGTCTATCAGCAAGTGCTATAAAATCTCCTGCAATACTTAATAACTCTTGCGCAGAGTATATAGCAAGATCTCTTATTTTTTCTTTAAGCATTTTTTGATGCTCAAACTCAGCTTCTGCGGCTGCAATTCTTGCATCAGATTGGGCAGCATCTATTTCAGCAATGCTTTCTTTGTGTTCAATATAAAAGTCTAAATCAGCTTCATAACTTTCTTCAGTAAAAACTTTCAAATCCGCATCAGCCTGTTTAACGCTATTGCTATAATCTTGAGCAACCTGAACTTTTGCCGACTTATAAGATAAATCAATTAATAATAATGATTGCTGGTAGGTTTGTCTATCAATTAAACCATCGGCATATTGTTGTTTGCGTAAGAGTTTTTCATCTTGAAAATATTTAGCAGTAGCATTTAGTGCCGCTTGATATTCAATGCTGCTGGTAGCATTGAAAGTTTCTTGTGCCTGTAGTTGTTTAATTTGCTCATAGTATTCTTCCATTAAGCCAAATAAAGCCGGGTAAGTAGTTTTGGCTTTGGCATACATTTCGTCATACTTTTTCTTGATGCTATACAGCTGCTTCTCATCTTCGCTCATGCTTGCCAAAGTCAACTCTTCATTCAGCTTTTGTATTTCACTTTTAAAGGATTCAAGGCGTTCTTTTTCTTTTTCAAAAGCTTTATTGTCTTCTTCCGGCAGCGAGAATTTTGCCAGTTCGGCTTTTACTTTATTTATTTCTTTCTGTATTTGAGCAAACCTTGCCGTTCCTTTTTCGGTATCGCCTAGGGCAATATTTAGCAATCTCAATTTTTCTTCCAGTTCGGTGCTGGTAGTGCCGCTTATTGCCATGGCTTTATCAAAAGCTTTCACACGATTGTCTATTTCAGAAAAATTACCTTCCAGTTGTTTCAGCTGATCATTTAGCGCATTTATTTGCTCATCGTATTCGCTGGCGGCTTTGCTGCCATTCTCAATAGCCGTCACTACTTTTTCTACTTCCGCCCCTAATGTGCCTTGCAGCAACACCATGTTTTTAGTAGTAATCCATAAATCTTCTAAAACAGTGGTTGTTTGGGCAGCTTTCTCAATTTCTTGTTGCTGCGCCTTTGCATTTTCTAATTGCTGCCTTTGCAGTTGTAGTTGCGCTTTCAAATTTTCATACAATTGCTTGCGTTGCTCTACACTCAACTGGTTGTAGTTGCTAATTTGAATGTTCAGGTTTTCAATGGCTTCGCTATTGGCTTTATTGGCATCGGCAAGTGAAATAGACAAATCTCTTTTTTGCCTTTCCAGTTCAAGTGCTTCTTTGGTGTTTTTGCTGTAAACTATTAAGGCAGCACTTGCTGCGCCTAGTGCAGTAATTAATATGCCTAATGGGTTGGCACGTGTGGCGGCATTCCACGCCAGTGTTGCCAGCTCTGCCACTTTCATTCTTCCGGTTAGCAGCATAATGGCAACGCCTGCCGTTTGGTACATCACCGTTTCAGCAGCTAACAAAGCAAGCCTGGCACGTTTCACGGTGTTGGCGGCAATGGTAGCTGCCGACTCTGCATTTACGGCAATAATAGCCTGCAAAGCATTTCGGTAATATAACAGGTAGGCAGTAGCAACAGCAATTATCCATTCTCGGTTACGCTCCAGTATGCCGGGTAAATCTCTGAATGCTTGTGTAAGTTTGAAGCCCCACTCATACAGCGTAATAAAAATTGGTGTAAGCCCTTGGCCAATTGATGTTTGCAAAGACTTAACCCCACGCTCATATTTCTTTTGTGCTTCTTCCAGTTCTATTACTTGCACTACTGCTTGCTCATAGGCAAGGTTGGTGCCGGTAACTTCTTCGGTCCACTTTTCAAGGGTGCCTCTATTGGCAATTAATATTTGACCTGCGGTAATGGCATGCTCGCCAAACAATTCCTGAAGCTCGTTAACCGTGGTATATTTTGCTGCGGCTTCATCGAGGGCTTCGTTTAAATTAAAAGTGCCATCACTCATGCCCAGTTGCGCTTTTTGTAAACGCAATAGCACATTTCGCAAAGCAGTGCCCGCTTCAGCACCTTTAATATTTTTTTGAGAAAGCACCTCTATGGCTGCTACGGTAGATTCTAATGTTTGGTTACTGTTTTTTGCAGTGGCACCCACCACGCTTAGCGATTCTGCAAGTTGTGGAATTTCCGCAGCACCCACTTTACTACCCGCTGCTAATACGTTAATGGCTTTACGTGCCTCGCTGCTGGCAAGATCAAACTGGTTGAGCGATGCAATTACCGCTTCGGTACTTTGCACCAGGTCTAATCCTGAAGCTTTGGAAAGTACCAATACTTCTTTGGTAACTGCTTTTAATGCGGGTAGATTTTCCAATAATTCTGAACGACCCGAAGCCACTAATTTAAACGCTTCTAAAATTTCATTGGCTGAATTGGTGATGGCTTTATTTTCTTCAATCTGAATGCTTGAAAGGTCTTTACTGGCTTTCTTTAAATATTCCAAATCATCGCCTACGGCTCCTGTAATGGCTGATAATTCGCCAATCATTTGCTGGCGTGCAATAGCTGCATCGCGACTGCCTTGCACTATAGTGCGAACAGCACCAATGCCCGTTTCTACGGCTGCCTGAACGCTGTTGCCGATTAGCACCCCCACAGCAACACCTTTAGCCTGGTCGAGCATATTTTTCCAACCTTGCGAAACGCTTGTAAGCGATAGCTTATATTTTTTCAATTGCTCCTCGCCTTCTTGCAACTGGCGGGTAATATTGGCATAGCCAGGGTCTTGCTCGCTCATAAGCGAGTGTTCCATGCGTAGCTTGCGCACGGCATTGGTAAGGTCTTTATAGCTCAGGCTTAATTCGCCTGTCATTTTCTTTTCTACCCGTTGCTTTTGCTCTATGGTTTTGGCGAGCTTAGCCTCTAGCTCGGCAGTATCGCTGCCACTTTTTTTGCGCTTTTCAATTTCTAAACGATACTTAGTTTCGCTTTGGCTTAAGCGTTTATAAGCGGCATCGGCTTGCCCTGAATCGACAAAAATATTTACCTGCCTGCGAAGTGTTTCTGCCATGGTTGATAGGCGTATTGTTTATGCCTATCAAATTTAATAATAATATTCATTTGAATACTAAACAAATTATTATTTCATCCCCCTGCCCCCTTCAAAGGGGGACAAGCTTCGGTGTAGTTTTTCAAAAGCAAATCAATTACTTCTCCTTGGCTTATTTTTTTTTCTGAAGCAATAGTTTCAATTGCTGTTTTAGATTCGGTGGAAATTCTGCAACTAAATGGCAAGCGTTTATTCTCGCCTTTTAATGGGCGTTTAGCGTTGGGGCGGAAGCCACCACGGGTTTCTTTTTTCATAAATATTATTATATTTGAAGTCCTCGGGGTTGTGATAAGCCCCAAAAGATGGATTAAACCCCGGTTGGTGTAAACCTTCCGGGGCTTTTTGTTTAAGCAATCGATTGAATTATTCTTTTTCCCATAAAAACTTCAGCAAAAAAAGTTTCTCCATTAGCATTCATAATGCAATTGCTTGCATTGTTGTGTCTTTTAACTGAAAAAAATGATTTTTCATTTGCATTGTCATTATAGACAATGTCTGCATCTTTTTCTTCACACATCCAAAGTGTGATAGGTTGTAATTCAAAAAAACGATTTAATTGTTTTTCTTCAACATTTTGTCTTGTTCTGTTTGTTTTGATAATGTTTTCCATTTGTGATAAGTTTTAAAAGATGAATAATTAATTGATGACACAAATGTACATTGCCTTTTTTGATTTTGCAACACTTAATCAAAAATAATTCAAAATAATTCGATGAAATGTTATTTTTTATCGACTAAAATATATTTTAGTTTTGAATTACCGCATCTACCATCAATTTAGGCACTGCAAGTTTATTTTCTAAAAGCATTAAGCAATGGCGATGTTGCCTTATTTCTATGGCTTCGGCAAGGTTTCTAAACTCTGGGCTTAGCGGCTCATATTTCAATAGCATTTGTTCTTTTGCAGAAGTTTCTATAAAAATTATGAACTGGTTAAACCACGCCACCGCTTCTTGGGCCATTACAGGTTTATTCAAAAGATAATAATAGCAATAGTCATAAAGGGTAATGCAGGCATCGGCAAGGGTGTAGCTTTCCCAAAAAGCAAAACTATTGCTTTGAAAAAAGCTGAAATCTTTTTGCAACCGGGTATCGGTATAAAATTGGTTGCTGAACTTGTACCATTGCTTTACAAGCGTGTAAGCTGCTTGGTTGTTTAGTGGGGCATCTATTGCATTGCTTAGTTGCTGCACATAGGCAGTATTCATTTCGCAAATAAAATAGCTGCTTTCGGCAACAAGCTCTTTTTCTTTTTTAAACAAACTGAAAAGAGTTACTAATTGGTTGCCCTTGCCAGTGGCGATTGTTTGGCTGTTTTTCTGAGTGTCCATTCTCGAAAAGTTTTTAGGATTAAAAAAAGGGGTAGGCGCTGGACACTTAATCTTCTGCGATGCAGAAAAGAAAGAAGCCGGAAATCCGGCACGCCTACCTTATCGTGATTAGATAATAAAAAAATGATGCTTTGCATTGTAACAGAAAATTAAGTGTCCGGTGCAAAGGTTATACAAATAATTTTTATTTACAATACTAAACAAATGAATACTAATCATAAGAATAGTAATGTAGTGCAGAAAGTTCAATAAGTCAAGGGGTTTCTACCAATCGGTATTATTTTCAGTGGTAGAATTTTTTATGTGAGAAATAAGGCTTTCAGTAAGATTATTAGCCTTTCCTTTACTTTTTAGCAATATAGTATCCCAAAAATTCTGCTTTAAATTATCGCCAAAAAGAGTGCATTTTACTGTTTGTGGGTATTCCTTTTGGTTATAAATCAGTCCAATATCATTACAATGTTTTGGTATCAATTTCCATTCATGCCTAAAATCGTAAAATTCATATTTAAACCTACCATCTTTCACTTGAACCTTCATCGTAAAATAAATACTTCCGTAATAAGCATTTATTCTTTTTGTTTCTTGTACATAAATTTCAAAAAAACCTTTACCTACAATTACTCCAGCCTCTCTATCAGCTACCTGCACTACACTATTGGCATCTTTAAAGTTTTCAGCTACCCAAATATGTGCTTGTGTAAATATTTTATCGGCAGTAATATTATTGCCCAATTCTTCTACACCTTCAAATTTTAAAGGCTGTCCTGTTTGTGCCAAAACAAAATTGGACAAAAACAGTCCAAAGAATAAAATCCAAAGTTTCATATTACAACATTTTAGAAGCTAAAAATACTTTTCTTTTCATCATTTCCAAAATCGGGCAGGCGGCTGGCGGTGGATGGATCAACGGGAGCCGTGTAAGCGGTGCTGCCAAAGTAGCTGGCAAACACGCTGCTGCTGGCAGTGTTGTTTAAATAAATTTTTAAATTATGTAACAGTGCATTGCCTTTATTTTTCAGGTCTTTAGCTCGGTTGGCAATAATGCTTTCATCTTTTACAGGCTCGTTGTATTCACTTTCGTTGCGCTCGTAACGCAACTGCACCCCATTGGCTGTTACTATTAAATTCATTGAGGGCAAGGCTTCGGCCATTGTAAATAAAGCAATGGGCTTTTGTAAATTATTTACAAAAGTGGCATCGGTTCCGGTAATAGATTTGTTGGCAATCTTTGTTTTTAAATCGGCAAAGAAGGCATCGCCCAGCACTGGTTTAATATACATCTCTTCCACCATTTCCATTTCTTGCACCAGGGCAAGAAAGGTCCATCGGCTGTTGCCAATATTTACGTGTTTATTAAACTGCTCGGTTTTGTTTATAAAATATTGGCGGTAGGTAGTGCCTGCCCAATCGCTATAAGTGCTTTCGTTGGCTTCAAGAAATAAATATAATTCTTCAATAGCTCGTCCACCATGCTCTAGTAATTGCTTGCGCTTTAAATCAAAGCTCCACTTGGGGCTGCGCTCAGCATCTTGGGTGGTGGTGGTGCGCTCGCCTGCGGCACTGGTTTGGCTGTAAATTAAAGGCAACCACTCATAAACGCCTAAGTTGCCACTTACCTTACGGCAATAGGGCAACAGGTCTGTTTGTGCAGTGCTCATAGTATTGGCATTATAGGCAGTGTGCAAGGCATTGTATAGCGTGGCGCCTAATATTTTTTTGAGGTAAAACTCTTCTGCTGCGGTAATGGTAGGGTTCCAATCATTTACGCTGCCTGCCTTTACTATAGGCACAATAGTTTTTAAATCGTCTTGTGTTTTAAACAGGCTCATGCTCCTACAGTTTTTTGTCCGGTTGGGTTTTTATCCAACGTAGTTAATTCAATGTTTCTAAAGCCAAATTTTATTTCAGGGTCCCACTTGTTTATTTTCTTCACCATATACAATGGCTCTAAAATAGCATCACGCACAATTTTCAATTTATTGTTCAAGATGAATAAACCTTCACGCTTATCGCTTCCGCTTCGGCTGTTGCTTTGCGCTCCAGGAATGCTCATGCCGGTAATAGACGGGTCTATACCTATGGCTGCTAAAATAACTGAAGCGGCTTGCTGCCCATCAGGCAGAAAGCTGCCATCTTTCAGCTTATCGTCTATTACTTCAATTTTTATTTTATCCTGAAGGTTGCCACGGGCATCGATATAATGTTCGCTGGTAATGCTCTTATAAGCATTGGCTGCGCCTTTCAGGTTTTTTTCAATCTCGTTAAATTTCTCGCGCATAATGTTGGTCTTCTCTTCTTGAGATTTTGCCAGCCATTGTGCCTTTCCGTAAACCTGTTCCCAATAATCAGTATGTATAGATATTTTGTAACGCAGTGTGATGGCATTCTGAAATAATGCCTTTTTCATTTCAGGAACGCCAATATCAATATCCAACCAGCCATTGCGAATGGCGGTGTGCCATGGGCTGTCGTGGTAATATTCACGGTCGCTGGTGTAAGTATCTATCCAAAAGGCAAATTCGTTTTGGCTTTTAAAAGCAGAAGTGCCCAGTTGCCAAAAATAGTCGTAAGGATCGAGCAAGCGAATTTTCTTGATAATTCGGCTTTGCTCTTTTTTAATCTCGCGGGTAATATTGCGAGGCACTAAACTTTCCCACTGGCCGCTTTCAAAAATATAATCTTTATAGCCTGAATCGGGGTTTACTTTTTCAACTCTTGCCCGTGGAGCTTTGATAACTCGCAACTGGTGTACCTGTTGGTTTTTCATAATAAACCAAGGCACGGCATTGCCCAAGCGATAATAGTCGCTAATAGTTTGCAGGCAGTAGCGGTTAATCAGTGTCTGCTCCATCCACGCTTCAATATTTTTATCGTGGATGATGCGCACCAGCTCGCTGCCATCTTCGGCTACTTCTTCAGTTTTATACATGAAAATGCCCATGCCGTAAGTAAAGGCAATAATGTCTCTCAATGCTCCGGCAAGTATAGAAGACTTCTCAATGTACTGCTGGGCCAATAGCGGAAACTTATTGTCTTTGCCCCACGGTGCAATAATGCCACGCTCATATTCTTCGTTCTTTTTATCGGGAAGCGGAACACTTATTTTTTTAAATACAAAATCGCCCGCAGCAGAAAACTGCAAGTCGTTTGTAGAAGAAACAAAACTGTGAAAAGCATATTCGCTCATAGTACCACCTCCAATCCATTGAATTCTTTAATAAATATTTTGCGAATGCGGTGCAAATCGCCATTGCGCATCAACACATTGATGATGCCGTGTAAATGGCTGCTGGGCTTGCGCTGCTTCAAATCTTCAGGAATGCCCTGTGGCTTATATTGCTTCCCCTCTTTTGTTTCAGCAGATGAAAGCGTAACACCTTGCAACTTCTTTAACTTGCCGCCTGTTTTTCTGCTGGCAGAAAAAGTAAAAAAAGCAATATCGGCAGGTAAGCCTGCATACAAGTGCTTCATTACATCTCTCAGTTTTATAAAGTCGTGTTGCATGTTACTTTATTTTTCCTGCTGCTACATCTAGCAAAGCATCTCCAGTAATGAGTAAAAGTTCATCGGCTAATTCTTCCAGGTTGCGCTCAATAGCAGGGTTGAAAAACGGGGGCGTTATTTCATTTCCGCTGCCAATACCACGCCCACGGCCTACCCCTTTTTCGCGGTAAATGGCGTGTATATCCATATTAAAACCAAGTCTTATAGTTTTACCGGTGCCACGCTCTTTGCCTGTGCCAAACTTTATGTTGAAGGGCTTATTCTTGCTGCGGTTGTTTATACCGGCAGCGCGGGCACTCGATGGTATTTCTCTTTTTACCATGTTCATGCCGAAGCGGGCAATAGCTCCATTATGCGCTTCAATCATATCGTTCATGGCAATAGGTTATAAGCTGTTAATAATTACGCCTACTTTATCTTTCAAGTCTTTTTTAGACTTGATGCCGCTAACGATTTGGAACAAAATTTTTACCACCGGAACTGCTTTACGCAACTTTTCGACCTTTTCATTTTTAAACATGGCCAGCGTGTTGAAGTTGGCTACTATATCTTCAGTTTCAAACTTTTTGATGAACAAAATATTCTCAACTTTTTCTTTTCTACGGATGTCGTTTTCATCCATCAAATCGCCAAGTTTATTAACAAAACCTTTACCACGTTTGTGTAAGGCAACTTCTACTTCCTCAATGGTTAAAGTAGGTTCTAGTAATTCAATTTTTTTGAATAGCATATTTATGAGTTTTTGGGTTTTACGGTGAATGATGGTAAGGTGTGGCTTTTTATTTCTACTTCAAATTCATCTGGCAGTAAATCATTTAGCAGCTTCATGGCCGTTTGACTTTCGGTAACATCTAATTGCCCATCGTTATTAATTTCTTTAATGCCCATGCCGGCAAGTATACATCCTTGCGAGTGGTGAAAGTAGTTGCCATTATGAATGAGAATAAAGCTTCTTTCTGGCACATCGAGAATATGAAAGTGGTCGCCATATTTGGCGCTGTTGCGCTTTACCACTTTGTAAGTGCCGTTGGGTATGCAGCTTACTTTTTTATCGTTATTTTCCCATTTGGGCTCTAGTGATAAAAAGCATCTTTCACCCACTTGAAACTCGCCAAGGGTTTGCTTTTGGTTGCTGAAAAATCGGGTTAATATTACTTTCACTTTTGATAAAATTTACATTGTGCGTCCTTCAATGTTTCTTCCATTTTAATGAGGGCAACGGTGTTTTTTTCTACCACAGTGGTAAAGGTTTTCACATGCTCATCGCTGGTGGTCTTCCAGTCTTTACGTTCGCTGGTGTGGGCATCGTCTTTCTTATTGATGTACCAAATAAAAAATGCCAGCATAATGCCCGATATTCCTGTGCCTACAAGAGATTGAATAACTGATTCCATATAGGGAAACTTTTTTTAAATTTTTTACAAAAAAGCCCGCCCAATGAATAGGCGGGCTTCCTTTTTAACTAAAAACAATTACCATGAATGCTATATCTTATCGCGGGTAGTGCCTTCTATACTTGTGTAGCATATATAACTATACCGTTGCATGCGTAGTGTCTTTTTATCAATATTTATATAAGGGCACTTTCGCAGGATGTGTGGCGATGGTGGTAATATACCGGCTGTTAAATCGCAGTTAGTTTTTTCTATTACATAAGTACTCGAAAAAGGCGATGGATCAATAAACGAAATGTCTTTGTAGAAATCGAAAGATTTCAAAGCTGCGGTGCCATCGGCTAAAGTGTACACATAGGTGTCTTCATCAACAATTGCAGGGGCAACAACTTCAATTACAAAAGGTGCATGGTTATATTCTTTAGCAGAAATAACAAATGCTGTCTCGGTGGTTGCTTGTTCATCGCTCTCTTGAGCAATAGCAACGGTGGCAGTAGTTGCAAGCAGCAACGAAAAGCCAAGTACTAAAAAGAATTTTTCTTTCACTGTTTTATGGGTTTTGGGGTTAATAAATTATTTCTTGCCTTCTACCTTAGCATCAGCTTTAGTAAAAGCTTTGCTTTTAGCGGCAATTAATTTTTCTACTTGCTTTACAGTAATAGTTTCTAACTGAAAACTACCTACTACTGAGCTATCAAACTTTTGACCTTGCCAGCCTTTAAGGGTGGTGATATAGCCAGCCTTAACCACTTCTGGGTTAAGGTTGGCTTCTTTCTTTTTATCTACTGGGTGCATGTGTATGTCCTCCTATTTTTTAAATTATGCTTCTAATGGAATGGTAGTAACATCGGTGTACAACGCAGGCTCGCACATGGCTTCTCCGGCTATGGTCCAAATGTTGGTTTCGCTATCGTAATCGCTTTGCGTAATAATTACCGGGCGACATTTGCAGCCAATATTCCAGTAGCTTTCATTTCCGCAATTGCCATCGGCAATCAAGAAAATGAATCTGCGGTTTTTGCTTTGCTTTGCAAATTCTACTTGCGCTGCGCTTAAGCCTACCATTTGTGCCACAAAAGTGGTTTTGGTTTTTTGGTTAGGGTATTCGCCTTCGCGAGCAACTTTAAAGTTGCCTTCTTTACCAGGCACTACCACAAACTTTAACCAGCCGTGAGCAGTGGGCGTAGAAACAAAGGTGTGTGCATCGGCAATAGTAGCAGTGTCGCCTGCTGCTGAGCCTGATGCCGGAGCTTCTTCAATGGTGGTAAACCAATCTACTGGCGCACCATATACGGCACTCATGCCGCCTTCGGTGCCTACTATTTCGGGTATTTGGAAAAAATCGAATGGCATGGTTTATTCAGATTTAGAGGGTTGAGAATTGTTTTCATTTTCATCTGCTTCAGCAGGCTTTGCTTTTTCTTTTTTAGGAGTAGCAGGCTTTGCGTCTGCTTTTTCTGCTTCAGCATCGAAATAAGGCACAATGTTTTTTGCACCTATTTCTACCAACTTGGCTGCTACTTCAGGATTGGCAGCAGCTTCGGCAGCGGTGTAAATGTCTTTACCCAAACGCAACGATGGTGTAGTGATTTGATAAAATTTATCGTTGTGTTCAAACACAGTGTCTAACACAACATTTTTAGTTAATTTTTTCATTCTATTTTCCTCCTAATTTTAAGCAGCTTCAGTTACAAAAAGGTGATCTAAATCGGCAATTTGGAAACCAACTAAGTAGTTCAAACGGCACTGCCATGCTGACAATACTTTTTGAAATTCAATAGTAGGCTGGTCGCTAGGCAAGCCTGAATCCATCAACATGTTTTCCTTTGGAGTAAGAATAATTCTGTTGCTATTGCCCATCCATGTAGCAGGAACAATCTCTACTCTTTTCTTTGTGTCAATTAAGTAGGTTTTTTCCATCACCGGCTCATTCTCAACGTGATTAACAATAACCACATTTTTGTTTGCCGGAATTGAGTTTTGGTATTTGTCATAATTCTCAAAACTCATATACATCTTCATATCTATTTTTCTGAATGCTGCATCTAAAGTTTGGTAGAATGCTTTGAATTTTTCAGCAGCATTAGCATCGGTAATAGTGCCCATTGTGTAAGGAGTAATAGTATTGGCAGCAATTAAGCCGGCAATAATAGTTCCCCAACCATTAGTAATGTCAACAGCATCAGTTCCGTTAGCATCACGAACACCTAAATAGGCTACATCATCATTAATTTCAGCAAGCAACATTTTCATTTCTTGCATAATGTGATAATCCCAATAAGGTACTTCATCAGGGTCTAATTTATTTTGCTTAGCGAGTGCCAAATATTTTTCACGATATAGTTCGCCTTCTATTACAAAGTCTTTTTTACCACGATGAACCATAATTTCTCTATCACTGAATTCGCCTGAGTTAACAGGGTCGAACTGTAAGCGATAAGGACGAGCGCCTTTAGCAATTTTTAATTTTGGAACCGTTCTTTTAAAAGGGTTGCCTGGTGTGAATGTGCAGTCTGTGGCACAATCTAAACCATTCATTACTTGTTCTAAAAGCTCTAAGCCGTGTGAGCCACTATAGGCTGCGGTGTTAAACGTTGGCATATTTATACTTTATTTAAGGGTTTACTTATTTTTTTTTGCTTGGATTTTTGCTTTAATATCTTTTGCTTCTTTAGTAATAGGATCATCTTCTACCTCAGGCTCATCTTGTACGCCACCTTCAGGCTTGTTGCCTGCAATTGGTTTTACAATAGCACCAGGTGCAGCATCTAATTTGGCTTGCAAGTCGTCAATTTTAGTTTGCAACTCGGTGGCTTTTGCCGTTACTTTTTCGTTTACGGTAGCATCTACTTCTGCCTGGGTAAACTTGGCTTCGTTAAATTGGGCCAACAATGCTTTAAACTGTGCGCTTTCTTCGGCTGTGAAGCTTACGGCTGTGCCTGCTTCAAATTTTGCTGCTAATGCTGCTAATGTCATTTCCGGTTTATTTTGATTAGAAATTTTTAATGCTGAAATTTTTTCTTCTAAGGCGTTGAACTTGCTTTTCACAAAAGCAATAAAACCGCCTTTTTCTTCAGTGGCACTTAATGCGGCAATGCGCAGTGGCAACACTTGTTCTATTTTGTAATTACTGCCCAGGGCAACAGCTTCTACATCGCCTTCAATATGGTCTATTAAACCTGCGGCTTTGGCATCTTCGGCAGTAAAGTAATGGTCTTTGCCATCGAGCCATTTGGCTTTAATTTCTTCTTTAGATAAGCCAATGCTGCTGCTCATGGCTTCTGCCATTACATCATCAAACTTATCGAGTTCGGTAGCTACTTCACGCGCTCTGGCTGCGGTTAATCTTCCTAAGCCATAAGGGCTTCCGGCTACAGCGTGTAACATGGTCATGCTGCTTTTACCAGCATAGCGGTTGCCTTTTTTTGCAGCTTGTAAAAAAGCGGCAGCAAATGAATAAGCAATGCCATCATTATGCACGTGCACTTCTTTGGTACTATTGGCTACAGCATTAAACATGGCCAAACCATCACCCAAATAACCACCAACAGAATTTACACGAATGTGAATTACATCGTGCTTGGCTTCTAAGGCTTTAAAATCATCAATAAATGCTTTGGCACTAATGCCATATTTCTCGCCAGTCCACCAGTCTGTTTCTTCGCCTATTTGGTCGAAAATTTTTATTTCGCCCTCGTTATTAGCAAGTGCTGAAACTTTGTAGCCTATATGGAGAAATGTTTTACTCATCTTTCTTTTTAGGTAAAAAACTCATTAAGAATATGGTGGTGGCGTTGCTGCCAATCATGTGAAAAAATTCTTTGTGTGCAGGAAGCAAAACATAGAAATGATATTGTTCTGCTAATAATATTGCGCCTGCCAATAAAAAAACCACTAAGGCTATGTAGCGAATTACTACAAAGAAACCAGGGGTTTCTGCCTGAATGCGTTTTAATATTTCGAATAATACTGCCATTATGCTTCTTCTTCTACGGGGTTATTAGCTGAAATGTAATTGGCGTTATCTATTTGAATAAACAAAGCACAGTTGCCACTTACTGCTGCACCGCCTATTACTACTCTTAATTGTTGAGAGGCAGATGATTTACGGTAAGTAATAGCGGGCACCTGAATGCCTACATCATTAATACCAATAGTGGCATCATCATCTTCTACTACTGCGGTTACATCGCCATCGGTGGCAAGGTTCAATTTTAAACTGGAAGCGGTTTCTCCTTCGTGAGAAAGTCCATCGCCAGTCTTAAGCCATTTGGCGTAAGACACTACCATGCCGGTAGGTATGGCCATTAAATTAATATTGCCTATTGCGCCATTGCCTGCGCTGCCATCGAAATCGAAATCGAAACGGTAGGTAACAGTTTCTCCATTATAACCACTGTTAGGTTCTAATGCTTTTTTGTTTCCGTTTTCGTCAACTACTTTAATAATAGAATCTACTGAATCTAAAACGATATGTTTAGAATTGGCTCGTGCTGCTTCTACTGTGGCAGCTACAAGTTGCAAGGTTTTAGTTCTAAGAAATTTTAAAAACATGTATTACCGCTTTTTGGTAATACAAAGATTTACTATTCAAATGAATATTATGCGGACAGTTATCTAAGGCTGTGCCAGAGTGCTGCCGGGTTTTACTTTTCCGGTGAATACACCATATTGATAATAGGCGTTGCATATAGCATTGAGCACTTGTGGATTGGTGAATAGTATTACAAAGCTTGGGTTTTGCGCCACAGGCCCGCCCATCTCAAGAGGGTTGCTAATGGCTCTACCGTTATTGTCTAAAACGGGAACATAGTTTTCGCCCACTTTGGTAACGGTTTCAATATTACCTACAATTTTAAATTCTTCTGAAACGCCATCGCAAACTACTGTCATTTCGAAAACCTGCTGGTAATAGATGTTTATGGTGGTATCTTCTTGCCAGCGGGCAATAATCATTTTAGGCATTAAACCTGTGGTGGTGTCTACCGGAAATGCCAATTGTGCTTGTGTGCTGAAGCTTGCAATAATTGCAATAAGTGTGGTGAGTTTTTTCATTGTTTATGTGTTTTAAATTTTAGTGTAAATCAATCCATGAGGTGCCGTTATATACTTGCAATTTGTTGGTGGTGGTATTATAAACTACTAAGCCTGTTGCGGGTGAAGTAATGTTAGCGCTTGGGTTTGCATTCCTTGGTGGCAGGAAGCCTCTGTTGGTGCCTTGTATTTCTACAATAGCGCTTGCATTAGTCCTGGTGTTGCCTCCAAAAATAAAAGTTCTTGTTCCAAAAGGATTCCAGAAACTATCATTAAAGTTATTATCATATAGTGCTA
>CAZIZP010000033.1:0-27575 GCA_964543705.1 uncultured Chitinophagaceae bacterium
CGGTGATGTACGAGTGGATTTCGGTGATGTACGAGTGGATTTCGGTGATGTACGAGTGGTTTGCGGACAAAAAATAAGGAGTCTGTTCAATTAAGTGTGTCAGAATCGCAGATTGGTTCGATTAAAGGATTACACTGATTATTGAACGCTCCCTTGAACAGACTCCGCAGGGTGTCTTGGTTTTCTTTGTCACTTTTCTTTAGAAGAAAAGTAACCAAAAGAATCGTTCACAAAAAAGCTCCGCTTTTGTGAACTTGCCTCGCACGGGTATGGTGGCTTGGGTTGTTGGTTTTGGAGTAAACGGATAGCTTATATAAGTAAGTATAAGTAATGGTTTTTTATAATAAAGGAAAACGCTTATTATTGCGGGTGTGCCTGATGGTGGGGGTAGTGGATACTGCTGCAAGGTTGCGACTTGCAACCGTTGCGCTTCAGTGAAAAGCAACATTAATAATAACGAATGACAAAAATATATTAGTTGAATGACCGAATACGATAAGTTTAAAAAACTTGTAGAATATTTTGTAGCCCATTTAGAATGGTGTGTTAATGAAGACCAAAATCACGCTGGATATATAAACTACATTAAACCACTAGTTGATAAGAATAATTTTAAGTACACCGGTCAAGGTTACAGCGGGGATAATATTCAACAACAGATTAAATCTTGGTATGAATATGAAAATGGGGTAATACATATTAATATTCAACAAAACTTTGGAAGTTATCAGTCCACAAAATGTTATCTAAACTGGGATTGGACTGGCCTGAATGTTAATGCTAAATGGTCTAATGACCATATAAAAGCACTTTATCTTAATAGATATGATGAAGATACTGGAAATAATGTCCTTGGGGTTGAAAAATCGCTGATAGATTTAGGTTTATATGACAATAAGCCACCCAACATTAATTTGATTAAATTATTTGACAGGTACAACTCTTTAATAATCGATTGGAACATTATGGAAGAATTTAAAAAAAGCGAACATCTTGTAAATATATTGAAAGATTCAAAAAACATCATACTTACGGGTGCACCAGGGACAGGTAAAACATTTTTGGCAAAGCAAATTGCAAAACAAATGATTGGAGTTAAAACTGATGAAGAGTTAGTAGAGAGCGGACAATTTAATTTTGTTCAATTTCATCCATCTTATGATTACACAGACTTTGTTGAAGGGCTCAGACCGACACCACCTGATGAAAACGGAATAATTGGGTTTGAATTAAAAAATGGAGTATTTAAAGAGTTCTGTAAAAAGGCTTTGGACGTTGAGGCGGTTAACATCCAAAAAATAGACGATTTTTCAATTAGTGGTTATGAACAATACTTAAATGCGTTAGGATTAAACTCAAAGACAATAAATAACTATAGACTAAGAATCGAACAATTACTTGGAACAAAAGAGATAACATCAAAAAGGGAGATAATTGAACTTGAAATATACAAATCATTAGATGAGATATGTGACAACTTAGACTCCATTAAAGATTTTGATGATAGCAATAAAATGCATCGCCAATTTACTTCATCTGTCTCCAACTTAATAAATTTCAGAAATTCATTATTGACAAATAAAAAAAGTGCATCCAAAGCAAAACTAGACTTCGTATTTGTAATTGACGAAATAAACAGGGGTGAAATTTCAAAAATATTTGGGGAACTCTTCTTTTCGATTGATCCAAGTTATAGAGGCAAAAAAGGTTCAGTTAAGACGCAATACTCAAACTTGCACAACGATGAAAAAGAGGTTTTTTATGTGCCTGAAAACGTCTACATAATCGGCTCAATGAACGACATTGACCGAAGTGTTGAAAGCTTTGATTTTGCAATGAGAAGACGTTTTACTTGGATTGAAATAACGGCAGAGCAAAGTGCAGATAATATGAATTTGCCCCAAGAAATTAAAGAAAAAATGTTGAACTTAAACAAGCAAATTTCTAATACAGATGGACTTAATTCTTCTTACCACATTGGGGCGGCTTACTTCTTAGATTCAAATGGTAATGCAAGACAAGACATTGACAACATTTGGAATTTACGAATCGAGCCACTTCTGAAAGAATATTTGAGAGGAATGCCTGACAGCATTGATAAAATTGAACTTTTGAAAAATGCCTTTACAGCCTAATGAGAACAACCGACAATAATGGCGGAAAAAGCATTGATAAATTCGACAATTTAAACATTACAGATTTATCAGCAATAGCAAATAGAAACCTTTTGGATTTACAAATGGAAAATCCTGATTTGCTTGTTTTTCCTCATTCATTTGGTAAATATAAAGACGATGTTGAAAAACCTCATATTTTCTCACTAGACAATGAAAACCTGACAACATATAATCTAATGGGTTTTATTGGCAGAAATTCAACACAACTTACAATATCATCTCGTTTTGCAAAAGATGAAAACAACGACTATTTTTTGCATTATATGTTGCAAAAAGTCTTTTCTATTAACCTTTTAAAATTTGACCAAACACCCAATAAAGAGAACATTTGGGATTTTCTTCTTTACCTTTTTCCTTACTATCTCAAAAAAGCCTATGCTCAAGGAATCTACAAAGCATACAAAAAGGAAGAATACAATGATACTAATGTTAAGGGAAGTATTGATGTTAATCGCCATATCCTTAGAAACATTCCGTTTACAGGAAAAATAGCATATACTACAAGAGAGCACAGCTATAATAATAATCTAACACAACTAATTAGGCATACAATTGAGTTTATCGGAACCCACCCTTATGGCAGTGGAGTACTAACGAGTGACAGTGAACTAAGAGACATTGTGAGTAAATTTATTTTTGTAACTAACAAGACTTACAATGGTAATTCAAGACAAAAGATTATTACAGCCAATTTAAAACCAGTTGCTCATCCTTATTTTACGGAGTATTCTGCTTTGCAAAAAATCTGTTTAAAAATTCTTCGTCACGAAAAAATTACCTTTGGTAAAGAAAAAGATAAAGTTTACGGTTTATTGTTTGATGGTGCTTGGCTTTGGGAAGAGTATCTTAACACCATTCTAAAAGCATCCTTCATTCATCCAGAAAACAAAACAGGTAAACATAGGAGTTTACTTTTTGAAAATTTTCAACCGATTTATCCTGATTTCATAAGTAAAGATGAGCCAAAATCGGTTGGTGACGCAAAGTATATTCCACTTGACAGGCAACAATCATATTCAGAAAATTCTGAAAAAGCCACAAGCATATACTACAAGACAATTGCGTATATGTATCGGTTTAGTTCAAAAAATGGTTTTTTAATCTTCCCAAGACAAGACACAAGTTTTTTTGAAATATACCGTATAAAGGAGACAGACGGAACACTAAAGAAAATTGGACTTGCAATTCCACAGACGACAGAAAACTTTAAAGATTATATAAAAACAATGAACAGAAATGAAGAGGAATTGAGACATAATTTAGTGATAGACAATAAACCGAGCCGCCAATAGTAGTAACCGTTTCACAACTCCCTTTTCCCTTTTGTTGATGTTATCACAACAAACACGCTCAAATGCATATGTACTTGTCGGTCATAAGGCCAACAAGGGCAAAACAAATTAAAGAATGAAACCTGCCATTTTTCTGCAATAAAAAAATAACTTTGCTGCCCCTTAATACTTCTTGTTATGATTTTAACCGATAAAGAAATACTTAAATGCATTGAAGATGGTTCTATATTAATTGAGCCTTTCAGGAAAGAATGTTTAGGCAGCAACTCGTATGATGTGCATTTGGGCAGGTATTTGGCTACTTACAAGAAAAGGGTTTTAGATGCCCGCGAGAAAAACGAAATAGAAGAAATTATTATTCCTGAAGAAGGCATTGTGTTGCAGCCGGGCACTTTATACTTAGGTGTTACCGAAGAATATACCGAAACGCATAAGCATGTGCCTTTTTTAGAAGGTAAATCGAGCATTGGCAGGCTGGGTTTAGATATTCATGCTACAGCAGGCAAGGGCGATGTGGGTTTTTGTAATACCTGGACATTGGAAATTTCGTGCATTATGCCGGTGAGAGTGTATGCAGGCATGCCTATTGGGCAGCTTATTTATTTTGAAGTGAAGGGCGAGGTAGAAAACCTGTATAACAAAAAGAAAAACGCTAAGTACACTAAGCGCAGCCTGAAGCCTGTAGAATCTATGATGTGGAAAAACAAGTTTTAATTGGTTTTCTCTGTTTCTTCCTCTTTTAGCATTGGTTGTTTTTCGGCTTTTCTTTTCTTTTTTCGGTTGCTTCTGTTTTCGGTAGGGGTGGTAAGGTCTTTCCAGTCGCTAAATTCTTTTTTATACTGAATGCCAATACCGGTGCGGTTTCTGTTTCTTTCGGTGAATACATCATATTCGCCTCTGCTGAATGCTTTTAGTTTATATCGTCCATCGGGGGTTAAGGCATATTGAATTTCAAAGTCTCCGGCTATATTATTGCCTCTTTGATTATTGGTATTGGTAACGCCTTCTGAAGAAGTGCCTGAGAAGTCGAAGTTTCCACCAATATCTACATATATCCGGTTGTTTAAAAAAGATTTGCTTAAAGCCAGTTGTAGTTCTCTACGACTTTCAAAATCATCGGTGCCATTATCGGTTTGTAAGCCCGACTGATAGGTTCTGTAGTTTACATCTAACTGCAAATCGGTAACAAAGTTTGAAAGCCAGTCGCTGAGATAATTAGAAAGCTGATTGGATACAAATTCAGAAACGGTGTTGCTAGCCCCGGTAACAAAGCTACTTGAGTTATCGGCATTTTGCCCTGCATTTTGAACGGGTAAAAATTTATTCATTACCAATAAACCCACTACCTGCTGGTCGAACAGGTTTTTATCGAGCCTGATAAAATCTATTTTACTGTTTACCGCAGCCCTGATAGCAGGGTCGGCATCGGGAATTCTTATATCGAAAGAAATATCGGGGTCGCTGATAGAGCCGCCTATATTTAAAAGCAATTGCACTAACAGCCTTATGCGGGCTTGCTGCATGCGCTCGTTATTGCTGCGCACAATGTCTTCAATTAAATCGTAGGGCGAAGCGCGCAAGCTGTATGAGGCGGTAATGGCAAGCCTTGCATCGTAGGGGTTTCCGGCCCAAACAATCTGGCTGCCTTTATCTATTTTAAATTTTTTGCTGATAACGTTTTGCATGGAAAACAAATACTCACCTTCTGAAACGGTATAGTTGCCTATTATAGAAAGCTCCTGGTTTTTATCGTACACAATTTTCAGGTTGCCATCGCCTTTGGCTTTAATAACATCGCCCTGTTCGCTGCTTAAAACCAAATCTACTTCTGCATCGGGGGTGGCAGTTAGGTCTATATTAAAATCTACGCCTGTGCTGGGCTTGGCATATTGCCTTTCCTTTACCAGTTCGGGCTTGCTTTTATCTACAAACCTGAAAAAGGTGTATTCGCTAACATCTTTTCCGCCTGAAACTGCAATAGAAACTTTAGTATTTTTTTGTGTTACTGCTTTTATATCGAATACCAGATTATTGAGCAAGCCTTTAATAATTACTTTAGCACTTCCGTAGGCTTTACCATAAAACTGGCTGCTGGTGGCTGCCGTGGTATTCATAAACTCGAACATATCGGTATCGATGTTTATATTGAAACCAAATTTTTCTAAGTGGGTGTGGTAAATATGTCCTTTGGCTTTAGCAATGTTGCTGTTGTTATCGGTAATAGTAAGGTTTCCGAGTTCTATTTTATTTTCAGCAAAAACAATATCGTGATTTGCAATATTGAGTTTTGTATTTAAAAATGAAACGGTGCTGCTAACCTCTTTTACATTTACTTTTCCGGTAAGATTTAGTTTTTCGGGTGTGCCCCAAAGGGTAAGCTTTCCTGAGCCAATACCTTTTGTTTCTGAAACTATGCCTTTCAGAAAAACATTGGCTATTGCCAAATCGAACTTTTCAATTTCAGCATTGAACCTTAAATTTTCATTTTCAGGTGCAAAGAAATATTTGCCAGAAACGGCCAGATTATTTTGTTCGCCTAAAAGCTGTGTGTTTACATTTAATACTTTTTCGCTTTGTGAATACAGGCTTTTTACATTCATATTGCCCAGCAGATTGTTATCTAAGCTTAATGAATCTACCACTACTGTTGCGGTAGGTACCGGTTTTCTTAAAACATCAAAAATATCGGCACGGCCATTTGCATTACCACTGATATTGAGCTTTTTTAAAGAGGGAATGGCCGATAAAATATCTTTAAGCAAAACATCATTTAGTAAAATGGCAAGATTAGAAGAAGTGTCTTTATCTACTTCAGAATAAATGCTAATCTTATGATAGTCTTTAGCCAACGTAAGGTTATTAATTTTTAGTTGCCTGCCATCGAAAAACAAATTGTTATTGTTGCTTACTATCCAGGGCTCGTTATTAAAATGGAAAGAAGAGTTGACCAACTGATTATTAATGGAAGTTAAATCGGATTGCAGCTTGCCGCTAAGATTCACTCTGTTGGGGTTTAAGGTATCCTGAATGGTGAAGCGATAGTTAATGGTATCTCTGTTTAGCTTGGCATAAAAATTAATTTTTTCGGTAAACGGGCTGTCTTTGTACAACAAACTATCTATAGAATTTCTAAAGAAAATTTCGTTGGGTGTGCCGTCAGAAACTGCTTCAATATTTTTAATTCTGAAATTTCCGAAATCAATATGTTCACATTGTAAATCGAGTTTCAAACGATTTTCCATACTATTAAAAGAGCCGCTTACACTGCTTGCTCCTATTTCTTTAAAATCATCGTGCAGCAATTCGGTAAGTTCACCGGTGCCGTTAATAATGTTTACATAAAAATTAAAATTCTGAGAATATTTTCCAGCCTGAGAAGCATCTAAGTCTAAAGCATTTTTTCTGAAATATTTACTGAAGAAATATTTGGCTGTTGTGCCTATGTCTTCAAAATCTATATCGCCTCTTACTTCAGCATTCAGCACATCCGATTCCAGTAATAATCTTTTGGTGCCTTCATCTTCAAATACCAATGCTTCCAGCGAAATTTTATCTATGTTGTAAAGCTTATCATTTTTAATAATCTCGGTATTTTTAATATCGAGCAAGCCTTCAATGTCATCAATTTTTATTCCTGAAAAGTTAAGATGCATATCGGTTTTCAGGCTTATATTTTCACTCAGCAAATTAAGTGCTTTAAGATTGGCATGGGTTATTTGTGCTTTAAAATCGAACTCAGGAATGGCACCGGAAAAATCTATTTCACCATTGAAATCAAATTTACAATTGGGGTCATTGGTAATGGCTTCGCCCACAAAAGTGCTTTTAGTAAACAAGCCTTCAATATCGATATTTGAATAAGGATAGCCGTTGGCTTCAATTTTTGAAATAAGCCCGTCTATTTTTGTTTCAATAGTTTGTAACGATAAACCGCTGCCTTCTACTTTACCGTTTAGTGAAACCCTGCCCAATAATGGCTCGTTAATTAGCTTGCCTAAATCAAATTCGGTAACTGAAACAGTTCCTTTATAGCCGGCATATTCAATATCGTTTTTAAACTTCAGGTTGATATCGGAATTAACCATACCTAATTGAGTAACAATTCTGGCTTTAGCTACAAAATCATTTATAAACCCATCAAAATTTCCCGATATACGCGTAAGGCCCAGTGCGTAGGCTTCTTTAGGAAATTTAATGCCCAGATAAATTCGGTTAATATCGTTTACATCGGTGCGTGCATTATCGAAGGTTGCTGAGATAAAGGTTTCTTCAATATTGGGCAGGCCTCTTAAATCTATGTTTCCGCTAAATCTGGTATTTAAGCCTGCATCTAAAAAGAAGCTGCGTGCTTTTAAATTGCTTACAGGGCCACGGACATTACCGGTGGCTACTACTATGTTGTGTTCAATTTTATCGAGTGCCTTTGCAAAGTAGTTTACATCTTTAATATCTATAACTGCTTTTCTGAAAGTAGCCCTCATGATTACCTTATTCAAAAAATCACTGAAATCACCAAAGCTATCGTAAGCCATTGCGAAGTAATTGGTGATGCGGCTTTTCGGGGTTTCAATAATTAAATCATCAAACTCCATCATGTTTGCTGTCATTAAGAAATCTGCTTTCAGACGGTTTAACATAAACCCGCTTTGCTCATAAGCACTTATTTGCTGAATATCGGCCAGCAGCGAGTCGTTTTTGAATTCAATATTTTCAGCATACAGTTTTACTTTTGAAACCATTACATGCGCATAATCTATGCCTTTGCATTGCGGCTCGTAGTTATAATTATCGTAGCTGAAAACTGAATTACTTACCAGCAAATGTTTCAACTTAGCTTTAAAGGGTGGCGTTGCAACATCTTCTTTTTTTTCTGCTTTTTCTTTTGCAGCTAATGCAGGTAAATCGTAAATAAACTTTTTCAGCTTGGCTGCACTTACACCGGCATCGTCCATTACAACTGCATCTATAGCAAGTTCATTTTTTTGGGTATTGAAATTGATACCGGTAATGCCCAAATTATTAAATGCAGCACCAAATGAGTAACGATTGTGTTCGTCAATAAATCTTAAATCGAACCGGGCAATATTCAGTGTGTTGATGTCTATTTTCAGATCAAGCGGTTTCGATGCTGCTGTATCTTTTGAAGCAAACTTATCGGCCAAAAACTGAAAATTAAAATCGGATTCACCGGCATTTCGGTGTACATATAAAACCGGATTTACCAACTCGGCAGATTTTACTTTAATAACCTTTTTGAATAATGAAGAAAACTGAATTTTCACTTCAAGCGACTGCGCATAAAAAAGTGTATCCTGATGCAAATCTTCAATAAGCACATTGTTGAGTTGCAGCCTGTTGAAGAAACGATAATAAATACCCCCTACTTCTACTTTTGCGCCTACATAGTTGCTTAAATAATAAGTGGCAATATTGGTAACTACTTTCTGAACCCTTGCAGTACTTAGCAATAGCGTAAGCAGCCACAAAGTAAGTAATGTAGCTACCAGAAAAAACAACACTATTCTTAAATACCTGCCAATCAAAACTGAAATACGAAAAAGCCTTTATTTTATTGGTAAATTTACACATTCAAACAGGCAATAGCCTTGAAGTTGCAAACTTTTAACACTAATTACTGACTGATTTTTACTGCAATGAACCCTTCGGAAAACATTTATATACTTGCCATAGAATCTTCGTGCGATGATACTTCAGCAGCCGTACTTTGTAACGACAAAGTTCTTGCCAACATTATAGCTTCACAAAAAATACATGAAGCATGGGGTGGTGTAGTGCCTGAGCTGGCTTCGCGCGCACATGCACAAAATATTGTGCCAGTGGTAGATGTTGCTTTACAAAAAGCCGGTATTACTGCACAACAACTTCATGCAGTGGCTTATACACAAGGGCCCGGCTTAATTGGCTCATTACTGGTGGGCGGTTCGTTTGCAAAAGGGCTGGCCTTAAGCTTAAACATTCCTTTAATAACCGTACACCACATGCAGGCGCATGTATTGGCTCATTTTATTGATTCACCCAAACCACAACTACCCTTCTTATGCCTTACTGTGTCGGGTGGGCACACCCAAATTGTTTTGGTGGAAGATTATTTGCAAATGAAAATTGTGGGCGAAACTATAGACGATGCAGCGGGTGAAGCCTTTGATAAATCTGCGAAAATTTTCGGTTTGCCTTATCCCGGTGGACCATTAATTGATAAGTATGCACAACTTGGAAACCCTGAAAAATTTCAATTTGCCGAACCCGATATGCCCGAGTTAAATTTTAGTTTTTCGGGTTTTAAAACTTCTGTTTTATACACTGTGCAAAAAGAAGTAAAACAAAATGAAAATTTTATTGCTGAAAACCTGAATGATTTGTGTGCTTCGGTACAGCATAAAATTGTAAATATTTTGTTGAAGAAATTAAAGAAGGCCGCAAAGCAATTTGGCATAAAAGAAATAGCTATTGCCGGTGGTGTTTCTGCCAATTCGGGTTTAAGAAAAGCGTTAGAGACTATCGGCAAGCAAGAAGGCTGGAACACTTATATACCAAAGTTTGAATACTGCACCGATAATGCTGCCATGATTGGCATTACTGCTTATTATAAATTTCTGAAAAAAGATTTTGCGGCTTTGAGTGATAGCCCAAGGGCGAGGATGGAGTTTTAGAGAAGGGCATTAAGATAATTGAGACCAATAAGAAAATTGTGAAAATTCTAAAATCTAAATGCTGAACAAATTCAAAATCCGAAATTCAAAACTCATCCCCCTGCCCCCTTCAAAGGGGGACTTGGGCTTTCCTAAAAACTAAAGGCTAAGGGTTAAAAGCTTCAGCATAAAAAGAAAAATTAGAAAATTGAGAGAAATGCTAAATACAAAACTCTAAATGCTAAACAAATTCAAAAATCGAAATTCAAAACTCAAAAACTAAAGGCTTACGGCTAATCGCTTTGGCAAAAACTGATAACTTTAAACTGAGTACTGATAACTTACAATCCTACTGCACCCCACTAAAAACAAACTGAATAATATTTGCGCCCATTTGCAAGGCCTTTTGGCGAATTTCTTCGGGGTCTTTATGTACATCGGGGTCTTCCCAGCCATCGCTTAAATCACATTCAAAATCATAGAAGCAAACCAGTCTGCCCTCATAAATTATTCCGAAACCCTGTGCAGGTTTTTCATCGTGGGCATGTATTTTAGGCAGGCCTTTCGGAAAGTTGTAGCGTTGATTGTAAATGGGGTGTGAGTAAGGTAGCTCTACAAATTCCAGTTCAGGAAAAACCTTTTTCATGGCTTTGCGAATGTAGGGGTCTAAACCATAGTTATCTGAAACATGTAAAAAGCCGCCACCTATTAAATAGTTGCGCAGGTTTTCTGCTTCAAAATCGGAAAAAACTATATTGCCATGCCCTGTAGCATGAATGAAAGGATAGTTAAAAATTTCAGCACTGCCTGCTTCAACCGTAGCATATTCGCGGGTAATATTGGTTTGCAGGTTACGGTTGCAATATTCAATTAAATTAGGCAAAGCCGTAGGGTTGGAATACCAGTCGCCCCCACCGTTATATTTAAGCAATGCAATTTTTACTGAAGGGTTTGCAGCTAAAACAGTGCTGCTTAGCAAACATAAATAAACCAGTGTTTTCAGAAAACTGAAGACTGAAAACTGAAGACTAATAACTGAATACTTTCTACTCATTTCCCAAATTTACGATATGGCAAGCAACTACACCCGCTGTTTCCATTCTTAATCTGCTATTGCCTAATGATACCGGCTGAAAATGATGTGTAATGGCCATATCTACTTCTTGTTTTGTAAAATCGCCTTCAGGACCAATTAATACAAAAGTGCTATTACCTTTTTCATACAAATGTTTCAAATGTTTTTCTTCACCTGTTTCGCACCAGCCAATAAACTTTTGATAGTGGTTATATTTCCCGCTTTGTTTTATAAGCGTTGAATAATCAACTACTTCATGCAGTTTAGGCAATAAAGCCTTGCCCGACTGCTTCATGGCACTCAATAATATTTTATGGATTCTTTCGGGTTTAAACTGCCGCTTTTCAGTTCTTTCGGTAACTACCGGAAAAATCTCATCAACCCCAATTTCAGTAGCCTTTTCACAAAACCACTCAAACCTATCGGGGTTTTTAGAAAGTGCCATGGCAATTGCAATTTTGTAATTGTTTACACGCCAATTTTTAGTAGTTGAATTAACAACAGCCATAACCGCTTTAAAGTTATCTTCTGCAATGGTTGCAGTGTAGTAGTTGCCCCTGCCATCTACCACTTCAATGGTATCGCCAACTTTTTTTCGCAACACTTTTGTACAATGCTTCGATTCTTCTTCATCGAGCGTAATAAGATTATCTAAAATTTTTTCAGAAAAAAATAGTTGCATTGCAGGGCTTTCAAAAACTACCTTTATTTAAACAGTATTATGACAATAATTTACGGGCAATAAGTTCTTTCATAATTTCATTGGTGCCTGCATAAATGCGTTGCACACGGGCATCGGCATAAGCGCGGGCTACATCATATTCCCAAATATAACCATAGCCACCATGCAACTGCACCGCTTCATCGGCCACTTTGCATTGCAATTCTGTAGCAGCATATTTTGCCATTGAGGCCATTGCACCATCTAATTGTTTTTCGTTATGCAGCTCTACGCAACGGTCAATAAACACACGCATTATACTCACCTCTGAGGCAATTTCTGCCAGTTTAAAACGAGTATTCTGAAACTCGCTCACTGATTTTCCAAAGGCTTTTCTCTCTTTAACATACTGAACTGTTTTATCTAATGCACCCTCGGCAGCAGCCAATGCTCCAATGGCTACTACTAATCTTTCTTGTGCCAGTTCGGTCATTAAATATTTAAAGCCCTGCCCTTCTACACCTAATAAATTTTCCTTGGGGACTTTTACATTATCGAAAAACAATTCGCAGGTATCCTGAGAGTGTAGGCCAACTTTATGAAAGGGCTTGCCTTTGGTAAAACCCTGCATAGTAGTATCTACCACAAACAAACTGGTGCCTTTTGCGCCAAGTTCAGGATTGGTTTTAGCAGCAACCACCACTACATCGGCTAAATAGCCATTGGTTATAAAAGTTTTAGAGCCATTTAATAAATAATATTCGCCTTTATCTACAGCGGTAGATTTTATGCCTTGCAGGTCGCTTCCTGCTGCGGGTTCGGTCATGGCTATGGCTGCAATCCATTCACCGGTAACCAGCTTAGATAAATATTTTTGTTTTGTTGTCTCATTGCCATAGTGCAAAATATATGGCATTACAATATCGCTGTGTAATGGGTAACCAACTGCCGGGCCGGCACAACCGCTGTATCCAAGCACTTCAGTAAATATGGCATTATATCTGAAATCTGTAATTTCTAAACCTCCATATTGCTGTGGCACCTGCATACATAAGAATCCTGCATCGCCCAACTTTTGCCACGATTCTCTCGACACCATCTGGTCTTTTTCCCATTGGGAATGATAAGGGGTAATTTCTTTGGCTACAAAGTCTTCAACCGATTTTTTAAATAGTAAATGTTCTTCTGAATAAATGTTTCTGGGCAGCATAAAAATATGTTTGGCTCAAAAATAAAAAAGCTCTGCGAGTGCAGAGCCTTTTTATTTTAGATAATCGTAAATCTTATATTTCTTTTGCAATTGAAATTGCGCGCTTAATCTCATCGTGATTTACACTGTAATAGATTGTCTTACCATCTCTTCTTGCATTAACAAACCCTTCGTTTCTTAAAATAGCAAGATGCTGAGATGCTACTGATTGCTCGATTCTCAACTTCACGTAGATTTCAGTAACGTGCATTTCGTTTTTATTGCTTTCAATCAGCGATAAGATTTTTTCGCGTAAAGGATGATACAAAGAGCGAATTTTCATTTTAGCCCTCTTTAAGATTTCTCTTTCTTCTGCTTTTAAAAATGAAGCACCTTGTTTTGATTTTGCAGGAACTGTTGTTGTTGACATTTTAATAATATTTATTTGTTAAACAATAGATTTTTATGTTGATTGATGTTAAGGCAAAGTTATTAAATATATTTTTAGTAAAACAAAATATTACTATGTTTTTTAAAATCAATAAATGTTAATTATACTGAAAAAGAATATTGAAATTCAATGAAATAAAGCTATGTGACAAATGTCACACAATGATACAGATATGCATTATTTCTTATAGTTAAAAATAGTTTTAACAAAAAGCTATTAAGCAAAAAAACTTAAGTATTAGTAAAATAGTTAAAATTATTGCAAATGTACTGCATCATTTTTATGAGAAAGCTCTACTGAAATATGTTCTTTCATGGTAGTAGAGAGGCTTAAACCGATATAATCTGCACATACTGGGTATTTCTTGTGTTTTCTATCAACCAAAACAGCAATTTGAATTTTCTTTGGCAAGGCATTTAATAATGGTTTCAATGCATAGCAAAGTGTTTTGCCCGAGTTGGCTACATCATCAACAAGAATTATAGTTTTATTGTTTAAGCTTGCCGATGAAGTATTTAAAACCACCTCATTTAAGAGCGGATTTTCTTTATTTACTTCAACCAGAAAAAGACTGGTTTCAATTTTAGAGATAGTATTAATGTAGTTAATTATTCTTTCAGCAAATACTACCCCGCCACCTGTTACCCCTATAAAAACCAGTTGCTTTTCATCGTAATTATCTTCCAGAATTTCATAAGAAAGCCGTTTTACCTTTTGTTCAATATCGGCTTTATCTAATAGCAGGGTTTTGTTTTTCATAGCAGACTTAATACTTTAAAAACTTGTTTACAGAAACTTGCTTATTGTTACTTACAAGCCTGCAAACATAAACACCTTTATTTAATTGCGATGTATTAAGCTGAAGTGTTCCATTAGCCTTTATAATTTTTCTTTCTATAACAATATTGCCTAAAACATCGCTTACCAGTAGTTTATTGTCTTCAGTTTTATTTATGACATATTTTACAACCACATTATCATTTGCCGGATTAGGATATAAAGAAATATAACTTTGGTTTAAGGTTTCTTCCACATTGCTAAACTGATAATAAATACAGGTATCGGCAACATTTGCCAGGCTATCATAATTCAATGCGTTAGGGTCAAGACATCCATAGATTGGCAATACACAACTACCATCATCAAATTCAGCATCTGGATTATAGTTTATAGCATTTGCATCGGTGCAGCCATATTCAGCATTAATAAAAAAAGCATCAAAAGCATTTATTTTTCCATAGCCCCAGTAATTATCGGGCAAATTGTTGCCGGTAAAAGTATCTTTTATGGCAGAAGAAACAATTCGGTTTTTTATTTCATACCACCATGCTTCAGGATTGGCTTCCAATAGCAATGCAGCTATACCCGCTACCACAGGCGAAGCCATAGAAGTGCCTCCGTTTCTGTTGTGCAAACTATCATCGGCAATTTCAAAGCCTTTATTAGCCCCTAAAGTAACTGCAATATGCTGTCGATTGCCTGTTGCCAAAGTATAGGTTCCGGGTGCTGAAATGTCAGGCTTTTGACGCTCATCTCTTGTTGGGCCTTTACTGGAATCTTTATTTAATCTTCCGGTAACAAAGCCGGTAAATGTGGTATCATTTAATTGTGTTACGGGGTTGATATTTGCATTTAAGTACCAGGCACGATTTTCATAATTGGCAACAGTAATCACTCTTTCGCTACATTGAATACTGCTTACTAATGTTTTATTTACATCAGGAAATTTATAATTGGCAATGCCCGGCACACGACTTTCAAATGTAGAATCGTTTGGAAAACTTGCTACTATTCTGGCAGTACCTAAGCCACCTAATGTTGGGCTTCCCCATAAATCGAACTTGCCACTTCCCGTGGTAATAAACCTCCATCTGTAAGAAGTATTTTGAGGTTTTATGATCATTTCATACAAATACCTTCCGTTTTCATAAGTAGCTTGTGTGGCAAGGCTTGCCAAAAACACATTGCTGTTATCTAAAACAGTAAAGTCTATGCGCTGAATATTATTTACACCCGGAACAAGGTTATAGGTAGATTTTATGTTCATGAAAAAATTGGTGTAAACCAGTGTATTTACAGTATCATTCCAGTCATCGGCAGCCACTGCAAAATAAACATCATTAAAGTCGGCAGTATCGGCCCATAAAGCTATATGAACATCAGCTTCAGAAGCACTGTACTCAAACCAGGTGAAAGCCGTGTCGGCAGTAACTTCATAGCCTAAATGATATTTTTGGTCGCCACCATTTCCGGCTGCGGTAACCACTACCCTTCCGCTTCTTTCTGCCAGTAAATTATCTACCAATTGAGAAGCTAAATCTTTGCCATCTCTCGAGCCCCAGTAAGTTCCGTAGCTAATATTTATAACACATGGCTTACCCAAAGCATCGGCTTTTTTGAAAATATAATCAATACCATCTACCACCACACTTAAAAAATTTGCCTGATTATTTATGGCTACATAGATTATATCCGTTTCGGGTGCAACGCCTATATACTTTCCGGTTGCCAAACCATTTCCGCAGGCAATGCCGGCTACTGTAGTGCCATGCCCAAAAGATGAATACCCTCCGGGATTAAAAACCGGCTCGGCATGGGTGCAAATACCTGAATTTATCTGGTCGGCAGTCCATTCTCTGCCATAATTATAGGGCAGTGGACTATTAATATTTGCCGAACGCTGATCCCAAATATATCTTATTCTCGTAGTGCTGTCAGCATTCCTAAAATCGGCATGGGCAAAATCTATTCCATCATCAATAACGCCCATAATAACGCCTTTGCCCGTGTAAGGCTTCGGCAGTGGCGATTGCCCATCGTGCACTTGTAATACATTGGTAAGTTGAAGTGCCTGGTCGGCTAATTTTACCACGGGCACATCCGCATTTTCAATAAACTCTATGCCTGCTTCTCTGCTGAAAGCCGGATATTTATGCAATGGAACATTCACCGCAGCTATATTTCCATAGCCATACTTGTATAGTGCGCCATGTTTTTCAGCAGCTGTTTTTATTAAAGCCAAATTACCTTTTACCAACACATTTATATCTTGTTTAGTAAAGGTTTTATTTTCAATTTGCTTTTGGGTGCGCAGGTCGAGATACTTAAATTCCTGTGCATTCAGCATAGAAATGGAAGCCAAAAACAATATGATAAACGCAAATACATTCATAATAAAAGATTTACACATTTAAAGTTACGTTGCAGTTCACGAAATTTTAAACAATTTTGCGGAAAATAAGATTAATACAATAACTTAGAAACCGAAATCTATCAACACGCTTATGCAAATTGTACAAATAGTTTTATTCGCCATTTTATCTGGAATTAGTTTTTATTTCTTTTACAAAAGAGGCAGTTTCATTTATAGAAATATTAATTTGGGCAGAAAAGATGAAACTTATACCGACAATCCTTCAGAACGTTTAAAAACCATGTTGCTGGTAGCCTTTGGGCAAAAGAAAATGTTTCAGAACTGGATACCTGCCATTTTACATTTGTTTTTGTATCTGGCTTTTGTAGTTACCCAAATAGAATTAATAGAAATTTTTATTGATGGTTTTTTTGGTCAGCATCGCTTTCTGTTTCATTTAGCCGAGGGTACTTTTTTTGAAACACTGTATTACATCGTCATTAGTTCCATCGAAATATTATCAGTATTGGCTTTTGTAGCAACATTTGCATTTTTAGCCAGAAGAAACCTACTGAAAATTCCTCGCTTTGTAAAGTCTGAGTTAAATGGCTGGCCACGTTTAGATGCCAATATTATTCTTATAGCCGAAATCTATCTGCTTATCTGTATTTTCAGCATGAATGGTGCCGATGTAGCCTTGCAATTACAAAATGGCAATAATGCTTATGGTTTTGCTATCAGCAGTAATTTCATAGGGCCTGCATTACAAGGCTTGCCAGCAGGTGCTTTGGTAGTTATAGAACGTCTAGGCTGGTGGGGACACATTATAGGCGTGCTGGCGTTATTGGTGTATATCACTTATTCTAAGCACTTACATATCATGTTGGCGTTTCCAAATACTTATTTTTCTCGCTTAGAGCCTAAAGGTGAAATTAAAAACATGCCGGAAATTACCAAAGAGGTAAAAAGCATGATGGACCCTAACCTTGCTTTTGCTACAGCACCTGAAGGTGAAGAAGCAGCACCAAGAAGATTTGGTGCAAAAGATGTTACCGATTTAAGCTGGAAAAATTTGTTAGATGCTTACTCTTGTACCGAATGTGGGCGTTGTACCGCTGCCTGCCCTGCTAACGGAACAGGCAAATTACTTTCTCCACGCAAGATTATGATGGATACCCGCGACCGTCTGGAAGAAGTGGGTAAAAACCTAGATACACACGGCCCCGATTTCGTTGACAATAAAGCCTTATTGGGCGATTATATTTCGGTAGAAGAATTAAGAGCCTGCACCACTTGCAATGCTTGTGTGCAAGAGTGCCCAATTAATATTAGTCCATTAGATATTATTGTGCAGTTAAGGCGCTACCTCATTATGGAAGAATCTAATTCGCCAGAAGAATGGAATATGATGTTTGGCAATATTGAAAACAATGGTGCCCCTTGGAAATTCTCGCCAGATGACAGATTTAAATGGGCTGAGGAGGTAAAATAATTTCTTGAAGGTTAGCAGAAAATTTAACCACATAGAAACATAGATTTGGTAACAAAGAAATACTTAGATACACTAACTTATGAAATAATTGGGGCAGCTATTGAGGTTCATAAAATTATGGGCAGGGGATTATTAGAAAGCGTGTATCACCAATGTTTGAAAGAAGAGTTAATACATAGAAAAATAAATTTTTTAACAGAGATGAAAGTCCCTGTTTTATATAAAGGCAAAGCGTTAGATATAGATTTTAGATGCGATTTATTTGTAGAGCAGTGTATAGTTGTAGAATTAAAAGCAGTACAGGAAATAACAAGTACGTTTGAAGCGCAGCTTCTAACCTATATGAAACTATTGAAAGCTCCTAAAGGAATTTTGCTCAATTTTAATTGCAACAATATATTTAACGAAGGACAAAAAACTTTTGTAAATGAATATTTCGGAAATTTACCTCAACACTAAACTATGTATCTATGTGGTTTATAAAAAAGGTATCTTTTTAAAAACAATAATTTTGAATTTAAACATTTAAACACATTAACATTAAGAATATGGTAACAACCGCAGCAACATTAGCAGCCGAAGGCAAAACACCGGAAGTATTATTTTGGGTAGGCTGTGCAGGAAGCTTTGACCAACGCGCACAAAAAGTAACCGTTGCTTTTATAAAAATATTAGAGCATCTGAATATTAACTATGCCGTTTTAGGCAACGAAGAAAGCTGCACGGGCGACCCCGCCAAACGTGCCGGCAACGAGTTTTTATTTCAAATGATGGCCTTGCAAAACATTGAAGTGTTGAATGGCTATGGCATTAAAAAAATTGTAACCGCTTGCCCCCATTGCTTTAATATTCTGAAAAATGAATACCCCTCTTTAGGTGGCAATTATGAAGTAATACACCACTCTACCTTTTTGCAACAATTATTAGATGCAGGTAAGCTTACCATTGAAGGCGGTGCTTTTAAAGGCAAAAAAGTTACTTACCACGATTCTTGTTACTTAGGCCGTGCTAACGATATTTATGAAGCCCCACGTAAACTCATTGAAGAACTTGATGTGGACTTGGTAGAGATGAAACGCGCTAAAGCCAAGGGCTTGTGTTGCGGTGCCGGTGGCGGACAAATGTTTAAAGAAGAAGAAAAAGGCAAGCTGAGAGTAAACCAGGAAAGAACCGAAGATGCCGTTGAGTCGGGTGCCGATGTAGTGGCAGTAGCCTGCCCGTTTTGCAACACCATGATGACTGATGGCATTAAAGGCAAAGAACTGCAAGACAAAGTAAAAGTGTTAGATATTGCCGAATTAATTGCACAGGGCAAGAGCTTAGTGTAGTGGTTTCCCGCTGATTTCGCTAATAATGCTGATTAAGTATTGTTTTTATACCCTTGTTGAGGTTATAAATGACAAGTGCATTTAAAGCATATGGTGTTTTTGGTGATAATACTAACAAATGCGAAAAATTGTTTGAATTACATTATTGAATATATAAAACCTATATGCATTAATCTTTATTTGGAAACATTGGGAATAAAAACATACATAATAACAATTTTCTTTTTCGTTTGTAAAGTAACTTTCGGAGGTGTAGCCATTAAGACTATTATTCATAAGGGTGATTCATTATTAGAAACTGATAGTTATACTGTGTACAAATTAGATACATTTAACATCCGTGATTCTAACGGAAAAATTCAAGGAAAAGGCTTATATGCTCTAAAAGATAGTACTATACAAATAATTAGTTCACACACTCTTGGGTATCACAATGGATCTAAAGTGGCGACATGTACTCATCATGAAGAAATTAGTATTTATTACACAGTAAAAGAAGTTTTTTACGGTCAATATCAAGACAACCTTAAGACAGGCGTATGGACTTGTATTGCAAATAAAGGAAAAAGAAAAGTAGAAATTAATTACAATAATGATATCATTCAAGGTCAAGTGAATATCTATTTTGAGACAGGTGAGTTAATGTATAGTGGAATCGCAGTTGGAGGACAAGACGAAATAGATTTGAAAAAATTCACAAAGTCTGGAATTGAAATTGGAACCATTAAATGGTGGCTTTCAGATATTACAGAATTAGACTTTTGATACTTTGGCTGTTCAGAATTTATAATACCCCCGTTGGGGATAGTCTCCCGACTATGTCACGGTGTTATTTAATCTCTGATTAAATTTGTTTGGGCTATTCAAAATTTATAATTCCAAAGCCGTATCACAGGATTTTCAATTCGTTTTAACTTGTTAGTATTTCCCCAACAACCCCACCACAAACAAAAACCTAATGTTTTCGGGCTTCTTTCAATGTAAATCCAATTTCTATCAATGTAAATTGAGCTTCTAACAGTGTAAGTTAAGCTTCTTTCTATGTAATTTATATTTCTTTCAATGCAAGTTGAGCTTCTAACAGTGCAGCTTGGGCTTCTTTCAATGTAAATCCAATTTCTTTCAATGTAATTTTACCTTCTAACAGTGTAAATTGAGCTTCTTTCTATGTAATTTATATTTCTATCAATGCAAGTTGAGCTTCTAACAGTGCAGGTCGGGTTTCTTTCAATGTAAATCCAACTGTAATCAATATAAGTTGAGCTGTAACCAATGTAAATCCCACTGTTAAGTTGTATTATCTTCGCTATGTGTTACAAAAAATAAAAAACTTTATAGAGGCTACCGGTGGCATCAGGCTAATATTATTGCTGGTGGCTTTTGCAGTTTTGCCTACATTGTTTACTTCTTCTACCCTATTCTTTTTAAAAGATAAAAGCCAGTGGCTGTTAAGCGGCAGCATGGTTTCATTTTTATTTTTTTTTGGCGTTGCCACGTTTACCATGTCGTTTGCATTAACACCCACCACCGCCATTGCCATACTTTCGGGTTATTTTTTTGGCTGGGCAGGTTTTGCAGGCGTAATGGGGGCTTATGCAGTGGCTTGTCTGGTAGGTTTGCGTTTCGGCAATTTTATTTATCATTTTTTTGTAGGCGAACGCATTTTTCAGCATAAAAAACTCAGCAATTTTTTAGAAGCATTACACGAGCAAGAGTTTTGGCTTATTTTCTTCGGAAGGCTATCGCCTGTTTTTCCATTTGCCATGATGAATATTGTTTTTGCGGCACTAAAACCCAATATTAATCGCTATTTATTTGCCGGAATATTAGGCGCATTGCCGCGCACTTTTTTGTTTTTCTTCTTAGGAAAAAATGCGGTAGAAATATGGCAGTTTGCCTTAAACCCTACATTAGAAGGCAGCCAATCATTAATACCTGTAGCCTTGGTAGTAGTTTCTTCTGTAGGAATTATCTGGATTTTCAGAAGAGCCATGAATAAAAAAATACAACAAACTAATGAGCCTTAAGAGTTGATTTAGGAATGTGTACTACTTTTTTCTCTTCAAAAAAATCGCTTTCAAAAAAATCTTTAATGCTGTAAATAATTGCTGAAGTAAAGGGTTTTAATTCTTCTTCCAGGTGGCCACCTTTCAGCAACAGCCAGCCATTCGGAAGCTCGTTTATGTTATCGGCAATAATAAGTCTTTGTGTCCACTTTACCAGTTCGGTTGTTTGTGCAACAGCACGTGCAGTAATAAAATCATAATCGCCTTGCAGGGTTTCTACTCTTACTTTTGAGGCTTTTACATTGGCTAAACCTAAAGCCTTGGCTGCTGCTTCTACTACCAAAATTTTTTTGCCTATGGCATCGGTCAAATGAAACTGCACCTCGGGAAAAAGTATAGCTAAAGGTATGCCCGGAAAACCACCGCCAGTGCCAATATCTAAAATTTTGGTGCCGCTTTTAAACTGAATAATTTTAGCAATAGCCAGCGAGTGTAAAACGTGGCGTTCGTAAAAATTATCAATGTCTTTTCGGGAAATAACATTAATCTTTTCGTTCCATTCGCTGTAAAGCGGCAAAAGCTTTTCAAATTGCTGATATTGCTGTGGCGAAATGTTGGGAAAATATTTCAGAATACTATCCAAAAACAAAAATTAAATATGCTTAATATTATCGCCAATTAGTTTGCACAACATATCTTTTGCTCTAAACAATTGAGCTTTAACAGTGCCCAAAGGCAAATCTAACTGCTCGGCAATTTCTTCGTAAGAAAGTTCTTCGTAATAGCGCAATTCTATAAGCTGGCGATATTTAGGGTCGAGTTTAGAAAGCGAGCCTCGCACAGAAACGGCCCTTTGCGCTCTCATCATGGTTTCTTCGGGGTTGGCTGCGTCAGATTTTACATCAATAGAAATTTCATCGCCTTTATCGTTTTCGCTGGTTTTATCTATAGAAGTGGTATCGAGCCTTTTCTTTCTTATAAAATCGATACAGTTATTGGTAGCAATTTTAAACAGCCAGGTACTAAAGGCATATCGCTGGTCATATTTTTCAATATTGTTAAATGCCTTGCTGAAAGATTCCATGGTAATATCTTCGGCATCATCGCGATTATGCACCATTTTCAGCACCATAAAAAATATAGAATCTTTATAGCGGCTCATAAGCTTGGCAAAAGCATTCTGGTCGCGTTTTTCTACAGCCAGTTTTACCAGTTCAAGGTCTTTTTGTGAGCGCTCTGTAGGCTGATTGTTATTCGTTACTTTGTCTTCCATGCAATGTTATCGTTGAAAAAAACCGATGCTGTAGCCAAAGTAAATAAAATCATCGGGAACAAAAAATCTAACACTAACACCCACAGCAATAAACCGCTTTGTTTAAAGGTAGAAAGGGCTTTGTTTGCAATTATTAATAGTAAAAATAACTTAGCCAATAAGATTATAAAAAACCATTCTTTTTCAGTTTTGGCCATTAGTAATATTAATGCTGAAAGACTTGAAATTAATGAAGTTGAATACAGTGTACCTAATATTAGTTGATGTTTTTTTTGATATTGTTTTCCTGCTTTGTAATGTCTAATTTTT
The DNA here is from genome assembly GCA_964543705.1 of uncultured Chitinophagaceae bacterium. Classification (GTDB taxonomy): domain Bacteria; phylum Bacteroidota; class Bacteroidia; order Chitinophagales; family CAIOSU01; genus CAYSGX01. The sequence continues at coordinate 23,037 of CAZIZP010000033.1, forward strand.
TGCCGAAACCATTCGGTGTATGTTTTTTTCGGCACTGATATTACTTGTCCGTTAAAATTCCATACCAGGCCAAAATTATTTTTGGTGGCCAACTCATTTACCAGCAAATCATCATCGCCCGAAAGCGTGTTGTCTTCGGCATAAAACATTTTCGACTTTCTGAAAAACGTTTTGGTGTAAGCCATGTTTCGGCCCACCGCCATATAAGGCATGCCTATAGAAGCAAAAGAAAAATATTGCAGGGCAGTATAAAATGTTTCGTATCTGATAAGGGCATTCAACAAACCGAATTCAGATTTATAGGGCGAAAGGCCAATAGATAATTCTTTGCCTTCATAAAGCGGTTTAGTAATGTATCGCAGCCAGCCGTTAGATTGCGGGCGGCAATCGGCATCGGTAACTACTATCCATTCATAAGCGGCTGTTTCAATACCTTTTAACAAAGCACTTCGTTTTCCTTTAAGCTGTTTTTCTTCCGCAGGTAAAAAAACATATTTCAGGTTTGTGTTTTCTTGCTGAAAGGCTTTGATGATTTGTGCAGTATCATCTTCAGAATTATCATCTACCACAATAATTTCAAACACCGTGTATTTCTGACTTAAAACAAAAGGCAAATATTTTTTCAGATTTTCTGCTTCGTTTTTAGCACATATAATTATTGAAACCGGCTGTTGCTGCGCGGTTACGGTGCTGCTATTATTTCTGCCGGTAAAAGCAAACGGGGCAAACACTACCACCCAATAAAACAACTGAATAGCAGTTGCTGCAATAAACAAATAAAACAGTATATCCATTACAACCCAAATAGCTGATTAACTTTGCCAAAAATAAACCAATAAACTGCTATTGCATTGTTAACCTTCAACATAAAAGCTAAAGACACCGAATCGAAAGCCAGGGCAGGTGTAATTGAAACAGCACATGGCACTATAGAAACCCCCATTTTTATGCCCGTAGGCACAGCAGGCAGTGTTAAGGCAGTGCATTTCCGCGAACTGGAAAATGAAATTAATGCTCAAATAATTTTAGGTAATACTTATCATTTGTATTTGCGCCCGGGTATTGGCACTTTAAAACAGGCAGGCGGCTTGCACAAGTTTAATGGCTGGCATAAACCTATACTAACTGATAGTGGTGGCTACCAGGTTTACTCTTTAGCCGAGAAAAGAAAAATTAAAGAAGAAGGGGTTGTGTTTCAGTCGCACATTGATGGTTCGCGGCATACTTTTTCGCCTGAAAATGTAATGGATATTCAGCGGGCTATTGGTGCCGATATTATTATGGCTTTTGATGAATGCACCCCCTACCCTTGCGAATATAAATATGCCAAAACCTCAATGGACATGACGCATCGCTGGCTGAAAAGATGCGTAACCCATTTTCAGAATACAGAACCTTTGTATGGCTATCATCAATCGCTTTTTCCAATTGTTCAGGGCAGTGTATATAAAGATTTAAGAAAAGAATCGGCAGAAGAAATTGCTTCGCACAATATGGAAGGCAATGCCATTGGCGGCTTATCGGTGGGCGAGCCGCATGAAGACATGTATGAAATGACTGAACTGGTGTGTAATATTTTACCTGAAGACAAACCCCGCTATTTAATGGGCGTGGGCACACCCGAAAATATTCTGGAAAGCATTGCCCTGGGCATAGATATGTTTGATTGTGTAATGCCTACCCGCAATGGCAGAAATGGAAACCTGTTTACCACACAGGGTATTATCAATATCAAAAACAAAAAATGGGAAAATGACTTTTCGCCTATAGATGCCCATAGCCCTTGCCATGTAAGCCGCTTTCATACTAAAGCTTATTTACGACACTTGTTTATTGCACAGGAAATACTGGGGCTGCAAATAGCCAGCATTAACAACCTTGCTTTTTACCTTTGGCTGGTGAAAGAAGCAAGACAACAAATTTTAAAGGGTACGTTTTACGAATGGAAGAAAAAAATAGTAAAACAAGTAATGCAAAAACTATAATACTGTGCTAAAGAAATTAGACCTCTATATCATAAAAAAATTCTTAGGCACTTTTTTCTTTGCGTTAATGCTGTTTACTATGGTATCTATTATCATAGATTTAACTGAAAAAATAGATGGTTTTATTCAGCATGGTGTAACGGCAGAACAGGTAATTTTCGATTACTACATCAACTTCATTCCTTATATCGATGCGCTGTTAACACCGCTTTTTGTATTTATATCGGTAATATTTTTTACTTCTAAGCTGGCTTCCAATTCTGAAATTATTGCTGTTTACAGTGGCGGCATAAGCATTTACCGCATTTTACTTCCTTATATCTTTTCATGTGCTGTAATAGCCGCCATATTGTTATATGCCAACCACATGATTGTGCCCAGGGCCAATAAAAACTGGCAAACTTTTGAATACACCCATTTATCGAACAGAGGGGTGTTGCGCATTAACCGCACTCATCAGTTACAGGTTGAAAAGGGTAAGTTTTTGTATGTTGAAAATTATACGCAATACGATAAAGTAGGGTATAAATTTTCTTATGAAGTATTGGAAAACGATAAGCTTACCTATAAACTTAAAGCCGACAGAATAGCCTGGAACGACAGTACCCGGCAGTGGAAACTAACCAACTATATGGTAAGAATTTTTGAAGAAAAAAATGAAGTTATTTACGAAGGCATGAACCTAGACACGTTTATGGGTTTTGCGCCTAAAGATTTAGATTTCAGAATAAGTATAAAAGAAGAAATGCAAACCCCCGAGTTGCTGCGGCACATTGAAAAACTGAAAATAAACGGTTATCAGGATTTGCCATATTATTTAATAGAGTATCACCGCAGAACAGCCGATGTGTTTATGACCTTTATTTTAACCATTATTGGTTTCAGTATTGCCTCGCGAAAAGTGCGTGGGGGCATTGGCTTGCACATAGTTGCAGGGTTTGCCATCAGTTCTATATACATTTTACTTTCGCGTTTTACTACTACGTTTTCTACCAACGGAGACCTGCCTGCATTTTTAGGCGTGTGGATTCCCAACTTTATTTTCTTAGCAGTAGCTATATGGCTGTTGAGAAAATCTCAGCAATAAAGGCATAGTAATAGATTGAAAATAAAGTTTCTTCAAAGTAATTTGTTCTATTTTAACCACAATAGAAACATAGAAATTATTAAGTAACTAATAAATTAGTTTTAGGTTATGCTTATCAGTATTCCGTTTACGGAATGGCTATGTTATGCTTATCAGTATTCCGTTTACGGAATGGCTATGTTTTACTTTTAATATTTTGTAGTTAGCATAGTTTTGCAAGCAAAAGAAACATTAGAGAATAGTTAATACATTTTCTTCCTATTTCACTATGTATCTATTGTGGTTAATTTTTTATGCCATTTATCGTAGTAGTTTGGTGAAAAAAAAATGCCCCCGCGGCTACCACCCCGCGAGGGCTTTTTAGTTGTAAACAACTAAAAACTAAAAACCATGAAACCTGACATATTAACCAACGAAACCTAAAAAGATTTCACGAGAATTATCATAAAATTGTCATAAAATAGAAAAGCCTAAGTTTTACTATACTTTCAGCCCGAATGCTTGTTAAAATTTTAACACTTTTTAATAATCTAATGCTGAAATAGAATAAGAAAAGTACCGGATTGTTTAAGTTTTGGGAAGAGCCGATAGCCTTTAGCCCTTAGCCGTTTGCCTTTAGTTTTATGTTTTAAGTTTTATGTTTTAAGTTTTATGTTTTAAGTTTTTGGTAGAGCCAATACTTAATTTTCTTACTTTTCTCAATTTTCTCATCTTCCTTTATGCTGAAGCCTTTAGTTTTTGAGTTTTGTGTTTTGTGTTTTGAATTTGTTTAGTATTTAGAGTTTAGGATTTAGCATTTTACTTAGTTTTCTAATTTTCTCAATTTTCTTTTATGTTGAAACCGTTAGCCCTTATCTATTAGCCTTTAGTTTTATGTAATAAGTTATCAGTTTTGGGGTTCAGTGCTTTTGTCATGCCGTAGGCATCTTTCTTTTTTGGTGGGTATTTATTGGAAAGTTTCTTCCAGAATGACCGTTTGTGGATTTTACTTTTTGAATTTTGAGCTTTGTGTTTTGAATTTGTTTAGTATCTAGCTTTCCAGTTAAAATACTTCCCGTTATAGGGCTTTTAGTATGGCAAAAGGTGGCGATTTGTTAAAAATGAAATAAGTATATTTTAAGTAAGACTTACAGAACCATGCTATCGCTACTCCAACTTTGGATATGCCCTTCCAGACGTCTGAAACCCCGACTCCAACTTTGGATATGCTCTTCCAGAGGTCTGAAACCATATTCTGAATTTTACGAATGCCACTCCAGACATCTGAAACCCTATTCTGAATTTTACGAATGCCCCTCCAGACGTCTGAAACCCTATTCTGAATTTTGCGAATGCCACTCCAGACATCTGAAACCCTATTCTGAATTTTGCGAATGCCACTCCAGACATCTGAAACCCTATTCTGAATTTTACGAATGCCCCTCCAGACGTCTGAAACCCTATTCTGAATTTTGCGAATGCCACTCC
>CAZIZP010000034.1:0-26767 GCA_964543705.1 uncultured Chitinophagaceae bacterium
AAATCAAACTTAATTCCCTGAGCCAATGGCAGTGTAGTTCCATAGTTGATGGTGTTAGTTTGTCTTCGCATATAAACTTTCCAAGCGTCAGAACCCGACTCTCTGCCACCGCCCGTTTCTTTTTCACCACCAAAAGCGCCACCAATTTCTGCACCTGAGGTGCCAATATTCACATTGGCTATACCACAGTCTGAACCTGAATGAGACAAGAATAATTCGGCTTCTCTAATATTTAAAGTCATAATAGCTGAAGACAACCCTTGTGGCACAGCGTTTTGCGTAGCAATAGCCTCTTCAATGGTATCGTACTGCATTATGTATAATATGGGTGCAAAGGTTTCGTGCTGAACAGTTTTAAAATGATTTTGCACTTCAACAATAGCAGGTTTTACATAACAGCCCGAAACATATTCTTTTCCTGCTAACACCTCGCCACCATACAAAATTTTGCCGCCTTCTTTTTGAATCGATTTTAATGCCGACTGAAAACTTTTTACCGCATCTTTATCAATCAACGGGCCTACATGATTTTTTTCATTTAACGGATTACCAATTTTCAATTGCTTGTAAGCCGCCACTAATTTTTGTCTTACTTCTTTGTATTTACTTTTATGAATTATTAATCTTCTGGTAGAAGTGCAGCGTTGCCCGGCAGTGCCCACCGCACCAAAAACCACTCCCGGAATAACCAATTTTAAATCGGCCGATTCGGTAATAATTACTGCATTATTTCCCCCTAATTCTAACAGGCTTCGGCCTAAACGAGCAGCAACGGTTTGCGCTACTGCTTTGCCCATTTTTGTTGAGCCTGTTGCTGAAACCAGAGATACTTGTGTACTTGATGCCAACCACTGCCCTACTCTATAATCTCCGTTAATTAAACATGAAACGCCTTCCGGCACATCATTTTTTCTGAAAACTTCTGCAATTATATGTTGGCAGGCAATACCGCATAGTGGCGCTTTTTCCGAAGGTTTCCAAATACATACATCGCCACAAACCCAAGCTAACGCAGTATTCCAGCTCCATACAGCAACAGGAAAATTAAATGCTGAAATAATGCCTACAATGCCTAACGGATGATATTGCTCATACATGCGGTGCAATGGCCTTTCAGAATGCATGGTTAAGCCATTTAACTGGCGCGATAAACCAACGGCAAAATCGCAAATGTCTATCATCTCTTGTACCTCGCCTAAACCTTCCTGCAAAGACTTGCCCATTTCATAAGAAACCAGTTTGCCTAAATCTTCTTTATGCTTTCTTAATTCATCGCCAATCTGGCGCACAATTTCTCCGCGCTTAGGGGCTGGTACTAAACGCCATTTTTTAAAAGCTTCTGAAGCTGTAATAATTACTTGCTTAAAACATTTTTCATCGGTTTCAGTAACCAAGCCTATTTCTGTGCCATCAACAGGTGAAACAGACACATAAGATTCCTTATCGTTCCCTTTATACCATTGCGTGCCGGTAGAAGTGCCCCAGTGTGCGCTTTCAATTTGATTAATGTTCCAAAGAATATCGGCAACTGCTTCATAAGTATTGGTAGCCATAAACAATAATTTTATTTTTTCAAAGCTACTATCATTTTAAAGGTTTGCCAACAACTTGAAATTTTTAAGATAAATTTGAAAACAGAGTTAAACCGTTTATGCAAAACTTTGCCACACTCTTAAAACAATGGATAGAACGATTCTTCGTATTACTAAGATATGTGGCATTGCAATCGAAAAAAATAAAACCACCACTTTTTAAAGGGCTAAGTTTATACGATATAGTTTCGTTTTTTTTTAAAGGATTATATGAAGGCGCAATAACTATGCGTGCTGGTGCTGTTTCATTTAGTTTATTTATGGCTTTGTTTCCAGCGATTATTTTCATTTTCACTTTAATACCCTATGTGCCCATTGAAGGCTTTCAAGACAGAATTTTTCTGGCACTACAGGAAATTTTACCTCGCTCTGCATATGATGCTGCAAAAGACACCATTTTAGATATTTTGAATAATAAACGAGGAGATTTATTGTCTATCACTTTTATATTCGCTCTGATATTTGCCACTAACGGAACACTCTCTCTTATTTCAGGTTTTTCCTATACCTATCACAAAATAGGAATTAAAAATTTTTGGCAACAATACATTAGTGCACTGTGGCTTACTATTTTATTATCTATTTTGGTTTTGTTTTCATTAGTTCTAGTTAGTCTTGGTGAAACCTTTTTAAACTATATGGTTCAACAGAAACATTTTGGAACAAACACTGCAAGAGTAATTACCGCTGGCAGAATATTGGCATTAATTGCTACCATTCAGCTTGCTATATCTATGCTTTACAATTATGGCTCGGCAAAAGCCGGGCAATGGAAGTTTTTGTCGCCAGGAAGTATTTTAGCTACTTTTCTGGTAATTGTTTCTTCCATAGCTTTTGGCTATTATGTAGATAACCTGGCACAGTATAATAAACTGTATGGCTCAATAGGAACTTTACTTGTAATTATGCTTTGGATTTATGTTAACGCTATTGGTTTAATTATTGGGTTTGAATTAAATGCAAGCATAGCGGGTGCAAAAAGTTATAAAGCAAAGAAATACAAACAACCTTTCTTATAGCCTTATGTTAAAATAAATTCACGTAACCGAAGTGAATCTTAGCATTTCTGAAATTAATTCCTGTGTCTTGCTGAGTGCCTAATGCATAAGTAACAGAAAAAATACCCGCCTTGGTAGCAAAAGCCAAACCTGCCCCAAAGCCATATGGGAAATCGTTTCTGAAGCTTCGGTTAGTTTTTGATTCAACATATCCAAAGTCTCCAAAAATATTGAAATATGAGTTTTGTTGCAGCAAAAAACGATACTCTACTGTAGCTATATGAAACATTGAAGCAAAAATAGACTCTTCATCAAAACCTCTTAGAAGTTTTGTACCCCCTACACGATACATTTCATTTATAAAAACTTCATCTGATATAATTGCACCACCCATAACACCCGTTTTAATAGTATTTCTTGGAGAAAGTTTCCAGAATTTTTCAAGCCTGTAATCTACTTTATACTGAATGGTTCTGTTTGAAATATTATCGTATAACGAAGCAAATGTTTGACCATTGTTCTCAGGATCATTAATCGCTGCTATAGCATTATTAACAATAACTCTTCTGCTACCTGCGGCACCTCTTAATTTTATTATAAAACCATCTGTAGGGTTGAATCGATAATCAAGCTTTTCAAAATAATACTCTAACCCATACAAGGTTCTGCGAGTATCTAAATATTCAGGTAATTCCCGGCTAACAATAATTTCATTGGTATCAATTGAAATAATATTAGAAAATCTGCCGTTTACAAATGCTTTAAAATAATTACCACCAACAAACAAATAACTTAGTCCAGCATCCCAGTCAATATCTAAAAAAAGTGTATCGCGCTTATACAAACGCAACCCTGCATCAACACCAAAAGGCAGCGAAACAATATAGGGAAAGGAAAATCCTGCATCAAGATTTTGTGTGCGGGGTTGCATTTTACGCCAATTCAATCTTACATTTTCACCAAAGCCAAAGGGGTTTAAAAGATTCACGTTTGCTTCACCAGTAATCAGCAGTTTTCCCGTAACATCGTTATTAGGTAAAAAACCTACTAAAAAATCGAACTGACTTGACTTTTGTGCATCAAGATTTAACATAGGCTTGGCCTCTTCAGCAGTAAAAATAATTTCTGCAGGTTTACTTAAAGTTAGAAAAGGAAGTTGCTTAAGGCGAGTATCTATTTTTCTTGCAGTGCTTTCGTTGTATAAGGATTTGGGCTTTATGCCTAAGTAATTGTATAAATAATATTTAGAAATTTTTGCATTACCATTTAGCGCAATAGTATCATATTTATATACCTGATTTTTTTCTACCAAAAGGGCAGCACTTATTTTTTCAGATTCAATAACAATACTATCTAACCTAACCACAGCAAATGGATAACCATTATTTTCCAGTTCGTTGAGAATCTCATTGCACAGCTTGCTTACTTCTTTATAGCTAAATACAGTTTCAGTAAAAAACTTTTCTTTGTAAGAAACGCTATTAATTAGCTGTTTTTCGATATTGCCTGCAGAAAGTTTAAGCCATTCATAACGGTTGCCAATGTTTAAATAAGCTATTACTATACTTTCCCTTTCTTCAATACTGTCGAAAGAGGCAGTAAGGTAGCCTCCATCATACATTTGCAAAAGTATGCGTTGTAATTCTTGTTGTAATTCTCCAAGAGTATTGTGTTGCTTTTTATACTTCAGTTTATTGAATGCTTCATAATTATTTTCAGCAGTAATTATTTTAAGTGAGATATTATCTGCAAACAATGATATTGTTTGCATTAACAAGATAAAAAGTAATAATATAGAGCGTTTTGAAATCAAGATGAATTATAATAAAATTAAGCCACTACAAATTGTTTTCTTTGCAATTGTAATTTAATACAAATCTATGGCAGGTATTTATATTCATATTCCATATTGTAAGGTAGCCTGCCATTACTGTAATTTTCATTTTTCTACCAACAGAAAAACACTAAACGATTTTATAAACGCTTTGTTGCGCGAAATTGAATTGCAACAATATTATCTTCAGAATGAAACTATTGAAACCATTTATTTTGGCGGAGGCACTCCTTCGGTAATGGCTATTCATGATATTGATGCTGTTTTAAATAGGTTGTTTAATTACTTTTCATTAGCTAATAACATTGAAATTACATTAGAAGCTAATCCTGATGATGTAACCGAAGAAAAAATTACTGAATGGAAACAGATAGGTATTAATAGATTCAGTATGGGCGTTCAATCTTTTTTTGAAGAAGATTTAAAATGGATGAATCGTTCTCATAATGCTAAAGCCGCATTAAACAGTTTATATTGGGTTAGCAAGGCAGGATTTCAAAATACCAATATCGATTTAATTTATGGCTTACCTGAAATGAGTTTGCATCGGTGGCAAAAAAACATTGAGACATTTCTGCAATTTAATTTGCCTCATCTTTCTGCATATTGTCTTACAGTAGAGCCTAAAACTACTTTACATAAATTGGTTAAAAGCGGAAATACAACTATTGCTGACGATTCTTTGGCAAATGCCCATCTTGAATTATTAATTCAAATACTGCAAGAACATGGCTACGAGCACTATGAAATATCAAACTTTGCAAAGCCCAACCAATATTCAAAACACAACACAGCCTATTGGCAAGGAAAAAAATATTTAGGGTTGGGGCCTTCAGCTCATTCTTATAATGGCTACAGCCGACAATGGAATATAGACAATAATATAAAATATATCAACAGCCTTTTAAAAGACAACAAGCTATTGTTTGAAGAAGAAAAGCTTACTCCGGCTAATCAATTCAATGAATTATTAATGACCAGCTTGCGTACACAATGGGGGCTTTCAATCTCTTTACTAAAAGAAAAGTTTTCTGACGAAATGCTAAGCGTTTTTGAAACAGATTTACAGCCTTACCTGCTATCGAAACACGTTATTGTTAATAATGGAATATTGAAACTTACTCATAAAGGCAAATTCATTGCTGATAAAATCTTAAGTGATTTGATGATGGTTTAGCATTAATTATACAAAAGGTAAATCATAACACTCTCCTTAGAATAAAGGTTAATTAAATTTTACTCGCTGCATCCCGATATGCAGCAGGCTTCCATTCTATTAAATTCTATAGAAAAACTAAGTTTATTTAAAATTTTTACCAATTTCTACCACTATAAAAATTCATTAAAAAAGCTTGTTTTTATTGATATTTTCCACACGTTAATATAATGTGAATAAAAAATAGTGCAATATTTTTGCCTTTAGTGGGAATTTGTGGTAAAATTGCATAAATTAGTTTTCAATTAATACACCTCATTTAAATGACAGGCTTCTTAGGAGAGTTTTCATGCGCAATAGACAACAAGAACAGGCTTCGTGTGCCTGCTGCTTTGTTGAAACAACTATTGCCCTCTGACATGGGAAGGTTTGTAGTTAATAGAGGTTTTGAAAAATGCTTAGTGCTTTATCCCATTTCAGAATGGGAGCGCGTATTTGCCAGAATTAATAAGCTCAACACATTTAAAAAAGAGCATCGCGAGTTTAAAAGAAGCTTTTTGAGAGGTGCAACCGAGTTAATGCTCGACAGTGCCGAGCGCGTGTTGATTCCCCGCCAGTTAATGGAATATGCCGATATAGAAAACGAAGTAATACTTGCAGCTAATGGAAGCATTATTGAAGTGTGGAATCCAAAGGTATATGATGCTATGCTAAGCGAAGATTCTGACAAGTATTCTGAATTAGCAGAGCGTGTAATGGGCAATGAAGAAATAGAAGAACTATGAACTACCATCGTCCGGTTTTATTGGCAGAAGCAATAGCCGCACTAGAAATTAAACCCGATGGAACCTATGTAGATGTTACCTATGGTGGTGGAGGGCATTCAAAAGAAATTCTGAAACAGTTGGGTAAAAATGGAAGATTGGTAGCATTTGATCAGGATGCAGATGCTGCAAACAATGTGGTGCAAGATGAAAGACTGCTGTTTGTGAATCAAAATTTTAAATACCTCAAAAAATATCTTAAAGCATTGGAAGCATTTCCTGTAGATGGCATATTGGCAGATTTGGGTGTTTCGTCTTATCAGTTCGATACACCTGAAAGGGGCTTTTCATTTCGATTCGATGCAGAACTTGATATGCGCATGAGTAAAGATTTAGCACAAAGCGCTAAAGATGTTTTAATGAATTATTCTGAAAGCGAGTTGCTGAAAATTTTCAGCGAATATGGCGAAGTAAGAAATTCAAAAACTTTGGTGGCAAGAATTGTAGAAGCAAGAAAAGTACAAAAGTTTGAAACCATCAACGATTTTCTGCAAGCTATAGATCCGGTAATTATCGGGGTAAAAAATAAATATCTCGCACAAGTTTTTCAGGCATTAAGAATAGAAGTAAATGAAGAAATGCAGGTGTTGGAGCAGTTGCTGCAACAAGCTTTGGAATGCTTAAAACCAAAAGGCAGGTTGGTGGTGCTCTCTTATCATTCTTTAGAAGACAGAATGGTAAAAAACTTTATGAAAACTGGAAATATAAAAGGCGAAATAGAAAAAGATGTTTTTGGCAATTATGATAAACTTTTTGAAGTAGTTACCAAAAAACCTGTTGAAGCTAGTGTAGCAGAAATAAAAGAAAATCCTAGAGCAAGAAGTGCGAAAATGAGAGTAGCATCAAAAATATAGTATGGCTGAAGAAAATACAGATGAGTTAGAAGTACCTGCCAAAGAGCCAAATGCAGCAAAGAAAAAATCGCTGCTGAGCTATAGTTGGTTCTTAGATAATGTAGTTTATCTCATGCTACTTTTTTTCATCGCCTTGTTCTACATCAGAAATGCACATTATCATGAAGGGTTAATTAGAAAAATTGATGAAACAAAAGTGAAAACAAAGGTAATGCGCTGGGAGTACATGACTGTGAAAGCAAACTTAATGCAGCAAAGTAAACAAACTGAAGTAGCGCAGGCAGTAAAGGAAATGGGATTAAAAGAATTAACACAACCTCCAAAAAAAATAAGCATTAAACTGGGTGAATATTAAGCGTGACATATTATGGAGAATATATCTCGCATTCATAATAGTATGCTTGCTGGGGGTTGCTATTATTGCTAAGGCTGTGCGTATTCAAACGATTGAAGGCAATCACTGGCGTTCATTAGCCGATAGCTTAACTACAAAGTATCAACCTATTGATGCAGAACGCGGAAATATTCTAGCTGAAGATGGCAGCCTGCTGGCAACCTCATTGCCATTTTTCGAAATACGGTTTGATGTCAGTGCTGATGCATTAAGAGATACCATTTTTTATGCAAACGTTGAATTGTTAGCGCAAAAAATGGCAGATTATTTTAAAGATAAATCGAAGCGTGAATGGCATCAGAAATTGGTGAAAGCTCGTAAAGAAAAAAAACGCTATCTGCTTATCAAAAACAATGTAACATATCCTGAATTACAGACAATTAAGACTTGGCCCATTTTCAATTTAGGAAGAAATAAAGGTGGATTTATTGTTATTCAAAGGAACAAAAGAGTCCACCCGTTTAATCTACTGGCAGAAAGAACTATTGGTTTCACTAGAGTTAAAGAAGACTCTTTAACAAAAGAATTGAAAACTATTTATGCTGTTGGAGTGGAAGGCAGTTATGATTCGGTTTTAGCAGGAGTAAAAGGCAAAAGGCTAATGCAGCGACTTTCCGGAAACGTTTGGATTCCGGTAAATGAAGAAGAAGAATACAGCTCTGTTCATGGTAGCGATGTAATTACTACCATTGATATGGAACTGCAAGATGTACTGGAATATGCTTTAATGAGTGCAATAGATTCAAACAAAGCCGCCCAAGGATGTGCAGTATTAATGGAAGTACAAACGGGAAAAATAAAAGCTATTGCAAACCTAAGCAAAACCAAAGAGGGCAGATATACAGAACAATATAACATAGCAGTAGGTGAAGCTACCGAACCTGGCTCAACATTTAAGCTAATGTCGGCATTGGCATTAATTGAGGATGGCTTGGCTAATATAAACTCGATTGTAGATATTGAAAAGGGCAAAAAGAAATTCTACGACCGAACCATGCATGATTCTGAAAATCATGACATGACAGAGATAACTCTAAAAAAGTGTTTTGAAAAATCATCGAATGTTGGCTTTGCAAAATTGATAGATTATCACTACCAACATAACCCTCAAAAATTTTTAGACCGAATACATGAGGCAGGACTAGATGAACCGCTAGGCTTTGAAATAAAAGGAGAAGGTAAACCTTACATTAAGCAAAGAAATGACAAGTCGTGGTCGGGTGTAACATTACCGTGGATGGCTATTGGTTATGAAATGACTATGACACCCCTGCAAATACTGGCTTTCTACAATGCAGTGGCAAATAATGGCAGAATGGTGAAACCTTATATCGTTGAAAAAATTCAGCGAAATGGTGTAACGGTAGATTCATTTGGTACAACAGTATTAAGAGAAAATATTTGTTCAGAAAATACAATTAAACAATTAAAGAGAATGTTAGAGGCAGTGGTTGAAGAAGGTACTGCAACCAATGTAAAAAACCCTGATTATAAAATTGCAGGAAAAACAGGCACAGCCAAAATTTTAGACAAAGACTTTGGCTACAAACAAAAAACAGCTTATCAGGCTTCTTTCTGTGGTTACTTTCCTGCCGAAAACCCAAGGTATTCATGCATTGTAGTTATTAGCTCTCCTTCTTCAGGTTTGTATTATGGTTCTAAAGTTGCCGCACCTGTTTTTAAAGAAGTTGCTGATAAAATTTATGCTACTTCTTTCGATATGCATAATGAAATAAACAGCAACAAAAAAAATCTGACTGATAACTACACAGAAAAATTTAAAGGCTACAGCAATGATATAGCATTAGTAGGTGAAAAAATGAATGTAAGAAACTTAAAATCTATAGATGATACAGAATGGGTTGAAGTAAAAAAACAAAAGGGAAAAAGTATTGCTGAAGTAATGCAGCTAAATGAAAAGTTTGTTCCTGATGTAACAGGCATGGGACTAAGAGATGCCTTGTATTTACTAGAAAGTAGTGGCATGAAAGTAAAGGTTCAAGGGAAGGGCTTGGTTAAAAAACAGTCTGTAGAGGCGGGCTCAATATTACAAAAAGGACAAGAGATAATAATTGAATTAAGCTAATGAAACTACTGCGCGACATATTATACAAAGTGCGTTTAGAGCAAGTACAAGGTGCTACCGATGTGGCTGTTTCGTCTGTTACTTTCGATTCGAGAAGCGTTACTCCAGATTGTTTGTTTATTGCCATAAGAGGTACACAAGCAGATGGCCACAATTATATTCAACAGGCTATTGAGAAAGGTGCGGTGGCTGTTGTGTGTGAAACAGCACCGGCAACAACTGCTAACACCTGCACTACTGTTGTAGTAAAAGATTCATCTGAAGCATTAGCTTTTATAGCCGGAAATTTTTATGATAACCCTTCTGAAAAGCTACAGTTAATGGGGGTTACAGGCACCAACGGAAAAACTACGGTGGCTACTTTAAGTTATCATTTATTTAGAGAATTAGGCTACTCATGCGGATTACTCTCAACCGTTCAAAATGAAATTAATGGCACTGTAATTCCTGCCACACATACTACGCCCGATGCCATTCAGATTAATGCTTTGCTGGCGAAAATGGTGGAGGCAGGTTGCACCCATTGTTTTATGGAAGCCAGTTCTCATGCTATTCATCAGCAACGGGTAAGAGCATTAGATTTTAATGTAGCGGTGTTTACCAATATTACACACGACCATTTAGATTATCATGAAACATTTGATAACTACATAAAAGCCAAAAAGAAACTGTTTGATGATTTGCCTGCACACGCTACAGCTATTGTGAATATAGATGATAAGCGAGGTATGGTAATGGTGCAGAATACTAAAGCCACAATAAAAACTTTCAGTTTAAAAAGTCTTTCAGATTATAAAGCAACTATTCTTGAAAATACTTTTTCAGGTTTAATACTGAATATTAATGGCAATGAATTACATACTAGGATAGTTGGTGAATTTAATGCATACAACTTGCTTTCTATTTATGCAGTTGCTGTTTCATTGGGTATTGATGAAGTTACTGCGCTTACTTCATTAAGTAAGTTGAAGGCTGCTGAAGGAAGGTTTGATTATATCGTTTCTGCCAATGAAAAAATTGTGGGCATTGTTGATTATGCACACACGCCAGATGCATTGAAAAATGTATTAGCTACTATAAAAGCCATTCGCACCTACAATGAAAAAGTAATTACGGTAGTGGGCTGTGGTGGCAACAGAGATAAAGCCAAACGCCCTGAAATGGCAAGCATTGCTTGTGAGTTGAGCAACCAGGTAATACTTACTTCTGATAATCCGCGCAACGAAAAGGCAGAAGATATTATTGAAGAAATGCGCAAAGGAGTAGAGCCGCTGCACTACAAAAAGGTTTTAAGCATCATCGATAGAAAAGAAGCTATAAGAACCGCCTGTATGATGGCCGGCAAGCATGATATTATTCTATTGGCAGGCAAAGGACACGAAAAATATCAGGAGATAAATGGTGTGAAACATCCTTTTGATGATAAAGAAATTTTGAGGGAAATACTATGCGAAATGGAGAAATAAATGATAAACGACTATTCGATATGCGACTGTTCGATGTGAGACAGTCGAATATCGCACATCGCATGGTCGAAAATCTTTTTGACATACCATAAATCCGAAATCATAAATGTTATACTACTTATTCAAATTCTTAGACAACCAATTCGACCTGCCGGGTACAGGACTGTTTCAGTTCATCACCTTCAGGGCAGCGTTTGCATTGATTTTGTCGCTCATCATTACCGTTTATTTTGGTAACAGAATTTTGAAAATGTTATTAAGGCTTCAAGTGGGCGAATCTATTCGCGACTTGGGTCTAGAGGGGCAAAAAGAAAAAGAAGGCACGCCTACTATGGGCGGCTTAATGATTCTTTCAGCCATACTAATTCCTACCTTATTATTTGCCGACCTGAAAAATATTTATGTGTGGGTAATGATACTTACTACGGTGTGGATGGGTGCTATTGGTTTTTTAGATGATTACATAAAAGTGTTTAAAAAAGATAAAAAAGGCTTAGCTGGTAAATTTAAAATTGTTGGGCAGGTTGGCTTGGGTTTAATTGTGGGTGCTGTGCTTTTCTTACACGATGATGTAACGGTGCGCCATGAAATTAAACAAGCTGAATATCAGCAATTAAAAGCAGAAGGTGAAACTACTGTACATCAATTCAAAAACAAATTTTATAAAGATGTAAAAGAGTTAAGTACCACTATACCATTTTTAAAAAGCCATGAATTGAATTATGAAGGCATTGTACAATCAATAGGTTTAGATAATCCATTTGTCATCTTCATTTTCTTTTTGGGTATAGTAACTTTTATTATTACAGCAGTATCTAACGGTGCTAATATTACCGATGGCATTGATGGATTAGCTACCGGCACTTCAGCCATTATTGGCGTTACGCTGTTGGTGTTTGCATATGTTTCGGGCAACATTATTTTCTCTGATTACTTGGGCATTATGTTTATTCCCAACACCGGTGAGCTGGTAGTTTTTGCTGCAGCTTTTGTGGGTGCGTGCGTGGGCTTCTTGTGGTTTAATGCTTATCCGGCACAGGTATTTATGGGCGACACAGGCAGTCTTGCTTTAGGCGGCATCATTGCTGCACTGGCTATTATTCTGCGTAAGGAATTATTAATTCCTATTCTCTGCGGCATATTCCTTATTGAAAATTTATCGGTGATGTTGCAGGTAAGTTATTTCAAATACACTAAGAATAAATATGGTGAAGGCAGAAGAATTTTCCTGATGTCGCCATTACATCACCACTACCAGAAGAAGAATATGCACGAAGCAAAAATTGTAACCCGCTTCTGGATTGTAGGTATTCTACTGGCAGTATTAACCATTGTAACCTTAAAAATCAGATAACCGAAGTTGAATAATCGCATTGTTATATTAGGTGGAGCTGAAAGCGGAGTAGGTGCTGCAATTCTTGCGCAAAAGCAAGGGTTTGAAGTATTTGTTTCTGACATGGGTGCTATTAAAGACAAATACAAACAAGAGTTGTTGAAGCGCAATATTCCTTTTGAAGAGCAACAGCATTCAGAAGAAAAAATTATAAATGCTGCTGAAATTATTAAAAGCCCGGGCATACCACACAAGGCTGCTATTATTAAAAAAGCTATTGAAAAAAATATTCCCATTATTTCTGAAATAGAATTTGGCAGCAGATATACTACTTCAAAAATTGTGGCTATTACAGGAAGCAACGGCAAAAGCACCTGCACTTCATTAACCTATCATATTTTCAAAAAAGCAGGTTTAGATGTAGGCTTGGGAGGCAATATTGGCAATAGTTTCGCTCAAATGGTGGCCGAAGAACCACATGATGTTTATGTGTTGGAGGTAAGCAGTTTTCAGCTAGATGATATTACTTCTTTTAAACCTTATGTAAGCATACTGCTCAATATTACGCCCGACCATTTAGACCGATATGAATATACTTTTTCAAAGTATGCTCATTCAAAATTCAATATAGCTAAGTATCAAAATGCTTCCGATTACTTCATCTACTGTTCAGATGATGAAGGTATTAATGAGTTTATTTCTAACTACAATATACAAGCACAACCGCTCACATTTTCTTTAGATAAAAAAGAAAATAGTGCAGCCTATATCGAAAACAATTTTCTCACGCTAAACCATAAAACCAGCTTCACTATGTTAACAAACGATTTATCATTGAAAGGCACACACAACCTTTACAACTCAATGGCAGCAGGGCTTGCCTCAAAAGTATTTGATCTTAAAAAAGACATCATCCGCGAAAGCCTGATGGACTTTAAAGGACTGGAACATCGCTTAGAATTTGTTGCAAAAATTCAAGGGGTTGAATACATCAACGACTCAAAAGCTACAAATGTAAACTCTGTTTGGTATGCATTAGAAAGCATGAACAAGCCTGTTATCTGGATTGCAGGTGGCGTTGATAAAGGCAACGAATATGAAGTGTTACAGCCTATAGTAAAAAAGAAAGTAAAAGCTATTGTTTGCTTAGGAAAAGACAATCTAAAAATTCATGAAGCATTTTCGCGCTATGTAGATATGATTGCCAATACTACTTCTGCACAAGATGCAGTGCGCATGGCACATAAAATTGCCGCTAAAGGTGATGTTGTGTTGTTGTCGCCTGCATGTGCAAGTTTCGATTTGTTTCAAAACTATGAAGAAAGAGGACAACAGTTTAAACAAGCCGTACTATCGTTATAATTATTAAGTAGTTTCATTTTTTCTGAAGTATAAATTTTTCACGGCAACATGCTGCAACAATATTTTCAAAATATTAAAGGCGATAAAGTAATATGGCTGGTGGTAGTTATGTTATCAGTCTTTTCGTTGCTGGCAGTGTATAGCGCCATTGGTACATTAGCTTATTCTGAAAAAAAAGGTACTGATTTTTATCTGATAAAACAGATAATGATAATGGGTGCAGGTTTTGTTATGATGTATGCTACTCATAGGCTGCATTATAAATATTATGCCCGCATTGCGCAAATTTTATTAGTTATCGCGGTACCTTTATTATTATATACTTTATTCTTCGGAACAAATAAAAACGAGGCTAGTCGTTGGATTACATTGCCTATAGTCAATCTTACCTTCCAATCATCTGATGTGGCAAAGCTGGCACTCATGATGTATCTGGCAAAGGTTTTGGCAGAAAGGCAAACTACCGATTATGACTTTAAAGACACCTTGCTGAATATCATTTTACCTGTAATGGGTATTTGTATTTTAATATTTCCCGCTAATTTATCTACGGCTGCAGTTTTATTTGTTACAAGTTTATTGGTAATGTTCATTGGGCGGATAAAAATTTTACACTTGCTGGGTGTTGCAGGTATAACCTTGGCAGGCATTGCAATAGTGTTGCTTACCATAATGTTTATGCCAAATAAAGGCAGGCTTGAAACATGGAAATCAAGAATAGAAAATTTTGGCGACAGCAAAGATGTTCCGTTTCAGGTGCAACAAGCAAAAATTGCTATTGCAAAAGGTTATCCTGTTGGCAAAGGTCCGGGTAATAGCACACAACGCAACTATTTACCTCATCCTTATTCCGATTTCATTTTCGCCATTATCATAGAAGAATATGGTTTGCCCGGAGCATTTGTGATTATGCTCTTGTATATCATATTTCTTTTTCGCTGCGTGAAAATTGTTATTAAAAGTCCGAAAGCATTTGGTGCATTGCTGGCTGTGGGGTTGGGAATAAGTTTGGTGTTGCAGGCATTTATTCACATGGCAGTAAATGTAAACTTGTTGCCTGTTACAGGCTTAACCTTGCCATTGGTGAGTATGGGCGGCACTTCATTGTTTTTTACCAGCATCGCCATTGGAATTATTTTAAGTGTGAGCAGGCATATTGAAGAAGAGGGAGAAGCAGTCTCTTTGAAAGTGGTAAATGAAAAGGCATAATTGAGTATGAGCAAAAGCATTAAAAAGTGTTTAAATGAGTAGGCTGTTTACAATATTTTTTTTGTTTCATTTGGGTGGGTTCGATGTGTTTAGCCAGAAGCAAACCGAGCCTATCAAAGTATTGAATAGCGAAATAGTTTTAAATGGCAATGTTTCAGCAACAGAGTATGTGTTTCCTAAAAACATATTTTGGTCATATTATGATACAACTAAAAACCTTTTGACAGTATTAACAAGATTAGTTAATAAAGGAGAGTATGCGTATAAAAATAATGGAGAATTATTAGTTTATGATTTAAGCATGAATGAAATTAAATGGCAGATGCCTTTTGATTTTAAAACAATGTCAGTATCACAAACAGATAGTTTTTTACTAGTTGAGAAAAACTATATCAAGCAACTAGTCAACACCTCTTCTGGTTTTACAAAGAAATTGGTAACTAGCTATAATCTGCGTTTAATAAATAATGAATATAAAATTGGATTGTTTGAGTGCTGCTATGATCAAGATTCAAATTCATTAATGTTGATGGGGATAAATTTAGAAAGTGGGAAAGAAATATGGAGGAAGAAGGTATATGCAAAATATGGTTGGAATGAAATTATTAAGCAAAACGATTCAACATATATTTTCAATTTAGACGGAATTCGTTCAATAAATATTTTAAATGGAAAAGGTTGGTATTATTCAGGAATTGTAGGAGATGAAAGTTATAAAACGGCAAACATTGCAAATGCTATTGCTACGATGGTTGGATTAATGACGGGCATGTTTGTGTATACTATAGGTGCTGATATAGCTTATGGCATTCACTCAAACATATATATTGGTGAAAATTCAATATTTTTTGCAGCGAAGAATAAGATGTATTGTTTAGATAATAAAGGCTATGTTAAGTGGGAGAAAGATTTGCCGCTAGATAAAATGAGTCGCTCATTAGTTTTTATTAATGATAGCATTTTACATCTGGTAAATTTGGGAATTGCATTCTTTAATAAAAATACCGTAAGATATGGGGAGCCATTTTTTGCAAAATATGATTCATCAAATGGAAATGAAATTATATTAGATGATATTGAAGTAAAGAAAACTAAACAGAAGGAATTAAATTATTTCTATTCGTATCAAGACAGTTTTTTGATTGTGAGGAGTCATGAGGTAGCAAAACATTCTTATTCTAATGCTTTGCCAATAAAAAGTGTTGAGTTAGAAAAAAAGAGTAAAGAAAATATGGTTAAGGTGATTGATAATAAACTTAACTATACAAAAGTTAATGGTGAATTTAAATCCTTTTATGAACTAGATAGTTCAAAATTTAATATTCTTACCGATTCAGCTAAGATTTTTCAGTTTGATTCTGAACTTAATTTGGTTAGACATTATGAAAAAGGGGATGTCTATAAATTGTTTTATGTATACAAGGATGTTAGGTTGCTTTTGTCTGGAGACAATATGGCAATTGTAAGTAATCAAGGAGAATTAATTTCTGAGATAGAAATAAGTTATCCTTTAGAAGTAAAAAGTAATTATTTATTGAGCGTATATAGACATAAACTGACGAAGTACGATTTGGACAAGATGGTGAAATAATGATAAACAATAAAAAAATAAAAATTCTAATTACAGGTGGCGGCACTGGTGGGCATGTGTTTCCGGCTATTGCTATTGCTAATGCCATTAAAGCGATTCAGCCTGAAACAGAATTTTTATTTGTGGGTGCTGAAGGAAGATTAGAAATGACCAAAGTACCCGAAGCAGGTTATACAATTGAAGGGTTAAATATCAGCGGGTTTCAACGCGATAATTTGTTGAAAAATATTTCATTGCCTTTTAAGATTATTGGAAGCTTATTAAAGGCCAATAAACTTATTAATGAATTTAAACCCAATGTAGTGGTGGGCGTGGGTGGCTATGCCAGTGGGCCCACTATGTTTGTAGCACATCAAAAAAATATTCCGGTATTAATTCAAGAGCAAAATTCATTTGCAGGTGTAACCAATAAAATGATGAAACACAAAGCACAAAAATTTTGTGTAGCATATGATGGCATGGAGCAATTTTTTCCGAAAGAAAGAATTATTAAAACGGGAAACCCTGTAAGGCAAATGATTTCTGAAATGAAATCGAATAAAGCAACCAACCAGAAGAAATTTGATTTAGCAGAAAATAAATTAACGGTTTTAGTGGTAGGCGGAAGTTTAGGTGCCAGAACCATTAATGAATCTGTGGGGGCAGGCTTGCAACAATTAACTGAAAATAATTTGCAGTTAATATGGCAAACTGGTAAGCCTTATTTTGAAAAAGCAAAACAACAGGCTACAACTTATAGCAATGTAAAAGTTTTCGACTTTATTAAAAATATGGACGAAGCCTATGATGTTGCCGATATTATTATTTCTCGAGCAGGCGCTATTGCCATTTCAGAATTGTGTTTAATAGGCAAGCCGGTGGTTTTAGTGCCATCGCCTAATGTTGCTGAAGACCACCAAACCAAAAATGCGTTGGCATTAGTAGAGAAGCGAGTGGCTATAATGGTGAAAGATATTGATGCACGAAACGTATTGGTTGATGAATTGCTGAAGCTGATACATAACAAAGAACAACAAACATTATTATCAAAAAATATTCTGCAATTAGGTATTCCCGATGCTGCAGAAAGAATTGCTAAAGAGGTTATAAAATTAACTAATGATTGATTTAAACAACATAAAAAACATCTTCTTCATTGGTATTGGCGGCATTGGTATGAGCGCGCTGGCAAGATACTTTAATGCAAGAGGTATTAGCATTGTGGGCTATGATAAAACCGAAACAGCCCTTACTAAACAATTAGTTGCTGAAGGCATGAGTATTCATTATGAAGATAGTATTGCTCTAATTCCGGAAGACGTTGATTTGGTTATTTATACACCCGCTATTCCTAAAAATCATGTACAGTTTAATTATTTTTTGCAAAATAATTTCATTGTAAAAAAACGCTCTGAAATTTTAGAAATACTTTCTGCTAATCAGTTTACTATTGGAGTGGGTGGCTCTCATGGAAAAACTTCTGTTACCTCTATGATTGCTCATATTGTTGCTCAATCGGGCGTTCCATGCACCGCTTTTTTAGGCGGTATTGCAACCAATTACAATTCTAATTTTATTCATAGCAATGGAGATGAAGCACTACTGAACTCCCCTCTCCTTGGGAGAGAGCCTGTTTTTATCATCGAAGCTGATGAATTCGATCGCTCCTTTTTAAGACTTACACCAGATATTGCAGTAATTACCGCAGTAGATACCGACCATTTAGATATATATGGCAGCAAAGAAAATATTGAAGATGCCTTTATTCAGTTTACACAAAAAGTAAAACTGAATGGTTGTGCTATAGTGAATGAAAATGTTTCAATCATTTCAAAAATTGCCCCCAATAAAATTACTTATGGCTGGAATAATGCCGACTATAAAGTAACTAATGTTCATTACGAAAACAATGAGTTACATTTTGATATTCAGAATGATAAAAAACAGTTGAAAATTAAAAACTGTCAGTTGAGTATGAATGGCAGGCACAATGCTGAAAATGCTTTGGCAGCGACAATTGTAGCATTGCAATTAGGTATTAGCATATATAAAATAAAAAATGCTTTAGTCACTTTTAAAGGCATAAAAAGAAGATTTGAGTTTATAATTAAGCGCAACGATTTTGTTTTTATAGATGATTATGCTCATCATCCTGAAGAAATAAAAAGGTTTATCGAATCGGTAAAAGAACTATATGCCGACAAAAAGGTAACCGTAATTTTTCAACCTCATTTATTCAGCAGAACTAATGATTTACAAACTGAATTTGCCGCTTCATTAAGCCTTGCCGATAAAGTTATTTTATTAGATATCTATCCGGCACGTGAGCTGCCCATGGAAGGAGTTACATCAAAATTGATTTTTGATAAAATTACTATTGCCAATAAAGTGTTGCTTCAGAAAGAAGAGTTGTTGAATTATTTACAGCAAAGCGATAAGCCTGAAGTATTGTGTACTGTGGGTGCTGGCGATATAGATAAATTAGTTCAACTTATAAAAGCACTTTACTCTTGAAAAAATTTCTTTTTATACTGAAAAGGATTTTAATACTGGCGGGCATTGCCGGCTCACTAGCGGGTATTATGTTTTTGTTAGTGGCTGCAAATAAAAATCAGCAACAAACACCTTTCAAAAAACTTCATGTTGCCATAGATTTCTCAAAGTCATTATTTTTTATTTCAGAAGAAGAAGTTCAGAATGAATTCAACATTATTTTTCCCGATTCAGCAAACAGAAAAGTTGAAAATATTAATCTCTATACGTTTGAAAAGCATATAAAAAATAACCACTTTGTAGCCAATGCTGAAGTATATGCCGATATGAAAGGCAATGTGTTTATTGATATTGTCCAGAAAGAACCACTCCTTCGTGTAATTAACAACAACGGTGTTAGTTATTATTTAGATATAAATGGAAAAAAGATGCCGTTGTCAGATAATTTTACCGCACGTGTACCCGTTGCCACCGGATATATCGAAAGTATTGTTGATGAAGAGAAAGATTCAGTTATTCAAAAGCAGTTGTTTGATTTAATAAATTTCATTCGGAATGATGAATTTTTACTGGCACTGTGCGAGCAAATTCATGTTAACGAAAAAGGGGAAATGGAAATTGTTCCGAAGATGAGCAAACATCATTTCTTAATTGGTGACGCTGCTGATTTAAATGAAAAATTCAAGCGAATGAAAATATTTATTAATGAAGTATTGCGAAGCGATACTGTAAGCAACTACACTTTTGTAAACCTGAAGTATAAGAATCAAATTATTTGTGCTAAAAACTAAAAACCTATGCAAAACCCCGAAATAATTGTTGGCTTAGATATAGGCACTACCAAAATTGCAGCTATAGTTGGTAAAGTAAACCAATATGGAAAAGTAGAAGTGTTAGGTATGGGTAAAGCCGAATCTCTTGGTGTTTCAAGAGGCGTTGTTGCCAATATCGATAAAACTGTTGAAGCTATAAAATTTGCAATAGCTCAGGCTGAAAAAACCTCAGGCTATAAAATTACCGAAGTGTGTGTAGGTATTGCCGGCCAGCATATTAAAAGCCTTCAGCATCGTGGCGTTATTCCAAGAGAAAGCCAGGATGAAGTAATTACCAAAGACGATGTTAAACGCCTGAAGCAAGACATGTATAAACTCTCTTTGCCTCCGGGCGACCAGATTATACACGTATTACCGCAAGAATATATTGTCGATAGTGAGCCAAACATTAAAGATCCTATTGGCATGTTTGGTTTCCGTTTAGAGGCAAATTTCCATATCATTACGGGACAAATTTCTGCCGTACAAAACATTTACCGCTGTGTACAACAGGCAGGCTTAAAAGTAGTAGATATTATTTTAGAACCTTTAGCCTCTTCCGAAGCAGTTTTAACTGAAGACGAAAAAGAAGCCGGAGTAGTATTAATTGACATTGGTGGTGGAACTACCGATATCGCAATTTTTCACGATAACATTATTCGTCACACAGCTGTAATTCCTTTGGGTGGAAATATAATTTCTGAAGATGTAAAAGATGCTTTTGGTTTAATGAAAAAACATGCCGAGCAGTTAAAAGTAAAGTACGGAAACACATATCCTAATAGTATTTCAGATAAAGAACATATCTCTATTGCAGGTTTGCCGGGAAGGTCGCCAAAAGAAATTTCGCGTAAAGAATTGGCAAAAATTATTAACGCCCGCATGGAAGAAATTATGGAATATGCCTATTCGCAAATACGTGTTTCAGGTTTTGAAAGAAGACTTGCTGCAGGTATAGTTGTGACTGGTGGCGGCTCTATGATGCAAGGCATAAAGCCAATGATAGAAAGTCTTACAGGCTTGGAAACCAGAATAGGATACCCAACCCCCAACTTAAATAGTACTCCTAAAAATGTTAAGGACATTGCCATTACCGGCAACGCAACAGGTGTTGGTTTAATTATTCGTGGCTATAAAGAAATACAAAATGCACGCGCAATCGAAAATGGAAACGTTGAACAGGTAGCCCTGAAAAATGCTTCCGAAGTAGAATTAGTTGCAGAGACACCAAAAGAAGAAGTAATAGAAAAACCCATTGATGTACAAGAAAATAATAATGAGGTTTTATCTTCTGAAGAAAAAGCCGAAAACCAGTTGCAAATGAGAAATAAAATAGTGAAGTGGTGGGAAAAAGTAGTAGATAAAACCACTAACTGGTTTGAAGATGGTGCCAATAATGATAGCGAGTTTAAATAAATTTCAACCAACCTAAAACACAAAAATATGGTATTCGACTTACCAAAAGAACAATCATCCATCATCAAAGTAATTGGTGTTGGTGGCGGTGGCAGCAATGCTGTTAACTACATGTTTTCTCAAGGCATACGCGGAGTAAACTTCGTAATATGCAATACTGATGCGCAGGCATTAGAAAGCAGCCTTGTGCCTAATAAAATACAATTAGGCCCTTTTCTTACCGAAGGCTTAGGTGCTGGTGCCGACCCTGAAGTGGGCAAGCGCGCAGCAGAAGAGTCTATTGAAGACATTAAAAAAATACTGGAGAAAAACACCAAAATGGTTTTCATTACTGCCGGCATGGGCGGTGGAACCGGAACTGGTGGCGCGCCTGTAGTGGCTAAAATTGCTCGAGAAATGGGTATTCTCACAGTAGGCATTGTTACACGCCCTTTTAAGTTTGAAGGCAACAAGCGAGTAAAAAATGCCGAAGAAGGCATTGAAGCGATACGCAAACATGTAGATAGCTTAATTATTATTTCTAACGACAGAGTTTTAGAAATTTATAAAAACCTGAAACGCTCTGAAGCTTTTGGTAAAGCCAATGATATTTTAACTACAGCAGCCAAAAGCACTTCAGAAATTATTACTTATCCGGGCGAAATTAATGTTGACTTTGCCGATGTTCAGTCGGTAATGAGAAGCGGAGGTGTAGCCTTAATGGGCCATGCAGTAGCCAGTGGCGAAAACCGCGCTAAAAAAGCGGTTGAAGAAGCATTAAGCTCACCGTTGTTAAACGACAATAATATTTATGGTGCACAAAAAGTATTAATCAACATTATTGCAGGCAAAGGCGATTTCGAATTAACCATGTCTGAAATTGAAGATATTACTACTTATGTGCAAACTGCTGCCGGTGAAACTGCAGATGTTTTCTTCGGAACCAGCGATGACGAAACTCTAAGCGATAGTATTAGCGTAACCGTTATAGCTACCGGCTTCGAAGCGGGTTCTGCTCAACAAAACATTACCCGAAAAGACAAAGTAGAAACTGCACAACCTTTGGCAGCTGCTACTATACTTACAGAAGTTGTTGAAGCACCTGTTATTGAAGCTGTTGAAGAAGCAGTGCAACAGAACCATACAGTAGTTGAAAACGAAGTAGTCGCAGAAGAAACTCAATCTGAAGTTTCAGAAGAAGTTACTATAACCGAAACCATATTGGAAGTGGAAGAACCCATTACAGAAGAAAAAGCTGAGGAGTATGTTGAGGAAGAAACGGTAGTAGTAAACGAAGTAATTGCTGAAACGGAAACTCCTGAAGTAGTTGCAGAAAACAACAGCATAGAAGAAACCCCCGTTGCCGATGAAAAAGTAGTATTTGTTTTAGAAACCGAAACACAACAATCCGAAATCGTTGAAGAAAATAATGAAATAGTAACAAACGATGAAGTAATTACTCCAAACTGGTTTCAAAATGAAGTGTCCGAAACCAAAGAGCAAAGCGATGTAACAAACGAGCCATCAACAACTGCGAATACTATTGAATTCGATTTTGAACTGAACAACAATACTATTGAAGAAAACGAAGCAGTTACTGAAGAAGAAGTACAAAGCGATTTATTCGGAAGCATGAAAAGCTTCATGAAAGAAGAAGCGGCCGATGAAAAAGCTAACGATACTAATATAGCTATGAAGCAGGTTCAGCAAACTTCTTATGAGCGTATGCGCGAATTAGAAAGACTGAATAACCGCTTGAACAATTTAAACACCTTAAGCGAGTTAGAGCGCATACCTGCTTACAAAAGAAAAATGATTCAGTTAGATTTAAACACACAACCATCAGCATCTAATAATTCTTCAGCCTATCGTTACAACAAAAACGAAGATGGCACTTTTGAAGTACGCCCAAATAATTCACACATAAACGATAATGTAGATTAATACCTTACCCCTTCCGTTACGCTAATCCCAAACATTAGTTTAACCCATTACCACCCCCGGAAAGTTTTTTCGGGGGTTATTTTTTTGATAAAAAAACAACTTAAATTTCTTCATCAGAATGCATAGATGAAGATATGGTTGAGTTACCTTCAATAACCAAAACCATCTCCCCCAACAACTTATAATTGTTGATATTAGTATAAACTTCAGCAATACTACCCCGAATTACTTCTTCAAATTTCTTAGTAAGTTCCCTGCAAATACAAACCCTTCTATCATTTGGGAAAAACTCTTTCAACTGTACTATAGTTTTTTCAATGCGATAAGGAGATTCATATAAAATAATAGTTCTACGTTCTTCAGCCAATTGTTTTATTCTAGTTTGCCTGCCTTTTTTATGTGGAAGAAACCCTTCAAAAACAAACTTATCACATGCAAAGCCTGAGAGTAATAATGCAGGGATAAATGCAGTGGCACCGGGGAGGCACTCAACAGAAATATTTCTTTCGATACAAAGTTTTACAATTAAAAATCCAGGATCAGAAATTCCTGGAGTTCCAGCGTCTGAGACTAAAGCAATGCTCTTTCCCTCTAGCAAATATTCAATAAAACGTTCAACATTTCTATGTTCATTAAATTTGTGATGCGAATGCATCTTATTCTGAATATTAAAATGTTGCAATAAAAAAGAAGTTTTACGGGTATCCTCAGCCAAAATCAGGTCAACACTCTTCAATATACGTATAGCCCTTAATGTGATATCCTCCAAATTACCAATTGGTGTTGGAACAATGTACAATTTAGGAACCATGTTAAAACTATCTATCACTGATAATAAAATATTAAATCATAAAAATTAATAAGTGAATTGCTTATAAAACAAAAAACCCAAACCTGATTAGGTTTGGGTTTATAAAAAAATAATCGGCAGCAACATACTCTCCCAGGAAAACCAAGTACCATCTGCGCATGTGGGCTTAACTTCTCTGTTCGGAATGGGAAGAGGTGAACACCACTGCAATAACCACCGTTAAAATGTATGACATATTGGAAAAAATAAAAAAAGTTGAAAGTCTACGGGTAATTAGTATTGCTCGGCTTTGACATTTCTGCCTTTACACCTACAACCTATCAACGTCATCATCTCTAACGACCCTTAAAAGAAATCTTATCTTGAGGTGGGTTTCGCGCTTAGATGCTTTCAGCGCTTATCCCGTCCGAACGTAGCTACCCTGCGGTGCAGCTGGCGCTACAACAGGTCTACCAGAGGTTCGTCCAACTCGGTCCTCTCGTACTAGAGTCAGAGCCTCTCAAATTTCTAACGCCCACAACAGATAGGGACCGAACTGTCTTGCGACGTTCTGAACCCAGCTCGCGTGCCACTTTAATGGGCGAACAGCCCAACCCTTGGGACCTTCTCCAGCCCCAGGATGTGACGAGCCGACATCGAGGTGCCAAACCTCCCCGTCGATATGAGCTCTTGGGGGAGATCAGCCTGTTATCCCCGGAGTACCTTTTATCCTTTGAGCGATGGCCCTTCCATGCGGAACCACCGGATCACTATACCCGACTTTCGTCCCTGATCGACTTGTAGGTCTCTCAGTCAAGCACCCTTATGCTATTGCACTCGAAGCACGGTTACCAAGCGTGCTGAGGGTACCTTTGGAAGCCTCCGTTACTCTTTAGGAGGCGACCACCCCAGTCAAACTACCCACCATACACTGTTCTCCGTTTGGAGTTAGGCTCTAGATAAACGAAGGGTGGTATTTCAAGGTTGACTCCACGAAAGCTAGCGCCTCCGCTTCAAAGTCTCCCACCTATCCTACACATCATTTACCCAAAGTCAATGTAAAGTTGTAGTGAAGGTGCACGGGGTCTTTCCGTCCCGTTGCGGGTAATCGGCATCTTCACCGATACTACAATTTCACCGAGCTCACGGCTGAGACAGTGCCCAGATCGTTACACCATTCGTGCAGGTCGGAACTTACCCGACAAGGAATTTCGCTACCTTAGGACCGTTATAGTTACGGCCGCCGTTTACTGGGGCTTCGGTCGAAAGCTTCGCTTGCGCTAACATCCTTCCTTAACCTTCCAGCACCGGGCAGGTGTCAGGCCATATACATCATCTTACGATTTGGCATAGCCCTGTGTTTTTGTTAAACAGTCGCCTGGGCCTATTCACTGCGGCCTCTCCTTGCGGAGGAGGCGTCTCTTCTCCCGAAGTTACGAGACTAATTTGCCGAATTCCTTAGCCGTGATTCACTCGAGCGCCTTAGTATATTCTACTCGACTACCTGTGTCGGTTTACGGTACGGGCTGCCATGCTCGCTTTTCTTGGAAGAACTTTTATAACTTCGCTTTGCCCGAGGGCTAGGCTCAACGTACACTTCCGTCCGTACGTAGTTACCACGGTTCTCCGTCACTTTTGTTACATGGCTGGTACAGGAATATTAACCTGTTTTCCATCGGCTTCACCTTTCGGCTTATCCTTAGGACCCGACTAACCCTGATCCGATTAGCGTAGATCAGGAACCCTTAGTCTTTTGGCGAATAGGTTTTTCACCTATTTAATCGTTACTTATGCCTACATTTTCTTTTCTGAACGCTCCAGCACAACTCACGTTTTTGCCTTCGCTGCGATCAGAATGCTCCCCTACCGCTCTTACGAGCCCATAGCTTCGGTACTACATTTGATGCCCGTTTATTTTCCGCGCCTAACCACTCGACTAGTGAGCTGTTACGCACTCTTTAAATGAATGGCTGCTTCCAAGCAAACATCCTAGCTGTCATAGCAGTTAAACATCGTTTAATCAACTTAATGTAGATTTGGGGACCTTAGCTGATGGTCTGGGTTGTTTCCCTCTTGGCCACGGGCCTTAGCACCCATAGCCTCACTCCCGATCAAATGTTGCAGCATTCGGAGTTCATCAGGGTTTGGTAGGCGGTGAAGCCCCCTAGCCCAATTGGTAGCTCTACCTCTGCAACAATAAATATCGAGGCTGCCCCTAAAGGCATTTCGGGGAGTACGAGCTATCTCCCAGTTTGATTAGCCTTTCACCCCTAAGCACAGCTCATCCGGTAACTTTTCAACGTTAATCAGTTCGGACCTCCAGATGGTGTTACCCATCCTTCATCCTGGCCATGCTTAGATCACAAGGTTTCGCGTCTACCCCCACTGACTTATCGCCCTATTCAGACTTGCTTTCGCTGCGACTTCTTCCGTGTACGGAATTAATCTTGCCAGTGAGGAGTAACTCGTAGGCTCATTATGCAAAAGGCACGCAGTCACCCTTACGGGCTCCTACCGCTTGTAAGCATACGGTTTCAGGTTCTATTTCACTCCCCTGTTCGGGGTGCTTTTCACCTTTCCTTCACAGTACTGGTTCGCTATCGGTCTCTCAGGAGTATTTAGCCTTACCAGATGGTGCTGGCAGATTCCCACAGG
>CAZIZP010000035.1:0-25590 GCA_964543705.1 uncultured Chitinophagaceae bacterium
TAAAAGCCTGTAATCACTTTTTACAGGAACCTACAACGGCAAATTTTACTTCCTACACTTAAAAACTAGGTTTTTTCACAGCCTGACGTTTTTCGGCTTTGCGTTCGGGCGGGCTTTTTAGCACTACACTCGATAGGAAGAACCGCACTTCAATTATACACAAAATTGTCAATAGAAGCACGCCACCCCGCCTGACGCAAAACCGATGTTAGCAGATGCCCTTCTTTCTCGTCCGAAGTTGTTACTGTCCGAAGTCAGCACAAAACTGTCAACGAAGCGATTTTTATCAGGAGCAATGTCCTTCTGAATAAGCAGTCAGCACGTGCGGTGGCGGTATTAAAAATTTTAGAGCGGAGGAGATTTTTTTAATTCAATTTTTTACGGGGGTGGAAAAAGCACACTCTCTTGCAAGCTTTGGTTCGTGGGCTGGCTTGCAGCGGCTTGCAAGAGTGTGTGCTTTGTGGGTAGGCTGTCCTCTGGTCATTGTTGAAAACTATTTTCACTGTTCCTTTAAAAGTCAAGGGAAACCTTTGTAAGTTTGTCAAAATTTGACAAGTCGCAATAAAGCAAAATGAAAGGCAATAATTCAGATTTGGGTCAGCACTTCAGGGAACTCAGAACTAACAAAGGTGAAACCTTGCATCAGGTGTCAAAAGGAACTGACATTGATTCTCCAATGTTAAGCAAAATTGAAAGAGGAGAAAGAATGCCAACACTTGAACAACTGAAAAAGTTGTGCAAGTATTTCAAAGTTCCAGAAGCAGATTTAAAAGTGATGCATACTGCCGAAAAAATTATTAAGGAATACGGTGTCAATGAAACCACTTATGAAGCTGTCAGAATGGTTGAAGAACAAATAACTCCTTACCTTAAAAAAAGTAAAACGAAATGAGTCCTGCCGAATTCTATACAAAGGAAGAACGCAAAGTGAATGGAGTGTTTTATACTCCCTCATTTCTTGCTGAATATCTTGCAAGGAAAGTTGTCAGTTATTACGGCAAACGGAAAATTGGGACTGCGATTGACCCTGCTTGTGGAGATAGTGTTTTGCTCCGAACATTAGCAAGCGAATTGTCAGCAAAAGAAAATGCGTTACCAAAGATTTTTGGAGTTGATAAAGACATAAATGCAATTGTCAGTTCACAAACAAAGTTTGCTGATGAAACTTTGAAAAAGATTGCAACAAAATTTATTCATACTGATGGATTGTTTCCAGTCAACGGAAAAAATTCTGTTGAAGGTTGGGCAGAACTTAGAAAAGAACTGAAAGCGAAAAACGGTTTTGATATTGCAGTCAGTAATCCTCCTTGGGGTGCTGAACTGAATGGTTATGACCCGTTGACTTTGAATTTAAATTTTTCTTTAGCAAAAGGTCAGTTTGATATTTTTGATTTGTTTGTTGAAGTTATTTTACAAAATCTAAATGACAATGGAATTTATGGTTTGATACTTCCTGATTCAGTTTTCAGTCAAGAACAAGCAAGATTCCGTTGCTTACTTTCTAAAAACACAACGATTCATTTGATTGCACGATTGGGTGAAAAAATATTTCCTGAAATCAATCGTGCTTGTGTAGTCATAGTTGGGAGAAAAGGAAAAGCAAAAAGCAATCATCAGGTTGATTGTTTCCGTTTGTCATCATCATTCAAGAAAAGAGTTGTCTCAAATGAACTGGCTCTTGAAGAAGTTGAAAAGGAATTATCACACAAGGTTCCGCAGTCAAGATTTTACGAAAATGATAATTGCGTTTTTGATATTGACTTGAAAACTTATGAGCAGAGAACTTTTGACAAAATCCAAAACAACAGTGTAGTTGTTCAGCAGTTTGTAAAGAACACAAGAGGAGCAGAGATTTCAAAGAAAGGTGTTGTTTGTCAATGCCCGAATTGCAAACACTGGTTGCCTTACCCGAAAGCAAAGCAACCGAAATGCAACAGTTGTAAAACCGATTTGAATCTTGAAACGATAACGCAAGAAAAAATTATTCTCAATCACAATGGAGTTGGCAATATCAAATTGAAAGTAGGGGAAGATTTATACCGCTTCACTTCCATCTCCAAGAGTTGGATAAACACTTTGAAGGATGGAATCAACTACAAAGATTTGAGTATTTATAACGGCAATAAAATTCTTGTTCGTAAAACTGGCGTAGGAATTACAGCGAGTTTGGATTATGAAAATGCAATCACAAACCAAGTCGTTTACATTCTGAAATTGAGACCTGCCTTTGAAAGAAAGCTTTCATTGGAATTTGTGTTAGCTGTTCTCAACTCAAGAGCAATGACTTATTACCTGATTAAAAAATTTGGAGAGAATGAATGGAAAAGTCATCCGTATCTCACACAAACAATGCTTGTGAATTTGCCTTTCCCAAAAATTGATTTTGATTCCCCCGATGTAAAAAAGCTTATTAACCGTGTAACGCAATTGGTGAGAAAAGAAGTTTCACAATCAAAGGAGAAAAACATTTCAAAGTCAACTGACTTGTTTATTGAGAAAGTTGTCGCACATTTTTTCAAACTGAATGAAACTGATTATAATGCAATTTTTGAAACGCTAAGTTCTTCAGAACAACTTATTCCAATCAAGCGTTTACTAAATTGTAACACACAAGAAATATTTCAGGTAAATGGGATTTAGATATATCGGCTCAAAGGATAAACTTTCCGATATCATCATTTCGGAAATCAAGTCCACAAAAAAAGGAGCCAAGCATATTATTGATTTGATGGCTGGCACTGGACTTTTTTCGCTTGCACTTCGTGAAAAAGGTTTTCAGGTTTCAGCAGTTGATGTTATGACTTATTCATATCATCACCTCAATGTGCATTTATTCTTGGGTGAAGCTCCTGCCTTCAAGGGAATAAAAAATATTGAAGGGATTGAAAAGTTTGCAACTCAAAATTTATTCGGTGGGAGTAATTACGAAACTGTTTTGAATTATCTGAACAATTTGAAACCAATTAAGGGATATTTCTATAAAGAGTTCAGTCCTGAAGGCGAGCCGACAAATACAAACAAGCCACGAAAATATTTTTCCGCAAAGAATGCCGCAAAGATTGACGCAATCAGAAAAGAAATTAAGTCATTGCTAAAGAAAAATTTCATTACTGAAATTGAGCATTCACTTTTATTGCATGATTTGATAATGGCTGCTAACGACATTGCAAACATTGCTGGAACATACGGACACTACTTGTCAAAATTTGTAAAGAGAGCAGAAGACCCGATTCAACTTTACGCTTCTTCATTTTCAAAGGAAGGTAAGTTTAAAGGTCACAAGGTTTATAGAGGTTACGCAGAGGATTTGGCACCCAAGTTATCTGGTGATGTTTGTTACATAGACCCTCCGTATATCAAGCGACAATATGCAGCCAACTATCACATACTTGAAACACTTGCAAGAGAAGATGAACCCGAAGCAATTGGAGAAAGTGGGTTGAGACCGTGGAGAGACCAATATTCAAACTTCTGTTCTAAAGTTAAAATCAGAAGCTCGTTTGATAAGATTCTCACTCAAATAGATTGCGATGACTTTTTAATAAGTTACAGTGAAGATGGATTGCTTCCGATTGATGATTTGATTTCTTTCTTGTCGGGCTACGGAAAAGTTGTAAAGAAAGACATCAAGTATAAACGGTTTAAAAGCAGAACTGATGTAATCAAAACGGGGGCAACACTGAATGAGTTTCTCATTCACTTGCACCGAAACTAATCCTTCAAAGATTTCTCTACGGTTTTCAAATGGTCGGGATGCCATTTGATTTCATAGTCCTTGCCGTTAATCTGAATTTTCAATTTGTGGTCTTTTATTTTTGAAAGGTCAATAGGTGAAACCGTTGCATAGTGAAGCATACGATGAATCAACGGGCTTATTACAATTGCGTTTGCATAAGAATCAGAACCGTTTTCACCCAATGCAATCAAGTGATGAACTTCCGAATACCATTTGCCATCTTTCTTTTGAAAAGTCAAATCAGTTCCTGAAATCTGGCAATGTCCGTTGTAAAGTTTTTTCAGATTCTTTACAATCTGATTATTTCGCTGACGGATTTTGAAAATTCTTTCTTTGACTTCAGGTTTTGCTTTTGCAATCAGTTCTTCAAGTTTTGGTGAAGTGTCTTGGTTGAGTAAATCTTCTTCAACATCTTCTTCAGTCTTAACTTGATTCTTCGCTTCCTTAGCATCAAAGTAAAAAGACCACTCTTTATTTTCTGTGTCAACAAGAACTTTTGACTTGAACTTGATGTAACCTGCCGATTCCTCTTCAAACAATTGTTTGAGTTCATCATTCATCAGCCAATTTTTCGGAATCTCATTCTTCAAAAACCATCCTGCCCAATATTGATTATCTTTTGTTTTGACAATGTAAATTACAAGATTGTCGCTATGTGGATTGTAGTCAACTGGAAACGAATTGTCAGGATGCCATGCAGGAACTCTGTTCGCTGCTCTGCTGTGAATTTTTTGAGAAGCAATACTCACAGAGGCGGCACGCCTCTGATAGATTCTAAGCTTGTGTGGTTGTTTTAAACCAAAACTGTTTATGGAAAAATCCCATTGAGGTCTGTTGCCTGCACCAACTCCTGTATTCTTTCCAAGAAAGTCAAACCATTTTTGAAGTGCAATGTCTGCAATTGGAAAATCTATGTATGACTGTCCACCACCGCCTTCTTCTTCGCCACCAACTTTGTTGATGTGTCGGAAGTCGGCATAGGTCATTCGCCTGAATACTAAACTGTCAACTCTTTTTTCCATTAGAAAAGTATTTTTATTTCAACATCAAGAGCTTTTGCAATCTTCTCAATGTTGGTTAGAGTGATGTTCTTTTCAGCCCGTTCAATCATGCCAATGTATGTTCGATGCAGGTCTGCTTTGTAGGAAAGTTCCTCTTGCGAAAGTCCTTTATCCTTTCGGAGTTCCCGAACTTTATCACCAAATGCAATAAGAATTTTCTTTTTGCTTATCACGAGAAATATTTTGTCAAAGCTATTTATAGTATGCAACAAAAACCACATACTATAGTTAGCATTTTGTAATGATTGAGCGTTGGAAAAAGTGGCTCTTTTGCTTTTGGCTTTGGGATACCTTGTGCGGTGGCAAAAAATTGAATTAAAAAAATGTGGAGTGGCAAAATTTTTAATACCGAAGCGTTGGCATTCAAATCGGTCGGTCAGTTAAGTTTGTTTTCAAAAACTGTCCGTTCAAAGCCCATTCGTTTTATGCCAGCACGGTCGCCAATAGGGTTTCTGCTAACTTACATATAGGAGCAACCCACCCTCTCAAAAACTTCCTCCTATATACTATTATTCAAATATAGGAGGAAGATTTTTGAATTATTGAGTTGCCCGTTATTTTTTGGTTTAAGCTAAAGTAATAATCCTTTTTTATTTAATATACATGTCTTACTATTTGCGTTATAAGATTCATCTTAATATTAGCATTCCGAGTACTCCGAAAGGCAGCGTAAACTTTACGGAGGCATCGGGAGTACTCCGGAAGACAGCATAAACTTTACGAAGGCATTCTGGTTTTCTCAAATGCTTGTGTGGTAATTCAAAAAGCCGTTGGCTAAAGCCTAACGGCAATAGTAGCCCCCTTATAAATTACCGTCTGCTTTAGCTAGCTGACGAGATGGGTTAAAATTCAAAATACTAAGCACTTAATCCTAAACAAATTCAAAAATCGAAATTCAAAATTCAAAAAGTAAAATCCACAAACGGTCATTCTGGAAGAAACTTTCCAATAAATACCCACCAAAAAAGAAAGATGCCTACGGCATGACAAAAGCACTGAATCGCAGAACTGAAAACTGATAACTTATTACATAAAGCTTAAACCAAACCACATAGATACATGGTGGCTGTAACTAATAACCACGCTTGCGGGGTTGCTATGTTTTTCTTCGTTCTATGTTATTTATTAGTAGATACAGGAGACATAGTTTGCAAGCAAAATACACAGTAGCGGCTTTCAACAATGCACTTGCTATTCTATGTATCTATGTGTTTATAAACATTTCAAAACACAAAACACAGCCTTCAAAGGCTAAGGGCTAATTGCCACCCTTAAAACTTCTGCAAAGAAATTCGGGTATTGGCTGTTTCGTTCACCAGGTTTAAATAGTATAAGCCCGAAGCAATGTTTTCAATCGGAGTTACTTTTATATATTGATTCTCTACCAATACTTGCGCAGCAATATTTCTGCCTAAAGCATCGAATAAATACACCTGTAAAGTATTCAGTTTGCCTTTAGTTGTTTCTATTTTAAAACTGTTGCTGAAAGGGTTAGGGTAAACCGTTATATTGCCTAAATCGAAATCGTTAACGCTGTTGCAGTTGGCTACTTCTACCACCAAATCTTCACTATCGTAGCAGCCGTTAGTGCTTAAAAATTCATAGCGAATAATATGGGTGCCAATGCCTGCCAAGAACGGATTGAAGGTTTCGCCTACAATACCTGCGCCAGATAGCTCGCCCCCTTGCGGGGTGATAGAAATGCTGTAGTTAGTGCCATCGTAATTGCAATAAGTAGTTGCCAAACCTGAAAGCGATACTACTGGCGATTCGTTTACAAAAACCTGCTGTGTTTTTTCGTTGGTGCAGCCATTATTATCGGTATAAGTATAATTAATGCTGAAAGGTCCGCCAATGCCCGTGGTAGCCGGGTTAAACACATTGCCGGTAACGCCAGTGCCGCTATAAGTGCCACCCGAAGGAATGCCGTTTAACACCACAGAAGGCTCGTTATTACAGTAAGCCGTGTTTAAGCCTGAAAAAATAACTTCAGGAGTATCTACAATAGATACAATGGTGCTTATTACCGAAGTACAATTCAGGTTATTAGTGAAAATATAACTAATGGTGTCTTCGCCCAAGCCGGCAAGCGAAGGAATTAACTCATTGTTGCTAACACCATTGCCCGTAAAGTTTCCGCCTGAAGGCAAAGCATTTAAGGCAACCGAAAGTTCATTAATACAATAAGTAGGCTGAATGCCTGAAAAAGCCAAATCGGGCGAATCGTTCACACGAATATTATTGGAAGCTACTGCCACACAGCCATTGCTATCGGTATAAGTATATTGAAGTGCGTATAAGCCGCCAACACCTGCTTCAAAAGGTGTGAAAATAGAATCGGTAACGCCAAAGCCGCTAAACACGCCCCCTGCGGGAATACCTGAAAGCTCAACGGGCTCATCGTTTTCACAGAAAACCGTTTGCGGCATAAAGAAAATTGCTTGTGGCGCCTGATGTACAATTACGGTATCGGCATCTTCAGCAAAGCAACCATTAGCTGCTGTGAAAGTGTAAGTAATAACATGGGTATCGGCTTCAGCAAAGAATGGAATAAACAAGTTGTCTGCAACACCACTACCGCTAAAGCTGCCCCCTGCCGGAAAACCTTGTAATTGCACCAAAGCATCATTGGTACAGTATTCGGCATTTAGCCCTGCTAAATCTACTGTTGGGGCTACTATTACCCAAAATTGTTCTGTTACCACTGCATCGCAACCATTGCCATCGGCATATTCATAAGTAATATTGAAAGGCCCACCGGGCTGTACCGTGCTTGCATTAAATATATTACCCGTAACACCTGTTCCGGTAAAGGTGCCACCGGTTGGATTTACAAAATCATCTAACAGAACGTTATTGATATTAGAACAGAAGGTATCGGGAAAAGTGAAAGTAGCAACTGCAGCATTTACCGGGTAAATAAATACTTCATCGGTATTGTTGCAATTGCCTGCTACGGTTCCGGTAACAGTAAGGCTAATGGTATCTAAAGTTAAAACGCTAATGGTAGCAGTAGTTTCTCCTGTGCTCCAAACATAATCCGTTCCGCCTTGTGCGGTTAAGGTAGCCACCTCGCCACGACACACCACCACATCATTTGCTCTAACACCGCTTACTGAAACCTGTGCGCCATCGGTAGCAGTACAGCCCGCAGCATTGGTAACCGTTACACTGTAACTGGTATTATCACTGGGCGACTCGGTAATGCTTTGTGTAGTTGCCTGATTAGACCATGTAAAGCTTGCCCCTGCATTACCTGCATCTAATGTAACTGATTGCCCATTGCAAATAGCTTCGTCATTTATAGCTACTACGGGGTTGGCATTTACGCTTACAAAAGCCGTATCGGTACCGCTGCAACCATTGGCATCGGTAACAGTTACTCTATAGCTGCCCTGTGCTTGCACACTTATAGTTTGGGTAGTAGCATTGGTTGACCATGCAAAGCTTGCCCCCGGATTGCCTGCATCTAAAGCAGCCGATTGCCCTGCACAAATATTTACAGTGTCGGGCAGGCCTACAGTTAATGAAGTAATTTCAGTAACTACTGAAGTGCCCGAAGTAGCGCAGTTGCCGGCATTGGTTACCGTTACTGAATAAGTACCACCTGAAGTAACAGTAATAGTTTGGGTAGTAGCATTGGTTGACCATATATAGCTTGCCCCCACATTGCCTGCATTAAGTACAAGGCTATTGCCCGAGCACAAAGTGGCATTGGCAAGGTTTACTACTGGCGAGGGGCTAACATTTACCGTAACCTGATCGGTGGCGGTGCAGCCGTTTTGGGTAACCGTAACCGTGTAAGTAGTAGTGGCCACAGGCGTAACAGTAACGCTTGCTGTGTTGCCGGCATTATTGCTCCAGGTATAGCTTGCGCCACCTGTTGCTGTTAGAGTGGCAGATTGACCTGAACAAATATTTACATCTTGCCCGGCATTGGCTGTAGGTATAGCATTTACGGTTATGGTGTTTACTACCGAATCGGCATCAACGCCATCGCCAATAACTAGTTTAATATTTTTTACCCCTGCAGAGCTATAGCTAACATTATGCGGGCCTGCGGTAGTGGCGGTAGGCGGGGTAGCCCCTGCGCCAAAATCCCAGCGATACTCGGTAATAGTGCCGGTAGAAGTATTGGTGAAGGTTACAATATTACCGGTGCAAATGCTGCTTTGGCTTGAAGTAAAGTTGGCATTTAAAATATTGGATACGCCACCTGCTGCAAACTGAATAGTGTCTAAATAAGTAATATCGTTAGTAGCTTGCCCGTTACCATCAGCAAATAAAGCAGCGCAATAAAAGGTTACTTTACCTACAAAAACTGTTGGCGAGCGCCAGCGGAATACCCATGCGGAGTTACTTGTTGCGTTTTTATGCCCTATATATTTTCTACCTGTATTGGGGTCAGAAAGAGTATCTGTAAATGTTGTGTTTATTACCTCTAAAGTACCAGCATTGTTATTATTATCATCTAAAGCGGTAACAATAAAACCTCCTACTGGCGGTTGAATATTAAAGAAACTAACCACAAAATTATAATTGGTATTTAGCTGATATTCTTGAGGCCTTGGTGTGTTAGGGGTTGGAGAAAAGAAGTCAAATTTTAAGTACAAAGAATCTCTTTGAGCTACCCCCGTATGGCAACCTGAAGTAGCGCAGGTTAATTCTCCGGGTGCACCGCTATGCCCTGCATTTGGCAAGGCAGAATTATTAAAAGCATCTTTCACTACGAAAATACTGCTAAGCAGTATGGCAATAACCGTTATTTTTTTCAGCATAATAAAGTAGTTATACAATTAATAAAAGCCTTGGCGGTATGCCATAACTTTCATTAATAATAAAGTTAGTTTATTCAATTGTGAAAATATAAAATGGCAATGGTGTATAAGCCTGTAGATTTCAAGAGTATTGAATTAGGGTGTATAGAATTGTAGGCTGAAAGAAAAATTGATTGCAGTATAAAAACAACCCCATCTTTAACCCTACAGAAAAACTAAAAGCGTTGTGTTATTGAGTCTATTTTGCTTTTAGAAGTATTCAGCATAGAACCTGCTATTCCCCATGTTCCGTAGGGCATGGCGAATGACAGATAAAAGTAGATTTATAATCTACAAGATGCCATATTAATCTCATAGAATGGCTTTTGCATACACTATTAAAGATTCCTCGGGCATCTCGTTCTTTGCACTTTTTTATTTAAATTCGTTACCTTAAGTAGGCAATAAAAAGCTTTAGAAATGAAAACAATAATTATCAACATACCCGATAAAGATGAAAGCCTTTTTACAGCCCTTGTAAAAAAAATGGGGTTTAAATCGCGCATCATAAACGATGATGAAAAAGAAGAAATAGCCTTAGCCCAATGGATTAACAAAGGTATGGAAACAGAAGATGTTTCAGAGGAAGAAGTTCTTTCTACACTCAAAAAGAATGGAGCTAAGATTTAAAAGCCAATTCAACCGAGACCTTGCCAACGCCAACCGAAAAATTTCGGAGCAAGTGCGAGATTGCATACTAAATGTGAAGTCGGCTAAGTCAATTGCTCAAATTGCTCAGTTAAAAAAATTAAGAATTTACGAAACACACTATCGGATAAAAGTTGCCGAAAACTACCGTATCGGAATTGTTATTCGAAACAATGTAGTGTGGTTTGCTCGCTTTGGTCATCGGAAAAATTTCTATAAATCTTTCCCATAGCCCCCCTACGGGCATGAGATGTGTCTGCATCAAGCCAAGCAAGTAGCATTTGCTACATAAACATCTTACTCTGGAGTAAAGCAAAATATGTATTTTGGCTAAATGAAACCAAGATTATATTTCGACACCTCAGTTTTTGGTGGTGTATTTGATGAAGAGTTTGAAGAAATTTCTATGCTATTATTTGAAAAAGTAAAACTGGGAAGAATTGTCTGCGTGTACTCTGACTTATCTATTGCAGAATTAAAAAATGCTCCTGAAAAGGTGAGAAAGTTTTTTGAAAGTTTACCCCAGGACAAATTGGAATTAGTATCTGTAACCGAAGAGGCTTTTTTACTTGCTGATAAATACATTCAAGAAAATGTAGTTGGAAAAACAAGTTTAGATGATTGCCGCCATATAGCTACTGCTACCATTCATAAAACAGACTATTTAGTAAGTTGGAACTTTAAGCATATTGTAAATGTCTTTAGAATTAGAGGATACAATTCAGTAAATTTAAAGAATGGTTATATACAGTTAGACATTCGTTCACCAAAAGAAATAGTGTATAATGAAAACGAAAATTAAAAAAGAAAAAGGATTTGATACCGTAAAGGAATTCCGTAAAATCAAAGAAAAAATTGCCAAAGAAACTGAGAAAATGAGCTTTGAGGAGTTTAAAAAGTATTTGGAGAAGAACAAGCTTTCAACTGCAAAATAGCTGCCTTTATTCTTTTTCTATGTTCGGGGCAATCTAGAACTATTAATAAATAGCAAGTGTATAATTTGTAGTAAGTTATATACAACGCTTAACCTATAAACTTCTGCTTCTATAGTTTCAACCCCAAAACATTTCAAGTGTATTAAATTAGCGTGTATAGAATTGTAGGCTGAAAGAAAAATTGATTGTAGTATAAAAACAACCCCATCTTTAACCCTACAGAAAAACTAAAAGCGTTGTGTTATTGAGTCTATTTTGCTTTTAGAAGTATTCAGCATAGAATCTAATTGCTGAATGCGTTCGCTTTCAAAATTTATAATTGAATCGAGTTTATTTACTTTTTCCAGTTCGCTGTTTACCAGTGAATCTAAAAACTCGGCTTTGGTATTAATTTCATTTAATTGCTGCTCTACGGTTTGTGTAATGTTTCCACACGATGACAACATAAAGCCAAATACTGTAACCAAAAATATATTCTTCATAAAAAGCAGATTTAATAACCTGTAAACTTTTTTGCAAACACTTCAAAAATAGTCAGGTAAATTTTATTCAGAAATAATTGTATTGTTTGATACACTTTGTAATAAGTTTATGTTTAGGGTATCTTAAAATTAGCTTCATTTTTCACTACATTTAACAAGTTGTAATAGTTACTAAAATAATTTGCAGCTACTCACTATAAGGTTTATATAAATGATGAGTCTTGATGTAATAAGTAAAATTATTCCGGGAATAGTAATGCTGGTATTAGGCTTGCTGGAGGCAATGGGTGGCCTTTACTTTAACGACCGAAGAACCAAAAACGATTTTACTATTGAACTCGTAAGCCTTGTTACTTTGCCTACCCTGGTGCAGCCGGCTATATTTTTTATTACCTTATTTACCGCACACCACTTCTTTCCGCAGTATGAAAATTATTTTCTGCATTTGCCTGTGGTGTTACA
Source organism: uncultured Chitinophagaceae bacterium (assembly GCA_964543705.1). Lineage (GTDB taxonomy): Bacteria > Bacteroidota > Bacteroidia > Chitinophagales > CAIOSU01 > CAYSGX01. Next base: position 12,142 of record CAZIZP010000035.1, read on the forward strand.
GGTGTTGGCATTTCTGGTGTTAGACGATATGACACAATACTGGTGGCATCGCCTGTCGCATGTAAACCGAAAAATGTGGAAGCTGCACCGCCCCCATCATGTAGTTGAAGAAATGGGCGTGCTGGTTACTTACAGAAATGCCATACTGTATTATGCCTTAATGCCGGGCATTTGGTTTTCGGCATTGCTGGTGTATTTAGGTATGGGCTATGTGTATTTGTTTTATTTGCCTGTAAAGCTGGTAGTTATTTTGCTGGCACACAGCGAAACCAGGTGGGACCGCTTTCTTTATAAATATTCTTTTTTGCACCCTTTAGCATGGGTTGTAGAGCGTGTAATTTCTACCCCAAGCACTCATTTTGCGCATCATGGACTAACTGCCGAAGATGGCATTTCGCACCCTAACGGCAATTATGGCAACCTGCTTTTTATTTGGGATGTAATTTTTGGAACCGCCAAAATAACCCGTAAATATCCTGCCCGTTTTGGTGCCTGGAATCAATTAAAAGAGCCGTGGTATGTGCAGCTTCTTTTTCCTTTTGTTACTTCCCGCAATCCTAACAGCGAATTGCATTCGTTAATTACCAAAAACGATTATGACCCTTCTAAAGATTTTAAGGAGTTTGAGAAATAAGAAGTCTTGTTTTCAGAAATAATAATCTGAATAATTTTAAAGCATACCGACCGACTTTAGTAAACGTATTCTTTTTTCATTTCAGTAAATACTTTTAATTGTATGAATTAATATTTTTCTTTGCTGCGTGAGATGGGTTGTTATTTTATCTGTTCTGTTGTGTGCATATGTCTCAGTAAAGGCACAACATCCATACTTCTATAACATTGCTTCTGAAGAAGGTTTGCCCGGAAACGAGGTGTATGACATAGTACAAGACAAGCAAGGCTATATATGGCTTGGAACAGGGCAGGGGTTATACAAATACGATGGTCGAAATTTTAAGAATTACAGAAATGTTCGCCAAAATGGAATAGGTATATCAAACCTCTTTGTAAATGACCAAAACATTATTTATTGCCAAAATTTCTTCGGTCAAATTTTTTATGTAGAAGATGATTCGTTGCATTTATTGCTAAATAAAAGCCATGCACAATCTAATTTTCCGATATATACGGTAAGTGCCAACAATAATCTACACTTCACCTGCGACACGGGTGTGTTTAAAATTGATAATGCAAAAAATCAAACATTTACTAAACTAAATACTAATTCTAAAGAAGAAATTAAATGCCATTTTAAAGACCTTACTATACTGGGTAACACCTTGTATTTTATAGAAAGAAATTCAATTGGGTATTTTAATAAAGAGCAAGCAATTATCTATAAAAAATTCAATAACCCTGAATGGTTTGTTAAAGCTGAACCTAAGCAATTTTTAAAATTTAACAACCGTCTATTTGTGCTCATGAGTTTTCTCGAAAGCTACTCGCTTTGGGAAATCCAATCAGATTCTATTTTGTGGCGAAAAAATATACCGGAAAATCTCGGAAGAGTTTTTTCTGTTCAGCATGATGGTAAAAACAATATTTGGGTATGTGGCAATAATGGTGCTTTATGCTTAAATGAAAATTTAGAAACCCAATTTAATAATGCCATTTTTTTTCCAGAACGCAACATCAATAATGTAATGTGCGATAAGGAAGGGAATTATTGGTTTACTACTTTGTCAGAGGGGCTTTTTGTTATACCCAATTTAAACGTGTGGGTATTAAATAAAGAAAATGCATCTCTGCCCGATTCTAAAGTAAAAAAAATTACTACCGATAATAAAGGCAATATTTATATCGGGCAACAGAATGGCAGCTTAAGTATGTGGAACACCTATTCCAACGATATAAAAAACATACCCTTTAAAGAATCTAAAAAAGAAATTCAAACATTATTCTACGATTCATTGCACAATAGTACCATTGCCTGCATGAATGAAACTTATTTGATAAATAACAAAACCCATAAGCCAACAATAGTTGCTACTCACAACAATATTAAAACCATTGTGCAACTTTATGAAGATACTTTTTTATTAGGCTCAGTATATAAAGCCTATATCGCACGGGTAAAAAATAACACTATTCAGCCTGTTAAAACCTTAAGAAATAAAAGAGTAAGATGTGCTTACTATCAAAAAGAACAGAAGAAATTATGGATAGGATATTCTGATGGTTTGTATGTTTATCAAAACAATATTGAGACTAAAGTGCTCAACAAAGGAAAGAGTATTTACGCAATAGATATTGTAGCAGGGAACCACAATGAACTTTATATAAGCACCGTAAATAATGGCATATTGCATGTTACCTCAAAAGCTATTATTCAAAAGCTGCAACTTAACGCAGATACTGAAAATATTACCGCTAAAAAAATTTATTTTAATAACAATACACTTTGGATAGCCACTGCCAAAAATATTATTAGGTTTAATATAGCTGCAAATAGTGCTGAATACATGAATCAGTTAGATGGCTTGCCTACTACAGAAGTATTTGACATTTGCATGTTTAACCAAAAAGTTTTTATAGCTACACCTAAAGGTCTGGTATATTTTCCTGAAGATATTTCGCTAACGAATACCGCTGTTCCAAGTATTTTCATTTCAAAAATTTCTATAAAAGATAAAGACACCACACTTGTTTCAGGCTATAGCCTGCCTTATGAGAAAAATAATATTGCCATTCATTTTTCATCGCCAGTGTTTCGTTCAAGAGGTAATCATTATTTTATATATAGAATGAGTGGATTAGATACTGCCTGGCAGTTGGTAAATAGTTCGGTCAGTATGGCACATTTTCAATCGTTGCCCGCGGGTAAGTTTTTGTTTGAAGTAAAAGCCGTAAATGAAGATGGTATAGCAAGCAGCAATGTGGCTTCTATTCAATTTAAAATTGCTGCACCCTATTGGCAACGCTGGTGGTTTTATTTACTTATTATGCTGGCCTTTGGTGGTTTCGTTTCTATTATTTATGCTTTCAGAATCAGGTATATTAATAAGAGAAATCTTTTAGAGAAGAGGTTTATTCATTCGCAATTATCAACCCTGAAAGCCCAAATGAATCCGCATTTTATGTTTAATGCGCTTAGTTCTATTCAAGATTTAATATTGCTTCAAAAAACAGAAAAGGCACAATACTATTTGGGTAAATTCAGCACCCTTACCAGAAAAATTCTGGAGCTTTCGGGTAAGGAATTTATTACACTTCAGGAAGAGATAACATTGCTTTCTGATTATTTACAACTGGAATCTTTAAGATTTGACGGAGCTTTGCAATATGAAATTATTTACCACGAAATAGATGCAGAGGAAACGCAAATACCTTCTATGGTTTTTCAGCCTTTTGTTGAAAACGCCATAAAACATGGGTTGCTACATAAAAAAGGAGAAAAAAAGTTGTTAATTCAGTTTACAAAATATGAAAATTATATCGAGTGCCTGGTGGAAGATAATGGTATAGGTCGCAATGCTTCGGAGAAAATAAACATGCGACAAAAGTCTCACACATCATTTGCCACTAAAGCCACAGCAGAAAGGCTGGCATTATTACAAGAATATTACGGGCTGAAAATTGATTTAATAATAGAAGATAAATACCTTACAGCTTCAGAAACCGGAACAAGAGTAATTTTAAAAATCTATAATTCTTAGATACACGCTGTTGAGAATAGTATGGAAACAAAAATTATACAAGCCATAATTGTAGATGACGAAATGCATGCAAGGCGTTCATTAGAAGCCATGTTACATTTGTATTGTCCACAAGTGAATGTTTTAGCACAGTGTAATAATGTTCCTGAAGCAGTAATTGCTATTAATACTCACAAGCCCGATGTAGTATTTTTAGATATTGAAATGCCTGAATACAGCGGGCTTGAATTACCTAAGTTTTTTTCAGAAATTAATTTTGAAATAATATTTATTACAGCCTATAATGAATATGCTGTAAAAGCCTTTGAACTATCGGCAATAGATTACCTGCTGAAGCCCCTGCAGCCTGAAAGCCTAAAAAATGCTATTGATAAGCTGCAACAAAAACTTATAAGCGAAAACCTTAAAGACCGTCTGGAGCTTTTGCAAGAGAATATTGTAACGGGTACCTTTTATAAAATTGCACTGCCGGTAAATGATGGGCTTCTTTTTGTTGAACTCGACCACATTATAATACTGGAAGCACATGGTGCATATACGAATGTAATTCTAAATAATAACGTGCCAATTTTAGTAAGTAAAAAATTAAAGTTTTTTGAAGACAACTTATCAAAAAGAAAAAATTTTTTCAGAATACACCGCTCACATATTATCAATTTAAACTTTGTAAAAAAATACAACAGGCTTGAAAACTTTGTTGAAATGGATAATGGCAACATTATTACAGTTAGCAAAGAACGAAAAAAAGAATTTGAAGAAAACTTAAAAGAAATAAGAATAGGAAAATAAAATACCGTTTGTAAACTCAAAGTGGGGGTTTCGTGAATTGAAAGAATAAAGAAGTTTTATAATAAAATAGTTTTGCCACCAAACTAAGTATTATGAAACTAACATTATTTAAAAGTAGTAGAAGGCTTTTTAGCTTTATTGGTATTCTTATAAGTTTTTATTGTACTCAAGTATTTGCACAGTCGGGGCTTACTTTCGATTGGGCAAATAAAATTGGTGGAACCGGTAATGAAATAGTCAGAGACATTAAGTTTTCAGACTCGGGGTTTTTCTACATTACCGGAAACTTTCAACAAACAGTAGATTTCGACCCCGGAGCAGACGTTTCTAATTTAGTTGCCACATCTGGTAACGATATTTTTTTAGCAAAATATACTTCAGCAGGAAATTTAGTTTGGGCATTTAAAATTGGTGGAACAGGCGATGATATAGGACGGGGAATTGCTATCGGCCAGAATGATACGGTTATTGTTGTAGGGCATTTTTCAAACACCAATGTCGATTTTGATCCCGGTTCAGGAACCGCATTATTATCTGCTTCTTCTAATGCAGATGGCTTTGTGGCAAAGTATGCTCCAGATGGTGCATTTGTTTGGGCAAGAAGTCTTTCAGGAACTGCAAATCAGTTTGTTTATGATGTAGATATAGCCGCTGACCAAAGCATTGTTTTATGCGGAGAGACCTCTAATACAATAACTTTTAATGGTTCATCACCGGGCACTTCTTTTTCAGCAAATATTTTATCGGCACCCGATCCGTTTTTTGCAAAGTATAGCAGAAACGGTGAACCAACTTTAGGTTTAGTTATCAGAATAGGCGGTGGTGGAGATTATGCGCAGGCAGTAAAAATTGATGCTAATAATGATATTTACTTGTCAGGAGCATTTACAACTACTGCCGATTTCGATTTTAATAATACAACAGATTTAACTTCTCAAAGCTCTAACAATGCCGATGGATTTTTAGCTAAATACACAAGCAGCGGTGCCTATTTGTGGGCAAAAAGAGTTTACAGCAATAATAATAGCACTGTTGGTAATAATGACATAGTAGCTGATATAGCTTTAGCCTCAGGAGGCGGTGTTTATATTGCGGGTCAGTATTATGGGGTAGGTATTTTTGAAACATTGCAATACACATCTACTAATACCAATGCCACAGGTTTCTTAGCAAAATATGCGTCTAATGGTACTCCTGATTGGGTTAGGCCTTTTATAGGCTCTACTGATGCCCAAACCAGAATGCGAGGCATTAATACTGATGATTCAGGAAATTTATATGGTGTAGGCGTAATTAATGGTAACGGTACTGTAGATTTTGATGGTAGTGCTAATACATTTTCACAATCTATTGGTAATGGTAATTCTCCAAGACTTTTTATCATTAAATATTCAAATTCCGGAGATTTTAACTGGGTAAATACTTTTGGCACAAACCCTATTGAAAGTTTTGCTTTAGATATTGATAACAGTAATTCATTGTATTTGGGAGGTTACTATAATATTGCCGGAAATGTAGATTTTGATTTTGGTTCAGGCGTTCAAAACCTTTCCGCTTCAACAGGCGAAGACATATTTTTGGCAAAGTACTCTCAATGCTCTGTTCCGGATAACCCTACAGTTATAAATTCAGTAAGAGATACAATTTGTACAGATGAAAATACGGTAGTACTAACAACACCGCTTGTGCCTAATGCCACATCATATCAATGGACTTTAGCACCCCTTTGGACAGGCACTTCTACCACTAATCAAATTACGGTTAATAGAGGAACCGCAACTGCTACGAATAATACTTTTTCAGTGAGGGCAGTAAATGCTTGTGGTGTTTCTGTTTTATCAGCCAGTAAAACAATAACCAGAGTTGACAGGCCTACTGTAGGAACAGCCATTAACGGAAACAGTAGTGTATGCCAAAATGGTAATATAAGTTTTACGGTTACAGGAATGTCGTTTGGTAATAACTGGGTGTGGAACTTGCCACAAGGTGTGAATATTGTTACTCAAAACTATGCTACCCGAACCATTACCTTACAATTTACCAATGCAGGTTCTATAGATATTGAAGTGGCTAATGCTAATGGCTGCGATACTTCTGCATTTATTTCAAAAACCATTACAGTTAATCCTGCTCCAAACGCTGCTATATCAGGCCCAGGTATTTCATGCAATAGTGCGTTAGTTACGCTTACAGCTTCCGGAGGTAATACCTATCAATGGAATAACGGATTAGGAACAGGAGCGGTAAAAACATTTTCGCCTTTAGGCACTAACACCTTTAGCGTTACTGTAACTGATGCATCGGGTTGTACGGCCACTGCTTCGCAATTGGTAACAGTGGTAAGTAATCCCACTGCATCTATTACGCCAGCTTCTGCAAGCATTTGTGCCGGAGAATCAATTTTATTAACTGCAAGTGGCGGCAACAGTTATGCATGGAGTAATAGCGGTGGAAGTAATGCGCAAGCTACTTTTAGTCCTGCATCAACCACCACTTATACTGTAACTGTAACCGATGCAAACGGTTGTACAAACACAGCAAGCAGACAAGTAACTGTAAATGCTGCACCAAATGCTTCAATAACTCCGTCAACAGCATCAGTTTGTACCGGAGAGTCAATTACACTTACAGCCAGTGGTGGAACAAGCTATGCATGGAGCAATAGCGGAGGAAATAATGCAGCAGCTACCTTCAGCCCTGCCACAAATACTACCTACACCGTAACTGTAACCGGCACCGGTGGCTGTACGGCTACTGCTTCACAATTAGTAACTGTAAATGCAATACCTACAGCAAGTATCAGCCCTGCAACTGCAATTATTTGTTCAGGCGGAAATATAAATTTAACTGCAAGTGGCGGCAACAGCTATGCGTGGAGCAATGGTGGCAGCAATAATGCAACTGCTAATTTTGCACCCACTACCAACACTACTTATACCGTAACGGTAACAGGTACCGGGGGTTGCACAGCTACTGCTTCCAGATTAGTTACTGTTAATGCCACCCCTGTTGCAGCTATTACTCCGACCACTGTTACTATTTGTAATGGCGAAAGCACTACACTTACAGCGAGTGGAGGCAACAGCTATGCATGGAGCAATGGTGGCGGCAATAATGCAGCAGCTACCTTTAGCCCTACCACCAACACTACTTATACCGTAACGGTAACAGGTGCCGGTGGTTGCACAGCTACTGCTTCCAGATTAGTTACTGTTAATGCCACCCCTGTTGCAGCTATTACCCCTGCCACAGTTAGCATTTGTAATGGTGAAAGTGCAACACTTACTGCCAGTGGTGGCGGCACGTATGCATGGAGCAATGGCGGAGGCAGCAATGCAGCAGCCACTTTCAGCCCAACCACCAACACTACTTATACTGTAACCGTAACTAGTGCTAATAACTGTACTGCTTCAGCAAGCAGATTGGTAACTGTTAACACCAACCCTACCGCCACCATTTCTCCATCATCGGCAAGTATATGCGATGGCGAAAGCACAGTACTTACAGCCAGCGGAGGTGGCACTTATGCCTGGAGTAATACACCCGGCAATGGACCTTCAATATCAGTATCGCCTAACCAAACTACCAGCTATTCGGTAACTGTTACAGCAGCCAATAGCTGTACCGCAACAGCCAGTGCTACCATAACGGTAAACCCAATACCCAATGCAGCTATTAATGGCCCAACTACTATTTGTTCAGGTTTAAGTGCTACGCTTACTGCTGGTGGTGGCAACAGCTATGCATGGAGCAATGGCGGAACAACAACCGCAATAACGGTTTCGCCTACCTCAACCACAACTTATACTGTAACGGTAACCGGAACAGGCAACTGTACCGCATCTGCAAGCCAAACTATAAGCGTGCAAAGTGCCCCTACCGCTACCATAAGTGGTAACACTACTATATGTAATGGCGAAAGCACTACACTTACTGCAAATGGTGGCAATACATACGAATGGAGTAATGGCGCAACTTCTGCAAGTATTATAGTAAGCCCAACAAGCAACACCACCTATACTGTAACGGTGAGCATAGGTGCAAACTGTACGGCAAGTGAAAGTATAACAGTAACGGTAAACCAACCTTCAGCCTTAACACAGTTAACAGAAACGATATGCCAGGGCAGCAGCTATACTTTCGATGGCAACACCCTTACACAAGCCAATACCTACACGGCTACTTTTACCAATGCAGCAGGTTGCGACAGCACCGTTGAGTTAACGCTGAACGTAACCCCTGCTAATGTTACAAGATTAGACACAACGGTGTGCGATGGTGCAACAATTAACTTCTTCAGCCAAACGATTACACAGGGCGGCTTATATACTGAAACCTTACAAACTACAGCAGGCTGCGATAGTATTGTAGAGTTGAATGTTACTTATTTAAACCCCATTGCCACTACTGTAAATGCACAAATTTGTAACGGACAAACCTATGAATTCGATGGGCAACAACTAAACCAATCGAATACCTACACTGCTACCTTTACCAGTACACAAGGTTGCGATAGTACCGTAACCTTAAACTTAAATGTAGTATCGGAAATTACTGAAACCGTTAATGCCAGTATATGCGATGGAGACAGCTATGCTTTTGACGGGCAACAGCTAACCATAGCAGATACTTACACTGCTACTTTCTTAAGTGCCGGTGGTTGCGATAGTGTAGTTACACTAAACCTTACCGTAAACCCATTACCACAACCAACGGTAACTGCTAATAATGCCGATTTATCTACCGAAACATTTGCTACCTACCAATGGCAATTGAATGGCAACGATATACAAGGTGCCGACCAGCAAACTTACACTGCTACCCAAAATGGTGATTATAGTGTAGTAGTTACCGATGCCAATGGTTGTGAAAACACGAGCAATGCAGTGAATGTAACTGTAGTAAGTGTTGCAAACTACGATTTAGGGTTTGCCGTTTATCCCAACCCTACAACCGGTATTATCAATATTGAAACAGCTATCAATAATGCTGAAATCAATATCATTTCTTTAGAAGGCAAAGTAGTGTTTAGTAAAAAAGCTACCACAAATAATACTACTATTGATATTACAGCCTTAGCACATGGCATGTATATTATTGAGGTGAAAGCTGAAAATAGTATCAGCAGAGTGAGGGTGGTAAAAGAATAATTTGGTTGTATTCACGAAGTCTGTCTCGTGGGTTAAGAAAGGCCTCGCTTCATTTGAAGCGGGGTTTTTTGTTTTTAGCCTTTAGTTGTTTGCCTCACCCTAAATCTCTCTAGCGAGGAGCGGGACTTTGGGTATGGTGGATGTTTGAAGTTGGATTTTAGAAATGGGAAACCCGCAAGGTGTTGGAAGCCTTGCGGGTTTTGGGTTTTGAGGATGGTAGTTTGTTTAACGAAGGAAGGTTACTTTGTACTGTACAGAGTTGATTGCGTTTTGATTTCGAGCCATGAATTGTGTGGCTGCGGATATGGTTCCGAAGTAGGTGATTGCGGGTGTAGAGGAACCGATGCCGTTGATAGTGCTTGTATTGCCCTGAAAATCGACCCCGTTATCGGTGAAGCCGAATTCTATAGTGCCTGAGGTGAGGACTTCGAGGCGTACATCTTTAGTACTGGCGGGTATTGCACCTACTACAGATGTTTGTGAAGGTGTGAGTGTGCCTTCATAGACTTGTATGGTATTGGATGGGCCGCCATCGTCATAGATGATTCTATCGTTGAAGTATTGGCTTACTAAAGTGGGCTGGTCGTTTTCGATAGATTTCATGAGTTTATCGAGTACTTTTCTAAGGAATTTATTTGTTTCGGTAAACTGGACTTTAAGCTGTTGCACGGCTGTTTTTCGGGTTGCAATTGCAGAGCGTGGTGTTGCAGTTGCAGTGGAATAGACACTTATAAGGTTTTCGAAGGCTGAAATGGAGGATGGTGTGATACCATAGTCTGACAGGCTTGGTATATACTCGTTGAGACGTAAAAGAATAATATTTGCATAGGTTGGCAGTTGGTCGTCTCTTAACTCTTCGATGGCTGAAGGTGACTTATATATTTCCTGATAGAGTGTATTGTTACTGGTGCTGGCAGCAAAAGCGCAAATAGCAGAGGAGAACTGAACGCATGAATTGATTAGAGATTGTTGTACTGCTTTTTTGTCTTCGGTAGCACCTGTAACGACTCGTGTAGCCACCAAATCGAGGCTACGAATGTTGGCTAACTGGTTTTTGAATGAAGTTCGGGCTGTGTTAAGGGCAGCAATGGTAGTGACAATTGGTAAATTGTTGTCGAGGCGTGCTTCTACTCTGAGGCACATGCTGAAGAAATTTTCTTGTTTGTCGGTCATAATTTATGGATTTTATGGGTTAAGAAATATGTCATTTTGGCATGTTTGTGGCGGGATGATAAAAAATTATCGGGCATCCGGAAGTTGATATCGGGCATCCGGAAATGGTTATTCTCCATCCGGAAGTTGATATTCTGCATCCGGAAGTTGATATTCTCCATCCGGAAATTGATATTCTCCGTCCGGAAGTTGATTTTCCGCATCCGGAAGTTGATATTCTCCATCCGGAAATGGATTTTTTGCATCCGGAAGTTGATATTCTGCGTCCGGAAGTTGATTTTTCGCATCCGGAAGTTGATTTTTCGCATCCGGAAATGGATATTCTGCATCCGGAAGTTGATATTCTCCATCCGGAAATTGATTTTTCGCATCCGGAAATGGATATTCTGCGTCCGGAAGTTGATTTTCCGCATCCGGAAGTTGATTTTGGGCGTTCGGAACGGAAAAACGGGGGTTTGAACGGTTGTATAGCCCGTTACGGTGTTTATTGTATTTTCTGGAAACTGAAAAATTGTCATTCGAAGTGGTGGTGGATGGGTTGGTTAAAAAAGATTTCGGGTTGAAGATTTAGCGCATTTAATATTTTTTCTAAGTATTCGAGTGTGAGGTTGATTTTTCCTTTTTCGATTTTGCAGAGGTGTTGCCTGTCGGAATTGATGCGTATTGCGAGTTCTTCTAATGTTAGATTTTGTAGCTGGCGGTGGTGTTTGATAATATTACCAATATATTCTTTTAACATAGGGGTAATTTTTATCAAAATAAGTATGAATTTTTTAAATAGTTGTAGTAATATTAATACAACATAAAGGGTATATAAGAGGGGCGGTATTAGCTGTTGGCCTTTAGTTTTATGTGATAAGTTATCAGTTTTGGGAGAGCCATTAGCTATTAGCCCTTAGTGTTTATGCTTTAGTGTTTTTTGTCATGCCGGAGGCATCTTTCTTTTTTGTTGTCTGAATCGCGGATTTGAGGGATTAGTGGATTGGGGGGATTGTTTTGGGTTTTTGGTTGCACGCGAAGGCGCAAAGGCGCATTTCTTTTGATGGGGTGTTATTGGAAAGTTTCTTGCAGAATGACGAAGGGTGTTTTGTTTTCTTTGTCACTTTTCTTTAGAAGAAAAGTAACCAAAAGAATCGTTCACAAAAAAGCTCCGCTTTTGTGAACTTGCCTCGCGCGGGTATGGTGGGTTAAGTTTTCGGTTATCTGTTTTTTTGGGGTGGGGGTGTTTTGTCATGCCTGAGGCATCTTTCTTCTTTGTTGTCTGAATCGCGGATTTGAGGGATTAATGGATTGGGCGGATTTTTTTGGGTTTTTGGTTGCACGCGAAGGCGCAAAGGCGCATTTCTTTTGTTGGGGTGTTATTGGAAAGTTTCTTGCAGAATGACGAAGGGTGTTTTGTTTTCTTTGTCACTTTTCTTTAGAAGAAAAGTAACCAAAAGAATCGCAATCTTCAAAGGCTCCGCCTGAAGCTTGCATAGCCACGCGCGGGGCAGTGAATGATGGGTAGGGGTTGGTTTTTTAATCGGATTGCAAATTCTGAGCAGCATGGAAGAGCCCCTCCTAAATCCTCCCCTACAGGGAGGACTTTGGGTAGGTGGTATGGTTGATGGTTTGATTGAGTGCTACATGAGGAAGGCTTCCCTTCAAGGGAAGCCTTCCTTTTAGTTTTTATAAATGGAATTTGAAATTCCTTTTTATCTATGCTTCGAGATGCCTTGTGGAGGATTTTGAAGTGCGGGGTTTGGAATATTAAAAAAGATATATTTGGGGGAAATTAAAATTATGCTATACAACGTAGTGGTGGTAGCGGGGTTTGCAAGTGTGAGACTTGCTATTCATTAATAATTCCAATTGACCGCAAGCTAGGTTTATTACAATGAGCGAAAACTATGAATAGTAAAGTGATAAATAGTATTTTGTAAACTTGTTTCAGAATTAAAAACGAATGGATAAAAAGAGTTTATCGGAAAGAGATATATGCACCAAGTTTATCACTCCTGCAATTGAAAAGGCAGGTTGGGATAAGCAGACACAGCTATTAGAAGAAGTATATTTTACAGACGGTAAAATTTATGTTCGGGGTAAACTGACAGCAAGAGGCAAAGCAAAACGGGCTGACTATATTCTGTATTACAAACCAAATATTCCAATTGCTGTAATTGAAGCCAAAGACAACAACCATTCTGTGAGAGCAGGTATTCAGCAAGCGTTAGACTATGCCAAAATACTGGACATTCCTTGTGTTTTCAGCAGCAACGGTGACGGCTTTTTATTTCACGACAGGTCAACCAATGACAGCAATCTTGAAACTGAAATTGGTTTAGACAATTTTCCAACTCCCGAACAACTTTGGGAGAAATACAAAAAATACAAAGGCATTGAAACTCCCGAAGCGGAAAAAATCGCTTCGCAGGATTATTATTTTGACGGCACAAACCGCAAACCGAGATACTACCAACAAATTGCTATTAACCGAACTGTTGAAGCCATAGCAAAAGGACAAAACAGAATTTTGTTGGTGATGGCAACAGGAACGGGAAAAACCTACACGGCTTTTCAAATCATTCACCGACTTTGGAAAAGCGGAGCAAAAAAACGCATTCTGTTTTTAGCCGACCGAAACGCCTTGATTGACCAAACACGCAGAGGCGACTTCAAACATTTCAAGGATAAAATGACTG
>CAZIZP010000036.1:0-25183 GCA_964543705.1 uncultured Chitinophagaceae bacterium
CAATTTGAACACAATATACTAATGCCAAATTAAAATGTCAAATCTTTTTTCAGAAAAAATATACAGTACTGTAACTTATTAACATTGCTTTCGTACAAGATGCAGATTTCTATCGAAAAATAATCTTTTAAAACAGATACTATGAAAGTGATGAGCAAGTTTTTTGCAGGAGTTTTGGCGCTATCTGCACTTGGAGTACAGGCACAAAGCCCAAAAGTGGCTAACAATTGGTTTTTTGGAACCTTTGCAGGTTTAGATTTTTCCAACGGCAGACCCACGGCAATAACTACAGGAGCAATGAGTGCTAGTGAAGGAACAATTAGTGTTTCTGATAAGGATGGAAATTTGATGTTTTATTCTAATGGGGGAAATTTGCCCACCACAGGTGCTATTTGGAATAGAAACCATCAAGTAATGTTAAACGGAAGTCTTGCAAACTCTAAGGCTTGCGGAAGCGCATTCCAAAGTTCAATTTCATTAAAACAACCGGGTAGCAATAGCCGATATTTTATGTTTGCAACGGACTGTCGCGAAAACAATTTGCTGAATGGCTTAAGTTATAATGTGATAGATATGAATCTCGATGGAGGATTAGGTGGTGTTGTTCAAAAAGATGTATCACTTATTGATTACACTACAGAATCTGTAATTGCCGCAAAACATGCGAATGGTAAAGATTATTGGATTATTGTTAGCAAAGCAGAAACAGATACATTGTATGCTTTTCAGTTTACCAGAAATGGTATTGAAGGGGTGGTGAAATCAAAAACCGGTGTAGTTTCAAGCCAAGATGCAGGTGAATTAAAGGTTTCTGCAAATGGTGAGAGGCTAGTTTTTGCGGGCGGATCTGGCGGAACGCATTTATATAAATTTGATAATGCAACAGGTGTAATAAGCGAACCAACCACCTTAAATGTTTCTTATGGATATTCAGCAGCATTTTCGCCAAACTGTGAGTTTTTATATGTTTTAGATTTTACTCAAAGAAAGATATTTCAATATATAGTAACCGCTAAAAATATTTCAGCTACAAAAACTGAAATTGGTTCATCAAGTGGCTTCATGGGGGCAATGCAAAACGGGCCAGATGGCAGAATATATATTGCTAGAAGAAACACTCCGTATTTAGCCTCAATAGAAAACCCTGACCTGAGAGGAACAGCTTGTACCTTTGTAAATAATGGGGTGGCATTACTTAGCAACAGTCGCTTCGGCTTACCGAATTTTCCTAATGATATTTTGGGCGAGTGTTCATCATACCCAGAAGAGAATGTAAGTAATTACAACTATTCACTTCATCCAAGATACATTAATATAAACAGTGTAACATTAACCTGGAATCCTTTTGGTGGGGGCACATTGTATAAAATTGGTGCTACTAACTTATCAACGGGTGTTTACACACAATATGAAGCAACTGAAAATATTCTTGAAATTTCAAATTTAGATGCAGATACAGAATATGAATTTCAGTTGGAAGAAATTGTTTATGAGAATGCGGTTTATCAGCCAATAGACGGACATACCTTTAATTTTGATGGCGAATCTTCTAATGTGTTGGCTACTACAAAAGCCAGAACACTTACCGAGTTTAACTACAATGTGTATCCTAATCCGGCTAAAGGAAAAACTACAGTAGAGATTAATACTGGCGAAAAACCTTCAAGGGTTGAGTTAGTATTGTTCGACTCAAATGGTAAAGTTGCATATCAAAATAATTATGAAAATGTTGTAGGGTATAAAAACTTTGAAATTTCTCTACAAGGATTACCTACCGGAATCTACAATCTTACTATAACTTCTGATAATACTAAAGGGAATAAGAAATTGGTGGTGTTGAATTAACTATGTGCCTTAAGACAGAAGTAACAAAAGACAGTCGTTAAATTCGGCTGTCTTTTTTATTTTATCTCAATTTCGCCTTTAAAAACATACTCAGCAGGTCCAATAAGCCAAATATTATTAAACCCATTTTCGTTTTTGCTTAATTCAACTGATAAGTTGCCGCCTAAAGTTTTTACTGCTACTAAATTTTCATTTTTATTTTCAGAAATTGAATTAATAACTGCAGAAGCAACTACACCTGTGCCACACGAAAAGGTTTCGTTTTCTACCCCACGCTCATAAGTTCTTACAACAATTCCATTATCAGTTTTTTCAACAAAATTTACATTTATCCCTTCTTTTTTGAAAGGCTCAGAATTTCGAATTTTTTTTCCCTCAAAAAAAACATTAATTTCATTGGTATCGTCAACAAAAGTTACATAATGTGGCGATCCTGTATTTAATATAAAATAACCATCTATTTGTTTAACTTCTGAAACATCTTTCATTTTCAATCTTACAAGATCATTTTTTACTTCAGCATCGTGTGGGCCGTCTATGGCAATAAAGCTGGTTTTTTCAGAAACAATTTTTAAATCGTGTGCAAATTTTACAATGCATCTGCCACCATTGCCACACATAGTGCTTTCATTTCCATCGGCATTAAAATACTTCATTTTGAAATCAAAATTTTTTTCTTGCTGAAGCAGAATTAGACCATCGGCCCCAATACCAAATCTTCTGTCACATAAGAAAGAAATTTGTGATTGAGAAAGCAGAGAAAACCTTGCATCACGGTCATCAATAATAATAAAATCATTTCCTGTGCCTTGATATTTATAAAAGTGAATTTGCATTTATTTTTTGAAAGATTGTATTCGTTAAGATGCGTTAAACAGCTGTAAAAGTATGTCAAAATTTCAGTCTTAACAGACTTTTTACCATTCCTGAGTGTTATTTTTCAGCTTAATTATCTATAGGCATAAAAGTTGTATTTAAAATTCTAAAAAATTTGGGTTATGAGATTAAAAAATCTGATTCTATTAACTATTTTAAGTTTTTCAGGTGCTGTAGTAGGTGCACTCACAGTTAATTATTTTAACAAAGAAAAAAAAGTCATTTCTTATAAGCACGAACAGCCTTCGCAGCTTGTAAGTTTTGATGGTTATAAAGCAGTTAAAAATGTTGATTTTACTGTTGCTGCGTCTCATGCAACACCAGCTGTAGTGCATATAAAATCTACAGCAATGCCTCAAAGAAATTCTTCGAGAGGACAACTTTACAATAATCCGTTTCATGAATTTTTTGGCGATGACTTTTTTAGGTTTTGGGGAGATAGAGGTTGGCAACAACAACAACCGCGACCCCAAATGGCAGCAGGTTCGGGAGTAATTATCTCACCAACCGGCTATATAGTAACCAATAATCATGTTATTAAAGGTGCCGATGACATTGAAGTTATACTGAATGATAATATTTCATATAAAGCAACTATTGTTGGCGCAGATCCTTCTACTGATATTGCTCTACTTAAAATTGAAGCCGAAAACCTTCCTTTTTTGAATTTTACTAATTCCGACTCAGTAAAAGTTGGCGAATGGGTTTTAGCAGTAGGCAATCCATTTAATTTATCTTCAACCGTTACTGCCGGAATTGTAAGTGCTAAAGCTAGAAATATAAATATTCTAGAAGATGTTTCTGCTGTGGAATCTTTTATTCAAACCGATGCGGCTGTTAACCCCGGAAATTCAGGTGGTGCGTTAGTAAACTTAAATGGAGATTTAATTGGCATTAATACAGCTATCGCTTCACCTACAGGTGCATTTGCAGGATATTCTTTTGCAGTGCCGGCAAATATTGTTAAAAAAGTGGTAGAAGACATTAAAGAATATGGTGTGGTTCAAAGAGGCTTTTTAGGTGTAAATATTAGAAATATTGATAGTGAACTGGCTAAAACCAATAATTTATCTGATTTGAAAGGAGTTTATATTGAAAATGTAAATAAAGGAAGTGCAGCAGATGATGCAGGACTAAAGCCTGGCGATGTAATAAAGCAAATAAACGGAATAGAAGTGAATAGCGCTCCAAAACTGCAGGAAACTGTAGCACAATATCGTCCGGGAGATAAAATACAGGTTAAATATACCCGTGAAAATGATTTAAAAACAACAACTGTGGTACTAAAGAACAAAAATCAAAGTACAGAAATTATAACTAAAGAAACTCTTAGCACAATTGATTTACTTGGTGCAGAATTTGGAGAAATTTCAGAAAAGGAAAAGAAAGAACTGGGCATAAAACATGGTATAAAGGTGGTGAAAATTGCAGAGGGAAAATTAGCACGTCAGACCAACATGAGAGAAGGCTTTATCATTACATTCGTTGATAGGACTCCAATTTATAAAACAGAAGACGTTATTTCGGCAATGAAAAACAAAAAAGGTGGCGTTATGATTGAAGGAGTTTATCCAAATTACCCCGGCACCTATTATTATGCTTTGGGAATGTAGTTTTTACTCAATTATCAAATAAAATTTGGCAAATTGTTTGGTTTTGCTATTTTCGCAAACACCATTAAAATAAATGTTGAAAACTACGTTTAAAAGCGTAAATACAATAATTCTAAATGTTTGTAAGAACTATTTGTTTATTACCAAGGTTTCAAATGGATGTTAAGAATATTGTAAAAATTTTTATTTGACTATTGAGTTTTTTAAAAATAATTTGCACAATAATTAAAAAGTCAGCACGTTTAAGTGTGTTGTTTTTAGATAAAGAATTATTTTTTAACCAAAAATCCCATAAATGCGTCAGCTTAAGATTACCAAATCCATTACAAACAGAGAAAGCGATTCAGTAGAAAAATACCTGCAAGAGATAGGTAAAGAAGACTTGCTTACTGCTGAACAAGAAGTGGATTTGGCAAGAAGAATCAAAAAAGGCGACCAAAGAGCCTTGGAAAAATTGGTTCGTGCCAACCTTCGTTTCGTTGTGTCTGTTGCTAAACAGTACCAAAACAACAACATGTCGCTAAACGACTTGATTAACGAAGGCAACTTAGGGTTGGTAAAAGCCGCTCAAAAGTTTGACGAAACCAAAGGTTTCAAGTTTATTTCCTATGCGGTGTGGTGGATTCGTCAATCTATCATGCAAGCATTGGCAGAAAACAGCCGCTTGGTACGTTTGCCTTTAAACAAGGTAGGTTCTCTTTCTAAAATCAACAAAGCATTTTCTGATTTGGAACAAGAGTTTGAAAGAGCTCCAACTCCTGAGGAATTAGCGCAGATTCTGGATATGAGTGCAGATGAAATTGAAAGCACCTTAACAGTATCTACACGCCCGGTTTCTATGGATGCACCATTTCAGGAAGGTGAGGAAGGCACTTTATTGGATGTTTTAGAAAACAAAGGCGCTTCAAGAGCCGATTCTCACATGTTGTATGCTGCTTCATTAGCTGCCGAAACTGAGAGAACCCTTGGTATTCTTACCGACAGAGAAAGAAGCGTACTGAAGTTATTCTATGGCATCGGTGTACCTCACGAAATGACTTTGGAAGATATTGGAGAGCATCTTGGACTTACCAGAGAGAGAGCACGCCAAATTAAAGACAAAGCGCTTTCTAAATTAAGAAGCGTTGCCAAAAAGAATGGCTTGAAAGAGTATTTGGCTCAGTAATCTGGAAAAAATTATTTAAGAGTTGTATTTTGCACGGCACGTTTTCACGTGCCGTTTTTGTTTTCTGAAAAGAATGAAACAACCTTTTGAATTTAAGCAATTTAAAGTAGCCCATGATATATGTGCACAAAAAGTTGGCACCGATGGTGTCTTGCTTGGCGCTTGGACAACCATTTTTAGCAACTACAGAAGTATTTTAGATATAGGGACTGGCAGCGGATTAATTGCCCTTATGCTGGCACAACGAACCAATGAAAATGTTTTTGTTCATGCCGTTGATATAGATAAGGCAGCTTGTAAGCAAGCAACTATAAACTTCAACAATTCTAAATGGAGCAATCGGCTAAAAGTTTTTCACACTTCTATTCAGAATTTTCTGTCTGAAAAAAAGTATGATTTAATTATTTGTAACCCACCGTTTTTCAGCAATAGTCTGCAACCTGAAAATGAGCAAAGAACCCTCGCACGGCACGATAATTTATTGCCATTGGAAGATTTTTTTCTTCATGCCAAAAGATTATTTTCTGAAAATGGTTCAGTAGCTGTAATTCTTCCTTACGATAAGAAAAATATTGCTGTACATATTGCTGAATTAAATGGCTTAATACCTTTTAAAGTTTGTAATGTGAAAGGAAATGAGTCTGCGCCATATAAAAGGGTATTATTACAGTTTATTAACATAAAAAACAACTCAATATACTGTGAAGAAAATTTAATAATTGAAGCATATAGAAATCATTACACTAATGAATACAAATTACTCACGAAAGATTTTTACCTAAAATTTTAAATTGATTTTCAGCATTTATAGCTTAAATTGCTTCTGAATGATAATTTTATTAAATGGTAGAATATTTGTTTTTTAAAAAATTAACAACCAGTTACAGAACATTCTTTCAGTAATTATTGTAAACTTTACCATAAATATTAACCAAAAAATGAAAAAAATGCTTTTTGTAGGAATTTTAGTAGTAGGCTTAGTTTCAGGAATATATGCTTTGCTTACAGGAAAAGATCGTATAACATACGACACCAAAGGTGATAATACCATTTACCAGTTTACAATGAACACTCTTGATGGTAAACCAAAGAATTTATCTGATTACAAGGGGAAAGTTGTTTTAATTGTTAATGTGGCAAGCAAATGTGGATTAACGCCACAGTATAAAGACCTTGAAAAATTATATGATGAGTACAAAGACAAAGGCCTTGTAATTTTAGGATTCCCAGCCAATAATTTTATGGGGCAAGAACCTGGAAGCAGCGAAGAAATTGCTGAATTCTGTCAAAAGAATTATGGTGTAAGTTTCGATATGTTTGAAAAAATTTCGGTTAAGGGAAAAGATATTCACCCACTATATCAATTTCTTACAAAAAAAGAATTGAATGGTTCTACAGAGGCTTCAGTAAGTTGGAATTTTCAGAAGTTCTTAATTAACAAAAAAGGCGAAGTAGTAACCTCATTTTCTCCGCGAACTACAGTTTATGAAGATGAAGTTATTAAAGCTATTAATGCTGAATTGAAAAAGTGAGAAGCATAATAATTACTTCCTTTCTTTTCCTTACAACTATTCATTTAAAAGGGCAGAACGTTCCTGTAGTTAGTTTCAGTGAATTTTCAACTCGTTTAGAACCTACGGTAAAAAATGACACAGTTTACGTAATAAATTTTTGGGCTACCTGGTGCAAGCCATGTGTGGAAGAATTGCCTTATTTTGAATTGTTGAACGAAAATTATGGCATTTACAACCTTAAAATAACTTTAGTAAGCCTAGATTTTAAAAGTCAATATGATAAAAAGTTGGTTCCTTTTGTTAAAGATAACGACATTAAGAATGAAGTTATCTTGTTAAATGCACCTAACTATAATGACTGGATTTCTAAAGTTAGCAAAAGTTGGAGCGGCTCTATACCAGCAACCTTAATTGTTCATGCCTCATCCGGAACACGAATGTTTATTGAGAAGCAATTCAGCAATTATGAAGAATTAGAAGATTTAGTTAAACCTTTTATAAATGATTAATCATGATTAAAAAAACATTTTTTTCTGTCTTGTTTTTTTTTACTGTTTCAATTGTTAATGGGCAATATGCCATTGGTGATATTGCTGAAAACTTTAGCTTAAAAAATGTTGACGGAAAGTCAGTTTCTTTAACAGATTTTAAAGATGTTAAGGGTTATGTGGTTATATTCACTTGTAACCATTGTCCATTCTCTCAATTATATGAAGAGCGAATAAAAGATTTAGATAAAAATTATAAACAAAAGGGTTTTCCGGTTATTGCTATCAATCCTAATGATGCCACAAAAGTGCCTGAAGATTCATTTGATGAAATGGCAAAAAGAGCTAAAAAGTATAAATACACGTTCCCTTATTTGCACGATGAAACGCAGCAAACCGCAAAGGCTTTTGGCGCAACAAGAACACCACACGTATTTATTCTGGATAATGAATTTAGAATACAATACATTGGTGCAATTGATGATGACAGCGAAGGCGATAAAAAAAACAAAACGAAATATGTAGAAAAAGCCATTAATGATTTATTGAATGGCAAACAACCGCAGATTAAAGAAACTAAAGCTATAGGATGCACCATTAAGTGGAAATCATAAATCATAATGCTAAATGTATTTTAAAAACCTGCAATTATTGCAGGTTTTTTTTATTTCATTTTTGCGGTGTGCTTTAAAATATCTATTTTTCATTGTTGTATAAATTGAACACCATTGAGCAATACTATTATTAGTAAAGACCTTTTTTCAAATGCATTAGCGGCTATTGCTAATGGAGTAGTAATTACTGATGCCACCGGAAAAGTTATTTATATAAATGAAGCCGTAAGAAAAGATTTTGGCAATTCATTTGAAATGACCATGCAAGAATGGATTGAAAAATATGAATTGCTTGATGGAGAGCATGGCAATAAACATACTTTTGAAACATTGCCCATAGTTAAAGCTTTAACACATAAAATGTCTACAACTAATGAAGACTTTATTGTAAAAAGCGACAATGACATCATAAAACATTTAAAAATTTCTGTTTCGCCAATAATTAACAACAATGATGAACTGGCGGGTACTATCATGACTTATGATGATATTACAGAATTTAAAAAACAACAAATTAAGTTAGCCGATGCCGTTCAAGACAAAGAGTTGTTGTTTACTGTTATGGAATCTACATCAGACATAGTAGCGGCTACAGACTTTTATGGTAATGTAAAATACATCAATAGTGCAGCACAAAAGGCTTTTCGTTCAGATAAAGTAAAGGATTTTACAAAACTTCATGCTAAAGATTATCATACTCCTGAATCTTGGAATTATCTCACAGGAAAAATGATTCCCAAAGCCATGAAAAGGGGAGCGGCTGAAGGAGAAATTACATTTATAAAAACCAATGGAGACCTTATGAAAGTGTCTCAGGTATTGGTATGTAAAAAAGATAAAGATGGTAAAGTAGATTTCTTTGCCTCTATATCAAGAGATATATCTGACATAAAAGAAAAAGAAGAATTAATTATTAAACAAAGAGCCTATTTACATACTATTATTGATGCCAACCCAAATTTAATTTTTGTAAAAGACGAAGAAGGAAAGTATAAACTTGTAAATAAGAAATTTTCAAAAGTAGCTTCAGCTTCTATTAAAAACATAATTGGAAAAAACGATTTTGAAATAGGTATTCCGGAAGAATTTGCTGAAAATTATAAAAATCAAGATAAAGAAATACTTAAAAAAGGTAAGTCCATAACATTTGAGGAGTGTTATACTGATGATAAGTCTAAAAAAGAAACGTGGCTTCAAACAGTAAAAACGCCATTAATATCATCAGATGGTAAAATGGAAATACTGGGTGTTTCAACAGATATAACCGAAATAAAATCAATTGAAAGCAACCTAAAAAAACAACTTCATTTTAGTGAACTTATAGCAAACATTTCATCAGACTTTTTTAATATTTCTTTTAAAGAAATAGACGAAGTAATGCTTTACACATTGAAAACAATATGTAATAATACTTCAATGAACCGTTCTGTTATTGCTGAAATAGATTCAAATGGAAGCTTTTTTTATAGGCATGTATTTGCAACTGACTTAAACGACCCACTTAACAAAGGTAAGTTTGCTTTAGCAGGCTTTAAAGAAAATGATTTTTCATGGATACTAAATAGCATAAACAAGCATGGATATGTATATATATCTGAAGATTCTGAAATAGCAGGAAACACACCTGAAATAAAACTACTTAAGCAAATAGGAATAAAATCTTTTTTAATTTTTCCTCTGCAAATAAAAAATAAAAGATTAGGCTACCTTATATTATCATCCAGAGATAAAACAAAGTTGCCTGAGACAGATCTAAACTTTATTAAAACACTTACAAGTATATTAGCCAATGCCATTGAGAGGGCTAAGACAGAAAGATATATCCAATACAGACTAAAATTTGAAGATATAATTACAGATGTTTCTTCAAGGTTTATTAATATTAATGCAGAAGAAATCGATAAGGGAATAGTTGAGGCATTAGAAAAAATTGGTAATTTTTTCGAAACTGATCAAGGATACATTTTTCAATACAATAAGCTAGAACAAACTTTAAATCTTACTCATTCATGGTTTTCTGATGGCAGAACCGCTGAAACCGGCAACTATTGGGGATTACCTTACGATGCTTTTCCTTGGGCTTTCGATACTATCCGCAATAGTGGATTTATAAGTATCCCAAATTTAGATGCTATACCGGAAGAAGGTTTTTTACTAAAAGAAGTTATGAGTTCAGGTGGTGTAAAGTCTATGTTTGGCGTACCCATATTTTTTCATAATGAATTTGTTGGTGCATATGTTTTTGCTTCATTTAATAAAGAAAGTTTCTGGCTGGATGAAGCAGAACCATTATTAAAAATTATGGGGCAAATTTTTGCTAACGCATTAGAAAGAAAACGTAATGATGAACAATTAAGAGAATCGGAAAAACTTTATAGAACCATAGTTAGAAATATACCGAAAACAGCTATTATGGTTTTTGATAAAGATTTGAAAATAAAAATAGTAGAGGGGGCCATTTTTAAAGATCATAATTTAGAGCCATTAATGTTTGAAGGGAAAACAGTACATGAATTAAGAACTTTAAAATATGGCAATTATTCAGTAGAAGATATTGATTATTATATTGAGTTCTTTACGAATGCACTGAAAGGTGAAATTGGTACTATGGAAAGAACCGTAAATAATTTTCATTACAAAAATTATATTATTCCTGCCAGAAATACTAAAAATGAAGTAACCGCAGTATTGCTTATTTCTTTCGATATAACCGACTTTAAGGAAATTGAAAATAAGTTACAACGCCAGGCATTTGAGCTTCAACGCTCAAACGAAGATTTGGAACAATTTGCCTATGCAGCATCTCACGATTTACAAGAGCCCTTAAGAATGGTTTCCAGTTATGTACATCTTATAGAAAGAAAAATTGGCGAAACACTTTCTGATGATGTAAAAGAGTTTATGTTTTTTGCAATTGATGGGGTTAAACGAATGCAAGAACTTATAAATGATATTTTAGAATATTCAAGAGTAGAAAGAAAAGGCAAGCCTTTCGATGAAATTAAATTAAACAATGTAATTACAGCGGTTAAATTCAACCTTCAAAAAGTAATTGCCGATAATAATGTAGAATTAATTTGCCCTGAAGAGTTGCCTGTTATTAAAGCAGATTATTCGCAAATTACCAGTCTGTTTCAAAATTTGGTAGATAACGCCATTAAATTCAGAAATAACAATAAACCAATTATTGAAATAGGGTTTACTGAACAAAAGAATAAATACACTTTCTTTGTAAAAGACAATGGTATAGGAATTGAAAAAAAATACTACGAGAGAATATTTGTAATTTTTCAACGCCTGAATAATAGAAATGAATACCCCGGCACAGGTATAGGTTTATCTATTTGTAAAAAAATAGTTGAAAGACACGGTGGAAAAATATGGGTGGAATCGGAAGAAGGTAAAGGAACAACATTCTACTTTGAATTGAAAAAATAAAATGGCTGAAGAAGTTAAATATAGAATACTGTTAATTGAAGATAATCCCGGAGACGTGAGGTTAACACAAGAGTTTTTAAAAGACAATAAACATCTTGAAAAACTTTTCGCAGTTCATGATGGAGATGAAGGAATAAAATACCTTCGAAAGCAAACGCCTTATGAAAACGAGCCAACACCTTCAATTGTGATTTTAGATTTAAACCTTCCTAAAAAAAACGGTTTCGAAGTTTTAAAAGAAATTAAAACCGATGCTGAGTTAAGATACTTGCCCGTAATTATTCTTACTTCTTCTGAATCAGAAAACGATATTCAGCAATGCTATGATTTACATGCCAATTGCTACATTTCTAAGCCTGTAGATTTCGAAAGTTTTTCAAAACTATTTAATTCATTAATAGATTTTTGGTGCCGAATGGCCCGCATTCCAAGATATAGCGATAAAGTTTTAAATAACCACAACGATGATGGAACAGCCGCTTAATATATTATTGATCGAAGACAATCCGGGCGATGCTTTCTTAATAAAGTTTTATTTAGAAGAATCGGTTTTACGAAACTCATATATTACACATGCCGAATATTTAAAAACAGCCACCGATTTGCTTTCAAAAAACGATTATGATTTGGTTATTCTTGATTTCAACCTGCCCGATAGTGTAGGTATTGAAACTCTTGAAACAATTCTTAAAGTAAAAAAAGATGCTGTTGTTATTGTATTAACCGGTTTGCAAGATGAAGAGTTGGGTATTCAAACTGTAAAAATGGGTGCGCAAGATTTTTTAGTGAAGGGGCAGTTTGATGGAAAGGTGTTTACACAATCTATTCGTTATGCTTTTGAGCGCTCTCAGGTAAGAAAGGAAATTAAGCGGTATGCCGATGATTTACACAGAACTGAATTTCGCTTAGATGTAGTACAAAAGCTTACAGGTGCAGCCTTTTGGCGCATTATAGTTGAAGATAAAAGTGCCATGGTTTCGCAATATTTCGATGAGCTAACCGAAAACAAAAAAAATGTTGAAACCATTACAGATTTTTTGGAAGTATTTGATGTAAATCTTCGTAATCAAATTGACCAGGCTATAAATGATGCCTTAAATAACAAATCAAAATTATCAATGGATGTTAAGTTAAGAGACGGAAGAACAGCTAAACTTGAGGCACTTAACACATATATCGACAGAGTGAATATTCATGTATTGGCAGGTATTTTAAAAGTAGTTTAACAACCCCATCTTACATGCTTTCTTACTGGGAAAAATCTGCTTTCACTACTTACGACTATATTATTATTGGTTCAGGAATTGTAGGGCTTTCAACAGCTGCAAGTATTGTAGAAAATCAACCTAAGGCTAAAGTTGTGGTGTTAGAAAGAGGCTTGTTGCCATCAGGTGCTAGCACAAAAAATGCGGGTTTTGCTTGCTTCGGAAGTTTAACTGAAATTATAGCCGACCTAAAAACAATGCCTGAAACACTGGCTGTGGAATTAGTAAACTTACGATTTAAAGGGTTAAATAAACTTCGTGAAAGATTAGGTGATAACAACATTGGTTTCGAGCATTTTGGTGGTTATGAATTATTTTTTAAAGAAAACCATACTTGCTTGAATGAAATTGAAAAACTGAACAACTTGCTTCAACCTGTTTTTGGAAGAAAAAGCATTCAACACAACAACAGTCTAATAAAACAATTTGGTTTTTCTGAAAAAGTAAAGCACATAATTGAGCATCCGTTGGAAGGGCAAATAGATACGGGAAAAATGATGGAAAGCCTTATTTATTATGTGCAGCAAAAAGGCGTGAAAATTATTACTGGCTGTAAGGTTAGCAATATTGAAGAAAACGAAATGCATGCTACAGCATTTATTGAAGAGCCTGTATTGCAACAAACTATAGCTTTCAAAGCAAAGAAAATTATTTGTTGTACCAATACATTTACTACAACATTTTTTCCTGAATTAGATATTGTACCCGGTCGCGGACAAGTGCTTATAACTAAACCAATTGCCAATCTGAAATTTAAAGGAGTTTTTCACTTTGATGAAGGCTATTATTATTTCAGAAATGTAGGCAATAGAGTATTATTTGGAGGTGGCAGAAATATTGATTTTGAAGGTGAAACCACTACTACTTTTGGTATTACTGAAAATATATTAAACAGTCTTATCCAAAAGTTGCAGCAATTAATTTTACCCATGACCCCATTTGAAATTGAATCAACATGGTCGGGTATTATGGCTTTTGGCAGCCATAAATTTCCCATATTAAAACAAGCCTCAAAAAACATAATAATAGCTGCAAGGCTTGGTGGCATGGGCGTGGCAATTGGCAGCGAGTTGGGCGAGAAAGCAGCATTAATGGCTACCGAGTAAATTGTTGTGTATAATAAAAATGAGGTTTACTTACTTAATCAAAACTTTGAAAGTAAATTTGAAAACCGTTTCAATAGGCTTCAGTAATAAACGAAGCTTCATTCAATAAATAATATGGCATTTGTATATCCTTATTTTTTAGCTGCGCTGGGGTTACTCGCCATTCCTATTATTATTCACCTGTTCAACTTCCGCAGATATAAAACCGTTTATTTTACCAATGTAAGGTTTTTGAAAAATATTAACGATGAAACTACTAATCGTTCTAAGCTGAAACATTTGCTGGTATTGGCTTCTCGTTTACTTGCATTTACATTTTTAGTATTGGCTTTTGCACAACCTTATATTCCGGTTGCTGATGCAGGTACCAAAAAAGGCGAAGCCAAGATTGTAAGCATTTATCTCGATAATTCATTCAGCATGAATGCTGCCTCAGAATCGGAGCCGTTGTTTCAATTGGGTAAAAAGAAAGTGCAAGACATTGTAAATGCCTATAGCGAAGACACCAAGTTTCAATTAGTAACCAACGATTTTGAGCCGCGCCAGCAACTCTTGACTTCTAAAGACGATGTGAAAAATCGCTTAGATGAAATTGAGCTTACACCCGTTGTGAAAAATTTAAGCGAAGTTGCAGCCTTTCAGAAAAATTTATTGCAGCAGTATGAAGGCCAAAAATTAATTTATTGGATTAGCGATTTTCAAAAAAACATAACCGATGCAACATTTGATTCAACGCATCAATATTTTTTAATTCCGTTACAAGCAGTAAAACAGCAAAACTTATTTATAGATTCTTGTTGGCTTGAAAAACCTGTATTGTTTGTTAACGAGCCAAACCGCTTGTTTTTTAAAATTGGCAATGCCGGAAATGAAGAAGTGCAAAATGTGCGGGTGAGCATGAGTATCAACGATCAGGTTAAAGCCATTGCCGATGCTTCAGTGCCGGCAAAAAGTTTTACGATAGATACCATGAGATTCAGTATTCAGGAATATGGCTGGCAAAAAATGAAAGTTTTTATTAACGATTTTCCAGTTACGTTCGATGACCAGTATTTTCTCACTTTCAAAACCAACGAGCTTATAAAAATTTTAACCATTAACGAGCAACAAGAAAGCAATTTTCTGAAAGCCTTGTTTTTTGAGCAACCTAATTATTTATTAGAAAATAATAACAGCAACAATGTAGATGCTGCTGCGCTAAACCAATACAATTTAGTGGTGCTGCATAATTTAAATAGTATTTCTGCACAGCTTTCTGCTGCTTTAGAAAACTATGTAAAAAGTGGCGGAACGCTATTGTTGTTCCCAGGTATTGCTGCCGATGCTAACAGCTATAACAAGTTTTTCAGCATTGTAGGGGCTAATGAAATTTCAGAAAAAAGTGAAGGCTTAAATGAAGTAAGCTACTTAAACGAAAACAGCGAGCTGTTTAGTGATGTGTTTGAAAAAATTCCGCAGAATTTAGCTTTGCCAAAAGTTAAAATGGCTTACAACTTTGTTAAAAAAACCAGAAGCAACGAGCAGGTTGTTTTAGGCATGAAAAACAATGCATCGTTTTTAAGTCAGTACAATTTTTCAGGCGGAAAAATATTAGTATGTGCTTCGCCATTGGGTAAAGATTACAGCGAGTTTCCGGTTCATTCTTTATTTGTACCATTGATATATAAAATGGCGGTTACATCTTCTGCAAAACTTAAAACTTCTTATATTTTAGGTAAAGACAACCAAATAGAAATTGCCGATGAAAATGCATCTGCCGAAGCCATTTACAAAATTAGAAACGCTACTTCAGAATGGATTCCCGGACAACGCAATTTATCTAACAAAGTATTTTTAAGTTTAGATAATCAGTTTAAACAAGCCGGTTTTTTTGAAGCCATAAATGAAAAGAAACAGCGCAGCGAATGGGTGGCGTTAAACTTTAATCGTCAGGAATCGCAATTGGATAGTTACAACAAAGAAGATTTAGAAGAAAAGTTTGAATTGAATAATATAAAAATTTTAGATGCGCTTACCACTAATATTACAGAAGTGGTACAGCAGATTAACAGTGGCATAGCGCTTTGGAAAGTTTGCATTATTTTAGCACTCATTGGCCTTGCGGCAGAAGTACTGTTGTTAAGGTTTTTAGCATAGCAATTTCATTATAAATGAATATTCTATTACGTTCCGCACTTATTATTGATGCTTCATCGCCTCATCATTTACAGAAGAGAGATATTTTAATTCAGAAAGGCAGTATTGCAAAAATTGCCAAAAATATTTCTGCAGAAAAAAATTATAAAATAGTTGAAAGCAAAAACCTTTGCGTTTCGCCCGGTTGGGTAGATATGGCAGCGTTTTTAGGCGATCCTGGTTTAGAGCATAAAGAAGATTTAAAAAGTGGCTCGCAAGCAGCTACAGCGGGCGGCTTTACTACGGTTTGCTGCTTGCCCAATACCAAACCGGCTTTACATTCAAAATCTGAAATAGAATATGTGTTAACCAAAAGCCAGCCTTTGGTTACCAATATTTTACCCATTGGCGCATTAACAATTGATTGCAAAGGGAAAGACATAGCCGAAATTTACGACATGAATAATAGTGGTGCTGTTGCTTTTTCCGATGGGGTAAATACGCATGTAAATGCAGGTATGATGCTGCGCAGTTTAATGTATGTAAAGCCTTTCAATGGTTTAGTTTATAGTTTCCCCGATGATGCTTCATTAAGTGCAGGAGGTCAAATGAACGAAAGCCTTTCAAGTTCTAAGTTTGGTATGAAAGGTATTCCTAATTTAGCAGAAGAGCTTATTGTGCAGCGCGATATTCATTTAAGTGAATACACCAATTCGAGAGTACATTTTGCTTTTGTAAGTACACCCGAAGCAATTGCGCATATTAAAAAAGCAAAAAGCAAAGGGTTAAAAGTAACTGCTGCTATTGCGCCATTTAGTTTGCTGTTTACTGATGAAAGTTTAGAGCAGTATGATACTAATTTGAAAGTGTATCCGCCATTGCGAACAATAAAAGATAAAGAGGCTTTAATAAAAGCATTGAAAGAGGGCACTATAGATGTAATTGCATCGCATCATTGTCCACACGATACCGAAGCTAAAGATTTAGAATTCGATTTGGCAGATTTTGGTATGATTGGCTTAGAAACAGCTTTTGCAGCAGTAAACACCGCACTTAAAGACAAATTGCCGGTAGAAGAAATTGTAGCAAAGTTTTCAAGCAATCCAAGAAATATTCTGAATCTTTCAAAGGCAACAATTGTAGAAGGTAACAATGCCGATATAACTTTTTTCGACAGCGATATAAAGTGGAAAT
The DNA here is from genome assembly GCA_964543705.1 of uncultured Chitinophagaceae bacterium. Taxonomy (GTDB): domain Bacteria; phylum Bacteroidota; class Bacteroidia; order Chitinophagales; family CAIOSU01; genus CAYSGX01. The sequence continues at coordinate 17,234 of CAZIZP010000036.1, forward strand.
TCGATAAGAAAAATATTCGTTCAAAATCGAAAAACACGCCTTTCACAGGAATGGAGTTTACAGGAAAGGCACTTGGAATAATAAATAAAAATCAAGTGGTGCTGAATGAATAGCATTTGCGGGATTAGCGGGGAAACAAAAACCAAAAAACTATGCCTGAAAAAAATACGGTCAACTTCAACAATATTGCACTGCAAAACGGAATTATTGCAGGTTTTTTATGTATTGTTTACACAATGGTTTTGTACCTTATAAATATTGAATTAGTATTAGACCTTTGGTTGTTTGTTGCCTATGCTTTTATTGTAGCCTTTAAAGTTATCACAGCCAATGTCATCAGGAAAAAACAAAATAATTTTATCAGTTTTAAGCAAGGTATTAAATACACTTTTATTGTTTCAGTAATATCGCTTTTTATATGGATTGCCTTTAATGGCGTGCTTTTTAAATATATTGACAGAGACCTGATAACCATCTCTAAAGAAAAAGCTATTGAACGCACTATTCGCTATATGGAAATGGCAAAAGCACCAGAGAAAGAAATTGAAAAGGCTATAGCTAAAGCAGAAGAGCAAAGCTATGAACCATCACTAAAGTTCTCTTCTATGAATTTTGCCGGTTCATGTATTGTAGGCTTCATTTACTCTTTAATAATTAGCGGTATCTTTTATTTAACTACCAAGCACAACGATCCTGATTTACAAGTTGTGGTTTCACCTGCTTCGGAAGACAATACTTTATCTGAAACATAATTTTTTTGTTTTTATAAAATACTTATCTTTGACATACTTACGTAAAACGTAACTATGATAATTTCCTTTGGTTCAAAAGACACTGAGAAAATTTGGGAGGGAACTAGAGTTAAAGCATTTTCTACTGAAATTCAAGAAGTGGCGCGAAGAAAGATGAGGATGCTCAACAACTCTCAGAATACTGCTGATTTAAAAATACCCCCATCTAATAGACTAGAAAAACTAAAAGGAAATTTGAATAATTATTATTCTATAAGAATTAATGACCAATGGCGCATTATTTTTAAATGGAGTAATGGAAACGCAAGTGAAGTTGAAATAGTTGATTATCATTAAATATCATATTTTATGAAAAAGCTAAAAAATATTCATCCGGGTGAGATTCTGCAAGAAGAATTTTTAGTGCCTTTAGAAATCAGTGCTTACAGGCTTTCAAAAGATATTGGTATTCCGCAAAATAGAATTTCAGAAATAATAAAAGGCAATAGAAGAATTACTGCCGATACCGCGTTAAGGCTCTCAAAATATTTTGGAACTACCGCAAAGTTTTGGTTGGGTTTACAAGACGATTTTGATATTGAAGAGGAAATTGAAAAGAAACAAAGTGAGCTAGATTTAATTGTCTTACATCAAAATAAAGCTGCTTAAGCTATAGAAAATCTGATTAATAAATATTTTATCTTCACGAACTAAATCACACCTGCTTTAAGTGAAACCTGAAATAGACATCTCTATAGTCATACCACTCTACAACGAAGAGGAATCGCTGCCTGAATTAACGGCATGGATATACAAGAGCTTAGAAAGCAGTGGCAAAACCTTTGAAATTATTTTGGTTGATGATGGCAGCAGAGATAAAAGTTGGGAAGTCATAAAATCATTATCAGAAAAATACAACGCTGTAAAAGGTATTAGTTTCAGAAGAAATTATGGTAAATCGGCTGCGCTAAGCGAAGGTTTTAAAATGGCCGAAGGCGATGTGGTAATTACTATGGATGCAGACCTGCAAGATAGCCCCGAAGAAATTTTGCCATTGTATAAAATGATTATTGAAGACGGTTTCGATTTAGTCTCGGGCTGGAAGAAAAAACGCTACGACCCCATTACTAAAACCATTCCTACCAAGCTGTTTAATGGCGTTACTGCCTGGATGAGTGATATAAAATTGCACGATTTTAACTGCGGTTTGAAAGCCTACAAAAAAGATGTAATTAAAACCATAGAAGTATATGGCGAAATGCACCGCTATATTCCTGTTATTGCCAAAAAAGCAGGCTTTAGTAAAATAGGAGAGAAGGTGGTGCAACATCAGGAACGCAAATATGGCACTACCAAGTTTGGTTTAGAGCGTTTTGTTAATGGCTTTCTCGATTTGCTTTCTATACTATTTGTTACCCGTTTTGGGAAACGCCCTATGCACTTGTTTGGCACTATTGGCACCTTTTCATTTTTGTTTGGCGGCACTGTTACCATTTGGCTTATTGCTGAAAAACTATATAAAATTTCTACCGGCATAAAACCCCGCGATGTAGTTGACCAGCCTTTATTTTATTTGGCTCTAGTAAGTATAATTGTAGGCGTACAATTGTTTCTTGCAGGGTTCTTAGGTGAATTGATTACCCGAAATTCTTCTGAAAGGAATAATTATTTGGTGAAAGAGATAATACGGTAATTATTGTATTTATAAGCATTTCAGATTTATTTAACTATTTATTACAAATTTTTACTTGAATAATACCATAGTCTTGTTATAACTTAGCCCACAAATTATTAAAAAACAAAAAACACTTATTTATGAAGAAAAACATTTTTGCACTGTTTATGATGGTATTTGCTACTGTATCTGTTTTAGTAGCTCAAACCGACAAAATTCATTTTCACAACGGAAAAACTATTGATGCTAACGTAATCAGGTTAGATGATTTTAAAGTAATTTTTAAATATGCCGGTGAAGATGCTGAACAAACTATTTCTAAAAGAGCTATCGGAAAAATTGTTTACAAAAGCGGTAGAGAAGAGCAGGTTACTGAAAAAATTGAAGTAAGAGGTAAAGCTGATTGGGAAAAAGTAGAAATCCTGTTAGACAAATCTGAAATTGTGGGCTTAACGAAAGGCGATGAAATTCAAGGTAAAACTATGGGTTTCTTTAGTGGTTATACCAGTGCTGCCGGTTCTGATAAAAGAGCACAAAAGAAATTATTAGAAGCCGCTGCTGAAATGGGTTGTCCGTTTGTTTATATCACAGCCGATAAAGATGCTAAAGGTGGCATGCAAAGTGGTGCTTATGGCAACCAAAGCAACAAAAAAGGTATTGCTTACAGATATTAATCTGTATTCCATACTATAAAAAATGCCCCGATTTTCGGGGCATTTTTATTTAAATTTCTTCAGAATTATTTTCCCTGAAACTTTGCTTTTCTTTTCTCTAAAAATGCCGAAGCACCTTCTTTAAAATCTTCAGTAGCTGCACAATGTGCAAAAGCATCTATTTCAAACTCCAAACCATTTACTTCATTATTAAAAGCAGCATTTACGCTTTCAATTACTTTAGCAATAGCTACAGGTGCTTTAGCGGCAATTAATTCAATCATTTCCGAAGCAGTTTCAAGTAAGGTTTCATTATGCCCTAATTGGTTTACCAAGCCCATTCTGTAGGCTTCGGCACCATTTATCATTTTTCCGGTCATTAGCAATTCAAAAGCCCTGCCTTTGCCAATTAATTGCGTAAGGCGTTGTGTACCGCCATAGCCGGGTATAATGCCCAGGTTTACTTCCGGCTGTCCAAACTTAGCATATTCGCCTGCAATGCGTATGTGGCAAGCCATTGCCAGTTCGCAACCTCCCCCCAATGCAAAACCATTTACAGCGGCAATAACGGGCTTAGGTGCGTTCTCAATCATATTAAATACTTCGTGTCCGGTAGTTGCCAGCTTTTTAGCATCGGCTTCACTTAAGCCAATAAATTCTGAAATATCGGCACCTGCTGCAAAAGCTTTATCGCCTTTACCGGTTATAATGGCACCTTTTAATTCAGGTTCATTATAGAGGCGTTGCACTGCCACTTTCAATTCGGCTATTAATTCTCTGCAAAGTGCATTCATTTTGTTTTCTCTGTTGATGGTAATAACAAGAATGTTTTCATCAACCGTAACTAATAAGTGATTAAATTCCATAGAAAGTATTTTTTCGGTTTTAGTTTAAAATTATAATAACAAAAAAGCCCCGAAAAATTTCGAGGCTTTAGTATTTTTTATTGTTTATTATTTATTCTGAAAATCTGCTGAATAAGCAATGGTAGCTTCTTCGTTTACTTTGTTTTCAGAAACTTTTATTTCAATGGTTTTTTCAGTTTCAATTTTTGAATGCTCATGAGTCGCATCAGGTTTTTCTACTGCAATTAGTGGCGCAATTGCTAAACCTACCAACGATGATAATTTAATTAAGATATTCATAGAAGGGCCTGAAGTATCTTTAAATGGGTCGCCCACAGTATCGCCCACAACCGCAGCTTTATGTGGCTCAGATTTTTTGTAGAAAATTTCACCATTAATTTCTACGCCTTTTTCAAAGCTCTTCTTGGCATTATCCCATGCACCACCGGCATTGTTCTGGAAAATAGCCCACAACACACCGCTTACGGTTACACCTGCCATATATGCACCTAATGCTTCAGCACCCATTAATAAACCAATAACAATAGGGGTAATAATGGTAATAGCACCCGGCATTAACATTTCTCTTAAAGCAGCTTTGGTAGAAATTTCTACACACTTACCATATTCAGGGGTTCCGGTGCCTTCTAAAATGCCCGGTATTTCTCTAAATTGTCTGCGCACTTCATTTACCATATCCATAGCCGCACGACCTACTGCGCTCATGGCATAAGCTGAAAACACTACAGGAATCATAGCTCCTACAAATAATGCAGCTAATACATCAGCTTTGAAAATATTAATACCATCAATGCCGGTGAAAGTAACATAAGCCGCAAATAAGGCTAAAGCAGTTAAAGCTGCAGAAGCAATTGCAAACCCTTTTCCAATAGCAGCAGTAGTGTTTCCTACTGAATCTAAAATATCGGTTCTGCCACGCACTTCTTCCGGTAAACCAGCCATTTCAGCAATACCACCCGCGTTGTCGGCAATGGGGCCAAAAGCATCTATTGCCAATTGCATAGCTGTGGTAGCCATCATAGAAGCCGCTGCAATAGCTACTCCATAAAAACCGGCAAAGTGATATGATGCAAAAATGGCAATTGCAAAAAGAATTACCGGTAACGCTGTACTCATCATTCCGGTAGCTAAACCCGCAATAATGTTTGTAGCAGCACCCGTAGCCGATTGACGAACGATATTCAGAATTGGCTTAGTACCTAAAGCTGTGTAATATTCAGTAATAGAAGAAATAGCAGCACCTACTACCATACCAATAATTACAGAAATGAAGATATTAAAGCTTGGAATTTGTTTAATACCTTCTCCGAAGAAAGACATTAAAATAGTATCAGGTAACATCCAGTCTATAACAAAGTAAGCGGCTACTACTGTTAAACCCATAGAAACCCAGTTGCCTATGTTTAAAGCTCCTTGCACATCACCATTATCGTCTTTAATTCTTACAAAGAACGAACCGATAATAGAAAATACTATACCCAAGCCTGCAATTAATACGGGCAATAAAATAGGTGCAATGCCGCCAAATGCAAAGGCTTCTGCACCATTATCCTGAATAATATAATTTCCTAAAACCATTGCAGCCAAAACAGTAGCCACATAAGAACCGAATAAATCAGCACCCATACCTGCCACATCACCTACGTTATCGCCTACGTTATCGGCAATAGTTGCAGGGTTGCGCGGGTCGTCTTCAGGTATTCCGGCTTCTACTTTACCTACTAAGTCGGCACCCACATCGGCAGCTTTAGTGTAAATACCACCGCCTACACGTGCAAACAATGCAATAGATTCAGCACCTAAAGAAAAGCCTGCTAATACCTCTAAAGTTTTAGTCATAGTGTGGTAATCGTAAACGCCACCTTCAATAAATAAGGTAAAGAAAACAATAAACAAAGTACTTAAACCTAATACCGCCAAACCGGCAACACCTAAGCCCATTACCGTTCCGCCTGCAAAAGAAACTTTTAAAGCATGTGCCAAAGAAGTTTTGGCAGCCTGAGTAGTACGCACATTGGCTTTGGTGGCTATTTTCATACCTATATAACCCGCCAATGCAGAAAAGAAACAGCCAATAACAAATGCTGCTACTATTAATATATGCGAGTGTTGCTGAACAGAAGGTACTTGCGATAACACCCCTAAAGCAATACCTGCTACCATTACAAATATTCCAAGTATTCTATACTCGGCTTTTAGAAATGCCATAGCCCCCTCGGCTATATTTTTGGCTATGCCACTCATTTTTGCATCTCCGGCATCCTGGTTAGAAACCCATGAAGAAAGATAAGCCATATAGGCCAGTGCAATAAGCCCGAAAACGGGAAGAAAATAAATCAGATGCTCCATAAATAAATAAATATTTTTTATGCGTTTTGTTAAGAGACGGCAAAAATAAGGCTTAACAGCTAATTGAAGTAGTTTTTATGCACATGATTGTATAAAACGGCAATTATTTGGGTTTTCTGTGGTTTTTGGTGCTGTTTATTATGCCGTTTGCTTTTTAATGTGCCCCAACACAAATTACTCCGCTGCATTTTAAGCCACCCAAAAACCCAACCAAAAAAATTACTTTGTTTTGCAGCTACGCTAAAAACGCTTTTAATGAAGCCGTTTTTTGCTCTTTTATCTCTTAAATGGTAGTTGTGCAACAGTTACCCGTGTTATGTGGCGTTTTTCTTTTCATTTTGTCAAGCTGTCCATAATTATAAAAGGTAAAACTCCAAATCCCAAAAACAGAATTATCATATAAACTCCGTCCCAAAATGTCGGTGGTGGTCTGTCAACTACAGGTTCTCTGTTTAATGCCATTTTGAATATTAGTCTTGCAGGTTTTTTGGATAATCAACAAAGTTAACGGATATAATGCCCCATAGTCTAAAACGCTTTTGTTAAAGTCACCATTGTTGGTTATGATAAACAGTAAATAAGCTATCGCGATTCCCAAACAGTAGAAGTAATGTCTGTCCGATTGTAGCATTTTGTAATCCGAAAAAAACCAAACTCCTATTCCCAATCCTAAGAAAAAAGAAAATTTTATAAAAATTAGAGGGCTTGTCTGATTTAATATTATTCCGATTAAAGTCAGGCTAAAGGCAATAGTTGCTAAAATATTAAATCTCTTGTCAATACTTTTTACATTGCTTTTTTCTTCTTTTTGTTGGATTTCTTTTCGGTTGTTCGTTAGAGTTTCTGGATTTTTTAAAAGTGTGTCGGGCGGGTATTTGAAAAGTCTTTTGTCTCTTGTTTCTGTGATTTTACCACCAAAGTCGACTTTGAAATTTTTGTTATCAGAAGTCGCCACAAATACATTGTCATATTCTTTATCTGTCGGTGAAATGTAAACCAAAAGGTCTTTGTTTATTAGTTCATTTTTATCTTTTCCTTTCGTGTAGCCTTCAATGTCGATTTTATATTCAATATTTTCTGGATAGTTTAAGTAGTTTACTAAATAAAAAAATCGCTCGTTATCTAGTCTTTTGTCAGCTTGTATTAAATGGTTTCCACGACCATTTTTAAATATTTGAAAAGTCAAGTCGTCTTGTAAGTCTTTTGAATAAAGGTCTATCCATTGTCTCAACGCTTTTTTAATGTCGTTGTATGCACCACCGTTTATTAATATTAAGTTGTCAGTCGTCACTTTGCTGTCGGTTTTTTAAAATGCCACATAACGTCAGACTGTGAAAATACTATCCTCCTTTTATAGTTCATAATTTCATTATGCGAGTAGCCATGCCAATTGCACCTTTGCAGCATGGAATACATCCAACCCAGCAACCGACACCAGTTGAGCTTTGGTAGTTTAGAAGACACAATTGAACATGATAATCCGGTTCGCTTTATAGAAGCCTTTGTAGAGCAATTAGATTTAACACAACTAAGTTATGTTACCTCCACGCTTAAAAGCGAAGGTCGCCCACCGTTTCACCCCAAGGTGTTTTTAAAGTTGTATTTGTATGGCTATCTCAACGGCATACGCAGCAGCCGCAGATTAGAAAAAGAAAGCAAGCGCAATATAGAATTGC
>CAZIZP010000037.1:0-25013 GCA_964543705.1 uncultured Chitinophagaceae bacterium
TTGTTACTTTAAATCTCACTATAAACAATAGTTCTACAGGAACAGATATTCAAACAGCTTGTAACAGCTTTACCTGGATTGATGGCAACACTTATTCTTCCAACAATAATTCAGCAACTTTTACTTTAACCAATAGTGCTGGTTGCGATAGTGTAGTTACTTTAAATCTTACTTTAAATCAAGATATTCAAATTACAATCGATACTGCTATAAATGCTGGAGAAAGCATTGAGATTAGTGGAAACATATTCAATAGCGATAGCACGTATATCATTGAGCTTATTTCAAATAATGGTTGCGATAGTACAATTACACTAAATCTATCTATCATAACAGGGTTAAACAATAGTTTTACCGAATCATTTGATATATATCCTAACCCGGTAAATAATACTTTTTATATTAATGGAACATATGTAACTGCTATACTTTATGATATTAGTGGCAAAACACTTGCTAAATGGGAAACTAAAGAAACAGTGTTAAATATTGCTGATTTAGTAAAGGGCATGTATCTTTTGAAAGTTACATCAGAGAAAGGGATTTTTGTAAAGAAAGTTTTTAAAGAATAATCAACTATTCTCAACTAACAAAAAAATTGTTTGCTAATACCTCAGCCACTTTACTAGCTCTTTCAGCGAAACTTTTTTGCCATACATTAATATGCCTGTACGGTAAATTTTTGCAGCAATCCAAGTAGTAAAAATAAATCCTGCGGTAAGCATTAACAATGAAATGGCAATTTGCCATGCGGGTACACCAAAAGGTATTAAAGCAGGCATTACTACCGGTGAAGTAAATGGAATAATTGAACCCCAAAAAGCCAGATCGTTTTCAGGTTCTTGTATAGCGGTCATCATTATAAATATGGAAATAATAATAGGAATTGATACGATAAAATTGAGCGATTGGCTATCTTGTTCTTCGCTGCTGGCTGCACCTATGGCGGCAAACAAAGAGCCATACAATAAATAACCCCCTAAAAAGTATAGTAAAAACATAAAGCCTATCTGAGTAAAGTTTATGTCTTGTAAACTAGATAAGGCCATGGCTGCTTCATACTGTCCTGAATCGGGCATGCCTGATGTGCTTTGGCTCATAGCCATTTGTTGCATTTCGGCAAGGTTAGCACTAAAGGCAATACCTAAAATCATGTTGGTAAAAAATATCAATATACCCCACAAAATAAATTGCGTAATGCCTACAGCCCCAACACCAATAATTTTTCCTAACATTAGCTGAAATGGTTTAACCGATGATGCCATTACTTCTAGTATGCGGTTAGTTTTTTCTTCAATAACACTACGCATTACCATAGTGCCATAAATAAACATTACCATGTAAATGGTAAATCCCATAATGTATCCAAGTGCTGTGGCTATTAATGTACTGCCGCTTTTTTCTCCTTCTTCACCATAAATTACTGTTTTCATTTTCACATTCACATCTTCGAGTTGCTCCATTAAGTCTTTGTCAATATTTGCCTGCTCAATTTTTACTCCGCGCACTACACGTTCTACTTCATCTTGAATGTATTGCTGTGGTTTTATGCCCAAATTTTTGTCGCTTCTGTATTCAATACCTCTAACATTAGTAAGGCTTGTAAGCTCAGGAATGTAAAGTATGCCATCATAATTCATGTTTTTATAAACAAGCTCTAATTTTTTTAACGGTGTATCTATAAAAGTGAAATACAGTGAATTATTATCGGCAAAACGGCCTTTAAAATATCCGCTTTCATCTATAACAGCTACTCTTTTCTTGCTTTCGCCATAGCCCGAAAGAAATACTACAGCAATAAAAAACAACGCAAAGCCGACTGGTGCCAGTATGGTAGTAACCAGAAACGATTTTTTCTTTACTCTGGTTAAATACTCACGTTCAATAATAATCCAAACTTTTTTCATTTCATTTCTCCTTTCTGCCGAAGGCAGATTATTTATTTTTCTGTTTTAGATACTTGTGCAATAAATATTTGATTCAGTGAAGGCAATATTTCCCTGAATGCATTTATAGAAATATTGTGCTGAATCATTTTGCTTAAAACTTCATTTGCGGTTTCATTTTCGTGAAGTTTAAAAATAAAATGGTCGGCATTTTTTTCAATCACCTGAATGTTTTCTAAAGCTGCTTCATTCAGTTCTCCATAAAAATCTATTCTGAAAATATTTTCTTTAAACTGTTGCTTTATATTATGTACTTTGCCTTGCAGAATATTTTGCCCTTTATTAATCAATACAATTTCTTCGCAAATTTCTTCTACCTGTTCCATACGGTGGGTAGAAAATAAAATGGTAGTACCTTTCTTTTGCAACTCAAATATTTCTTGCTGAATAATTTGGCTGTTTAATGGGTCTAAGCCTGAAAAAGGTTCATCTAAAATCAACAATTCAGGGTCGTGTAAAATGGTAGCAATAAACTGAACTTTTTGTTGCATTCCTTTAGAAAGTTCTTCAATTTTTTTATTCCACCAAGTTTCTATTTTAAACTTTTGTATCCAATAATCTATTTTACTCTTAGCTTCTTTGGTAGAAAGATTTTTAAGCCTAGCCAAATAAATTAAGTGTTCTCCTACTGCCATTTTTTTATAGAGTCCCCGCTCTTCAGGCATGTAGCCAATTTGTTCCTGATGTTTAGACTGTAATGGCTCGCCATTAAACAATATTGTACCCGAGTCGGCTCCAATAATATTGGTAATGATACGAATCATAGTAGTTTTTCCGGCACCGTTTGGGCCTAAAATACCAAATATGCTTCCTGCCGGAACATTAAAAGAAATTTCTTTATTGGCCTGATAATTTTCAAAGGTTTTACAAACCTTTTGCAACTGCAAAATATTCATGTAGGCAAAGATAAATGCAAAGCGTGTTTATATATGTTAAAAAACTAACAGCAACGGGTAAACTATTTTAAAGGCACAAAGCAAAAAAATAAAAAGGGTGTTATTATCGCCTCCATAATTGCATTTGCATTTCAGGTTCAGGGCGCATGGTAATAAGCGGGTCTTGTTTAAACTGAAAACCTTTGGGCTTTCGTAGCTTATAATGCTGAAGAATCATAGGCGCAACTAATTGCATTTCCATTAAAGCGAAGTTATTGCCAATGCATAGCCTTGGTCCGCCCCCAAAAGGGAAGTACAAAAACTTATGGTAGCTTTTTGATTTTTCTTTTGAAAAGCGTTCGGGCATAAATTTTTCAGGCTCGTCCCAATATCGTTTATCACGATGAATAGCATACACCGGAATTAATGTGTTAACGCCCTTTGGAATGTGATAGCCGTCTATTTCGTCATCGTTAAGTGTATGCCTGCCAATAACCCATGCAGGTGGGTACAAGCGCATGGTTTCATCTATTACCATACGTGTAAATTCCAAAGCACGTAAATCTTCTAGCTGCGGAATATTTCCATTCAAAACATTTTGTGCTTCGGCTAACATTTTTTCTTCTGCTTCAGGGTTTTCTTCAAGACAATGAAACAGCCATGTAAGTGCTACAGCAGTGGTTTCGTGGCCGGCTAAAAATATGGTTACTACTTCATCTAAAATTTGTTCGTTGCTCATCATTTCGCCTGTATCTTCGTCTTTAGCTTCCATAAGCATAGCCAGCAGGTCGTCATAATGTTCAGCGCTTTGCCTGCGCTTGTCAATAATTTTTTCAACTACATCGCGAATAGCTTTATATGATTGTTTCTCCCGAATATTTCCGGGGGTAGGCAGCCACAAAGGAATTTTTATGGGCGAAGTAATACGCTTAATTAATTTTTCGTTGGCAACATTAAACTCTTTATTTACTACAGCTACAGCATCTTCAACATCAGCACTAAACATAGCTTTGCAAACAATATCTACTGTAACCTGCATCATGGCGGTTGAAAGATTTATGGTAGTGCCATCGGGCAGGCTATCCCATTTTTTTATAAGTGTGCTGCCTGCATCGGTCATAATTTTTACAAATGCTGCCAACCTGTCGCGATGAAATGCAGGTTGTGCCAATCGTCTTTGTCTCCTCCAAAAATCGCCTTCACTAGTCAACAAACCGTTGCCCAGCAATAGCTTCATTATAGTATAGCCAAAACTTTTATGGTAGTTTTTATTGTTATCCTGAAGAATATGCTTTACATAATCTGGCTTAGAAACCACTACTATTTGTTCAAGATAACTTGGTGATTTTACCCTGAAAATACCATCGTATTGGTATTGATAATCATTAAAGAATTTCAAAGGGTCTTTGGCAAATAAATGAATGCTGCCAAAAATAGGGTTGCCTGCATCTAGAACGGGAAGTTGCTTTAAAGTACTCATTGCGGTTTCAGTTTAAAAGAAAGTAAAACACCTAAATATGCAGCCGGAACATATAGCAATATAGACGCAATGCTAAACCATATTGGGTGTGGAATCATTAACAAATTGCTGACGCCCAAAATTAATAATACCACGCCCGTAGTAATACCCATTTGTGTTCTTTTTTCTGAAGCAATTAAGCTTGTAATTATACCGCCACCAAAAGCTCCAACCGTATAAGCCACTAATATCATTATTAATGCGCCAACAGGAATTTCACTCATGAAATTTTTCATTGCTTCTTTGTCGTTGGGGTCTATATTTTTTGGCAACGAATACATTTGGTGCGAAAGCATTTCAATACCTGCAATAAGCATAAACGCCACCATAATGCCTGCTACTACCGATATAATATTTTTCAGCATGGTTTAATTTTTTTCAAATACTAAGTTATTGGTTTTATTGTTGGTGATTGGGAAATGGAAAATTAGATGATTGAGAAAATTGAGTGATGTTTTATTATTTCTGTTTATTGTTTATCTCTCTTACTTTAATGAACTTGCCTGAAACATGGTCTATTTTCATTTCGAATGTTGCCTGCCTACCTTCTGAAGCTGATGCTGCAATTATACCACCAACCAAACCAAAAAGAAATGAACTAATTATGGTTGCATCATTATTAGGGCTAACTTTTACTGTGGCGTTGAAGTAGAAATCATCATTTCTTTTTTCAAGGGGCACAAATTCTTTTTCAATTGAAATATAAGGCTTACCATTTACCACAACTGCATACACATCTTCAGGCTGAAAGTATTCAAATTTACCTTCATTTGAAATTTTCTTAATGCCTGCAATTTTTCCGTCTCTAATTGCAGCCGCAACGCTATTGTCTGGACTTTGATTTTTAAATGTCTTATAGTTAAGGTACAAACCATCAATTAAGAAAGGAGCGTTATATAGCTTATTTTCTGCCTTTTCAATACTATCAATATTATTTATTTCATTAAGGCTGTATGCTGTAATATTGGGGATAGGCTTGTCTAAATTAGATTTTATAAAAAAGGTTATAATGCTACTTGCTTTTTCAAATAAACTTCGAGTAGCATCGTACTTACTAATTAAAGCAACAGTATCAATAGCTTCTAATAAATAATACCGGTTGTTTTTGTTTGCATAAATTCCTGCTCTGAAATAAAAATATCCTGTTTCTCTTCTATTGTATGATTCGTTAAAATTTATGTGTCTTACATGTATTAATAGAGAATCTTTTCCGGAAGTATTTTTAGTAAGTAAAAACATCAACTTGTTTAATTGGTATGCTAAGGGTGTTTTGGCAATTACTTTAGTTTGTTTATTAGACGACCCTGTTTGAATAATTCCTAGTACAGTATCGGTTCTGGAATCTATTACCGTTAAATGCTTGTATAATGAATGAACTACTGATTTATTTGGAGTTAATATAGAAAAGTCAACAGTTGAATTTTGAGAAAAAATTATGTTTGTATAAAGAAGAAAAGAAAGCAGTGTTACAATTAGTTTTTTCATTGCTATTTCATACTTGTTTGTACATTAAATTCTATGAGAGTTTTATCTGAATTAATCTTTAGTAGTTGAATTTTTATATGGTGGCTTTGGTTCTTGAAAAGCATTTTTCATATTGCTGAAAAATACTTCATGGTAAGCGTTAATGTTTTTTTGAAAATTCTCAGGAAGCTTTGCCCAATCAAATAACTCTACCACAATAGGAATATTGCTGTGTTGAATTTTTTCTTTCAGCAACATGTAGGTGTCTATAGGTAGTTTTTCGCCATCTTCTGTGCGAACAACTAAATCTAAATCGCTGCCTTCATGTGCAGTGCCATCTACACGGCTGCCGTGTGCCAATACCTCTATTGGTATGTTCACCAAAGAAAATATTTCCAGCAGTGTTTCTTTGTCTTTATTCCTTAGCAGCATTATGGTTTAGTTTGAATAATCAGTATATCCATAAAAATAAAAATTATTGGTGTTCTATTTTATATGGAATTACTTCTTCGCCAACTTATAAGAAAACAACATACCTGCAATACCTGTTAATACAAATAGTATAGCAATTACTTCAGCTTGTGTGGCGTTAATGCCTTGAATCCATTCCAGCTTGGTATTTACACGATATTGCTCAATAAAGAAACGCTCTACACCATTAAATGCCATGTATAACGAAAAGATAAAACCCGGGTAAGCGAATTTCTTTCTAACACTCCATAAAATGCTGAAAATAATGGTAGCCATTATTAATTCATAAATAGGTGTTGGGTAAACCGGTTGCGCCAACACCATACAATGGGCTTCTTTACAACCTTCAATAAAAACGCCCTCATTAATAATATTATGCGGGTAGGTTTGCGCCCAAAGCCATTGCGGAATCCAATCAGGCTTTAAGGCTAAGTTGGGTACGCCCCAATCGCCATCGCCCGAAACCTGACAACCCATTCTGCCAATGCCATAAGCCAGTATCAATCCGGGTGCAGCGCTATCGGCAAAATGAATAAATTTTAAGCCTTTGCTTCTTACATAAAGGTAGGTTACCAATGCGCCACCAATTAAGCCGCCATAAATAGTTAAGCCGCCAAAAAACGATTCTAAAGGGTTATTAATAAACTCTTGAAAATTGCCGGGTGTTTCAAACAAGTAAAACAATTTTGCACCCGATATACCACCAATAGCAGCCATTAAAGTAATATCTCCGGTAAGTTCATAAGCATGAACAGCAACAGTTTCTCTTTTAGGTTCAGGCAACCTTTGTTTTTCAGCCTCACGATATTTCATATAGGCAAATAATGCTGCGCCAATTATACCACCCAACCAATTGCCTTCAGTAGATAAAATATAGGTTTGCGGGTTAGCAGAAAAAACAGCATAATTCAAAACAATGCCTAACAATTTAAAGCCCAAAACGAAGCCTATTAAGCCATTCAGTATTAAATCTTGCAGGGCAGCAGGCGCACCAACCAAAACATCTTTTTTATAAGGTGGCAACAACCCTAAATTTTCTTTTCTTTTTAATTCAAGAGAAAGAATATAGGCGGCAGCCAAAAATCCCAAAGCCACAAAAAAGCCAAAGCTGAAAATGGGCAGCGGTATATCTATGCCGAAATGATGAAATAAAAAATCGGAAAGGGTGGGGTAGCAGCGTGAAAACATGAGCTTGAAATTCTTCAGGCAATGATAGTGTAATTCTCTGAAAAGTCTTTTAACACCATTTCGCCATCAGGGTTAATTTCTTGTAAAGGAATGTTAATGATAGTGTTTACCCATTCAGGGTTATAGAGTGCTTTCACTTTAATATAATTATCACTGAAGCCATGCATGTATTCACCCGCTTGTTCGGTTTCAAAAAGTACAGGGCGTGTGGTGCCTGTGTGTTGTTGGTAAAAAGCTCTTTTCTTTTTTTCTGAAAGGGTGCGTAACATACTGTTGCGCTGTTTTCTTTCATGCACAGGCACTACACCATCCATATCAATTGCCGCTGTGTTGGGGCGTTCAGAATAAGTAAACGCGTGCAAATATGAAATATCTAATGCATTCAGAAAATTATAGGTCTCTAAAAAGTCTTCGTGTGTTTCGCCCGGAAAACCTACAATTACATCTACACCAATACAACAATGGGGCATAGCTTTTTTAATAGCCGCAACTCTTTCAGTATATAGCTCGCGCTGATATCTTCTGCGCATAGCTTTTAAAATTTTGTTGCTGCCGCTTTGCAACGGAATATGAAAGTGTGGCATAAACTTTTTCGATTGCGCTACAAATTCAATTATCTCGTTGGTTAACAAATTAGGCTCAATAGACGATATACGGAAACGCTCTATACCCTCAACCGTATCGAGTGCTTTAACTAAATCAATAAACTGCTCATTGGGTCTTCTGCCGCCTTCGGGGCCTTTGCCAAAATCACCAATGTTTACTCCAGTTAAAACAATTTCTTTAACGGCAGTAGTGCCAATGGCGGTGGCTTGTTTCATTACTGCTGCTATATCGCTGCTGCGGCTCATACCACGTGCCAATGGAATGGTGCAAAAAGCGCAGGTATAATCGCAGCCATCTTGCACTTTTAAAAAAGCACGGGTACGGTCGCCAAAAGAATAGGCTTCAGAATAAAAATCTATGCTGTCTATTTCAGAATTATATACTATAGTTTCTGAAGCTGTTTGCAGTTCTTTAAGATGCTCAACAATTTTGAATTTGTCTTTAGCGCCCAATACCATGTCAACACCTTCCATTTCGGCAATTTGCTGTGGCTGTAATTGTGCATAGCAACCTATAATTACCACCTTAGCATCGGGGTTATTGCGTTTTACTTTTTTTACAATTTGCCTGCATTCTTTATCGGCATTTTCGGTAACCGAACAGGTGTTTACTACATACACATCGGCAGGCAATTCAAATGCCACTTTTTCAAAGCCTGCTTGAACAAACTGCCTGCTAATGGCAGATGTTTCTGCAAAGTTGAGCTTGCAGCCAAGGGTATGAAAAGCAACGGTTTGGCGGGGTGTCATAACGGGGCAAAGATAAGGAAAACACTGCGTTTGAAAATTTTACCACAATTGCACAAAAGAAACATAAGTGAAAGAAAATTTGATAATTCAGATAAATGTTGTTTAGTAATAGTTATTACCTGCAAAAATATTTCACGTTATTTTTACTGAAACAAAATGTTCAGCATGAAAAATGTATTTCAGGTATTGTTTGTTCTAAGTCTTGTTTTGTGTGTGACTTCCGCTTCGGCACAAAAAGTGTTTTCAGTAAAATATGAAAGCCAGGCCGATGTGAAGGTATATGTGGTGAAATACGAAAGCCAAGCCGATTTAAAAGTGTTTAAGGTGAAGTATGAAAGCCAGGCAGGAGATAATAATGGCAAGTGGTTTTTTACCGATTATGAAAGCCAGGCTAAAAAGAAAATTTACTTTGTTGACTACGAGAGCCAAGCCGATGTGAAAATATTTTTTGTGGATTATGAAAGCCAGGCCGGCTGGCGCAACAATAGCAAAAAGCAGTGGTTTTATTAACTACACCACTACTTTCATTTGCTTTTTTACATACTCTTCGTAAAGGTTTTTAATAATACCATCAGACAAACCTATTTTTGGAACGAATATTTTTTTAATGCCTGCCCAGCGCATAATTAGCATGTGTATTTCAGCAGCAGGCACAATGACATCTGCGCGGTCGGGTCGTAAACCCAGTTCTTTAATGCGGTCGGCTATAGTCATGCTTGAGAGTGTTTCATGAGCGTATTTTATCATATCTAGCGTAATGAACTTGCCTTTGGCATTGCCATACAGCTTGTGTATTTTGTTGATGTTGCCACCAGAGCCAATTCCGTAAATATTTCCGTAGGTATCTTTAAAATCTTTCAGCATTTCGCGCAGTTCTATCCAAAGCGATTCTTCTACCTGATCGTTTAAAATTTTTAAAGTGCCTATTGAAAAAGATCGAGACTTAATTAACTTACCTTTTACAAAAAGAGAAATTTCGGTGCTGCCACCACCTACATCTATGTACAAATAGTTTTTGTTAGGGTCTTCAAGTTCGCTTATTACATCGTTAGAATTAATAACGGTTGCTTCATTATCGCCATCAATAATGTCAATTTTTACACCACTTTTTTTATAAACTTCATCTACTACTTCTTTGCCATTAGCTGCTTCGCGAAGGGCGGCTGTGGCACATACTTTATAATCTATTGCATCGTTTACTTCAATTAGGTTTTTGAAGGCCACCATGGTTTTTACTAGTTTTTCTACTTTCTTTTTAGATATTTTATTATCCATGAAAGCATCTTCACCTAAACGAACAGGAACGCGAATTAAAAAATCTTTTTTATATACAGGGCTTCCATTTACGATATATACATTCATAAACAAAAGGCGCACTGCATTAGAGCCAATATCAACTGCTGCAAATTTCAATTTCAATGAGTTTTTTGTTTCAAAAATAGGTTTTCAGTTATTTAAAAATCAACTTTCTGTTTTAAGTAATTGTAAATTTCTTCTTGAGCACTAAATTTTGTTGTTGAGTTTGTTTTTCGGTATTTGTTTTTTTGTTCAATATCAATAATACGGGCTTTTACGTTATCATTGAATTGCATCATTAATATTTCTTTTAGTTCTTGCTGAATTTTTTTATCGTAAATGGGGCAGGCAATTTCAATCCTGTGATCGAGGTTGCGCGCCATCCAATCGCTCGACATGATGAAATATTTTTCATCGCCACCATTGCAAAAAATCATCATGCGGTTATGCTCTAGATATTTCCCTACAATACTTATTACTTCTATATTTTCACTTAGCCCTTTTACTCCTGGAATTAATGAACAAATACTACGGCACACCATTTTAATTTTTACACCTGCCTGACTTGCCTGATACAGTTTGTTTATCATTTCTTCATCTACCAAAGAATTCAATTTAATATAAATGAAGGCTTCTTTGCCGGCTTTAGCATTTTTTATTTCAGTGTTTATTAAAGCAGCTAATTTTTGGCGCATATTAAATGGTGCTACCAATAGTTCGCGATAACGGCCTGTTCTTAAATTGTTTTCAAAAAAATCAAACAAGCGAGCTATTTCTGTGGTGATTTTTGGGTTACAAGTAAGTAAACTTTTATCGGTATAAATTTTTGAAGTACTATCATGATAATTTCCTGTGCTAATATTGGCATAGCGTACTAATTTTCCTTTTTCTTTTCGTGTAACCAAACAAAGTTTACAATGCACTTTATGGTTTTTTACTCCGTAAATAATATTTACACCCTCTTCCTGCAATACTTGCGACCAGTAGATATTTGATTCTTCATCGAATCGTGCTTGCAATTCTATTACTACCGTTACTTCTTTTCCGTTTTTCTTAGCGTTTAGCAATGCATTGGCTACAGCAGAATTTTTTGCAATGCGATATAAAGTAATGTGTATTGATTCTACTTTAGGATCTATAGCTGCTTCGCGAATAAAATCTATAAAATGCGTAAACGATTGATAAGGATAGTGCAGCAAAATATCGCCCTCTTTCATTCTTGTTAAAACACTTTTATTGGGCTTTATAATATCATGTGGCAACTGTGGTTGCTTTGGAAAAGTAAGTTCCGGTTTACCTAAATCAGGAAAACTGATAAAGTCTTTGAAGTTATGATATCTTCCTCCTGAAACTATATTGTCAACTTCTGAAAGTTTAATGCGTTGCACTAAAAATTTCAACATGTCTTTTGGAATTTCATAATCGTAAATAAGTCTTACAGGTTGTCCTGTTTCGCGCTTTTTTACGCTTTTTGCCAGATTTTCCAAAAGGCTTTTCGATACATCATGGTCAATATCTAATTCAGCATCTCTGGTAATTTTAACTGTGTAAGCTTCAAAGGTGTCGTAGTCAAACAAGAAAAAAATATCTTTCATGTTGAAACGAATAATATCATCTAGCAAAATGATATAATCTTCATTTTGTGCGGAAGGTAATTTTATAAATCGGGGTAAAACAGCAGTGGGTATTTCTATTAACGAGTATCTTCTTTTTTCAGCTTTAACAGTGTTTGAAAGTTTTACGGCAAGATAAATAGTTCGGTCTTTCAAAACGGGAAACTCTTCTAATTTGTCGAGCATAATTGGAATAAGTACCGGGCGTACTTTTTCCAGAAAATAATTTTTTACAAACTCACTTTGTTCTTCATTAAGTTCATGTTCGTTGATTATAAAAATATCGTGTTGCTCTAAGCCATGAAGAATATTTAAATATATTTCATCGAACCAAACACGTTGTTTTAAAACTATATCCTGAATTTGTTTTAAAACTTGTTTTGGTTTTTGGCCACCAATAAGAATAGTGTTGGGTTCATATTGCATCATTCGTTTTATGGTGGCAAATCGCACACGATAAAATTCATCAAGATTGTTAGAGAATATTCCTAAAAAGCGCAGTCTTTCAACTAACGGGTTGTTTTCATCTGCCGCTTCCTGTAGCACCCTTTCATTAAATGAAAGCCAACTAATTTCACGATTGATATAGTGCTGTTTTTTCTTTACCATAAGGCACAGCAGGTTTTCTTAACACTGCCATTCAAAAATAAACTTTTATTGTTAGTAGTGTAAAGTAGTTGTTGTGTAATATGTTTAACTTTTATAGTAATTTTTCTATCTTGGTTCCATGTTAACAGCATACCTGATAGCTTATAATTTATCGCTCTTCTTAGCGTGGGCTATATTTTTTATTTGGCAAATAACACATGGGTTTGTTATTGATAAAATTTCAATAACTATTCTGAATGTAGCGCAAGTAGCGGCATTGTTAGAAATATTACATGCAAAAAAAGGGTGGGTTAAATCACCGGTTTTTACGACTGCTTTGCAAATTTCATCGCGTGTATTTGTATTGTTTTGGTTGAATGTTATTCCCGAAGCACAACAAATTAAATTGTTTGGTATTAGTGGTATCACTATAGTTTCAGTTGCTTGGAGTATTACTGAAATAGTTCGTTACAGTTATTATGCTATATCGCTTTTAAACAAAGAAATTAAACTACTTACTTTTTTAAGATACACCTTGTTTATTGTTTTGTATCCATTAGGAATTACTGGTGAAGCCATGATTATGCTTTCAGTATTAAAATGGAACAGCTATGATTTCTCAATTGTAAATTTTGTGGTGGCAGTAGTAATGCTTTCCTATCTGCCTTTTTTCCCGAAGCTATATAGCTACATGTGGCAACAAAGAAAGAAGAAACTTTAAACTATGGTTAAATTAAGTTTTTATACTTATATAATTCCCTTTTTTATTGTAGATTTTTTTGTAGGGCAAAATATTTCATGTTGAAATGTTAGTTAAGTTATTTTTTATTGTTAGTTTCAACATCACTTTATAAATAAAATACTATGAACAGCAGTTGGAAGTTCACCGCCCTTGCCTTTTTGCTGCTTCTTGTGACATATTTCAATGCAAATGCTTCTCACGCTGTAGGAGCAGATTTGTATTATGAATGTCTTGGAGGTAATCAATATAGAATCACCCTTAACTTTTATCGAGATTGTGCCGGTATTGCTGCTCCTTCAAGTGCTGCAGACAGAACAGTTACTATTTCATCGCAATCATGTGGCAGAAGCTTGTCATTAGTTTTAACTAAAACTTCATTTCAGGAAGTCCCTGCACTTTGTCCTAACCAACAATCACAAAGCAGATGCAGAGGTGGTAATTTGCCGGGCATAGAGCAACATATTTATTCAGGTGTAATTACGCTTCCTGCACAATGTGCCGATTGGAGAATAGGTTACGATTTATGTTGCAGAAACTCGAATATTACAAACTTAAGTAGTCCGGGCAGCAGAGATTTGTATGTAGAAGCAACGCTAAATAATACAAGTGGTATTTGTAATAATGCACCCATTTTTACAACATTGCCGGTACCTTATATATGCGCTGGCCAACAATATTTTTACAATCATGGTGCTGTAGATATTGATGGAGACAGCTTGGTGTTTATATTTATTAATCCACAAGAAAGTCCAGGAACCAATATTCCTTATGTTGGAGGGTTAAATGTAAATAACCCAATGCGCACAACAGGTTCTTTTCAGTTCAATCAACAAACGGGACAAATGAGCTTTACGCCATCGCAGGTGCAAAATGCAGTTGCTACTGTTTTGGTAAGAGAATTCAGAAATGGGGTAGTAGTAGGCTCAACTATGAGAGATATACAAATTGTTGTGCTGAACTGTAACAATGCTCCACCGGTTTCTTCACCAATAACAAACGTAACAGGTGCTACGCCTGTTGGAGGTAACTCTTTTGAAATAGATGTCTGTTCAGGTACGCAATTTTGTTTTCAAATAAACAGCAGTGACCCTGATGTCAGTCAAAATTTAACTGTTACCTGGAATAACGGAATACCGGGTGCTACATTTACAGTAAGCGGTCAACCCCCGGTAGCCACTTTCTGTTGGACACCCACACCTGCCGATGTAGGCATTAACAACTTTGTTGTTGAAGCAATTGATAATGCATGTCCGGTTCCCGGAAGAAGTACACGCAGCTACTCTATTAATGTTTTTAATTCATCATTAAATATAACTACAGCTACAACACCTGTTGCTTGCCCCGGAGGCAACACTGGTACGGCTACTGCAACAGTAGTAGGTGGACAGCCCCCAATTACTTATGCGTGGAGTAATGGGCAAACCACACAAACTGCTACAGGATTAAATGCAGGGAATTATAGTGTTACAATTAGAGATGCCGGTTCTTGTCCTGTGGTTAGAGATGTAACCGTTCCAGGCCCGCCACCTTTTCAGGTTGCGTTTACTAATACTGCAGCTGTTTGTAATGGCGACCAGAATGGAACCTCTTTTGCCGTAGCATCAGGAGCTAACGGAGGGCCATATACATATCTTTGGTCTAATGGAGAAACAACACAATTAATTGATACCCTCGCATCGGGAATTTATTTTCTAACAGTTACTGATGGAACGGGTTGTCCATTCGATACCAACACATTTATTTTCCAACCCGGACCATTAGTGATAAATGTTACTGCTTCTACAACCAGTAATTATAACGGAAGAGATATCAGTTGCTTTGGAGCCAATGATGGTGAAGTGACTTTAATTGTTTCAGGAGGCACACAACCATATATATATGATTGGTCGCCCAATGCAAATGGACAATCAGACTCAATTATTACTAATCTCGGACCGGGACAATACAGCGTTACCCTAACCGATCAAAATAATTGCAACACGGGCGCATTTATTACATTAACTGAACCTCCTGTCGTTACAGGTTCTGCTGCCACATTAAATGACATTACTTGTTTTGGTGGAAACGATGGTGCTGCTTTTGCTACAGGTGCCGGAGGTACACCGCCCTTTACATATACATGGAGCAGCAGTGCAAACAATCAGGTAAATGATACAGCTATAAACTTAGCTGGAGGCATTCATACAGTAACAATAGCTGATGCAAATGGCTGTAGCATCTTAGATACAATTACAATTATTGAACCTGTAGCTTTGGGTGCAAATGTTTTTCCAATAACTGACTATAATGGCTTTAATATAGGTTGTTTTGGAGCAAGCGATGGAAGGGCATTAGCTGAACCTATTGGTGGCACCCCACCATTTGCTTATTTGTGGAGTAATAATGCTAACAATCAAACTACTGATATTGCTTATGATATTCCTGTAGGCTCTTATTCGGTAACAATAACCGATGTTAATGGATGTACTGCTACTGGTAGCACTTCGCTTAATGAGCCACCACCTTTAACAGCTATCGCCCAAGTTGTTTCTGATTATAACGGATTTAATATTTCTTGTTTTGGTGGTAATGACGGTGAGGCAATAGTTGTCGCTTCAGGCGGTGTTCCGGGTTACACTTATGAATGGAATGATAGCCTGGTTCAAAGTACTGCTACCGCTACAGGCTTATATGCCAATACCCAATACATAGTTAGAGTAAATGATTTAAACGAGTGTAGCTTTTTTGATACCGTTACTTTAACTGAACCTACTGAACTGTTTGCTGAAGCCATTATTACTTCTGATTATAATGGAGAGCATATATCGTGTTTTGGAGCATCTGATGGTAGTGCATCAGCAAGTGCTACAGGTGGGGTTTCAGGTTATACATTTATTTGGAGTAATTCACAAGATGGAACAGTCGCAGTTTCATTGAGTGCGGGAAGTTATACGGTTAGTGCTATTGATTTGAATAATTGTACTGCTACCGCAACAATTGAATTATTTGAACCTGAACAATTAATTGTAAATGCTACAGTTGTTTCTGACTATAATGGAAGAGATATTAGCTGTTTTTCTTTTAACGATGGAAGTGTGACTGCTACGGTCTCCGGTGGCGTTGCTGGTTATAATTACCTGTGGGATGCAAATGCGAATAATCAAAGCACTCAGAATGCTACAAATCTTTTTGCCGGAAACTATTCAGTAACTGTTACTGATATTAATGGATGTACAGCTACAAATAACATTATTTTAACTGAACCGGATTTATTAACTGTAAATGTAATTCCAAGAGATGTACTTTGCTTTGGGGCAAATGATGGTATAGCTACTGCCCAGGTATCAGGAGGAACGGAAGATTATAATTATTCGTGGAGTAATAATACTGCTTTAAATAACAGCAACATTTCTAATTTGCCACCAGGCAGTTATACTGTAAATATCTCAGACATCAATGGATGTACGGCTACTGTATCGTTCAGCATAGCAGAACCTCCTTTGTTAGAAACCGATACTTCTACAGTACCTGCAACATGCTTTGAAACAGCTGACGGTTTTGCCTCAGTTTCAGCAATAGGTGGTTTCGGACAATACACTTATTCATGGAGTGATTATGGGATTACATCTAACTCGTTTAATGGGTTTTTAACAGGCACTTATTATGTTACAGTAACCGATGAAAATGGTTGTACTTCTGAAGAAACTATATTTATTGGTTCGCCCCCGCCAACTTCAGTAAATGCTACTACAATTGGTATAGATAGCATTACTTACTTCGGAGATACTGTTCAGTTAAACGCTGCGAACACAACAGTCGATTTTCCTGAAAATATTGGGGTAAACTTTTTGTGGACACCCGAAGAATATTTAAGTTGCAACAATTGTGCAAACCCATTGTCATATCCGGTTTACACTACTACTTATACTGTTACAATGATTGATGATAGGGGTTGTGTGGCAACAGATGAAGTAGTAGTAAATATCAATCCTCAAGATAAAGTATTATATGTACCCAATGCATTTACGCCTAATGGAGATGGCACTAATGATGTGTTTTATTTCTATACAGCGGGTGCAAAAGAAGTAGATTTTTCAGTTTTTAATCGTTGGGGAGAAAAGATTTTTCAGTCTTTTTCGGTTGATTCAGGCTGGGACGGTTATTATAAAAGTGAACTTATGAATCCAGGAGTATATGTTTACCATGTTTCTGTTATTTATCAAGATGGAGACAAAAAGAATGCTAAAGGAAGCGTTACGTTAATCAGGTAAATTTATTATCAACACATATTATTGCTTTACTATATTAGTATCAATAAGTCACAATTTGTAAATTGGTGCAGTTAAATACTAAACCAATATGTTTTTGTCGTGAAAAAACTGTTAAGCTTATTGCCAAAAGTAAAGTATGTTCCGTTTTTTGTAATACTATATTTTATTCTTAAACCTGAACAATTAAGGGCATCACACGCTGTAGGGTTAGATATTCAATATGAATGTATAGGGGGTAATCAATATAGGTTAACTTTAAATTTTTATAGAGATTGTGCCGGTGTTACAGCTCCAACTGCTGCGGCACTTTCAGTTTCTTCAGCTTCATGTGGTGTAAATACAAATGTAAGTTTAGCGTTAGATACATCTTTTGAAATTTCACCACTTTGTTTAACTCAATTAGGTTCTTCAACCTGTAACGGAGGCAGTAATCCCGGTATTGAGCAATACATTTATTCAGGAGTATTTACCTTTCCTTTAGAATGTCCAGATTGGAACATAAGCTATACTTTATGTTGCAGAAATGGCGCAATAACAAACTTACAATCGCCAGACAGTTATAATATTTATGCTGAAGCGAGACTAAATAATACAAACGGTATTTGTAATAACTCACCAATATTCACAACACGCCCTGTGCCATTTGTATGCGGAAATCAATTATTTAATTACAACCATGGGGCAGTTGATATTGATGGTGATTCACTAAGATATACCTTAATTAATCCTAAAGATGCCGCTAATGCAAATATTCCACACCGAGGTGGCTTTAGTGCAACAAACCCATTAACAACTACCGGTGGATTTAATTTCGACAATGCAACCGGGCAAATGACATTTACCCCAAGTGCCAATCAACAAGCAGTAGTTACCGTTTTAGTGGAAGAGTTTAGAAACGGGGTGCTGATTGGCAGTACTATTAGAGACATGCAATTGGTAGTAATAGGCAATTGCAATAACAACCCGCCTACAGCAACCGGAATTAATGGAACTAATCAATATAGTATAGATGTATGTGCAGGCTTTCCGCTTTGCTTCGATATTTTTACTAATGATGCCAACTCAGGACAAACAACTACTCTTACTTTAAACAATGGCATAAACGGTGCTACTTTTAACGTTTCAGGTGCTCCATTTCAAAATGGAAGGTTTTGTTGGACATCAACTCCGGCAGATATTGGAATTAATAATTTCAGTATAACAGTTACTGATGATGCCTGCCCTTATTTTGCAAGTAATAATTACACTTATACGGTAAATGTAATTCCTAATCCTAACCCACCTGTTAATGCCGGGCCCGACAGAGACATTTGTGGTGGGGAATGTGTTCAACTGTCAGGAACCGGCCCACCGCAAGTAGTAAGATACTTTTGGACACCAACCACAGGGTTATCAAATCCCAATATTGCAAATCCAACAGCATGCCCGCCAATTACCACTACCTATACCTTAAATGCAGTTTATTCTGATTCTTGTATTGCTTCAGACCAAGTGGTAGTAACAGTTCAACCAAGTCCAACTGTTCAGGTGTTTCCAAAAACAGCAACCGTGTGTGCGGGTTCCAGTATTCAATTAGACGGCACGGCCAATCAGCCCTCTACATTTCAATGGAGTTCTGGTGATTCGGGTGTACCGGTAACAGTTACTCCAACAGCAAGTACCAACTATGTTTTATCTGCCACCAACACATTTGGATGTGTTGGTACCGATACGGCATTTATCACATACAGTCCACCACCGCCACCACAAGTATGTAACAACGTGTATGTAACCCCAGCCGGAAATGGCGGAGGGCTATCTCAGAACGATCCTACAGATTTGTTGACAGCAATATCATTAGCCCAATGTAATAACCTAACCATAAAAATGGCATTAGGCGCATATACCATAGATGAGCCTTTATATATAACAAGCTTATTAACTATAGAAGGCGGTTTTGACCCTGCCAACAACTGGAGAAAAAGCAGTATTGCAGGCGGGACAACAATTATCAGAAATACAGCCAATGTTGAAGGGTTACCCACTGCGCCAAGAATTGTGGCATTGTATGCTAATGGGGCCTCATTTTGGAGACTTCAAGATTTAACAATAAGGGTTGATAACGCTCCTTTGGCTCAACCGGGACAACCGGGTACAAGTTTATACGGACTTCATTTAACTGCTTGTAATAATTATGAAATTGCCAGAACACAAATTATAACGGGTAATGCAGGAAGCGGAGCGAATGGTAATCCGGGTGCAGACGGAGTTACAGGAGCAAATGGTGGTGACGGTAATGGTGCAACAGGTGGAACCGGTGGCTGCACAAACGGTGTATGTGGTGGCAATGGCGGTAATGGTGGTGATGGTTGCGGATTATTTTGTTCCGGAGACGATGGTGAACCGGGACAACCAGGACAAAATGGTGGTGGTAATGGGGGTGCAGGTGCCGATGGTGCAGGCTTTTGTGGCGATCAGCCTTTTCCGGGTCAAAATGGTGGTAATGGCAGTAATGGTGCAGCAGGAACTAATGGCCCGTCAGGCACTTTCGTTAGCGGTTTTTTTGTTCCCGGAACTCAAGGAAGTAATGGAACCAATGGTTCTGATGGGCTTCCCGGAGGAGGAGGAGGAGGCAGAGGAGGTGCACAAACCGGATCTGACGGTGGTGGCGGTGGCGGTGGCGGTGCCGGAGGTGGCGGAGGCTCCGGAGGTGAGGGCGGTTATAGCGGAGGCGGAACTTTTGCGGTAGTGTTATATAACAATGGCTCAAATAGCTCTATTATTAGTTCTAATTTTCAATCGGGTGCAGCAGGCAATGGTGGTATTGGTGGCGTTGGCGGAATAGGTGCTCAAGGTGGTGTTGGCGGGCAAGGCGGACAAACTTCAGCATTATTTGGTGGTTGCAGTAATACAAATGGCGTAGGGGGAAATGGCGGGCAAGGCGGAAATGGCGGGCAGGGCGGAAATGGCAGTTCAGGGGTATCAACTCCTTTACAAATTGAAGGCGGAAACAATCCTGCTACACAAGAGATAAACTTTAATTTATCTGCCCAGCCTACAATAACAGTAGAAAATATTTCCTGCACCAATGTGCCTGTAAGTTTTTCTTCTGCTAACTCAGGTAACTGGAATTTTGGTGCTAATTCTACTCCTACAACACCATCAGGAGCTAATGTTAGCAGTAGTTTTTCTACGGTAGGCAGAAAAGATATTTCTTTCAACAACAATGTTTATGCAGGCTTTTATAAAGCCTATATTGACAACGCTACATTCTTCCCTGAAATTACAACTTCAGCAACCAGAATTGGGCCCGATGAATATTATGTTTGTAGTGGCACTCCTGTAGATTTTAGCACAACTACTCCCGGAATTGGTTTTAGCTGGGATATGGGTGGTGGTGCTAACCCAAATACATATAACACAGCAAACGTACAAGATGTAATTTTTAATACAGCCGGCACATACATTATTCAGTTAGTTGTAACAACCGATTGCTGTGGCGACTCAAGACCCGATTCTATTATACTTTATGTAGATGAACAGCCCAATATTGTTTTTTCAGGAGATACTAATATATGTATTGGCGAGTCCACAGAAATTACGGTTAGCGGTGCATCCACATATTTGTGGACACCTGATGTAGGTGAAATAAACACTCCTACTGCAACCATTAATTTAAACCCTGCAGCTACTACGGTTTATACTGTTTTAGGATTTAGCCCATTGGGTTATTGTAATACTACTTCGGGCTTTACTATTGTTGTAAATGCGTTGCCTTCATTGGTTACATCTTCAACACCGGCAAGTTGCAGTAATGATGGTACGGCAACAGTTTCAGCAGGTGCGGGTAATTTTAGCTATTTATGGGATGATCCTTCAGCCCAAACCACTTCTACCGCTGTAAACTTATTTACAGGTAATTATAATGTTAGTGTTACAGATAATACTACGGGTTGTATCAATACAGCCAATGTATTTGTTAGTAACGATGGTGCGCCTGTGGCTTATATTCAAAACTCTACAAACGTAAGCTGTTATGGTGGCAATGATGGTTCTGCAATTGCAGCGGTTGCCAGCGGTGTGGCACCTTTTACTTTTAGCTGGGATAACGGTACTTCAGGCGATGAAGTTCTTAATTTAGCCGCAGGTACTTATGAGGTAACAGTAACCGACAGCAGAGGTTGTTTTTCAATAGCTGAAGCAATTATTTTTCAACCCGATTCATTATTTATAGTAGTAGAAAATGTAGATTCGGTAAGTTGTTTTGGTTTTAATGATGGGGCCATACAAATTAGTGCCGATGGAGGTAGTGGTAATTATCAGTTTGCGTGGAGCACTACTCCGCCAATCAATACTCAAAATATAGATAATCTTTCGGCCGGCTTGTATAATGTTACAGTTACTGATGCCAATGGCTGTACCGTTTCAGAAGCCATAGAAGTATTTGAACCTTTACCTACTTTAGCTACCGAAGTTATAGGTACTAACCCCAGATGTTTTGGAGAAAGCAGCGGTAGTGCAATTGTAAATGTAACGGGAGGAAACCCCGACTATACTTATATCTGGAGTACTGAACCTCAACAAACTGCCAATACAGCAGCAGGATTAACTCAGGGAAGCTATTATGTAACAGTTACTGATTCAAGAGGTTGTTCTACACAAGATTCAGTTACGTTAACTGAACCATTGCAAGTTTTTGTAGATGCAGTGCCCGATAGTTCTGAAATTAAATTTGGCGAAAGCGTTGAGCTAAACAGCACCTATACCAATGCGGTGGGTACACCTGTTTACACCTGGGAGCCTTCTACCGGTTTAAGTTGCAGCGAATGCAGTAATCCGGTGGCCACACCTGATGAAACTACCGTTTATAGTCTTACTATTATTGATGAAAACGGCTGTAGTGCAACAGATAGAGTTATTGTAGCGGTGAATTACATAAAAGTGCTTTATGTACCTAATGCATTTACACCCAATAACGATGGCGTAAACGACAGGTTCCTGGTGTTTACTGACGGGGCGAAATCAATATCATTTAGGATATTTAATCGTTGGGGAGAAAAAATATTTGAAACCACTACACTTGGTGAAGGCTGGGATGGTACTTATTTGGGTAAGGAAATGAATCCGGGCGTGTATGTTTATTATGTTGAAGTAACCTATCAGGATGATAGTATTCAGGCTGAAAAAGGAAGTGTTACACTTGTAAGATGATAATTTTAGGTGAAGAAAGGAACTAAGCTGTATAGCATATTAAAGCACAAATGCCCGCGTTGCCATGAAGGCGATTTGTTTCTGAAACGTGGTGAAAAGAATTACAATATAGTTGGTTATACGCCTGATAAATGTAAAGTTTGCGGACAATCTTTTGTTTTAGAGCCCGGCTTCTATTATGGCGCGATGTATTTAAGTTATATGCTTTCTGTTGCAGTGGCTTTGCCCCAATTTGTTTTGTACTATGTTGGTTTTGATATAAGTTTCAGAATGTCGCTATTGCTTATAGTATTAGCTCAAATAATACTAACGCCCTTTCTTTACCGAACCTCCCGTGCCTTGTGGATTAATATTTTTGTGAGTTATAATCCCGATTTTGAAAAGAAAAGCTAAAGGCAAATAATTGGTATTTTATAATGATGCCAACTGTTAATACCTCACTGAGCACCAAACTAAACCCGCAAGGTTTTAAAAACCTTGCGGGTTTTGGGTTTTGAGGATGGTAGTTTGTTTAACGAAGGAAGGTTACTTTGTACTGTACAGAGTTGATTGCGTTTTGATTTCGAGCCATGAATTGTGTGGCTGCGGATATGGTTCCGAAGTAGGTGATTGCGGGTGTAGAGGAACCGATGCCGTTGATAGTGCTTGTATTGCCCTGAAAATCGACCCCGTTATCGGTGAAGCCGAATTCTATAGTGCCTGAGGTGAGGACTTCGAGGCGTACATCTTTAGTACTGGCGGGTATTGCACCTACTACAGATGTTTGTGAAGGTGTGAGTGTGCCTTCATAGACTTGTATGGTATTGGATGGGCCGCCATCGTCATAGATGTTTCTATCGTTGAGGTATTCTTCGACAAAAAAGGGATGTGTGGGTTTGAGGGTGATGACTAATTTATCGATTACTTTTTTGAGGTAGTTGGATACGTCTTTGAATTGAACTTTAAGGTCGGCAACAGCAGCTTTACGTGTGGACATTGCTGAGCGTGGTGATTGAGAAACGGCATTGTAGTAAGTTATAATGCTGTTGAAGTTGGTTAATGTTCCGGTATTGATACCAAAATCGGCAAGGGCTGCAAGATTGGTGTTGAGCCTATCGTAGAGTAGTTGTGCGTAGATAGGAAGCTGGTCGTCACGTAGCCTTTTAATGTCTGATTCGGATTTATAGATTTCGTTATAGAGGGTATTGTTATTATTGTTTGCAGCGAATGCGCAAATAGAGCCTGCGTACTGAATGCATGCATCTATGAGTACCATTTTAGTATTGTTTTTGTCTTGTGCTATACCTGTGAGCGTGGTGGTTGCTACGAGGTCGGTTGCCCGAATATTGGCTATTTGGCTTTTGAAGGCCAGCCTTGCGGTATCGAGTGCGGGAACTGAAGATACAATAGTGAGGTTTGCATCTAAGCGTGATTCTACTCTAAGAAACATGCTGAAAGTATTTTCTTGTCTATCGTTCATAATTGTAGGTTTAATGGGTTTTGAAAATTTGTTTTTGTTTATTTAAGAAATTAGTTTGTTTATAAAGATTGTGTTAATGATTGTTTGGGTGGTTCGCGTGGTAGTTTCAGTAGTGTAAATAGTAATTGAAATAATGTAACTGATAATTGCGATAGTGTAATTGGCGATTGCGATGATGTAACTGACGATTGCGATGATGTAAGTGGCGATTGCGATGATGTAACTGATGATTGCGATGATGTAAGTGGCGATTGCGATGATGTAATTGACGATTGTGATAATGTAACTGATGATTGCGATGATGTAAATGGCAATTGCGATGATGTAACTGATGATTGTGATGATGTAAATGGCGATTGCGATGATGTAATTGACGATTGTGATAATGTAATTGATGATTGCGATGATGTAAATGGCGATTGCGATAGTGTAAATGGCAATTGCGAACGGAAAATAAGGGGTTGCGGTGATTTTATGGTGAATTGTGTTAATGACATGGTTTGCTGTATGGCTATTTAGTTATATTTGATTATGGTCTTCCAAGACAAAAAACCGGCTGTGTGGGACTTCGAGATTTTTGATGATTTTATCGAGATAATCGGTGGTGATGTTGACTTTTCCGTTTTCGATATTCCAAAGGTATTGCCTATCGATATTGAGTTTTTTGGCAAGTGCTGTGGCGGTAATGCCTTTTGCGAGACGATGGTGTTTAATGGATTTGCCGATGATTTGACGCATCATAAAGACCAATTTTATGTCGAATTTAAGAATGTGTATAATAATATATGTAAACTTATTGGCACTACATTTTTTTGAGTTTTATGTGATAAGTTATCAGTTTTGAGAGAGCCGTTAGCCGTTAGCTTTTAGTTTTTAGGAAAGCGAACTATATAAGGAAGGCTTCCCTTCAAGGGAAGCCTTCCTTTTAATTTTTATAAAGGGAATTTGAAATTCCTTTTTATTTATGCTTCGAAATGCCTTGTGGAGGATTTTGAAGAGCGGGGTTTTCTTTGTCACTTTTCTTTAGAAGAAAAGTAACCAAAAGAATCGTTCACAA
>CAZIZP010000038.1:0-24725 GCA_964543705.1 uncultured Chitinophagaceae bacterium
GTAAGCACATGCCTTGTCCGGACGTGGGTTCGAAACCCACCACCTCCACTATTTTCAATCAATAAAATAAGGTGTTTCGGGTTTTCTGAGACAAAATTTAACCACTTGTGTGAGTCTCACTATCAATATTTGATATGAGCAATACCACACGAGAAAAAAAATTTTTTGCCCCGAAACTTTACACGGGAAACAATAACATAAATAAAAGATGGTTTATCTTTTGGTATGTGCCGGTAGATGGTACTGACCTAAGAAAGCGTATTAAAATATATGCAGGTATTAATGAGTATAAAACCATTGAAGAGCGTGTAAAACACGCTGAAACGGTAATTGCTTCATTAGATATTTACAACTACCACCGTAAAGAAAAACAACAGCCACAACACACCATATTACACGAGGCAATTCAGCATAAATATTTAAGAAAATCGGGTGTAAAGCATTATGAAACACATCTTAATAATTTTCTACAATGGTATAAAAAACTTCCAGAATCTTGCACAAAGGATGATGCTAAAGCATTCGTAGATTACTTGCTTTCTAAAGGTTTAAATAATACCACAGTAAACCATTACAAAACATCACTTCGAACGCTATATAAGTATGCAGTAGATAAAAATTATTTGGCCGAAAATCCATTCAGAGAAATAAAAAAACTGCCCGAGAATAAGCAATCGAAAATGTATTTTACCGATGCCCAGGTAAGCGAAATAAAACAATATTTAGTGAAGCACGATGAAGAGCTGTGGTTAGCCTGTTGTTTTATTTATTATTGCTTTATTCGTCCTAACGAGCTTCGTCAATTACAGATACAGCATGTAGATTTTTACCGAATGAAAATTAAGGTACCGGGAAAAATTGCTAAAAATGGTAAAACACAAATTGTAGAAATACCAAAGCCATTCCAGGATAAATTACTAGAGATTTCTAAACGGAAACCAAACCAGTATTTAATAGGTAATGGCGATGATATGCTTGGCATCAATAACATGAGTAAGCGATTTAGAAAAGTATTAAACACATTGGGTTACGACCACCGTTATAGCCTTTACAGCTTTAAGCATACCGGAGCTTTAAAGTTTGTTACCCATACTAAAGACATTAAAGCCCTACAACTACAACTGCGCCATCATAGCCTAGATATGGTAAATGAATACCTCAAGAATATGGGCGCAATTGATAATGAAGAGGTGCGGAATAATTTTCCGGCTATTTAGTTATTCGCATGTAATTTCAGTAATGAAAGCATCACCACCGAAATAGTAAGTATATCTAAGTTTCAATACATTTTTGTCAATTCTTGTAATTTCCCAAATTTCATCATCACCACCAATATCAAATACAAGTCTTATCTCGCTTTCATTATCTTCTAAAAACCAATCACCATTAACTTCAATATTATCCTGAAAATAAAAGATTGAAAACCTATCTCCGCTTTTAAAGTGAATAGTACTGTTAACATAACTTTCATCAAAATCACCATTATATGTACCACTGGTAACTTTCCATTTCTTGGTAAGCAATTCTTTCACACCGGGTTCTTCTTTTTTGCAGCCTGAAAAAACAGCCACAAAGAGCATAAGCATTAAAAGTAAATTTTTCATGTTTTATTAGTTTTTTGTGTAAAGCGAAGATAAATAACCGTGCCAAAAAAACAAACATAAATGTATATGCCGAAAATGTCCTTTTTTTTCTGGACTTTTGGACTTTTCGGACTAAAACCTATATTTTTAAATAGTTTCAGCAGTCCGAAAGGAAGTCCGAAGGGTAAAAATGAAAGTGGACTTCAAGTCCGAAATGTGGACTGGCTACAATTCTATAGCATTAACAATTTTTAATGCGTTATCAGCCTCCTGGTTTAACTTTTGAGTAAGAGAAACAGCAGCATCTTCTAAATGCTTGTGAGCTCCGCTAACATCTTTACCATTGATATCAATGCTGTATTTAAGGGTTTCGCCATCATTAAGGCTAATTTTTTTAAACTGAATAGATTCAATTTCAGCAGCATTGAGCAATTTTTCAATTTGCTCAAAAACGTTAATTTTTTTGGTGTCTTTTTTTTGTGTAGCCATATCGTCAAATATGTTTAAGAATGAAAAAATACCCTATGGATGTTGACGACACTCCTACACAGAGCCGGGCAATGTTACCATTAGCCCCATCCATAGGGCTGTACCTTATGGTTTGGCTATCTCTGTGTAGTAATAGGAATGTCGTCAGCGTAAAATTACCAATATAATTACTTGTGGCAATAATATAAATACATGTATTTTAAACTTTTAATAGTGCAAAATTTGTGGCCGGTAACGGTGTATGTGGCGAAAGGGATAATAATTAAACCTTTTTCAGTTATAAACAATCCACAGTTAGAAGTATTGAAAAATCTACAATCGCATTTCTTTCCACTCTATTTGTTGAAATGTTTCATATCAAAATATTTTACTTTTTTTCGCTTCGTACTTAAATTTACTATGCGGAAAAGAAAAACCCTGAACTGCGAATTCAGGGTTTTGATTTGGATGAGAATTAAGACTAAAGTAGCTCGGTTTAAAGTTGCAGTGTGAAAATAAACCGAACTACTCAAAAGTTCAAGTACTCTCCTAATAATTTTTCCTCATTGAAATTGTGAATTAAGTTTTTCATAATGCTGAAATTGGCATTTTGACTAGCTAAAACAGCACTTTCGACATTATGAAAACCAAATTTTGGTTGGGTGAATTTGTGAATTCAGCATAATTTCTATCTTTATGCTGCATTTCGTAAGGCGGGAATAGTATATTCCATCCTAAAAACAAAAATAATCCCAACCGCTCTAACGGTTGGGTTTTTTTATGCCCTGAAATAAAGAAATTAAGGCGAAACGGTACAGCCTAGTAAATGCCGATTATTTAACAATTAAATCATAATACTATGCCCCAGTACGAAATGCGTAATGGTAAGCTTTACAAAGTAGTGTTTTCGAGATACATAACTGTGAAAGGAAAACGCAGGTATCCGAAAAAATCAAGATTCTTTAGATTCTTGGTAAAAGTTACTAAGTAAACCAAAACCCCCAAGTGTTAGAGCGCTTGGGGGTTCTTTTTTACGAGGCCCCATTATATTTGTTACAACTATGTCAACAAATTCTCATTTAACAGTTTAGCATTACAACCATACTTCTGAAACACAATTCTCTTAAGTTTTATAAGGTTTACTACATCTTCCATATTATAACGCAATACCAAATTTTTTTGTTTGGGGTGGCTCCAGTCGCGAATGGCTGAAAATATGCTGTGTTTGTATTGGGTGGTGGTGCGCTCAATTTTATATTTCTTCTCCAGGTGGAATATTCGGTAGCTTTTTGCCCTGGGCATTAGTATTCTAAAAATCTTCAACAGGTTAACGCATTTGTAGTTGTTGCGAATGTCCATACCAAAGTATTTTTCAATCATGGCAATATCAGGGCCATAGAAATAAACGTAGCCGGTGGTATCATCGAGTAGTTTTTTCATTCGGGCTTTGGTTAGCGTTTTGTCGTATAATTGCCCGTAATCGCTCAATGTTCGCCCCCAGGCTATTACAAATATTTTTTGGTTTA
Organism: uncultured Chitinophagaceae bacterium; assembly: GCA_964543705.1. Taxonomy (GTDB): domain Bacteria; phylum Bacteroidota; class Bacteroidia; order Chitinophagales; family CAIOSU01; genus CAYSGX01. The sequence goes on from CAZIZP010000038.1 coordinate 3,578, forward strand.
AAAACCATTCTGCATCAAGGTATAAGTCTTTTGCCATCGTTATATGTGGTGTTGCTTCAGATAAATAAAATACCCCCACCGTTTTACCAATGGGGGCATCTTCAACCAACTAAAACTAAAAACCAATCTTAGGCATTAGCTTCTTCTTCGGTGTCTTTTACATCTTCAGTAGTAGCCTCGGCAATAGCAATATCCAAAGCCTCCTCTAAAGTGTATTCATTATCTTTTTGTGCCAACAGCCACAATGCCCATTGTTTAACAAGCTGCCCAAATTTGGCAAGCACTTCTTTGTTATCATTACGGGCAGCAGCAGCCATATTGTAAGCCATTACAGCAGTTGCAGTTTCTTTTTTGGCAACCTCTAAAATGAATTTAAGGTTATCGGCTTTATGTAATAAACGAGCTTTCTTTTTGCCCAGCATGCGGGCAATTTTCTTAATGGTGTTGGCTCGGGCTTTGCCAAGTACTGCAACTAAATCTTCTAAAGTTGCATCGAAGGGTAACAATACAAGTGTTTTCATTTTATTATTGGTTTTGGTTTTCGGGTGAATTATCTTTTTTGGCTCCAAAGGCAATTATTGCAACTGCACTGGCTGCCATACCTATTTTATCTATCCACGTTTCTAAAGGAAGGTTTAGAAATGAGTACTCAGGCAAAGGAATATCTTCAGCTAATATTGCTCCGCAAACAACAGCCACAACAGCAGCTAAATACCCTATATTTCTAAACCATTCAGGCGTTTCAGCTGTGTAGCGTTGTAGTATTGTTTGTAATAGATTTTTCATGATGGAGAATTAAAAGTCTAATATTGTATAGGTAATCCATATACGAAGAGGGCAACCACTTTCACCACTTGGGTCTCCAATGGCAGCTTTTAACACTATAGGGGTATTCTCAACTAAATAATTACAGCAATCAACTGCTGAGTAACGTCCAGAATTTAATGGTGAAAGAAAATTTTGCCATATTTTATTTGGTTCAGATATGTTATGTAATGGAGTAGCTGTTTGATAAAAGTCTTCCTCTATAAGTTGGTTGTATCCAATTAAAACCTCGTCCTGCCAGCCATAAGAGCAACTGTTATCATTTATAGAATCAACAACCATTAGATAATATTTCACATCGTTAAGAAGTGCTATTTTACCTTCGCCAGGAGAAGCTGCTAATTCAAATGGGTTAGAGTTTAAGTGGTTTAAAATAGTGCTATCTAACAGATATGACTTAGTAAAAATTTTTATAGAGTCCTTGTGTATATAGTTTTCCTCTAAATAATCAATTTGTACAAACGAGCTATCATTATCAGGGCAATTGTTGCAAAGCCCATCAACTACAGCACTGGGGCTAACTTTTATCGATCGTGTAACTTCTAAGTCTTTAAAAACTTTCTTTTGTGCCATTACAGGCGAAAGAAACATAAGGCACGTGGCCGCTAATAAAACAATAAACTTTTTCATTTTTATAATTGGTTTTTAAGGTAACATTGAGAATAAAACAACCTGCACATTTCCGGAAACATCACCGCCTGAAATCACCATTTCTACTGTGTTGTTTTCGGCTGTACTTTTCTTGCTGAAATCAGCATCGAACTGAACCCCTTCATTATCGTTAATATCAGCGATGCTCATCGCCTCGGAAATATCTCCCACCGTAGGAATTCTGAACTTGATAAAAGTGGTTTCATCATCGGTATCAGATTCAAGGCTATCGGAAACAATTAAAACTGCCATAGGCCTAACATCGGGCTTTTCAAACGTATGAAAGCTAATAGCGCCTTCGGCACCATTGCCCGAATTACCATTAAGATTAAAATTGTAACGTGCTACTGCAAAACCTGCACTGGCAAAATCTCTCGGGCTTGCCCCGTTAAGCATTAAAACTCGGTTAAAACTCATTGTTTTTGGTTTTTAGTATTATCGAAAAAAGTATTTTTTAACAGCTTGCCTATGGTAAGTACGTTTACAACCAGTGCCGTGTAAATAGCTGCGCTTTGTACACTTGGTGTATCAATTTGCACGGTTATAATCCACCCTATAAGGTTTACAGCATCTACCCAGGCTAATGTTTTTAAATCGTTCATCGTTTAACTTCTTAATGCTCTAAATGCAATTACAATAACTACTATTACCACTACTGCAATAAGCAAGTAAGTAAGCGTGTTGTCTTTTTCAAACAGATTGTTTTGCAACGCTCTGTTTTCATTAGCCAGCGAAAACCAAAGCAAGTAGCGTTGCTGATCATGCTCGGCAGCTTGTAATTCTTTGCTGCCCTCTATTTGGCGTTTAATACCGGCAAAGTTTAAAGCTCCGCCCACTACATCGCCTACCAGATTCATTGCGCCACCTATAATTGCTCCTACATCCATTTAGCTAAGAATTAAGTAAATAATGAAAAGAACTATTACAACAGCCACTGCTACAAGTGTATATTTTACTGCATCGCTTTGTTTTTGCTGAACCAATTGAGAGCCTGCGCCACTTTGCAAATCGCAATCAATACCATATAATGAAATAGTTTGCTGGTCGCCTACATAGTTTTCCAAGTAGTCGCACATGCTCAGGTATCTTTCGCCACTTCTGCAACCAGCCTGGCAAGCAGCCGTAAGGCTGAAATTGCCCGGAAACCAGGAAGCACATTTATTAATGCAATCGGTATCTCCGGCATTGCCCATGCATTCAAGTCTTTTGCGGTTTCTTTCTTTACAATCTTTACACTTTTTTAGATTGCAACCGCCAAATAGACCATCAGAGCATTTTTCCAGTATGTATGTTTTGCCGGGCTCACAAGTCATTGCTACAAATTTTTATAAGCCAGAATAATTAAAACAGCCACAACCAAAATGGCAATAGCCAACATCATAATAGATTGCGGCTCTATTTTTACATCTACATTGATGCTTACATTGTCGGGTATATTTACTAAGCTGTTCATGCTCCTGCCCCCCTTAATGAAATTTCTTTTACACCATATTTTTGAAATACAGCAGCTTCGGTATTAGGTCCAAACTTGCCATCTTCAGTAATGCCTAAAACGTTTTGCAACAGGGTAACTTCCATGCTGTAACTGCCACATTTCAGTATTTTTTCTTTATCTAAGCCCGGTAAGTAAAGCAGTTGTAAGGGTATTTCAGCTTTGCCACTGAAAGAGGCTGAACAACCACCGCTATAATTACCTGAAGTACCGTTATTTTTGGTGGTGTTCTCCTGAATAAAACTACCAATAGAGCTATTGTTGCCTTTAGTTTTTTTAGCAAACATTACTATTAAAACAATAACAGCCACAACAACGGCAACAATTATGTAAGGGGTGTATTTATTCATGCTTTTTTATATTTTTCTGCATAAAAGCAGATAATTAAAATCACTATCAAAATCGCTAAGTAATAGCGGTATTTCAAGCAAACTGCCCTCCGTTATTGGCATACACGTTTTTCAAATCAGCCAATCGTTTTTCAGGCTGGTTATAACCTGCCCCGGGCATGCTTGCCCATTCTTTGGCAACTTTTTGAACAGCCACTTCAAAGTTTCCGGCAATAACATCATCAAGCGCACCGCGCAAACGAATTAATTCTACAGCTGCAATGTCTTGGTTCTTTGGGCTGAAATCTTCTAAGCCTAATCGTTTTGAAACACTGTCCCACGTGCGTTGTAAAAACTGGTAAGCTCCGGCAGCAGTAGAGCAAAGCTCCTTGCCTCTTACCTGGGCACAATTCAACTGGCGCGGATGGTCTTCAAAGCCTGTAAAAAGTTTTCCGGTGAACATGGTTCTGTAACCATTTTCACCGGCAGTGCCTTCGGCAAATCTTATCATTTTAAGAAATGCCTGAACATTTTTATTATCTACGTTTTTACGTGCTATACCTTTCATATACCAGAAGTATAAAACAGCCACAACTACCGCCAATACAATAGCTATAATGAAACTGTATCGGCTAATAAATTGCAGCATGGGGTTACTTTTTAGCTTTAACTATTCTTCCGCCTTTAGTGTATCTGTACCCTTTTTTCAAAGTGCCGTTAGCTTTAGTAGCTGCGCTTTTGCTAACCGATGATTTCTTTTTGGTGGTACGTTTTTTAGTAGCCATAATTCAAATTTTTATAATGATTAATGATTTTGACAGTCGCACTGGCTTTCTAAGCCATTGGTAACAGAAAAGCGGAAACCAATTAAGTAAAGGATGATAGTAATTACTATCATGGTAACTAATATGCTTACTACATTGGTGCCTATTTTTAATGCAAATGCTTCCATGGTTTATGACAATTCTAAGTTTTTAAGTCTATCAATAATCGTTTGGCTGGTATAGTAAGGGTGTTCGTTTTTATCGCCTGAATAATTCCATGCAACAAAGTAATATTCGCCTTCAATAGCAGCTATTAAACTATTACCCGTTTCTTTTCTGTATAAATTGTAAATACCAACTAAAATTCTATCAGAAGCTTTTGAGGCAGTTAAATAAGCATCGTTGTCTCTGCTGCCTAAACTGTAGCCTTCAATATCTTCAATAAGTCTTTTGGTGAGGTCGTTAATACTTCTTACTTCATCATCAGTCAAAGCATCTGCTGTGCCTTTAGGGTTTCCCGGAATATCACTGGTGCCCTGGAATCCTTTCTTTTTAAATGGCCTCCAGATAACCAACACCAAAACAATTACTACAATAGCAATTACCAGTTTCCAGTAGGGTAATATGTAGGCTAAATATTTCATGCTAAATACTGTCCGGCTTTAACTATTTCTTTGCCTTTTCCGCCCTGTTCTACATACTTTTGAATATGAGGCAATAATTGAGTTACAGCCCAACCGTTAATCCTTATATCCATGCCTTTGAGAAAACCTGCTACTTGTTCAGCAACATCGCTATATCTTTCTTCGCCAAAGGCTGCTTTAGTAGCTCCACCAAAACCGTCCCACTCTGCCTGAGACAAACTATTACTCCATTTTTCCGGAAAGTTGGCTTTATAACCTTTAGCATCTTCAATAGCTTCGGGCGTAATTCCTACAGGCCCAAGCACCGCTGAAAGCGGATCCATGGCATTAGGATTTTTTCTTCCAAATACATAGTAGAGAATAACAATTACTACTATAACGGCAACAATGCCCAGTGTCCATTTCATTTTAGTGCTCATGCAGTAATCAAGTTTGAGTAATCAAAACTTTCACTTTGCGTTTGCAAGGTGATAGGCGCAATGCCTATTTGGTTAAAATTTTCAAGCTGAACCGCAACCGCTTTAGCACGTTCAGCAGCTTGCCTTTTCTCGGCATCTTCCCCTGGAAGCGAGCGCATTTCGGTTTTAGGTTTATTGTAATAATAAAACCACCATAGCGCGACTACGGCAATAATGGCAATTACTATGTAAGGCAAGTATTTCATTAAACCAGGTATTTAAAAATTGCAATTAACACTACTATTATCAGCACAATAAGTGCAAGCTGTTTTAAGCTGTAACCACCTGCGGAAATCGCTTTTTTTGGCGATGCTGAAGTTGAGCCGGTGCCACTTGCTGTATCTCCATCAGGCACGCTGATAAGTCCGGAGCTCACATTTTCAGCAGTAACTTGAAACTTAGAAGCTGAAACACGGAAACAGCCACTACCCGCAATATTATTATTGCTTTCAGCAACTTCAGCAGGTATTTCAGTATCGTAAACGCTTAAAAATTCGGTGTCGAAAGGAACAAACAATTCATTTTCATATTGTACACTGGTAGGTTCTGTTTGTTCTACACCCGGAGCAATTGCAGGATAATCTACAATAACGGCATAAGTTCCGTTGCCGTAGTTTACAATATCTACAATTTTAAAATTGGCAAACGGAAACATTTTTTTATGAAATGTTTCACGGCCATTATACCCGTTAAACGTGTCGAGCCTTACAAAACTACCTACCAACAATTCAGGGTTTTCAATATCGTTATGTCTAACGATACCGTTGGCTTTTTCTTCAACAGAAACGGGCGCAGTAATAAGAAAACCAAGCCCTTTTTTGTGGCGAAACAATCCTGAATAATGGTATTTGAAAAGTACGTTGTTCACGCTGTTTAGTTTAATGATTGAACAATATTGAAACCTGTTGCTGTTCTAACAGCCACTTGTCTGCTAGGCTCAGATGCACCCGTTGAAACAGGCGCATTCATAGGCTGAGCAGAGCCTAAAAGATTTTGCAATTCAATTCCTGCAAGTGTAGCAGCCTGGTTGTTTTGGTCATTATTCACCAGTAAGTCTCTAAGCCCTTCTGTTCTTTCAATAGTAATTACTCTGCGCTCTAAAGGTATTTGCGATTTAGGAGGAAGATTTTTGCTGTTGTTTTTACCGTTTCTTTTCCAAAAAAGTAAAACCAAAACAATAACCACTATAGCAATAATTATGTAAGATGCTTTCATAGCTTATTTTTTACGCATTAAAACAATAACCAAAACAATAACTACTACCACAGCCAGTAATATTCCACCCCACAACATCCAGTTGGTTTCTTTTGCAGTAGGTGCACTTAAAGGCTGCTGGTTGCCTGTAGAAGTTCCTTCACTTGCGTTATTTCCTTTGGCGTATAAAATTCCGCCTCCACCGCCTTTAATAGCTCCAATTCCACCCAATAAACCGCCTAAAAAATCTCCGCTTCCGCTAAGAATATCGCCCACGCTGTTGTTTTGCCAGAAGTTGCTGCCACCTTGTCCAGCTGCTTGAAATCTTAATTGTTCACCGTTCATAGCTTATAAATTGAAAAAGCCGAACCGGAATAGTATCCAGTCCGGCTTTATTAGGTTTAGAAAATTTTAATTATTTGGTTTTTGGAAAGAAAAGAGGCATCCAGTAGTTACGGGTTGTAAACAACACGTTAAAGTCTATGGTAATGGTTTCCCCTGCCGGAATAGTGAATACAAATCCTTTCTCCTGGTCGAGCATAAAGAAGTGATTAACTACGATAACTAAATCTTCATCTTTATTGGCAGACTTGCCTTCTTTAAATGCTTGAGAAAGATTAAAAGTATCAGAACCTTTGTCGAAATCGGCTGTGTAAAAGGTATGAGCCAATGCAAAAACCGCTTTGCTTTCAGTAGCTTCTATTCTATAACCGCCAATACCAATTTCATAGCGTTCAAGCCATGCTTTTAGTCTTGCATAATTACCACCAAAGGCGGTAGTACTTACTGTAATATCGCTGTGGTTAGCAGCTAAACCGTTTAAGCCCAACACATCGAATAACGATGCAGTGCGGGTGGTATCTTCACTCGCGTTGGTTATGGTAATACCCAAGCTGATAGGGTCGGCTTTACGTACATGCATACGGTATAACAACAAAATTTGCTGAGTTAAAGCAGCTACTGCGCTTTGAAGGTTTACACCTAATTGTCTTAAAGAAGCAAGAGTTCTCATTGTATAAAGGGGTTTTAAATTTTTAGAAATTATTCTTTAGTTTCAGTACCGTATTCGGTTTTCTTTTCAGATGAGAAAAACATCCAGGCAACTACCACCACTATGATGGCAAGCACTGTTTGAACGAAAGGAGACTTTAAAAGAGCCATTGTTTTAAAATTTTGAATTCAGTGTTTTGTGAATCCAAAGTTTTGAAGGTTGCCAATAGCGAAAACTGAAAAGCGGAGAAAACCGAATAAAAACGCTGAAAAGCCAATAAACAAAGAGAAAAACCGAGAAAAACGGATAAAAAAAAGCCCCGAAAAATAGTCTTTTCGGGGCTTTGAATCAGGGTTATTGTTATTGGTTACTCATTAACCACACAATTTTTATCTTTCACGCCAAATAAATCGGCACATTTACAGTGGTCAAATGCAAAGCTTTCAAGGCATTCGTTATAGTTGATGGTGTTTTGTTTTGCGTTTTGTATTTCATGCAGAAATACATACACTGCCAACGCTGGCAGTATTACTACTTCCCAACGAATACTGCTAAAAATTTTAGTTAGGTGTTTCATCTTCATACATTTTCTTAGTCATGCCTAAATTTTTCTGTCTATGGTATTGCGCTACACGCTTACTAAAGCTTTCAAATTGTTGACGTGGTTTTGGTGCTGCTTTCAGGTAAGCATTCAACGTAAACAGAATAAAAAATGATACTATACTGAATAGCGTAAAGGCAATGCTCCACCATTGAAAAACGGTATGAATAGTAAGCCAAAAAAGAAACGAGGCACAAGCCCACAAAGCACAGCCTACAATAGCCATAAAGCAAATGGAAATTAATAAATCTAGTGTGTGAATGATTTTTACTTTATTCATTATTCTTCGGGTTTTCCAAGGTATTTGTAAATAATTTCAAGTCGGTTAGGTAAAAAGTAACCTTTCTTTTTCCAGTCGCCTAGTATTCGCTTTTCTTCTTTTGTCATGCTTGGAATATGTCGCTCAATTTCTTTGTTCAACACATCGGTACCTATACCGTAAGCATTGGCGAGCTCTGTTTTATTTTTAGATTTCATACTCCGGTTTTTATGGTTATGTTTTCATAGTCGTTTGTACTAGCACAAACACGTTGCTGAGCAATGTATAAGTTGGTGTGGCTTGGGTAATCAAGGTATTTAAGTTCTCTTTCTTCGCGCATAACTTCGGTTTTAAAAACCGTTACCCGGTTCAATCTTCTGCGAACAAACGAACTTAAATCTTTGTAATCGTGGCAAGTAAAAAACAAGTCTAAACCATACATTCTATGGTTGTTTATGAAGTTTCTTATTGCCCTTACTGGATGATGCTCCAGGTAGTTACTACAATCATCGAACACAATAGCACCATCGCTAATATTGCCGTTATTGCAATGCTCCAGAATATCTAGCAACATTTGGTCGCTGTTTTGATAGTTGTAGTAGAGCACCGCTCCGTTTTGCCACCTGGCAACATCTTCAATATTGGCGATGCGAGTAATGCCAGTATATGCTTTGGGTGTAGTCATGCTTACAATGAAAACTTTTTCATAGTTTCCATTGCTTAGTTGAGGCATGAAATAGTTTTTTAGAAACGAGCTTTTACCTGTGCCGTTTCTGCCAATCAATCCCCATCGGTAAGCATGTTCTTTTTCAGCCATTAAAAACCATCTTCTAACTCTGAAAGAATATCAACTCCAGAAAACTCTTTAGCATCTTGTTTTGAAAGAGATTTCATAAAGCCTTCGATTGAATCATACCTCTTAATTTCATTTTCCTGCCAACTTTCTAATTCAATTCCTTGTTCTTTTTGATATTTAAGGAATTTAATTTTCAATTTTCTAAGAGTCTTTCGGTACTCTTTTCTATCATGATCATAATCCTCATGAGCTTTTTTAAACTTGTTAACTACTTTTTCAAGGTTCTCATCGCTAAGGCTACATTTTTTTAATTCAGCTAGAATTTTAACCAATAAATCTTCAACATTTTTTGGGTTCATAATTATGGTTTTAGTTATTAGATAATCCAAATTTTTTCTTCATGGCATTACCTGCCCTGGTGTAAATAATTTTATCGGCATGTGTCCATTCTAAGTAAAGAATGAATATTGCCCATTCGTATTTTTCCAGCCATGCCGGAACATCCATATCCGCTATTCTCTTAGCAATTAGTTTAGCGAGCTCATCTATTTCTTCAGGGGTGTATGAAATATTTAGCTGTGCTTCGCGCAAGGTGTCGAAGTCTTTAATTAAACGCTTTTCATAGTTGTTTAACTCAGGCTCTTTGCTGGCTTTCTCAGCCTCTTTTCTTTTCTCCAGTGCCTTTTTCAGGTCTTCCTGATCGGCACGGGGGAACATCATCCACTCATATACACTTGGTAAGAAAAATACACGTGCACCATTGCCCAACTTCACCAGGAATGAGGAAAGTTTTTCGGGCTTAATGGCCCAGTCTTTCAGCTTCTTCCCTATTTCAGTTTTAAAACCTTCATAGCCTTTAGGTTGCTCGCCTTCAAAGGTTGCCGATGGCTCCTGAGCCGGTTCCGTTTTTGTTTCTTCGGTTTCCGTTTCGGTATCTGAAGCATCGGTGTTGGTAGCGTTATCCGCAGGCTGAAAGCTTGCTTTGGCCGGTTCAATTGGCTTAATGTTCAATTCTTCTGAAAGGTCAACAACGCTACTTTCAAAATTACTGGAAGCAGTATCGCCACCGGTGGCGGTGGCAGCTGTGGTATTACCTCCATAACCAGAAAACGGAACGCTTCGCATTAGGCTTCTTCTTTGTAGTTAATGATAAACTGAAAGGCTTCTTTAAACTCGGGCGTGTCTAACTTTTTAAGGTTAGAAGGATTCATTACCAGGTTCATAACATTGCCCGAATCGAAGTTGCCTTGCTTATCCATAAGCATAGAAGTAATAATTTGCACCTGTTTAAATATTTTACCATCACGGGCAATAACTTCATTCAGTTTTTGAATGGCTTCTCTGCGACTCTCTTTGAGTGCCTCCAGTTCAGTCTTCTTTACTTGTACTATTTCCTCCATCGGTAAGTTGTATTTGGTTTTTAGAATTATTTAATGCTATTGCTTTTTCTTTTCGCGCTATATCTACAGCGGTTTCTTCTAAGCCCATTTCAATAAGCTCATTAAGATTCTTAGCCTTTCCGCCTTTTGCTACTTTCATTACTCCCTTAATGGCACTGTTTACTACTTCGCCAAACGATAAACCTTGCATTTGCTCCTTCACCTGTGTACGGATGGCAGTTTCTTCATTGGGCGTGAGCTTGGGCAGATTATTACTTTCTTCTGCTATTCCTTTGGGTAGTAGGCTTTTTTTCATTGGAAAGGTTTTTTTCAAGCTCATTAAATAAAAACAAAGCATTACGGTACGATATTTCAGCTACTTCGCTAGGAGAAACATTCATATCGTGTAATAAGCTTTTTAAAAGTTTAGGTGTAGGACCTTCGGAAATAATTTTATCCAATCCTTTAGCCATTGCATCAATAGCTCTTAATTGCGCTACTGTAGGAGCAATAGAAATCATTGCTTTAGCAAGGAAGTCTTTTTTTTCAGCATCGCTGAAAACAGAGGTGTTCTTTTTCATAATTATAGATTCAGTTTTTGTTTTTTAAATAGATGCCTAGCTGATAGATGTAGAAATATTGGGTACAGCGGTTTCTTCTTTTTGCTCTTCCATTTTATTCTCCTGGGCTTCTTTGCTTTCATGGGCTTTAGCTTTTAATCTTTCGTAAACGGTTTTGGCTATTTCGGGGCGTGGAAACTGTAAATCGTACAGTTTATTCTTTAGCTCGGCAGGTATTTTTTCTCTGTCGGCAGGTAGAAAGCAGTGTTCTTTTACAATTTCTAGCGCACTGGCGGCAGGGTCTGCTTTTGCGTAGTCCATAACCAATTCAATAATATCAGTGTATTCAAGATTAGGACATTCAGGGTCGCTGAATAATTGTTTAAAGGCTATATTAATTTCATTTCTAAAGCCATTGCTACAAACTAATGAAGCAACATTATCAAGTTCTTTATCAAGTACTGTATATACTTTTTCTGCATCTTTTACATTTTCTTTTTCACATGCCAGCATGTGTTCTAATGCTGTAACTTGATGTTTAAGACTATTTATTTCATCACGTAAAACGGTTTCTGTATTGCCTACTAAAGGACCTTGTAAACTGTTTTCAGAAATCTGTAAACTATCAGTATTTACAAGCAGTCTGATAAAATCGGTAAAGCTTTCCGCTTGCGGAAAGTGTTTAGCTACAAATGCTGAAAACTTGGCAAAATCGGCTTTATTCAGGTTTACTGATTTGGTGCTTTTAACTTGGTACCAGATATCTTCTTTGGTTTCTGTGCTCATTGGCTGAAAAATTACAGCCACAATACTATATAAACCATTTACCGAATAGAAAGAAAAACACTACCTCCATTCAACAGTACTTTCAACACTTTTTAAAAATGGTTTAGGCCCGTGTAAACGGTTCATTTTATAACGTTAGAAGTTTTCGGACTGCTTTTGGACTGTATTTCGGACTGTTTTCGGACTGTTTTTGTAAACCAAAAAACTAATGATAAAAACCGTTTCAGACCGTTACAGTCCGAAAGTCCAATTTTGCTATATATTATTATACCACACACACAAAAACCACACAAAACACACACAGTGTAGGGAAAATGAAAAGTCGGACTACCACCGGAGCGGCCAAACCCCACGAAAAACGATACGGTAGCCCTCGCCAGTCCGAATTTCGGTACCAAAACAGTAAAGCTTTTGCGTGGCGATGGCTCGCTGTTGACCGCTGCGCGGTAGAGCATGTGGGTGTCAGTGAATAACCAATTCCGTTAACAGCCAAAAAAAAGCCTCTGTGTCGCGAGACCAGAGGCTTTTTCATCAACAGCGTATTTATTAAATATGCCCCTTTGGAGCTATGGTAATACGTTGGCGAAAGTTTGCAATTTTATAGCTATTCAACAGCTTAATTTTTTTGTAGCTATTCACAATGGCGTTATTGCATTGCTGCATAATGGCGGTAACATTGCGAATATCTTTCTCTTTGTTAAGCTCATAAGTATCTATAACAAATTCTTTTATGGCACGAATACGTATGAATTCGATAACAGAGCCAACGAGAAAGTAACGGAATGATTTAGATTGCCACAAGCCCCAACAGAGCCAATATAGATCATCAATAGTGTCCTGGTCATCGCAAAGCACCACGAATGAATTGGTAAAAGGTTGGTAAGCGGGTTTGCCTGAGTTCATGCCCTTGTTAAGAATGAAGAAATGAGGGCCAGAGTAATTAACCGAAGGGTTGTAAGTTTTGATTTTAATTTCCTTTTTCATAACTGTTTTTTCTCTTAGCGAATGCTGGAGATTTGTGTGAGCCAGGCTGTCAAGGTTTTTGAATAAAAAATACTACCTCGTAATATGTGGCGATGCTTCAGCAATCTTGTTGCACCGATGGAGCGGAATTACATTCGCTGAAAGCCAAATGGAGCGACTGAGGGGCAATGTGATTGCGAGTGTAGGCAAACACTCATGAAGAAATAAGTTGCCTACAGCGTGGAACTGCAGTAGGCAGCAGTTTATGATAGTGTGTTTGCCGGGGCAAATCCTCTAAATAAAAAAGGTGGAGATTTTTTTTTCAAAATACATTTTAACCTTTACTGCCTGAGCGCGTGGGCATCGTGTCACACAATTATATTGGAGAAAAACAGTTGGTGAAAAAGGTGCATTAAAACTTACAACCGGTTAGAATACCTCTAGCCCTTTTTCTACACAACGATTTAGAATTAATTCCAGGACCTGCGGAGCTTTGTAAGCACTGGGCGTTGTAGCAACATTTTTTTGATTGGGCAATAGAATGGTGAGGCAAGCTAATTCATCTACACTGAGGTCAATTATAGGCTTATTGATGTCTGCAATTACCTGAATGACTTTGGTGCGTTCGTTGGGATTTAATATATCTTTAAGTAATACTTGCATTAATTTTCTTTTACAGCATCGGGAACTCCGGTAACTTCTTTAAATAATTGAATCAAATCAGCTTCATTATTTGCATATCCTAACGGTAATATGTTCCTCCAGTCTTTAAGAAATCCATGTACATGCTCGTAAATAATTTCACTGTTACTGTTCACCGCATTAGCAATTGAAATTTGCCCTGTAGTAGCCTGTCTAAGTAATAAAATATATTCTTGAGCAAGTTTATAGCCGTAATCATTTGTTCGGCTTTTGGCTTTAATAATGGTTACTATCATAATTCAAATGTACTTATTCTGCGTTAAGGATAGAAGTGTAAATCGTTTTTGAAGCATGAAAAAACATTGCACGTATAGCCTGCCCGGAGGGAACGCTATAAAAAATCTAAAGACGGTTTTCTTACTCCTGTTTTAATTGCACAACCGAAATCAGCACATGCATCAGGAAGGTCGCAATTATCACAGCATTGAAAATCGGGTTCTTCTGTATCTTCAAAATCGGGTTCTGTTGGTTCGGGAAAATAATTTTCTTCTACAACTTCCCAAGTATTACAAAGTATTTGCCCAACAGAAAACTCCCTAACCTCAAAACGGTATTTTGGCAAACCATCAACCAACATATACTGAAAGAAAATGCCCTTAGCAATGTATTTTAAAAATCCATTTGGCTTTAATAAATGATTAGTTATTAATGCTCCGCTTTCTGCTTTTTGTATCGCTTCAATTATTGTCATATCAAACCAAATTTTCTTTTCTCATTAAATCAATTACAAACTGTTGCTCCAGAGGGGGCATGTTTTTTAAATTCTTCACCCATCGTTGAGCCTTGCGTTTTATTCTTTCTCTCTCCCGGAAGTTGTTGCCAACATAGCGAGTATCATGGAGCTGCTTGGGTTCAGCATAGTTTAAATAAAGAAACTCAGTTGCAACGCCTTGGCGATGGGTGGTGTTGAATTTAACCAAACGCCATCTTTTCAAATGTTCTTTATACAAATCGTTTTCATATGTAGAAATGGCTATTCTGCACTTCAATTCGGTTATCGCTGAAAGTAACGATACGTGATCCATATCGCTCATTTCGAAATTGTATAAATCACGTTGCCCACGCCTGGCACTTTTAGGATAGGGAGGGTCTAAATAAATAAAGGTGCTTTCATTATCTAATCGCTTCCCTTTTAAACTTTTCAAATACTTGATGATGTCGTATTGTACCAGTTCAACATGTTGAAGCTTTTCTTTGCCACGGTTGGCATTTAGATAATTGATAACATTTTCGTCTATATCAATACCAATGTTTAGCTGTGCCGGTAGAATATTTTTTAAGAAAGTGCCTGAGCCAATACAGCCGTCTATAATAGTTACAGTGCCTTTAGGTACCTGGTTAATAATTTTCTGAATAACACCACTACCGCCTTTTGCTCCGGGATAATTATTGGTATCAATTTTCTTACGAGCTGTACTCGCCCTTTTTGGCGATGCTTCAGAAATATCTTGCTTTAAATACTCGATAACATCAGATATTTTTTTGTTGGCCAACATCGTTGTATTTGTCGGGTTATCTTTCGACATGAGCAATCCTCCTGTTTATTTCATTTATAATTTGTGAGTGAGTTTTTTGAGCGTTTTGTCTCCGGGTTCTCCAGGCTTTCTCAGGGTTGTTTTTATATCTACTTTCTCCTGGTCTGAAAGAATTAGCTTTAAAGCGTTTAAGATTTTCTGCTCTGTTGGCTGCTTCCTGTTCTGGTGTTCTTTTTAGTTTTAATTGTTTAAGGCGTTTTGCTACCGATTTTTTATTTCGCTTCGGAAATAGCATGCGGGCGATATCGATATTGGTTTTTGTTTGATAATTATTTAACAATATTTTGTCTTCCTCAGCAGTCCAGTGTTTAATATATGCACTATAACGCCTTAATCCCAGTTCATATAATTTGTTACGCAATACCGTGAGTGTGCAACCAAGAGCATCAGCGAGTTGTTTGTTCGTCATAGATTGATAATTATCCTTCAGAAACTTTTTATATCCGCGAGGAAATTTTGTTTTTGTAGCAATAGCAATGCCTATTTGACTAATTTTTGTATGAACAGCTCCTTTACTTCTACCAAGATGTTCGGCTATAGCTGAAATATCTGAATGAGCTTTGTAGTTATCCTT
Organism: uncultured Chitinophagaceae bacterium; assembly: GCA_964543705.1. Lineage (GTDB taxonomy): Bacteria > Bacteroidota > Bacteroidia > Chitinophagales > CAIOSU01 > CAYSGX01. The sequence continues at coordinate 19,081 of CAZIZP010000038.1, forward strand.
TAAATATTTTATTTCTGCCATTGTCCAGTCTCGTTTCATATCGTTGTATTTGGTGGTGTTTTCCTGAATTAATACCTTAAATCTGTCCAGTGAATAATTTGCCCTTCAAAGTTTTCGTTGAAGTATTTTAGAAAATCATCAATAGAATTAAACCCATCGTTTAGAGCTAATAAATGAACCTTAAAGCAGTTTTCAGCATTTATAATTTTTCCATCAATAAAAATCTCAACCCAATCATCCTTCCACTCTATTTTAATATCCTGTGTACTCTCGCACTTTTCTAATTCGGGAAAATCATAGTTGAATTGCTCGTAAAACTTCGTGCGTACACCATAAGCCATGTGTAACTTGGTACCAGGCATAAATCTTTTATTTTTTCTAATAGTGTGTAATTTTGGTGTATAGCCATTTTTGAATAAACACGCTAAAATTTTCTCTTTAAAGTGGGTAGGTTGCCCGTTGATGTATTTTTTAAATCCTAGTAGCATACTATCGTTGTTTATGGTGTTACTTGCCGGAAGATTACATATTGTTCCACTTGTTAAATGCTGTATTGATAGCAAACTTGTAGTTGCTTACAATGGCAAGACATTTTATAATATCAAATTCTTCATTCAGATCATCACTGAATCCAGTTCTGTAACGTTTATCGGCAATCATGCCTTTAAAAGTTATTTTATGATGAATACTTAATTCATCGTAGTTCTCAGGAAATTTTATCGTCTCTCGCATTTGCTTAAAAATTTTAGTTTTCCATCATTAACCCATTGTACAAAATCGGTAAGTTTTACATCCTGGCATTTACCTGTGTGGCAATTCACCAACGAAAAGCCCACTTTATGGTTGTACCAGTCTTTTTTACTGTGGTCGTGTAGCCACTCGTAAATAAATATTACTTCACCGTTTTGCTTTGCATAACTGTTAAAGGGTTCGTGTGTCATATTGCTAAATCTGTTTGAGTGTTTGCAGGTGTTTTTATATCTTTTTCGCTGAAATCTTTGGCTTTTTCTTTCGGCACAAACATTATTAAGTCTTGTCCGTTGCTCTTCCATCGTCCGCCTTCTTTATGTGGGTTAATTACCCATTCATTCATAGTTCCATAGTTAGATAGCCATTTGGTAAATGTGTTCTTTTCAGGCTTATCAGTCCATTGCGGATATTTTTTGCGGAATCGTTCAATTTCTTCGTCTTTGTTGTATTTGGTTTCGGGCACCGGTCTCCAGTCTTCATTTACATAATCGAAAAAGTCTTGCCCGAATGGTGAACTGGTTAACTTTCTTACTTCATAATTTTCAAGAGGAAACGGCACTAAGCCACTTTGCAAATAATATTGAATACATGAAATCATGAAGCGGTAAAATCTGCGATATTCGCTTTCGTCCCATTCATCGAAAAAGCGATGCCCGAAAACATCTAAGGGCGTAAGCTCTGCATTAAAGTAGTCGCTGAATTCAATTACTTGCTGTCTTCCTCTGGCACTATCGCCATCGCCTTTCAGTGTAAAGTTGGTTGAGATATAAAACTTAGGAGATTGTTTAAACGGAATAGACATTTCATCTATTCGTTTCTTAGAAAAAATAAAGTCTTCAGTGATTTGTGAAAAGAGATTATTAAAGTCGAAAGTAGGTTTAACATCATTGAAATTAATTAATCGGGTGTCGAGCTGTACACGTGCAAAACTAAATTCATTCTTGGGGTCAAACTTCTGGCCATCTATTAAAATTGTTTTAATAACCTTGGCTAAAGCTTTGCTCAATAAAGACTTTCCGCTTCGTCCGTTGGGGTCACCAGTGTAGGTAATTCGCTTATCTACAGCCACAACTGCTTTAGTAAGCGATGGGTCTTTATAAGCATGTAGCAGATAGCCTATAGTTGAGCGTGTAGAGTTCCACTTCTGAACCGAAAGTTCATCATCGAAAGCCTCTGCTTTATTAATGGCAAGGCGCAAAAAAGTTTCAAACTCGCTGGTGTTGTCCTGAGATTTGTATTCAAATTTCTCAGGCAATATGTAGCTTTTCCAAACATAACCGTTTAAGGCCGAATAGGGCTTGAAATCAATTTCATCTTTTGTAATTTCAAGGAATCCGTTCTGAAAATATAGGAAACCTTTGCTCTTAGTATCTTCCTGAAAATTAATTTTGTTCATAGTTATTTAAGAATGGTAAGCGTTCAAAAATGTTACTGGATAAATAGCGGTTAACAGCTCTCAAAAGCATTTCTTCAACATCGAAAAGCTGCATGTCTTGCACATACTCGAAAACAAAATCTCTTATTTCACTTTCGGTAACGAAATCGATTAAAAAACCTTCAACCTTTACAAAATCAAAGGCTTTGCTATTTTCATTAGCGTAGCGATAAAAGCCGTTATTTGCTAAGAAGTTTATACATTGGCGGTAGCTGAATTTCTTTTCAGTAATAGGGTCGCCATCTGAATTTTTATCTTTTGTTTCTACTTCGTAATAAAACAGTTCGCTATCATTATACTTGCCTTTTTCTTTGGCAAGCGCTTTCATGGTTTCTTGCTGTTTTTTGTAGTTGGCTTTAGAGTATTTACCAAACTCGACTATATTGTTTTTGTAGGCGCTTTTAACCGTGTTTTCAGTGCCTTTAGGGTCTTCGTGGTATATGTCGAAATTAGTAGCAACAAAATCCAGTACAGCATCAATATCCAGTCCTTTTCTATTGGCGTTGCAAGCAAAGTGATGTATGTAGTTATTTCTGTTACCATCGTTGTAATTGTTTTTCTTATTGGTAAATTCTACTAATTGCTCTAAGTCTTTCTGAATATTTGAAACAGCCACAACCGGGGCAACCGGTACCGGCTCTTTTGTTGCTTCGGATACTTCTAAATCGTTTCCTGAAAATGGTACCGCATCGTCATTTATGTAAATGTTTAGGTCGGAAGAAATGAAGCACAGGCGCGAAACATCTTTGCCGCTTTCATCTACTTCGAGGTTGTAAATGTTTCTGAAAATATATTTTAGCGCATTGAAGTTGTTGAGGTGTTGTTCTACTCCTCCACTTACACGGCAAACAGCCTTTAAACCGTTTCCGCTAGGCGAAATAAATAAACAGTATAGAAATAGTGGAGCTTGTGAAATAATAGATTGCTTGGTAGCTTCTGCATCGGGCAGTTTGTCAAAGTCTAAACAGATAAGGTTACTGTATTCAATAAGACTATCGGCTTTGCGCTTCTCAAATTTTCCGCTCCAGGTGAAGGCCAGTAATTTCTTTTTAAGCGTTTCAGCATCTTTGCCTCTGCTGGCTCTCAGCTTATCAATTTGTTTTTTAATTACGGTGTTAGCCTGAATGCGAGTAACAATGCTTTCAATAGTGCACACATCGCCAGTGTTGTCTTTAACACCGTTATATTGCGAAACTTCAATAGTATTAATCATAGTTATTTTGGTAGCGGTTTTGTGTAGCGGAAAAAAAAATATCCCGATACAGCCGCTACTCTGCATCGGGACCAACCTGCCACGGCTAAAGCAAACTCATTTGAATAGTTTGCTGAATTTTCAAAAATCTTTCTTGCAAAGGCTTCTCAACCGAAAGCCTGTTGTTAATGGTTTTAATATGGTATAGTATAGTGGTTCTGTCGCGGTTTAAATGGTAAGAGATATTACCCGGCTTAATTTTCAAAAACTCTTTCATCAATATTGCCGTAACAGCACACACTTCACTGGCTTGCCAGTTATGTTTAGCAGCCAATACCTCATTTACATCGGCATTGTAGGCTTCGCAAACTTTTTGCAGAATTGCTTCGGGGCTTTTTTGCCCAAGGCCGGGATAAACATAGTAGTGTGGTTTACTTTTCATGCTGAAAAAAGTTTTTGTTTAAGTGAGTTGCCAGCTTTGTTACCAGGAACAATGAGTAAAATCCATTCTTTGTGTTTTTGCACAAATTCTTTTACCTGAGCATCGGTAGGGTTATTTTTGGCTAACCAGTTATAACATTCGGCTAAGTAGCGTTCACACTCGCGGTGTTGTTTGGCGTTTAATTTTCTAAAGCCGTTTACCAATGCAAAGCGGCCCGTATTAAGGGCTTTAATGAAGTTTTTTTTCATAACCTAAGGTTTAATTTCTTGCTGAATCAATTGGCGAATCAATTTCAATTCTTCTATTTCGGCATCGAGGCGTTCATTCCACCCGGAGAGAATTTTTCTATACTCAGGATCAGCCTTTGGGTATTCAATGTGTTCGTCTGTCCTGCGCTCGTTTAAGAAATTAATTTCAGAGCGTAACACACGGTCTAAAATGGCTAAATGCTTTCTTTCTACTGGTATTTTTACGATGCTCATGCTATTTCAATTTTATGATTAGCAAAACCATTCTTGGCACTTTCATAGCCTGTTTTACACTTTGCAAGCGATGTGTAATTTTCGCCACTGGTAGCTACTATTTTGCCATTTGCAGCAACTAGTCTCCATCTGTAGAGCCTTTGCTCGTCTTTGAAAAAAAAAAGTTTGTGCTGTCTCATTTTAGCGGATTTATGGGTTAAGAAATGAAAGTCAGTTTTTTGAAACTTAAATAGCCTCTTGTTTTAGTATCAAGTATTTCTGTGATTAAATAAACACCATCAGGCATAGCGGTTTCGAACTCGCAGAAACAAACTGTTGAATTAAGTTTTACATTTTTAATACAACCCTCTTTATGTTTATCATTTACATATTGATAAACACCATAGCAAGATTCATCGTTATTTAACCTAAATAGTTTTCCGTTTAAGAAGTTTTCTTTTGCTGTACCTTTCATTGTAGCGGTTTTATCGGGTTGTTTAATAATTCAGAGGGAGATACGCCCAACATTTGAGCAACTACAATCAAGTGTTTACCCGGAAAGTCGAGCGTATCTGTTTCGTTGGCGTTAATTCTGCGAGAAAAAGTTTCATCGCTTATATTCAGCGTTTTGCATATATTTTTACGAAGCTTCACGGCTTCATACTGCGGCATGTTAGCTAAACGGCTTTTGATGTTATACTTTAATTCGTTTTTAATCGTATCGGTAGTTTTCATATTTGCGCTTATAGTCAAATTCTTGTTAACTTTATCAATTACGCTTTGCTTGTTTAATCAATGGCATGATGTTTAAAGCAATAGTGTTGATTGTGATGTCAAATTTATGGGAATAAATTTGGAATATCCAAATATTTTTTTGGAATGTAATCTAACTAATTGTGAATCAAGGAGAAAAATTTAAAGAAAAGAGGCTTCAAACAGGCTTAACACAGACTGAATTTGCTGAAAAAGTAGGTTTAACCAAGAATACTATCAGTAATTATGAGACTTCACAAATAATTCCAAAAATAAAATTGGAAAAGATTTGTAAAAAACTGAATTGGGATATAGAATACTTTCTAAAAGAAGACAAAACAGCCGCAACATTAGAAACGCGAATAGAGCTACTGGAGCGAAAAGTATTAGAACAGGATAAAAAAATAGAAATATTGGAAGCTGCAATTAGCTACTTCCACGCTCCCAAAACATTAAAGGCGGCAGAGCCGGAAACCAAGTATAAAAAGTGAGACAAAATTATATAAACGAGACTGCACAAGGTTTTGAAACACAAGAGGTAAAAACGATTAGAGCATTTCGAAACCCACCACCTCCACTATTTTAATTTTTTATACCATTGTTCCTTCTATA
>CAZIZP010000039.1:0-24264 GCA_964543705.1 uncultured Chitinophagaceae bacterium
TATAGAAGGAACAATGGTATAAAAAATTAAAATAGTGGAGGTGGTGGGTTTCGAAGCTCACTTGTTTGAAACTTAATTTATTGTATTACACCGGTTTATACTGTCTCATTTTTAGAGTTATAACTTCTTATCGTCTCATTTTTTATACTTTGTTTCCGGCTCTGCTGCTTTTAGTGGCTGTTCTTGATGTAAATAATTAATCTTTTTTTCTACTTCTTTCATTTTGGTTTCCAAAATCGAAATTCTTTCTTCTATAGGAATGTACGTTATAGTATTGTCTGATTCTTCATAATTAATAGCTAATAAGACATTTTCTAAAATTTCCTTTTTTACTGGTTTTCCTGCTAGTATATTTTTCAAACTGCTATTGGAAAAACCACACTCTTTCGCAAAATCAGGCTGTTTTAGCTTGTTTTTGTGTAGGTAAAATAAAATTTTTTCTACTTGATTATCAGTGGCTTGTATTAATTTCATTGTCTAAATAGCTTTTTTAATTTGTCTAATTAGCTTTTTATTGTAAAATTTGTTGGCATTAATTAATGTTATTTAATAACAGTAACCAAACAAAGTTAAACCCATTAACTCAAATAACATACCATGAATAAACAAGTTCCCCAAAGCATTGCAGAATACATTAAAAGCAAAGTAACCGTAAACACATACGAAGAAGAATTACCACTGGCTTTAGGCTATAGGTCGCATAGAGGAATGACACAATTATTTCAAAATCCGGAAAAAGCCACAGCCGCGCAAGTTAGCCTGATAGCCACATTTACTAATACCGACCCTAATTTTTTAATAGATACTTATAAACTAGGCATTGCTAAGCTTACCATAAGCCAACGCAACGAGTTTTTAAAATCCTCTGAAATTATTTCTTAACTACATAATCCCGCACAATGCTAACCTTCAACTTTGAACAAGATGTAGCACTATACATCTACAAAAATCTAATAGAAAAGCGAGAGCGAATATTAAACATTTACATAGCCTGTAAAGAGCACAATTCGCCATGATTTAAAGAAAACTGGTGGCACGAGTTTGTAGAAAGCGAAATAAAAAAAGTAAACCAAGCCATTAACATTTTCGAGCAAGAATTACACCCAGATTTAATTAATGATTTAAAAAAAGGGTAAGCATGAAAGAAACCTTTTTCAAATTCCTCAACATGGCTCGTTTCTGCATAAAGCAGGGCTACGTATATAATACTGAAGCTATTAAAGCTTTCAATGAAGCTGATAAATGGGCACGTTTCTACGGCAATAAAATTACCGATAAAGGAATAAGAAAAATGATTGAAACACACACCGCCCTAAAAGATGCTTTGCCAAACAACAAAGCAGCCGATTCGCTAAAACAAAAACTTTTTTCAGCATGAAAGCAAGAATATTTTTCTATTACGAAACTATTGATGGCGACAACGAAAGCACAGATACTACATATTCAAAAACTGTCATTGATGTAGAAACATTTTCTCATTTAGATAGAATTGAAAGGTTTTTATTAGAATGTTTTCAGTTATATAATGATGTAGAAGCTGGTATGATTATAAACCTTATAAAAGTTGTTGTGGTGCCTATTTATGAAGAAGATAGTCAGCATATAATGAAACATTACCCGCTATTTGCACAATACCGTGGCAACTTTTTTTTCTACGATAATAAATTAATTGCACCATGACAATAACCTTATCCATAAAAATAGTAGCCAGCATTCTTGCATTCTTGTTTTTGCTTAATGCATTAATTGTTTACATACTAGTTGCACTAGCTCAACAAAATTTATACGGCATGAAAGATCTTTTAAGTGGTCTGAGATACAAAGAGCAAAAATGTGAATTTGATTGCTGTGGCGAGAAACATTATTTGTGTCAAGCAAGATATTGTATAAAATTTGGCGTTGTATTAATTATACTTATAATACTTCTGCAATGAAAAATAAGCCTCACTATTACGTTTTCCCGGGCATCAATCAAAAAGCTTTTCATTATGCCCTTATTCAAGAAATATGCAACGAAGTGGCTAAAATATTTGCCATGCCTACAAACGAAATATTAAAGAAACGCATTAGTGGCAACAAAAAAAATATTACCGAAGCCCGAATGATTATAGCCCTTTGCGCTCGTGAAAAAGGCGTTGCACAAATAAGAGTTAAAGAGTTTTTTCAACTGAAAGAACAAACCAGTGTGCGCTACTATGAGCAAAAAGGCAAAGAGCTCATAAATATTTATCCTGAACTAAAAGAAAAATTCGCTTTGGCCATGGCAAATTGACAAAGCGTAAAACCGTGTGCATTTGTAGCGAGTGCACACGGCATTTTTTTATTCGCTACAAAAAACTATAAACCTCAATTCGCTACATGTACTATATTGAACAAAGTAAAATTTTTGATGCTACAAACGGTGGTTTAGATATTATTCTGCAATACTATCCTCAGGCTGAAAAATGTATAGGCAACAATCGAAAATTTAAACTTAGAGATGAAAAAACACCCAGCAGCGTACTACATAAAATGCCCGATGGCATTTGGATTATTAAAGATTTCGGTAGCAGCGAAAAAGCAAAAAACGCCATTACTATTACTGCCGAACATGAAAACCTAAGCTTTGGCGATGCCATTAAGTTTTTAGCAAAAAAACTGAACATTCTGCCCGATGGCATTAATATAGAACTGTTTAAACCCGAAATAGAACAGCGCGATGCCATGCCGGCTGAAGAAGATGGCAAGTGGTATTTTAAAACAGAAAACTTTAATGAAAAAGACATTGAAGTATGGTACAGCAAAGAAATAATTAACGCCAATGGTGGCGATGTAAAGATTCTTATTGATAATCTGAAAAAATTGCACTGGCACAAGCTTACCAGCTATTGTATTACAAAAGACAGAAAAACAACCATTATAAAATCTACCGAGCATTACCCCATGTATATGCTCGATGAAGGCACATGGAAAAAATTATATTTTCCTAAAGCCGAAAAAGCTGATAGGTTTAGAAGCTATGGCGATAAGCCTACAGTGTTTTTACATGGGCTTTCACAGTTAGAAGAAAGCTTTAAAAAATTAGAAACTGCTTACAAAACTAATCTCAGCAGTTACGAATCTGATCCATTAGGAAATAATAAGCCAGAGCTTCCAGTAAATATGATTGCTTTGGAAGAATATGGAAACAGTTTAGTTCGTTATAAAAACGTTCTTATTTGCTCCGGTGGAAGCGATGCAGTAAATGTTTCTGCTTTAGGTTATAATGTGGTGTGGTATAACAGCGAAAGCCAAATAATTGAGCATAGCGATTATACTAAGCTGAAAAAAATTGCTGCCGATATTTTTTACCTGGGCGATATAGATGATAGCGGGTTACAAGCAGCACACAAAACCTGTTTGCGCGAATTGGAAATAAGAAATGTGCGCTTACCCGAAAGCCTTAAAGAGCGCACCGATTGGCGCGGCAATGCTTGCAAAGATGTTAAAGATTACCTACAGTTCAACAGTAAATTTCATTTCGATAAACTGGTGCAAGATGCCCTGCCTTACAAGTTTTGGCGCGAAAGCTACGATGCACGGTTCAAAAAGAAAGTTTATGATTGCGACAATGAAGCCCTTTACAATTTCTTAGCCGCTTCGGGTTTCTTTCAGTTTGAAAACAAAGACAACAACATAGATTGCTTCATACAAATAGAGGGCAACATTGTAAGGCAAATCACAGATAAGCACATTCGCAGGTATGTTTTCGAGTTTCTGAAAAGCCGTTATACTGAACGCGAGCTTCGCAACTACTTTTTCCGCAGCGACCAGTTAAAACAATCTTCACTTTCAAATCTTCCCTACATAAAATTAGATTTCACCAATAGCGATAAAGACACGCAATGGCTGTTTTTTAAAAATGCTGTTTGGAAAGTAACCGCCAAAGGCATTGAAGAATACAAGCAAGGCAAAGCCAAAACTTATGTGTGGGAAAAAGATGTTATTCAGCACCATGTAAAAATTCAAGATATACCCTTCAGCATCGCCAAAAAAGAAGATGATACCTGGCACGCTGAATTGAAAAATATTAATTGCCTGTTAAGTAAATTTTTATGGAACACTTGCAAAGTACATTGGCGTGTAGAAAAAGAAGGCATTGAAGAAAATGGAAAGTTAAGAAAGGAATACTTACCCGAAGAGCTTGCTGAGCATCATCAACACTTTGCCAATAAAATTTTCACATTGGGCTATATGTTTCATCGCCATAAGCAAGATTCTAAACCTTGGGCAGTGTGGGCCATGGACCAAAAACAGCCCGAAGATGAACGCGAAAGCAAAGGTGGTAGCGGTAAATCAATATTTATTTCTATTCCGAAACACTTTATGCAAGTGGAAACCGAAAACGGCAGAAACCCGCTAATGCTAAAGCAAAGCCACGTTTTAGAAAATACTACCGAGTACACCGGCTTCGTATATATAGATGATGCGCTGAAAGGAATGCCATTCGATTATTTCTTTCCTCACATTACCAGTTTCTTTCCCGTTAACCCTAAAGGCACCAATAAATTCGGAATACCTTTCAGTAAGTCTCCAAAAATTGGTTTCTCTTCCAATTTTCCACCCAACAGCAGCGACCAAAGCACACTAAGAAGGTTGCTCTTTACCGTTTTTAGCGATTATTATCATCATGGGCCAAACAAAGAATTCGATTCAGAATTTACACCGCGTAGCGAGTTTGGAAAAGACTTGTTTACCAATTTTAACGATGAAGATTGGAATAATGCCATAAACCTTATTGCAAGGGCTATACAATTCTATTTGCAACATCCCGATGAAAAAATACAACCGCCAATGGACAGCGTAAATACCCGCCAATTGGTAAATGCTATTGGCGAAGAATTTTTGCAATGGGCCGATGTATATTTTGCCGATGAAAATAGATTGAATTGCTACATAGAAAGGTTACAGGTTTTTGAAGATATGAAAGCCGCCAGTGCCAATTTTATGAAAAACATTACCAGCACAAAATTTAAAAGCAAGCTCGATGACTGGTGCGATTTAAGAGGTCACAAATTAAACCCTAAACACTTATTAAACGAGCCTAAGAAAAAGCCGGTGCGCATAATGCAAAACATAGCCGGCACCACCAAAGAAATGTTTTACATAGAAACTTACGATGACCTTGTAAAATTATTTACTGGTAAAAGCAATAATGAATCTGATAACTCAAATGAATTAGAAATATGAAAGAAGCATTAGAGTTTGCCTCAAAAATTGAGGCAAAATTAAAAATTGAGGCTAAATTAAATGATAATAAAACAAATGTTCACGACACAAATGTCGTAAACATACCTGAGCCACCTATAAAAAGAGAGCCACGCGATTGTTTTATTAAAACTGAAAACAACCACACTATTATTATTTGGGATTGGTGGTATTCTGAAAAAAAAACATGGCCATGGAAAAAAGTTGGCTATGAGTTGCAAAATTGTAACACGGGAAGATGCCAGCATATAAGTTTTGAAAAGTTTGAAAAACTAATTACTGAAGGACAACTAAAATTTTTAAGCAGATGCGCGAGAAGGTAAAATTTTCTATACCAAAAAGCTATGTGGAATTAACCACAAGAGCCTACAGCGATTTACCAAAAAAGAAATTTGATAAAATTATGGCTGCTGCTACCTATTTAGATAACAGGCTTAAAAAAGGGCATTTCGATAGCATCGTTTATTTAAAGTATTTCGATTATGATGCGCTGGGCCATGCAAGAGCTGTAAAATCATTTTATAATTAATCTTCCGGACGTAACACCATAAATAACGATAGTATGCTACTAGGATTTAAAAAATACGTCAACGGGCAACCTACCCACTTTAAAGAGAAAATTTTAGCCTGTGTTTTCAAAAATGGCTATACACCAAAATTACACACTATTAGAAAAAGTAAAAGATTTATGCCTGGCACCAAGTTACACATGGCTTATGGTGTACGCACGAAGTTTTACGAGCAATTCAACTATGATATTCCGGAATTAGAAAAGTGTGTGAGCACACAAGAAATAAGAATAGAATGGTTTTTAAATGGCTGTATTGTTTGGGTAGATGATAGAGCATTAGACGAAGATGAAATTACTGAATTAGCTCGTAACGATGGTTTCAATAGTCTTATTGAATTTCTACGATACTTCAACGAAAACTTTGAAGGGCAAATTATTCACTGGACAGATTTAAGGTATTAATTCAGGAAAACACCACCAAATACAACGATATGAAACGAGACTGGACAATGGCAGAAATAAAATATTTAAAGGATAACTACAAAGCTCATTCAGATATTTCAGTTATAGCTGAACAGCTTGGTAGAAGCAAACGAGCTGTTCATACAAAAATTAGTCTAATAGGCATTGCTATTCCTACAAAAACAAAATTTCCTCGAGGATATATAAAGTTTCTGAAGGATAATTATCAATCTATGACGAACCAACAACTCGCTGATGCTCTTGGTTGCACGCTTACGGTTTTACGTAACAAACTATATGAAATGGGTTTAAGGCGTTATAGTGCAGCTGTTGAACACTGGACTGCTGCAGAAAACAAAATATTGCTTGATAATTATCAAACAAAAACTAATATCGATATAGCCCGAATGTTATTTCCAAAACGAGATAAAAAATCGGTAGCTAAACGCCTTAAACAATTAAAGCTGAAAAGAACACCAGAGCAGGAAGCAGCCATCAGGACTGAAAATCTTAAACGGTTTAAAGCTAATTCTTTCAGGCCAGGAGAAAGTAGATATAAAAACAACCCTGAGAAAGCCTGGAGAACCCGGAGACAAAACGCTCAAAAAACTCACTCACAAATTATAAATGAAATAAACAGGAGGATTGCTCATGTCGAAAGATAACCCGACAAATACAACGATGTTGGCCAACGAAAATAAAATATCGATACAAACAGAAATCCTTGTCGCATCGCCAAAAAAAACGAGTACAGCTCGCAAAGAAATTGACATCAAAAATTATCCAGGAGCAAAAGGCGGTAGCGGTGTTATTAAGAAAATAATAAACCAAGTGCCTAAAGGCACTATAACCATTATTGACGGTTGTATTGGCTCAGGGACTTTCTTAAAAAATATTTTGCCGGCTGAGCTAAACATTGGTATTGATATAGATGAAAATGTTATTAATTACCTGAATGCCAATCGTGGCAAAGAAAAGCTTCAACATGCTGAACTGGTGCAATATGACATCATCAAGTATTTGAAAAGTTTAAAAGGTAAGCGATTAGACAATGAAAGCACCTTTATTTATTTAGACCCTCCCTATCCTAAAAGTGCCAGGCGTGGGCAACGTGATTTATACAATTTCGAAATGAGCGATATGGATCACGTATCGTTACTTTCAGCGATAACCGAATTGAAATGTAGAATTGCCATTTCTACCTATGAAAACGATTTGTATAAAGAACACTTAAAAAAATGGCGTTTGGTAAAGTTTAACACCACCCATCGCCAAGGCGTTGCAACAGAATTTCTTTATTTAAACTACCCCGAACCCAAGCTGCTTCACGATACCCGTTATGTTGGCAACAACTTCCGGGAGCGTGAAAGAATAAAGCGCAAGGCTAAGCGATGGGTAAGCAATCTTGAAGAAATGCCCCCACTTGAACGCCAGTATATTGTTGATTTAATGAAACAGAAAAATTTGGTTTAATATGAATTGTAAAAACTGTAATGTATCAATGTTTGATACACCTCTTCATCGAACAAATCCAAAAGGTCAACCCGATGCAGGTTGGATGTGTGAAAATTGTATTGAAAAAAAAGAACCTGAATTGTATAGTAATTTGAAATCTGATGGAGATTTTAAAGTTGCAAATGATGTTATTAATGCTATTAATGATGATACAGACGAAGACGAATTTCTATGCTGTGATAATTGCGACCTTCCTGATGCGTGTGCTGATTTCGGGTGTGCAATTAAAACAGGAGTAAGAAAAACGCCTTTAGATTTTCTGTAACGTGTTGCGGCTTTCTGTCAGGCGGGACTTTGAAAACGAATTATTCACTTTAATACAAATTTGATATGGAAACGAAAACATCATTAAACCACGAAGCCCCGCCTGCGGCAAAACCATTGTTACCAGCCGTTTTCTGTCGCAGGGTTAGCACAGGAAAGTATTTTGTCAGAATTGGTGAATACGAGTATGAAATTTACAATCACGGCTATTATGCACCTGATAAGTGCATTTGGTGGGAAGCAACAAATTTAAAAACGAATGAAGCTGATTTCCACGAACACAGTAAATCTCAATTACTAAAAACAATGCAACGTGAACTGTCTTAAAATGGTAGGTAACGTTCCCACGCTTGGCGAAGGTGGCGATTTTAACCACAAAAGCCGATGCGGAGAACGAATGTTGAATATAGCAGTAAATGTCGAGCGGAGTACTGCACCGCCACTTTTGCCAAACGTGTGTTATGCGTTCGGGCTTTTTTGAAACGAGATTAAAATTTGAAATATGAACAGTAAAATAATCAGCTTCGCAATTGAAGCACACAGCAACACTAACCATTTATACGATGGTAAACCTTATTCGGTGCATTTGTCAATGGTGGCAATGATTGCACAAAAGTATATTAATTGCATACCTGAACAAGCACAAAGCGATGTGCTATCGGCTTGTTGGTTGCACGATACTATTGAAGATTGCAGAATGACTTACAACGACATCAAGCAAGTAGCTGGCGAAACGGTTGCAAACATTGTTTATGCAGTAACTAACGAGAAGGGTAAGAACCGAAAAGAAAGAGCAAACGATGCTTATTACGATGGTATCAGAAAAACAATGTGGGCAAAGTATGTAAAGCTATGTGATAGACTTGCAAACGTGCAATACAGCTACGAAAATACGTCAAGAATGTACGGTGTTTATCAGAAAGAGAATGATGCTTTTTTGCAGGCATTGTTTCCGAATGAAAGCGAAATGCACCACTACCGAGATATTGTCAATGATTTGAAAATGTTGTTGGGTTACACGGTCGTAGCCTGACGCATAACACCAAGATTGACGAAGTGCGACCAGCGGGAGCATTTACGTCAATCGACTGTTGTGCGCTCGTTGGCGGTCAGCCAATGGCGCAACTACACGGGCAACAGCTTTTATTTTTAGCTAAATTTAGCACAGTGCCACTAACCGGCCCGTAAGTTTTAATGCACCTTTTTCATTAACTGTTTTTCTCCAATATAATTGTGTGGCACAAGGCAACGCACTCAGGCTATAAAGGTTAAAATGTATTTTGAAAAAAAAAATCTCCACCTTACTAATCGCCCGCCCCGAAACAAGCTACTGCAGTTCAATGCTTCTTTCTCCGGCATAGCGCTTCATTCACGCCTCATGCCTGTTTTTGCTTTCGCGCCATTACATATACACTTCGCTCCCAATAACCTCCGGGATATGTCCGCTTTCAGTGTATAAGAAATGGCTTTTGCTGCCCTGGTGCCACGCAAACAAGCATGAGCCGATGAAACGCTTTATGCCTCCAAAAGGCATCTTCTGCAGCAGCCTGTTTCGTTCAGCTCGCAATCACATTGCCCGCTCAGTCGCTCCATTGGCGTTCCGCAAATATAATTCCGCTCCATCGGTGCTATGAGATTGCTTCAGCATCGCTCGTTTTAATGAGGTAGTATTTTTTTTTCAAAAACCTTGACAGCCTGGCTCACACAATTCTCCGGCATTCGCTAAGAGAAAAAACAGTTATGAAAAACGAAATCAAAATCAAAACTTACAACCCTACGGTTAATTACACTGGCCCACATTTCTTCATTCTAAACAAGGGCATGAATTCGGGCAAACCTGCTTACCAACCTTTTACTAATTCGTTTGTGGTTATGTGCGATGATCAAGACACCATTGATGATTTATACTGGCTTTGTTGGGGCTTGTGGCAATCTAAATCATTCCGTTACTTCTTGGTTGGCTCTGTAATTGAGTTTATTAGAATTCGTGCTATCAAAGAATTTGTAATAGACACGTATATGCTGAACAAAGACAAAGACATTCGCAACGTAACGTATGTAATGCAGCAATGTAATAATGCCATTATTAATAGCTACAAACAAATTAAGCTGTTGAATGCTATGAAAATTACTAAGTTTAATCAACGCATTAGTATTCCACCCAAAGGGCATATTTAATAAATGCGCTGTTGATGAAAAAGCCTCTGGTCTCGCGACACAGAGGCTTTTTTTTGGCTGTTAACGGAATAAAAGAACTCCTGTTCGGTACTTATCAATTTGTTATGGAGCCGCTTCAAAAAAGCCGTTTGGCGGCTTCGGTTTTCCCCTTCACCCCTTTATATTTTATTTTTAATAAAAACTTGTAATTTTTGTAATAAAAAAAAGAAAATTACTTTAAAGTGTTAACAGAAAACATTTTCAACCATTACTAAACTGTAGTTTACTTTGTAATTTTTTTAGCCGAATTACAAAATATTTGTAATTTCTGTAACTGACTTTTCCTGAATGACAAAAATTACAAACTTTACAAAGCCTGTTTTCTCTTTTTTTCTGTTATAAATGCCTGATATTCAATAAATTACAGAATTACAAAAAAATAGCGGAAAAATTGAGCTATAAACGTATAAACAGCCCGATTAACTTGATTTTATCTTCATAAACAACTGCTGTTATCGCCACTGGTGCCGATGGCAGCAGTGGCCCATTGCTTTACTTGCTAAAATCATTGTAAATATTAGCACTTGTGATAATTGTAAAAATTGCAGTTTACTTTCTTTTGGTTTCAGTTTACAGGTGTTTAGTATTGCATTGTACTAAATAATTTATTCCAATGCCTGAAAATGAAAATACACCATCGTTTGAACTTGCTGTGCTTACTTTACTAAGAAGCATAAGCGAAAAACTTGACAAATTAAGAATTACTGAAGAGGAAATAATAAAGGCTGTACATGTAGTAAAGAAAGAAGCCGATACATTTCGTGAAGAAAGAAAAAATGAAAGAATACAGCTGAATGAATTTAAAATGAAATACATTCAGCATAAACAAAGTAAAGGCTACCCTTTAGAAGACTGGGAAATAGAAAATTTAGAAAACTGGAAAAAATGGCAAGAATTCTATAATGAGTTAAGCCTAGAAGATCAAGTAATTGCAGATAAACTTCATTTAGTAAAAGAGTTTAATATTTTGTAACCATGCCTGAAGATTTAACCTGGTACGAAATTCAGAAGCCTTATTCGGTAAACTTTAATAAAGCCGATCATGAAGCATTTATGCAATTCATGAAAACCTACTACCCCGAAACGAAAAACCTTACCGACTTTATTAAAAAAGTAATGGACGAAACCAACTCGTTGGTTAAAGGTAATTTTCCTAATGATGCGACAGCCGCCAGTAAAATTACTGAGCTAAATAATATCATCGCCAGTAAAGACAGTGAAATTGAAGAGTTAACTAAAAAGTATAATAAACTGGGAATAGAACATAACAACTACGTGGATGAAATGAAAGCATCTATGAAAGAGTTAACCGATGGTTTACAAAATACTGCTCAATTTAAAGTACTGATTAGCGAAGATGAAAAACCAACCATAGAAACGAGTTTACAATACCTCGCTAATTTTTTCAATACTGAAGTAAACTTTAGCGATGCATGTAGAATGCTCTGGTGGCACCGGTTGAATGCTTCAGGAGCTGATTTTCCTTTTAAATCTCTTTTAGAAAAAAGTAAAAACCTAGTAAAATAAATAGTTTATGAAAATTGAAGAGGCAGAAGTTATAAATGAGAAGCCAAAAAAGTGGTGGCAAAAAATATTTAATGTAAATAAAAGCGATTGTGGCTGTAAAGACATTCAACTAATAGAAGCACAAGAACGCATTTTATTAATGCGCAGCCACCGGAGCTATGTAAACTTAAAAAAAGGTTTACTATTCTTTTTACTACTGGCATTTATAGTTTACTTCTTAAAAAACCTATATAGCAATGAATAAACCTGTTATACCATTAATAGACCTTAATGCAAGCGATGTAGAAATTAAGGCAGAAATGAAAGATTTTATTAAAAAACTAGATGGTTTACCTATTGATGATATTGCTGAGCTAAACAATGAATTTTGCAAAGCTCACCTTGCTAACTACAATAAGTTTATGACTTTACTGGCTAAAGCTCGCATGGAGCTAAACCAACTAAAAGAAGCCGGTAAATTCTTCAACCCAAAAAACACGCTATGAAATTTGCTGATATAAACCTTAATGGTACCGATGAGGAAATAAAAAAGCAAATAGCAGAAATAATTCAGTTTACAAAAAATGCACCTGTAGAGCAAAGGGGAAATGCTGAAGAATTAAACGAATTTTTTCAGAAAGCTTTTGTTGCTTCAGACCAAAAAAGCATTAAAGTAATGAAATGGCTGGTAGAAGCTTTAGTAAATGAAAAAATGCTTCCAAAATTTCACCCTATTGCACTAATGGTAAAAACACTATAAATGGAAACACTACCTGAAAAAGTTACCAGCAACGAAATTGCTGAAAATAACGAAATAAAACTTTCGCCAGACATTAACACCTGGATGCCTGAACTAATTAAACTTCATGAAAGAAGTAATAGTATGACTCCGGCTGAGCAAATCAAATTTTTAAAAGAAACTTCTATTGGCCAAATGGAAATGACTATTGATATTCTTAATGATTTATGCAGTTTCTTTATGAGCGTACAAGATATGGCCGATGATATGGGAATAAATCTAGAAGATATAAAAAAAGCAGCCTCTTCTAAAAAAGAAAAAATGAAATTTTTTATGAAAATGGGTAAAGCTGTAATGAATTTAGCAGGTTATGAAATGCCTGAAGAAATGAAAAGAGCATCAGATACCATGATAAATAAATACGCACCTTTCTATAAGTTTTTAAATGAACAAAAAGAATTAGCTAATGCAAACGAGTACAGAAAAAAATAAAAATATAGAAGAGGCTGAAATTGTTGGTGAAAATGATGAACTGCTAAATGAGCTCTCTAAAAAACCAAATACGGTTGAATTAGGTAATCCATTTTCGAATAAAGAGACATCTGCCAACGCCACTAATAGCGATACTTCAGATACGCCTAAAAAAACAAAATTTGTATTTCAAAACACTTATGCTGAAGAAGATGCACCAGAGCATAAGCCCGGTAATAATGTTGATGATGATGATGATAGCGATTTTTCGCCAGAAGATTTAAGTGAGCTTATTGTAGATGGTATAGATGATATTGTAAATCAATTTCTTTTACCAAAATGGCACGAGCACCAGTTAATGAGTAAATTTTCGCCTGAATTGATTTCGGAAGTAGAAAGAAAATTAGATGAACGTGAATATGCCAGGGCAAACAATATGGCTGTTACTATTACCTTTTTGCCCGATGAACAAAAAGTAACCAAAGCAATGAGCGAAGCCAACAAATTTGCTAAGCAAGCCCCATTTACACCCAAAGAAAAAGAAACCTTAAAAAAACGATGGAAGAATTGGTTAAAGTCTTTGAACTGGGATAAAGACATACCACCGGGATGGGCGTTGGTTTCTTCTATGGCAATGATTCAGGGCAAAAGAATTATTACACCGGTAAAGAATGAAATTGAAAAACTATTGTAATGAGCAGAGGCAGACTATCAACACTGGTTATTGGTAAAAAGAAACAAGGGAAAAGTACGCTTATAAAGCAATACATAACGGCATTGCACAAGGCACACAACGAACCGGCTTTAATTCTTGTTGATAACGATCCTCCTGCTTATGATGATTTTGAAAGGCTGAGCGATTACAACATGCTGTATAAATTTGTGAAAGGCAATGGCATTGCTAAGTTTTACGATTTCGACAATACTAATGATGATGTAGAATTTATAATTCTGGAATATTTACGAAAACACTTTGTAAATGGTACGCTTGTAATTGAAGATGCTTCGCCCTTTGTAGATGGTACAGCTCCACGAATAGTAAAACGATGGTTTACCAATCATAAAAACTATGGAATTGATTTATTTACAACATTTCATAGCATAGACTTACCTCCAAAATTCCTTATCAGGCAAACTCATAAAATTGTTTTATTCAAAACGCAGGATGATTTGGATTTGAATAAATATGAGATGAAAAAAAAATACACTGGTTGTTTCGATGCGGTATATAAAGCCTGGAAAGAATTAAAAGATATGCCAGAAACCAACAATTACATTCAGCCTTACAAAGTAATAAACACCGGATTATGAGTTATGAAAACGAAAAAATTCAATGTAAAAAGAAAAGCGAACTTGCTGAAGAATACAATGTATCTGTAAAAGTTATGAATCTTGAGATAGAACGTAATTTGCATAAGCTTTCAGAAAAAGAAATTGAAGATTTAGGTGTTTGGAAAACTAATGCTTACTTATTTCCGCGCCAACTGAAAGTAATGCGTAAAATTTTAGATGGTAATTTGTAAATAGTAAAATTTCATGCTTTAAGCCCCTTTTTAGGGGCTTTTTTATTGTGCTAAAAATTGAAAATTGTAAATATTTCTTTACAATGTTTTACTAAAGTTTACAAAGGCTTCCGCAGGTGAAAACGCTATTTTTTTTCATAAAAACTTTACATCCATAAATTTTAAAACACCCTAAAAATTATCATTATGGATAAGTACTGGAGCTGGGCAACTTTCGTAACCGTAACGGTGGCCCTTTTTCTTTTCTTCATGTTAAAAGACATGATTTTCCCACAGGCAATTTATTCTGTAACCGATGGCAAGGCATCTGAAACGCCTTCTTTCGTAATAGGGATGAAAAAGAAAAAATAACAATCACCCGTAAAATTTTAAGTTATGAACTTGGAAAAAAGAACATTAAGTGTTGAAAATGGCAACCAAAATATGCAAAGAGTTGCTGCTTTAGCTAAAAACGTAGATGCGAGCGCATTATCGTTAATTCAATCTGCTGCTGATCCGGATGGATTGTATACTTCCATTCCTAAAATAGACCAATGTAAGTCGTTAACTTTTAAAGCCGAAAACACTGCAACTTCAGGTAGTGCGCAGCAAGCTTTCTTTTTCGACTATAGCCAAATGGCAGGTTATACTGATGGTGCCGACATTGTAAAAAGTGTTGTTACTACCATTGCAGGAAGCACACCGGCCCAAAAGTATGACAAAGTAAATGGTGTATTAAGCCGTCATGCTGCTATTTGCTCAGGTTTTAAATTGGCTGTTAAAAAAGGCGATGATGCTTCTGAACAGTTTGCCGAGAATTTCACATTCCAATATACCGATGTGAACGGAAACGTTAAAAAGTTAACCTTACAAGACTTGATTAATTTGAGTGAAAACCCGAATTATCAGCAAGACAACATCTTGTATGTGCCTTATGGCTTTGTAATTGAAAGCGATTACTTGACGGTTCTAATGTCAATTCTTCCTGAAAACTACTTCCAGTTTTCACCTGTAATTGCAGGATGGATGAGATTGTCGTAAACGAAGTAAGCCACATTAAATAACTGAAAGGGGCTTTGGAAGGGAAACAATCTCTTTTCCTAAGCCCCTTTTTTAAAATAAAATGTATGTCTTTATTACCTTTTACAAATCCGATAACAGGTCAAAGCAGTTCAGCAGGTATTTCTGCAGGATTAACCAGCGGCACTTCTGGGAGCTCTACAGCTCCAACTTCAGACACTAAATTAGATAACTGGGGTAACTTTTTAAACAACATATCACAAGGGGCAGCTAGTATTTTAAATGCTTTTACCGGCAATAGCCCAAACATTGTTGTACAGCAACCGACAAATAATACGGCTCCGCAAAATAATCAGGGCGGAGATAATAACTGGATTATTTGGCTTATTGGTGGGTTATTAGCTGCGGTAATCATTTACCTTTTATTTAAAAATCAAAGCGGAGGTAAGTAATGGAAGCTCCTAAAAAAAGCGGTAATTCAGTTTGGTATCTGGTTTTAGCTGGTCTTATATTGGGCGGTTTATGGTATTGGTTTATATACTTGCCTCAGGTTGCTGTTCAAAACAATAACAGTAACGAAAACCCTCCACCATTAAACAGGCCTACTCCGCAAATAGTAAATTCTGAAAACATTGCACCAATAACAGCTTTTGGCTTGCTTTCAAGGCTTAGAGGTGGCGAAAATGTAAATATTCCACAACAGGGAAACAATAATAATATAAGCCAGGTAAATGCCGGAAACCTTAATCCTGGATCACTTTTAAATTAATAAATCTTAGAGCATGACACCCGAAAAAAAGAAAAAGTTAATGTGGGCAGGTGGTATAATAATTGGCTTGTTATTGGTGGGTTTCATTATTTGGGCATTGTTTTTCCGAACAAAAAAACCTGCTAATCATGAAGCTATTCAAAAAAAAGTAGCTGGTTATAAAGCTAATGGTGGTGGTGTTTACAGAGAAATGAATCAAAGCGAATGGGACGGCTTTGCTCAATGGATTAAAGATAACTATTGCCCGAATGACAGCGAGCAAGGTACTACCTATAAAGATTGCCCTGTAAAATATTACGAGCAAATTCTTGGATTTTTCAAAGCCTACGACATTCAACCAGGCGGATGGCAAGCTAGAATGTTTGAAAATGAAATTAAAGCTTGGGTAGCAGATGGCGGTGCTGAAAGAGGTTTAATTATTCAAGGTGAACTGGCTTAGTATGAAATGGTTAGAAAAAATATTAGATAATAAATGGGCGGTAACAATTGCTTTTATTCTTATAGCAATATTGGTTATTTACTTTCTGTTTGTTCATCCTAAAAGAAGAGCTAAAAATCAAAGACAATTTACTATAGCCGATATTCCTGCAGAAGGTGCGAGAGAAGGTAACCAACAAGAAATATTTGAAAAAAGCAAAACATTAGCTGATGCCCTTTTTAATGACATGAGCGGCCCAAATATTAACCACAGAGTTGAGCTTTATGAAGAGCTGGCTTTAAGCAGCGATGTCTTTTTTAAAGCTGTTTGGAATCAGTTTGGAATAAGAGAAGGAGAAGATTTGTATGAGTGGCTTGTTAATGAATTTGCTTTAGTAACTATAGTTCCCGTTTTCAGCGGATTTACTAAATACAGAAATCAAATCTTAGAAAGAATTGATGCTTTAAAACTGAGATAATATGATTACAAATCAGGAATTAAATAATCTTATTTCAAACCTAGAGCAATTGGGTTATTTGCCCAGGTCTGATTATTTCAGACGTTGGAGAACCGGCCCAAGTAACTCCATAGAGCTTACTTTGCCAAATGGCGATATTGCCAAGTATCATTTACAATTTCTTTTTTTTCCAAAAAATGGCATATACGGTATCTGGGATAGAAATGTAATTGGTGGCAAGCTTATTGAAATTCCTGAATTTGAAATGAGCAGCTTTACCGTTAAACCGGAAGTTTTTGCGCCAACTAAAACTGTTGCCTTTCAGGATATAGTAAACCTGATGGAAAAAATGAAAAAAGCCGGGTACATAAAAAAATATACCTACGGAATTGATGGTGTGGCTGTTGATGCGAATGCAGAGGCTAATAATACTTTTTACTACCGTTCCGGTATTACGCTGGTTCCTGTTAAAAATGAAAGCGGACAAATTATTGATGCCGCTAATGCAGATTTATACGACAGCTACGATATAACACCTTATTTATTTGGAAGAGGCGTAATTTATGATAATAAAACCCGACAGTACATCGCCATAGATGACGCTAAGCTTGCTGCTGCCGATACCAATATTACACCCGCACAGCTCGAAGATGCTTTAAATAAGCAATGGTGGAAAAACCCCGTTGTATATACTATTGGCGGCTTATTAGTGGTTTTAATTATTGCCTATTTATTTAAACTTTTTACCAGCAATAAATAATGATACTCTATAAAAACAGCAATCGCCAAATCACTAAAAATTTTACTGAAAAAGAACTATTCAGTAAAAGCCCTGATGCGCCCGATAGCCACGATCTGAGCGACAGAGCAATCAATGGAATTCAGATTATTAGAGACTATTTCGGTGTGCCTGTATATGTTACATCTACCTATAGAACTGAGCAACATAATAAAAGCATTGGTGGAGCTTCTAATAGCCAGCACTTAAAAAGCACTGCAATAGATGGCACCTTTAAAGACGATGCTATTATGGCTAAATATCATGCCGAAATAGAATCACAAGGGCCATTATATCAAAAGCTTATTGCAGCCGGTATTCTTGGCTTTGGATTGTACGATAACTTTTTCCATATAGACAGCCGTGCTGTAGCAACCCCTGTTGTATGGGATAATCGTAAAAAAAAAATCTCTTTAGCATAAATAACCTGTACGCCAGTTATAACGATGCTGAAGATGGAAATAAAGATTGGGAAATAGTAGCCAACCGATTAAAGTGGGCAATAGTAATAGCTTTTATTGCTGCAATATTTTGGATGGCATATAAAAACCGAAAAAAGAAAAAATGAAGTTTCTGAAAAAATACTGGATTTGGTTAATTCTGCTAGGGCTTATAATAGCTTTTGTGTTTGTAAAAAGCAAATCTAGTGCTAATGATGTTGTCAATAATGGCGATGCTTCAGATAAAAACAAACCTTCTTCCGGAAACAGTGCATCAAACACAGGCGGGGAAGGCACTACAGAAAACAATAAACCTGCTGTTTTTCCAAAAACACTTATTGGTAGAAGCTACCTAAGTGTAATTCAGCAATATATGAACCTGTATAATATTCTTAGAACTAGTGAAGTTGGAACGCCTAGCCAAATGTTTTCATGGATGAAAACTTTAAGACTTAAAACCGTTGGTAGCGGATTTGATGAAAAAGTTCAGGATGCTTGGTTAGAATAAAATTTAAAACCATTAAAAACAATTAAAAATGTTCGATTTATCTAAACTGCCAAAAGATTTTTCATTAACTGTAAAGGTTGATGGCAATACAGCTTTAAAGCTAGGTGCAATATTTTTTTTTGCTGTATTTCTGGGTGTGGCTGTTGCAGGTTGGGTAAATAAAAAATTGTAAAACCAAAATAAACCTTTATATATCATGGTAACTAAAAGACAGTATTATTCTAACCCGCATAACAGTCTAGAATATTGCGGTAAAAACGCTCAAAGCTTTAATGTAGAGCTTGATGGTACAGCCGGAAACGGTGCTATTGGAAACGTTGAAATAGTTTTGCTTCCTAATGTAGGGACACGTCCTTTAAAAATTACAGTCGTATCTGACGGGCTTACTCCAGATACGGGCACACCACTAATAAAATTTACCGTTGCCGGTGAAGATTTAACGGATAACATATCGGTTGAAGATTTAAACGACAATGGTGTAAGTGAGTTTAGTACGAGTGCTGTTGCTACAGATGAAGCTAATCAGCATGTATTAATGGAAATTTCAGGAGCTGCTGTAAGTGGCAACTGCATTGTTATAGTAGAATATTTATTACCATAAAAAAACACTTTAAAAATGAAAAATTTCATCTTATTTATTGCAATGTTGTGTATCACTATCACAACCACCTTTGCCCAACGCGAAACCGTTGAAAAAAAACTAAGAGTTACCGACAACTTTAGATACACCGCCACTACACCCGACAGCGGTAAAGTGCTTATGGCGGTAGATGCCCAAGGCAATAGCATTTGGCAATCTGTAGCGGCTATTGGCCCGTGTTGTTTCCCCGACACATTAACACCGGGATATATTGTGTTGCCCAACTGTACCACAGTTACCAATAACCGAAACGAGCTACTAATAGTTACGCCCGATGCACAGATAACATCAACGGCTTGCGACACCCTGCAATACTTATATATAGATACTGTTGTAGCCAATTATCTTGAACTTTTAAATGGTGGTTTTATACCGTTAGCCGGAACAGACAGTTTAAAGCCCGTAACGGGCGACATTCTGTATGCTAAAAATTACGACCACTGGGCATTAGAATATAGAGACCCTAACGAACAATTGGATAAAACAGGAATTTATTTAGATGATGGAAATTTTAGTTTTAGAGGTATTTCAGGTAACAATTTTATAAATTTTGGATTCGGGGGCACTTTAGATGGTTTCACCATATCAACTAATAGCTTTGACAGCATACCAACGTTTTTTGGAATTACTGGAGATGATTATTTCGGGGCTAATTACACAGACTTTACGTATATACAAAAAAAATACGTAGATGATAATTCGCCTATAATTACAAGCGGGTCAGGCGCGCCCGCTACCACCCCCGCCAAAATAGGCGATTTATACATTGATACCAGTAACCGAAAATTGTATTTCGCTGTAGGCACTACTAATAGCGGAGATTGGGAAATTTCTAACTAACAAAAAACTGACTATGAGCTTTAGCAAATGCAGTAAGCGCAACATAAAATTATTTGTAAATGCCTTTATTATTATTGGCGGTGCATTAGCAACTATTATTGGTATTATACCCGATACTTATGTGCCACAAGATATAAAACTGCTATTGCTAAATATTGGTGGCGTAGCAGCAGGTGCATTAAAAGCACTGGAAAAATTATTTGTAGAAAACGCTATAGAAAAATAACATGGCAATAGATCCGGTTTCAGCAATAGCAAATGCAGCAGGCGGCCTTTTTAATTTAATAGGCAGTGGGCTTGGTTTTGGTGCTGCAAAGCGGGCTGCAAAAGCCGGTACCCAACAAGCTGCAATTGCATCTGCTGCACAAGCGCAAACAGCTCAAACCATGTTAGAAATCGAAGAAGTAAAAGCACAAAGCAGTAAGCAACTGGTAATGTATATAGCCGTTGGGCTTATTGTTTTTACTATAATATTTTTTTTAGGTAAATGGGCCATTGGCTCGGGTAAATAATGCGAATAGTGGTATTTCTTTTAGTGCTGGTTATAATTGGTTTTGCTGTTTATATATTCTTCGGAAAAAGCTTCAGCAACACCACTGGTAGCGATGATGGCCGTACCAGAGAAGGAAAACGTTGCGAATCGGAAAAAAATTATGTGTTGAACCTAATGAAAAGTATAAACCCAAATATGAAAGTAACTGTAAACGAGCCATGCCCACAATAGTAGATATTATAAAAAATATTTTTTCACCCCACAATAAACCCGTTATGAAAACTAGTATTGAATTAATTCCGGTGCTTACAAAAACTGCTACCGTTGAAGAATTAGAAAAAGCCCTTGAACAATGCAGAAAACCATTTTTAAGAAAGCTGGCTACTGTATTGGGAAGGCCAATGGCAAAAAGAAAAGATGCTGATGCAAATAAAGCATTTATTGTAAAAGCTGCTGAACAAAATCTTGATGCTGTTCTAAAAGAATTTACAAAAATTGCCGAGCGCAGAAATACACTTATTAAAGATTTCAATTTTGTTGCTGAATTTGTAAAAGGCCGTTTATTGCAACAGTTTTTAAGCTGGCTAAGCCAGGGCAAAAAACCTGAAGAAGCTATAGAGCTTGCCTTTGGCGATGTAGAAGAAAGCTTAAAAGAAGAAGCTGAAGAAAACATTTTAAAACAACTGGCTTAATTATTTCACCACTAAATACATTTTACTTATGGCAACGAAAAAACGTACCACCAAAAGAAGAAAAACTACCACTGTTAGCAAAAGCACAGCTACCAAAGGTAAAGGGAAACTTAAAAAAGGCTACCGATACAAAAAAGGCGGTGGCATTGTAAAGGCTAAGAAAAAGAAGTAGCTATTAATATTGGTTTTTAGTTTTTAGTGCGCCCAATGCTGTGAAGTGTTGGGCTATTTTTTTTCAGGAAAACAACACCATATATAACGATGGCAAAAGACTTGTACCTTGATGCAGAATGGTTTCTGAATCAAAAAATATTTGTTATTGCTTGGGGGCGCTCATTAAGTGATTACGGGCAACTGTATGATAAAACATTAACCCGGACACGTATAAAAAAACTACTCGATGATACCACCGGCTACGTTTATTTCTATGGCCCTGATATTGCCATGATTGAAAAATATTTTGGAATGGAAATTAGAACCAAGTATAAGTGCATTAACCTGTTGAAGATTTTCCGCATACTTATGCCCAGGGCAAAAAGCTACCGCATTTTCCACCTTGAAAAAAAATACAAAATAGTGCGAACTACAACTCAATACAAACACAGTATATTTTCAGCCATCCGCGACTGGAGCCATCCTAAAAGAAAACATTTAGTATTGAGATATAACATGGAAGATGTTATAAATCTTATTCAACTGAAAAGAATTGTGTTTAAAAAATATGGCTGTACACCCAAATTGTTAAAAGATAATTTGCTTAAATAGCTTTAATTTTACGTTGACGACATTCCTATTGCTACACAGAGATAATTGCACCATAAGGCACAGCCCTATGGATGGGGCAATAGGTAACTTAGTCCGGCTCTGTGTAGGAGTGTCGTCAACATCCATAGGGTAATTTTTTTCACTACATAAATTGACGATATGCCTACACAAAAAAGAAACACCACTAAAACACTTAATTTGTTTTCTGAAATTCAGAAGTTAATGGATAATGCTGATATTAATTATCTAACTTTTGAAAAAGACATTCATGGAAATGTTGCATTTTATTCTATAACAGTAAACAACAAAAAATTTAAGAATACTAGCATTGAAACTGCTGCTATATCTATGATTAACGAAATTAATCATGAGGTAGATGATAGCATTAAAATTTTGAATGCTATAAAAATGTAATAATTGGCATAGTTTTTTATCTTAGCAATACACAAAAACTAAATTCAATATGAAAAAGTACATTTTAATGCTCACAATTTCAACTATTTTTTTTGCGGGTAGTTGCAAAAAAGACGGTGGTAATGGTAAAAACTCTTTGCCTTGTGAAAGAGACAATACAGCTACTATTACAGTAACTAATACCAGCAGCAACCCTTATTCTTTTTACATTGATGGAGTCCTTAAGGGAACATTATCAGGTTATTCAACCAGAACTTTTACTGAAAATGCAGGGGCTTGGAATTTAAGAGCCGAGCAACAAAGTGGTTATCTTTTTACACCTACAATTAGAACTGATAATCCTATTGTTGATGCATGTGAAGAATGGACCTGGCAATTTCCTTAAATAGCAGGAAAATTATTTCTAACAGAATCATTATCGAAACAACCTAAATTTTTAAGGTATTCATTTACTACATCGAGGCTACTATGGCGCAATTGCATCTGTGTAGCCTTGATGTCTTTTGTGGCTTTGTAAAACATTACCACGCCTGTATGTTTAAAGCTATACAGACTATAGCGGGCATCAAAGCCCAGGGCGTTTAAACAATCTGTAAAAATTTTCGCTATTTTATTAGCCGGCAGCATTTCTTTTCCATTGCCCATTAAAAATTCATTAGGGTTTTTGTGGCTGTAATTTTGTTTTATCTGCTGCTGGAAGGGTAGTGGTACTTCAACAATTTGAGTTTTTCCGTTCTTAGCAGCATATCCGGGTACCGTAATCTTCATACGTGAAAAATCAATGTCTTTAACTTTTAGTTGCCTTAACTCATTAGGCCTTATAAAGCAGTAATATAAAAACTCACATGCTGTAAAAACTTCGGGTGTTGTGGCTGTTAAATAGTTTTTAATCATCGTTATTTCTGCCGATGTAAAAAACATTTTCGATTGCTTGTTTTCGGGCAACTTTTTAATTTCTTCAAATGGGTTTCGGGCAATATGGTTTTGTTTCACCATCCAAGCATACAAAGTTTTCAAGGTTGTTTTTTTATGGTTAACGGTGGTGTGGCTGTTGCCATTTATCAATAAGTATTTCAAATATGTTTTAGCATCTTCTGAAGTGCAATTTTCAGGCTTTTTATTAAGCCACTTTACAAAACTGTTTACGTGGCTTTTGTAAAACTTCTTTCCTGATGGGCGCAACCATCGCGCTTCAATTGCTTGGTGTAATAGTGTGGAGGTGGTGGGTGTTTTTATTGCCTTGTTAGATGCTTCTTTAATATCTAAGGTTGCTATGTATTGCTTTGCCAGCTCAAGCCGCTGCACAACGGTTTTGGCATAATTTATTTTACCATACTTTTTTATGCGCCTTCTTATATCAGTACCCGCAACCGGTACATACCAGGAAACATACCATCGCTTGCTTACATCATTATTATGCGTATGTAGCGTTGGAACAAAAAATTTTTTTTCTCGTGTGGTATTACTCATTTTAAAATTTATTTAAAAATGAGACACACAAGTAGTGTTACTAAAACAATAAAAAAGTTCTGAAACCATTGCTATTACTATGTAATAGCTTTGTGGAGGTGGTGGGTTTCGAACCCACGTCCGGACAAGGCATGTGCTTACTTTCTA
>CAZIZP010000040.1:0-21946 GCA_964543705.1 uncultured Chitinophagaceae bacterium
ATAATGAAATTATGAACTATAAAAGGAGGATAGTATTTTCACAGTCTGACGTTATAGGCAACCCTATGACGACAGTGCAACCTTGACTGATGAATATAATACGAACAGAAATATTTAATTTATATGGCTAAACGAGACACCTCAATAAAACTTTTGCAAAATTCCCTGGAAAGAATTTCCAGAAGAAAAGAATATTTCGGACAGTTCAACAATATTGAGGAGTGGATTATTAATCTTCATCGTCATCTTTAAAACCTGCAATAGCAAATTCTACTTTTCTTCTTTCCAAATCGGCAGAAACTACTTTAATTCTTATTTCATCGCCTAAATAAAAATGATTGCCGGTAACCATATCGGTTAAGCAATATTTGGCTTCTTCAAAACGCATATCGCCATAGCCGATTTTTTCAGCAGGAATAAACCCCTCACACTTACTTTCTACTAATTCCACAAACAAGCCTTTAGCTATTACACCCGAAATAATGCCGTCAAACTCCTGCCCTATTCTTTCAGTTAAGTATTCAACTTGCTTAAATTTAATAGACTCTCTTTCGGCTGTCATAGCAGCGCGCTCACGGGCCGAAACATGCTGGCACCTTTCTTCCAATGACTCTTTTTCATAAGGCACTGGTTGTTCATTCAGGCATTCAAACAAAATGCGGTGAGTAAGCATATCAGGATACCTTCTAATGGGCGAGGTAAAATGCGAATAATGCTCAAATGCCAAGCCGTAATGCCCAATATTATTGGTAGAATAATAGGCCTTTGCCATAGAGCGAATGGCGAGTTGTTCTAACACATTTTTTTCTTTTTTACCTTTCAGCCTAACAAATAAATCGTTCATGGTAGCGGCTGTTTGTTCAGGTGTTTCAAACTTCAGCTTATAACCAAAACGTTTGGCAAATTCTGCAAAGGCTTCTAATTTCATTGGGTCGGGCGTGTCGTGTACTCTATATACATTCGGAACAGGATTTTTTTGTAATCTTAGTTTAGAAATATACCTTGCCACATAACGATTTGCCAACAACATGTACTCTTCAATTAGCTTATTGGCGTCTAAAACTTCTTTCACATAAACTGAAATAGGCTTGCCTTTTTCATCGAGTTTAAAACGCACTTCGCTGCTTTCAAAAGCTATAGAGCCGTTTTTCAACCTTTTACCCCGAATCATTTTAGCCAGTTTATCTAATGTTCTTACTTCTTTTTCAAAAGGACTTTCCGCACCATCAATTACAGCCTGCGCTTCAGCATAAGTAAATCTTTTATCAGAATGAATAATGGTTTTGCCATACCAGCTATTTACTACTTCAGCACGATGATTTAATTCAAATACTGCCGAAAAAGTCAGTTTGTCTTCATTGGGGCGAAGCGAACATAAAAAGTTAGAAATTTTTTCAGGCAACATAGGTAAAACTCTATCTACCAAATACACCGATGTTGCACGGTCGTAGCCATCTTTATCTAAAGCAGTTTTGGGTAACACATAATGGGTTACATCGGCTATATGTACCCCTACTTCAACATTACCATTTTCTAAATACTGAACCGATAGTGCATCATCAAAATCTTTAGCATCTTCAGGGTCTATCGTAAAAGTGATGATGTCTCTAAAATCTCTTCTCGAAGCAATTTCTGCTGCTGAAATATGCTCGTTAATATTTTGCAATTCTTCTAAAGCATCTTCTGAAAATTCTAATGGAAATCCATTTTCAATTAAAATAGATTTCATTTCAACATCATGACTACCCGACTTGCCCAATATATCAATCACCGTTCCAATAGGATTTTTCAAATGCTCGGGCCATTCTACAATTTTGGCAATTACTTTATCGCCATTTTCAGCTTTATTTAGTTTTTCTAAAGGAATATAAAGGTCGGCACTCATGCCTTCTTTATCGTGCACTACAAAAGCAAAATTGGGCGAAAGATGTACGGTTCCTACAAAAAAATCGGTAGCACGTTTAACTATATCAATTATTTTTCCTTCTAGTTTTCCTTTTCGGTTTTGACTGGTAATAATAAACTTCACCGTATCGCCATCAAAAGCCCTATTAGTATCTCTTCTGCTTATGAAAACATCTTCTTTCAATTCGGCACAAACCAAATAAGCTGCGCCACTGCGGGTCATATCTACTTTGCCTTCATACACTTTTGCTCCACGAGCATCAATTTTTCTATTACCCGATTGTATTTTGTTATCGGCAGTAAACGATACTCTGCCTTTACTTTGTAATTTCTGAAACACTTCTGCAATAAGCACTTCATCGAACTTTTTGCTGAAACGCTTTATTACTTTTTTCAGCGAAATGTCTTTATTATCTAACTCATCGAGATACTTTAGCATTTTATGCTCTAATGAACCCGGACTAACCCTGTTGCCCTGTGATGATGATGAACTCTTTTTCGATTTTTTTTTCATTGATATTAATTACCTCATTTTATTACTTGCGATTTACAGAGATAATGAAAGAATTTTGTTTTCTGAAATTTGTAACCATATAGTTTGGTTGAAAACTAAAAATAATGTCTTAAAACACGTTATTGGGAATTTGATAACGAAATATTTAATAACACTATTAAATTCTATTTTTTGAATTTGATTTTCAGCATAAAACAAATCTTCATTAAATCGTATTCTGTAAAGCAAATCATTTCATTACCTTTGTGTTCAGATTAGTTCATATCTGAGATTCCTTTTTTCTATGGCAAAGTTTGTGTTTGTAACGGGTGGTGTTACTTCCTCATTGGGAAAAGGAATCGTGGCCGCATCACTTGCCAAACTGCTTCAGGCTCGTGGATACAGAGTTACCATTCAAAAATTTGACCCCTATCTTAATGTTGACCCCGGCACTTTAAACCCTTATGAGCATGGCGAATGTTATGTTACCGATGATGGTGCTGAAACCGATTTAGATTTAGGTCACTACGAGCGATTTCTAAATGTACCTACTTCACAGGCTAATAATGTTACAACCGGTCGTATTTATCAATATGTAATTAGTAAAGAGCGCGAAGGTGCTTATTTAGGCAAAACCGTTCAGGTTATACCTCATATTACCGATGAGATTAAGCGCAGAATGTTGTTGTTGGGTAAATCGAATGAGTTTGATATTATTATTACTGAATTAGGAGGTACAGTTGGCGACATAGAATCACTACCTTACATTGAGGCTGTTCGTCAGTTACGCTGGGAATTAGGCGCAAGCGATTCTTTGGTAATACATTTAACCTTAATTCCTTATTTAAGTGCTGCTAAAGAACTTAAAACAAAGCCAACGCAACATTCAGTAAAAGAATTATTAAAAGAAGGGGTACAGCCTGACATATTGGTTTGTAGAACTGAACATCCAATAAACAAAGAAATTAAGCAAAAGCTAGCGCTATTCTGCAACGTAAAAGTAAATGCAGTAATTCAGGCAATGGATTGCCCTTCTATTTACGATGTACCTTTAGAAATGCAGAAAGAAGGTTTAGATAAAACCGTATTATCTAAACTGAAACTTCCTGCTAAACAAGAGCCTGAATTAGAGCAATGGAAACAATTTTTACATAGGCTAAAAAATCCTAAGACCACGGTAAAAATTGGCTTGGTTGGAAAATATATAGAGCTACAAGATGCTTACAAATCTATTTTAGAAGCCTTTATTCATGCCGGTGCGGAAAATGAGTGCAAAGTAGAAATTGAAAGTATTCACTCTGAAAGCATTACCGAAGAAAACGTTTCAAAAAAACTTTCGCATTTAAGCGGAGTTCTTGTTGCACCGGGTTTTGGCGAAAGAGGCATTGAAGGAAAAATTGCAGCAATTAAATATGTGCGCGTAAATGGCATTCCGTTTTTTGGCATTTGTTTAGGTATGCAATGTGCGGTTATTGAATTTGCCAGAAATGTTTTGGGATATAAAGGTGCTCATTCATTTGAGTTTAACAACAAAGCAAGTCACCTTGTGATTACGCTAATGGAAGAGCAGAAGAAAGTAGTAAATAAAGGTGGCACCATGCGTTTAGGTGCTTACCCTTGTAAAGTTAAAGCCGGCACTAAAGCAAAAGAAGTTTATCAATCTGCACTTATTAAAGAAAGGCATCGTCATCGCTATGAATTCAATAATATTTTCTTAAGCGAATATGAAGAAAACGGCATGCTTGCTTCGGGCATAAATCCCGATTCTGGCTTGGTAGAAATTGTAGAAAATATAAATCATCCGTGGTTTGTAGGTGTTCAGTTTCATCCTGAATTAAAAAGCACAGTAGCCAACCCACACCCACTGTTTGTTAACTTTGTTAAAGCAGCCTTGAAGTTTCAGGAAAGTAAGTAATTGAAAAAGTTATTTTTTGTTCTGAATTACCGCAAGTGTTATGCGACTAATGCATACTAACTCTTCATTATCATTGAAGATTTTAATTTCCCAAACATGCGTTTTCTTTCCTAAATGTATGGGTTTTGTAATACCTGTTACCCAGCCGGAACGGGCTGATTTTATATGATTGGCATTAATTTCTAAACCCACTACATATTCATCAGGATAAGTAACACACATGCTGCCCGCAGAGCTTCCCAATGTTTCAGCTAAAACTACTGAAGCGCCACCATGCAATAAACCTAAAGGTTGGTGAGTTCTATTATCAACAGGCATTCGGGCTTTTAAGAAATCATCGCCTATTTCAGTAAACTCTATGCCTAAATGAGCAACCATAGTGTTGTTTGAAAACGAGTTCATAACATCAACTGAGGTTTCATTTTTCCAAATTCGCATTTTACGGTTTTTATAAATTATCTAGGAAACTTAAACTTATCTTTTACTTGGTCTTTAACCTGCTGCTTGGCCTTTTCTGCCTCTTGTTTTGCTTTTTGTTCCGCTTCTTTTTTTAGTCTTTCGGCTTCGGCCTTAGCTTTAGCTTCGGCTTCTTGTTTCTTCTTATCAAACTCTTCCTGTGCTTTTTGTTTTTGTGCCTCAATTTCTGCTTTGGCTTTATCTTCTAATTCTTTTTTCTTTTGCTCTAAAGCATCTTTTGCGGCATCTTTTAAAGAACTCCCTCCTGCACCCGCTACACCAAATTTCAATTGCGGATTATCCATGGTGCCCGTTATATCAATTTTTAATTTTAATGCTTCAGGCAAGTTGGTGTTTGATAATCCTGGAATTTTTGCAAGAGAAACCATATTTTTTACCTCACCCATAGCACCCTGTAAAAGTTGGGTTGGCGCATCTAATAAAAGTTTATAATCTAAAGAATTGTCTAACCCGTGTGAACCGGAAAAATTCATCATAATATCATTTACTTTCAAATCTGTTGGGTCTATAGCCATTCTTCCGTCTTTAAATTTAAAAACGGTCCAGCCTTTTTCAAGATTAATATTCTTTAACTGGCTCAATTTAAATTTATCGGCAATTTTATTTAATGTTTCTATTCCTGAAATGGAAACATTGTTGACTTCCAACAAACCGTCTCCAACTAAAGTCTTTAAATCTGGCGCAAGATCTTCACCTAATCTTCCTGAAATATTAAGTTTTGAAGTAAACTTACCATTTACTTTACTTAAAACAGGCGCATAACTTGCCAATATATCTAACCCTTTGTAGGCTTGTTGAAAATCAATATTTTTTAAATCATAATCGAAATATATTTCAGGATTACCCGGGTTTTTAGTAGAATAGGAACCATTAGCTAAAATAGAACCACCGAAAGCATTGGAATTCAAGTTATTAATACGCACAGCTTCATCTTTAACTAAAAGTATTACTGAGGCATTTTTTAGCTCAATTTTGTCATATAAAATATTATTGGCTATTGCGTTTAAAGTGAAATCTATGTTTTTGGGTACACTTATATTCAATACAGAATCT
This sequence comes from uncultured Chitinophagaceae bacterium, assembly GCA_964543705.1. Taxonomy (GTDB): domain Bacteria; phylum Bacteroidota; class Bacteroidia; order Chitinophagales; family CAIOSU01; genus CAYSGX01. The sequence continues at coordinate 5,844 of CAZIZP010000040.1, forward strand.
GATGAAGTAGCTGAATTGCTTTCTGCTTCAGCATTATCAGTCATAAATTCATTCAGATTAATATTATTTGAACGAACTGATAATGTGCCTTTCAGCATGTCATCAGCAAAAACATAATTCAGCAAATTATCTAAAGTCCCATTGGCAGAAAAATCACTTTTGCCTACACGAGCTGAAAATTCGCTAAGAGTAACGTTTTTTGGATTAAAGGTTAAAAGCATATTAGATATTGAAAGTGCAGCCGGTAAATCAGCACTTTCATAACGAAAGTTCTTTAAATCAATTTTCCCTGAAGCATTAAAATCCTGATAACGCTCTTGTTCAATAGCTGAAAGTCTTCCTTTAGCATTAACATCTGCATTCAAAATACCGGAAATACTTTTTAACTCTTCCATAGGATAATAAGAGGGCACTTTTCTTAAATCTAATTTGCCTTTTGCTGATGCATCAATATTGGGGTCGCTAATAGGTGTTGTTACATAGGCTTTAACTGAAAAAGGGTCATTATCAACCGTCATGCTGAAACGGGACAAATCAACAACTGTATTATCTAAATTGCCACCCGAGTTATTCACTTTTAAATCAATAAAAATATTTTTTACCGCTGTAGGCACAGCAGGATATTGAAACGTAGCATTGTCAACATCTAAATTTAAGCCGAAAGCCGGGTAAACTATATCTGAGTACTTTCCTTTTGCAAAAGCAGATAATGCAAGCTTTCCTGAAGCCTTCACACTTTCAAAATCTTTTTTATAAATATTCGGAATTAAAGAAAGCAAAGTCTTGAAATCAGTTTGCTTAGTTATTAGTTTAACATCTAAATCATAATCTGTTTCATTCATTATAACATAGCCGTCTAAACCTAAAGTAAGGTCATTTACTTTCAACTCATTTTCTTTAAAAGTATATTTATTGTTAGGTTGATTTATTTCTACATCGGCTTTTAAACTAATTGCTGCATCTTTTAGATAAGAAGCAGCACCATCTGTGTAAGTAAGTTTTTCAATAGTAGTGTTGCTATTCAGAATAAAAATATCTTGAGTAAAATCTCCGTTTGCATTAATGTTCAGATTTTGAATTGCAGAAAACAAACTGCTTGAGTCATCTTGAAAAACAATGTTACTTTCAGAGATAATGAACTTACGTAGTTTTAAGTTGAATGGACTCGCTTCAGTAGTATCTGCTTGCGCATCTGCAGGCTTCATAATATCCCAGTTTACCTTCCCTTCTTTATTTTTCTTTGCATTAACCAAAGCATTGTTTATTGCAATAGATTTTACATCATACACATCGCCTTTAATAACTGACATTATATCTAAACTAATGTTGAATGCGCCTACAAAAGCAAGTGTATCACCCTCAAATGGCTTTAAATTAATAACCGATACATCTTGAATAGAAAAATTAAGATTGGGAAAATCTTTAAAAATACTTAAACCAAAATCTCCAAAATCAACTTTAGCATCTACGTTTTTATTAATTTCTTCTTTTATTGTAGCGACAATTTTGTCTTTGAACAAAAAGGGGAAAGCAACCAAAGCTGCAAATAAAAGCAATATAAATATTGAAATTCCAATAACAATTTTCTTAAACATATATGCTGAATTTTAACGTAAATATAGACAACGTGAAAATGCAAATGTTGTTTTACAAGTGTTATTTAACAAAGAATAAAGTTACTTCACCGATGGATATTGTTTCGGGTCAACTTCATGCATCATTTCATATACAGTGTCAAAAACATCATCGGCACTTGGTTTGCTGAAATAATCGCCATCGCTGCCATAAGCGGCACGGTGTGATTGTGCCGTTAATGTTTTGGCTTCGCTGTCTAAATAGTAATAAGCATGTTGCTCTTCCATTACTTTCTGAAACATGTATGCTGCGGCACCTCCCGGAACATCTTCATCTAAAAACAACACACGGTTGGTTTTCTGAATACTTTCTACAATGCTATGATGAATATCGAAAGGTAGCAAAGTTTGTACATCAATTAATTCTACACCAATGCCTACTTCTTCTAATTGTGCCATAGCTTCTTGCGCTATACGCACACAACTTCCGTAGGTAACAATGGTGATATCATTGCCTTCTTGCAGCACTTCTGGAATACCGAGAGGTACTGTATAGGTGCCTAAATTTGATGGCAATTTTTCTTTCAGTCGATAACCATTTAAACATTCTATAACAATTGCAGGCTCATCACTTTTAAGCAAAGTGTTATAAAAACCGGCAGCCTGAGTCATGTTGCGTGGCACACATAAATACATACCTCTAACCGAGCCTAAAATCATGCTTATTGGCGAGCCGGTATGCCATATACCTTCTAAACGATGCCCTCGTGTTCGCACAATTAACGGAGCTTTTTGTCCACCTTTGGTTCGGTATTGCAAAGTTGACAAATCATCACAAAGCGGTTGTAAGCCATAAATTAAATAATCTAAATACTGAATTTCAGCAATAGGTCTTAAGCCACGCAACGCCATGCCAATGCCTTGCCCCATAATAGTTGCTTCACGAATGCCTGTATCGAAAATTCGGTTTTCACCATGCTTTTCTTGTAAGCCCGCAAAGCCTTGGTTTACATCGCCAATTTTACCCACGTCTTCGCCAAAAGCAAAAACATATTTATTGTTGGTTAGCGTGTAGTCGAAAAACTTGTTCAAAATTTCAAAACCATTTAGCAACGGTGCATCCTCATCATAAACAGGCTTTATTTCATTTACGTTTAAAGCATTGTATTCACTTTCGCTATGCAAATAATCGTTGAATTTCTCTTTAGCCTCGGCCTCTAAGGTGCGTTTGTAATTCAGCAAATCATATTTAGCTTCAATACTTTCAAAACGAGTAATACGCAATACCTTTTTAATGCTGCTTAACACATCTCTGCGAAACGGGTCCATTTTTCCGTTCAGTTCATTTTTTATTTGCTGAACGGCAGCACTGCTTTTTGAGGCGGAAGCAATATCATCAAAAATATCAGAAGCTCTTTTAATTTGATTTTTTATAGGTGAAATAAACTTTTTCCATGCTTCGTTTTTGGCTTCCAATACATGCACTCTTGCCTCTTTTTCTATTTGCAATAACTCATCTTCAGAAGCAATAGCAGTTTCTAAAATCCACTCTTTAAATTTAACATTACAATCGTATTCTTTTTCCCATTCTAAACGCTCTTTCGACTTGTAACGCTCATGCGAACCCGAAGTAGAATGTCCCTGTGGCTGTGTTATTTCTTTAACATGAATAAAAGCCGGAATATGATTTTCCCTTACTCTTTCAATTGCTTTAGCGTAGGTTTCGCAAAGCTTCACATAATCCCAGCCGTTCACTTCCCACATGTCCATTCCTTCATCTTTTTTATTTAATCTGAAACCTTTCAGTGCTTCAGAAATATCACCTTTTGTGGTTTGGTATTTCTTTGGAACAGAAATGCCATAACCATCGTCCCACACGTTAAACACCAAAGGAATTTTCATTACGCAAGCTGCATTTACCGATTCCCAAAACAATCCTTCAGAAGTAGAAGCATCTCCAATAGTTGCAAAACAAACTTCGTTGCCGTTTTCTGAAAATTTATCGGCACCCGGAATACCTTTATTATTTCTGTAAACCTTAGAAGCCAGTGCTAAACCTACTGCACGCAGTATTTGTGATGCGGTTGGGGAAGCATCGGCAGAAGAATTTTTCATTTGGGCAATGTTTTTCCAGTTGCCATATTCATCGAGGCTACGCGTAGCAAAATGGGCATTCATTTGTCTTCCACCTGAAAAAGGGTCGTTTTCAATATTAGGGTCGGCATATAATTGAGAGAAAAATTGCTCAACGGTTGCTTCGCCTATTGCAAACATAAAAGTTTGGTCTCGGTAGTAGCCGCTGCGCCAGTCGCCATTTTGAAATACTTTCGCCATAGCAATTTGTGCCAGTTCTTTACCATCGCCAAAAATGCCAAATTTGGCTTTGCCTGTCAAAACTTCCTTTCTGCCTAACAAACTGGTTTCTCTACTCAACACTGCCAAACGATAATCATTTAGCACTTCCTTCTTAAACTCGTTATACGAAACCTGCCCCGTAATAGCTGAAAATGTTTGCTCTTTCATAATGTATCTCGTTTAACTAACCTTAACAAAGATAAGTAGCAATGCAACTTTTGTTGAACTTATTTTTGCAATACTAACTTTAAATCCACAAATTGGCATTAATTTTGGAAAGCTAATAACTATTATTATTAAACCCTTTTGAAAAAAATATTTCTAACTTTAAAAAAAAATTAAGCTATGAAAAAAACGTTAACCCTGTTATCATTTGCACTTGTAGTTTCAGCTACTACTTTTGCTCAAGACAAAACTAAAACTGCTGCACCTGCTACCACAAAAGAAGCTGCAACCACAGCTACTGCTGTTAAAAAAGATGGTGCTGCAATGAACTTTAAGTTTACTGAACACAACTTTGGTGAATTAGAAGAAGGTCCAAAAGCTGCTGTAGATTTCGTATTCACCAATACTGGAACCAAGCCTTTGATTTTAACTGATGTTAAGGCTTCTTGCGGCTGTACTACTCCTGATTGGCCAAAAGAACCAATTGCTCCTGGTCAAACCAGCAAAATAAAAGTCGAGTATAACACTCAAGGTCGTCCCGGTGATTTTACAAAGTCTATTACTATCACTTCTAATGAAAGTGACCAACCAAAAATGATTTATATTAAAGGAAAAGTGAAGCCTGCTGCTAATCCTTCTGCTGCACCTGGTCATGAAGGACACAATCACTAATTTTTTATTAAACAAAAAAAGTTATAATGAAACATTTATTATCCATAGTATTTTTAGTTTGCTTTGTATCGTTTAGTTCTTTTGCACAAGAAGCAAAAGCCACTGACGGGCCTGTTATAGAATTTAAAGTTTCTGAACACGATTTTGGCGATTTGGAAGAAGGCCCGAAAGCAAAGTACTCTTTTACATTTACTAATACAGGTAATAAACCATTAATTCTTTCTGATGTAAAAGCATCTTGTGGTTGTACTACGCCATACTGGCCTAAAGAACCCATAATGCCCGGTAAAAGTGAAACCATTACTGCTGAGTATAATACTCAAGGCAGACCCGGACCTTTTAATAAAGCCATTACCATTACTGCTAACACAGAGCCTGCAACAAAAATGATTTTCATTAAGGGCAATGTAAAAAAAGCACCCGAAAATGATGGTGTTCCGGTTAGAGAAAAGTCTATTTTAATGGAAAAAGAATAATAACTTTAAAAGACAATTTAAAGGCACAGCTTGAAAGAGTTGTGCCTTTTTTGTTTTGTATCTTTGCCACACAAAAAAATAATCATGCCACGAGTATCAGACAAAGGGAAAAATATGCCTGCTTCACCTATAAGAAAATTAGTGCCTTATGCAGAAGCAGCCAAAGCCAAAGGAAGAAAAGTATATCATCTGAATATTGGTCAGCCTGATGTAGAAACACCACAAGAAATGATTGATGCCGTGAAAAATTTTGATTTCAAGGTATTAGAATATTCACATTCAGCAGGCTTTGAATCGTACAGAAAAAAGCTGGCAGGTTACTACCAAAACAATGGTATTAATATAGATTACACCAATCTTATTGTAACCACCGGAGGATCGGAAGCACTATTATTTGGTTTATTTTCATGCTTAGATGCTGGCGATGAAATTATTATTCCTGAACCTTTATATGCTAATTATAATGGTTTTTCAACTGCAGGAGACATTGTTATAAAACCTGTTACAGCACATATAGAAAACAACTTTGCTTTACCACCGATTAGCGAATTTGAAAAATTAATTACACCAAAAACCAAAGCCATTTTAATTTGTAACCCGGGCAATCCAACCGGCTATTTATATTCAAAAGAAGAATTGTTGCAATTAAGAGATTTAGTAAAGAAATATGATTTGTTCTTATTTGCCGATGAAGTATATCGCGAGTTTTGCTACGATGGTGCTACAGCAACTTCTATTCTTACTTTGGAAGGCATTGAAGAAAATGCAGTGGTAGTAGATTCAGTTTCAAAAAGATATAGTGCCTGTGGCGCAAGAATTGGCGCATTGGTAACACGAAACAAAGAAGTGCTGGAAACAGCCTTGAAGTTTGCACAAGCACGTTTAAGTCCACCAACAATAGAGCAGGTTGCTGCTGAAGCCGCTGTTGATGTTCCAAAAGAATATTTCGATAAAGTAAAAGAAGAATATACCGCAAGAAGAAATTTATTGGTAAGCAGATTAAATGCAATGGAAGGAGTTTTGTGTCCTAACCCGGGCGGAGCGTTTTATGCTCAGGTTCGATTGCCTATTGATGATTGCGATAAATTTTGCCAATGGCTTTTAGAAGAGTTTGAACTGAACAATGAAACATTAATGTTGGCTCCGGGAACGGGTTTCTACGCTACAAAAGGCATTGGTAAAGATGAAGTGCGTATAGCTTATGTGTTAAATACTAATGAATTGAATAAAGCTATGAACTGCCTTGAGGCAGCATTGAAAATTTATTCTGCTAAACTTCAAGAAAAAGAACTTGTAGCATAAAAATTTCAAGTATTAACAACTATTGAAAGTATATTTACGTCTTCACTACTTTCAATAATATTTTTAAATGAATTTACATTATTCAAAGCTTTGCGTTATTGCAGTAATACAATTTTTGTGCTGTATTATTTCTTACAACACGTTTTCACAAACTAGAAATTATAAAGAACACGTAACCATTGTGCGCGACCAATGGGGTATTCCGCATATTTATGGCGATACTGATGCTGATGTAGCTTACGGTTTGGCATGGGCAAATGCCGAAGACGATTTTGCCACCATTCAGGAAAATTTATTACCGGCTAAAGGTATGTTGGCGCGTTGGAAAGGCAAAGATGGTGCAGTGCTTGATTATATCGTACAGTTCATGGGCTCTTATAAAATTGCTCAAGAGAAATATGAAAAGCATATAAGTCCTGAGTTTAAAACCTATCTAGAAGGGTATTGTAAAGGCTTAAACGATTATGCTGCTGCACATCCTGAACAAGTAAAAGTTAAAAGAGCATTTCCAACTACACCCATTGATGCTATTGCAACCTACCATTATGTAGGGGCATTAATTACCGCGCTACAAGACCAGCTAAAAGATGCTTTTGAGGGGAAATATGATACACTTGCAATAAAGTTTGCTTCAAATGCTTATGCTGTAAACGGAAGAAAATCTGATAATGGAAATAGTATTATTGTAATAAATCCCCACGTAAAGTTTGAAGGTTTGTTTTCGTGGTATGAAGCACATTTGGTAAGTAATGAAGGCATGAATATTATGGGGGCATTATTTCATGGTGGTACCAGTATTTTCCTCGGAACCAATGAACATTTAGGATGGGCACATACCTGGAATAAATACGATTTGGTAGATACTTATAAACTGAAGATGCACCCTAAAAACAAACTTCAGTATGAATTTGATGGTGTATGGAAAGAGTTGGAAGTGCATAAAGCAAAACTAAAAGTGAAGTTAAAAAAATGGATACCTGCCATTCCGGTTAAAAAGAAATATTACAATAGCGTTATTGGCCCTACATTAAAATCTAAAAATGGAGATTTTTATAGTTTACGCTGGGGTGCCATGAACGAAGTGAGAACAGGAGAGCAATGGTGGCGTATGAATAAGGCAACTAATTACAACGAGTTTTATGAAATTATAAAAATGAATGCGTTGCCTCGCTTCAATATTATTTATGCTGATAAAGACCAAAACCTTTTTTATATAGATAATGGTATTGTTCCGAAGAGAATAAAAGACTGCAACTGGGGGGGAGTTTTACCCGGAAATAGTACAGAATATTTATGGACTGATGTGTATTCAACAGAAGAATTGCCTCAAGTTTTAAATCCCGATTGTGGCTATGTTTTTAATACCAACAACACACCTTATAGTGCAACATGCGATGCAGAAGGAATGGAAAAAGACAAGAAAATTTGGGATGGCTTTATGGATTTCAGAGTGGGTAACAATAACAGAAGCGGAAGATTTATGGAATTAATTGAAGAAAAAGACCGTGTAAATTTTGATGATTTAAAGAGAATAAAATTCGATAATCAGTATCCAAAAGACGGTACATTCATTCGTTCAATAAACATCATAAATACTGTAGATGAAAATAAATATCCAGAATTGAAAGAAATTCTTGTTGCCATGAAAAACTGGAACAAGAAGGCAAGTCCCGATTCGGTAGCACCAACCTATTTTCTTTTAACTTTTGATTATGTTTTCAAAAAGAAAAAATATGACGATGAGAACTTTCTGGAAGGAATAGAATTAGATGAACAGCTTTTTATTGAAGCAGTTGCTAATGCAAAAAATCATTTAAACAAATACTTCGGAACCATTCATGTGCCACTTAAAGATATTCAGGTTATAAAAAGAGGTAATGAAGAATACCCAATGCCCGGTTTTCCTGATGCTTTAGCAGCAAACTATGCAAAAAAAAGAGAATCAGACGGAAAGTATGAAGGCTTCGTAGGCGATACATATACTATGATAGTTGAGTATGATAAAACAGGTGCTGTTAGAATTGAAAGTCTTGTAAATTTCGGCACTTCAGCACATCCTGAAAGCAAACATTATACCGACCAACTGAAACTTTGGATAAAGCAGGAAACTAAAACCATGACTTTCGACAAAGAAACTATTTGGAAGAATGCAGAGCGCATTTATAAGCCGGGTGATAAAAATCAATAATTTATAGCGTTGAATTTTCGTAAATTCAGTTTGAAATAAAATCAATGCATTATGGTTTCAAGACAATTTTATGTAGAGTTTGGCAAGGTGTTGTATGCGCTTGCCATTGCTGATGGTGTTATCAGCGAAAAAGAGAAAAATGCGGTTATAGATTTAGTGAAGAAAAAACTGGCTCCGTTGGAAGATGTGCCTGATAAATTTGGAACTGATTTGGCTTACTATGCAGAATTTGCATTTGAAACAGAAGAAGATAGTTTCGACAGTAAAGAAGAAGCATTAGCTTCTTTTAATATGTATTTAAAAGTTTCGCATGTAAAATTGCCAAAACAAGTGAAAAATGCTTGTTTAGAAATTTTAAACACATTGGCCAAAACCTCTGGCAACAAAATATCTGCAGAGGAGCAAAATATTATTAAGAGTTTTGAGAAGAGTGTTTTGGTAGCTTAGTGGCAACTACCAGTTTACAAAAGCTTTGTTGAAAATATCATCAGAAAGTTGTCGGTTAATATCATCTACCAATTCGCGCTCTACCTGTAGTAAATTGCTGGTGCTGGGGTAGTCGGCAAAGCGTGAAAAGTTTTGTTCCCAGTTTTCTTGTTCGTTTTTGTTATTAATAAATTCCACCTTCACTGTTAGTGTTAATCGGTTTAAAGCCGCTAAACTATTACCACCGGTTGGTGCTTGGCTGCTTACTGCATAATTTAGTAAAGTACCTTTAATTTCAATATCGGCATTAACGGTTGTAAGCTTTAAAGGTGTTTCATTCACAAACCTGTTTTTAAGCTTATCGGTTAAATCTTGTGTGATAAAAGTATTTCCGTTTTGCGATTTGTTTACAAAATTTTCAACAGCAATAGTTTTTAAATCGGCAGAAACAGATGCTCCTGTAAAAGAATAAATTTTGCAGGAGTTGAGGATGATGGAGAGAAGGAGGATAGTCCATAGCCGATAGACCATAGACCATAGAAAATTTTGTTGCTTAATTATTCTTGAAAATCTATTCTGTTTAATCATTACTTAACTTTCTTAATGCTCTTTTGCATTAATTTACAAAACCATTATTCTTTAAAATTAAACTCTTTAATATTATACTCTTTAATCTTTCTGTATAATGTTCTTTCAGAAATACCTAGTTCCACAGCCACGTTTTTCCGTTTGTTTTTGTGCTTGATTAAAGATTTTTCAATCATTTCCTTTTCCATATCGGCTAATGATTTTGGCTCTTCAACCACGTGAGTTTGTGAGGGCTCTGTTTTATTTATTATAACAGGTTGATTTATATTTTCTGTTGTATTAAAAAACGGTTGCTGCGGAATGTTTTGAGATAAAGGTGCTTCCTGACTATAAAATTCGGGCATTTGCACATTGTTGTTTTGTGCCATTTCAAAAATAAATTTCTTTAAATCTGAAACATCTTTCTTTAACTCTAAAATAAATTTATACAACAACTCTCTTTCAGTATAACTTAGTGGCTCGTTGGTATTGTTGCCCACTGCACCACCAATAGCAGGCAATCGCGATAATTGATTTTCAGGAATAAACTGCAACAATTCATGAGCCGTTACATTTTTGTCTTTCGACAAAATGCATATTTGCTCGGCTATATTCTTCAATTCGCGGATATTACCCGGCCATGAATAGCTAATTAACACCTGTTGTGCACCTTCATCTAATTGCACGGCAGCAACTCTGTTTCTTTCAGCAAAATCGTTAGCAAATTTTCTGAACAGCACATAAATATCTTCTTTACGCTCGCGCAATGGAGGCACTTTTATAGGCACCGTATTCAATCGGTAGTATAAATCTTCTCTGAATTTCCCCTTGTGTATGTTTTCTAATAAATCTACGTTGGTAGCCGCCACTACACGAACATCAGTTTTTTGCACTTTTGATGAACCAACTCTTATAAATTCGCCTGTTTCTAATACACGCAACAAGCGGGCTTGAGTACCTAAGGGCATCTCGCCTATCTCGTCTAAAAATATGGTGCCGTCTTTTACCGTTTCAAAATAGCCTTTGCGTGCTTCATGTGCACCTGTAAATGAACCTTTTTCATGGCCAAATAACTCAGAATCTATGGTGCCTTCGGGAATAGCACCACAGTTTACTGCTATAAACGGGTTGTGTTTTCGTGGGCTAAGATTATGGATTATTTGTGAAAAAATTTCTTTCCCTACCCCGCTTTCACCGGTTATTAAAACTGTAAGATTGGTGGGTGCTACCCTTTCAGCAATACTTAATGCATAGTTTAACCCTGCCGAGTTACCAATTACTCCGAAGCGTTGTTTTAGTGTTTGTAGTTCCATGGTTTGTTGTTGCACGCCAAGTTGCAAAGACGCTAAGTATTTTCTTTGCGCCTCTGCGGCTTGCATGAAATATTATTTTATAATTTATTCACTATTCTTTGTATTCCGTCTTTAATTAATGGTGTATTAAAATTTATCAATAACCCCAACTTTAAATTTGTCAGTTTCAAGTAAGTCAACAACTGTTTTTGATGTACAGGTGCTACTTGCTCTATTGATTTTATCTCTAACACTACCTTATTTTCAACTATTATATCAGCCCTAAAACCTATTTCCAATTTCACCTCATCCCAAATAATCGGAATAGCTTTTTGTCTGCTGAAATTTATTTCTCTTTTTTCTAACTCATAACAAAGCACTTCTTCATAAACCGATTCAAACAAACCCGACCCCAACTTGGTGTGTATCTGATAGCAAGTATCAACTGCAATTTTGGCGATTTCGTTTTCTGTCATAGATATTGTTTCATGCAAAGACGCTAAGTCACAAAGTATTATTTGGCTATTTATATAATTTTATGTCAGCAATTCTGTAGCGAAACATTCTCTACTCTTTATAATAATATTTATTTTCTTTGCGCCTCTGCGTCTTTGCGTGAAATCCTTTACGTGCAACTACACGACATACCCCAACAAAGTAGCCGAAGTAGCTCTCTCCACAAAAACATTCACATATTCTCCGGGCTGATGGTTTCCTCTTGGAAATACCAATACTTTGTTTTGGCTGTTTCTGCCATATAAATCGTTTTCGCTTTTTTTAGAAGTGCCTTCAATTAACACTCTGAAAGTTTTGCCTACATCTCGTTGGTTACTCTCATAGCTTAAGCGGTTTTGTAAAGCAATTACTTCATTCAACCTTTTCTTTTTTATTTCTAACGGCACATCATCTGCAAATGCTTTGGCAGCAGGTGTTCCCGGTCGTTCGCTGTAATAAAACATATAAGCAAAATCGTAGCCCACGGTTTCCATTAAACTCAAAGTATCGGCTTGGTCTTCATCGGTTTCGGTACAAAAACCAGTAATAATATCGGTGCTTAAACCAATATCGGGAACAATTTCTTTCATACGCTGAATACGCTCTAAATACCATTCACGATTATGCCCACGATTCATTTTTTCTAAAATTCTGCTGCTACCACTTTGCACCGGTAAGTGAATGTACTTGCAAATGTTTTCATACTTAGCAATCATTTTCACTACATCATCGGTCATGTCGCGAGGATTGCTAGTAGAAAAGCGCACTCTTAAATCGGGATTAATTTTTGCCACCATTTCTAATAAATGGTGAAAATGTACCGCATTGGCTTTTACCTCTTCAGGCTGATTTTTAAAATCTTTTTTGGCACCTCCACCATACCATAAGTATGAATCAACATTTTGCCCTAAAAGGGTTACTTCTCTATAGCCTTTATCAAACAATTCCTGAGCTTCGGCAACAATGCTTTGCGGGTTGCGACTGCGCTCTCTGCCACGGGTAAACGGCACCACACAAAACGAGCACATATTATCGCAGCCACGGGTAATAGAAATAAAAGCAGTAATGCCATTACTGTTTAATCGCACCGGATTAATTTCTGCATAAGTTTCCTCGCGCGAAAGCAAAACATTAATGGCTTTTTGTCCGCCTTCGGCTTCTTCTACCAAGCCGGGCAATGTGCGGTAAGCATCAGGGCCTACAACAATATCAACAATTTTTTCTTCTTCCAGAAACTTGGTTTTCAAGCGTTCGGCCATGCAGCCCAACACGCCCACCATTGCAGAAGGGTTGCGCTCTTTGATAATATTAAACTCTTTTAGTCTATTGCGTACACGCTGTTCAGCATTATCACGAATGGCGCATGTGTTTACTAAAATTAAATCGGCTTCCTGAAAAGTGGTAGTAGGCTGAAAGCCACTTTCGCACAAAATAGAAGCCACCACTTCGCTATCGCTAAAATTCATCTGGCAACCATAGCTTTCAATAAAAAATTTTTTATTGTTGCCCTCATATTTTTTCAGTTGTTCATCGCCTAAAGAAAAGGCTTCGCCCTGACGGCTTTCGTCCATTTCTTTGGTAATACTTTTTAAATCAAATTCAGTGTTCATAAGCATTGCAAATATACTGACAAAATGACACTGTCTATTTCATGTTAACACAAATTATTTAGTAAATGGTTATGTTTTATAAGTTGAAAAATTTTGGGTCAGGCTTTTATGGCATGGTTTTAGAAATCTAAATATTGTAACTTTACATTCAAATTAAAATATTCAGTTTATGAAAAATCTATTTTTAAGTTTTGTTGTATTAGGTTTTGCAACAACTTCAATTATTGCCCAAGAAGCTTCAACTGTAAAAAAAGCAACTCCTGTTGTAAATATTGAGTCTGCATCTACTAACAACGATAAAGATGCAAAAGCTGCTTGCTGCAAAGGAAAAGGTGCTAAAAATTGTGCTAAAGGTAAAAATGCTAAATCATGTGCCGGAAAAGAGGCTGCATCAGCTTCAGCAAATGGCAGTGCTGCTAAACCTGCATGTTGTGCATCTAAAGCTGCCGGAAAGCCGGGTTGCAGTGGTAGTGCAGAAAAAAAAGAAGAAAGCACTAAGTAATTTTCCCTTTAGAGATAAAATAAAAAAGCCCCAAATTTGGGGCTTTTTTATTTTATACTCTTTGAAACCGATTACTCTCTAGGTCTTAAACTTAACACCGGCACTTTAGATTCTGTAATTATTTTTCGGGCACTTGAACCAACAACCATATCATTCAGTTTGCCTTCCTGACGGGTCATTATAACCACCAAATCTGCATTTACCTCTTCAGAATATTTTAAAATAGAATCGGCAATATCATCGTGTCTTAGCATTTCAGTAACTACTTTAACTCCTGCCGCTGTTACTTTCTCAGCAACTTCTTGCAACAATCCTTTAATTTCAGACAAGTTGTATCTAAACTCATCAACAAAAGTGGTTACAGAAACTACGTGAATAGTTGAACCCAAAACTTTGGCAATTTTAATAGCGGTATCTACTTTTTGCTTGGTTTCTTTAGTCATGTCGAGTGGTAATATAATATTATCGTAAGCTATTTTTTCTTTTACTTCACGAAGCGTAATTACCGGACAACCTGAAACATGTACCGTTCTGTAAGCATTGGTACCCAATACATATTTTTCAAGATTTCCCAGACCACCTGCGCCATGAGTACCCATTACTATCAAGTCTAAATCTTCTTCTTTTACAATGGCTTCAATAGCTTCATAAATTTTACCTTCTACAATTTTTACTGTTACCGGAACACCTAATAAATCAGGGGTTGCCTTTTTGGTTTCATTTAATTTTTCCTGAATGGCTTTTTGCAACGTACCCTTAAAATCAATGATTTTATTTAGTATTGCTTCATGTTCGTAAGGTTGCATAACATGTAATAAAATAATTTCTGCATCTGAATGTTTTGCCATTGAAGCAGCATAGCGCAAAGCGGTTAAGGATAAATCTGAAAAATCAGTAGGTACTAAGATTTTCTTTAGGTTAAATTTTAATTCTGACATAAAAGTGGTTTTAAGTATTATTTTCATGGCAAAAATAGAACAAGAACTATAAATAAATAAATGATTTTTAATATTCTGAAACATGACTAATATCATTGCCGAATCTGAACTAATACTAAACAAAGATGGAAGCGTTTACCATCTTAATTTATTACCTGAAGAAATTGCAGATACAATTATCACTGTGGGAGACCAGGACAGAGTTGGTGAAGTTTCAAAATATTTTGATACAATTGAAGTAAGAAAATCGCATCGAGAATTTGTAACCCATACAGGAATGCTAAATGGCAAAAGATTTAGCGTTATCTCAACAGGCATTGGAACTGATAATATTGATATCGTGATGAATGAATTAGATGCTTTGGTAAATATTGACTTGAAAACAAGAGCCATAAAAAAACATTTAAAATCATTAAATATTATAAGAATTGGTACTTGTGGGGGATTACAAGATTTTTTGGGGGTTGATAGTTTTGTTGTTTCTAAAGCAGCTTTTGGCTTAGATAATTTGTTTCACCACTATGAAATCAAAGAAGATAATGTTAATGCTGATGGCGATATGGTATTAGATAGTTACCAAGAAAACTTTGAAATGAGCCATGCTTTCAATAAATTAATTGGTAACGATTTTGTAAGTTCCTACTACATGAATGCCGATAAAGATTTAGCAAGTGCTTTTGAAAAAAATGCTCATTTTTATTCAGGAATTACGGTTACTTGTTCAGGTTTTTATGGACCGCAAGGTCGTGTTTTAAGACTTAACCCTGCTGTACTCAATTTCATTAATAAGTTGCAATCGTTCAATTATAAAGGCAAACAAATTCTGAATTTTGAAATGGAAACTTCAGGTATTTATGCATTGGGAAGGTTGCTGAATCATAAATGTTGTTCACTTAGCGTAGTAGTTGCCAATAGAATTCAGCAGAAGTTTAGCAGAAACCCGGCAGCAAGCGTTGACAGATTAATTAAAGTAACATTAGAAACTTTGGCTCACTAATTTAGCCTGAATAACAACTAAAATTCTAAAAATTATATTGCTTCTACTGAAACAATTTCAGGAACAGCTGTTTTCACTGCATCTTCTATGCCCGACTTCAGTGTCATAAAACTTTGAGGGCAGGTTTGGCATGCACCAACAAGCTTAACCAGCAAAACATTTTCAGACGTTATTTCTACTACTTCAACATTACCACCATCTTTTGCAAGATAAGGCCTGATAGTATTAAGCGAATCTTCAATTTTTTTTCTAATAACTTCCGTCATATTGCGAATATACTGTTTTGCCTTTTGGCTTGGTAAAATTTATTTAAACAACAACACTATGGTTAATTTTTGAAACAATGCCGGAATTAATAATAGCAGAATCTAAAATCGTAAATCTGTTAGTTTTATTTTCCCCTCATATATCGCTTTGCCTATGATAACCCCTTCGCAACCTGCTTTGGCACAAGCTTCTACATCGTTTAACGAACCGATGCCGCCACTAGCAATTAGCTTTAAATCTTTAAACTGCTCTAATATTTTCTTATACAAATCGGTTG
>CAZIZP010000041.1:0-14928 GCA_964543705.1 uncultured Chitinophagaceae bacterium
GTGTTTGGGTAGGTTTTAATATAAAAAAACTTCCTCCTATATTTGAATAATAGTAAATAGGAGGAAGTTTTTGAGAGGGCGAGTTGCTCCTATATGTAAGTTAGGTGCAACCCTATAGAACGACAAAACCGACAACAATCGAATAGTAAAATACAGACAAGAACACCAGCGCTTCGCAAAATTAAAAGAGCTGTTTTCCCAAACATAAGCCGACACAAAACAGCACATTTAATTTTGCCCGACCGCACCCAAGCCCACCCACCACCCTACACTAAAAGACAACTGTTAATAAATAATCATACAGACAGTTGTAAAAATAAAAATGACGATTTAAATTTGACAAATGATGTCAAGTAAAATAATTCATATGGAAACCGTTGGACAAATTATCAGAGCAAAAAGGGAAAGTTTAGGCTTGCTGCTTAGACAAGTAGCATCTCAACTCGATATAGACCAAGCTATTTTAAGCAAAATCGAAAGAAATGAACGTAAGCCAACTAAGGACAATATTATAAAACTTGCTGAAATACTTAAACTTGACAAAGAGGACTTACTAGTTCAATTTATGAGTGAAAAAATTGCTTACGAAATTGTTGATGAAGATTGTGCTAGTAAGGTTTTGAAAGCAGCAGAGCAAAAAGTAAAATATTTGAAGTCTAATCTTGTGAAAATTTAACTATGCGAACAGGAACAATAGAAGCAGAAACAAGCGTAGTAGAAGAACCGCAATTGGATATTTTATATTATCCCAAAACCTCTTTAAAAAGATCTAATGATGCAAAGAAAGAAACGTTAAATGTACTTTCTCTTTTTTCAGGGTGTGGTGGAATGGATTTAGGATTTGAAGGAGGCTTTTCAGTTTTACAATCATCAATAAATGAAGTTCTAACTCCTCATTTTATTGATAAGAAACTCAAAAATGGTTTTGTTCAATTAAAGAAAACAAAGTTCAAAACTGTTTTTGCTAATGATATATTTACTGATGCCCGAAATGCTTGGGTAAACTACTTTTCAAAAAGAGGTCATAATGAAGAAGATTTTTACAAAGAAAGTATTGTTGACCTTGTGAAAATGTATCGTAATGGAGTAAATGTTTTTCCTGAAGATATTGACATTGTAACAGGTGGCTTTCCTTGTCAGGACTTTAGTGTTGCAGGAAAACGTAACGGATTTAATTCACATAAAAATCATAAAGGGGAATTGATTGAAACTAAAACAGCTTCAATTGAAACAAGAGGACAACTTTATATGTGGATGAAAGAAGTTATTGAAATAACTCAACCAAAGATTTTCATTGCAGAAAATGTAAAAGGTCTTGTAAACCTTGGTGACGTAAAATCAATAATTCAAAATGACTTTTCATCAGCAAACGGCAACGGTTACATTGTTCTTGACCCACAAGTTCTGCACTCTGCGGATTTTGGTGTTCCTCAATCGCGAGAAAGAGTAATTTTTATTGGAATAAAAAAATCTGCCTTGAAAAAATCTGCTTTAGCTGAATTGGAAAAAGATACGATTTCAGAGCAATATAATCCTTATCCTAATCCAACACATTCATATACAGTTGAAGGCGAAAATTTAAAGCATTTTGTTCAACTAAAAGACGTATTCAAACATTTAGATGAACCCGAAAATACTCAAGATTTATCTCAAAGATTTTACTCAAAAGCAAAATTTATGGGTAAACATTGCCAAGGTCAAACAGAAATAAAACTTTCTAGCATATCGCCTACTATACGTTCTGAACATCACGGAAACATTGAGTTTAGGCGACTATCTAAAAAGAATGGTGGACAAATAGAAAATGAATTAAACAAAGGATTAAAAGAAAGAAGATTAACAGTACGTGAATGTGCTTTAATTCAGACTTTCCCACCTGACTACGACTTTGTAATTGAAAATAAAAATGGAAGAAAAGGTTCTTTTTTAGTTAGCCCTTCACAAGCGTATAAAATAATTGGTAACGCAGTTCCACCACTTTTAGCTTACAATTTGGCAAAACGAATTGAAGATATTTGGGACTTATATTTTAAAAAGTAATAATGATAGTTTCAGTAAATTCAGACCCAAACAGAAAAGAATTTGATTTGTTGCTCAACTCAACAATTTCAGAGTTAAATGTTCACGCTAAAAACTCGTCTAAAAAAGTAGCAACGCTTTTAGGTAGAAATCTTGAACCATATGTAAAAGACGTTATGACTGATTTAGCTGTCGGAACAGCTTTTGAAAATTCAATTGAGCTTATCGGTGGTCAAAAGTTTCCCGATATCGTAGCAAAAAAATATTATGGTATTGAGGTAAAAACAACAACACAAAATCATTGGAAAACAACAGGAAACAGCGTTTTAGAAAGTACAAGAGTTGATGATGTTGAAAGAATTTTTATGTTATTTGCTAAGTTGGCAAGCCCAATAGAATTTCGTTGCCGACCATACGAAGAAGTTTTATCGGAAGTTGTAGTAACACATTCGCCACGCTATTTGATTGATATGAATTTGGAAGAAGGTAAAACCATTTTCGATAAAATCAAAATGCCATACGATACCTTACGAAAAAAGGAAAATCCAATCAGACCAATAGTTGATTATTACAAAAGCAAACTAAAACCAGGCGAAGAACTTTGGTGGATGGATGCTGAGAACAATAGTAAGCCAAGTAGCATTGTTATCAGAATTTGGAATAATTTATCTCTTAAAGAAAAACAAGAACTCAAAAATAGAGCAATGACTTATTTCCCCGAATTGTTTGGGAATAGTAGTGATAAATTTGGAAGACTTGCAATTTGGTTAGTAACTCGTGAAGCAGTTGTTTGCCCTAATGTTCGTGACTTGTTTACAGCAGGCGGAAAAAGTGATTATTTAATTGGTAAAAAGACTTATCATAAAGTGCCGAGAATATTTTTGAATTTATTCGACAATGTTCCAAGTATCGTTGAGACTATTGTTAATACATCTGCTTTTGAACTATCAGAATATTGGGAGACAAAGACTACTGAGAAAAATAAACTTTTTGATTGGATTGAATTAGTGGCTGAACATTCAAAGAAAATTCAAGACGCAAAACATTTAAACATCAAGCAAATATTGACAGATTTAGCATTGAAATAGCCAACGCTTTTGGTAGCACATTTGCATTTTTTGCCAAAGCAAAAGCCAAACAAAAAAATGCAAAAGAGCTACCAAGCCAACCCACCAAGACAGACACGAAATGACAGCGAACAAACACGACAGAAAAGAAGGGCAGCACCTAATCGAGTAGACGGCTCCGCCAGATGTCTCTGACGGAGTGCGCCTCTCACACCACTGTACGTACGGGTGTAAGCTACCCTGTTCTTAGATTAGAAATTCCCTTTATCTATTGTTAGAAATGCCCTGTGGAACATGGCGAACAGCGTGGAAAAAAGTAAGAAGATTGAGTAACGGCATTACCAAAACTGAAAGCAGACATATTGGTAAGGCGTATTTTTACAAAACTATTTTAAATTTATGTTTATAGCTGAAAAGCTAATGCTACTAACAATGAATAGGCTTTTTTTCTTTGAAATTATAATAGAGGTTTTATATAATAAAAAGTAGTTGGTAAGTTATAACTGCTCATAACCGCTTTTAATAATAGTAAGTACTATTTTAAATCTTCCGTTGGGCTTTATAAAATGAGCCGCATGTGCTGGAATAACTATTGATTGTCCGGTTTGTAACAAATGAGGCTCGCCCTTAATAACTATTTCTGCTTTGCCATCTATAATTTGTATAAAGGTATCGAAGGGAGTAGTTTTTTCAGTTTGCCCTTCACCACTATCGAAAGACATAACGCTAATATTGCCGGTAGATTTTTTTAAGATAGTTTTTATGACTACCGAGTTGGGTAAATACTCAATTATTTCAACAGTAATATGGGCTTTCGATTTTTCTATTTCCGGAACATTCATAGCTAAAACAATTTAGATAGTGGGCTTAATTAATGCACAAAAGACGAGCATTGTATGCCCGCCTTTATAATGCTGTAATAGTAACACATTTTTATTTGGTATTGCCAAAATCTTTTAAGGCATTTCCTAATGCATCCATATCTTGGTTAAACTCGCGTTTAAAGGTTTCCCAATCGCTTTGATTGGCTTCATAAGAATAAATTCTGTTTCTTAAATCTATATTTTGTTCTTCTAAAGTTTCTACTCTGTTTTCATAAATGTTGCCCATAACTTTTCCTGAATCATTTATTTTACTTTTCAATTCGGTAATTCTGGCTTCATTACCTGAAATTTTTGCTTCGGCATCTGTTTTAAAAATTTTCCATTCTTCAGCTCTGGCATCTTTTGCAGCCTGCTCGCTGGCTTTATTTTGTGCTGCATTCAGGTCTTGTTTAGCATCTTGAACTTCTTCTTGAGCGTTTTCTACTTTTTGTGCAGAAGAATCGCAGCCGGTAAAAATTCCGGCTACCACAATTGTTGTAGCCAGCATAATATTATACATAATAGTTTTCATTTTAAATGTGGTTTTGTAGTGGTAAATAATAGGTAGTGTTTTGTTTAAAGAATCATAATGTTTTTATAGCAAAAGTTATAAGTAGTGTAAGTGTATATTGCATTCAACACGCCCGAAAAACATAATAACAAGTTGTTATAAAAACACTATGATATTTTTTTAAAGTGCTGCAATTAATTTATGTAGTTCGTCTTTAGTTTTGCCCAGCTTAGTTTGCAGCCTGCCGTACATTTCATCTTTTTTACCTTCGGCAAACATTAAGTCATCATCGGTTAGCTGAGCAAATTTTTGTTTTAACTTGCCTTTTTGCTCTTCCCAGGCACCTTTTAATTCAGTAGTGTTCATAATCTTGAATTTAGTTTTCCGCAATTGGCGGCACAATGGTGAAAAAATTTTCACTTATCAAAGTTGTGCTATTTAATATGCATTACGTTACACAATTAGTGAGAAGAATTGTATGATTTTTATTGCGAATTATTATCGGCAACTTGTTTTTCAATTATTAAGCGTGCTATTAAGTAGCTTAGGGTAGATTCGGCTCCTTGATTAAGATTTACTTGTGTTTCTTCTAATCCATCGTAGCAGCCACCAGTACAAGGGTTGTAAATAATTTGTTGCAGATGGTTATTACCCAAAAACCAACCAAAGGCAATATTTATTTTATTATGGTAGCTCTCGTTTTTGAATATTGTATTGAAATAATGAAGCGTAATAATGGTATAGGCAACATCTATAGGCTGCTCACCATGCAGGGCTACTTTTTGTCCTTTTTTCATCCAGCTTTTATTCGAAATTACTTTTATAGAATTTTCGGTAAAAGTTAGCGATAGCAAAAAATCAAAAGACTTTTTAGCAGTTTCTTTAAAAATTAATTCGCCTGTTTCTTTCCATGCATATAACATGGCTTCGGGCAAAATACTGTTGGCGTAAGTAAGGTAACTCTCGTACCAATACCAATCATTTTCTGACTCGTGCCTGTACATTTGCAATAAGCGGTTGGCCAATGTTTTTATTTTGGCTGATACTGCCTGAGACTTTTTTTCGAGATTATAAAAATGCAGCCCTTTAATGGTAAAAGCCATAGCCCTAGTAGAATGAACCATTTCTATTTCAGGTAAGATTTGTTGCATAATGCCATCGGCAATAGCAATAATTTTTTCAGAAAAAATATTTGTTTTCGAAATTAAATATCCTAAAGCCCATATAGCTCTTCCGTTGGCATCGGCAAGGTTGGTTTCTTCATTTTGTGTGGTAAAATGATGTTCTTTATTTACATAGTTTAAAAAGTAGCCTCCCCGTTGCTGACAATACTTTATAAAGTTTAAATAAACCTCAATAAGTGGAATATCATTTTCGTCTTTAGTAAGTTCATAGTGCATACAAATGGCAATTAATGCGCGTGCATTATCGTCTAAAGTATAACCTGAATTAATATCGGGTTGATTAATTTTTGAAAACTGAACCATGCCAAATTCGGTGGTGAGTTTTTTAATATGCTGTAAGCTAATTTTCGGATAACGATATTGCAGCGAAACAGGCTTATGGTTTACATTGTTGCTGTTGCCGGCATGTTTGGCAACAACTTTTTGAATAAGCAAGGCATGCGAAATGGCCGTATTTTCCCATGCAGTAGGTGCTATGCGCTGTAGGCTGTTAGCGCTGAATGCCTGGCGCATAGGCTCATCATTCAATAAGCGATTTATGCTGTGTGCTAATTGTGTTGAGTTTTGAAAATCTATAATTATTCCGGTATCGTTTTGTAACACTTCTTGGGCATGTGGAATGGGTGTAGAAATAATAGGGCAACCACAACTCATGGCATAAGAAAAAGTGCCGCTTACTGCCTGATTGGGGTCTTTAGAAGTAAACAAATATATATCAGTAAGCTGTAGATATTCTAATAAATCATTTAGAGGCAAATATTGATTTATAAATTTCACATGGTGTTGCAGGTGTAGATCGGCAACTTTTTCTTCTAACAGGGTTCTGTACTTTTCGCCCTCATGTTTTATCACACCCGGATGAGTTTTACCAATAATGAGAAACAATACATCGGCATTATTTTCTATTACAATGGGCAATGACTCTAAAGTAGTTTCTATACTTTTCCCGGAACTTAACAGGCCAAAAGTCGATAGTATTTTTCTTCCTGAAAACCCATATTTTTCTTTAAGCATTTCTTTGCTTAAATGAGGCACTAAGTGAGTGCCGTGGGCCACAATATTTATTTTTAAAACGGGCACTTCATAATCTCTGTTTAAAATATGAGCCGCACTGTGTGTCATTACAATAATCGATTCAGCTACAGCCGCAATATTTTTAACTTTATTTTTTAATGTTTCATCAGGATTAGGTAGTACTGTATGAAAAACAATAATTACCGGCTTGTTCAGCCCATACAGCAATTTTAAAAAGGCATCTTCCCCTTCATTTTGAAAAAAACCAAACTCATGCTGTATTAATACCAGTTGAATATTGCAGTCGCTATTAATGCTGGCTGTTAGCGATTCATATTTTGCAGGCGCAGTGGTATCGAGAATATATTTTACCTCATCGGCATAGTTATGATAACTGTTGTTAGATTCTAAAGCACAAACTTTTAATGAAAAAGAATTGCTGAATTTGTTATGTAGTGCTTTTAGCAAATCTTGAGAATAAGTAGCAATACCACATTCTCTTTCAGGATAAGAAGTAATAAATAAAATTTCGGGTAAGTCAATATCGGGATTTTGTATTTTGCTGCCATTTATATAGGCCGATTTTGGAAGCAGCGTGCTTAGCGAATTTCCATATTCATACAAGGCAATGTCATTTTTCATTTTCGTTAGTATTAAGTAATAATTCAGCTAATAACTCACTAAGGCTCACCGATGCACAAGCAATGCGCTCATCTGCCGCCCCATAATATATATACAGGGTATCATCAAATAAAGCAGTTCCGGTTGGGAAGCACACATTGTTTACTTCGCCTTTCAGCTCCCAGTGGTGTTCGGGTTTAAATAACGGATAAGGCAAACGCGCCAGTTCTATTCGTGGGTTTTCTAAATCTAATAATGCAGCACAGGCAGTATATACATAACCCTTAGTGGTATCGTGAACACCATGATAAATAAGTAACCATCCATGTGGAGTTTCTATTGGCGGGCAACCCCCACCTATATAACTTATCTCATGTTTATATTTTGCAGAGAGTATAATATGCTCATTAAAATGCAATAAATAATCGTCCCAAAATTCTTTTGTAAGCGCTTCTATATTTTTTATAGCTACTAGTTGTATACCCGGCCTGATGCGGTGTAGAAAGTGTAGTTGACCATTTATTCTCCGGGGGAAAAATATAACATTCTTATCCCAAAGAAATACTTTTTCTTCAGGCTTAAAATGTCTGGCATGTCTGAAATACTTTTTGTTTACTTTTCCTGAACATTCTGCCAGTCGTTTAAACTCATCAAATACAATGGCAGGAACTATGAGCCCTTTTCTTTCAAAATGTATTAAATCGGCTGAAGTAGCTAATGCCCCCAGTGCGTTTATACCATCATAAGCAGTATAGGTGAGATAGTATATACCCTCTATTTTTACAATGCGTGGGTCTTCTACACCTTTCGATTCATAAGTATTATGAGGAAAAAAAACTGGTGTATCCTGACGATATTTAATTTTTAACGGCCCTTCAAATTCACAATAACCAATGGTTGAATAATTGCCTTTTCTTACTGCACGATAAAACATATGTACTGTATTACCTTCTTTTATAACAGCAGGATTCAATACACCTTCGTTCTCAAAAGCTAAATCGGTTTTGGTTAGTATAATGCCTTCTTTTTTTACCGCTATCATGGGTTTTTGTTTTTTAATTGCTGAGGTAAAAAAATAAACTTTTTTAATCGTGATTATTTAAAAAATTATATGCTCGTGCACCGCTATGAGCTTGCAAATAAATAATCTATAGCGCAGGGTTTGGTTTAAAGGCATTGAAAACGCTCTTACTAACCAATTTAATTTTTTCGGGATTATTAACTACCATTTCTGCCATGCCAAATATTACTGCTGTGGCTACCACTTTTTTAGCCGGATTATCGGTAACGCTTTCTAGTACTACCTTGGTTAAGTAGCCGGCTGTAATACCCACTATTGCTTTTAAAAAATCGTTTTTCAAATCATGGGCAGCAGCAGCCTCTTTAAAGGTATTTTTTATAATGGTTATAGGCATTAAACTTTCTCCAATTAAAACTACCTGATGTTTTAGTATATTTTCTTCTTCTATTTGCCTTTTTTCAAGCTGTAAAATAGCCTGTTTTATATCAGCTTCGTTATGAATGTGGTGCATAAAATATTTTATTTAAGAGCCTGTGTTATAAAATCGCTTATTGGTTTTTTAATCCAACGAGCTAAAAAGAAGTGTAGTACTAAAGTTACCAGCAGGTAAAATGCCGACACAATAAAAAACCCGTAATAATTTTTACCTAATAGCTCACCTAAATAAAGCGCAATACCAATATTTAGTATCAAGGCAAACAACGTTATCATAAAAATAACGCTGAGCCTTGATATTAAAGAAGTAGCAACATGAGAAGAAGTGTAAAGCGTTTTCAACTTAGTTAATTCTAAAGTTGTTTTGCTATAATCGCCCACCTGCTCAATTAATGTTTTGGTTAAACCTTTAACTGTCTCCATGTTTTTTCAGTTACTTTATAGAGTTATAAGCAGCTTCGGCTTTATTAACACCGTTTTCTGTTTTGTGCGCCATATCTTCTTTTGCGGTTTCAAACTTTTCATTCACATTTTCTAAAAAATCGTTGAATTTGCTTTCAAGATCGTTTACAAAATCGCTGCTTTTGTTTGAAATTTTTCTGCGGGTATTAGAACCTTTATCGGGTGCAAATAAAATACCCACTGTAACCCCAACGGCAAAGCCTGCCAACACGCCAACTAATACATTTCCTGTTTCCATAATTTTTGTTTTTAACTGTTTATTTAAGTGTGTGTAAAGATGAATTTTCAATAAGCAATGCTGTTACACAATTGCTTTTAAGAGTTATATTATTTATTATCGGGGCATAGATATTTAACTTGCTTGCTGCCCGCATTAGAAGCAGTTTTATATTCTATAATTGTGTGCTTAAGATATTGAAATTTTTTACTAAATCGGGCGTGGTATGAAAACTGATAACCTAAATAAAAATGATTCTTCTGCCCTATTCGCAAAAACCACATTGTAGCTCGCTAGGGTTATCTGGTTTTTTCTTAAAAGCTAATGGTTAACAGCTACAGATAAGTGGCATTTGCTGAATGTACCTGTAAATATTTATGTAGCAATGTAGTTAAAGAATTATAATAGTTGTTTAAACTTTCCAGTTCGATATTCGGATGTTTTTCATTTGGAATGGTAACGGGCATTTCGTCTATATATTTCATTAGTTCAGGATGAGAGGTGCTGATGGTTATAGTAAAAGCTAATATTTTGGCGTTGAGATTTGTAACTGCTTTGCTATTTTTTTCCATAAGGCAATTAGTATTTATAATGGCTGAATAAAAAAAGTGGTGATGTTTTTATTTGCTTGCTGTGGCAACAGTTGTATCTATAAATATGCTTTTAGTTTTAACCGGAATTTTTTAAAAATAAAAATTGTACAATTATTTTATGAAATTATATTGATATAATGTGTATTTATAAAAATAGTATTGTTTGCTAGTTACTACCATTAATAAAAAAACCGGGCACTATGTAGTTACATAATGCCCGATACAGCATTGCCTTTGTTAAAAAGATTTTTAACTTGGGCAATTGCTACCCATTACTTTCGGTCTTTAGAATTCGGAGCAACAGCACCTTTTTCTTGCCCGGGGGTGGTTGGTTTTTTAGAATCTTCGTCTTTTTTGGTGGTCGGAAAAGCACTGAAATGTTTTTTGTTGCTTTCTTCTTTTGGCGATTGAGAAGGCTTAACATCAGTTTGCTGATTGCGCAACTCGTTTTGATTTTTGCTCATGACATAAAAATTTATTTATGAAAGAATTTTCATAACACTGTAAAGATGATTACTACAGCCTGACATACTTTATAGAATTTTGGTTAATAGTTGTAACATTTATAAATCTTCTAAGGCAATTCTTTTTCTGAATTGTTTTAAACGTTTAAAATAAGAAGGCGTTAGGCCGGTAACTTTTTTAAACTGATTAGACAAATGAGCCACACTGCTATAGTTAAGCAGGTAAGAAATTTCGGTAAGGGTTAATTCATCATACAACAGCAGTTCTTTAATTCTTTCTATTTTATTGGCAATAATATACTGCTCAATAGTTATGCCTTTAACTTCTGAAAAAATATGCGATAAGTAAGTATATTTTTCATGCAGTTTTTCGCTTAAATAAACCGAAAATTTTTCTTTGGGTAAGGCAGCAGAATAATGAATCATTTCTACCACAATATTTTTTATTTTTTCTATCAGCACGGTTTTATCATCGTCCATAAGTGCTAAACCCGATTGCTGCAAACAACTTTTTAATTCATTACGTTGTGGTTCAGTAATTTCTCCTGCAATATCTGCCTCGCCCAAACTTATTTGGGTGTAGTTTAATCCCAACTCTTCTAAAGCAGCTTTAACTACCAGCTTACAACGTAAACTAACCATATATTTTATGTACAACTTCATAATTGAATAGTGGTGAGTGTAGTTATGGGTTTACAACATTATAATATATAGTATTCTTGCTGAAAAATATCTTTATGCAGGCCATTAAATGCCAAAAAGCTAGAGTTTACTATCACATCTATTTGCTCTCTTAATATTTCGCTGTCAATAGGTTTTTTTATAAATACCCTGGCACCCTTGCTGCAAACAAAACGAGCCTGTTCGGTAGCACTCGAAAGAATTATTACAGGAATATCTTTGGTTCTTTTTTGGGCATTAATTTTTTCCAAAAACTCAATACCATCCATAACGGGCATAGTAATGTCGCTAAAAATAATATCGGGCAGCAGCACCGATTGTTCTATTTTAAGCAAGGCTTCATAGCCATTTTCAGCAATGCCATACAATGATGTTTGGTTTACATTGCTTAAAGCCTGAATAAACAAAAACTGGTCTGCTATATTATCTTCTACCAGCATAACAGTGGTAACATGCTTTGTATAATAATCAGCACTAATCTTCATAACCACTTTTTATAACAGTTAACAAAAGTTTAAAGCGGCCGTTGGGTTTAATATAACTGGGTTTATGTGCAGGAATAACAATACCCTCGCCCGTTTTGAGTGCTGTTTGTTTTTCGCTAATAACAATAGTAGCCGTGCCATCAATTACCTGAGCATAAGTTTCGAAAGGTGAAGTTTTTTCATTCAAGCCTTCACCACTATCAAACGACATGGCATTGATAGACCCCGTAGCTCTTTTCATAATAGATTTGCTCACCACGGCATTCTGCTCATATTCAATAAGCTCTACAATAATATGGGCATCGCCCTTTTTAACCGTTGTAGTATTTCCAATTGCTGAAGTATCCATAACCATTCTTATTTATGTGTAATAAAAACATTACACCACAAAGGTCTGATACTATTCAGGCAGGTATGTTACATAATTAATATTAAGAGTTGTAGTATTATAAATCTTCCAGGGCAATTCTTTTTCTGAATTGTTTAAGATGTTTAAAGTAGGTTGGCGTTAGGCCGGTAACTTTTTTAAACTGATTAGATAAATGGGCCACGCTGCTATAGTTGAGCTGGTAAGAAATTTCGGTAAGGGTTAATTCATCATACAACAGCAGTTCTTTCACCTTTTCTATTTTATGTGCAATTAAATAATGTTCTATAGTAGTGCCGGTAACTTCAGAAAATAAGGTAGACAAAGAAGCATAATCATGATGCAGTTTTTCACTTAAGTAGTGCGAAAAATTTACGGTAATAGGTTCATCGCTGTAATGCACCATTTCTACTATTACGTTTTTTATTTTTTCAACCAGCATAGCAATTTTATCATCCATCAGTTCCAGTCCCGATTTCAGCAAATCTTTTTTTAATAGTTTTCGTTGCTCATCAGTTATTTCATTAAGTATTTCTACCTCGCCCAATTCAATAGTTTTGTAATGAATATTCTGACTGTCTAATGCCGCTCTCACCGCCATTTTGCAGCGTAGAGATACCATGTATTTAATATGGAGTTTCATAGTGTTTGTTTAGTTTTTATGGCATAATAGAAAAGCAGAGATAATGATTATAGCTTAAGCGCATTATAACAAAAACACAACTGTACTTCTCTTCAAGATACCTATATTAATCTGAAACCCATGCAACTAAATTATATAACTTAAACAGATAATTATGTAACGCAGGCAGCAGCACATCACAGCATCTTTACACCGTTGAAGTAAACAAGTATTCTTCACCTTTAAAAAACAAATTATCATGGGCAATATACTATATCTCGTAGCAGTAATTCTTATTATACTGTGGGCAGTGGGCTTCTTAGGTTATCAGGCAGGAGGCATTATTCATGTATTACTGGTTATTGCTGTAATAGCCGTGATACTAAGAGTAATACAAGGCAAGCGCGTTTAATCTTATTTGTTATAGTGCCGGCATTTATATATCCTGTAGCATTCTGAACAAAACAAAAGAGGATGGTTCTTTTTGTGAGGGAGTTGTTGTAAAAAATACTATGTGTAATCATTGATTATTACCGATTTCGCCTTTGAAACCATAAGAACATTTAGTGAATTAATCATCATTACATATTCTATTTAAGGTTTACTATTATTTTGCAACAACTCCTTTTCTTTTCTCTTATCAGCATAAAAATATTTCATCTAATAATTAGTAAAACCCAAAAACAAAAACATGAAAAAGTTAACATTTACTATTGCCATGGCCGGCTTAATATTAACCGGTTTTTCTTCTTGCAGAAAATGCGAAATCTGTACTAAAGATTCTGCTCCAGAAATTAGAGTTTGCGAAAAAGATTACAACAGCAATACCGAGTATTCATTAAATCTGGATATTCTAGAAGCTGGTGGTTACAATTGCAGATAGTTGAACAAAACCTGAATATTGCCGAAATCTATAAAAGGGTTTCGGCAGTATTTTAATTATGGGGTTATTAAAGTCTCGCTCATCATAAAACTCTTAATCATGAAAAAATTATTATTAGCAGTTTACACAATTTTATCATTAACTGCATACGCTCAAAAATCAATTGTAATTGATGTTGACACCCCCGTTACCGGCAACGATACTCACTTATCTTTTTATGTAGAAATTCCACAAGCCAACATTAAAGAAACCAGGAAAAACTGGTTACAATATGTGGGTCATAAAAGTAAAGGCAAATCATCAGATTCTTATGGCACCTATTTGCAGCAGGGTGTTGTAAATAAAAATATTTCTGCATGGCCATTTGAAATACAAAGCCGTTTTGTTGAAACTAAAAATTCAATAAGAATTGTAGCTGCATTTAGCCAAAATAATAAAGCATTTATTTCTCAAGAAATCAGCAGTAATTCCAATCAGGCAGTTAGAAAATATCTGTATGATTTTGCTTTGCTACAATATACCGATGCCGTTAAAGAAGAATTAAAAGAAGAAGAAAATAAACTTAGCAAGCTTGAAAAAGAACTGGCTGCATTATATAAAGCAGAAGAAAAATCGATAAAAAATATTAATGAAAACGAACGTTTTGCCAATAAAGCTAACGATGCTATTGCTACTAATAAAGCCGATATAGAAAGCGCTAATGCTAAAATTATTGACCAGAAAGATATGGTAAAGCACACCTCTTCAGATGCTAATGCTACAAAGGGCGCTCAAAAAACTTTAGGCAATTTAGAAGACGATAAGGTTGCATTACAAAAAGAAAATGAAGCATATGGCAAACATATGGATGCGAAAGACAAAGAAGATCGTAATTCAGAAAGAAAAAACGTCAATACTAAACAAGCACGAGAGCTTAAACTGGCAGAAATAGAAGCCCAAAAGCAAGTAGTGTATGATGTTAAAACAAGACTGGCTACTATTAAATAACTACTTAATAAATATTTCACCATGAAAAACCTTGGCATTTTAATAATCATTATCGGCATTGTGATAGCGGCTGTTACCAGCTTTAACTATGTAACCAAGAAAAATGTAGTAGATATAGATACCTCCACTGGCCAAGTCTGTAGCTAAGCCAAAAGCCAAGCGACTTGTGCCTAAATTAATAAAAACAGATAAATAGCTTGGTAATAATAGGTTTTGAAGGCACAAGTCGCAAACACTGCAAGCTTGACTACAGACTTTGCGCTGTAAGCTACCCTGTTCATCGGTCAAATGAAAGTTGAAAAAAAAATCTACTTTAGTTACTCAAAAATTCTTCAGATAAAATAAAAAAGCCTGCCACTGATAATGGCAGGCTTTTATTTCAAACAAACCCAATACTTTTTTTTTATTTAAGCTGTAAAGATTTTTGTGCTG
>CAZIZP010000042.1:0-13927 GCA_964543705.1 uncultured Chitinophagaceae bacterium
AAATAATATTGTTGTAACAGCAGCAATGGCTAATAAGAGAAAATAGCGAGTTGTGGGTTTCATAATAACAATTTTAATCAAAAGTCTTTAAAAATTTAAATTATTGAGAGTGTAAGTTTTTCATGCTGCGCCACAAATACTCCGTCTTCATTATTAGGGTCGGGCTTATAGGCTGAAGCATTAATTTTCTTCAGCATTTTTTCTGAAACCGTTTGGGCTGAAGTATCAAGTAAAACAGAAGCTAAAACAAGCAGTAAGAATATTTTTTGCATTTGATTGGTATAAAATTTATAAACTATTTAGAAAAACAAAAAAGCAGTTAATTCTGCTATTAATAAGGACAATTTTGCTTTTACAAAAATAAACTACTTTATTTACATCAGGATATGCGGTCAGGCCCCTACACGTTCCGCAAACATGCCGAATTACAGATAACAGAGATTTTTTTAATCCCAACCAGCCATCTTTAATACACTGCCAATTCCAACGTACGTTTACCGCCACCCGTAACCAACGCCTAAGCCTAAGGTGTATCGGGCGCAAATGCCAAAAGCACCCGTGCCATCTTTTCCGGCAACTGCCCACAGCCCGGGCGAAAACTTTTTAATGCGCACCACGCCCGGATATACATTGGCCAGCGCGGTATAATCATCGGCACCGCTAATTTGCAGGGTGGCTAAGGGGGTGTTGTTTTTATCCCACGCTAAAAATGCCGACCAGGTGAGGCTGGTAGTAGAAACCTTTCCGGCAGGGTCAACAATTTTAAAAATATGCGATTTTGCCCCACCCGAAACCGTAAGCGCATGTTCTTCTTTCAGCTTATAGGTTACGCCTGCCCAGGTGCCCATGCCCCAGCGGGTAAAAATGCTCCATTTAGGGTTGCGGGGTATATACCATTTGTAAATAAAATATTGCCCTGCATTTTGAAGGGTATAGTCTTTAAAATTTATGGTGGGCATTTGGCTCCAGTCGGCCATGTTCAGTTTTTCGCTGAAAAATTTATTTACTTTAATAGAGTTGAACATTACAATGCCCGCCACATTAAACAAATACCAGTCGGCAATGGGGTCGCCATAAGAGCCTACTATGTTTTTGTTTTCTACCACTTCGTTTACAAATTGTGCCGAAAGAATAGTAAGCGTTGAAAACAGTTTGGGCACAGGAACGTTGTGGTGGCGATACCACTCGGTCATCATTCTGTATTCCATGCCGCTGCCTAAAAAATGCAGAAAATAATTGGGTATCCACTGGCTGCCATTAGGCGTAAAATTCAGCGGAAAAACTTCTGTGGTTATAAAGCGCCCCCAGCCTATTTCTTTAATGGTGGGAAAAGGGTTAATTAAATTTTCTACTACATTTCGGGTGTTCAGCCGCCAGTTGAAATTGAAAATATCTCTGGGATATTCTTGCAACTGCAAAATATCGTAGCCGCCATTTACTATTACATAAGCAGGGTTATATAAATCCTGAACGCCATAGCGATAGTTTTTATAGAAATAATTAATGGTATCGTTTTTAATTATTTCTTTACGCCTTTCTATAAATCTTTGTTTTTGTGCCGTTGATTGCTGAATGCCGGTGAGCAACACAAATATGAATAGCAGCAACCTGAAAAAACCCTTCGCCATAGGGCGCAAAAGTAGCAACTTCTTTGGCCGAAACTGTACCTTTGCCATACAATTGCTACGACTTGTTTTTGAATTTTTCCCGATAGCTATCGGGATTTGCACTTTGAGTTTATTTTTCAGGATAAAAACCTGACAACCTATGATAAAAGAATTACAACTGCGTGTGTTGCCACATGTAGCACACAGCAACCAACTGCTTCAACAGGAAATAGCGTATCAGCTATCTATTCCCGAAAATGAAATTACCGGCATTAGGCGCAAGCGACAATCTATTGATGCGCGAAGCAAGCAGGTGTATTATCAGGTGGTGGTAGAAGTTTTTGTAAATGAACCCTTTGAGAAATTCAAAGTGCAAAACCCAAAATTCAAAGAGGTTACAAATGCTGAACCTGTAATTATTGTGGGGGCAGGGCCCGCAGGTATTTTTGCTGCGCTGAAATTAATTGAGTTGGGATTAAAACCCATTGTGTTGGAAAGAGGCAAAGACGTGAGCGCACGCAGAAGAGATTTGGCAGCTTTAATGAAAGACCATGTTGTAAACCCTGAAAGCAATTACTGTTTTGGTGAAGGGGGCGCGGGCACTTATTCCGATGGGAAATTATACACCCGCGCTACCAAGCGTGGCGATGTAGAAAGAATTTTGCAACTGTTTTATTCGCATGGTGCCGATGAACGTATTTTATATGAAGCACACCCGCATATTGGTACCAACAAGCTGCCGCAAATAATAACCGCCATGCGCCAAACTATTTTAAGTTATGGGGGCGAGTTTTTATTCAATAGCAAGGTAACCCAATTGCTTCTTGAAAAAGATGCGTGTAAAGGGGTACAACTAAGCAATGGCGAAAAAATTAAAGGCAAGGCTGTGATACTGGCAACCGGGCATTCGGCACGAGATATTTTTCAAACGCTGCACCAGCAAAACATTTTAATTGAAGCCAAGCCATTTGCGTTGGGCGTGCGCATAGAGCACCCGCAATCGTTAATTGATAGCATTCAATATCATTGCGATAACAGAGGCGAATATTTGCCGCCTGCTTCTTATAGTTTAGTGCATCAGGCACAGGGCAAGGGTGTGTTTTCGTTTTGCATGTGTCCGGGTGGTATTATTGCGCCCGCTATGACTAGTCCCGGAGAAATTGTAGTGAACGGCTGGTCGCCATCGAGAAGAAATAATCCTTTTGCGAACAGCGGCATGGTGGTAAGTGTAGATGCTGAAGATTTTAAGCCTTATGAAAAATATGGAGCATTGGCCGCTATGCATTTTCAGCAAAGTGTAGAGCAAAAATGTTTTGTAGCGGGCGGCAGCAACTTAAAAGCACCCGCCCAGCGCATGACCGATTTTGTAAACCAAAAAGCTTCTGCCACATTGCCCGAAACTTCTTATT
Organism: uncultured Chitinophagaceae bacterium; assembly: GCA_964543705.1. Classification (GTDB taxonomy): domain Bacteria; phylum Bacteroidota; class Bacteroidia; order Chitinophagales; family CAIOSU01; genus CAYSGX01. The sequence continues at coordinate 3,017 of CAZIZP010000042.1, forward strand.
TCATTGGCACTTCATCGGTAAATCTTTGGGAGGTATTGCCCAAATCAGTTACTACAAGATTACAAGAAGGCTTAGTTGCCTTCGGAAAAAAAATGAAAGGCTATTATACTGAAGAGGGCGTGTTGGTAGCCACTGAATCGCGCACTTCATCGCCTGTAAAAATTCCGAGAGATAAAGAAACGTTGCAACACCCTCAAATCAAAAGTTTATATCCGTGTGGTGAAGGGGCAGGTTATGCAGGGGGCATTGTTTCGGCTGCAATGGATGGGGAAAGGTGTGCGGTGGCGGCTGCTGCTGTTTGCGTTTAAATATAATATGCTAACCACAATATTCCTTTTCAGTGAAAAATTATTAAAACCACATAGCAACATAGGGGTGATGCTCAATAATTTTACTGCTTGCTGCTATTGTTTTTTGCTTGCAAAACTATGTTTCTTCTCTTTGTTTTGTAGCAACACATAGCCATTCCGCAAACGGAATAATTAAACCCTCTAAAGACTGAATTGAACACACAATTTTGAAGACCGAATAACTTCTATGTTTCTATGTGTTTTGTTTTTTATTGAAATGATTTATCGGTTAATTGCCCATTGCTGAATTCTTTTCTTCGAATAAGCTCGTGCAGCCTCAACCGTCATGGTTTTTTCGGGTTTATTTTTTGAAGCGGCTAATTTTTGTAAAGCTTCATATTCCTTTTGTGGAATTACAACATATTTTTTATTGTCAATTTTAATTGTGTTCATGCTGAATAATTTTCATTCAAATATAACAAAACATAAGGCTGCTTTCGCTGTTTCTAATGTAAGAAGTAACTTAGCAAAAACATTTTTCTAATGTCGCAACATACGCCTTATTCCAGCTTTCTGCAAACACCCCCTAAGTTGAATAATGAATTTACCGATGATGTTTTTTTACAAGATTATCTGAAAGCTTTTCTGCCTGAAAAAATGCTTCAGGAAATACGCCCCGATTTAGAACAATTCGGGAAAAGTGTTGCTACTACTTGTATAGAGTGGGCAAGAGAAGCAGAAACCAATCCACCACAATTAATTCAGTTTAATGCATGGGGAAAAAGAATAGATGAAATAAAGGTTTCGCAAGGCTGGTTAAACCTTGAAAAAGTAGCAGCAACAGAAGGCCTGGTGGCTATTGGTTACGAGAGAAAATATGCAGAACATTCGCGCTTGTATCAGTTTACAAAGTTGTATTTATACACGGCTTCATCGGCTATTTATACTTGTCCTTTAGCCATGACTGATGGTGCAGCACGACTAATAGAATTGTTTGGCAACGACTTTTTAAAAGAACACGCTTATAAAGGTTTAACTTCCAGAAATCCTGAAACCTTTAAAACCAGCGGACAATGGATGACCGAGCGGACCGGTGGCTCTGATGTGTCGCGTTCAATGACCTTTGCTTACAAGGATGGTGAGGATTATTTACTGAAAGGACACAAATGGTTTACCTCTGCCATTACCGCTAACATGGCATTTACCTTAGCCTCAACCGAGCAACCCGAAAACGGAAAGCGTGCGCCCCTTTCTTTATTTTACTTGCCCATAAGAAACGAAGATGGCACATTGAACGGCATTGAAGTAGAAGCCTTAAAAGACAAGTTGGGGACAAAGGCTTTGCCTACTGCACAATTATTGCTTACCGGAGCAAAAGCAAAAATGGTGGGCGAAAAAGGCAAGGGTGTAAGAACTATTGCTACCCTATTTAACATCACCAGAATTTACAACACCATAAGTGCAGTTTCCTATATGCGCAGGGCATTTGCTTTATGTAAAGCATATAGCAGCAACCGTGAAGCATTCGGACAAAAAATAGAAAACCATTTGCTGCATCAAAAGAGTCTCAGAGAAATGGAAATTGCTTACCAAAGCAACACCATGCTGGCACTTTTTTTAACACAACTGTTGGGCAAAGAAGATTGCAATGTGGCTACCGAAACTGAAAAATCTTTATTGCGATTGCTAACGCCTGTTGCAAAATTATTCACCGCAAAGCAAGCTATACAATATGCTTCAGAACACATTGAAATGTTTGGTGGCATTGGCTATTTAGAAGATAGCGGCATTCCGTCTATGTTGCGCGATGCACAGGTGCTAAGTATTTGGGAAGGCACAACGAATGTGCTGTCGCTCGATATGTTGCGTGCCGTAGAAAAAGAAAATGGTCTTACGGCTTTTGTTGAGTTTGCAGGTGCGCTTTTAAGTAGCATTAGCCATGCTGAATTGCAGCAACAAAAAAATATTGCACAAGAAAAATTAAATACGCTTTTATCATTTATCAAAAATCTAAAAAGCAATGAGGCAACTATTGCTGCTTCAAGAGATATTGCTTTTTATTTAGCTGAGCTAACCATTGCTTTGCTGTGGTTAGAGTTTATAAATAAAGGCAACGCTTCAAAAGAATATTTTAACGCGCTTAACTATTGGTTGCGTTATAAAATGAAAAACGAAAATCTGTATAGTGCAGAAGAATTAATGTTGATTTGATAACGATTTTCAGCCAAGACAAATCTTTGTTTTTATATTTGAAACACTTAAAAAATATTACATGTCAATTAATACTATTCCGGTTGTAAATCTTCAACAGTTTGTTTCAGGAAATGCTGAAGAAAGAAGAAACTTTGTAGCACAATTAGGCAAAGCTTACCATGAAGTAGGTTTTGTGGCGGTAGAAAATCATGGTATCCCCGATAGCTTAATTGCCGATTTTTATAAGCTGGTAAATGCTTTTTTTGCGCTGCCTAAAGAAACAAAATCGAAATATGAAATTGTGGGACTGGCTGGGCAAAGAGGCTATACTTCTTTCGGAAAAGAACATGCAAAACATAGCAATAAAGGCGATTTAAAAGAATTTTGGCAATTTGGTCAATGGGTTGATGATGCCGATGCCAATAAGCCTGAATATCCTGAAAATGTTAATGTAAACGAACTGCCTGATTTTAATACAACAGGCGAAAAACTTTTTAAAGCATTTGAACAATGTGGCAACGAGTTATTAAAAGCCATTGCGTTGTTTTTAAATCTCGATGAAAATTACTTTGCCGATAAAATTTATAATGGCAATAGCATTTTGCGCGCCATACACTACCCGCCCATTACCGAAGAGCCCGATGGTGCTATAAGAAGCGAACAACATGAAGACATTAACTTAATAACCTTACTGGTGGGTGCATCTGCCGAAGGGTTACAATTGCTGAACATGCAGGGCGAGTGGAAAGATATTACTGCCGGCCCGGGACAAATTGTGGTGAATGTAGGCGATATGTTGCAACGCCTTACTAATAATTATTTAAAATCAACAACACATCGTGTTGTAAACCCGCCACGAGAAAAATGGCACGAGCCGCGCCTTTCAATTCCTTTCTTTTTACATCCTCGTTCTGAAATGCGCTTAGATTGTTTGGCAAGTTGCGTAACCGAAAACAATCCACTTCATTATGATCCCATTTCAGCAGGCGAATATTTAGATGAGCGCTTAATTGAAATTGGGCTGAAAAAGTAGTTACCAGTTTAATTTATTTCGGCAGCATTTATTCTGAAAAATTCCAGATTATTTTTTTCGTTTTTGAAAAACACAATCCCTTTTGAACGTGCTCTTGCTTTCAAAAATGTTTTTGCTTCTGCTTCTGAAGAAACAGTTTTAATATTTACGTGAGCATACCATATCGTTTCAGGTGAAGGCTTGTAGTTAAGTGCAAAAACTATTTCATCAGCATTAATATATTTCTTTATGAAAATGCCTTCATTCATTAAGACATTATATCGCTCGCCACTTTGCGAAACTGCACCGGGACGATTAATGTAGTAAAACTGAACTATGTTTAGTGAAAGAAATATGCCTATTCCAAACACCAAGTATTTTAAAGAAACATGCCCGTAAAGTCTTTCTGCTAAAAAGCCAGCAAATATGCTAAAAGGTAAAGCCGCATAAAGCACCGTAAAATCATGTCCCGAATAATCGCTCAGCACTAAATGCAAAAGCACAATTGGCAATACGGAGATAGCCAGTACATTTCTAAGTATTGCTCCCATTCTTATTCGTTTTCTGATTAAATAAACCGATAAAACACTGCCAGCTAAAAACATATACATTGCTGCATAATTGAAAAAGTAGTTCTTTAACACTCCAAATATGTTGCTCAAAAATGTTTGCCAGCCATGTATTGAACTACGTTGTGCAAACCTGCACGCAAGTTCTTCTTTCAGGTTTTCAATGCCTGCTATTTTTGAATATTGCAGAAAAGCAATTCCCAGCCCAAGAACCAAAGCTGTAAAAAGTATCTCTATTAGTGCTAAAGAAAACATAAGCTTTCCTCTAAATATTAATATTACCGCAGCAATACAGAAAAAAACACCCAGCCACGAAGTATAGACCATCGAAAAACAAAGCAGTAGTAATATTAATGCGCGTTTCAGCAAATGATGTTCATATAACAACATTTTTGTGCACACTAAAACTGCAAAAATAAAAGGTAACTGCACCACCATGTCGCTCATGTACACGTTGCTTTGAAACCACAATGTAGCCGGGTTAAATAAATAAACTGCATAGGCTAAAATGGCAGCAAAATTCAATTCGTTTTCTTTCGGGTATAAATTACTAACTATAAGAAAAACACCAACGCCACATAAAAAATGAATGAACAAATGAAACACCTGCAAAGGCAACACATCCGCCTTTATTCCGAAGAGTTGAAATATTCCGAAGGGTAAATAATAGCCTAAAGGCGGGTGCGATACATAATAATAGTTGCCTTGTGCATCAATCATTTTGCCCGAGGCACTTGCATAATTATTAATGAATTTATCTTCTGTTCTTCCAAAATTGGCAGCGGGCTTAAATTTGAGGTTTTTTATACCGTTTTCTTGCCACGAAGCAATTATTCTTAATGCTATAGCAGTACAAAATTCATGATGCTTAGATAACGGGCGATTAAGTAAAGGCAGTCTTACCAATATTGAAATCAGAAACAAGAAAACTAATATCAATATGGTTTGCTGCGAAAGTTTCATAAATTGAATTTAGTAAAATTGAGATTTTTAATGGATTGAAAACTTATATTAAATATCAGCGGAAAAAAGTTGTATATTTGCGCTCGGATAAGGAGGGGACCCGTAAAAGTCCCCTCTTTTCGTATGTATCTATGGAGAACACAGAATTACTGAAAGAAAAAATGGAATCTTTGGTAAATGGTGCAATTGCCGATTCGCCCGACCATTTTTTAGTAGAAGTAAAGTTGTTGCCTAAGAAAAAAATTCAGGTTTTTGTTGATGCCGAAACCGGAATTAAAATTGAAAAATGTGTGCAAATAAGCAGGGCTTTAGAAAAAGTGTTGGATGAAGAAAAATGGTTTGGCGATGATTATAACTTAGAAGTTTCTTCGCCCGGAATGGATAGCCCCTTAAAAGTGCTAAGGCAATTTAAACGTAGAATTGGCAGAGAAGTAGAAGTATTGCTGAACAGCGGAGTAAAACACGAAGGGGTTTTAAAAGAAGCCAATGAACAAAGTTTAACTTTAGAAAAAACAATAAAATTGAATAAAAAAGAATCGGTTACAGAAACCCATGAGTTTCTTTTTTCCGATATTAAGCACACTAAATTGATTTTAAATTTTTAAGCTATGAACAGCGTAGAATTAGTAGAGTCGTTCTCAGAGTTTAAAGACATGAAGAACATCGATCGTCCCACCATGATGAAAGTGTTGGAAGATGTATTCAGAACTCTTTTAAAGAAAAAATATGGCTCAGATGAAAATTTTGATGTTATCGTAAACACCGATAAGGGCGACCTTGAAATTTGGCGCAGAAGAGAAATTGTTGAAGATGGGGCGGTAGAAGACGATACCAAACAAATTTCTTTGAGCGATGCACATTTAATAGAGCCCGATTATACTGTAGGTGAAGAAGCATATGAACAGTTCGATATTGCTTCTTTTGGCAGAAGAGCGGTATTGGCAGCTCGCCAAACACTTTTATCGAAAGTAAACGAGTTAGAAAAAGACGAAGTTTACAAAAAATATAAAGACAGGGTTGGCGATATTGTAAACACAGAAGTATATCAGGTTTGGAAAAAAGAAATTTTGTGTTTAGATGAAGATGGCAATGAATTAATTCTGCCAAAATCAGAGCAAATTCCTGCCGACCATTATAAAAAAGGCGATTCTATTCGTGCTGTTGTTAAGAAAGTTGACATGCGCAATAACAATGTGGTAGTTATACTTTCCAGAACAGATAGCATGTTTTTAGCTAAACTACTTGAATTAGAAGTGCCTGAAATTTTTGATGGTTTAATAGTAATCAAGAAAATCGTTCGTGAACCGGGTGAAAAAGCAAAAGTAGCCGTAGAATCTTTCGATGACAGAATTGACCCTGTTGGAGCGTGTGTAGGTATGAAAGGCTCTCGTATTCATGGTATTGTACGCGAGTTGAAAAATGAAAATATTGACATTATAAACTATACCAACAATCTTAACTTGATGGTGCAGCGCGCTTTGGCACCCGCTAAAATTACCTCAATAGAAATAAATAAAGACAAAAACCGAGCTTCGGTATATCTGAAGCCCGATCAGGTTTCTTTAGCAATAGGTAAAGGTGGTTTAAATATTAAACTAGCCAGCCGCATGGTCGATTTGCAAATAGATGTGTTCCGCGAAGGAGAAGCTGAAGAAGAGTTTGATATTGACTTGGATGAGTTTGGAGATGAAATAGACGGCTGGATAATTGACGAGTTGAAAACCATTGGTTGTGATACAGCACGCAGTGTGTTGGCATTAGATGTAGATGAACTTGTACGCAGAACCGATTTGGAAGAAGAAACCATTAAAGAAGTAGTAAAAATTCTGAAAACAGAATTTGAAGATTAATAACAAAATGAAAAACAATGGCGATAAAAAGTTTTATCGCCATGTTTTTCTTTGTATAATAAGAACACATAGGAATAAACACGAATGGCTGAAACTAAGCAAATAAGAATTCCCCAGGCTGCTGCTAAATTTGGTGTTGGCGCAAGCACTATCGTTGACTTTTTAAAAAGCAAAGGTCATTCGGTGTCGCCTGCCACCAAGCTTACTGATGAAATGTATGATTTGTTGGCAAAGGAATTTCAACAAGACGCTGCATTAAAAGACAAAGCGCAACAAGTAGAAATAGGTGCGGCAAGGGGCAAAGAGGAAATTACAATTGAGAAAGTAAAACCTGTTTCAAAACCCAAAGAAGAAGAGCCTGAGCTTCAAATTAAAACTTCTACCATTACTACCGAAGTAAAATTTGACCATAAAGAAAAAGCCAAAGAACCTGAAGTTGAAACTATAAAAGCAGAAGCCAAAGTAGAACTATCAGGCCCAAAGGTTGTCGGCAAAATTGAAGAACTATCTGAAGAAAAAAGTACTAAGAAGAAAGCCGGAAAAGCAACAAAAGCTAAAGAAAAACCAACCAAGGAAGAAGAAATAGTTGAAGAAGAAACGCCACAAGTTGAGCCTCAACCTGAAAGTGTTATTTCGGAAGAAGTTGTTGAAGTGCCGGTGCAAGAATCGGCAGAAGAAGAAATTATTCTTCCTGCTGAAGAGTCTGCTGATACAACAAAATTGACCGAGCCGGAATTTATTGAAAGAAAAAAGGTGACTCTTGAAGGCACTAAAATTATGGGCAAAATAAATTTGCCTGTTTCTGAGCCTAAAAAGCCCACCCCAAAAGAAGATAAATCAAGAAGTACAGAAGATAAAAGCAAAAGGCAAAGAAAGCGCATTCCCGTTAACAAGCCGGGCATTACTACCCCTGCTACAGGCAACACAAATAGAGACAGGGATAACAGAAACAGAGACAGAAACGACAATAGAGAAAGAAAGCCTTTTACACCGAAAGAAGAGCCAAAAGAAATTACTGAAAAAGAAATACAGGAGAAAATTCGCGAAACGCAAGCACGCCTGGCTGGTCTAACCGGAAAAGGAAAAGGAACCAAGGCTAAATACAAGCGTCAAAAACGTGAAGCTAATGCTGTTGAGGAAGAGACAGGCGAAAAAAGCAATATACTTGAAGTAACAGAATTTATTTCAGTAAGTGAGTTGGCCAGCATGATGGATATTTCATTTACACAGGTTATTAGCAAGTGTATGGAATTGGGGGTTATGGTTTCTATTAACCAGCGTTTAGATGCAGAAATAATTGAGTTAGTAGCTAACGAGTTTGGCTACAAAGTAAAATTTGTCAGCATCGAAGATAAAGACGATGATATTGAAGAATGGGAAGATGACCCGGAAGATTTAAAAGACCGCCCTCCTATTGTTACCGTTATGGGTCACGTTGACCATGGTAAAACTACATTACTCGATTTTATAAGAAAAGCCAATGTTGCCGAAGGCGAGGCTGGTGGTATTACTCAACATATTGGTGCATATGAAGTAACCTCTGAAAGCGGTAAAAAAGTTGTGTTTTTAGATACTCCTGGTCACGAAGCGTTTACAGCTATGCGTGCTCGCGGAGCAAAAGTAACTGACGTTGCCGTTATTGTAATTGCAGCTGACGACAGCGTGATGCCGCAAACCAAAGAGGCAATTAGCCACGCTCAAGCAGCTGGCGTGCCTATGGTTTTTGCTATTAATAAAATAGATAAAGATGGTGCCAACCCCGATAGAATTAGAGAGCAATTGGCACAAATGAATTTATTGGTGGAAGAATGGGGCGGAAAGTATCAGTGTCAGGAAATTTCGGCTAAAAAAGGTTTGAATATTGAAAAGCTGGTAGATAAAATATTGCTTGAAGCAGAGATGCTAGAGTTAAAGGCCAACCCTGATCGCCCGGCTACAGGAACAGTCATTGAAGCTACCTTAGATAAAGGGCGTGGTTATGTTACAACTGTTTTAGTTCAGAACGGAACCTTAAACCACGGTGATGTAGTATTGGCAGGTACCAGCATGGGTAAAGTAAAGGCTTTGTTCTCTTCGCTGAATGAAAAAATTACCAGCACCGGACCCGCTTCAGCTTGTACTATTTTGGGTTTAGATAGTGCGCCACAAGCCGGTGAAAAATTCCACGTAATGGAAGATGACAGTGAAGCGAAAGAAATTGTGAACAAGCGTAAACAAATTATTCGCGAGCAAGGCTTAAGAACCAAGAAACACATTACACTTGATGAGATTGGAAGACGCTTGGCTTTGGGTAATTTCAAAGAGTTAAACTTAATTATCAAAGGTGATGTAGATGGCTCGGTAGAAGCGTTAACCGATTCATTACTGAAACTTTCTACCGATGAAATTCAGGTTAAAATTGTACATCGTGCTGTGGGGCAAATTACAGAATCGGATGTGTTGTTAGCCTCTGCATCAGATGCTATTATTTGTGGCTTTAACGTGCGCCCTTCATCTAATGCCAAAAAATTGGCCGAAAACGAAAACATAGAAATAAAATACTACTCTATTATTTACAATGCCATAGAGGAAATTAAAACGGCTATGGAGGGTATGTTAGAGCCAACTATTGAAGAACGAATAACAGGCTACTTAGAAGTTAGAGAAGTATTTAAAATTACCAAAGTAGGAACTGTTGCCGGTTGCTATTGTACCGAAGGCAAGGTGTACAGAGGCTCTAAAGCACGCATCATCAGAGATGGTATCGTTATTCATACCGGACAATTAGCTTCGTTGAAACGCTATAAAGACGATGTTAAAGATGTAGTTTCAGGACAAGAATGTGGTTCGAGCCTGAAAAACTTCAGCGACATTAATGTAGGCGATATGATAGAATGCTATGAAGAAAAAGAAATTAAGCGTACGCTTTAATTTTTTCCTGATAATTTTTGAAGCCCTCATTCTTTTGAGGGCTTTTTTTTTAAAAAAGTTTAATGTCGCTAAAAATTACCAGTGTTACATTTGCTTATGTTTTAAATAATGTTTTTCCCTTTCGACCTATACAAACAATTTGAGTTTTTCTTAGTGGGCGTAAGTCATAAAACTGCTTCACTAGAAATAAGAGAGCAGCTTTATATTAATGAAGCCAATTATGGCATGTTATATGAATCTGCAAAACTTTCGGGCATTGATAATCTTTTGGTGGTTTCTACTTGTAACAGAACCGAACTGTATGCTTTTACCCACCAGCCTGAGGTGCTGAAAAAAATTTGGCTGCAACATGCCAATGATGCCACCGAAAATCTTTTAAATAAACATACATATACGTTACATAATCATAAAGCAATAAAACACTTATTTGAAGTAACCTGTGGCTTGGATGCTCAAATTTTGGGCGATTTTGAAATTTTAGGTCAGATAAAAAGTGCACTTAAAAAAAGTAATCAATACCGAATGGCCAATGGCAATATTACCCGCTTGGCTGAATTTGCCATAAGTGCCAGTAAAGCAGCTAAAACTCAAACTCAAATTAGCAGTGGAGCATCTTCTATTGCCTCGGCATCGGTAGTATATTTACAAAGAAACATACCACAACTTCAACATAAAAAAATACTACTTATAGGTGCCGGGAAAATTGGCAGAACTGCTTGCGATAATCTTACCAAGCAAGTAAATGCGCAAAATATTACGGTAGTAAACCGAACTTACACTAAGGCTTTGCAAACGGCAAATGACTTTGGCATGCACGCAGCGCAATATGAAAACTTGCAGTTGCTGATTGATAAACACGATATTATTATAGTAGCAACAGATGCAACAACTCCTGTTATTACAATAGATACTTTAAAGAATATTACTACTGAAGAAAAAGTTTTGTTAGACCTTTCAGTACCCAGAAACATTGATGCTGAAGTGAGTCATTTACCCGGAATAGAAGTAGTGAATATTGAACAACTGGAAGATATTAAAAATGAATCTTTAGAATTACGAGAGCAAAGTGTTCCGAAGGCAAAACAAATTATTCATGAACATATTTTGCAGTATTATGCATGGCT
>CAZIZP010000043.1:0-12074 GCA_964543705.1 uncultured Chitinophagaceae bacterium
GGGCGAGAAAATAATTTCAAGATTTCAATTTGTGCTTTATTCAATGGCATTTTTAAATCGCTCATAATTGCTGCTTTTTAGAACTTAACTAAATTACATATTTCTGCGGTATTGCCCGCCCACCTCAAACAAGGCATGAGTAATTTGCCCCAAAGAGCAATACTTGGTGGCTTCCATGAGGGCTTCAAAAACATTTTGGTTTTGTATGGCAGTTTGCTGCACGGCTTTTAAGGAGGCATCGGCTTCAGCTTTATAAAAACTATGCAGGTGGCGCAGGGTTTGTATTTGCGCTTCTTTTTCTTCGGTAGTGGCGCGTATTACTTCGCCCGGTATAACCGTAGGCGAGCCTTTGCTGCTCAGGTAAGTATTCACGCCAATAATGGGGTATTCGCCTGTGTGTTTCAGCGTTTCGTAATACAAACTTTCTTCCTGTATTTTTCCGCGCTGATACATGGTTTCCATAGCACCCAATACACCGCCACGTTCGTTAATTCTATCAAACTCTACCATCACGGCTTCTTCAACTAAATCGGTGAGTTCTTCAATTATAAAACTGCCTTGCAACGGGTTTTCGTTTTTGGCTAAGCCCAGTTCTTTATTAATAATGAGTTGTATGGCAACGGCTCTGCGCACACTTTCTTCTGTAGGGGTGGTAATGGCTTCGTCATAAGCATTGGTGTGCAGCGAGTTGCAGTTGTCATAGATGGCATACAAGGCTTGCAGCGTAGTGCGTATATCGTTAAAATCAATTTCCTGTGCGTGCAAACTTCTGCCTGATGTTTGAATATGATACTTCAACATTTGCGAGCGTTCATTAGCGCCATATTTATTTTTCATGGTCTTAGCCCAAATGCGTCTTGCCACCCTGCCAATTACGGCATATTCAGGGTCAATTCCATTGCTGAAAAAGAACGATAAGTTGGGGGCAAAATCGTTAATATCCATGCCACGGCTCAGGTAATATTCTACAAACGTAAAGCCGTTTGCCAGCGTAAACGCCAACTGCGAAATAGGATTGGCACCTGCTTCGGCAATATGGTAGCCGCTAATAGACACTGAATAAAAATTGCGCACTTTGTTGGTGATGAAATATTGCTGCACATCGCCCATCATGCGCAGGGCAAATTCGGTAGAAAAAATACAAGTGTTTTGCGCCTGGTCTTCTTTCAATATATCGGCTTGCACGGTGCCACGCACTTGTGTTAACGTGTAGGCTTTAATTTTTTCATACACTTCTTTGGGTAATACCTGGTCGCCCGTAACGCCAAGGAGCATTAGACCCAAAGCCCCCTCCTGACCTCCCCCTTCAGGGGAGGAAATAGTTCTGCCTAAATTTTCATTGTATTGTGGTGGTATAGAACCTTTACTTTTGTATAGGGCTTCAATTTTCTTTTTTACTTCTGCTTCCAATTCATGCTCTTTAATATATAGCTCACATTGCTGGTCGATAGCGGCATTTAAAAAGAAGCCGAGCAACATAGGCGCAGGCCCGTTAATGGTCATAGAAACCGAAGTGGCAGGGTCGGCCAGGTTAAAACCTGAATACAATTTTTTTGCATCGTCTAAACAACACACGCTCACGCCCGAGTTGCCAATTTTACCATAAATATCGGGGCGGTAATCAGGGTCGTTGCCATAGAGTGTTACCGAATCGAAAGCCGTTGACAATCGCTTGGCAGGCATGCTTTTCGATAAATAGTGAAAGCGTTTATTGGTGCGCTCGGGGCAGCCTTCTCCGGCAAACATTCTTGTTGGGTCTTCGCCTTCACGCTTAAAAGGATAAATACCTGCGGTGTAAGGAAACTCGCCCGGCACATTTTCCTGCAAACACCATTGCAACAAATCGCCCCAAGCCGTGTAGCGTGGCGTAACCACTTTGGGTATCTGCTGATGCGAAAGTGATTCAGTATGCGTTTTAATTTTTAACTCCTTATCGCGCACTTTAAAAATGTAAAATTCATCTTTGTAGCGTTGGGCTTTCTGCGGAAATTCTTCTACCAGTTTTTTATTTTTCGGGTCAAATTCCAGACTTAGTTTTTCATAGGTTTCTTCCAGCGATTTCACCAAGCGGTCTTTATCTTCAACAGCAGTATTTTTTATAGTTTGAATGGTAGTGTGTATGCCATATAATTGCTGCGCAATGTTGCTTTGCTTTTTGCTCCATGTATTATAGCTGCGCACTGTTTCGGTGATTTCAGAAAGATAGCGGCCACGCTGTGGCGGAATGATGAAAATTTTTTCAGACATTTCATTACTAATTTGAAAAGTAGATTTCAAATTGGCCTTGGTTTTTGCTACCACTTTATCCATCACCGCTTTATACAGGCGGTTCATGCCGGGGTCGTTAAACTGCGAAGCAATGGTGCCATACACAGGCAATTGTTCATCATCGGTATCCCACAGTTGATGATTACGCTTGTATTGTTTTTTCACATCGCGCAAGGCATCCAATGAGCCACGCTTATCAAATTTGTTCAGCGCAATAATATCGGCAAAATCGAGCATATCAATTTTCTCTAATTGTGTAGCTGCCCCATATTCAGGCGTCATTACGTACAGCGATACATCTGAGTGGTCTAAAATCTCTGTATCGCTTTGCCCTATGCCCGAAGTTTCCAAAATGATTAAATCAAACTCGGCAGCTTTCAGAATATCAACGGCTTCTTTTACATGCTTAGACAATGCTAAGTTGCTTTGGCGTGTTGCCAGCGAGCGCATATACACCCTGTCGTTACGAATAGCATTCATGCGGATTCTATCGCCTAACAAAGCACCACCTGTTTTACGTTTCGATGGGTCAACGGAAATAATACCCAAAGTTTTATCTGGAAAATCCATCAAAAATCTTCTCACCAATTCGTCAATCAGAGAAGATTTTCCTGCACCGCCTGTGCCGGTGATGCCTAGAACGGGAACAGCCCCCTCCCGACCTCCCCCTGCAGGGGAGGCGTTAGATGCGATTTCAATGGCTTTATGAATGTCTTTGAATAATGTAGGCTCAGTTTCAGCTAATGTAATTAACTGTGCAACTAAGCGAGGTTCTTTTTTCTTCAGTAAAGAAAGTATTTCATCATTTTTCTTTAAAAGTGAAGGCTGCTCACCAGCCTCCCCTAAAGGGGGAGGTTGGAGGGGGCTGATATCACTTCTTTTTACCAAATCATTAATCATCCCCTGCAAACCCAATGCTCTGCCATCATCGGGCGAATAAATTTTAGTGATGCCATAAGCATGTAATTCTTCTATTTCATTCGGAAGAATTACACCGCCACCACCACCAAATAATTTGATATGGCTGCAACCTTTTTCTTTCAGCAAATCATACATATACTTGAAATACTCCACATGCCCGCCCTGATAAGAAGTCAATGCAATGGCTTGTGCATCTTCCTGTATGGCAGTATTCACCACTTCTTCTGCGCTGCGGTCGTGCCCTAGATGAATTACTTCTACACCCGTAGCCTGAATAATTCTGCGCATAATATTGATAGAGGCATCGTGCCCATCGAACAACGAAGCAGCTGTAACAATTCTTATTTTATTTTTGGGTTGGTAGGGGGTTGTTTCGTGCATTACATTCATATTTTAACTCGGGTAAAGTTACAAAATGTGTTTTCCCTTAACTGCCCAAACTTTTATGTATAATCTGTTCTTAGACAATGCACACAAGTATGGGTGAATAATATTTTTTTTCCATAGAAAAACTACTACACTTTAGTGTACATTTGACCCCGAATTTCAACCTTTAAAAAATTCTTAAATGATTACAGCCGTAATTATAACCTTTATTATAGGTTACTTTTTAATTGCCCTTGAACATCCGGTAAAAATTAATAAAACAGCTTCGGCCCTATTAACAGGGGTATTGTGCTGGACTATTTACGCTTTGTCCGATAGTGACAATATTCACCATATAGTAGAACATTTGCGTGAACACTTAGGAGAAATTTCAGAAATTCTTTTCTTTTTACTTGGTGCCATGACCATAGTAGAATTAATTGACTCGCACCAGGGTTTCAAAATTATTACTAACCGCATTACTACCAAAGATTCTAAAAAGCTACTTTGGATTACTTCACTTGTAGCTTTTTTCATGTCGGCTGCTTTAGATAACTTAACCACTACCATTGTAATGGTTTCCCTATTAAGAAAGCTGATTCATAATAAAGAACAACGCTTGTTTTTTGTGGGTATGATTGTAATTGCTGCCAATGCCGGTGGTGCCTGGAGCCCTATTGGAGACGTAACTACCACTATGCTTTGGATTGGCGGACAGATTACAGCTTTGAATATTATGAAGACTCTAATTATCCCAAGCTTAGTTTGTTTAATAGTGCCATTAATTTTTGTTTCTTTCAGAATGAAAGGCGAAGTAGAGCGCGCTGCTTACGATACCCACGCTGCATTGGAAGTAGAAAAAGTGAAGGGCAGCGGACTGATGTTTGCAGTAGGCTTAGGCAGCTTATTGTTTGTTCCTGTTTTTAAAACAGTAACACACCTGCCCCCTTACATGGGTATGATGCTGGCTTTAGGTGTAGTATGGACAGTATCAGAATTATTGCATATTGATAAAACTGAAGAAGAGAAAAAGCCTTATTCGGCTATTCATGCTTTACAGAAAATTGACGTAGCGAGTGTGTTATTTTTCTTAGGTATATTATTAGCCATAGGTTCCATGCAGGCTTTACATATTTTAAGCGATGCAGCAGTATTTTTAAATGACAGCATTGGCAACCTGGATATTATTGTGCCGCTTATTGGCGCACTTTCTTCTATTGTAGATAACGTGCCGTTAGTAGCCGCTTCAATGGGCATGTACCCATTGGCAACTGCTACGGTTAATCCTGAGGCATTTCAGTTTGCTATGGCAAATCCACAACTGGTGTCTGAAGGGCATTTTATTTTTAACAATACCATGTACTTTTTAGCCGATGCAAAAATGTGGGAATTTATGGCTTATGCAGCCGGAACGGGTGGCAGTATGCTAATTATAGGTTCTGCTGCAGGGGTAGCTGCTATGGGTATGGAGAACATAAACTTTATATGGTATCTGAAAAAAATTACACTATTGGCTGCCTTAGGTTATGTTGCAGGTATGTTTGCTTATATGGCAGTGTACCCGATTTTCTCTATACATTAATGAATTAAACAAAAATTTCGCGGTATGGAACAATTCCTGAATGCCGAAAGCCTGATAGCATTAGCTACTCTTACTTTTCTTGAAATTGTTCTAGGAGTAGATAATATCATTTTTATTTCAATAGTTACCAATAAGCTGCCCAAAGAACAACAGCCAAAGGCAAGGTTTATAGGGTTATCGCTGGCGTTGGCATTCAGAATTTTACTGCTAATGAGTATTGCCTATATCATTGGTTTAACCAAACCGGTGTTTACCATTTTTGAACATGCCGTAAGCTGGCGCGATATTATTCTTGCATTAGGCGGATTGTTTTTAATTGCAAAAAGTACTTCCGAGCTTCATGGAAAAACTACCGGCATTGACCACGCAAAACCTAAAAATGTAAAAGCCGTTTCTTTCTCAACCATTATTTTACAAATTATCCTGTTAGATATAGTGTTCTCTTTCGATTCTATACTAACAGCCATTGGTTTATCAAAGCAAATACCTATAATGATTGCAGCTGTGGTAATTTCAATAATAGTAATGATGTTGTTTTCAGGAAAAATTAGCGACTTTGTAAACAAGCATATTACGCTTCAGATATTAGCCCTTTCATTTTTAATATTAATTGGCTTTATGTTAATGATAGAAGCGTTTCACTATCATGTGCCGAAAGGCTATATCTATTTTGCAGTGGCGTTTTCGCTTGCAGTAGAGGTTATTAATATGAGGGTGAGAACAAAAATAGAAAGCGACTAAACTTGTTATCGTTTAGCCGCTTTCAGTATAAAGTTTCATCTTTAAAAATTAACCGCCTCTTTTAGATTGGTTTGTTAGCTTAGATACTGCTGATTTTGCTCCTGTTGCTTTTGTAGCTTTTGGTGCAGCAACCTTAGGGGCATCTTTTGGTTTTTCTGCTTTTTTAGCAGCAGGTTTTTCTTCGGTGGTTTCTTCAGCCTTTGCTTCTTCAGGTTTTGTTACTTCAGTATCAATCATGCCTTTGCTATCGAGCAAAGCATACCACTTCAAAATTTTCTTTATATCGCTGAAATATACTTTCTCCTCATCGTAGTTAGGCAATACTTTTTTGAAGTAAGTTTTCAAATCCTGATTATCAGCTTTTGCATCAACAACAGGGTTTTCTTTTTCTTGCTTTTTCATTTCAGCAAAAACTTTCAGCAACTCTATGGTGTCGTTGCCTTCTACATAAATGGTAATAGTATCAAGTGGCGTAAACATGTGGGTGCGTGCCGGAGCAAAAGTGGTTTTGCCGGTTTCTAAAGAAGTAATAATCATGCCATCATGACGCTTTGCGGCTGCTTTATATAAGCCACTTAAACCTGTTACTGCTACAATGTCTTTTAAATCCATAACTGTGTAATAATTTATTCAAAAATAAGAAAACTTAATGGCAGTAAACTCATTTGCAAAAAGTGGTGTTACTAAAAACTCTTTTTGTTTATGAGTAAATTGCGGCAGCGAAAATATGAATTTCCAACTTGTTTCTAATTATAAACCCACGGGCGACCAACCTACTGCCATTAAACAATTAGTTGATGGACTGAATGCTCAAGAGCAATATCAGGTATTGCTGGGCGTTACCGGCTCGGGTAAAACTTTTACGGTAGCTAATGTTATTCAGGAAATACAAAGGCCCACATTAATTCTTACCCACAACAAAACTTTGGTGGCGCAACTGTATGGCGAGTTTAAACAGTTTTTCCCTGATAATGCCGTAGAGTATTTTGTTTCTTACTATGATTATTATCAGCCTGAAGCTTATATACCGGTTACGAATACTTACATCGAAAAAGATTTATCTATTAATGAAGAAGTTGAAAAACTAAGGCTTAGTGCCACATCTTCTTTGCTTTCGGGCAGAAGAGATATAATAGTGGTGGCATCGGTTTCGTGCATATATGGTATTGGCAATCCTAATGAATATGGCAATAGAGTTATTCGCCTAACACAAGGACAACAAATTTCACGAAACAGTTTTTTATTGTCTTTGGTAGAAGCATTGTACTCGCGCACGCAAAATGAATTTAAGCGCGGTACTTTTAGAGTGAAAGGAGATACCGTAGATATTTTTCTGCCTTATGCCGATTATGCTTATCGCATCACGATGTTTGGCGATGAAATTGAAAGCATTGAAATGATTGACCCCATAACGGGTGCAAGAATTGAGGCGATGGATCACGCAGCTATTTTTCCGGCTAATTTATACATAGCACCCAAAGAGCAGCTCACGTTGGTAATGCACGAAATTCAGGATGAAATGAAACGACAAACCGATTACTTTAAAGAAATCGGGAAGTTTTTAGAAGCCAAACGTTTAGAAGAAAGAGTGAATTTCGATTTAGAAATGATTCGCGAACTGGGCTACTGTTCGGGCATTGAAAACTATTCAAGATTTTTCGATAGAAGAAATCCGGGCGACCGCCCTTTCTGCCTGCTCGATTATTTTCCGAAAGATTTTTTATTGGTGGTAGATGAAAGCCATGTAACCATTCCGCAAATTGGCGGCATGTTTGGTGGCGACCGTGCCCGTAAGAAAAACTTAGTTGATTTTGGTTTTCGTTTGCCATCGGCAATGGATAACCGCCCGCTGAATTTTAACGAGTTTGAAACTTTAATGGACCAAACCATTTTTGTTTCGGCAACGCCTGCCAACTATGAACTGGAAAAAACCGGTGGTGCATTTGTAGAGCAGGTGGTGCGCCCCACGGGCTTGCTCGACCCGGTGATTGTTGTAAAACCCAGCACTAACCAAATTGATGATTTGCTGGAAGAAGTAGATGAGCGCGTGAAAGATGGCGACCGTGTGTTAATTACCACGCTTACCAAACGCATGGCTGAAGAACTAACAAAATACTTGGCCGACATCAACGTGAAGGCCCGCTACATACACTCTGATGTGGACACGCTGGAGCGGGTAGAAATTTTGCGCGATTTGCGCCTGGGAAAATTTGATGTACTGGTGGGCGTGAATTTATTAAGAGAAGGTTTGGATTTGCCTGAAGTATCGTTGGTAGCCATTTTAGATGCCGACAAGGAAGGCTTCTTGCGCTCGGAACGCTCGCTAACGCAGATTGCAGGGCGTGCCGCCAGAAATGCCAACGGCAAAGTAATTATGTATGCCGATAAAATTACCGACTCGATGCAGCGCACTATAGATGAAACCGAGCGCAGAAGAGAAAAGCAAATTAAATACAATATCGAAAACGATATTACGCCACAAACCATTTATAAATCGAAAGAACAAATTATAAAACAAGCGGCAGTGCTGAAAGGCAGAAATGAAATTTCCCCTGATGTATATGCCGAACAGGAAGAAAGCCTAAGCATTGCTGCCGACCCGGTGGTGCAATACATGAGCAAAGAGCAAATTGAAAAAATGATTAAGAACACGCGCAAGAATATGGAAAAGGCTGCGAAAGACATGAACTTTATGGAAGCCGCCAAGCTGCGCGATGAAATGTTTGCCTTGCAGGAATTGCTGAAGGAGAAGTTTGGGGGGTAGCGTTTGTGGTAGAAAATACGACCAAATGAATATTTGCGTTTGTAATAAAAAATTAATCATGAGCATGAAACCCATACTACTAATTCTGTTGTTTTTATACTCACACATTGCTTTCTCGCAAGGCGTAGTGGTTGCGGCAGATAAAATGAATGTATTGTATATAGGACTTGAAAATCCTATGTCTATTGCAGCAGAAAATTATTCTTGTAAAGATTTAGTCGTTGAAATTTCTCAAGGAACTATAACTAGAGATGAAGATAATTCTTGCAGTTATGCAGTTAAGGTTACAACTCCAGGAAGAGCAATAATTACCGTCAAGAATAAAAGAGGAAAGATTTTAGAGGAAGTAATATTTAGGGCTAAAAGAGCGCCTTATCCCGTTGTCAAAGTTGCTGGAAAGAGTGATGGATTAATTAATAAAAATGTATTTAGAGTTCAGAAAGGTTTAATTGTTGAATTTGAGAATATGGACATTGATATAAAACTCAAAATAATTTCATTTGATGTGACATTTTATGATTATAATAAAAATCATTTTTTTTCTGAAACAAATCAAAGTGCTGTATTTAATAATAGAATAAAAGAAATGATAAATAATATTGAAGATGGTGATGTTGTTTGGTTTGATAACATTAAAGTGACTGGGTTAGGTGGCACAATTATAAAACTACCCTCTATTGCATTTAAAATTGTCGATACAAATAAATTAATTGATGGGAATATATTAAAAGCAGATAAAAATATTTTGCAGTTATGTTGTGAATTTTCTGTTGATAGTAATTGTACGTCTGAAAAACAAAGGCAGTTTTTAAAATTTTGTAATTGCACTAATATTGACTTTGTAAAAGGCAATATTGAAAACAATAAAAGAATTGGTTGGTGGGATTATTTTATTATTGAGCATAAAGATACAATTATAGCAAGACGAGAATATTACAATTCAGATACCCTAAAGCAAGAGTTTTATAAAGAAGGTATCAAAACCAAAGAGCAAACTTATGTAAATGGTGAGTTGTTGGGAGATTATTTAGAATATTATTCCAACGGTAAAATAAAAATCAAAGGTCTTTATGCACTTGGTTTAGCTTCATATGACACAATTCATGTAATAGACCCGATAACACTTGAAGAAGATATTGAAGTTTCAACCAATTATTCAACAGTCAAGTCTGGCACATGGCAATACTTTAACGAAGCAAGTATTTTAATTAAAGAAGAAAAGTATCTTAATGGAGTCCTTGTGGAGTAGAGATAAAAAACTGCTACCCCCCCACTGGTAGTAGCATCCGCTACTACCCAAAATCCCATCAAGCGTCCGCTCATATTTTCCCAATAATTTCGAATGTTCGCAACTAGCAATAAACCTTAGCTACGTTCACTCGGTACAGTTAATGAAATGGCAAGTCTCCCGCTGTTCGGGATGTTCCGCAGGGCATCCCGAACCACAGATAAACGGAATTTTCAATTCATACAAACAAAACCTTACAGGTTTGAAATTCCAACTCTTATTTTTTTGCCTAAATAAGTATTAATTTTACTTTACCATGAGCAAAGAAGAAATACTATACATTCTTAGAAAATACAAACCGCAAATGGCTACTCAATATGGTGTAGAAACCATTGGGCTGTTTGGTTCTTATGCTAAAGGTGTTGCCAATAACAACAGCGATATAGATATACTGGTAAAATTAAAAGAACCAAAGTTTGAATGGTTGGCAGGGCTTCAAATTTTCTTATCAAAACAATTCAACAAGCCTGTAGATGTGGTGAGAGAAGGCAAACATTTAAACGACAAATTCATCAGCAAGGTAAAAAAAGATTTGATTTATGTCTGATTCAAATACATTAGATAACTTTGAATTGATAGAGGATTCAATAAAAATAATTATTGAGCGATTTAAGCCCATTCAAACACCTACTGATTTTGTTAAAGATGAAAATGGCAAAACGTTGTTAGATGCTATTTCGCTAAGGCTACAAGTAATTGGCGAAATATTAAAGAGAATAGAAAAGGCAGAAGCTTCTATATTAGAAAAACATGCAGAAATTGAATGGCAACAAATTATGAGGTTGAGAGATTTTATTTCACATCATTATGATTTGTTAGACTATGAAATCATTTTCGATATTTGCAAAGAAAAAATTCCGCAATTAGAAAAAACTGTTGTTCAAATTATTTCAGAGCTAAAAGGCTAATTTTTTAACCCGCTGCTCAGCATATTCCGCTTAGTGCCTCAACCCCAGATAAAAAAATCCAATTCCATTTAATACCCACCAATTGCAATAAATACTATTGCTAATATTTATTTATTCATGTGTTGCTTTATAGCGATAGAATCGCTAGAATTCAACCCCAAAAAATTAACTTAATTTTCTAGTCAGAGTAATATTACTTACATTTCAATTCATTGCCTACTTCATCAGTAAGGGTAGCTTTACCTTTTTTCAGGTCTTTATATATCGGCATGTCATCACAAACCGTTTGCGAGTAGTTTTCATTGCTACACTCTAAACATTTATCACAAGAAGAAAAACTTACTATTGTAAGTAGCAGAACAAAAAACAAAGCGTGCTTCATATTTTTTTTTGCGTAATAAACGCAGCAGAACCATTTTTTATTGTTTTTTCTTTCATTGCTTTTTTAAATTCTATTTGCGTTAACCCAAAATCCCATGAAGCGTCCGCTCATATTTTCCCAATTGTTTCGAATGTTCGCACCTAGCAATAAACCTTAGCTACGCTCACTCGGTATAGTTAATGAAATGGCAAGTCTCCTGGCTGCAAAAATCAGTAAGTGTGTCTCCCCATCCTAAAACAGAAATTTAAGATGAAACCAAAAACTGATAAGTTGCTCACCATACCCGCGCGTGGCTAAGCAAGCTTCAGGCGGAGCCTTTGAAGCTTGCGATTCTTTTGGTGGATTTTATGTTGAGTTTATCGAAGCATTTCTTCTAAAGAAAAGTGACAAAGAAAACACATCATCAGAAACTGAAATCATTAAACCCAAAACTTTGCACCTTCGCGCCTTTGCGTGCAATCAAAAAAAAATCCGCAATTCAAACAACAAAAGAAAGATGCCACCTGCATAACAAAAAAACACAGCAGCCCAAAACTGATTACTGAAAACTTACAACATAATACTTCAAACAACTACCCACTGGTAGTAGCATCCGCTACTACCCAAAATCCCATGAAGCGTCCGCTCATATTTTCCCAATTGTTTCGAATGTTCGCACCTAGCAATAAACCTTAGCTACGTTCACTCGGTACAGTTAATGAAATGGCAAGTCGCCTGGCTGCAAAAATCAGTAAGTGCGCCTCCCCAAAACACAAAGGTTTAAGAGGAGACAAACTCGAAACTTAAAACTAAATTAAGAACTTTTCCTGCCCAAATATTTCAGGTTGTGCCACACAATTTCCAGGTCTTTATAC
>CAZIZP010000044.1:0-11263 GCA_964543705.1 uncultured Chitinophagaceae bacterium
GTGATTCGGATTGCATCATTTTTATTTTTCGTTCAATACATTTACTTTATTGCTTTTCAGCCCTGTTTTTTAATTTTAGTTGTGTCGTTTTTGTGGTCGTTGCCAATGGCCTTCGCCTATAAGCAGCCAGTTGGCATTTATTTGTAAATGCTCACACAGCAGTTGCATTAATGCTGATCCGGGTAGTGTGCCACGATTTACAATATTGTTAAAAACAGCCTGTGGCTTGCCTATACTTTGGGCAATGGCATAAAAGCTCATGCCCGTCAGCTCGGGCAACATTCGCACACGCCCAACAATCTCATGCTGTGGCTTTCTGGTAGGTCGGTTTTTTTTTGCCGTAGCCAATTTCTTCATTAAAGCGCTCATGTAGTTTTATATACTTTTCTTGCAATTCTATTAGCTTATCGCTAAGGTTTTGGCATTTTTCACGCAGTTCTTCCAACTCTTTATTAGCATACTTAACAGCTTCTTCTCGCACCATGTTTGCAGGTACCGGCATGTCGGGAAATATAGCGTTGAAGTCTATTTTGGTAACATCTGCTATTTCTTGAATAAATTCCCAACTTAAATTTTCATTCTTCAAACGCTCATATAATGTTTGCTTGCTTACGTATAATTTCTTAGCAAGCTGTGTAAGATTAATGCTTTCATCTTTCAGCTTTTCAAACACTTTTTCGCCTCTATTTATAAAATTATTTTTCAACGCTTTTATTTGATTTTCAAATCTATTACGTATTAGTGTAACAAATATGTTTGCAATTGCTTGTTTATTTAGACGGAAACGTAAACCTTTGTTGACGTAAAGTAAAATTAAAATAAGATTAAACAATAGTTAAAAAAAACATAAGGTAAATGAATAAGACGAAAAAGTCAAATAAAGTTCAGAAAGCAAGAGAAGAGCTACTTAATAAATGGCTACCCTACAAAGAAAGTGGCGATGTGATTACTATAGCTAAGAAGCTTAATTACACTAATGTTTATGTAAGTAATTGCCTTTCAAAAAACAGGCCTGAATGGAATGATGAAATTTTTTCAGAATATAAAAAAAGAGTTAACGCCAGGCTTAAAAAACTTCAACTAGCATGAAAACACCATCGCAATTTTTCTTTAGTGTAATTAAGCAGCGCAGCCTGCTTATTGCAAAAGGCAAAAGCAAGCTCGATGCTGCTACCACTGCGCAGTTTTTGCAAATGAAACTTTGGGCAGATTTCTGGAAAGAAAAACTAACCGATGAAAAAATATTGAATTACATGAAGCGCAATGCTTCATTAATTAAAGATGTGATTCCTCACAATAACGCTGAACAAGCACAAGCTGAATTATTCAATAAACTAATAAATCAATAGCTATGAACAACTACTATTTCTGCATGCCCGATAAATCGGCATTTCTGAAAATTAACGAAAACACGCTGGCATCACTCGATGTAGCCAAAGAAACCAGCATGTTCACCGAAGAGCCATTGCACTATACAGCCGAAGAGCTAAACGAAATGCTTAAAGGCTGGCACGTTAGCACCGAAAAAGAATGGAGCTTCCAAATAGCCCGCCAGTGTGAAAAGCTTTTGAAACACGTAAGAATTGAAAGCTAATGGGCGGCATGAGTAACGATGTAAAGCCCGATAAAACTACAGAGGCTTTACTGAAAGCATACAATTATTCTATCACAAAATTCTTAATCAATACCACATGCCTCACGAAAACATGACCTTACAGCAGCTTGAAGAAAGGGCAACAGCCTTAAAGCTTGCTATTGAACTAGATAATTTCAGCACTAAAGAAGAAAAAAACCTTGTAGTTACCGAGCGGGTAGAAATTATGGAGAAGATAAAGTTTTTGAGGGGGGAATAACTCATGCTGAAGACAGGAAGTGTAGAAATAATAGTTTATGGAAGCTTGGCTCACACTGTAAAAGCAGAAATGTGGATATATACAACTGAAGGCTGGATTCAAGCAGAAGTTGTATTAACCGAAAAGCGCATTGATAAAATACTAAAATCTGCTTACAGGATTATAGTTGAGAATAGACAAACTGTTTACCAATTAGCAATTATTGATTTGCCATGACCCAACTATCTCTTTTTAAACCACAAAACTGCGACTGGTGCCTGAAAGACCCGGGAGCCGACCCCCGAAATGGCTATTTCTGGAATGGAATAAGAGATATGCAAACCGGAATGAGAATTTGCTTTAAATGCAGACCTGATTTTTATAAAAACAATAAAACAAAACCAATTACCGATGAGTGTAAAAACCACCATTAAAGGCATTGTGCACAAGGTGCGCGACCCTAAAAAAGGAAGAAACAACGAAACCTTTTACCAGGAAGTAGTAATTAGAAAACCGGCCATGCAAGACGAGTTTGGCGACAAACGAGGCAACGATGATTTTTACCCCGTAATGTTTTTTACCAAAGACCGCAGCAAATGCTACACTACAGCCATTATAAGCAAAAAGGTAGAAGCTACCTGCTACCTGCACGGTAAAGAATATGCCAGCACCGAAGAAAAAGAACTGAGCTACTACACCCAGTTGAATTTGAAAGAACTAAAATTTATTGACTAATGAAGCTCCTCAAATTCCACCCCATCCTCTTTCAGCCTGAAATGGTAGTAGCCAATTTAGAAGGCAGAAAAACGGAAACCAGAAGATTGAATGGTTTTGAAGAAATAAACAAACACCCAAATGATTGGCAGTTTGTAGGCTTCGATACTAACCCAACTTACATAGTTGGCGTAGATAAATACGATAGCGACATTATTAAAGACTTCAAAGGCTTATATGCTGAATTTGAAAGAAACAGCGATTATGAGCAATATGAAAATATAAAATGCCCCTACGGCCAACCAGGCGATATTCTTTGGGTGAGGGAAAAGTTTGGAATAATTGAAGGTATTATACCAAAAACATACAAACATTTCGCTGGTAAAGAAAATTACGCTTGGGGAATGTATGGGCCTCCAAAATGGAAGTCTTGCCTGCACATGCCCAAAGAAGCCTGCCGCATATTTCTTTTACTTAAAGAAGTGAAAGTGGAAAGGTTGCAGGATATTACTGAAGAAGAGGCTATTGCTGAGGGGGTTTTATTACACGAAAACGGAAGAAAGTGGTTAAATTATTTTGACAGAAAACATGGTAATACCCAATTTATATATAATTGTTATTCAGCAAAAGAAAGTTTCAAAACTTTATGGACAATAATACATGGTTTTCGTGATGAACCATATGCTTGGTATCAAAACCCTTGGGTTTGGGTGCTCAAATATGAAGTGCTTACTACTAAAGGTATTGATGATTTGAAAGATGTATTGCTGAAGAAATTCCTTTACACTCATTTAGTTTATGAAAGCATTGAAAATTTTCTTACTCCCAAAGTAACCATGAAACGCATTGCAAAATGATAGGCGACCAACAGCAAATAAAAGAACTGCGCTTCTTATACAACAGCCAGCTTCATGTAAAAATTGAACTGGAAGATAAGCTGCGCAAAATAAAACTACATGGCAACTATAGGCCTGTAGAAGCTGCTGAGTACCTTATAAAAATTATAGAGTTGAAATGCGAATTGATACAAATTGATGAAACTATAAACCAACTATCGAGCCTACAATGATTTCAGAAAAAACCATAAACCAAATAAAAGAACTTCCGGTAGAAGATGTAGTGGGCAATTACCTGGCATTGAAAAAAAGCGGTGCTACCTGGAAAGCTTCCTGCCCATTCCATAACGAGAAATCGGCAAGCTTCACCATTTTTCCCAAAACCGATAGTTTCAAATGCTTTGGTTGTGGTGCCGGTGGCGATGGCATTCGCTTTGTAATGCTTCACGAAAAACAAACCTTTGCCGAAGCCCTTGAAACTATTGCCAACAAGCATAATATTATGCTTGAATATACCGCTGGCGAAGCACCCAAGCCCGAAGAAAAAGAAAAGAAGCTGTTACGCTATAAAGTAATGCAAAGTGCTGCTAATAAATATGCCGATGCTTTGCAGAGCGATAATTATGCCATGCAATATTTGCTGGCAAAGCGTGAGTTGAAGCCGCAAACGATTAAACTGTGGAATATTGGCTATGCACCCAGCGAATACAAGTTTTTAACCTCAAAAATTATTGAGAAAAACTTGTTTGATGTTGCCGAAAGCGTGGGTATTGTGCGCCAGAAAGAAGGTAAAGTATATGACTTTTTCCGCCACCGCATTGTAATTCCTATTGAAAACCGAAATGGCGATGTGGTGAGCTTTGGCGGCCGCAAACTACCCAACGATAACAGCGAAAGCCCCAAATACCTAAACACCAGCAACACCGAAATTTATGATAAATCAAAAATAATTTTCGGGCTGCCGCAAGCCATAAAGAGCATAAGAGAAACTGATACCGTTATTTTGGTGGAAGGATATTTAGATGTGATTCGCTTGCATGAATGCAACTGGAGCAATGCAGTGGCCACCTGTGGCACTTCACTTACCGAAGAGCATGCAAAGCTTTTGCGCAAACATGCCAAAGGCATTGTGATAATGCGCGATGGCGATAAAGCCGGAAGAAATGCCGTGGCTCGTGATATTCAAATTTTAATAAAGCACTTCAATAATATTAAAGTGGCTTGGTTGCCCGAAGGGCATGATCCTGATTCATACTTTTTGTATGTGAAGAAAACCGGATTTTCGGCAGTGAATTTTATCACTTTCGATGATGCTATTGAATGGCAATTGCACCAGTGGTTTCAGCAGGGCAGCGATATTGTAATGCAAAGTGCAGCTATTGAATGTGCTGCTGAAATGCTGCAGCATCTTAAAGACAATGTGCAACGCGATATGTACATTGCCCAATTTTCCAAAGAATATAAGTTTAAAGAAACCTTGCTGAAAAAACCTTTGCAAGAGAAAATGCAAGAGGTTACCGGCTCACTTTTTCCTGATGATGAATTGCCGCCTTGGGTAGATGTGAAAACCCTTTACACCGATGGCTTTGTAATGAAGCGTGGCGTAAAAGGCGAAAGCGATAAAGACCGAATTGGTATTTATTTTAAAACCGAAAGCAAACCCGTTACCCGCCTTACCAATTATGTGGTGAAACCGCTTTACCTGGTAATGGATGCACTGAACAGCCGAAGAATGATTGAAGTATATAATGGTGTGCGCAACTCGGTAATTGAACTGCCATCGAGAGCTTTCACCAGTCAAGATGCTTTTGAGACTGAAATTATTGCCCGTGGTGCTTATTATTCTGAACCGGGTTTTGGCAAGCCACAATATAAACGCTTAGCCAATTGGCTCACCGAAAACATGATGATGGTGCACGAGCTGAAAACACTTGGCTGGCAACCAGAAGGTTTCTTTGCTTTCAGTAATAAAATAATTGTTCCGGGTAAAGATATTATTGCCTATGATGATTATGGTATTGCCAAGGTTGATGACCATGCGTTTCTTTCGCCTGGTGTATCGAAAATAAATGTTGATGTAAGGGCTGAGGATAATATCTATGAAAATGATTTATACCTGAAGCATCAATCATCGCCTATCACCTTTAAAGAATGGGCCGATATGTTTTTCAGCGTGTATGATGAACATGCGCCTTTCGGCATGGCGTTCATTTTTATTTCAGCATTTAAAGATATTGTTACCAAAACCACCAAATGTCCGCTGGCTTATTTCTTTGGTCCAAAAGGATCGGGAAAAAGTGCCATGGCCGAAAGTATGATGTGGTTTTTCTTCAGCGGAAAAAATGCCGAGGGCAAATTGATTCAAGGTTATAACCTGAATCCAGGGCAAGGTACACCATTCAGTTTTTTCAGCAGGCTGCAACGCTTCAGAAATGTGTTCATGCTCTACAACGAATACGACCCCAACACGGTAGAATTTTGGAAGAAAGGTGCTTTTAAAAGTGCTTATGATGGCGAAGGCCGTGAAGTGGGCAGTGGCGATACTGGCAAAAAACGCAAAACCGAAATACAAAAAGTGCAATGTGTGCCGGGTATTGCAGGGCAATATCTCGATACTACCGATGATGGCTCGGTGCTTTCACGCTCGGTTATTTTTAAATTTTCGTTGGAAAAAAATAAACAGCGCACCGATGAGCAGAAGAAGCTGTGGGAAAAACTGAACGATTTAGAGCATAAAGGTATCAGCTCACTGGCTGCCGACCTTTACAAGTACCGCGATATTGTTGCAAAAAATCTGAAAGATATTTTTTGGACTGAGCAAAGCAGAATGAACAAAGACCTGCGCAAACGCCAGGTAATTGCCGAGGCAAGAATATTGAATAATTACAGCCTGTGCCTTGCGGTAATGAAAATTATGAGCGCACATTTAGAAATGCCTTTCGATTATAACCACTTCTACACCGTGTGCCTGAATAGATGTTTGGAGCATGCCCGCTTGATTAGCGATAATAATGTGCTCAAAGGTTTCTGGAATACTATTGAAATTTTGGTGAGCGATGGCATTTTGCGCGATAGCTACCATTTTAAAATAAGCGATGAAACCAGCTTGCGGGTAAAAACCGATAATAAAGTAGATTCTATTTTACTGCCGGAAGAAAAGAAGGTGGTGTATATTCAAATGAAATTGCTGCACGACAAGTTTGCCAAGCGTTACCGTGAGATTCACAACAAGGTTGCGCCCGATGTTGACACGCTTGTTACCTACTTGAAAGACCAACCTTATTACTTAGGCATGTGCCCAAGTGTGCGGTTTAAGCAAACCAACACCAGTGCCTACATGGTAGATTATAGCGGACTTGAAGACCTTGGTATAAACCTAATAAAGTGGTATGTAGATGAAAGTGAGGCAGTGGCCGAAAATGAACCGCAAACCCCAAAAACACCCGAAAATGAAAAGCCTTTTGAATTTTAGCTTTTGGATTGAGAATTTAAAAGTCCACAGTCCACAAGTCCACATACTGAAAATCAATTACTTAACTGTGGACTTTTGTTGGATAGCGTGGACTGCTGTCGGACTGTGTGGACTGTGTGGACTGCATTTTCGTGTTTCTGAATGGTAAAAAATTTTTTATGAGCAGTTGGTACCAAAAAGAAGAAAACACACAGAACTCTAATATTAACCCCTACCGAGTACCCGTAGCTGGCGAAAGTTATGAGTATAACAATACTTTTTTCTATTGTGTATATGATACCGAATGTGAATGGAAAGAAAACAGAGTAGTAACTACCGGAGTAAGGGTAAGAGAAGTAAGAACCGGAGAAATTGCCACCATACCCATTGAGAAGTTTGAAGCCTGGTGTAGTGGAAAAAAGAGGACGGATGTTTAACGGTAGGGTGCTTGGCGAAGGCTGGGCATTAGCAGCACAAAACTTTAAATTTAGAACAAATGAACATAGATAGCACAAACATTGATTTAGCACAGAAGCCCAGCTTTTGCCAAACACCTGTTACAGGCAGTACGGGTTTGAATGTACTATCTCTTTTCGATGGTATGAGCTGTGGACAAATTGCTTTACAACGAGCAGGAATTAAGGTAAATAATTACTTTGCATCTGAAATAGATAAATACGCTATTCAAGTTGCAAAACACAATTATCCAAATATGCAGCATATTGGAGATGTAACCAAAGTAAAAGGTGCTGAACTACCAAAAATTGATTTATTGATTGGCGGAAGTCCTTGTCAAGGTTTTTCTTTTGCAGGAAAGCAGTTAAACTTTGACGACCCGAGAAGTAAATTGTTTTTTGAATTTGTACGACTGATGAAAGAATGTAATCCAAAGTATTTTTTACTTGAAAATGTAAAAATGAAAAAGGAATACGAAGATATTATTACAGAATATTTAGGAGTAAAACCAATTGCAATAAATAGCGAATTATTTTCAGCTCAAGATAGAAAAAGGATTTACTGGACTAATATAAATTTCAAGGAATTACCCAATGAAAACAAATTAATTGTAGAGGATATTTTAGAGGAAGAAGTAGATGCTAAATACTTTATTGACCCTAAAAGAAGTATAATTATTTGTGAGAATGAAGTTAAGAAAAGAAAAATAGCTTTTATTGGGAGCAACTCTCAAGGAAATAGAATTTACAATATACACGGTAAAAGTGTTTGTTTGTGTGGAGAAGGTGGCGGACTTGGGGCAAAAACTGGATTATATGCTTTACCTTGTTTAACGCCTGATAGAAGCGAAAAAAGACAAAACGGCAGAAGATTTAAACCGCCACATAGTAAATTTTACACGCTTACGGCAATGGATAGACACGGAATTTTGACAGATAATTTTATTAGAAAATTAACACCAATAGAATGTGAAAGATTACAAACTGTACCTGATAACTATACTTCAATAGCAAGTGATAATCAAAGATACAGAATGTTAGGAAACGGATGGACTGTTGATGTGATTGCTCACGTTTTCGGAGGTCTTTCGTAGTATTGCCTGTAACGCAAAGCTATAGGCTGCGGAGCGCAGCGGAGTTGCGTTATAGCGACCGTTATGCGCTGGTGGCGGTCAGCCACTTGCGCACACACCAGGCAACAGCTTTTATTTATTGTTGTATTTTTATAATGTGCCAGAAAAGATTTTGAAAAAATGAAAAAACCACCGCGCTACACTATTGAACTTACTTATGCCAATGGCGATGTGTTAATTCAACACCACCGCACACCTCAATTTTCAGCAGTAGTAAAAAAAGATGCTGAAGGCAACTATATTGCCCATTGCGGAAATATTAATATTCCTGAAACTCAACTAAAGCAAATGGCTAAGTGGTACTTCTTTTCTCATATAATTAAATAAAATGGACACAGAATTATTACCACCTGAAGAAAAAGCAAAAGAGCTAATAGAAAAGTTCGATTTTATATATGTTGAACACGCTACAACGCATTCTGATAAAATAAGATGCGCAATAATTGTTGCCAAAGAAGTTATTAATGAACTTGAAGATTATACAAGAGGATTAATCTATTCAGATGATATAATGGCTTTTGAAAAACTTGAATACTGGAATGAAGTAAATATTTGTCTTGAAAATTCACTTTAATATTCATTCGTTTACTAAACAAATGAATATTATTACTACTTTTATTACCCGAAATGACCACACGGGTAAAAGTGAAAAAACACATCGCCAAGTTTTTGTATGCCATTTATGGCAACCCTGTTGTGTTGCCTGTTGGCGATGAAGTTTACTATGACCTCCTTCAGCTTTTAGGTAAAGATTTCAACTTTACCGACAAGCCCATGGGCGAAGACAACCTGGTAGAAATAAAAATTGAACTACCATGCAGAGCCATTGCCAATGTTGGGCACTCGCTTACCTTGCAGCAGCAACATTTTTTTAATCAGAAACTTTTAAAGTGGTTTAATAAAAACTGCTTTGTGTTTATAAATTACCTCGTTCAAGAACACAAAATTTCAGTGCGAAAAGCCATTACTATTATTCAAGAGCGATTTGATATCCCCGATGAGGATTTGAGTTTCGACAGCTACCAGAAAAGTTACAACCGCAGAAAAACCGAGGTAAAAAATATTTTTAACGATTTTGTCCGCACCCAAAATATTCAGCAACATGTACGCAATTAATGCAGCATCGGCATATCAAAATATTCAGGGTGGCAACTATACCGACCTGTGCTATTTGCATCTTGTGGCAAAAGAAGATGTTGAGCAGCTTTTCAGCATTATAGATTTAATGGCAAGCGTAGATCCTGAAGAAGAATTAATGGATGCTGCCATGACCAACTTTACACTATACCCCGACAAATCGTTTATCATATTCGATGATTTAACCAATAAAGCCAATTTTAAAGAAGAGCAAAAAACCACTACCGCAGGCGATGCCTACGAAGTAGCCGTGCAATATATTTTGAATAAAGACGACTATGAGCAACGCACCACCTTGTTTCGCTACTTGAAAAATCGCGAGCTTATTGCCGTTTGCTTTTTTCAAAGCGGAAGCATAAGAATTATTGGCAGTTTAGAGCGTGGAGCCGATTTAAAATACACCTACGAAAGCAGTAAAGGCATTGCCGAAATAAAACTAAACTGGCAAACCCAGGAACCTTGCTTGCATTTGTTAGGCACCAGCTCTTGGATGCCAACACCACCCACACCATCACCAGGCAGCGGCAACAAACCACTCACCGGGCCTTTATGGTTTAAAGGTATGGGCAATACCGATTTAGCCAACCCCCAAGAAGGCGACTGGCGCATTGTAGTAGATGTTTCAACCGGAGACTTTAATCGTGAAAATTATTTCAGCGGAAGCTGGCAAGCCGTGGCTTACGACCAAAAATTTATTTAGTATGAAAAAAATAATCTGCTTATTCATTTCTATCATCGCCATTAGCGCAATAGCACAGCCAACCTATACCAGTCAATGGGGTAGCGCCATTACTACAGGTAATTATAATGCAGCCAGTAATACCATAGTGCGCTCGCTTATTACCAATAATGCCACTAATGGCAGTGCAGGCTTATTCATAGCATCAGGCGCACAAACGCTTCGCTTATTTATGAGCATCGATAGCGCATTTATTACCAGCAGCAGACCTTTAGTATTGCCTGAAAATTTATTTCTGAAAGCAGCAGGCAACACCGGAGATGTGCTTACCAGAGCAGCAGGCGGCAAAGTAGAATGGCAAGCCCCATCAGGTGGCAGCGCAGCAGGCAGCACAGGTATGGTGCAATTCAACAACGCAGCAGCCTTTGCAGCCGATAGTAGTTTCAGGTGGGACAATACCAATAAACGTTTAGGTTTGCGCGAATTCACGCCCGCAGCAACTTTAGATATTCGAAGTAGCACCAACACTTCACTATCTACTGCCTTGCGTGTAGGTGGTAGTAGTAACAATGATTACTTGTGTGTTAAAGGCGATGGTCGTGTTTTAATTAATTCAAACACGCTTGCCTTTGCTGGTACCAACAATACGCGATTGCAAGTAGGCACTAATGATGGTGCGGTACATTCTTTTGATGTAGTTTCTTCAGTAACTTCAGGAGGTCAAGCCACATTTCTTAGAATAAGAAATGATGTAATATCTAAAGGGTTTCAATGGGATAATGGTACTGGTGGCATTGGTGCTAATTTAAGAAGTGCAAATCCTTCTTCCACACAGATTTATTTAGAAAATGGAGCAAATACTACCGAACAACAACTTGAAATAAGAGATTTTAATATGAGCGGTCGATTATTATTAGCAGCAGGTAACAATAATGCAAGAATTGTATTAGTAAGAAGTGGCTCTACTAATATAGCACTATATGATAATAACTTTAATGATAGTTTCTGGAATCCTTTTGGAACAAG
>CAZIZP010000045.1:0-11118 GCA_964543705.1 uncultured Chitinophagaceae bacterium
GCAAAACATCAGTTTTATGTTGATTGGATACTACAGCATGATGCCGATATTCAGGTGATTACACTTTATCCCGAAAAAAATAATATCAACGATTTAGCGCAATGCCAAGGCTTGGTATTAAGTGGCGGTGTAGATATTCACCCTGAATATTTTAAGGCAGAATTGAACTATGCCAATGCCCCCGATGCCTTTGAAAAAATTAGAGACGATTTTGAATTCAAAGTTTTTGAAAAAGCTAAAAGCACAATGCCTGTTTTAGGTATTTGCCGTGGGTTGCAACTGGTAAATGTAGCGCAGGGTGGTACACTAATTCAAGACTTAGATAACCTTAACCCATATCACCGAACTTTAGATTCTTTAAAAGAAGATAAAGTACATGAAGTAGTGGTTAAAGAAAATTCTTTGTTGCACAGTATTGTACAAAATGAATTAAAAGGCAAGGTAACAAGCGCACATCATCAAGCTATTGATGTATTGGGCGAAGGGTTGTTAGTTAATGCTGTTTCAGTAGTTGATAATATTATTGAAGGCATTGAATGGGAAGACAAAACCAACAAACCATTTATGCTTTGTGTGCAATGGCATCCTGAAAGAATGTTCAGAATAAATGAGAGGAATGCTGCGTTATCTATGAGCATTAGAAATGCTTTTGTTAGTGCGGTGAGAAAAGAAAATAATAAATAAGATTATCGATGAAGAAATTATTTTTATTCACAATCGTTTTTATTTCATTCAAAATATTATCTGCACAGCGTGCTCAATATTCTGTCAACGATACAATATATCCTATTAAAATAAACTTGGGTTATAAATATTATCAAAGCGGTAATTTGCTGCGCATGTCTGATTTAACTGAAGTTCTTGCAACAGAACCAGAAGCAGATAAAAAATTTAGAAACTCTAAGATATACTTAGCAGGAGCATATTTATTTTCATTTGCAGGAGGCTTTTTAGTGGGTTATGAATTAGGCGGAATATTAGCAGGAAGAGAAATTAATTGGGTTAGAATGGGATCGGGATTAGGAGCTATTGCAGTTTCAATTCCGCTAAATGTGTTGGCTGAAAAAAAGAAAAAAGAAGCAGTAAAAATTTTCAATCAAGGCTTGAAAGTTGATAATTAGAAAATGGATGTATTACTAATTATAGTCCCAAATCACTACAAAACTCTGTCTCTTTATAGTTTTTAATTTTAAAAACATTTAAACTTTATTCAGAACTTGAAATAAGAATTATTGTTTGTTATAGGTAAATCTTATCTTCAAAATCGTGATCAACAATAATATCTTCAATTTCGACAATTCTTATTTATCGCTTCCCGATAAGTTTTACAGTATCGTAAATCCAACGCCTGTAGCTAAACCTGAAATGGTTTTGCTGAATGATAATTTGCTGAAACAACTTCAAATTGCTTCCGCAAATAAAAATTTATTGACTGAATTTTTATCAGGCAATACAGTTCCGAATAATACCACTCCTTTTGCACAAGCTTATGCAGGGCATCAGTTTGGCCATTTTACTATGCTGGGCGATGGCAGGGCTACCTTGTTAGGCGAACACATTACTTCAGAAAACAAACGATTCGATGTTCAGCTTAAAGGCAGCGGACAAACACCTTATTCACGCAGAGGCGATGGCAGGGCAACGCTAAAAGCTATGTTGCGCGAATATTTGATAAGCGAAGCCATGTATTATTTAAACATTGCTACTTCGAGAAGTTTGGCAGTGGTGAAAACAGGCGAGCCTGTTTATAGAGAAACAGTAAGCGAAGGTGCCATATTAGCCCGAATTATGAAAAGTCACATTAGGGTGGGTACATTTGAATATGCTCGTTACTATGGAACTGTTGACGATTTGAGAGCACTCACCAACTACACCATTGATAGACTTTTTCCTGAAGTTGGGCACCACGAAATTCCTGCTTTAAGTTTATTGGAAAGTGTAATGCGTCTTCAAATAAATTTAGTAGCACAATGGATGCGTGTGGGCTTTATTCACGGGGTAATGAATACCGATAACACTGCAATAAGTGGCGAAGCTTTCGATTATGGCCCTTGTGCATTTATGAATACTTATCATGCTGAAACAGTATTCAGTTCTATAGATTCGGACGGCAGATATGCTTTTGGCAATCAACCGCGTATTATAAAGTGGAATCTTACAAGACTTGCTGAAACCTTATTGCCATTAATTCATTCTGATGCAGAAACTTCAATAAAATTTGCGCAGCAAGCAATAGATGTTTTCGATTTGCTTTGGAAAGAAAAGTATTACGAAACCATGCTGAACAAATTAGGCATTGAAAATAAAAAGCCTGAAGACTATGCGCTTGTTGATGAATTATTGCAACTAATGCAAACACAACAACTCGATTATACCAATACTTTTTCAGCATTATTATTTGAAATAGATTTTGAAGAAAACCCTTTGCATAAGCCTGAATTAAAAGCATGGCTTGAAAAATGGAGACACCGAATTTCAGAAAACAGCAATGGTTTTCAAACAGCCAAAAGCATAATGCAACAATACAATCCGGTTTTTATTCCGCGCAATCATTTGGTTGAAGATGCTTTAAACAAAGCAGTAAATGGCGATTTCAGTTTGTATAATTCTTTATTAAGTGTTTTAAAAACACCTTACAGCTACAACGAAAATTATCATGCCTACTTAATGCCGCCCGGGGTATCATTTGAGAAAAGCTATCAAACTTTTTGTGGTACTTAATCCTTCAAGTTCGTAAAGGTTAAATTAACAAGCCGAGTACATAAAGTAAAAAATTAAAGTTTTACTTTATGATAAAAGTCACCTACTGCGCAAATAATCATTTCTATATTAGCCTCTGAAATGAGACTTGTTGTAGTTGTAATATTATCTTCTTTTTTGTTAGGCAATTCTTTTTTTAAAGAGCTATTCGGAATAAATATTCTCATTCATCATTATCAAGAGCATAAACAAATTGAGCCTGAAATTTCTTTTTTCAAATTTTTATCGCAGCATTATACTAATAAAATTAATCATGCTGATGATGAACACAACGACCATGAGAACCTTCCCTTTAAAACAAAAGACTGTCACCTGTCTAGTGTTTTTAAGATCATTCAGCAGCATGTTACCAACCGTCTTGAAATAAATATTGCAGAATCATATAGTGATATCCCAAGTGGAAGCAACCGTTTTTACAGTAGTATATCCCTCTCTAACATTTGGCAGCCGCCACGTTTAGTTTAGACTTCTTTTTATTAATTGTGCATAGCCACCGGCTATGTCTTAATGTGCAATTCTAGCACTTAGTGTATTCTAACAACAAATATTTTTATGCTGAACAGAATTATTAGTTTCTCCATTGAGAACAAACTTATTATAGGGCTATTCATTATAGGGCTTATTGGCTTTGGCACTTATGAATTAAAAAAATTGCCTATTGATGCAGTACCAGACATCACCAATAATCAGGTACAAATTATTACTACTGCCCCGGCATTGGGTGCTCCCGATATTGAGCGTTTAATCACCTTTCCTATCGAACAAGTAAGCAAGAATATTCCCGGCTTAATTGAATTGCGCAGCTTTTCACGCTTTGGTTTATCAGTAGTTACTATAGTTTTTAGCGATGAAATTGATATCTACTGGGCTCGACAACAAGTAGCCGAGCGATTACAACAAGTGCAGAGTGAAATTCCAAAAGGCTTTGGTACACCGGTACTTGCTCCGGTAACTACAGGTTTGGGAGAAATTTATCAATATGTAGTGCGCCCTGCTAAGGGTTATGAAGACCAATACAATGCTATGGAACTACGTACCATTCAGGATTGGATAGTTCGCAGAAACCTGTTGGGCGTGGAGGGTATTGCAGAAGTAAGCAGTTTTGGCGGCTTGCTGAAACAATATGAAATTGCAGTAAAGCCTGAAGTGCTTTTGGCCAATAACATAACATTAGATGATGTATTTGCTGCTCTTGAAAATAACAATCAAAATACCGGTGGTGCTTATATAGAAAAAAATGAAACCGTATTGTACATAAGAAGCGAAGGCTTGGTAGGCAACACACAAGATATTGAAAACATAGTAGTGAAAAATTTACCCAATGGAACTCCTTTGCTTATTCGGAATGTAGCTGAAATAAAAATGGGACATGCCACACGTTATGGAGCGATGACCTATAATGGAGAACGCGAAGTTTCAGGTGCAGTAGTAATGATGCTGAAAGGAGCAAACAGTAATGTGGTTATAGAAAATATTAAAGAACGTATTGCTGAAATTCAGAAAACCTTACCCGAAGGAGTTGTCATTGAACCATTCTTAGACAGAACTAAAATGGTAAACAATGCCATCAGCACGGTTTCTAAAAACCTGATGGAAGGAGCTTTAATTGTAGTATTTGTTTTGGTATTGTTTCTTGGAAACCTGCGTGCGGGTTTTTTGGTGGCTACAGTTATTCCACTGGCAATGCTTTTTGCAATAATCATGATGAATTTATTTGGTGTTAGTGGTAATCTTATGAGTCTTGGCGCACTCGACTTTGGCTTAATAATAGATGGGGCTGTAATTGTTGTAGAAGCAGTAATGCACAGGTTGGGCCATAATAAAACATACGCTTCTTTAAACAGGCTTAGCCAACATCAAATGAATCAGGAAGTAAAACAATCTGCATCGCGTATGATGAATAGTGCTGCATTTGGACAAATTATTATTCTTATTGTTTACCTGCCTATACTTACGCTACAAGGTATAGAGGGGAAAATGTTTAAACCTATGGCGCAAACAGTAGCCTTTGCACTTGTGGGGGCATTAATACTTTCGCTTACTTACGTGCCTATGATGGCTTCACTTGTTTTAAGCAAGAAAATTTCGCATAAGCCCAATTTTTCAGATAAAATGATGAACCGTTTAGAAAGTTTTTACCAAAGCCTTTTGGTAAAAGTTTTACGTATGCAGAAGGTGATACTTGTTGCCGTTTTTGGCTTATTTGTGTTAAGCGTTTATATTTTAACAAACTTAGGTGGAGAGTTTATTCCATCATTACCTGAAGGCGATTTTGCGGTAGAAACAAGAGTATTACCCGGAAGCAATCTTCAAACATCGGTAGAAGCAGTTTCTAAAGCATCTCAGTTATTACTCAATCAGTTTCCAGATATTGAAAAAATTGTAAGTAAAACAGGCAGTTCTGAAGT
This sequence comes from uncultured Chitinophagaceae bacterium, assembly GCA_964543705.1. Classification (GTDB taxonomy): domain Bacteria; phylum Bacteroidota; class Bacteroidia; order Chitinophagales; family CAIOSU01; genus CAYSGX01. Next base: position 5,169 of record CAZIZP010000045.1, read on the forward strand.
TCCCACCGACCCCATGCCGATGGATGCATCAGACCTGATGATTATTTTGAAAGACCGAAGCGAGTGGACTTCAGCTTCCACCTACCCTGAACTGGAAGCTAAAATGACCAAGGCTTTAGCTGCAATTCCCGGAGTAAGTTTCGGTTTTCAGTATCCCGTAGCTATGCGATTCAATGAACTTATTTCAGGGGCAAGACAAGATGTAGTAGTTAAAATTTTTGGAGATAATTTAGATACACTTGCTTACTATGCAGAAAAACTTGGAAACATTTGCAATACAGTAGAAGGAAGTACCGGTCTATATGTAGAATCGGTTACAGGAATGCCACAAATTGTTATTCGTTACAATCGTAATGCTATTGCACAATATGGGGTAAATATTACCGATATAAATCGTGCTGTTAAAACTGCATTTGCAGGTGAAAGCAGCGGCATGGTATATGAAGGAGAGCGAAGATTTGATTTGGTAGTGCGGCTATCCGGTGAACAGCGAAAAAACATTTCCGATGTGCAGAACCTGCTATTGCCCACTCCGGCAGGTAAACAAATACCATTACATGCTGTGGCTGAAGTAGCCATTGAAGAAGGGCCTAACCAAATTCAACGCGAAAACTCGCAACGCAGAATTATAATAGGTTTTAATGTGCGTGGAAGAGATGTGCAAAGCACAGTGAATGAATTGCAACAAAAAGCAGAGCAGCAAATAAAATTGCCATCTGGTTATTTTATTACCTACGGGGGTGCTTTCGAAAATCTGGAAGAAGCCAAAAACAGACTTGCTGTTGCGGTTCCTGTTTCGCTGTTACTCATTTTTCTATTATTATATTTTGCCTTTCATTCAGTAAAACAGGGTTTGCTCATTTATACAGCTATTCCGCTTTCTGCTATTGGTGGTATACTGGCTTTGGCTATTCGGGGCATTCCGTTTAGTGTAAGCGCAGGCATTGGTTTTATTGCACTTTTTGGTGTAGCTGTACTCAATGGCATTGTATTAATTGCCGAGTTTAACCGATTGAAAGAAGAAGGATATCATAACCTGAAACGCATTGTTATTCAGGGAACAAAACTTCGTTTACGCCCGGTATTAATGACTGCCAGCGTAGCTTCACTTGGATTTTTACCTATGGCCATCAGTACCGGTGAAGGTGCCGAAGTACAGCGTCCATTAGCCACCGTTGTTATAGGTGGGCTTCTCCTGGCTACTTTTCTAACCTTATTTGTTTTACCCATTTTATACATGATATTCAATAAAAAAGAAAGCACTAAAAGTGCTTATTCGTTAAATGCAATCATTTTATTACTGCTGGCGATGTGGGTTGTTCCTGCTCAATCGCAAACTCCTCTTGGTATAGATGAAGCTATTTCTATTGCGCTTAAAAACAACCTGCAGATTCGTAACGAACAGCTTAATGCAGAAGTGCAGAAAAAGCTGAAAAGTGCTGCGGTAGATATTCCGCAAACACAAGTGCTAGGGCAATATGGCCAATATAATTCTGCTTATCTCGATAATCAGTTTGGTATTAGTCAAAACATCAGTTTTCCTTTAGTATATGCCCGGCAAAAAGCTATGCAACACGAAATTTATAAAAGTAGCGAGTTAAGCGTAGGGCAAAAAAATGCTGAACTTACCAGAGAGGTAAAAAAACTATTCTATTTGGTTGCTTTTCTTCTGGAGAAAGAAAAACTGTTAATACAAAATGATAGTTTATATGCTGCTTTTTTACAGAAATCAGATTTACGTTTTCAAAAAGGAGAAAGTAACATTCTAGAAAAAACCACCATTGAAAATCAGCGTGGACAAATTGCTATACAGCTTAACCAATTAAAGAACGATTTGGAAATATTACTGCTTCGCTTTCAATTGTTGCTGAATACCGATAAAAATTATTTACCTAAAACCGAACAGCTAAAAAGGATTTACTTAGCATCGAATGACACAACAACGCTTTATCAGCATCCACAAATTCGCATGTTGGAACAAAACAGTGTTATCGCGAAGAAAAATATTGCTTTACAAAAGTCGCGTTTATTGCCTGATATTAATTTCGGAATATTCAGTCAATCCATTACCGGTGTAGGATCTGATGATGTTTTTTATCCACGTAGTTATCGCTTTCAGTTTGCCCAATTAGGCGTGGGTATTCCATTGTTTTTTCATGCACAACAATCGCGAATATCATCAGGCAAAATACAAAAGCAAATAGCCGAGAATGAGTTTGCTTTTGGAGTAAAGAGTATGAAAACTGAATGGGAAGCTGCAATGAAAAAATACGAAACACTAAACCAAAACCTGAGTTTTTTTGAAAATATAGCGTTGCCCAATGCCAATATAATTACTCAAACGGCAACCCAACAATTCAGCAATGGTGAAATCGATTATCTTGAATGGGCCATGCTAATGAACAATGCCATTGGCGTGCGCAGCAATTATCTCGATATGCTGAACGAATGGAACCAAAACATTATTCAACTGGAATTTTTAATGAACGATTTAAAATAAACTAATCATGAAAAACATCAATAATCTTTATATAAAAGCCCTGTTTATTATTTCACTAATATGGACAGCTTCATGCAACAACGCATCTAAAACTGAAGAAATACAAGACAACACAGAACCTGCAAATACCATAAAATTGAGTAACGAACAATTAAAAAATGCAGGAGTAGTTACCGGCTTTATCGAAATGAAACCTATTTCGGAAGTGTTAAAGTTGAATGGTAAAATAGATGTGCCACCACAAAACTTAATTTCAGTAAGTATGCCACTGGGCGGTTATCTGAAATATACCAAGCTATTGCCGGGAATGCATATTAACAAAGGCGAAGTACTGGCAGCGATGGAAGACCAGCAATACATACAATTACAGCAGGATTATCTCACTGCTAAATCGCAGTTTGAATTTTTGAAAAATGAATTCAACCGTCAGCAAGAATTAAACGAAAGTAAGGCAAGCAGTGACAAAGTGTTTGAACAAACCAAAGCTAATTATCAATCGCAATTAGTTTTGCTGAAGTCGCTGGAACAAAAGCTTTACTTAATCAACATTAATCCTGAAACGCTTACAGCAAATAATATTTCACGAAGCATAAATATCTTTTCGCCTATCAATGGCTTTGTTTCATCGGTAAATGTAAACATTGGCAAATATGTTAACCCCAGCGATGTTCTGTTCGAGTTGGTGAATCCCGATGATATTCATTTGAATTTAACTGTGTATGAAAAAGACATTGATAAACTTTCTATCGGGCAAAAACTTCATGCCTTCACTAATAATGAACCAAATAAAAAATACTTAGGCGAGATTATTTTAATAAGTAAAAACTTAAGCAACGGTAATGCGGCAGAAGTTCACTGCCACTTTGAGCAATATGATAAGAAGCTAATACCCGGAACTTTTATGAATGCCACTGTAGAAGTTTTGGGCAAAACAACAACAGCCCTGCCCGAAGAAGCCGTAGTTCGTTATGAAAACAAGTATTATGTTTTTGTAAGTGTGGCAAAAAATACTTTTGAGATGAAACAGGTTCAAACAGGTAATGCCGAAAAGGGCTTTCTTGAATTGCTGAATGTAAATGAGCTAAAGGGCAAACCTGTTGCTGTTAAAGGCACATACAATTTACTAATGGCGTTTAAAAATTCAGGCGATTAGTAATGGTTTTATTGCATTTCTGTTAACTCTCATTTTATAAGGGCATTGTCCAAACAGCCTTCATGAAAAATTTTGGGTTATTTATGTATTTATAAAGGGTGCTCATGAAAATTTGGTCTTTAAAATGTAGCGGTAGCATAATATTGCGCCATAAATAAAAACCAAAAAAATATGAAAAGCATTTTAACAACCTTATGTCTGCTATTAGTAATGGCAACCGGTGCATTTGCACAACCACAGTTTATTCAAAACAATCCCAACTTTCCTAACATTAACCTTTCAGTTCTTGCGTCAGCATATATTCAAACCAGAAATACGGTGGTTATAGGCGGATCTTTTACTCAGGTAGGCGACAGCTCACGCCTAAGACTGGCAGAGGTAAATGTAACTACCGGTGAAGTAACGTCATTAAACATTCCTGTAAACGGCCTCATTCGCTGCATGACCCAACCCGTGGCGGGCGATGAAAATATTATTATTGGGGGCTCTTTTACGCAGGTAGGTGGTGAAACGCATGTGGGTTTAGCAAGAATTAATTTAACCACCGGAACCGTTGACCCTAATTTCAATTTTAATATAGATTCTACGGTATTCGATTTTCAAGTAAAAAGCCTTGTAGCTGCGGGCGTTTTATATATTGGCGGACAATTTACTACACTCAACGGTCTTCCAAGACAAAATTTAGCAGCCATAAATGTATCGGCTAATGAAGTATTTCCATTCTGGACACCTTCGGCTAATAATATGGTGAAAGCCATGGCAAGAGACGATAACAATAACATTTATATAGGAGGCATGTTTACTGAAGTTAATGGAGAGCCACAAAAAGGTTTTGCAGCTTTAAATGGTGTAAGTGGCGCACTTATACCTAACTCAAATGTTTTAGAAAATAGCGCAGGCAACCTTGTTATGGTAGAAAGTATTGTAATAACCCCCACAGGCCCAATTCTTGGCGGCTCTTTTGAAACTGTGAGAGACAGTGTTAGAAGAAATTTAGTAAAACTGAATGCTTCAGATTTAAGTGTTAGTGCATGGAATCCGGGATTGGTAGGAAACAACCCTATTAACACCTTTTCGCAAAGAATTACATCTATGGCAATAAACAATAATTCATTTCCATATTTTAGTCCTGCACTATATATAGCCGGGTTTTTTACCGATGTAAATGGTATTACCAGAAACGGTATTGCTGAAATAGATCTAACAGAGGGCAAACTTACTGACCTTAATATCAATAATCTAATATTCACCAGCAGCAAGCAGTATGTAAATATTATTAATAGCAAACTGTTGGTTGATAATAGGCTTATAGAATCTATTAATGTACTTGAAGTCAGCGGATGTAATGAGTATGAAAGCCCCACCGGTAGCGGAAATATTTACACGCAAAGCGGTACTTATCAGGAAAACGATGCCCTAAGATTATTAATCGGTGGACAACAATTTTTGCTAAGCGTTACTATTGACAATCTTTCAGACAATGGTGTAACACAAGTAAACAATACTTTAGTAGTAAATGAAGCCGATGCTGATTTGTACTATTGGTTTTACGATTGCAGTTTCATACCAACATGTAATCCTTGTATTGAAATCCCTCACAACAATAATTCAAGAGGCGGAAGTCCGAATTTTATTGATGTGTTTAGTAATAATGAATTTATGCCCGATTCTACCGGTGAATATTACGTACTTATACAAAAAGGTGCTTGCGAGGTGTTTTCTCCTTGCGTTAATTTTCAGCTTTGCGATATTGATGCGTCTGTTAGCACCGGTGCCGATACTACGCTTTCAGTTGTAGAAAGCACTACTGCCACTTATCGTTGGTTAAACTGTGCCGATGATTCACCGGTTGTAGGTGCAGATAGTGCCAGCTTTAAACCCACTGTTACAGGCGATTATAAAGTAGAAATTACCGATGGCCCGTGTGTAGCAGTTTCAGCATGTGTAAATGTGGTTATTGAAGAAGACATAACAGTAGGCATTAAAGCAACAAACTTTAACCAAATTAAAGTGTATCCAAACCCGGCACAAAACAATTTAACAATCGAAAACATAACAGGCGCAACACAATTAAGTATTACAGGTGTAGAGGGTAAAGTATTTATTCAACAAAACATCAGCAACACCAAAACGGTGGTTGATATAACCAACTTAGCCAGCGGAATATATTTTGCTGAATTAAAGGCAAAAGATTCCCTTAAAAAAGTAAAACTGGTAAAAGAGTAAACTTGGTTTTTATTTTCACGAAGCCTATTTCGTGGGTTAAAAAGCCTCGCTTCATTTGAAGCGGGGTTTTT
>CAZIZP010000046.1:0-10425 GCA_964543705.1 uncultured Chitinophagaceae bacterium
AGCCTCTATAAAGTTTTTTATTTTTTGTAACACATAGCGAAGATAATACAACTTAGTAGTGGGGTAGTGCTGTTGGGATTAAACTACCGGTTATTGTGCATTAGTGAATTGTTTAAGTTTTCTTTAGGCTAAAGCCTATAATTATAACCACATAGAATTGCAAATATTTTGCCTAATGTAAGTTTTGAAAAGTATAATGGCGTTTTCAATCTTGTAAGAGAGGATTTCGAACTTGAAACAAAAGGTTTGAGTGTATTTTGTATAGTTAAGGCAGTTTTTTTGCTATGCGAAAGTTAATTTTCTTTGTCACTTTTCTTTAGATGAATAGTAAGCGTCTATAAAGTATATACAGCCTATCTGTGCATGTTTATTTTTTATTGGATAATTATTCAGTAGTTAATTTTCCCCATTGGGTAAGAAAAATACAGGTTTGGGTAACAGTTACATTGACTTGCGTCATTCGAATTCTCATTTTTGCCACAAAATTTTTTAACCAAAAAATGCAAATTATGAAAAACAGACTTTTATTTATGAAAAACAGACTTTTATTATTGTTTATGGTAGCTATATGCTCCCAAACATTACTTATTTCTTGTGAAAAAGAATGTAGCAGACCCTTTACAAAACAATTTGATACGCCAAATTTCACAGGCATTAATGCAGGACACAATCACGTAGTAAATATCGTACAAGGCAGTGCTTTAAAAGTAGAAGCCAAAGGCTGTATAGACGATGTGGAAGATTTAAAAATAGAGTTAAAGGACAGTATTTTATATATTCAGTACAATAATGAAAAAAATAATAGAAAAACTGTAAGATTTGACCTTACAGTACCTTCTTTAACCAATTTTGATTTTAGCGGCTCATCACAAGTTTTTATAACCGGATTTAGCATTAACGACACCTTAAAAGGTAGTATATCAGGAAGCAGTAATTGCAATATTACTTCAGATGCAAAAGTGGTTAAACTGTCAATGTCAGGAACCAGTTCAGCAGATTTTGGGGGTAATGTAGAAATTCTTGATTTAAATGTTTCAGGCCAAGCTAAATATAAAGGTTACACTGTTTCAGGCACTAAAGATGCATATGTAGATGCCTCTGGACAAGCCATAGCAAAAGTTAAAGCAACAGATTTTTTTAATGCAGTAGCATCTGGCCAGTCTAAAATTTACTGTAAAGGAAATCCTGTAAACAAGGTCACAATAGAAACCGGGCAGGCTAAAATAATTTATGAATAGTAAACTATTCCTTAAGGATATTTAACATGAAAACAATATATACAATATGCATAATACTATTGCTGCTATCTATAGTTATTTGCAAAAAAGGAAAAAACAAGGAATTTTTTATTTAACACTTTAAATATAATACCAATGAAATTTTTACTGAAAGTAGTATTAATGAGCCTAAGCTTATTTACAATATCATGTAAAAAAGAGAATTGTAAGGAAAGATATCCAAGGCAAAGCGAAGCCTGCCCTCAGATTTATGACCCAATTTGCGGCTGCAACGGTGTTACATACTATAACCAATGTATTGCAGCCGCTCATGGAATTTCAGAATTTACGAATGGAGTATGCAGATAAAATACCGATTGGGTATTTTTTATAAAAACACTATCTTACGTTTATTGTGAAATCTATAGAACAAAACAGATTGCCCATCAAGAAAAAGTGGTTGTTAGCCATTGCGCTAATGACCTTTTTTCATTCTATACTCATGTATGTAAACTTACTTAGCCGAACATTAACTTCATTTTTTAAAAATGCGTTTTTAAAAGTTTTTATAGAGTATATACTGGGCATATTTTTCATCATGATATTTATTTTTTTAGCAGAAAGAATATTAGAGTTTTTTTATAAAAAGATTGAACTGCCTACCAGCAATGTAAAAAATGTACTTATTAATATTGCCAGCTTTATAAGTTTTATTTCAATAGGTGCGCTTATATTATTCGTCTCAATATCTATAGTAAATTATACTTTGGTACATCTTTTTAAGATGCCAGATATTGTTTTGTTAAATAATAATTACATCACCAATATTCGATTTAAGTTTATTTTTTTTCAATATTTGGTATTGATACTGGTTGTTTATTTCATTATTCTAAACAGAAATTATAATTTTTTCACAAAAGAAATAAAGCTGAAAACAGAAAACCTTCAAAAGCAACAGGTTTTAAATCAATTTACTGCTTTGAAAAGCCAGGTAAACCCACATTTTTTATTTAACAGTTTAAGTGTATTGAGTTCATTGGTGCGTGTAGATAGCCAGCTGTCTGAAAAATTTATTGACCGACTGGCAAAAGCCTATCGTTATACTTTAGAGCAAAGAGAACATAATTTGGTTTTACTCAAAGACGAATTGGAATTTATCAATGCTTACTTCTTCTTATTGCAAGCCAGGTTTGAAAATAAAATAGCGTTGCAAAACGATATTACTAATCATATAGCCGAACAGAAATATATAGTACCATTAACCTTACAGGTGCTCATAGAAAATGCAATCAGATATAATAAAATGTCAGCAAGCCAGCCATTAAAAATTTATTTAAGCGTACAAGAAGCTTATTTAAAAGTAAGTAACAGCTATCAACCCCGGCCATTACCAATTAATGAAAAAGAAGAAAAATCTTTTGAAACTATTGTAGAACAATATAAAGCTATTACCCCATTATCCATTCAAACTCAAATTGAAGACAACCTCTATGAAGTAACCATTCCTTTATTATAAATTTACCAAGACAAGCTGCCCCAATTGTGCCTTACCATTACTCCATCAAAGCAATAAACAAGTTTTTCTTAGCCATCGGGTTGGTATTGCTTTTTATACCCGGCAGTGTATATGTAAATGCTGATGCAGCCCAATATTGGCAAACCTTATTTTCACTTAATACACTTTATACTGCTTTTTGGAATATCATTATATTGTTTTTATGGTTGTTTGTAGATGAATGGATATTAAATGTAGTAAGAAACTACTATCAGGAAGATTTTCTATCTACCGGAAATTTGAAACCCAACGTAGTAGCCATTATGTTATTTATAGTATTGGGGTTAGTGGGTACTATTATTATCCGTTTTTTATTTAATTACTGGATGGATAATGCTTTAATAGAAATGTTGCCCCAAACAGATTTGCCATTTTTTGTAAGAAAATCTTATGCCGAATTATTGACATTGACCTTATGTGCTTACCTGATGATGGCAAATGTTTTAATTATCAAAAACATACAAACAGCAGAAATAAAAGCACAACAATTAGAGAAAGAAACCTTAAAAGGACAATTAAGTGCCTTAAAAAATCAAATCAATCCTCATTTTTTATTCAATAGTTTAAGCGTATTGAGCTCTTTGGTAAAAGCAGATGTTGAGGCTTCAGAAAAATTTATAGATCAGCTGGCAAAAGCCTATCGCTACATTTTAGAACAACAAACTGAAGATAAAGTACTACTTCATACAGAAATAGATTTTCTGAATTCTTACATATACCTTTTGCAAATAAGGTTTGAGCATAAGTTTGAAGTATCTATTTTGGTTTCTGAAGAAGAGGCTATGCAATATTATATTGCACCACTTACTTTGCAATTACTGGTAGAAAATGCTGTGAAACATAATAGAATGTCATCTAAAGAACCGCTTATGATTACCATCAGTATTTTGGAAAATTATTTGTGTATTGCCAATAATTTGCAACACCGTGGTGATATAAAATCTACCGGAATGGGCTTACAAAATATTATGAGTCGCTACCAGTTATTAACTCCCTTGGCAGTTTCGATTCAAAAAACCACTACACAGTTTATAGTAAAAGTACCTTTATTAAATACTTAAACATTACTTTTTATGAAAGCTATAATTATAGAAGATGAAACATTAACTGCCAAAAGACTTACCTCACTTATACATCAATATGATAAGAGTATAAACGTTATCACTTATCTCTCATCTGTTGCAGAAAGTATAGAGTGGTTTCAAAATAACGAAGCCCCTGATATTGTATTTATGGATATTCATTTAGAAGATGATTTGGCATTTAAAATCTTTGAAAAAGTTTCTTTACAAGCACCAGTAATATTTACTACTGCTTATGATGAATATATGGTGAAAGCTTTTAAGGTAAACAGCATAGATTATTTATTAAAACCGGTAAATTATGATGAATTGGTGCAAGCCTTAGATAAATACAAGAAATTAAAACAACAGTTTTCAGGATTAAATATGGAAACCTTATTGCAATTTATCAATCAAAAACCGGCTACTCAATATAAAGAACGATTCATGATTAATGTAGGTAGTAAGCTTAAAAGTATTGAGGTAAAAGATATTGCTTATTTCTACTCTGAAGACCGTATGAGCTTTGCTGTGATGAGAGATAATCAATCGTATCCGGTAGATTTCAGCTTAGATAAACTACAAGAGTTGTTAGATCCCAAAGAATTTTTTAGAGTAAGCCGTCAGGTCATAGTTTCATTTCATTCCATACAAGCGGCACATATCTTTTTCAAAGGCAAACTAAAATTAGATATTTTACCTAAACCCAAATTTGATATTTTGGTAAGTGCCGATAGAGCAGCAGATTTTAAAGAATGGATGGGGAGATAAAAAATTGATTTTTTTCAGTAAGCATTTTTCAGCTTTCAGCAATCATAAAAAGCCATTCATGACATTATATAGTACATAGGTTTTTGCATCTCATAATCTTTGCATTATCAATTTAAAAAAGCAAAAAATTATGAAAACAAAAACACTTGTAGCGATATTGTTAGCCATGCTTACAATACGCAGTGAGGCACAAAATAAGAAGCCTTACAAAATGGAACAATTCACGTGGCAACAAAATGCCTGGCAACCTCAAAGTACTTACAATTATCGTTACGACAACAATGGTAGCATTACTTGGGTAAAAGAAACTGATGCATTAAACAATGTACCTGTTGGTATTGATACTAGCGTGTACAATGCGCAAAACAGAGTTATAACACATTACAAACTAAAATGGAATGCCATTCAAAATGAATTTCAATTTCAGGAAAAAATAGAAAACTGTTTTGACTCACAACAACGCGATTGTGGCTCTGAGAGTTTTAATTATATATCTGGCAATTGGGAAAAAAGTACTGGCTATCTACGAACTTATACATACGATGATAATAATAAAAAATCCACTGAGGTTTTAAGCAACTATGATAAAGTATCAAATACTTATAAAGAACAATTTAAGTGCGAAAAATACTTTAATAACACTGATGAAAAAATTGCAACAGTTATATATGTTGTGAATCCTCAAAATTCAATATTAGAGCCCTATCAAAAAGAAGAATATAATGGATGGCATAATGAGGAGGAAAACATTTGTAAAAATATAGTTTACTACAATTACAACAACCTGAACAATCAATGGGTATTGTCACATAATACAGTAACCGAAGATTCTATAGATTATTGGAAGTTTATTCAAAAAGACCTAAATAACTCTCTATTATCTTACACAAATTCGTGGAAGGATGGTAGTGCTATAAAAACATATGAGTTGTTAAATAATAGCATGAAGCTAACTTATCACTATATAAAAAATGGTTTAATTGAAACTGAAAAATGGTTTACTTACAATGCGAATGGCATAAAAATTAGCGAGCATGAAGAAGTAACAGAAAAAGATACTCAAGGAAATTTAATAAGAAATACCTCTAGATTTTGGGATGCGCCTAACGGCTGGAAAAAAGATGAAGAGTATATTTATGATTATACCTATAACAATGACAATACCATTGCACAAATTGTTGCTAAAGTGTATGATTCTTCAACACAGATTATAATAAATGATTACAAGCAAGTATTTTCAGATTATAGAGAAATCAATAGACCTAATACAGGGCCATGTCAGTTTACCCCTACTGTAGAAGGCGACACAATATTTTGTCCTGAAAGTTTTACTACTTTATACACTCAATCTTATGATAGTTATCAATGGTATACCAGACCTTATAATTCGTCTAATGCACCACAACCTGTAAATGGCGAAACCGATTCAACTTTTACTATTGATGCTTATTCAACGATATTACATGTTTCAGTCGAAGCCACTAAAGATGGTTGCACTGAAAGAAGTGCAGAAGTATTAGTAGATATTTATGCTTTCACGCCTTTAATCGTTTTTTCAAGTGGTAATTTTATTGTAGATACCATTGGCAGACAATTTATCTGTGAAGGTGATAGTATTGTTATGAATATCAATTCTATTCCTTATGATACTGATATACAATGGTATGACAGAGGCATTGCTATCTCTAATGCTAATGATGATACTTTAGTTGTAAAAAGACCGGGGGAATATACAGTTAGTGCAGCTCCATTTTTATGTCCTGATTATACACGTTATTTAGGTTCAGACATAACGGTGATGTTTTTAGACCCTTCTGAATGTGGTACCACAGGCATAAGTAATCCATCAAATGTAGGAATAAAAGTATTTCCTAATCCTGTAAGTAACGAGTTGAAAGTAGAAATGATAGAGCCTGCTACAGCTACTTTGAGCATCGTTGACTTGCAAGGTAAAATACATTGGCAATCAAATTTTACAGGTAAAACAATTGTCCCGGTAAATACACTAGCAAAAGGATTTTACATGGTGAATATTAAAACAACTCATGGCATTATTACAAGAAAAATTCAAGTAAAATAATTTTTTCAAAATCAAAAAAAACATTTATGAAATCAAAAATAATTTTTGCATTATCAATATTGTTGGCGGGCATTCTAAATGCCCAGCCAATCTTTCAATCAACAGATATTATACCCACAGCGGGCGAAACTTTTAAAACAGTAAAGTTTTTTGGTAACTATAACAAAGGAAATGATGGTGCATCAGTCACCTGGGATTATTCTACTATTCCGGTTTTTCCTGAAGACACTTTTACTGTAAACGTTACGTTGCCACAAAATACACCATTGGGTAACCAATTTTCAAATGCTACCTATGCAATAAAAAATGATGCTTTTGTTATTACATATTTAAAAGCCACTGCCAATAGCTTGGAGATGTTGGGCGAAGCAGATGATGAAGTAGCATTACCATTTAGTGATAGCAAAAAGTTATTTACTTTACCACTTACCTTTGGTAGTTCAACAACAGACACTTATTATGGTGAAGCAAGCGATGCTATGTTTTCTACATCTATTCAAGGTACTATAACAGCACAAGCAAATGCTTATGGGACTTTAATGCTGCCTACAGGCACTTTTACCAATGTAATGCGTATTACTACTATAGATTCTTTCATTACAAGATTTGAAGGCTTTGGCATGAAAGATAGTTTTGAGGAAGTACATACTACCCATCAATGGTATGCAAAAAGTATTCACTATCCATTGTTATCTTTAAAAACTATTAAAGATATTAATGGCGAATTCACCGAAAATTTCTACACAGCTGCAACACCTATTACAAGTGTTATTGAAAAAGAGAATGACTTGGAAATGGTGCTTTACCCCAATCCTTTTACCAATTGGTTATCTATAAAAACAGCACTTTCAACTGATGCTCAAATTTCAATTTATGATATTGCGGGTAAAGTTGTTTTAAGAGAAAAAGTAAGCTCATTAAATAAAGACAAAATCTACTTGGGAGACTTACATAAAGGTGTTTACATGCTGAAAGTTATTCAGCATAATAATGAGTTTACAGCTAAAATCATAAAGCAATAAAACATCTATTTTAAATTTCATAAAGGCTTGCTTAATAAAAACAGCAAGCCTTTTTTCTTAAAAAATTGAATTACTCAGTAGTCTGTTTTACTACTTCATACATCCTAAATAGTCATTCATACCATTTAACGTAGTTTATTCTTTTCTGCCAAATAATATTTGCACTCGATTTTATAAAAACAATAAAAGAATGAAAACAAGATTTTTAATAATTACAATGATATTGATAAATAATATTAGTCATTGCTTAAAAGCGCAATCTATAATTACACAAACTGTGCGCGGCCAAGTTATAGATGTGGTAAGCAAAACACCATTAATAGGTGCCAATATTGTATTAGCAGATACTAACCCTTTATTAGGCAGTATTTCTGACGAAAATGGATATTTTAAAATTACACAAGTTCCTACAGGTACTTATCAAATTAAAATTAGCTACTTGGGTTATGTAGAAAAAACCATTACTCAAGTAAGTGTAGCTTCAGGAAAAGAAGTGGTGTTGAATGTAGAAATGGAAGAACAAAGCAACAACTTAAATGAGGTAGTTATTATATCTGCCAGCAAAAATAAACCTATTAATGATTTGGCATTAGTAAGTACACGTTCGTTTTCAGTAGAAGAAACACAAAAGTTTGCAGCGGCCGTAAACGACCCCGCCAGAATGGTTACTGCCTATGCAGGCGTAGCAGGTACAGATGATGGCAATAATAGTATCTCTATTAGAGGCAATACACCTAACGGCTTATTATGGCGATTGGAGGGTATTGATATTCCTAATCCCAATCACTTTGCAAATACTGCCAGTTCGGGTGGAGGCATTATGATTCTAAGTGCTCAACTTTTAGCCAATTCCGATTTTAGTACCGGTGCATTTAGTGCTGAATATGGCAATGCTTTATCAGGCGTGTTTGATATTAAACTTAGAAAAGGCAATAATGAAAAACAGGAGCATACTCTTCAAGTAGGTGTATTAGGTATTGATGTGGCCACAGAAGGCCCATTCAGCAAAAAATATAAAGGCAGTTATTTAGTTAATTACCGTTACTCTACACTTTCTTTATTAGAAAAAGCAGGTTTAAATTTAAGTGGCGGGGCCTCTACCAATTTTCAGGATTTATCTTTCAATATACACTTGCCTACTAAAAAAATAGGTAACTTCTCAATGTTCGGTTTTGGCGGGTTAAGCAAGCAATTTGTAAACGCACCTAAAGATTCTGCTTTATGGAAAATAGATTACGACCGTGTAAGCTGGGCTTTCTTATCTAATACAGGTGCAATGGGTATAAAGCATAATTATATTTTCAATGAAAAAACTTATTTACAAAGTGCCTTGGTTTTTTCAGGTAATGAAAATGGTTATGAAGAAAATAGAATGAATAATGAATATATTAATGAATTAAGAAACGAAGAAAACAATGTAAGAAGTACTATTACAGCAAGCACAGTAATAAATGTAAAACTTAATTCTAAACTCTATACCAAATCAGGCGTCTACTTCAATCAGTTATTTTTTAACTTACAAAATCGCTGGTATAATGAAGACATCAACAACATCGAAGAACGCATTGCTGTCAATGGCAAAACTCAAACTATTCAGTTTTTTAACGAGTGGAGTTATAAACCCTCTTCCAGATGGACAATCGTAGGCGGTATTCATACCCTGCATTTAGTATTAAATAATAAACATGTTATTGAGCCAAGAATTGCCACGCGTTTTCAGATAAATGAAAAAAGTATGTTGAATGTGGGCTATGGTTTGCATAGTCAGTTGCAACCATTAGGCAATTATTTTGTGAAAAAACTTACTGCTGAAAATACTTTTGAAACACCCAATAAGGATTTAGATTTTACTAAATCTAATCATTTTGTTGTTGGCTACACTTACAATATCAATAGAAACCTATATGTAAAAGCTGAAAGTTATATTCAACGTTTATATAGAATTCCGGTAAGCATGAATGATAGCAGTACCAATGCTTTAATTAATCGTGAATGGGGTTTTGAAACCGAGCCATTAGGCAGTAATGGGGTAGGCAGAAATATGGGCTTAGAGTTAACTGTTGAGCAATTTATGCATAAAGGATATTACTATCTTTTATCAGGCTCAATATATGACGCTAAATATCGTGCTGCTGATGGCAATTGGTATAACACTCGTTATAATGGCAGGTTTACAGTAGGCTTCACCGCAGGCAAAGAGTTTACACCTAACAGAAAAAATAAAAACCGAACTTACGGTATTAATATAAAAGGAAATTATAACGGTGGTTTTAGAACTACACCTATAGATGTGCAACAATCTATAGAGCAAGACAAACCAATTTATAAAGAGAAAGAAGCTTATACAATTAAACTGCCTAATTATTTTAGAGCTGATATTAGAATCAGTATGAAAAGAGTATATCCTAAAGTAACGCACACGGCCTCTATAGATATTCAAAATGTAATTAACAGAAGAAATGTACTTACTCAATTTTACAATGGCGAAACCCAAAAAGTTGAAACTATCTATCAAAATGGATTGATTCCGGTGTTGAGTTATAGATTGGAATTTTAGTTTTTTCAGTATGCTAAATGTATATTTTAAGTTACAATAATATTCCTAATCCCAATCACTTTGCAAATACTGCCAGTCCGGTTTTGTAACACATAGTGAGGGTTTACATTGATTACAGTTGGATTTACATTGAAAGAAACCCGACCTGCACTGTTAGAAGCT
>CAZIZP010000047.1:0-9505 GCA_964543705.1 uncultured Chitinophagaceae bacterium
GCCATTTATGTCCATTCCTAAAATTCGGAATGCCATTTCACAGCCATTTATGTCCACTCCTAAAGTTCGGAATGGAATTCTACACGTATTTATATCCATTCCCAAAATTCGGAATGGAATTCCACAGGCATTTATGTCCATTCCTAAAATTTGGAATGTAGTTACGCAAGCATATTGGGGCTTTCTTAAAAAGGTTGGCAATAAAATGCTATTGAAAAACTACTTTTCGGGTTACCGATTGTGTTCCGGCTTTAACTTTTACCAGGTAAATTCCATTTGCAATGCTGTTGAATTGAAGCTGTTTTTGGAAAACGGCTGTGTTGATAATTGTTTCAGCATAAATAAGGCTGCCAACAATATCGGTAACTTCAATAGTAATATCTGAAACCTTTTCAGCTTCAAAATCAATATTCAGCACGTTTAATGCAGGGTTGGGGTAAACATTAAGCTGAAATGTTTCTTGCAACTCATTAACGCCTGTTGGAAAAAATTCGAGGTTAATATCATCTATATAAAGGTTATTGCCCCAGTCTGATTTGTTTTCAAACTTCAGTTTTACCGATGGATAAGCGGCAAATGCAGCCAGCCCTACCACTTCTTTTCTCCAATTGGTATCGGCCGGAACAAACGTAGTATTGGTATTTTCAGCAGTAGCAAGTCCTGCACCTCCTTTAGAGAAAATGTTTATCCATGTTAAACCACAGTCGGTAGAAAGAAATACTTTCAGCGAATCGCTCAGGTTATTATTTCTTCGGGCATAAGCAACGCTAAAAGTTAAGCGCGGGTTTACACCACTAATGTTAATGTTGGGACTAACAAGGGCATCAATTTTGTTCTTAGGATTATTGCCCGATGAGCCTGTAAAATTATCGAACACTGCGCTTGAAAAACTATTGCTGAAACCGCCATAATTAGATAATTCAAAGGTTCTGTCGTTATCGTTATTTTGCACTGCCCAACCCGATGGCGGAATATTAGACGTTTCAAAACCTTCAAAAAAAGGCAGCTCAACGGCTTGCGTTGGATTTACTATTTGAAAAGAAATCGTTTTCTCATTATTACTTAGCTTTTGGTCGGTGCCATTGTTGGGCGAGGTTACAGAAACAAATAAACTGTTGTTGCCTACCAGGCCATTAATAGCAGGTAAGCTAATAGTGGTTGAATTGGTAAAAGCTAAGCTGCCTGTCCATTGGTATTGTTGTAAAACGCCACCATTCAGCTGGTAAAGTACCAAAAAACCGGTTAAAGTTTCTGACCCGTTATTTCTTATTTCAATAACCGGAGTAACCGGGTTTTCACAAATATTAGTTTCAGGATAAGTAATGGCTGTAATGGCTACATCTAACGAATCAATGGGCGGTGCAATGCAGCCGTCAGAGGTTTGAATAGTGTTTCTTACAGTATTCAAGACTGCTCTCATGCGCTGTTTTTGCCCTGCGGTAAACATAAACATGCAGGCATCATTTACATAATCCATATAATTCATAAACATGTCGCTACTGTTGCAACTTGTTTTTGGATATGAAGGGCAACCATAGTAAGGAGCATCAGAAACAGGAGTATCACTTACATTATCATCATCGAAACAGCCGCCATTAATGCCCCACATGTGTAGCAAACCCAGCCAGTGCCCTACTTCATGTGTAGCAGTTCGGCCTTTATTAAAAGGCGATTGCACATTGCCCACTGTTCCAAAATATCTGAAACCCACCACTACCCCATCTACCGAAGCCGGAAAACCGGGTTGAGAAGAATATCCTAAAATATCGGCAATATCGCCACCAAAACGTGCGGTGTAAATATTTAAATATTTAGAAGGGTTCCAAATGGTTTGAGGCTTAATGGTATTATCTATAAACACATCATCGTAGCTTGCCTGCCCAAAGTTGTGTCTTAAAATACCCGTAGTGGCATTGCCATCGGGGTCGCGTTGTGCCAAACAAAATTCTATTTCAATATCGGAAGCAAGAGCTTTAAATTCAGAAGGAATATTGGCAGTATCGCTGTTCAGCTTTCGGTAATCGGTATTCAATACTGCTATTTGAGAAAGTATTTGTGCTTCTGAAATATTTTCATTTGAACCAACCGGATCGCCATCGTGAATAACATGCACCACTACAGGAATAGTAACTACATTTCGCAAACCGGAGTAGGTTGAGCTGGTATTTGCAGCTATTGCCTGTTCAATTTGATTGAAGTTGGAGGTAAGACCATAATTGGTTTCGTAGCGTTTTCTTAACTCATCGGTAAAGCAACGCTGTGTATTTTGCGATTTGGCACAAAAGAAAGAAAAAGTGAAAAGTAAAGAAGCAATAAATACTCTCATAAAAAATATTATCTGCCCAAAAGTAAACAATACTTTTATGGAATTGCTTATTCTGCTTTAACCATTGTAAGCGTTACCAAATCTTCGGCAAGGGGATATCTTAGTCTAAAAGTATCTTTGGTAAGCTTAAGAATAATTAAATCTTGCGACTGGTTAGAAATTGTAGAAATAGTATAAAAAGTAGTATCTGATTTTAATTCCCACTTACCACTGTCAGACATAGGACCGTAAGAAAGTTTATAAAAACCATTTTCTTTAAAATCTATCACCGGGCTACCCAACTCTTTAGAGGTAAGCACTTTTCCATTAGTAGCAATTTCATGATAAGCCCATTTTTGAGCTATCAATTTCTTTTTGGAAATATTTGTATTGCAACCAAATACTACAACAAGCAATATAACCGCAATGCTTAATAAATTTCTCATGGGGCAATATTAGTAGGTTTTGTTTTCAGGCTGAAATATATTTTGCATTATTGTACACAGCAAGCAGATATTGTTGTCTGAAAAAATAGAAACACATGAAAATAGAACTTTGGCAATTGGGGAAAAACCACAGTGAAATAGAACCCTTACTATCACTTTATGAAAAACGAATAAAACAGTATAATCCTTTTGATATTGATACTTTGCCTGAAGCGAAAAAAATACCCGATACCCAGCGCGAAAAAATAAAACAGGTAGAAGCTACAGCTATATTAAAGAGAATAGAACCTAACGACCTTTTAGTATTGCTCGATGAAAAAGGAAAACAATATACTTCTGTTCAATATTCGGAGCAGTTGCAGAAATGGCTTAACGCCGGAAAAAAACGACTTATTTTTTTAATTGGAGGTGCTTATGGTTTCGATGAAAGCATTTACAAAAGACAAAATGCACAAATTTCATTTTCAACCATGACCTTTTCGCACCAAATAATACGGGTAATGTTTATGGAACAACTTTACCGGGCTTTTACCATATTAAATAACGAACCTTATCATCATGAATAAGGTAACAATTTGCAAGAAAAAAATAGTACCAAATAACTTATTGAATAGCTTTTAATAATACAGGCCTCATTCTCTCTGTTTCACTTTCACGCCTGTAATATTATTTCAAACCCTGCAAACTCAACAGCCTCTAATCAACCCTCTTGCTCAACCCTACAAATCTTACGCACGCATCAAACGCCTCTATCACATTCACCTCATCAACCCCTCGATGCTATTCTATTGTATTTGGTACTATTGTGTATGTTTATTAAAATATTTTTACATCCAGAATACTTTTAACCGGTATCATAGCACCGCCCTTCAGCACAATGCTGTCATCGGTTGCAGCCCACACCGTAGTTTTTACTTCATTAGTGCCTTCTTCCGATTTAAATGTAATGGTAACTTTCTCTTTAAAACAGTTGCCCAGCAACATTGCAGTGTGCAATAAAATAGTTCGCTGTATTTTTTGCGACTCTTCTTTCAGCACATCATCATTGGTTTCAAACCTTAAAAAAGGAATAAACTCTTTCTCAATCATGTTAATACTTAACTCACTCATAGCATCAATCCTCCACATTTTATTATTTACACTTTTCTATACATTCTTAATTTAAAAAAAAACACAATAAGACTTTCATTTCTGCAAGCAATACCAACACCACTGTCTTATTGTGTTCTATATTGCTACATTAAAATGAAACATCTATAATAGCATTCACGGGAATAAACCTACCGTCATTCAGTATAACATACTGTCCGGTGCTCATCCAAAGCGAGGTTTCCACAAACTGTTCTCCCGAACTGGTTTGGAAACTAATCTTAACTTTCTTGTGGTAAATTTTGCAAAGCAAAGCAATTTGGTCTAACTGCTGTTTGCGCTTCTCTACGAAGTCTTTATGTAAAAAAAGTTTTTCACTTCTTATTCCTGTTTTTTCCAACCGCTTTTTGCGTAATAGTTCCGCTCGCATAGTTTGCATTTTCACCTCCGGTTTTGTAGTCTTATACTGAAAAGAAAAAAAATGGTTACACTTTTTTCAAAATAATTTATAGCTTAAGTATTTTCTGCGAACCATTATAAAATAAGTACGTTTAACTCTCAAAAAACAATTCTGAAATGAAAAAAACTTTGGTAATTGGTGCTTCTGAAAACCCATCACGATATTCATATATGGCAATTAACAGTTTGCTGCGTCATAAGCATCAGGTAGTAGCTATTGGCACAAAAGCCGGACAAGTATCGGGCATAAAAATAGAAACCAATAAAGTTCCTTTCGATAAAATTGATACTGTTACTTTATATATTAATCCAGGTATTCAGAAAGAATATTACGATTACATTATTGGCTTAAATCCAAAGAGAATTATTTTTAATCCGGGCACTGAAAATCATGAACTGGAAAAAATTGCCCAACAAAACGGCATTGAAACAGAAGAAGCCTGTACATTGGTATTGTTATCAACTAACCAATATTAAATGCTAATTTCACTTACTTATACTTTTCATTTAAAACTTATAAAATAAAACTTAAAACATGAATTACACTGAACCCATGCTGCGCGATGGCGCATTAAGAGACAAAACTATAATTGTTACCGGAGGTGGAACCGGATTAGGAAAATCAATGGCAAAATACTTTTTACAATTAGGTGCCAATGTTGTGATTACCAGCAGAAAACAAGAGGTGTTAGATGCAACAGCAAAAGAATTTGAAAACGAAGGCGGGAAAATTATTGGTATAGCATCAGACGTTCGCAAATATGAAGAGGTAGAAAATGTATTAAAAACTGCTTTGGATACTTTTGGAAAAGTAGATGCGTTGGTTAATAACGCTGCAGGTAATTTTATTAGCCCTACCGAAAGATTATCTCACCGTGCTTTTGAATCGGTAATAGGTATTGTACTGCAAGGAACTGTAAACTATACATTAGCCTGCGGAAAGCATTGGATAAAGAACAATCAGCCGGCAACCGTTTTAAGCGTTGTAACTACTTATGCTTTTACCGGTTCTGGTTATGTGGTGCCCTCGGCATGTGCTAAGGGTGGCGTTTTACAAATGACTCGCTCGCTGGCATCTGAATGGGGAAAATATAAAATTAGATTAAATGCAGTTGCACCAGGGCCTTTCCCAACCAAAGGTGCATGGGACAGGCTTTTCCCAAAAAATCTTCAGGAAAAATTCGACCCGGCCAAGCGAATACCAGTTGGCAGAGAAGGGCATCATCAGGAACTTGCCAACCTATGTGCTTATTTGGTTTCTGATTTTTCAGCTTATATCAATGGAGAATGTATTACTATAGATGGTGGTGAATGGGTGCGCGGTGCCGGACAGTTTAACGATTTTGAACTGGTTACACCCGAAATGTGGGATATGGTAGAACAAATGACACGTGGGGCAAAATAATAGCAAATTTTAAAACTAAAAACCCCGAAAATGTTGAATGCTTTCGGGGTTTTATTTTTTATAAAAACATCTCAGGGGCAAGGGCCGCCAATCCATGAGGTAACCCCGTTTATTTCAGCAAAACATTGGTTTCTATATTCAATATCATCGCAGCCACACACCGGATTAAAGCTGTTATCGCAAATACCTGTTCTATCTATTTTATTGAAGTCAACACATTGTTGTGTTTTTCCGCAGGCAAAAAGAAAAATAGAAGCAATAAGCACTAAATTGAAAATATTAAACGATAGCCTCATTAGTAAATTCTCCTTTTTTATAATTAGCCAAAATCCAGATATTAAACACAATAAATAATATAACAGCGATAGGCAGCACCACCCAAAACCAATGGAAAAATTGATAATAGTATAATGTAGGAATGCTTATAGTAGCTAAAACTAACCTTACTACTTCTGCTTTAACCACCCATGATTTATTTTCCAATATTGCACCACAAATCAACAATGACATTATCATAATAGAGAAGAATAAAATTTTATAAAACAGACTTAGTGTTTCAAAATGCATCATAAAAGAAACCAAGCCCCATGAGGTAAGCATAAATTGTGCAGCCACATAAATCTTAGAACTTAGTGAAACTTTAGTATCAAAAACAGGTCTGTTTTTTTCAGGCTCTTTTGGCTTTTGAAAACCTCCTAACTCTTCAGGCAACCAGCCCGGGCGGGCAAAAAGTAATTTTAATTTATCCTGCCAGTTAGTCATACGCTTTGAAATATTCAGCATAGTTGCATAATATTCAAAATTGGCCCATACAGGGTTAAGGCTTTGAAAACGGGTAGTAACACCATAATCAGGCTCTTCTTCTTCTTGCTGAAAAGTGCCAAACATTCTGTCCCAAATAATTAAAAATGCCCCATGATTTTTATCTAAATATTTTCCGTTTACACCATGATGCACACGATGGTGGGCCGGTGTATTAAAAATAAATTCAACCCAAGCCGGAAAACGCTTAATGGCTTTAGTATGAATCCAGTATTGATACAAGGTGATAAACACCGCTACAGCACCCAATTGCATGGTATTAAAACCCATAAATGCCATGGGTACAAAAAGTGGAAAAGCAATTAAAGCATGAAACCATGACTGACGTAACGCCACCGACAGGTTATACTCTTCGCTTTGATGATGCACAACATGTGCGCCCCAAAAGAAATTCATTTCGTGTCCCCAGCGATGTGCCCAATAATAAATAAAATCGAACAGTAAAATATTGGCAATCCAGATATACCACGCATTGCCTAAATCAGTAATGGCAAAATGAGTATAGCAATAATCATAAACGCCTAACAAAATAAATTTGGTCATTAGGCCCACTGCTTGGCTACCAACACCTAAATTCAAATTAGTAATGGTATCGGCAAAACGATAGTAATCTTTCTTGCCCTTTAAGTACAATGCTAACCAATCAATAAAAATGGTTAGAAAAAATACAGGAATGGCTATAAGCATTGCTATTGACATAGTATTTATTTTTTTTGCTTCAGACACTAAATATAACAAATAGGTTGTAAGCTGTTTCAGATGTTTTATTTCAAGGCCTCTATCATGGCTTTGGCTTTCAGTAAGCATTCTTCATATTCTTTTTCAGCCACTGAATCGTAAGTAATGGCACTGCCTACCTGAAACGATACATATTTGTTAGCCGCATTATACAATATGCTTCTTATTACCACATTAAAATCAAAATTTCCATTGGGGGCAAAGTAACCAACCGAACCTGAATACAAACCCCTTTTACTTTTTTCGTATTGCTCTATGTGCTGCATTACAATAACCTTTGGTGCACCTGTCATAGAGCCCATAGGAAAGGCATTTTTTATTGCATCAACGGCAGATAAATTATTGTTTAATTTTCCGCTTATGGTAGATATTAAATGATGTACCTGACTAAAAGTATATACCTTAAACAACTCTTCCACTTTCACACTTCCTGCTTCGCAACTTTTTGCCAAATCGTTTCTCACTAAATCTACTATCATTACATTTTCGGCTTGCTCTTTTGCATCATTCTGAAGCGTACTTTTTCTTTCAATATCAATTACAGTGTCATTAGAACGTTTTATTGTGCCTTTAATGGGCTGCGAAACTAATTTATTACCGTCCTTCATTAAAAACCTTTCAGGGCTTGAGCAAATAAGATATTTATCTTGTAATCGATATAACGCAGCAAATGGCGCAGCATTAATTTCATTTAGCCTGAAAAAAACCTCATAAGGATTTATACTGCTGTCTTCAGCAAAAAACTCCATGCACAGGTTCATTTCGTAAAAATCGCCCTTAGCTATGTGATGCCTTATTTGCTGAACAGTATTGACATATTGCTCTTTATTAATTTTTGATGCTGTAAATAATGTGTTTGTTTGTTTCGAAATCAATTTATTGGTATTCAACTCAATATTTACGATACTTTCAAAAATTGCTTTTGGTTTTTCAGAAATGCATTCAATTGTAACAGTGTTGCTGCCATGCTTAATATAAATTACTGTTTCAGGCTGAAAAAAATACACATCAGGAAAGTGAACATTATCAGAATTGGCTGAAAAAAGGTGTTCTGTTTCATTTTTTAAATCATATGCAAAATGGCCAAAACACCAATCGTTTGTAGTTTGCAAAAAACTACTAAGTGAATCAAAAGTTTTATTTGCATTTAGTTTCAGCACATTATTAACACCTGTACCCACTAATAATTCGTAATTACTGTAATCGTATTGCCGAAAAAAGTTATTGTCGTAGCAGGCAAAAACAGTATGTTGCTGTAACCAATAAACTACCTGTTTTTTAAAAACCGAAACATTATTAATATGTGCTGAAAACGAGTGTCTCAATAATTCCAGAAGGTTAAACGCTGCAAAGATGTTATTAAAAGTTTAAAAAAGGTATTCAGAAAATCTTCTTAATGTAGAAACCAAAGGTTAAAAACATATTGCAAAATTTAACAGACTATAGATTTATTAATCATTTAATTAAAGCATTTTAAACAAATAATCATAATATAATTATTTCATTTTAGGTATTTTTGCTCAGTTTAATAAAATACCAATACCATGAAAACCAAAGCAATATTGTTAACAATTTTATTGATAATTGCATCAATACAAATTGTTGTTTCTCAAACACCTCAGGCAATAAATTACCAAACCGTTATAAGGGATAATACCGGTAACCCTATTCCGAACAGAAGCTTAACTGCAATATTCAGAATTGTTCAGGGAACTGTTAATGGTAACGAAGTATATGTTGAACAACATAAGCCTTCTACCAATGATTTTGGTTTAATGACGATACAGTTAGGAAGAGGATTGCCTCTATTGAATCAATTTCAGAATATTGATTGGGCAACAGGACCTTACTTTTTAAAAATAGAAATTGATCTAAACTCAGGTAATAATTTTACTCCGGTTGGTTCGGCAGAATTAATTAGTGTACCATATTCATTATATGCCGAAAGAGCAGCTAATGTGCCAAACACTATAGATACTGATTCAACTAATGAGCTACAAACACTTATTTTCAATTCTCAAACAGGTGAATTAAGTTTATCAGATGGGAATACAATTACTTTGCCTGTAAGCACTGGTGGCGATAACTGGGGTAGTCAGGTAGTGCAGAGTGATGCTACTCTTTCAGGCGATGGTACAGCAAGTAATCCTTTATCTGTAGTGGGTGATTTAACTGATGACCAAACGCTTTCTATTTCTGGTAACGATTTATCTATAAGCGGTGGAAACACCATTACTTTAC
>CAZIZP010000048.1:0-7096 GCA_964543705.1 uncultured Chitinophagaceae bacterium
GGGGTTGTAAATGATGGGTAGGCGAGGATTTTTTAATCGGAGATTAAGCTACACTCGGACGTAGTCGGGAGACTATGCCCAACTGGGGATACTATACCCGGCCCGGGAAAAGTAAGCTAAATTCTAAACGCTAAACAAATTCAAAACACAAAGCTCAAAATTCAAAAAGTAAAATCCACAAACGGTCATTCTGGAAGAAACTTTCCAATAAACACTCCTCACAAAAGAAAGATGCTCCCGATAGCTATCGTGGACGGCATGACGAAAGCACTAAACCCAAAACTGATAACTGATAACTTAAAACTGCTATTGCCCCATTAAGTATGAAACACATATTTGCTTATAATCTTCTAAATTGCCGATAGCATAGTTTTCTACTTTGGCTTTATCGTCCCATTCGCGCATTTTAATAAACAGTGGAAATAAAGGGTGCTGTTCAAAGTGAAGTATTTCATCATCGTTCATTTTTCCGCCCTGATATTTTAAGGTTTGTTTACTGGCTTCGCTTAGAAGGTTGTAATAGTTTTCATGCTTAGAAACTAAATATCTTTTTGCGGCCACATGTGCCTGTATAAGCAGCAGCATATTTCCTGAAAAACCAAGAGACTGCAAATATTCTATGCCAATGTTTTCATGACTTTCGGCTCCAAAACCATTCATGCTTTTATAACCGCCCCGGCTTAATGCTACCAAATGCCCAATATCATGTAAAAGGGCTGCGAGAATAACTTCGTTGTTGTAGCCTTCTTGCCGGGCAAGCATGGCTGCCTGAACTGCATGCGATAATTGTGAAACATTTTCGCCTATATAATCGGCCGAACCAAATTCAGTAAATAATGAAAATATTGCATTTACTTTCTCGGCTATATCTTTCATAGTAATAAAAGTTTATAAGATGAAAAGGCAACCTGACAGAATCAGATTGCCTTTATAATAATATCATTAAACTGTTTACTCGACAATAAGTTTTTTTATGCCTTTTCCGTTTTCGGTAGTTACCATTAATAAATATATGCCCGTGTTTAAGCCGTTTATTTTTAATTCTTTCAATTTATAATCTACAAAGTATTCTTTCAAAACTTTTCCTGAAACATCAATAACAACAACATTGTCTATTCTTTCTTCTGAAACAATTACTGCTTGCCCGTTATTACTTGGGTTAGGAAACACACTGAAATTTACGTGGTTGTATTTTTTTATACTTGAAACATTAAATATGCTTATATCTATTAGTGCTTCAGCCTTTTGGTTGTTGCCATCGGTAATTTCGTAGCCAATAGTATCTCTGCCTATGAAGTTATTGTTAGGGTTGTAGGTAATTTTTCCGTTGGTAATTGAGGCTGTGCCATTTACAGGGTTTCGGGTAATAGCAGTAAGGCTGAAAGTGCCTTCGCAGTCTTCATCATTAGCCAAAGCATCAATTTCAACTGCTACATTTCTGAATGTGGTAGCCACATCGTTATTGGCTATAGGCTGAAAATCGGGCAGCGTAACAAAATCGAATAATTGAATACTATCTACCAGCAATACACTGCCGGGAACTAAACCTACGTTGGCACTGCCAATAATAGAAAAATCGGGGTTGCTGGAGGCTAATAAAATGGCAACAGAATCGGGCGTTTCGCAGCTTTCATAAATAAAAGGAATTTCTAAGTAAGTATATTGGCTGTAGGCTTGCGAAGAGTTAAACTTTGCCTGTGCTACCAGATTACCATTTTTTTTCAGCACTGCCCATATGAGTAACGAATCGTTAGGCACAGGAGCATACTTTACATATATACCTAATTTTTCTTTTTTGCCATTAACAGGTGTTCCTGCGCCTTTTAAAACAGCAGGGTTTACTTCGCCCCCGGCCTGAATAAGTGTGGTAAGGTCTATTGGAAATTTACCGTTTACAACAAAGCCCGGTACAACTATAGAAATGCCCACGCCTAAAACGGTAAGCGAAT
The DNA here is from genome assembly GCA_964543705.1 of uncultured Chitinophagaceae bacterium. GTDB lineage: Bacteria > Bacteroidota > Bacteroidia > Chitinophagales > CAIOSU01 > CAYSGX01. Next base: position 1,950 of record CAZIZP010000048.1, read on the forward strand.
CAGTTTCCATTCTAACTGCTGAATTACCAAAAAGAGCATCGTTGCTTTGTGTAGTAAGAATTTTGTTTTCTAAACTATCGTGTGCCGTTGCTGCATTAGAGGTAGTCCATCCGGTGGGATTAGGAAATGAAAAAGTATCTACCGGTAAAAACGGGGGGTAGCCAAAAGAGGCGGTATCGGTAGTCCATAATTCAAATCCTGTAAAATTTAACTGGGCAAAAGACTTTATGCTGATGGTTACAGCAAAAAACAAAATAATAATTGGTTTCATGGTTTATGTTTTTAGTGGTTTTTAATAATTTAAGCTAATGTTTCTGGTAATGCGCTGTTTGCCAATTTCAATATTTAGCAAATAATTACCACATGGCTCGCCAGCCAAATCTATATTCAGTTTGTTGCCGCTAACATTTATGGCATTGCCCTGCCTTACGGTGCGGCCAAGCAGGTCGTTTACAGTGTAGGTAACCGTGTTATAATAAGGGTTTTCGAACCACACGGTTAGCATACCATTTGTAGGGTTAGGATATACTTTTATATTACCATTGTCTTTTGTTTGTTCATCTACACTGGTAAAACGGCTCAGCCACGATTTGCCGTCTAAATTCCATGCAGCTTGTTCTTCGGGGTTTATACCAATATCGGCCAATAAATGGTGTAGCGCTGTAACGCCAATATCAGCCTGAACCGGAGAAAGTTTCAATAAAGAATCATTAACACCCCCCGGCAACATATAACTTCCCGGGTCTGGTGCAAAAATTTGTTGTTTCTCAACAGCAGTTCCCGAGGCAATCCACCAGATATGACGTTCCAGATAAGTGTTGCCGCCATGCCCGGTGCCTATGCCTCCGTGGTCAGTAATTACTAATACCAGCCAGTCTTCATCGGCATAAGTAGGGCGGTTTCTTAAAGCATTTAATACTATTCCTACATGGCCATCGGTAGTTTCTATGGCTTGCATATAAGAGGGGTTCTGTGGGCTAAAGCCACTTGCATGTCCTGTTAAATCTATAATATCGAAATACACAAAAAGAAAATCTAAATCAGCATCAGTAGATAATAAATTGGAGGCTACTGAAGATGTTGCTGCCCCATCGCCATCGGGTGTTTTTAATTCAATATCAAACTCATCGTTATAAATATTATCTACCAACGGAGGCCATTCTATAACCTGAGCACATTTTAAATTAGGCTTTAGTGTTTTAGCCAATTTGGTAATGTAAGGGTATTGATTAAAATTACTGCCTGTGTAGGAGTTATTGGTTACGCCATGTTTTGGATGCCATACACCGGTCATTATGGTGCTCCATGATGGGCCTGAAACGGTAATGCCCAAATGCCATGCATCCCAGGTGTACAAGCCATTGGCAATTAATTCATCTAAGTTGGGTGTATTGGCTTGCTGGAAGGCATCAGAGCGTAATCCGTCTAAGCCCAATATTAATACCTTGCGCTTTTGTGAAGCGAAAGCAATAGCTGCCGTGAGAAGCAGCATTAAAATTAGTTGTGTTTTTTTCATGGTATTTAGTTTTTAATTGGTTATTTAAAATTCATATCTAAATCCTACCTGAAATCTTTGTCGGTAGTATTCAATTCTTATAGGTCGATCTTTATTACCTCTATACTCATAAAACTTATAGTTCAGCAAATTGGTACCTTCTAAGTGAATGGTATATTTCTTTTTAAAAGTGTAGCCAATTAATACGTCTAAAGAATACATTTCACCTTGAAAAATATCGAAACTGCTGTCTTTATGCAGTAGGCCAATGCCTTTTACTGCCGCCAGATTCAGCTCTTTTAAATGCGCACCGGTATAGTTCATGCCTATACGGGCATTAATACCATATTTTTCATAAAACAGGGCAATATTGTAAATCAAAGGTGTTTGTTCTGCTAAAGCTTGTTTTTCGATTCTTCCGGGTATTTGCATTTGAGAAACTGCCAGTGTTACATTGGCATTAATGCCAAAGCCTGATAAAGATTTAGGCAAAAAATCAAATTTTCTGATAACCGATATTTCAGAACCCCAAACAAATGATTCGCCTGCGTTATCATAGGTTTTAAAAATAATTCCTGAGTTGGCATCAAAGTCTGAGGTGGTAACCGTGTAAATATGGTCGGTAATATATTTAAAGTAACTACCTATAGAAAACATGCCCTTATTGCCCCAGTAGTATTCATACATGGCATCGAAATTCCAGGAGAAGGCAGGCTTCAAATTAGGATTACCAAAAATAAACTGAAACTCACTGAAATTAATAACAGCAAAGCCTGGCTTTGTTTCAGCGAAGTTGGTTCTGTGAAAGGTTCTGGAAACTGCAAAACGAATATTAGATTTACTGGTGTTAGCCCATGAAAGGTTTAATGCGGGCAATAAAGCAAAATAATTTTGCTTAGTAAATTGTGTTACCGGCTCGTAATAGAACTGCCCTGCAGCGGTATCAAGAACTAAATTTTCAGGCGATACTCTTAAAGAGTCTCCTTGTTGATTAAGGTTGGTATGTTCCATGCGTAATCCGCCTACCACATTAATATTTCCCAAACGCCATTCGAACATACCATAAGCCGCATTTTGTATTTCTTTATAAGAATAGTATGAACCTACCCACTGCCTGAAATCATTGGCAAACTTATTCATAGGATATTCTCTTAAAGTATCTCCTAAATCAGTAATTATATTATCAAGAGCATCTTTGGTTAAAAAAGGCATAAAGAAATCATAGCTGTTACCTAATTCCCTCATGTATCCTCCTCTTATATTTACCGGTTCGGTGTCGAAACCACTCATGTAAAATATTTTACTTTGAGAAATCTGTGGATTAATTTCCCATCGATGAAAAGATAAGGTACGTTCTCCCTTTTTAATGCGCATTTTGTAGCCAAACTGTAAACTGAAATTGTTTTTTACTTTATACTGAAAATCGGTTTGAGCTACTATTGGGTCTCTTTCTTTAGTAGTATTTAATTCAGAAAAAGCTCTTCTAAACTCAAATGAGTCAGGGCTTAAAGGAACATTAATTTCAGGCCGAATATTTTTGTAATTATCTCCATTATTTAAAGGGTGGTCAAGGTCTAATAACTTGGCATTACCAAAAAAGGTTGAAGGGTCATCGGTGTTAGCATTAAAATAGCTGCCATCAATTTTAATTGGCACCATATCAGCGTAGCTTACATCTACCCTTCTTTGTCTGAATTCGGCAAAGAAATAACCGTTTCGGGAATCATCATTATTAAAAGGCACATTGCCATAAGTAAACTGATTATTATATCGGGCTACCCTAACGTTTAATTTGGCTTTAGCACCTATTTTAAATTCTGTATTAATATCTCCACCCATTAATTGCCTTTGCAACTTACCGTGTATATTTTGCAGCCACAGTCCGTCATTCTCGCCCGAAGCATATACATACATTTGTTTTTGTTGGTTTTTATCGTCTAGCATGGTGCCAAAAATGAAACGACCACCAATTTTAATATTCTCTGTAGGTTTATATTCGGCAGCTACATTAGCACCTATGGTATTTCGCATACCATAATAGTTTTTCTTTTCAAAACGATTAATAGCATGGTTAAAATTGTTTCCATAAATTAATTTGTAGGCCTGAGCACCATAAAACCTGCCGAAGTATGTGCCGTTTAATACATAACTAAATTTTTTGTTTTTAGATATATTGCCTGCGATAAAGCTGGCATCAATGGTAGGCTTTGCTGCTAAAACATTATAACCTGTACCGGCATGAAAATGAATTGTTTTCTTTTCTACCGAAGAACGTGTTAAAAAATTAATAGAACCACCGATATTATCACCTTCAATGTCGGGGGTTACGGTTTTAGTTACCATTACATATTGTATTAGCTCTGAGGGCAGCACCTCAAATTGGAAAGAGCGGGAACTGTTTTCTTCATCAGCTACAGGCAATCTGTCTCCATTAACTAAAGCAGCGGTCCAGTCTTCAGGAGTACCCCTTAATGCAATATTTGACCCCTCTCCTTTATTATACTTTACCGTTGCTCCGGGTATGCGCCTAACTACTTCTGCAGCATTTTTATCGGGCAGTTTGTGAATTCCTTCAGAGGAAATTACTGTAATAATTTTGTTAGATGATTTAATGAGGTTAATTGCTTTTTCTTCACTTCCATGCTCAAGTTCTCCCCTTACAACAATTTCATTCAGTTCATTCGCCTCGTGTTCAAGTACTATGTCGTTTAATTGTATTATTTGATTAGCTAATACATTAACAGTTAACTTCTTTTCTTTAAACCCAATATATCTTATTAAAACTGTTTGGCTTCCTGTGGGCACATCAAGCAATAAAAACTTACCATCAAAATCAGTTATGGTGCCTGTTTTCTTACTCTCAATAATTATGTTAGCACCTGGAAGTGTTTCTCCTTCATCAGTTATTATTCGCCCACTTATTCTACCTGTTTGTGCATTTAAAAAGCCATAGAAAAAAAAGAAAAAGAAACTAAATATTACTTTATTATACATGAACACATTTTAAGTATTGAACTTGTTTTTGGGTAGTTAGTAATACGGAATTAAATGAAAATGAGAGCTTTGCGAGTAAAAAATATTTGCCGAGCAAAGATATTTTATCACTTGTTGGGGAAACAATAAATACAATTATTGCAATATTAAAATTACATTAATCGAAAATGACAAAATCGCAACTTGTATTAATAAACAGTTGCCCAATAAAGAAATTTCCGCCTTTGTTGGTATTATCACCACATCTGTTCGGAATATGAAAATTTAGTCTTTAACAAATTTAAGCATTTAACCAAGACACTTGATTTTTCTTGCTTATTTTTTACACCCACTGGTAGTAGCATCCGCTTCTACCCAAAATCTCATGAAGCGTCCGCTCATATTCCGCTTTTACGCTTAAATACGCTCGACTATAAATGCAGCGGTAAAAGTCAACCCGCTACCCCCTTCGCATTCACATGCTGCCACCTGCAAGAGGCACCTGGTCTTTCCTAAAAACTAAAGGCTTAAAGCATCTTTTTTATTAAATCATAACCAATCATAAAAATCAGTGTCATCAGCGTTCCAACATCTCACCTTCTCAACTGTAAATAATATGCTTATCGGTTACCGGCCCAACAAAAGCGCATAATAATAATAATTAAACCATAAGCCTTAT
>CAZIZP010000049.1:0-5379 GCA_964543705.1 uncultured Chitinophagaceae bacterium
AAAGCCCAACCCGCTAAAAACAATAAGCCGCCAAGAGGCGTAATGGGGCCTAAGAATGTCCAGTGTTGAATGGCTAAAAAATCTTTTAGTGCAAGTAAATATAAAGAGCCGCTAAACAAAATTATACCGCCAACAAACAGCCAGGTTACATATTTTGCGGTGTTTGTAGCGGGCAGCCACGCCAATGCCAAAAGGGCAATGCTATGGTAAAACTGATAGCGCGAGGCGGTTTCAAATATGCTTTGCTGATACTCGCTCATATGTGGCTTTAAACCATGTGCACCAAACGCACCAATGGCTACAGCCAAAAAGCCAAATGTAAATGCAATAAGTAATGTTGTCCTATTATGCATACAAATAAATATTGATTAAGTTAATATTAAAAAGTGCCGAAAGCCTTTGTTGGCAGGCTATTCCGCTACTTTTGTAAAGATACTATTCATTCATGAAGAAAGGCCCGATTCTTATTTCCTTATTGGTAGTTCTGGTTATTATCGGCTTTGCTTATTTCCGCTTAATTCTTTCTTCATCGGGTATTAAACCGGTTTACGATGCTATACCACAATCGGCTGCTATAATTTTCGAGTTTAAAAATTTTAACCAAACCAAAACTAAACTCAATGGAGCCTTGTATGCCAAAGATTTGCAACAGGCAGGTTTTGTAAGCAATATTATTTTTCAGCTCGATAAAATAAACGAGTATTTCTATATAAACGAATACAAGCCATTGCAGGGAAATAAAATATTGGCAACACTGCATCTTACCGAATTAAAAGAATACGATTACTTGTATTTAATTGAAGCAAAAAATCTGGATAGAAACGATTTTAAAGCCATGATACTGGCGGTAGATGAAAAAATGAAAGTGAAGTTCAGAACTTTTAAAGAAGAAGCTATTTACGATGTTACAACCAATACCGATGAAACGTTTTTCACCGTTGCTAAAATTAATGGCGTGTTAATGCTAAGCAGAAATGCTTCGCTGGTTGAAGAAGCCATGATTCAGATTAAAGAAAAAAAATCGCTGCTTGAACAGGAAGATTTTCAGAAAGTAAAATCGCTTGCCGGTGGCGACAGCGATGTGTTAATGCTCATGAATTTTAAAAATCTGGTTGCGCTTGAATCGCTGCTTACTGATGCTTCTAAGACCAACCTTATTAAAAACCTCTCTATGTTTTCTGAATGGATGGAGAGCGACATTATGTTAGAACAAAAATCTATTATCATAAACGGCTACACGCTTTTCAGCGACCCAAAAAAATCGTGGATAGCACAACTGGCAGGAAAGCCTGCCGATAATCTTACATTACAAAGTGTTATTCCCGATGAAACAGCTTTGTTTATGTTGGTATCTAACGCCTCGCCTGAAAAATATTTTACCGAACTGAAAGACCATATTCAGCAAGCAGAAAAACTAAAGTATATAAGCTACTTTAAAGAATGGAGTGGTGATGAATGGGCATTTGGCATGAACGAGCCTTTAGATAAAAACTGGCAAAATCAGGTTTTCTTAGTTGTAAAAAACAACGATACACTTTTGGCAGAAAACAAGTTGACTGCTTTAAAAAAATTAATTGATAATGACTCTACTTTAAATACTTACAAAAAAGGCCGGTTGAATTTTGGCAGTACACTAAATGATATTTATGGCAAATATTTGTTGCCTTTAGAAAACCCTTACTACAGTGTTGAAAATGGCTATACATTTTTTGCTAACGATTCTAATACATTAAACACGGTAATTGAAAATGTATTAAATGAACAAACCTTTTCTAAGAATGTAGAGTATCTCAATTTCTCGAAGAACATCAGCGCATCGTCTAATCTATATTTCTACATTAACAGTAATAAGCTTTCAGAATTATTTCAGGCAACCTTAAGCGATGTTTTGCTACCCCACCTGAAAAATAAAACTTATCAAAAGTTCAGCCCTGCTTCAGTACAATTCAGCTATGAAGAAAACTTATTTTTTACTTCAGCATATATAAACTACAAAACCGATGTTGAAGAAAAGTATAAGCAGCTTTGGAAACTACAGTTAGATACACCTGCCGCTACACAAGCATATTTCGTTACCGAGCATAATACCAACGAAAAAGAAATTGTGGTTCAGGATGAAAAAAATCAACTATATCAAATTAGTAAAGCGGGAAATATAAACTGGAAAGTTTCTTTAGCAAATAAAATTATCAGCCAAATTTATCAGGTAGATTTTTATAATAACGGCCGATTGCAATATGTATTTAACACAACCAACGAAATACATGTTATTGACAGAGAAGGCAAGCATCTTCCGGGCTTTCCGCTTCGATTGCCCGATGTGGCTACAAACGGTATGTTGCTGGCACATTATAAAGATGTAAATCAATATCGGATTTTTATTGCCTGTAGTAATCGCATTTATGGTTATGAATTAAGCGGCAAGGCATTAAATGGCTGGAACCCTAAAAACAATGTAGGCGATATTACTCAGCCTATGCAACATTATGTAACAGATGGCAAAGATTTTTTAATAGCCATTAACAATACCGGTAAAATATTTTTGTTTGACAGAAAAGGCGATAACCGCACCGAACCCATACAATTGAAAGAAGCACCTACTGAAAATATTCAGGTAAATAACAAAGAAAAAGATTTTGAAATTATTGCGGTGGGGAAAACGGGCACTATATATAAAGCCGACAACAAAGGCAATGTGAAAGAATTAAAATTTGGTGACAATCCGGTGTACAACAGTTTTATTTATACTGATATTAATGCTGACAGTTTTTCGGAATATGTATTTATAGATGGCAATAAACTGGTAGCCTACAACGATAGTTTTAATATTGCTTTAGAACTAAACCTGCCTGTAGCTACCGATAGCAAAGCATTTGGCTTTAAACAAAAAGGTAAATATTTATTCGGAATGACAGGCACTGAAGCCAATCGCACGCTTATTGTTGAGGCCGATGGTTCGGTGTTTGATGAGTTTATTATTTATGGCATTACTCCGTTTGAAATAAACAGTTTTAATACTTCTCTAAAAAACATTATTGTTACTTGCGATAAAAACGGCAACTTAACTGCTTATAAGTTGCCTTAAAATTCTATTGCGTTTAAATTCCAGTCTATAGGTTCTAAGCCTTTGTTTTCTAGTATTTGATTAGTTTTTGAAAAGTGTTTACAACCATAAAAGCCATTGTGTACCGAAAAAGGCGAAGGGTGGGCTGCCTTTAAAATATGATGCTTAAAATCATCAATCAGGGTTTCTTTGTTTTGGGCAAACTTGCCCCACAGCAAAAAAATTAAGCCATCTTTTTCTTCAGAAAGTTTTTGTATAACAGCATTGGTAAAATGTTCCCACCCGATTTTACTGTGTGAAGCGGGTTCGTTGGCTCTTACAGTAAGAAAAGCATTCAACAACAAAACTCCCTGCTTTGCCCAATGCTCTAAATTGCCGTGGTTGGGTGGTGCAATGCCTAAATCGTCTTTTATTTCTTTAAATATATTTACCAGTGAAGGTGGTTGTGCAACTCCCTTTGGTACTGAAAAGCTTAAGCCATGAGCTTGCCCGTGACCATGATAGGGGTCTTGCCCCAGAATTACTACCTTAACTTTATCGAAAGGCGTTAAATTAAATGCATTAAATATTAATGAACCGGGCGGGTAAACTGTTTTTCCGGCTTGTTTTTCCTGAAGCAGATACTGCTTTATTTCAGCAAAATAAGGCTTTTCAAACTCATCTTTCAACGCTTCAAGCCATGAGGGTTCTATTTTTGGGGTAATGGGGGCAGACATAAATGCAACTTTTTAATGGATATTACTATCTTAAAGTTATGAAGAGAATACTAACTGCCCTTTTATTACATTTCAACATTGTAGTTTTCGCACAAACGTACAGTAATCAAGATTGTATAACGGCATATAACGCATGTAATTTTGCAACAACCCAATATGCTTTCACTAATTCAATTGGTATCGTTAAAGATTTTTCACATGGTGCAACATGTATTTCTGGAGGAGAGAATAATCCTTCATGGTTTAAAATAGAAGTTATTAAAAAAGGAACTTTAGAATTTGATATCATTCCAATTTTATCAGATGATTTAGATTTTGTTATTTATAATTTAACCAGAAACTCTTGCAATGATATTTTTGACTCATTAATAACTCCTGTGAGATGTAGTTTTTCAGCGACTAACGGGATAACGGGTTTAAGAACAGGTTATAATGATAGCATAGCTGATACGCAAGACCCTCCATTTTGTAGCCCATTAGAAGTTGATTCTGGAGATATTTACATTTTGTTTATAAATAAATTTTATGGCGATAATTATTTTATCAGAAATTTTGTGATTGACTTTAGCCAATCAACAGCACTATTAAAACAGGATACTTTTACAAGTAAGAAAGTTATTGAGAATAGTGTTCTTCCAACAGAAGTATGCTCGACAGATTCTAATATTATTGGGATACGATTTGAGTATCCTATTTCATGCAATTACATGGATTCTCTATGTTCTATATTTAATATTACCGGACCTACATCTATTGTAATAGACTCTTGCAGATATACTTGTAGAGATAACCAAATTATTTACGCAGAATTAAGTTTTTCAGGCACTATTGATATTACTCAGCAATATTTATTTCATATTTCCTTACCAGATTCAATGCACATTAATAACGTATGTGGTGGTGATACCACAGTGTTCTTAGGTGTAACATCCACCCCCTTATTTATTGGTTTTGACGGAACATTATTTGAGCCAATTATTTCTGATTATACTCTTACTCCTCAAAGAAATGATTTTTTTGTTGAATCAAATACGCCATATTTTGCCTTTGAATCAGTTTTTAGTAATGATGTAAATATAGCATTAACCCCATTCAATAATAGATTTATTATTGATGATATAGTAGGTACTCATGAGATATGCGTGGTGGGAAAGGTTTTATGTAATAGAGACACCGTTTGCAGACTGGTTACTATTAGCCCAAATGTTGGTATTGCTGAAACAGAATTAGCGGCTGCTCTACATGTTTTTCCAAACCCAACTAACGGAATAATAAATATTACTTCAAAAGAAAACCTCTACAATGTTGCAATTGAGGTGTATAATATTTTTGGGGAAAGAGTTTTAGCATATCAAACCAAACAATTGTTTAAGGAAGAAATATATACTCTAAATATTTCGGAAAAACCGTCAGGAATATATTTTGTTAAGTTCCAAAATGCTGAATTATCAGACGTTTCAAAGAAAATAATTCTTAATCGTTGATATTAATCGCTATTTTTCTATTTTTGCAATCCGAAAATACGGTTCGGTAGCTCAGCTGGATAGAGCAACTGCCTTCTAAGCAGTAGGTCATTGGTTCGAATCCAATCCGAATCAC
>CAZIZP010000050.1:0-4927 GCA_964543705.1 uncultured Chitinophagaceae bacterium
TAACCTCAACTTTTACTACCGATACTGCAGGTACATTTTTTTATACCATTTATGATACCATAGGTTGTTTCTTTTCAGATACTATTACAGTCACAGTAGATTCATTTAAAACTTATTTAAGCCTTGGAGACGATACCAGTTTATGTTCAAATAATAAAATTGGTGTGGTAAATTCAGGGAACTTTCCTATAACGAATTACGCATGGTCAACAAATGAAAATACAACACTTGCAACCATTAATTTAAGTGGAAATTATGCCCTTACTGCCACCAATAGTAATGGCTGTATTGGTACTGATGTTGTTTTTGTAAATGTGCTTGGTACTGCGCCTGTAGTTGATTTTACTGCAACTAATTTTTGTACAGGCGATAATACACAGTTTAATGATGCCTCTACGGTGTCGGGCAGTAGCATTATTGCATGGAATTGGAATTTTGGTGACTCCACCACTGCGACTACCGCTAACCCTACTCATATCTATCTACAAGCTAATGATTATAATGTTACACTAGAAGTTACAGCTGCTTCAGGCTGTAAAGAAAAAAATACCAAAACAATTTCTATTTTTCCATTGCCTGTTGCTGATTTTATAAATGAATTGTCATGTGCAGGCACTTCTACCCAATTTAATGATGTTTCAACTATTTCAGGTTTAAATACTATTACAAACTGGATATGGGTTATTGACGGCAATACATTAACTGACAGAAATCCGATTTATACATTCCCTGGAAAAGGTGAGTATAATGTTTCGCTATCTGTTGTTTCTGACAAAGGTTGTAGCAGTGGCACAGTAAAAACTGTAGAAGTGTTTAATGAATTAATAGCAGATTTCAGCACCAATGCTTTATGTTTTGGAGATAGCACACAGTTTACTGATGAAACGAATTCACTTTCTATTGTAAAATGGGAATGGGATTTTGGCAATGGAAGAACCTCTACAATAAAAAATCCTGCTACCTTGTATTTAACAACGGGTACTTATGAAGTAAGCTTACAAGTTACTAATGCAATAGGCTGTATAAGTTCGAAAAAAGATTCCATAAATATTTTTGATAGCCCTGTTGCCGATTTTACTTTCGAAGGTGTATGTTTTGGTGAGCCTATTCAATTTATTGATGCAACTAATACCGGTGGCGATTCAGTAATAAGGCAGTTCTGGAATTTTGATGATGGTTTTCAAACTATTGTAGCTAACAATCCATTTTATCAGTACGATTCAGCAGCAACCTATAATGTATGGCACAGAGTGATAACCGCTAACGGCTGCCAAGATACTGTATTAAAAACGGTAACTATTCAGCTACCGCCTGTTGCTGATTTTTCTTTTACGCCTGATTTTGGCGGTGCTCCACTTTTAGTGAGCTTTACCAATGAAAGCTCAGCAGATGCAACCAAATTCCTTTGGAACTTTACCAACAATGAAGCCGATACCTCTACGCTTGAAAATCCTGAATTCACTTATAGCACAAATGGAACTTATGACATTAAGTTAACTGCATTAAGTGATGTAGGCTGCAAAGCGGAAGTTATAAAAAGCATAAAAATTGCTGAATCTATTTTAGATATTGCCGTTACAAATGTTATTGTTTCGCAAGATTTAATGAATGATGGCAATTATAAAATTGTAACCGTTGCTGAAATTACCAATGTAGGAACTCGTGATGTAAGAAGTTTTGATATTCAATCTAAAATAAGCAACAACATTGCAGTTCGGGAAACCTGGGAAGGTAATTTACCTTTTGGAACTGCTATAAATTATGTTTTTGAAGGCAATTACATAGCTGCGTTAGAGGAAAATAAAACTTTTATTTGTATTGAAACTTTTAATCCTAATGGTGAGGAAGATGAAAACCCCGCCAATAACAAAAATTGCATTGCATTAGAAAATAAAATAAAAGTGTTGCCTGTATATCCTAACCCTGGCACAGACAAAATTAATCTTGATATTATTTTGCCGAAAGACGGAAAAGTGGCAGTAAAAATTTTCGATGCTTTAGGTGCTGAACTAGTTAGCTTAGATAATGAGCTGAAGAAAGGCTATAACAATATTAATTTTAATATAGAATCTTTGAGCAAAGGTGTTTATATGCTGAAAACTACATTTGAAGAAGAAACTGATGTTCAGAAGTTTTTGGCGGAGTAATTATATTAATTGATTATTCTATCGAAGAACACATTTAAAATGTAGTATTTTCGGTAACTTTTTTATGATTCCTTTTCATATTCCTGCAATCGCACCTGACAACCTGAAGTATGTAAATAATTTGCTTGCTAATCCAAATTATTTCATTTCAAGATACTATTTCAACAAGTGTTTAAACTGGCTTCAGGAAATATACACTCCTTCCAATATTTACTTGACAAATTCATGCACTTCAGCCTTAGAAATTATTTGTTTGGCAGAAGGCTGGAAAAATGGTGATGAGATAATAATGCCTTCTTTCACTTATGTATCTACTGCAAATGCCTTTTCAAAATTTGGTGTAACTCCGGTTTTTGCTGATGTAGATATGAGAGATATGAATATTTCTGTTGAATCCATAATTGCATCAATAACACCAAAAACAAAAGCTATAGTGGTAGTGCATTATGGGGGTGTTGCATGCAATATGGACATTATTGAAGCAATCTGTCAAAAAAACAATCTTACATTAATTGAAGATGCCGCTCACTCATTTAATTGTTTCCATAAAAATAAAAGATTAGGTACCATTGGTAGCTATGGCGCAATAAGTTTTGACCATACAAAAAACATTCATTGCGGACAGGGTGGCGCACTTATTGTTAATGACTCTAGAAAGGTAAAAAAAGTAGCCACTGTATTCGAGAATGGTACTAACAGGGAAGAGTTCTTAAACAAAGATGTGCCTTATTTTGAATGGGTTAGTCTTGGTTCTAAGTATGCGTTATCTGAATTAAATACTGCTTTCTTGCTTCCACAATTAGAGTCTTCTTCAGTAATTACTGAGCAAAGAGTTTTGATATGGAATAACTATTATGAACTTCTTAAAAAATTAAGTCCAAAGTTTATAGATTTACCTGTAATACCTGAATATGCTAAACATAATGGCCATATATTTTATATTAAACTAAAAAACCAAACAGAAAGAAATAACCTGAAAGCTTATTTAGGAGAAAATAATATCCAAACTGCTTTTCATTTTATTCCGCTTCATAATTCTGAATATGGCAAAAAACATGCTATAATTAAACATCAATTAATAAATACAGAATTAGAATCTGAGCGCTTACTAAGGCTACCTATTTATCATGGAATGAATAAAGAAGACGTTTCAACCGTAGTCAAATTCATTCGAATTTTTTTTGAAAGTTAAATTTCAATTTCGCTTATCAACTCCCCACATCAATTTTGTACGCAGTGTTTCTAAGAAGTTCACATCGTTAATGCGCAGTAAACCAATTTTAAAATTTTCTTTTCTTACTGCTAATTGGTAAGAGTTATCAATGGCTTCGTAGCGCGAATCGAGCGTGCAAAGAAATGATTCGTTTCGACCTTCTATTTCAAAAGATAAAATACTTTCATCGGAAACAATAATAGGTCGCACATTAAGGTTGTGTGGCGCAATAGGGGTAATAACAAAATTTTCGGAAGAAGGAAAAATTATAGGGCCGCCACAGCTAAGGTTGTAACCGGTAGAGCCGGTAGGGGTAGCAATAATTAATCCATCGGCCCAATATGAATTTAGCAACTCGCCATTAATATAGGTGTGAATGGTAATCATTGATGAGCTGTCTTTTTTATGAATAGAAAATTCATTCAGCCCATATTTTACTTCGCCAAAAACAGGTTTGTTGCTATCTACATGAATTAGCGTTCTGTAATCTATTGAATATGCTTTTTGGGTAATAGCTTTAATAGTTGCTTCAATATCTTCTCTGCCGGTGCTGGCTAAAAAACCCAACCTGCCAACATTAATGCCTACCACAGGAATACCTGAGTCTCTAATAAGTGTAATGGTATCTAACAGGGTTCCGTCTCCGCCAACGCTAATCATACATTCTGCAGTGCCTTTAATATCATGGTGTGTGGAAAATGTAGCTACCTCTTTTTTGAAAGTAATTTTTTCTTTCAGCGAATGAAAATATTCTTCAAAAACTACCGGTTCGAGGCTGTACTTAAAAAGGCAATTAAATAATTCCTGAATATCAGAAAGGTCAGACTTATGTAGTACGCGACTGTAAACAGCTATTTTCATGTTACATGTTCAAGTAGTTCATGAATGAATCGAAACGGTCTTTCAGGTGTTCGTAATATTCGGTTTCCTGATAAGAAGCCAATATAGTGTATTCAAACCTTTCAAAAGTAGCAATAACATGTTTCAAATCGGCAACATTCAGCTTTAATGTTACTTCTATTTTAGTACTGTCGCTACTGCTGCTTACGTGGCTACTAAGTATTAACGCATCGTTAGATTCTACAATTCTGCCTATTTCGCTGAGCGAATAATCGCTTTTGTTCATTTCTAAAACCAAAATGCCCCCATTATCTTTTATGCCATTCAGTGTTCCAAAATAATTTACCAAAGATTGAAGGGTAATAACACCTAAAAAATTTTCTTCATTATCAATAACCGGAATAATGGTTAATTGTAAATCGCACGCAATTTTTATTACTTCATAAATATGCATGCCTTCTTTAACAAAAGGGCGAAACAATGACAATGAGTAATTTCCTATAGGAGCAAACAAATCGCTCATATCAAGAATATCGTCTTCGCTGATTAAACCTAAAAACTGCTCGTTGTTAACTATGGGCAAATGATTAACGTTGAACTCCTGCATCCAACTAATGGCTTGTTCACCTGTATCAGAAGTTTTCAACGGTGGAATGAGGTTGGAAATTAATTGTTTTGCAATCATGCCACTACAACGTTCAGGCGTGTTAAAAAGTTATGCAGTATG
>CAZIZP010000051.1:0-4750 GCA_964543705.1 uncultured Chitinophagaceae bacterium
TTCCGAAGGCAAAACAAATTATTCATGAACATATTTTGCAGTATTATGCATGGCTTCACACCACCCCTGCCTTTCCTGTAATTGAAAAACTAACATCCCAATTTAGTAAAGCCGATATTAAAAACATTACTTCTAAACTAATTGAAGCAGGTATAATTTCAAGTGCAACAACCGGTTTCAGCGAAGAAAAAATTCTTGGATTGTGTATTAGCTATGTAAAAGACAATTACTACAAGCCTGAAATTCATCAGTGGTATCAAGAAACCTTTCAGCTAAGATTACAGGCTGTTACATCAACATAAAACACACCATGAAACTTATTGCAACAGCCACTTCTTACAAAAACGACCTAATAATAAAATCGCTTAGCGGTGAAGAGGTACATAGGCCTCCGGTTTGGATGATGCGACAAGCCGGGCGTTACTTGCCCGACTTCATGAAGCTTTCTGCCAAACATAGTTTTTTTGAAAGGGTTGAAACTCCTGAACTAGCTACAGAAATTACCATAATGCCTATTGAACAAATAGGAACTGACGCTGCAATAATTTTTTCCGACATTTTAGTTGTTCCCCAAGCTTTGGGTGTTGAAGTGCAAATGATTAAAGGCATCGGGCCTGTTTTACCCAATCCAATAAAAACGGTTACCGATGTGGCACGTTTAATTAAGCCCGATGTAAAAGAACGATTGCACTATGTTTTAGATGCTATAAAAATGACAGTTAAGGTATTAGACGGAAAAGTGCCGCTAATTGGTTTTGCGGGTGCACCATGGACTATACTTTGCTATATGGTAGAAGGACATGGTTCAAAAAATTTTGAAACTGCCAAAGCCTTTTGCTACACACAACCTGAAGCTGCAAAAGAATTATTACAACTTATTACCGATACAACCGTAGATTACTTAAATGCACAGGTAGAAGCGGGCGCAGCTATAGTACAACTTTTCGATTCGTGGGGTGGCTTATTATCGCCCCAAGATTATAAAGAATTTTCGTTGCCTTTCATAAAACAAATTTCAGAAAATATAAAAGGTGCCTATAAAATTGTTTTTGCCAAAGGCTGTTGGTTTGCTTTAGCCGAAATGAGCGAATTGCCCGTGCATGCCTTAGGCGTAGATTGGACCATTGCACCTCAACAAGCACGCATACTTACCAACCACAATGTTACGCTTCAAGGAAATTTTGACCCCAGCCGTTTGTTATCGCCTGTAAAAGATATTGAAAAACTTACCCACGAAATGATTGATGCCTTTGGAAAAGACAATTACATTGCCAATTTAGGGCATGGTATTTTACCCAATATACCTGTTGAACATGCCAAAGCTTTTGTAGATGCTGTGAAAAGTTATAAATAACGCATAATGATTAGCTTCAAAAAACCTTTTGTAGATTTTATTCATCAACTGCAAGATGAAATATGTTTGGCTCTTGAAACAGAAGATGGCAATGCGAAATTTATAGAAGATGAATGGCAGCGCGAAGGTGGCGGTGGTGGTAAAACAAGAGTAATTGCCAACGGTAATATTTTTGAAAAAGGTGGCGTAAATACATCGGTAGTGCATGGTGTATTGCCCGAAGTAATGCAACAAAACCTAAATGTAAAATATGGCAATTTTTTCGCCTGCGGCATATCGTTAGTGATTCATCCTTATAATCCTTTTGTGCCAACGGTTCATGCCAACTATCGTTATTTTGAACTGTATGATGAAGCCGGAACATTAATAGACCAATGGTTTGGTGGCGGTGCTGATTTAACACCTTACTATTTGTTTGAAGAAGATGCTATACATTTTCACCAAACACAAAAAGCTGCTTGCGATAATTTTGATAATTCGCTATATCCAAAATTTAAAGCTGCTTGCGATAATTATTTTTATAATCATCATAGAAAAGAGGCGCGTGGCATTGGTGGATTGTTTTTTGATTACCTGAGAGGCAACGAGAATTTTGATGCAGCATTTTGGTTCAACTTCACTACCTCAGTTGGCAAAGTTTTTATTGATAGCTACTTGCCTATTGTTCAGCAAAGAAAGAATCTGCCTTTTACTACCCAACAAAAATACTGGCAAGAAATAAGAAGAGGGCGTTATGTTGAATTTAATTTAATACACGATAAAGGCACCTTGTTCGGCTTAAAAACCAATGGCAGAATTGAATCTATATTAATGAGTTTGCCGCCTACTGTTCGTTGGAATTACGATTTTCAGCCCGAAACAAATTCAGCAGAAGAACAGTTATTAGCGGTGTTGAAAATACCAAAAAGTTGGGTGTAGTGAACGATAATATTTATGACAAACAAAGCAGTTCTACTGGTTAACCTTGGCTCGCCCGATTCTACTTCTGTAAAGGATGTAAGAAAATATCTCGATGAATTTTTGATGGACAGAAATGTGATAGATGTTCCCTACCCTATTCGTGCTTTAATTGTAAAAGGATTTATTCTTCCTTTTCGTCCTAAAAAATCTGCTGAAGCGTATGCTTCTATTTGGTGGCAAGAAGGCTCACCATTAATTGTTATTAGCCAACAACTTTTTCAGAAAGTAAAAAACAAGGTGAATGTGCCGGTAGCGTTAGCCATGCGCTATGGCAACCCTTCTATAGAAAATACACTGAAAGATTTGCTTGCCGAATATCCCGATTTAAAGGAAATAAAAATTATTCCGCTATACCCGCATTATGCAATGGCTACCACAAAAACGGTGATTGAAAAAACACACGAGGTAATTCAGAAAAACAAATGGCAATTGAAATTAGATGCACTGGAAAGTTTTTATAACGAGCCTGATTATATAACTGCATTAAGTCATAGCATTCAGCCTTATCTACAAAACAACTTCGATTATTTTTTATTCAGTTATCATGGTATTCCTGAAAGGCATGTAAAGAAAACAGATGTTACCAAAAACCACTGCCTGAAAACAGCCGATTGTTGTAATGTAAAAAGCGAAGCGCATCAGTTTTGCTATCGCCACCAAACAATTGAAACTACCCGCCTGGTGGCAGAAAAATTAGCATTGCAGCCAACGCAATATAGCCAGTCGTTTCAATCGCGCTTGGGGCAAGATGCATGGCTGAAACCATATACCGAACCTGAGTTAACTCGATTGGCAAAAGCCGGAGTGAAAAGAATTGCAGTGGTGTGCCCTGCATTTGTGGCTGATTGTTTGGAAACTTTAGAAGAAATTGCAGTAAGGGGTAAAGTGGTTTTTGTGGAGGCCGGAGGGGAAGATTTGCAGTTAATACCTTGCCTGAATGATAATGATGAATGGGCAGATGTGTTGGCAAGCTACTGCAACAAATAAATAATCTTCATGAATATAAATAATTCAGAATACCCAGTAATTATTGTAGGCGCAGGCATTACAGGCTTGGCTTTGGGCTTTTTGCTGAAACAAGAAAAAATTCCTTTCCTAATTCTTGAAAAAAAACAAAGAAGCGGAGGCATTATTTTGTCGCACGAGCAAGATGGCTACTTCTTTGATATTGGTCCGCATTCGGCAGTATTAGATAATGCAACAGAAAACTTTTTAGTTGCTTGCGGTATGAAACAGCAGGTGTTGTTGCCCGAAACAACATCAGACAGAAGATTCATTCTTAGAGACAATACCTTACATGAATTGAAACCACACCCCATAAATTTTATTGCTACATCGTTGCTTTCAGCAAAAGGAAAGGTTCGCTTGTTTGCCGAGCCGTTTATTCCGAAGAAAAGAAACGATGAAGAAGAATCTTTACATCATTTTATTGAAAGAAGATTAGGCAGCGAAGCAGCTGATTATTTACTAAACCCTTTTATAGCGGGCATTTACGCAGGCAATCCTAAACAACTCAGCTTACAAGCGGTGTTTCCTAAATTGGCTGAAATGGAAAAACAACATGGCTCTATTATTAAGGCATTAAAGCATTATAAAAAAGAAAACCCCAAAGCACAGGAAAGAAAAATTTTTTCTTTCAAAAAAGGATTGCACGAGTTAACGCTACATCTTAAAAATATTTTAGCCGAACATTTAATTGAGGGCATTGAAGTAACCGAAATAAATAAATTTCAAAACGGCTTTCAGCTAAAAGCTCATCAACAAGAACAAACCAAAAAATTTCAGACTGAAAAAATAGTGTTTACTGCTCCAGCTTATCATACAAGCGAAGTTGTTAGTAGTCTCTCGTCTCAAATCTCAAATCTTTTGTCTAAAGTTCATTATCCACCGGTATTACAGCTTTCAGTAGGCTATGAAAAAAAACAAATTGGTACTGCTTCAGATGGTTTTGGTTTTTTGGTTCCGGAGAAAGAAAACAAAACTTTTTTAGGGGCCATTTTTCAAAGCGCTATTTTCCCTAATCGTGCCCCCAAAGGGAAAGCAAGCTTCACGCTGTTTATTGGTGGCGCAAGAAACGAAAATTTGTTTCAGCAATTTTCAAAAGAAAAAATTATTGCTAAAGCGCTGAAAGAATTTCAGCAAATAATGAAAATAAAAGGCACACCTGAAACTGTTTTTTCATACAAGTGGGAACGCGCCATTCCGCAATATGAAATGGGTTACGTGAAAACGCAAAAAGCCATTACCGAATTTGAACAACAAAACAAAGGCATTTATTTAGCCGGGAACTACGTGAGCGGAGTAGGCTTGGCTGATTGCATTAAGAAAGCCTTGCAACTAAAGCAAGAAATTATTTCAGCATAAGGGCTTCATAAACATTTAAACTTTTTATCTCTTTTCACTTTGTATCTTTGCCACCGTTTATGGCACTATTTA
>CAZIZP010000052.1:0-4433 GCA_964543705.1 uncultured Chitinophagaceae bacterium
AACTTACAACTTACTTTCTACCCAGCGGTGTATAAGTTTCTCTAAAACATCTAATGGCAAGGCACCATTTTTCAATACTACATCGTGAAACTCGCGAATATTAAACTTATCTTTTAGCTTACTTTTTGCTTGTTCTCTTAGGGCTAAAATTTTCATTTGCCCCACTTTATAGGCGGTAGCCTGAGAAGGCATTACAATATGCCTTTCCACCATTTTAACACATTCGCCTTCTGAAGCCGGTGTATTGTCTTTATAAAACTTAATGCCCTCTTCTCTTGTCCATTTCTTTTGGTGAATACCTACATCTACCACCAGCCTGCACGCACGCCATAATTCCATTGCCAGGCGGCCAAAATCGCTGTAAGGGTCTTGATAAAAACCTATTTCCTTAGGTACTAATTCAGAATATAAGCCCCACCCTTCTACATAAGCGGTATAGCCGCCTCCTAAAGTTCTGAACTTAGGCAGGCCCTGTAATTCCTGCTGAATACTTAACTGCATGTGGTGGCCGGGAATGGCTTCATGATAAGCTAATGCTTCTAACTGGTATTTAGGCATTTGCTTCATGTCGTATAGATTAATGTAGTAAACGCCAGGACGTGAACCATCGGGTGCAGGGCTTTGGTAAAAAGCTTCACCTGCTGTTTGTTCGCGATAAGGCTCAACGGCTTTTACCATAAGTTCTGCTTTAGGAAAAATATTAAAAAGCTCGGGCAGGCGGGCTTTCATATCGTCAATAATCTTTTGATTGTCTTTCATGCACAGTGCTTTCCCTTCATCGGTTTGCGGGTAATAAAACTGCGCATCAGTTTCCATAAACTTAAAAAAGTCTTTCAGGTTATTGCTGCTGAAGTTTACTTTTTTCATAATATCACGCATTTCGTTGTGTATGCGTGTTACTTCATTCATGCCGGTTTCAAATATTTCATCGCCAGTAAGATTGGTAGTAGTGGTATTGGCAAGTTTAGTATTATAAAATTGCTCGCCATTTTTAAATTTCCATACACCTGCATCGTTATTGGCTTTCTTCTCCAGTGTTTTCAGGTAGCTTATCAACTTTTCATAAGCGGGCTTAAAGCTTTGTTGCAGGGCTTGTTCTGCCAGAGTAATTAATTGCTTTTTTCTTTCTTCAGGAATACTGTCAAGTTTATTGACTTTATTTTCAAAGTCTTCGTAAATGGCATGTTTACCATTGTTATCGAAAGGTTTTCCTTTTAGCAGGTTTTGGCAATCGCTAAGTACCAGCGCAAACACAAACTTTGGTGCAATAATATTTTGAAGCTCTCTTATTTTCAGATTATCTATTAAGGTTTCTATAACCTTTTGTACCCCATTTATTCTGGCAATATAATCAAGGGCATCTTTTTCTGATTGAACGGTGTGAATATCAATTAAAAATGAAGGTATCCACGAATGGGTGCCAAACATTTGGTTTACGGGATAATCGTAGTGACGAAACTCAAAGTTTGCTATTTCTTTTTCGGCTTCGCTTACAAATAAATCATAACTCAGCTGGCTTTGCTCATCGAGATTATTGTAATTAAAATTCGATTGTAAATAAGCCAGATTTTGTTTGGTAATATTTAATTCTTTCAATAGCCGGGCTTCAGAATTATCGTCCCACTTATCGTAATCGGTTTTTATACCCAAATAAGATTGCCAAACCGGAGAACGCGAAACCGATTCATCGAAAACTTTATTAAACCACTCGTTTAATTTTTCCGATTCAGATTGAGCGCTGGCCGTTAAAGAAAAAAGCAAAACAGCGGTAGTTAATATTGCCATACTATACCATTTCAATAGTTTCATTACCCTAATTTTTTGTGTGAAGATAAACAGATGGTTTTTACAAAACCGAAGCTAATGCTAAACAAAAGTTTTTTTATTCAGGCTATTTAATAAGCTTTTTTATACTGCGGTTTCCATAATTATCAATAACCTCTAAAAAGTATATGCCCTGCGTAAAGTTTTGTGTGTTAATATATTCGGGCAAATATTTTTCTGTGTAAACAATATTGCCGGCTAAATCTTTTATGGCTACTGCTGAAATATCGATACCATTATCGTTTTTAAAAACTAGCACTTCAGAAAAAGGCACAGGATAAACCTTTATGTTTTGAGCAAACCAATCTTCATTATTTACCAACACGTTACAATTGCTGAAAAAATTGTGTTTGTATTCGCCAATTTCATTATCATTAAAACATCTTAACTCGCCCCCTTCATTACCATCTACAGTGCTAAGGCATAAATCCCACGGAATCATATATTGCCTAAGCGTGCCAATTCTTTCAATAATAGTATCTCTTATTATAAATGTGCCTGTAGTTCTGTATTTGTAATCTACAATTAGTTGTTTTAAAACTACCCCGTTAATAGTAACATTTTCAGCAGCTATAACTTCTATTACTGAAGTTTCATTACATACGCTTTGAATGGGCGACACCCCTGCAACATTCCATGTTTCGCCCGCAATAGCATTAAAATTATAGAGTGTATCGAAAGCATTATCGAAATACAACATTGCCACACCATTGGTATCGTATGTGTATTCATTT
Organism: uncultured Chitinophagaceae bacterium; assembly: GCA_964543705.1. Classification (GTDB taxonomy): domain Bacteria; phylum Bacteroidota; class Bacteroidia; order Chitinophagales; family CAIOSU01; genus CAYSGX01. The sequence goes on from CAZIZP010000052.1 coordinate 2,559, forward strand.
CCTATTACAAAGTTTTGGGTAGTGCCTGTAAAAGCATTGCGCTGAAAAATACGTTTTACCAACTTGTTGCAGTTTATTCCTTCTATAACGGTGTCACCTGCAGCTTCAATTTGAATATACCCCTGCCCCGAAAGATTTATAAAATTGTATCGCCAAACAGAACCGGGTGTAACCCAGCTTTGAGCGTTTGAAATCATAGACACACTTAACAAAACAACGGTATAAATCCACTTCATAACTGTACTTTAAGTCATTAAAAATACTTTATTTTTGAAAGCCTATAAAACAGCATAAACATTATGGAACAATTTACCATTGGAGCAAAAGTAGCACACCCCGGATTTGGCGAAGGCGTGATATTTGGGATTAATGTAAACTTTATGAAGGTGTTTTTTAAAGAACACGGTGAAAAAGAAATTGCTCGCGACTTTGACGGCTTGCAACTGTTACAGCCTGCTGAAAAACCCGACAATACCCTTTCTCTTGAAGATGTAAAAGATGCACTTGCCGATGTATTGCAACGCTATGCCGATTTTACGGTTTTAATACCTATGGGCGAAAAATGGGTAGGCGGAAAAATGATTTTGCAACCCGCCAACGAAAGCCTGAAGCCTAAAGAAGTGCCTATTGAAGTTTTTTTTCATAAAATTGTAATGCTGCGCGACAGGCTAAGAGTTTTAGAGCAAAACATTAATGCTAATTCAAAACTGAACGATGAGGAAAAAGTACATTTGCAACAGTATATAACCAGAATTTACGGTTCGTTAACCACCTTCAATATTTTGTTTAAAGACGAACGACACCAGTTTAAAGGTGAAGGCGGAAAAGACTAAAATGGTTTTTATGAAAAACTTTCTGTGGCTTTTTTTCTTTGCATTACTTTTTCATTCGGCAATAGCACAAGGCAATGCTGAAGAGGTAATTGCACTACCCAAACAAGCCGTAAAAAGAGGCGAATTGTCCAAAAGCACAGTTTTAGCTTTTTATCCGGGCTTTTGGAACCCGGGTATAAAACTGGAAAGAGTTGCTACCAATTCAACTGCTTCTTTTGGTTTTCACACAAGAGGATATTTATTTTTATTTAATGGCATAAGAACAGAACCTTTTACACGAATTTATTTTAAAAAGAAAGCCCCGGAAGGTGCCTTTGCCCAGTTTAAAATTTCAGCAGGCTTTTACGATAGAAACAGTTTTTTATTCAGAGGGCTCTATTGCTACTCGACCAGCAGTGGAATTTACCTTTGCCCTGGCGACCCCGGCTATATTAAAACCAGCGATTTTAGTGTGCTGGTAGGCGGTGGCGTATCGTTTGGCTACCAGTTTTTATTAGGCAATCAAGGCCGTTTTGCATTAGACTTATTTGGTGGCGTTCAGGCCATAATACCAGTTAACCGCAGGCGCAACAATTGGGACGACCTAACGCTTTGGCTTTTGAGAGGATTTCCATTAGAATTAGGAATCAGGTTAGGGAAGGCTTTTTAATTTTGGTAAGTATTTGTTCTGAACTTTTGGTTTGCCTCTACTACCCTATTTAAAGGCATTCGTAAAATTCAGAATGCCTTTAAATAGGCATTTATGTCCATTCCTAAAATTCGGAATGCCGTTCCATAGCCATTTATGTCCATTCCCAAAATTTAGAATGCCGTTCTACGGCCATTTATGTCCATTCCCAAAATTCGGAATGGAATTTTACACGTATTTATATCCATTCTCAAAATTCGGAATGGATTTCCACAAGTATTTATGTCCACTCCTAAAATTCGGAATGCCATTCCACAGCCATTTATGTCCATTCCCAAAATTTAGAATGCCGTTCTACGGCCATTTATGTCCATTCCTAAAATTCGGAATGCCATTTCACAGCCATTTATGTCC
>CAZIZP010000053.1:0-4073 GCA_964543705.1 uncultured Chitinophagaceae bacterium
GAACATAAACGATACTTTTCAGCATAAATCTTTAGATGAGTTATTAGACGAAGCCCGTGAATTATATAATAAGTCAGAAAATGAACAATCAGAATTAATTGCAAAATATATACTAGAAAGGGCAATTCTTGAAAATAATATTTTAAAACAGGCACAAGCCCACCTTACTATTGGCACTACCTATTTCAACAGAAGCATTTACGAAAAAGCACTTGAAAATTATCATACAGCCGAAAAATTATTGAATGAACTTAAAAACGATAAAGAACTAATACCCTGTCAGGTAAATATTGCAATAGTACAAACTAGCATGGGTAATTTTGAAAAGGCTTTGCTTGCCTACAATAAGGCATTACAAATAGTGGGCAATGAAGATAATTCTATGCAACATGCACAGCTGTATAATAGTATAGGCAATGTTTTTAGCAAGAAAAAAGAACCCTTACAGGCATTACATTATTTCGAAAAAGTAACTGCTATATCTCATACTTTAAATATTGCTTACGGAATTGCAATGGGTTGGAAAAACGAAGCGGCATGTCATGTAGAATTGGGTAATTTTGAGGCGGCTATAAGCAAGGCTGAACATTCGGCAGAAATATGCAGAAAAAATTCTTTTGAAGGTCTTAGAATAGATGCAATTCAAACACTTGCAGAAGCATTTATTGCAATAAATAGAAACAATAAAGCTTTTCAAATCTTAGAAGCAGAAACAGATAATCTTATTAAACTAAACAACGATTATGCTTTAAGGGAACACTACAGGCTATTATATATTGCAGCCAGTAAAGCTGAAAAATTTAACAAGGCACTTTCTTATCATGAAAGGTATTTTCAGGTAAATGAAAAAATGCTTTCTGCAGAAAGACATAAAGCATTAAATACGTTGCAACTTCAGTTTGAAACTGAAAAAAATGAAGCAGCTATAAGAGAACTGGAACTTAAGAATAAAATAATACAGCAGGAAAAAAATAGTTACGCATTAGAAGCACTCAAAAGCCGTATGAATCCACATTTTATTTTTAATGTAATGGATTCAATACAAACGCTTATACACAAAAACGATAAAGAAAAAGCTATAGTAGCAGTACAGCAGTTTGCAGGTTTAATGAGAGCCAGCCTAGAACATTCAGGAACTGAATATATAAGTGTTAATGAAGAAATAGAAATGCTAACACACTACATAGCTGTTGAAAATATTGTTATGAATAACGAAATAAAATATCAGATAGATGTAGATGAAAACATAGATGTTTACAATGCCATGATACCTTCTTTGCTATTTCAGCCCTTGGTAGAAAACAGTATTAAACATGGTCTTAGGCACAAGCAAACTGATAAACAATTACATATTGTATTTAGGCTTATAAATGAAAACAAGCTATTAGTAGTAATAGATGATAATGGTGTTGGCAGAAATTATTTAAACAACAAACAAATTACAAAACATACATCTTATGCTATTTCAGCAATTGCAAAAAGAATTGCGCTGCTGAATGAAAGTAAAGAGCAGTCCATAACTATTAACTACATTGATAAAAAAGACTCTTTAGGAAATGCTTTAGGAACCACAGTTGAAGTAAATTTGCCGTTGAATGATGAATAATGAAGGCAGTAATAATTGACGACACCGATAATGCAAGAGCATATTTAAAAGATATGCTCCAAAAGCACTTCAGCGAAATAACAGTTGTAGGTGAAGTTGCAAATGTACCTGATGGAGTATTATTAATTAATAAGCACCAACCTGACATTGTATTTCTCGACATAGAAATGCCTCAATACGATGGCTTTAAACTGTTTGAATTTATTCTAAAGCCCGATTTTCAAACAATATTTACAACTTCACATGCACAATTTGCATTAAAGGCATTTGAGTTTTCAGCGATAGATTATTTGTTAAAACCTTATGGTGTGGATGCCTTAACAAGGGCTATCAACAAAGCAAAAACTATAGGTAAGAGGTTTTTATCTGAAAGGTATGAAGCCCTTAAAATGAATATGGGGCAATTGCCAATAAGAAAAATAGCCTTGCCATTTTCTTCAGGGTTATTGTTCATTAATCCTTCAGAAATCATCCACTTACAATCAGACCGTTCTTATACCCATTTTTTTTTAACTGAAAATAGAACTGTTTTAGTAAGTAAAAAAATGAAAGAATATGAATTGCTGCTTTCTGAAAATAAATCATTTTTTAGGCCACATCGCTCTTACATAATAAATATCAATAGAGTGAAAGAGTATCAAAGAAGTGAAGGCGGATATATTACTATGGAGAATATGGTTAATATTCCTTTAAGTAAAGAACAAAAAGAAAACTTTTTGGCTCAATTTAAAATTGCCTGATAAATTCAAAAAGCATTTTCGGGGGTTAATAACCATAGTTCGGAGGTTTGTACAGTAATAGTTGGTTTTACAAAAAGAATTTTGCTTGGTAAAACCAAATAAATTATGATGAGAATAAAAATTGTAATTACAGCTATATTGCTGTGTTATGTTTTTTCTTTAAAAGCACAACTTCCTAATTATGTACCCACCTCAGGGCTTGTAAGCTTTTATGAATTAGACGGCAACCTGAATGACTTGGGTCCGGCCAATCAACCTTTCAACCCCAATGGTACGGCATCTTACGGTCAAGACAGGCAGTCTAACAACAACAGCAGCGCTGTGACTTCGCGCTCTCCTTTGCTAAACTACCTTTCTAATACATTACCTGCCAACAAGCCCACTTCGGTAACTTTTGCCATGTGGTACAGGCCTTCTTTTACAACCCCTGCCAGCCAGTTTCCCATTATCGGTGGTATGCGCAGTAACACCACGGTGCTGAATAGCTGGTTGTTTTACATGACGCAGGGAAATGCCCTGAACTTTGGTTACTCTACCAGTGGCAACGGTAACAACCAAAACCTGAATTGCAACACTACGTTGGCTGAAAACACCTGGTATCACTTGGTAGCCACGTTCAGCAATGCAGATGGCTTGAAGGTATTTGTAAACGGTGTGCAAGTAGCATCTGCTGCAGCAACAGGCAATTTGGTATATAACACCAATAGTAATTTAGTGCTAGGAAATACGGGTGCCGCACTGCCATCTATCAATGACCAAACAGCCGGATTGAATGACGAGGTGGGGTATTGGAATAGAGTTTTGACCATTGGAGAAATTCAGGCTTTGTTCACCTCAACGCCTCCATGTGTGCTTGACAAAAACATAACAGGTGACACACAATATTGTGCGGGCAACACCATCAACCTTACTGCAGCATTCACACTTAACACAGGCCAATCAATCACTGCTTATCAGTGGAAGCGAAATGGAGCAAATCTCTCAAATGGTGGAAGAGTTTCGGGAGCTACAACTGCCAATCTCCAAATTACAAACTTCAATATTGGTACCGATGTAGGGATCTACAGGGTAATAGTTTCCTCTACTTGCGGCACAGACTCATTTCAGGTTTCAGTAACACAAGGCGGAACGATAAACATTCCTAACCTGACTGCTTTTTATCCTTTTGATGGCAATGCAAATGATTTAAGCGGAAATGGATATAATGCTGTTGCTACTGCTACTACAAATACTACTAACAGATTTAATCAAGCAAACACTGCTTTAAGTTTTAACGGCACTACATCGGATGTTACCATTACAGCACCAACGGGGCAAACTATATTAGGCAACGGGCAAAATAAAACGATTTCATTATGGTTTAAGCGAGCGTCATTAAACGCTAAAGGAATGTTGTGTTCTTATCAGGTTGCAGCTCCGGGCAATTGGAATCCTTTAGCCTATATCAGAGACAATGGGCAACTCTATGGGTTGATGTATCAAGGAGGGAATGGTACACCATGGAACTCCTCTGTGTCAGTAAATGATACCAACTGGCACCATTTTGCATTGGTAATAGGTGCAAATTTACAGACTGCGTATTTGGATGGAAGTCCTGTGGCAACATTAGCGGGTACTCCTGCACCGGGTTCAGCCAATATAATCAGAATTGGTAACGGATATGCCAATACAAATTTCCCTGGCGTTATTACTACTGGAAACCAACCTTTCTCTGGAAAAATAGATGA
>CAZIZP010000053.1:4087-4344 GCA_964543705.1 uncultured Chitinophagaceae bacterium
GCCTTATCTGCTGCTGATATAACTCAACTTTACGAAACTCCATTTGTAATTACTGCTCAACCACAAAGTATTTGTCCGGTTATAGGCAATTCGGCTACATTCTCAGTAACAGTATTGGGTGCTATAAGTTACCAATGGCAAAAAAATAATGTAAATATTCCTAATGCCACATCTGATTCCTACACCATTAACAATGTTCAGTTATCAGATTTTGGTAACTACAGATGCATCATAACAAACCTTTGCGACAACACTTT
>CAZIZP010000054.1:0-4050 GCA_964543705.1 uncultured Chitinophagaceae bacterium
GTGGAGGTGGTGGGTTTCGAACCCACGTCCGGACAAGGCATGTGCTTACTTTCTACAAGCTTAGTTATCTACTTAGTTGTCGGGTTTTGGCAGGCAAGATAACCTTCCAACCATCACCTTATCTTTTTGGGTTTCATCGCACGGTCAAAGCTACCCCGATTGACTATCCTGTTTTTCGTGATGCCACATCAAATGCCAAACAGGCAAGGCCTATGAGCGACAAAGGCACTTAATACCTGGTATTAAGCAGCCATGGCGTAATTAGATTCGCCAGTTAAAATTGAGTTCAGTGTTCAGATTAACGAGTGTCCACAGAAAACTCGGCTTGCGGGTAAACCTATACGCTTCCCGTCAATGCCATACACCCCCAAATTTCAATGAACTGCTTTGTAAATAAAATTTACTGTCACAAAGTTCCGTATTTTCAAACTAAAAATTACAACTAAAATGAAAATTGGAATTATTAGAGAACAAAAAAATCCGCCCGATACCAGAGTGGCATTAATTCCTACACATGCTAGAGACTTAAAAAATAATTTTTCTGAAGTTGAAGTGGTGGCACAACAATCGTCCAATCGTTGTTTTTCTGATGAAGAATACATGCAACAAAACATTCAGGTAGTAAATTCAGTTGATGATTGCGATGTGTTAATTGGCGTTAAAGAAGTGCCTGTTCAAAATTTAATTCCCAAAAAAACTTACTTTTTCTTTTCGCATACTATTAAAAAGCAGCCCTACAATCGAAAGTTGCTTCAGGCAGTTGTAGAAAAAAACATCAGGCTAATAGATTATGAATGCATTACCGACAATAAAGGCGACAGAGTTATTGCCTTCGGAAGATTTGCCGGAATTGTTGGTGCACACAACGGCTTGATGGCTTATGGAAATAGAACGGGGTTGTTCAAATTTCCAATAGCACATAGCTTTAAAAACCTGAACGACTTGTATAAATTTTATAAAAGCGTACAATTACCAGCAATTAAAATCGTGGTAACAGGAGGCGGCAGAGTAGCAAAGGGCAGTTTAGAAGTTTTAGATCAATTGAAAATTAAAAGAGTTAATAAAAATGAATTTGTAAACAATCAATTTTCAGAAGCGGTGTATGTGCAGCTAGATAGTGAAGATTTATATTTCAGAAAAGATAAAACAAAAGCACCTATTTCAGATTTTTACAAGCATCCTGAAGCGTATGAATGCCATTTTCAGCCTTATTATAAAGTGGCCGATATAATGATAAATGCCATTTTCTGGAGCCCTAAGGCACCTGTATTTTTCACTAAAGAAAATATGAAACAGCCCGATTTCAGTATAAAAACTATTGCCGATATTTCGTGCGATATAGATGGTTCGGTACCGGCTACCACTAGAGCTACCACTATTGCCGAACCTGTAATGGGCTACAATCCTAAAACGGAGAAGGAAGATGCACCTTATCAAGGTCACATTATAGATATTATGTCTATAGATAATTTGCCCAATGAATTACCGAGAGATGCTTCGGAAGCTTTTAGTGAAAAAATGCTGCAAATAGTAATTCCTGAACTATTAAAATCAAACAGTGAAATGATTGATCATGCTACCATAGCCAAAAATGGTAACCTTACTGCTAAATATGAATATTTACGCAACTACTTAGAAGAAAAAGAATAACTGCAACAATTCTTTAGAATATTAGTTATGAATACATATTTTGCTAAAAGAAGTTTGGTTTTACCACTAACTTCGCAATTCAATTTTTTTTATGAAAAAAGTTTTGTTTATTGATCGTGATGGCACTTTAATTTTAGAGCCTGAAGATTTTAAAGTAGATGCCATTGAGAAAGTGGTTTTCTTCCCCGGAATTTTTAAGTGGCTGGGAAAAATTGCTGCCGAACTTGATTATGAATTGGTAATCGTTACTAATCAAGATGGTTTGGGTACAGAATATTTTAACGAAACAGGATTTTGGAAAGCACATAATTATATGCTGAAAGTATTTGAAGGGGAGAAAGTGTTTTTTGCAAAATCGCATATAGATAAAAGTTTCCCCGATGAAGGCTTAGACACTCGAAAGCCCGGCATTGGTATGCTGAAAGAATATTTTAATGGCGATTATGATTTAGCTAATTCATTCGTAATAGGCGATAGAATTACAGATGTAATGCTGGCAAAAAACTTAGGCGCTAAATGTTTTTGGCTAAATGATGGACGTGCATTAGGTGCGTTGGAAATTTCAGAAAATGAAGAAACCCTGAAAGATTTTATAGCCTTGCAAACGCTTAATTGGGAAGATATTTATTACTATTTAAAAAAGCCTGAAAGAAAAATTACACATCACAGAAAAACAAAAGAAACCGATATTACAGTTGAGTTGAATCTTGATGGAACAGGTAAAACCGAAATTGAAACGGGCTTAGGTTTTTTTAATCACATGCTGGAACAGTTGGGCAAACATTCAGGCTGCGATTTAAAAGTTTCTGTTAAAGGCGATTTAGAAATTGATGAACACCACACTATAGAAGATACCGCTATTGCAATTGGCAAAGCTTTTCATAAAGCATTAGGCGATAAAATAGGCATTGAACGTTATGGTTATTTTTTGCCTATGGACGATGCCAACGCTTTGGTAGGTATAGATTTTTCAGGGCGCGCATGGCTGGAATGGGAGGCTAAGTTTAAACGTGAAATGGTAGGCGATATGCCTTCGGAAATGTTTGAGCATTTCTTTAAATCGTTTAGCGATGCTGCTAAATGCAACTTGCATATTAAAGCCAAAGGTAAAAACGAACATCATAAAATTGAAGCCATATTTAAAGCAGTTGCACGTAGCATTAAACAAGCTGTAAATAGAGAAGGAGAGGAGTTGCCCACAACTAAAGGCATTTTATGATTTGCATACTTAAATATAACGCAGGCAATGTTCAATCTGTAATATATGCGCTAGAACGTTTGGGTGTTGAGTCGGTGCTTACAGATGATATTGAGTTGTTGAGCAAAGCCGATAAAATTATTTTTCCCGGAGTAGGTGAAGCAAGCACTACCATGGCTTATTTGAAAGAAAGAAATTTAGATAAGTTTATTAAAGAAGTGAAACAACCTTTATTAGGCATTTGCTTGGGCTTGCAATTGTTATGTAAACATTCTAAAGAGAATAATACCGATTGCATTGGCGTGTTTGATGTGCAAGTGAAGATTTTTCCGCCAAAAGAGAAAGTACCCCATATTGGCTGGAATACTTTATACGATTTGAAAACACCATTGTTTAATGGATTGCATAATCCTGATGTGTATTTTGTACATAGTTTTTATGCTGAACAAAATACACATGAAATTGCCACCTGTAGTTATATTTTGCCCTTTGCTGCTGCTTTGCAGAAAGAGAACTTTTATGCAGTGCAATTTCATCCTGAAAAAAGTGGTGATGCCGGCAGCAAAATTTTAGAAAACTTTCTTAACCTATAATTCATAAATCTTAATTCAATTGAGAATTATTCCTGCTATAGATATTATTGACGGTAAATGTGTAAGGTTGTATCAAGGTGATTACAATCAGAAAACTATTTACAATGAAGACCCGCTTGAAGTTGCTAAAAGCTTTGAAGATGCCGGTTTGCAATATTTGCATGTAGTAGATTTAGATGGTGCAAAAGCCAAGAAAATTGTGAATCATAAATTGCTGGAAAAACTTGCTTCAAAAACTTCTTTACAAATAGATTTTGGTGGAGGCATTAGTTCCGATGATATGATAAAAATACCTTTTGAGTGTGGTGCCAAGCAAGTAACTATTGGAAGTGTGGCAGTGAAGTCGCCAGAAACCGTAGCCCGTTGGATGAAACAATATGGTGCCGATGCAATTATTATTGGTGCTGATGTAATGAAAGAAAAAATCCAGATTCACGGTTGGCAGGAAGACAGCAAGCTATATGTCTATGATTTTATTGCCAACTACCTTGAAAAAGGCATTCAATATGTAATGTGTACCGATATTTCAAAAGATGGTACACTGCAAGGTGCTGCAACCGATTTGTATAAGAAAATATTAGAGCAGTTTAAAGATTTAAAGCTAATTGC
>CAZIZP010000055.1:0-3072 GCA_964543705.1 uncultured Chitinophagaceae bacterium
AAACTGAACAAAAGATAAAAACAAAAAGCCCCTGGATATTTTTCAGGGGCTTTTTATTTGAATCAAAATCATCTTTATAACAAGTGAATATGTAATTATAAACAAATAGTAATTTTTTCAAAAAGCATTAAGTAAGATTTACTAAGTGGTTACAGTTTCAGAAAAAAGAAATTTAAAAAGGTAAAAACAGAGTTGAATACAAAATAATATAATCTATTTCAATGAAGCATCGTATTGTCTTGCTACTTTGAAAACCAACCATAAATAAATAGAATAACTTATGGCTTCAACCAACATTAACGCTCCAATAAATTCATAAGCTGAAAGATTAAATTGTTTTAGCAATGAAAGACTGATGATGGCAAAAAAGAAATACACTTGCCAGTAACTCGCCAGCCTTATTCTTTCTAAAGCCGAAAAAACTACCGTTAGCGAACCATTAACAAAACGTAGCGCATAAGACACCACTAATATTTGTGTGTAAATTCCTGAATCTTTCCAGTTTTCGCCAAATACAAAAACAAATAATTGTGGTGCAAATAAAATTAAAATAATAATGAAAGGAATAGTAGATAGTATTAAGTACCAGAATATTTTTCTTACTTCGGGTAATACCGACAGCTTATTATTTTTTCGGCTTACAAAACGCTCTAACAACACCTGCGATAAGTTGCGCGAAATAAAAATTAAGGGGATAGACAACAAGTTGCGTGTATTGGTATAAAAGCCCGCTTCGTTATCGCTAAACATGCTGCTAATAAGCATTACAGGAATGTATAAACCAATAGAATCGGCCAACGTAGGCAAGGTGCTGAATAAAGGAAAATCTCGGTATTGACTGGCAAGTTTTTTAACACGTTTCCATTCAAAACTTTTAAAAGTAAAGCCGTTTTTTATAGCCTGAAACATTGCCATTAAGCCCATCATAGCTCTACCTGTAAAGTCGCCTACTACTTGCCCGGCACCAAAACTTAAATAACCCAACACTACCATTACGGGCGAATCGACCACCTTTTGTGTAACACGATTTATGGCTGAAGATTTAAAAGCCTTGTGGCGAATTAACCAATAATTAAATGCCTGATAAATACCACCAACAAATACGCCAAAAGGAACAATTAATATCCACGAAGCCATGCGCTCGTTGTTCAGCATTTCAGCTATTTGAAAACGAAAAATGTATGAAAAAATAAAAAGCAAAACCGAAACACAAGCTGCCGAAAAAATGGTAATCATTGCCATGCGATCGGTGTCTTCTTTTACTTGGGGTAATGGCACGGCTAACTCATAGCGCAAACCTGAAACAGAAGTAAATACGCCAATAAAGGCAAAGTACAAGCCATATAAACCGAAATCGGCAGGAGTATAAATTCTTGTTAATATAGGCTGAACAATGGCAGGTATAATAGAAGCAATCACCGTTCCTGTCATGAGGATAGAAACATTTTTCAGAAATGGCGATGATTGAATTTTACGTATTGGATTCAAATATTACCCTGCAGTTTATTGTTGAATGTTTTCAGAAAATTTAGCAAACCAAAAACCAAGGGTTCAATAAATTTTCTTTGTTATAGCGCAAAGGTAAATCAGAATTATGAACCAGCACTTTTCTTTCGGCAGCTTCGGCAACAGCTTGTGCCGCAGCGGTATCCCATTCCATAGTGGGCGCAAAGCGCGGGTACACATCGGCAACACCTTCGGCAACTAAACACAGTTTTAACGAACTGCCCATCGATACAAACTCAACTGTTTTACCCTGCTGTTGTAAATCATCAATAAATTGTTGTGTTTCTACTGAAAGATGCGAGCGACTGGCTACTACTTTTATATTTTGTTTTTCAGTGTAAGACACCACTGAATTTTTCAATTTTCTAACTTCCCCATTTTCTAACTTATATGCACCATTATGTTTTTCTCCATAATAGGTTACTCCCGAAACAGGTACGTGCACCACGCCCAAAACAGGCGCACCGTTTTCAATCAAAGCAATGTTAACGGTAAACTCGCCATTGCGCTTTATAAATTCTTTAGTGCCATCGAGCGGGTCAACCAGCCAACATTTATTCCAGTGTTGTCTTTTATTAAAAGGTAGCAATTTATTTTCTTCGGAAATAATAGGAATTTCAGGATACAAGCGTTGCAATTCATTTACAATAATTTCGTTGGCTGCTTTATCGGCTTTAGTAAGTGGCGAGTTATCGCCTTTGGTTTCTATGGCAAAGTCTTCAGAATTATAAATTTCTAAAATAGCTTTTCCTGCTTGTTGGGCAATGGTAATAATATCTTGAATATTAGGCATCTTATTTTATCAATTGAAAACACTTCTCTAAACTATCTCTCCAGTAAGGAATCTCTACACCGAATGTTTCTACAATTTTTCTTTTGTTCAACACACTGTAGTGAGGGCGTGTGGCAGGCGTTGGGTATTCAAAAGTTTCAATGGGCAATACCTTGCAATTGTTAACCGATAAGTCAACCACAGCTTTTGCAAAATCGTACCAACTGCAAACACCTTGATTACTGAAATGAAAAATACCCGATGTAGTTTTTACTTTATCATGCTGAATAATTTGCAGAATGGCTTGTGCCAAATCTCTTGCATAAGTGGGCGTTCCCGTTTGGTCGAAAATTACTTTTAGTTCGCTTCTTTCTGAAGACAAGCGCAACATGGTTTTCACAAAATTATTTCCGAAAGAAGAATACAACCATGAAGTTCTGATGATAATAGCATCATTATTATTCTGCAAACACAACTGCTCCCCTTGCAATTTCGATTTGCCATAAACACTTAAAGGGTTGGTTGCATCATCTTCTTTGTAAGGAGTATATTTTGCGCCATTAAAAACAAAATCGGTAGAAACCTGAATAAATTTCACATTATTTTCTTTACACGCAGCAGCCAAATATCCAACGGCTGTAGCGTTAATCGCATAAGCGGCCTCTTGGTCGGTTTCGGCTTTATCTACAGCAGTATAGGCAGCACCATTAATTACAAAATTGGGTTTAGCAGTAGCTATAAATTCGTTTACAGCAGCAGCATTAGTAATGTCTAATTCGCCTCTATCGGTAAAA